>JAHBZM010000001.1:2936088-4404132 GCA_019635435.1 Ramlibacter sp. | reverse complement strand
AGCCTGGCGGATGTCAGCACCAGCATCACCATCAGCAGTGTCGTCAGCGCTGGCGATACAACGACGCTGACGGTGACGTACGCCAACGTCGGCGCGAGCCCGGCGAGCAATGTCACACAAACAGTCATCATTCCGGGTACGCCGACCCTCACAAGCATCGGGTCCGCCACTGCCGTTGTGTCGGGCGGAAATACCGTCCTGACCTGGCCGGTGCTGGCTACCATGGCGGCGGGGGCCACCAATCAGTTCACGGTAACCTTTACCGCGCCCAACATCACGACCGGCCTGACTGTCACCAGCACCATCTCGTCGACAACGCCGGAATCCAACACCGCGAACAACACGGCCACGGTGGTCAGTTCGCCGGTCAGATCCCTGCAGTTCAACACGCTCACGGCTGTCTGCGTCAATGATGTGCCGTACCTGCAGTACAACATCTCGACCGTGAACTTCACCGACACGGTGGCCACGATCACTTTTGTCAAGCCTGTTGGCGCCACCGGCACGCCCACGTATGCCTACGGCAGCCAGCCTCTGTCGACTGTAGCCCCCGGATTGCTCTGGCCGGAGGCTGCCGTGGATGGCGGTGGCCGAGGTGTCGCATGGCCGGGCTGGACCTTTGACGGGACAACATGGCTTTATGACGCCAACAACGGGCTGCGGCCCACGGTGACACTGATCGTTTCCGTGAATCCCACCATCACCACCAGCGTGTCGTATCCCCTGGCTACGCCGGCATGCGTCAGCGGCGGCTCGCCCAATGTCGACATGGTGACGACGGTGCAGCTGGCCAGCGGGACCTCTGGTGGAACCTCCACCGGGACCGTGACCTATAGCAATGCGGGAGCGGTGACAGCTACCGGTGTGACCGCAACGCTCCAATTGACACCGGGCCTGACCTCGGTCACCGTAACTGCCAGCGGCACCGTTACTGCGGCCTACAGTTCCGCCACAGGTGTCGTCACCCTCGCAGGGATTCCGGCGATCATGCCTGCGGGTCAAACGCTGACCTTGAGCCTGCAGGTAACTGCGCCACCGGCCATTACGGCGGTTCAGGCCACGAGCACGATCAGCGGAACCTTGCCGGACACCAACACGGCCAACAACACAGCGACCGCCGTTGTTGGTTCGTCGCAAGCCGATGTGAGCGTGACCATCAGCCTTCCGGCGTCCGCCAGCCCGAACTCCGTGGTGGCTGGCACGGTGGTGTTCCACAATACCGGCAACACGCAGGCGGATAACGTGACCCGTACGGTCATCCTGTCCGGCGGGACATTGACCGCTGTCACGGGTGGAACCATCGCAGCTGGCAGCGTGACGGCGACCTTCCCCATTGCCAACCTGCCTGCCGGCACCAGTGCGAGCTTCACGTTTACTTATGCCGTCCCTGCGGCGGGCAATGTCAGTGCCACCGCCAGCATTGCCACCAGCACGACGGAAACCAACACGGCAAACAACGTGACAACCGGTGTGACCTTCGTGGGTACTGCGCCGCCCGATTTGTCGGTGTCGCTGGCGGTCAGTCCCAACCCGCTGACTGCCGGGACGAACACCGTCATTGTGACAGTGGCCAATGTGAGCGGTATGGCTTCGACCGGCACGTTGACGGTGTCGCTGCCCAACGGCGCCACGGTCGGCTTCACCATCGCCACCGCGCTGTCGGCGGGGCAAACCGTGAGTTTCAGCACCACCTATAGCGTGCCGTTGCTGACGACCACTGCCCAGACCTTCTCGGCCATCGTGACCGCCACCACTGCACCGGATATCAATTTGCCCAACAACACGACGACCCTGGTCGCGACAGTCGGTGCGACGTTGCGGGGCCTTGCGTGGATAGATTCCAACCGCGACCGCGTCTATCAGGCCGGCGAAGTACTCTTGCCCAATCTGCTGGTAAGGCTTTACAACGCAGGTTCGGTGGTGGTTGGGACGGCCATGACCGGAGCCGATGGGCGCTACGAAATCAAGGGAATGCTCCCGGGCGTGGGATATCGCGTCGAGTTCTACAACTGCATGACCGTGGGCGCTGCCGCGACCTGCAATGCCATCAACACCACGCCCTACAACCAGGCGGGAACGACCACCGGAGGACAACCCTCCACCGGCGTCACGGCGACAACGACATCCGCCACGGGTGAGGCTATCGGGCAGGCCATCACGGGCATCACGCTGTATGCCGGTGACAACACCGTGGATCAGAATCTGCCGCTGGATCCGCGGGGTCAGGTGTATGACTCGGTGACCCGCCTGCCGGTGGCCGGTGCGACAGTTCGCCTGAATGGACCGGTTGGCTTCAACCCGGCGACGCATTTGCTCGATTTGAATGGCGCTCAACCCAACAACGAGTCCACTTCCGATGTGAATGGCCTGTACCAGTTCATCTTCATCAACAATCCGCCTGCGGGGGTCTACACATTGAATGTGGTCACCGCGCCCGCGGGTTACGTGACAACGCCGGCGGTGCTGGGCGGGGTGGCATTGCCCAACGTCATCGCGAATGTGCCGACTTCGCCCTACGTCGTTCCCAATGCAGCAACCAACATGCAGCCTGGCTACGGCGCGCCCGGGACACCTCCGGTGGGGGTCACCGGAAGTGCTGCGGTCGGCGCGGCAGGTACGCAATATGTGATGACGGCGTCGTTTGCCTTTGGCGTCGGTTACCTCGGTGAAGTGTTCAACAACAACATCCCGCTCGATGCCACGGCAGGTGGCGGCGGTGGTGGTGGGATTGACCTGGCCATTGTCAAGACGGGACCGGCGGTCATCCCCGCTGGCGGTACGGGAACCTACACGTTGAGAGTCACCAACAGCGGACCGACCGTGGCTGCCAACGCCAACGTGACCGATGTGATGCCGGCGGGGCTGACACTGCTGAGCGCCACCGTGGAACCGGTCAATGCCCTCACCCTGAGCGTGACCCCCACCGGACTTGCGGCGACTACGCCGGGTCTGGCGGTAGGCGTCTCCACCGTCACGCTGATCGTGCGTGCCGAGCCCAGCGCAGCGGGCACGACCGTGACCAACGTCGCGAGTGTCGCCACCTCCACCACGGAGACCGACGCCACGAACAACTCCTCGTCGGCCTCAACCTTCATCCCCGGGACCGATCTGTCGATTTCCAAGCAGGGTTCCGCCACCATGGCTGCGGGCGCCACCGCGAGCTACGTACTCAACATCAGCAATGCCGGGCCGAGCACTGCTTCGAATGTGACCGTCACTGACGTGCTGCCCGCGGGTCTGACCCTCGTATCCGCCTCGGTGGTATCCGGAAGCTTCACGCTGGTGACGACCACGGCCGGCCTGACCGCCCTCGCAGGCAACATGCCGGTGGGTGCGGCCAGCATCGCGTTGACCGTCAACGTCGGCGATACCGTGATTGGAACCTTGACCAACGTGGCGGGCGTGACCAGCACCACGCCTGACCTGCAGCCGAGCAACAACACCGGATCAGCGACCTCCGGCATTCTGGGTGCCGACATGGGCATCCTGAAATTTGGCTCCCCCAGCATCAGCGCGGCGGGCACGGCGACCTACACACTGGTCGTCTTCAACAATGGACCAAGCTCCGCCGGCAATGTGACGGTCACCGACGTCATGCCCACGGGCCTCACGCTCATTGGCGCCGTGGCCTCCAACGGCAGCCTGACCCTCGAGTTGACTCCCGACAAGCTGGTGGCGACCGCCGGTGTCATGCGCATCGGGACGACGGCCACGGTGACCCTGACCGTGCAGGCGGCCTACACGGCGACCGGCACGATCACCAATCTCGCCAGCGTGACCAGCACCACGCCGGACCCCACGGTCACCAACAACATTGGCACGGCTTCCTCGACGGTCAAGGAGGTGGAGCCTGGCGTCATCCTGGTCAACAAGACCGGCAACAAGACCGTTGCAGAGGTCGGGGACTCGGTGCAATACACCATCCGCATGCGCAACACCATCGGCCTGCCGGTGACCCGGATCACGCTGGAAGACTTGTTGCCGGCGGGCTTCCGCTACATCCTGGGCACGGCTCGCCTCAACGGTACCGCGTTGGCCGATCCCGCGGGCGGCGTGGGACGGCAACTGGTGTTTGACATCGGAACCATTCCGGGGAGCACGGTCTACGAGCTGACCTACTTCGTCCGCCTGGGCGTCGGCTCCCAGCAGGGCGATGGCGTCAACCGCGCCACGGCCATCTTCCCCGGCGCCCTGGGCACTCCCATCCGGTCGAACACGGCGATCTTCAAGGTCAACGTTCAGGGTGGCGTGTTCAGCAACGAAGGCTGTATCGTCGGCAAGGTCTATGTGGACTGCGATGGCAACAGCGCGCAGAACAACGAAGGCGGCTCGCGTGAGCTTGGCATCCCGGGGGTTCGCCTCGTCATGCTGGACGGCACGTTCATCGTGACCGATAACGAAGGCAAGTACAGCCTCTGCGGCGTCAAGCCCCAGACCCACGTGATCAAGGTGGACAAGACCACGCTGCCCAGGGGCGCGCGCCTGCTGCCGTCGAGCAACCGCAATGCCGGGGTGGGCGACAGCATCTTCGTGGAAATGAGGGGAGGCGAACTGCACCGTGCTGACTTCATCGAAGGTTCCTGCAGCCCAGAGGTGCTGGAACAGGTCAAGGCCCGCCGAGCTCAGGGGGGGGTGAACCTGCCTGAGGCCGACAAGCTCCTGCCGCCCGTGACGCCCGGCTCGTCGCCAGGGACCCTGACCACGCCTGCCCCTGTGCAGAAGGGGGTGATCCAATGAAGACGATGAAGCGCCACAGCCTTCAACGCCTGCCCATGGCGCGGCGCGCTCCCGTGGCCGCAGCGGCATTGGCCCTGTTGCACGGCTTCGCCGCGGCCCAGTCGCAGCCCGCGCCCAACACGACGAGCGCCGACACCCCTGAAGCGCGCAGCCTGTTCCAGTCGGGCGGCCAGGAGTCCATCGGGCCGCGGCCGTTCACCTCGTTCCTCGAGCGCCTGTCCTCGCCCGTGGACAAGATCGCCATCAAGGTCGCGGGTGACAACCTGGCGGCCGATGGCATCACCGCCACCGACGTGCTGGTGCGCCTGGTGGACCGCGATGGCCAGCGGGTGCGAGAGGACGTGGACGTCACCATCGAAGTGGACGCCGGCGCGCGGGTCCAGCTGCCCGGGCGCAGCACCTCCGAAACCGGGGTCGACAAGGGCGACATCGACCGCATCCAGCCGGGTGTCCAGTACACCGTCAAGGACGGCGTGCTCCAGTTCAAGCTGATCGCGCCCTACAAGCCTGACTCGGTCAACCTGAAGATCTCGGTCAAGGGCGTCAGCGAGAAGGTCGTGGTGCGCTACGTGCCCGACCTGCGCGAAATGATCGTGGTCGGGCTGATCGAGAGCCACCTGCGGTCGGACAAGTTCGACCCCCGCCAGATCGTGCCGGTGCGCGAGAACGACGGGTTTGACGATGAGTTGCGCAACTTCACCAAGGAGTTCAACGGCGGGACCACCCGGCTGGGTGCGCGCGCCGCGGTCTACCTCAAGGGCAAGGTCAGTGGCAAATACCTGCTGACCCTGTCGTACGACTCCGAGAAGGACACCCGCAAACGCCTGTTCCAGGACATAGACCCCAATGCGTTCTACCCGGTCTATGGTGACTCCAGCTACCGCGGAGTCGACGCGCAGAGTTCGGGCAAGCTCTACGTCCGGCTGGACAAGAACCTCAGCTACGTCCTGTATGGCGACTACACCACCGCCGACCCGAACCCCGCGCGCTCGCTGAGCCAGTACAGCCGCTCGCTGCCCGGCCTGCGGGCCCACTATGAGGAAGGCGTCGTCACCGCCAACGCATTTGTGGCGCGCCAGTCGCTGTCGCAGATCGTCGACGAATTCCCTGCTCGCGGGGTCTCCGGCCCGTACGGCGTGTCCCGCTCCGACGGGGTGGCCGGCAGCGAGAAGATCGAGATCCTGGTGCGTGACCGCAACCAGACCACCAACATCATCAAGGCCACCACGCTGACCCGGTCACTGGACTACGAGTTCGAGCCCTTCAATGGCCAGATCCTGTTCCGCGCGCCCGTGCCCAGCGTCGATGACCAGCTCAACCCGGTGTCCATCCGCGTCACCTACGAAGTCGACCAGGGCGGCAAGGCCTTCACCGTGGCTGGTGGCGATGTCCAGCTCAAGATCAGCGACAAGCTTTCCGTGGGGGTGGCCGCCGCCCGGGACAACAACCCGGATGCGCCGTTCACCCTGACTGGCGTCAACCTGCACCTGAAGCTCAGCAAGAGCACCGAAGTGATCGCCGAGGTGGCGCATGCCCAGAGCGTGGTGGGCGCCACCTCGAACAACTTCACCACCAACAACAGCAGCAATTTCGCCGGCGTGACCGGGCCCGTGTCGGGGAGCGCCGCGCGCGTCGAGATCCGCCATTCCGATGAAACCCTGCGCGCGCGGGCCTACGCTGCGCATGCGCAGGACGGGTTCAACAACAGCTCGGGCGGCATCACGGGGGGGCGCTCGGAGCTGGGTGTTTCGGGAACCTACCAGGTCAACAGCCGCCTCAGCCTGAACGGCGAAGTGCTGCACTCCGAAGACCGGATCAGCGCCAGCAAGAGCGATGCAGCTTCGGTCGGCGCCGACCTCAAGCTCACCGACCGTCTGAGCATCGGAGCCGGCGCGCGCCACGCCACCCAGAGCTCGGTCACCCTCGTGCCCTCGATCGGCAGCAACTGCCTGGGCGTGGGCAGCGGCACCACGCAGGGCTACAACGTCGGCTACGGCATCAACCAGGTGGGCAACCAGCAGATTGATCCCGCCACCGGCCAGCCGGTCGCCTGCAACTCCGTCCTGCTGCCCACCGGGCCCACCACCAGCCTGGACAGTTCCTCCCTGTATGCCAGGGCCACCTGGAAGGCGACCGACAGCCTCTCCGTCAATGGCGAACTGCAGCGTGAACTGGGCAGCACCAATGCGTCCACGCTGTACCGTGTGGGCGCCGACTGGCAGGTCGCCGAGCGGACCCGCCTCTACGGCCGCTACGAACTGAGCCGGCAGTACACCGGGGCCTACGGCCTGGGCGTGGGCGACAAGGGCAGCAACCTGGCCCTGGGCATTGACACCCAGTACATGAAGGACGGGTCCATCTACAGCGAATACCGGCTGCGCGACAGCTCGGCGGGGCGCGAGGTCCAGTCGGCGCTGGGCCTGCGCAATGGCTGGCGGGTGTCCGAAGGATTGCGGCTGGTGACCAACGTCGAGCGGCTGAACACCAGCAGTGGCGGCGCCTCAGCCGCCGGGGTGGGCCTGGAGTACACCGCCAGCGAGCTGTGGAAAGGCTCCACCCGGTTTGAATGGCGCCAGGACAGCACCAACACCAACTACCTCATGACGCTGGGTGTTGCGCGCAAGCTGGACCGCAACTGGACCCTGATCGGGCGCGACTACCTCAACCTGGTCCAACCCAAGGCGGGTGGGGCCAACCGGCGCCAGAACCAGGCCCAGGTGGGCTTCGCCTACCGGCCCGTGGACAACAACAAGTTCGACGCACTGGGCCTGTACGAGCGCAAGTCCGAGAGCGACCCGTCGGCCGGCCTGCGCAGCACCACCGACATCATCAGCCTGCGTGCCAACTACCACCCCACGCGCGTGTGGTGGGTCTCGGGCCGCTATGCGCTCAAGCGGGTCAATGAGCTGCTGCAGGGCACCATTGACGACAGCTACCACGCGCAGCTGTTCGGCACGCGCGTGACCTATGACGTGACCAACCGCTGGTCGCTTGGCGTGCTGGCGACGGTGCTGGTGGGCAAGGGCGGTGCCCGTCAGTACGCCTACGGGGTGGAGGCCGGCTACGTGCTGGTGGACAACCTGTGGGTCACCCTGGGCTACAACTTCCGGGGATTCCGCGACGATGACCTGACCGGCAGCGACTACACCAACCGTGGCTGGGTGCTGGGTGTTCGCTACAAGTTCGACGAAGACCTGTTCCGCAAGAACGACCCTTCCGTCAACAAGACCCTGACGCCTGGGGCCACCCCTGCCAAGTAACTCCCGATGACGGTTTGCCGGGCGTTCGTGCCCGGCAGAAACATCCTGTACGAGTCGGGCGTCACATCCAATCACGCCATCCGTGCGTAAGAAACCACTCGTAGCACTCAGAAATTACTCAAAGATCAGCTTGTAACTTATTGATTTGATTTGATATTTAAGTCAAAATCGATAAGCCAGCACAGATCCAGCTCCGAGTTTGTGTATTTCTCCACACAAACCGGATCGAATTACTCCCCAATAGGTAACATCTTTTTACAAAACCGGGAGCTTATGTAATATTCTGTATCGGCTTAAGAAATTCCCCTACAGAGCAATGTTCATCCGTTTCATCACTGTCGCTGTGCTGCTTGCCCTCACGGGTTGTGCGCAAACCATGGTCCAGTCCGAAGCGCCCGGCCCCGCCGCGCTGTCAACCGGGCTGTTGCCGCAGTCGCAGCGCACGACCGACCTGCGCATCGCCGCTGACCGCAAGACCATGGACGCGATCCAGTTGCGCCTGCGCCGTCTCAGCGAGCAGGGCGTCGGGCAGAACAATTACCCGCTGGCCAAGGCCCAGTGCTGGCTGGACACCGCGTGGACCCAGTACCACGAGAATGACCGCACCGGATATATCGAGGAGTCGTTGGCAGAGTCGCTGAAGATCGTCCAGGCCCTGGAAGCCGACAAAACGGTCAAGGCAGGTTACGACACGCCGCTGGTGGCCCGCAGCACCAAGCTTCGGGGTGACCTCTGGGCTCAATTGAACGCACTGAAGATGCGTGAATCCACACTGGTCTGCAATGCCCGTTCCGTCGCCTGCGGTGAAGTCCGCCTGGTGCGGGCGGGGCATGCCGAGCAGCAAACCGGCTGGCGCCAGGCCACCACCCACGTGCTGATGGCGGAAGACGCCCTGCGCCGCGCCACCATCGAGGCCGCCAACTGCCACACCCCGACCGCGTCCTCCGGGACCGGCGCGGACCTCAGCAAGCAATAAGAAGCGCCGGGCCAGACGCCCAGGGGGCACGGCAACGGCCTGGCGGGCGGCACCCCTGCCCCGTCTCAGTCGGGGACGACGGCCGTGACCTCGATCTCCACCTTCGCGCGGTCTTCCACCAGGCCGCTGACCTCCACGCAGGTCATGGCGGGGAAATGGCGCCCCATGACCTGGCGGTAGGCTTCGCCCAGTTCCTTGAGGCGCCGCACGTACTCCACGCGGTCCACCACATACCAGGTCATGCGCACCATGTGCTCGGGCCCCGCGCCGGCCTCCTTGAGGACCGCGGCAATGTTGGCCAGGGCCTGGGCGGTCTGGGCGATGAAGTCGTCCGACTCGAACTGCTGCTGGCCGTTCCAGCCGATCTGTCCGCCGACGAACACCAGGGTGCCGCGCGCGGCCACGCCATTGGCGTAGCCGCGGGGTGTTGCCCATCCGGGCGGTTGCAATAATTTCATTCCTGCCTCAATCTGAATCTCTGGAGCTTGCCGGTTTCGGTGCGCGGCAGGCTGTTGACGAACTCGATCTCCCGGGGGTATTTGAACGGCGCGATCGTCGCCTTCACATGGTCCTGCAGCGTCTTGACCATGGCCGCGTCGCCCAGATGCCCCGGCTTGAGCACGCAGAAGGCCTTGACGATCATGCCGCGGGCCTCGTCGGGCAGACCCACCACGCCGCACTCGGCCACGGCCGGGTGGCGCAGCAAGGCGTCCTCGACTTCCGGCCCCCCCACGTTGTAGCCGGCCGTGATGATCATGTCGTCAGCCCGCGCCTGGTAGAAGAAGTAGCCGTCCTCGTCCTGAAGGAAGGCATCGCCGGGGTAGTTCCAGCCGTCCCTCACGTAGTTGGCCTGGCGCGCATCGTCAAGGTACCTGCAGCCCGTCGGGCCGATCACGGCCAGCTTGCCGATGGTGCCGCGCGGCACCTCGTGGCCGGCATCGTCCACCACCCGGGCCTGGTAGCCGGGCACCACCTTGCCGATGGCGCCACGGCGCACGTCCTGGCCCGCCGATGAAATGAAGATGTGGAACATCTCGGTGGCGCCAATGCCATCGAGCATCTCGATGCCGGTGGCTTCCTTCCAGAGCTGGCGTGTGGCGTCGGGCAGGCCCTCGCCCGCGCTCACGCAGATGCGCAGCGTGGGCAGGCCATGCTGGCGCGCGAACGGCGCCATCTGCCGGTAAAAAGTGGGCGCGGTGTAGCAGATGGTGGCGCCGGTCTCGTTGATCAGCTTCACCATGGCCTCCGGCGTGTAGGGCACGTCGGGGAAATACACCGAGGCGCCCGCCCACATCGGGAACACCAGCAGGCCGCCCAGGCCAAACGTGAAGGCCAGCGGAGGCGAACCCATGACGATGTCGTCCGGCGTGGCCTTGAGCACATGGCGGGGCCAGGCCTCGCAGGCGGCCAGGACGTCGCGGTGGGTATGCAGGGCGGCCTTGGGCTTGCCCGTGGTGCCCGAGGTGAAGGCCATGAGCGCGATGTCATCCGCCAACGTGGGGCAGGCCGTGAACTCGCCGCTTTTGCCCGCGCACAAGGCGCCCAGATCCTGCGGATCGTCCGGCGCGTTGTAGTGAAGCACCGTCTTCAGCAAGGGGTGGGCCGCGCGGGCCTGCTCCAGCTCGTCCAGCAGCCGCGCATCGCAGATGGCCAGCACGGGCTGCGCCTTCTCGATGATGTCGCCCAGCTCGCGGGCGCGCAGCAGGGGCATGGTCGCCACCACCACCAGCCCGGCCTTGACCACCGCGAGCCAGGCCAGCGCCAGGCCCACGGAGTTGCCCCCACGCAGCAGCACGCGGTTGCCCGGCTGGAGTCCGTAGTCCTCGGTCAGCAGCCGCGCGATGCGGTTGACCCGCTCCTGTGCCTGGGCGTAGGTGAAGACCACCTGGGCCGAGCGCAGCATCGGCCGGTCGGCAAAGCCCTTGGCCGGCGCATCGTCAAGCAGCGCCTGCACGAGGTTGATCTGGTCCGGCAACTGCAGTTCGGGCAGGTCGTAGCGCAGCTCGGGCCATTGCGCGCGCGGCGGCAGGCGATCGTGGACGAATGGGTCTGTGTGGGCCGACATGCTTACTCCTGCAAGACGGATTTGCCAATGATCAATTGCTGGACCTCGGTCGCACCTTCATAGATGCGCAGCGAACGGATGTCGCGGTACAGGCTCTCGACCCGGGTGCCGACCTTGACGCCCAGGCCTCCGTGCATCTGCAGCGCCATGTCGATCACGCGCTGGGCGTTCTCGGTCGCGGTCATCTTGGCCATGGCGGCTTCGGCGGTCACGCGCACGCCGCCGCGCTTTTCGCCCTCGTCGCGCAGCCAGGCCGCGCGGTAGGTCAGCAGCGCGGCCGCGTCGATCAGCGCCGCCATCTCGCCCAGCCTGGCCTGGGTGAGCTGGAAGTCGGCCAGCGTCTGGCCAAACATCTTGCGCTGCCTGGCGTGGGCCACGGCCTCGGCCAGCGCACGCCGGGCAAAGCCCAGGGCCGCGCCCGCGACCGAGGCGCGGAAGATGTCCAGCGTCTGCATGGCCAGCTTGAAGCCGCCATGCAGCGCGCCCAGCTGGGCGCTGCCCGGCACTTCGCAACCCGTGAACCGGAGCGTGGCCAGCGGGTGCGGGGCCATCACCGCGATGTGCTCGCTGCTGTCCAGCCCGGGAGTGTCGGCGTCAACGACAAAGGCCGTGATGCCGCGGGTGCCGGCCTGCACATCGGTCTTGGCAAACACGCAGTAAAAGTCGGCGATGCCGCCGTTGCTGATCCAGGTCTTGGTGCCATCCAGCCGGTACGAGTCAAATGTGCCGCCAGTCCTTGCTGGCTGGGCACCGGCAGCTACCATTTTCATAGCGCCCGCATCGGAGCCCGCATCGGGCTCGCTGAGCGCGAAGGCCGCGATCAGCTCGCCCCGGGCCACGCCGCCCAGGTAGTGGGCCTGCTGCGCCGGGCTGCCCGCCAGCGTGATGGCGCCGCTGCCCAGCCCCTGCATGGCCAATGCGAAGTCCGCCAGCGGCGAATGGAAGGCCAGCGTCTCGCGCAGGATCACCAGCGCGCGCGAGTCCAGCCGCTGCAGCGCGCCGCCAAAGGCCGCCGGCACACAGTAGCGCAGCCAGCCGGCGTCGCCCAGCTTGCGCACCCATTCGCGGCAGGCCGCGCGGTCATCGCGCTCGTCCACCTGCTGGGCCTGGGCCCAGTCCACCAGCTGCGGGGCCATGGCGCGGTGGGCGTCATCGAAAAAAGGCAGGCCCAGGTGGGCGATGGAAGGGCGCATGGCTCAATCCCCTCCGAAGACCGGCTTCTGTTTGGCCGCAAACGCCTCGTAGGCCCGCGTGAAGTCCTGGGTCTGCATGCAGATGGCCTGGGCCTGGGCCTCGGCTTCAATGGCCTGCTCGATGGTCATGGCCCATTCCTGCTGCAGCATGGTCTTGGTCATGCCGTGGGCAAAGGTCGGTCCCTGGGCCAGCTCCAGGGCCATGGCCTGGGCCTTGGGCAGCAGGTCGGCGGCGTCGTGCAGGGCATTGAAGAAGCCCCAGGCCAGGCCCTCGGCCGCGGTCATGGCGCGGCCGGTGAACAGCAGCTCCGAGGCCCGCCCCTGGCCAATCACACGGGGCAGCAGCGCACAGGCGCCCATGTCGGCGCCCGCCAGCCCGACGCGGGTGAACAGGAAGGCGGTCTTGGTGGCCGGCGTGCCGTAGCGCAGGTCGCAAGCCAGCGCCATCATCGCGCCCGCGCCCGCGCAGATGCCGTCAATGGCGCCAATCACCGGCTGCGGGCAGTTGCGCATGGTCTTGACCAGGTCGCCCGTCATGCGCGTGAACTCGAGCAGCTCGGGCATGCTCATTTTGGTGAGCGGGCCGATGATCTCGTGCACATCGCCGCCCGAGCAGAAGTTGCCGCCAGCGCCGGTGACCACGATTACCTTCACGTCGGTGGAAAAGCGCAGCGCGTGGAACAGGTCGCGCAGCTCCGCGTAGGAGTCAAAGGTCAGGGGGTTCTTGCGCTCGGGCCGGTTCAGCGTGATGGTGCCCACGCCGGCGTCAAACGCCCAGCTGAAATGCCGGGCCTGGTAGCCGGCCCGGGCGTCGAACTGCGCGCGCATGGGGTTGCTGGCGCCAATGTAGTGTTTCATGCGGGCTCCGTGGGGGCTTGGGTATGTTCCTTGACCTTGCCCAGCAGCTTGTACAGGGTGGCCACTTCGCGTTCACTCAGCGCTTCCAGCGCCGAGACGATCCATTGCTCATGCTCGCGCGCCATGTCGTGGAACAGCTTGCGGCCCTTGGCCGTCAGGCGCACGCGGTAGGCGCGCCGGTCGCCGGCCACGTCCACGCGCTCGACCAGGCCCTCGGCCACCAGCTGGTCGGTGATGCCGGTGACGTTGCCGCCGGTCACCATCATGCGGCGCGACAGCTCGTTCATCTTCAGGCCGTCGGGCGCGCGCTCCAGCTGCGACATCAGATCAAAGCGCGGCAGCGTGGTGTCAAACTGCTCGCGCAGCCGGCTGCGCACCTGCTTTTCCACCAGCTGGGTGCAGGTCAGCAGGCGCAGCCACAGGCGCAGGGCTTCGGGGTGTTCGCTGTGGGCGCGGGCTTCCAGATCCATGGTCAGCTCTCCTCGGAGGTTGCTATGTTTTTAATAGCTGATGGTGGCCGCCCCGCCTGGACTCCAAGCTGTTTTTGCCTTGAAATCTCGCGGTAGAGCTGGTCGCGGCCGCTCAGGTACTGGCGCGGCCACTGCACGGCCTGGCTTTCGAGACGCGCGGCCTCGTGCAGGGTCCACGCCGGGTCGGCCAGGTGCGGGCGGGCAATCGCGCACAGGTCGGCCCGGCCCGCGGCGATGATGCTGTTGGCATGGTCGGCCTCGCTGATGGCGCCCACGGCAATGGTCTGGATGCCGGCCTCGTTGCGGATGCGGTCGGCAAACGGGGTCTGGTACATGCGGCCATAAACCGGCCGGGCGGCGCGCGTGGTCTGGCCCGAGGACACATCGATCATGTCGCAGCCCGCGGCCTTGAACAGGCGCGCCACGGCCACCGCGTCGTCGGCCGTGTGGCCGCCGGGGGCCCAGTCGTGGGCCGAGATGCGAACGCTCAGGGGCAGGTGCGCGGGCCAGGCCTCGCGCATGGCGCTGAACACCTCGAGCGGGTAGCGGCAGCGGTTCTCGAGGGAACCGCCAAACTCGTCGGTGCGCTGGTTGGTCAGCGGGGTGATGAAGCTGGACAGCAGGTAGCCGTGGGCGCAGTGCAGCTCAAGCCAGTCGAAGCCCGCGGCCGCGGCCCGCCGGGTGGCGTCCACAAAGGCCTGCTTGAGCCGCAGCATGTCGTCACGCGTCATGGCCCGCGGCACCTGGTTCTGCTCGCCGTAGGCCACGGCACTGGCGGCCAGCAGCGGCCAGTTGGGCGCGGCGTCGGCGCGGCCGCCCGGGGCCACGAGCGGTTCGTCGGTGGTTTCCCAGCCCAGCTGGGTGGAGCCCTTGGGGCCGCTGTGGCCCAGCTGCAGGCCGATCTTCGCGCTGCTCTGGCCGTGCACGAAATCGACGATGCGCGTGAAGGCCGCCTGCTGGGTGTCGTTCCACAGGCCGGGGCAGCCCGGCGTGATGCGGCCATCGGCGTCGGGGCTGGTCATTTCCACCATCACCAGCGCCGCGCCGCCGAGGGCGCGCGCACCCAGGTGCACCAGGTGGAAGTCCTGGGGCACGCCGTCCACGGCGCTGTAGGTGGCCATGGGCGAGACCACGATGCGGTTCTTGAGCTCGATGCCGCGCACCTTGAGCGGGGTGAGCATGGGCAGCACCGGCTTGCCGCCCGCCAGCCAGCCCTCGTAGCCCTCGAGCCAGCGCGCGTCGCGCAGGCGCAGGTTCTCGTGGCTGATGCGCTGCGAGCGCGTGAGCAGCGAATAGGCGAACTGCTCCACCTGCATGCCGCTGTAGCGTTCCACGTTCTCGAACCACTCGGTCGAGTTGCGGGCCGCGTTCTGGATCTTGAGCACCTCCACGCTGCGGCGGGCCTCGTAGCCCTGCAGCACGGTGTCGATGTCGTGGCCGGAGCTGAACTCGTCGGCCAGGTCGATCGCGTCTTCCAGCGCCAGCTTGGTGCCGCTGCCGATCGAGAAGTGCGCGGTGTGGGCCGCATCGCCCATCAGCACGATGGGCACGCTCTTGCCGTTGATGGTTTCCCGGTGCACCCAGGTCTTGCAGACCACGCGCGGGAAGCGGATCCAGATGGCCGCGCCGCGCAGGTGCGAGGCATTGCTGATCAGCTTGTGGCCGTCCAGGTAGCGGGCAAACAGGCGCTCGCAGAACGCAATGGCCTCCTCCTGGCTCATGGTGTCCAGGCCCTGGGCCTTCCAGACGGATTCGGGCGCCTCCACGATGAAGGTCGAGGTGTCCTCGTTGAACTTGTAGGCATGCGCCTGGAACCAGCCGTGCTCGGTCTGCTCGAAGGCGAAGGTGAAGGCGTCAAAGGTCTTGTGCGTGCCCAGCCAGACAAAGCGGCACTGGCGCAGGTCCACATCGGGCTGGTAGACGCTGGCGTAGCGGTTGCGGATGCGGCTGTTCAGCCCGTCGCTGGCGATCACCAGGTCGGCCTGGTACTGGGCGGCCAGGGCCTGGTCGTCGGTCACGTCGGTCTCGAACACCAGCTCCACGCCCAGCGCCAGGCAGCGGTCCTGCAGGATGTTGAGCAGGTGCTTGCGCCCGATGCCGCAAAAACCATGGCCCGTGGAGCGCACCGAGCGCCCCTTGAAGAACACCTCAATGTCGTCCCAGTGGTTGAAGGCGTCGCCGATCAGCCGCGCGCTGGGCTCGTCGGCCTGGCGCAGGTTGTCCAGCGTCTGGTCCGACAGCACCACGCCCCAGCCAAAGGTGTCAAAAGGGCGGTTGCGCTCCACCACCACCACGCGGTAGGCCGGATGCCGCTGCTTCATCAGCAGCGCGAAATACAGGCCGGCGGGGCCGCCGCCAACACACAGGATATTCATGAAGAAATAGTTTAAGCCTAAACAAAACAATGTCAATCCGTCGGCGCCCCATGCAAAGCGAATTCGTCCTACAGCACCAGACTTGACGGCTGGCGGCCCGAGGAAAAAAATCCGGCCATGCAAGCCCTGATCCGCAAGGTCGAGACCCAGCTTGCGGGCCTGCCCGTGCCAGTGGCGCTCGAGCTCCCCGCAGGCCAGCGCGTGGGCCCGTCGGGCGCGGCGGTCACCCTGTCCTTCAGCGACTGGTCCAGCCTGGCCACCATGGCGGCGGGCCAGATCGGCCGGCTGGCCGAGGACTTTGTCGAAAGCCGCGTCCAGCTCGAAGGCCGCATGCGCGACCTGATGGAGGTGGCTTCGCGCCTGTTGCCTGGCAATCCGGTGCAAGGTGGCAGTGGCTGGTGGCGGCAGATGCTGCGCCGCGCCCGTTCACTGGCCGTGCACACGCCCCAGCGCGACGAAGAACAGATCCGCTTTCACTACGACGTGTCGGACGACTTTTACGCGCTCTGGCTCGATCCGCGCCGGGTCTATTCCTGTGCCTACTACCGCGACGCCGGCATGAACCTGGCGCAGGCGCAGGAGGCCAAGCTCGACCACATCTGCCGCAAGCTGATGCTGCAACCGGGCGAGCGCTTCCTGGACATTGGCGCGGGCTGGGGCGGCCTGCTGCTCTGGGCGGCCGAGCACTATGGCGTGGATGCCACGGGCATCACGCTGTCGCACAACCAGCACGCGCATGTTCAGAAACTCATTGAGGCCCGTGGCCTGCAGGGGCGCGTGCGCATGGCCTTGATGGACTACCGCGACCTGGACGAGGCGCAGACCTTTGACAAGATCGCCTCGGTCGGCATGTTCGAGCATGTGGGCGAGGCGCAGATGGGGCACTACTTCAGCAAGATCCGCCGCCTGCTGCGCCCCGGCGGGCTGGTGCTGAACCATGGCATCACGGCCGGTGGCACGGCCAATGGCCAGCTCGGCGCGGGCATGGGGGACTTCATCGAGAAATACATCTTTCCCGGTGGCGAGTTGCTGCACGTCAGCCAGGTGCTGCGCCACATGGCGCATGCCGGGCTGGAGATGGTCGATGCCGAGAACCTGCGGCCGCACTACGCGCGCACGCTGTGGGCCTGGTCCGATGCGCTGGAGGCGCGCCTGGGCGAGGCGCACCAGGTGCTGGCCGCCTCCGGCGACGCCGCGGGCGCGGGCAAGGTGCTGCGGGCCTACCGGCTGTACCTCGCGGGCAGCGCCATGTGCTTTGAACAGGGCTGGATTGCGTTGCACCAGTTGCTGGCCAGCCGGCCCTCAGGCGACGCCAACGCGAGTGGGGGCGCGTTGCGGGGCGCACAATCGGACTACCCCTTCAATCGCGGCTACATCTACGGGACTCGACCATGATCTACAAATTCAAATCCAAGGCGGACGGCGACCTCATCATGCTGGAGCCCAGCGGGCGGCGCGTGCTTGAAATCATTGGCAAGGACGCAGGCCCCAAGGGCATCATCACGGCGCAGCAGATCCCTGGCGCCATCCAGGCGCTTGACCGGGCGATTGCCCATGAGGAGGCGATCCACAAGCCGGCGGGCAGCGAGGGCGCCGAGATGCCCGAGGGCCATGAACCCACGGTCAGCATCACGCTGCGCCAGCGCGCCAAACCGTTCCTGGACATGCTGCGGCGCTGCGAGGCCGCCCAGGCCGACGTGGTCTGGGGCGTCTAGCCCTCGCACCGGCAGGCGTCTTCAGTCGATCTTCGCGCCCGAGGCCTTGACCACGGGGGCCCACTTGCTGATTTCGCTGTCGATGAAGCGCGCAAACTCGGCCGGCGTGTTGCCGCCGGGAATCGCCCCCTGGGCCAGCAGCTTTTCCTTGATCGCGGGCGAGGCCAGGGCCTTGGCGGTTTCCTGCTGGATGCGGCTCACGATGTCGGGCGGCGTGCCGGCCGGTGCCAGCAGGCCGAACCAGGAGCTGGCGTCAAAGCCCTTGAGGCCGGCGGCCTCCTCGATGGTGGGCAACTCGGGCATGGCGCCCGAGCGCTGGGCGCTGGTCACGGCAAAGGCCTTGAGCTTGCCGCCGCGGATCTGCGGCATGGCCGAGGGCAGGTTGTCGAACATCACGTCGACCTGGCCGCTGACCATGCCCAGCATGGCCGGGCCCGAGCCGGTGTAGGGAATGTGCGTCATGAAGATCCCGGTGCGGGCCTTGAACAGCTCGCCCGCAAGGTGGATCGAGGTGCCGTTGCCGCTGGACGCCATGTTGAACTCACCCGGGTGCGCCTTGGCGTACTTGATGAAGTCAGGCACCGTGTTGATGTGCAGCGCCTGGGCCTTCTCGGTGTTCATCACCATCACGTTGGGCACGCCGGCCACCAGGGTGATGGGCGCGAAGTCCTTTTGCGGGTCGTAGGGCAGCTTGCGGTACAGCGACTTGTTGATGCCGTGCGTGCCCACGGTGCCCATCAGCAGCGTGTAGCCGTCGTTGGCCGACTTGGCCACGATGTCGGCGCCCACGTTGCCGCCGGCGCCCGCGCGGTTGTCCACGATGAAGCTCTGGCCGAAGGCCTTTGACAGTTCGGGGGCGATGGCGCGGGCCAGGATGTCGGTGGTGCCACCGGGCGCGAACGGCACCACGATGCGCACCGGCTTGGCGGGCCAGGCGTTTTGCGCTGCCGCGGGCAGCGCGGCTGACAGCACCGTGGCGGCGGCCATGGCCGTGAGAATCAGGCGGCGTTTTTGACGGAAGTGGGGGTTCATGGAGTCTCCTTCGTTGTGGTTCGGTCCGGTATCAGCAGGGTCAGCGCAAACCGGCAGGGCTGGCCGGTCTTCACGCCCAGTGCCGTGGCGGCTGCATTGGCGTGGTTGATGATGCCATCGTCCAGCGAGCTTTGCGCGTCGCCTATGCGCGCGCTGCTGTGTTCCACGGTGCAGGCGGCCAGCCCCTGGGCCTGCAGCAGTGCCAGCGCCGCCAGGCCTGCGCCGTCCTTGCCCCCGCCAGCGTCGTTGAAGACGCTGAGCAGCGGCCGCGCCGCCAGCGCGTAGCGCGCCGAACTGATGCCGCCGTGCGAGCCGCTCACGGCCACGCAGCCGGCGTCCTGCGGGCCCAGCTCGGTGATGGAGTCCACGATGCGCAGCGCCGTCACGCGATCACGATCCCGCCGTCGACCACCAGATTGGCGCCGTGCGTGAAGCTGGCCTGTGGCGACAGCAGGTAGACCACGCCGGATGCGATTTCCGCTGCCTGGCCGATGCGCCGCTGGGCGGCCAGCCCTTCGATGCGCGCGCGGTGGGCCGGGTCGCTCAGCGGCTGCTCGATCATCGGTGTGTCGGTCGCGCCTGGCGACAGGGTGTTCACGCGCAGGCCCTGCGCGGCCAGCACGCGCGCGGCGTTCTTGGCCAGCGCGATCACGCCGCCCTTGCTCGCGGCGTAGGCCGCCGTGCCCGACAGGCCGCCGCCGCGCAGGCCCGCGATGCTGGCAATGGCGCAGATCGCGCCGCCCGGTCGCATGTGGCGCGCGGCTTCGCGCATGCACAGCCAGGTGCCGATCACATTCACGTCGTGGATGCGCCGGAACTGTTCGACCGTGATGTCCATGAACGCGGTGGTGTCCACCACGCCCGCGCTGGTGACCAGCGCGTCGATCGGGCCGAGGAAGGCGCGCGCCCCGGCGAACGCGGCCAGCACCTGCGATTCATCGGCCACGTCGCATGCCACGCTGCCGTGGCGGGTGCCCGGCGCGTCCAGCTCGGCCTGCAGGGCCACCTGTTCGGCGCGATCGGCCTGCAGGTCCAGCCCGAAGGTGTCATAGCCCGCCCGTGCCAGCGCCGCCACGGTCGCGGCGCCGATGCCACTGGCCGAGCCGGTGACCACGCAGGTCCGGCGGCTGGAAGGGGCGGCGGGGATCGTCAGGGCGGGCTCCGAGGGGAAGGCAAGGGCCGGATGGTAGCCCGGGCCCGGCGCCAGCCGCCCCGGGAACTACCCGGACATGCGCAGGAAAAGCCTTTGCATTCAAGGGCTTGCGGCCTTATTCAGGGTGGCTATTTGCACATGGCGAATCGGTATTGGACGCCGATGCCGGGGCTCCCTAAAGTGCAGGCTCCCCAAACGGATTCCTGCCATGAACCGCCTGCTCGCCGCCCTGCTGACCCTTGCCTTTGCCACCGCCGCCTCGGCCCAGAGCGCGCCGGCGGTGTCCGCCAACGCCGCGGCGCAGGCCGTGGCCCGGGGCGCCACGGTGGTTGACCTGCGGCCCCATGCCGACTACCTGGCCGGGCACCTTCCCGGCGCCGTGGCATGGAACCCGCTGGATCTGGGCGCCGACCTGCAAAGCCTGCAGGCTGCCGTGTCGCACCATGGCATCGACCTGTCGCGCGAAGTGGTGCTGGTTGGCCTGCCGGGTGATCCGCGGGCGCAGCAACTGCAGGCCCGGCTCACCGAGTACGCCACCGGCCGCGTTCACTGGCTGGTGGGTGGCACGCACGAATGGGCGCTGAGCGGGCGCCCGCTGGAAAGTGGCCAGGTCACGTTGCCGGCCGTTCCGCAGTACCTCGTGTCGTTGCGTGCGCAAGGCGTTTCGCCGCGCATGGCCGGCGCCAGCCTGCGCGACGCGCCAGGCCGCGACCTCGTGGTCAAAGTGGCTCAGGGTCCACGCGGCTAGGGCACTTTCTGCTACCTATTTGGTAGCAAATCACTTGTAGCTGCGGGCGTCCTCGATCACCTTGCCGTCATTGGGCAGGCTGCCGGGGCTGAGCAGCTGCACCTCGCCGCGCAGCTTGGTCACGTCGCGGATGGCTTCGCCAATGCGGGCGTCCAGCCCCTGTGGCGCCGAGGCGGTCTCGACCTGCAGCGTCATCGCGTCATTGGCCATCTCGCCGGTCACCACCAGGCGCGCCTTGAGCACCTCGGGAAAGCGCCGCGCAATGTCGGCCACCTGCGATGGGTGCACGAACATGCCGCGGATCTTGGTGGTCTGGTCGGCCCGGCCCATCCAGCCCTTGATGCGGGTGTTGGTGCGCCCGGTCGGGCAGGTGCCCGGCAACACGGCCGAGAGGTCGCCCGTGCCAAAGCGCACCAGCGGGTAGTCGGGGTTCAGCGTGGTCACCACCATTTCGCCGACCTCGCCCTCGGCCACCGGATCGCCCGTGCCGGGGCGCACGATCTCGACGATCACGCCCTCGTCCAGCACCAGGCCTTCGCGCGATTCGGTTTCGTAGGCGATCAGGCCCAGGTCGGCCGTGGCGTAGCTCTGGTAGATCGCCATGCCGCGTTCGCTGAACCAGTCGCGCAGGCTGGGCGGAAAGGCCTCGCCGCCGACCAGGCCCTTGCGCAGGCTGGAGATGTCGCTGCCGGCCTCGGTGGCCTTGTCCACGAGGATGCGCAGGAAGCTTGGCGTGCCCAGGTAGCCCTCGGGCCGCAGCTCGGCAATGGCCTGCAGCTGCTGCTCGGTCTGGCCGGTGCCGGCCGGAAACACCGTACAGCCCAGGGCGTGCGCGCCCGACTCCATGATGAAGGCGCCCGGCGTCATGTGGTAGCTGAAGGCGTTGTGGGCCAGATCGCCTTCGCGAAAGCCCGCCGCATACAGCGCGCGCGCGGCGCGCCAGTAGTCGGCGGCGGCGCCCTCGGGCTCATAGATCGGGCCGGGCGAGGCATAGACCCGGCGCATGCGGGCGCCGCGCGCCACGGCCGAGAAGCCGCCAAACGGGTCTTGCGGGCGCCCGGCCATCTGGCGCTCCAGCAGTTCGTGCTTGCGGATCACCGGCAGCCGCGCGAGCGCCTCGCGGGTGGTCACGGCGGCGGCATCCACGCCCCGCAGCAAGTCGGCAAAGGCCGGGCTGCGGGACTGCGCATGGGCCACCTGAGCGGGCAGCGCCGCCATCAGTTGGGCCTCGCGCACGGCGGGCGACCGCGCTTCCAGCGCGTCGTAAAGCTTGCTCATGGGTTGTTCCCTCTCTCCCTCACGCGAGCCAGCGCTTGCGGCGCTTGTAGCTCTTCACGTCCTTGAAACTCTTGCGTTCGCCACCGCCCATGCCCAGGTAGAACTCCTTGACGTCCTCGTTGTCGCGCAGCTCGGCGGCGGCGCCGTCCATGACGATGCGGCCACTCTCCATGATGTAGCCGTAGTCGGCATAGCGCAGCGCCATGTTGGTGTTCTGCTCGGCCAGCAGGAAGGTCACGTTCTCCCGGGTGTTGAGGTCCTTCACGATGTTGAAGACCTCCTCCACGATCTGCGGCGCCAGGCCCATCGAGGGCTCGTCCAGCAGCACCATGCTGGGGTTGGCCATCAGCGCGCGGCCAATCGCGCACATCTGCTGCTCGCCGCCCGAGGTGTAGGCGGCCTGCGAGGTGCGGCGCGTCTTCAGCCGCGGGAAGTAGGTGTAGACCTTGTCCAGGTTGCGCGCGATCTCGGCCTTGTCGGTGCGGGTGTAGGTGCCGGTGAGCAGGTTTTCCTCGATGGTCAGGTGGGCAAAGCAGTGGCGGCCCTCCATGACCTGGACCACGCCGCGCTTGACCAGGTCGGCCGGCGAGAGGCTTTCAATGCGCTCGCCGCGCAGCTCGATGCTGCCCTTGGTGACCTCGCCGCGCTCGCCGCGCAGCAGGTTGGAGATGGCGCGCAGCGTGGTGGTCTTGCCCGCGCCGTTGCCGCCCAGGATGGCGACGATGCGTCCCTCGGGCACCTTGAGCGAAACGCCCTTGAGCACCAGGATCACGTGGTTGTAGATGACCTCGATGCCGTTGACGTTGAGAACGATGTTGGGTTGTTCCATGTTGCCTTCTCGTTGACCAGTTGGCAGCACTGCGCGCAGGGCTGCCAGCTGGCGGCTCGCGGGAGCCGCTGCCCCTCCCGCGGGGCGGGAGGGGTTGGGGGAGGGTGCCGTCAGGATTGGCAGTCCGCCGGGGTGCGGCGCGTGAGCTTCTTCTCGGCGGCATATTTGTCGGCGGCGGCCTTGACCATCGGGTTGATGATCTGCTCGTCAGCCTGCATCCAGTCCGAGGTGAACTTCCACTCCTTGCCGTCCCAGGTGTGGATGCGGGCCCAGGAAGCGCCCATGTGGTCCTTGCACGAGGTGGACACCGGGCGCATCACGCCCTTGAAGCCCAGCGCATCGAGCTTGGCCTGGGTCAGGTTCAGGTTCTCATAGCCCCAGCGAGCCTGTTCGCCCGTCATGACCTTGCCCTTGCCGAAACGCTCCTGGGCGGCGCGCACGCCTTCCACGGCGAACATGGCGGCGGACACGCCACGCATGTAGAGCACCTGGCCCACTTCGTCCTTGGGGCCCGTGCCGTCGCCCTTGGCGTGGACCTTGGACAGGATTTCCTTGGTCACGGCCGCGTTCGGCTCGGCGCCGTGCTGCAGCGCCAGCGCGTTGTAGCCCTTGGCGCCCATGCCCACGTCCTTCACATCGGGCTCGGCGCCCGACCACCACACGCCGTACATCTTCTCGCGCGGGTAGCCGGTGGCCTGGGCCTCCTTGAGTGCGGTGGAGTTCATCACGCCCCAGCCCCACAGCAGCACGTAGTCGGGGCGGCTCTGGCGGATCTGCAGCCAGGTCGCCTTCTGCTCCACGCCGGGGTGGGTCACGGGCAGCAGCTGAAGGTTGAAGCCGTGCGCCGCGGCGCGTTCCTGCAGCAGCGGGATCGGTTCCTTGCCGTAGGGGCTGTCGTGGTAGACCAGCGCGATCTTCTTGCCCTTGAGCTTGTCCAGGCCGCCTTCCTTCTTGCCGATGTACTGGACCAGCACGTCGGCCGCGCCCCAGTAGGTGCCCACCAGCGGGAAGTTCCACTTGAACACGCCGCCGTCGGCCGATTCACTGCGGCCATAGCCCGAGGTGATCAGCGGGATCTTGTCGCCGGGGGCCTTTTCGGTCAGCGCGAAGGTGATGCCGGTGGACAGTGGCTGGAACACCGTGGCGCCCTTGCCCTTCAGGCGCTCATAGCACTCCACGCCGCGGTCGGTCGCGTAGCCGGTTTCGCATTCTTCCCAGCTCACCTTGACGCCGTTGATGCCGCCGCGCGCGTTGACCAGCTTGAGGTAGTCCACATAGCCATTGGCAAACGGCACGCCGTTGGGGGCGTAGGCGCCCGTGCGGTAGACCAGTACCGGGAAGAACTGTTCCTTGGCTTGCGCGAAGGCTGCCGTGGAGGTCAGGGCGCCGGACACGCCGGCCGCCAGCACCGAGGCTGCGAGTACGAGATGACGAAGCTTCATGGTTTGTCTCCTAAGTAAAAGGTGAAGCACAGGGGAACGGAATGATGGAGCGGATTCATGCACGGGCTGTAGAGGGATGACCCGCAACTTTCAGTGAGGGAACGGCCACAGCCGCAGCTTTTGCTTGCCCACGCTCCACAGGCGGGCCAGTCCATGCGGTTCCACGATCAGGAACCACACGATCAGCGCGCCGAAAACCATGAGCTCGGCATGGGAGATGGCGGCCGTGGAAATCTCCACGCCCACCATGTCGCCCAGCAGGGGCAGGAACTGGTTGAGGAAAATCGGCAGCACCACGATGAAGGCCGCGCCAAAGAAGCTGCCCATGATCGAGCCCATGCCGCCAATGATCACCATGAACAGCAGCTGGAACGAGCGGTCCACCGAAAAGGCCGCCGGCTCCCACGAGCCCAGGTGCACGAAGGCCCAGAGCGCGCCGGCCACGCCCACGATGAACGAGCTCACGGCAAATGCGCTGAGCTTGGCGTACATGGGGCGGATGCCGATCACTGCGGCGGCCACGTCCATGTCGCGGATCGCCATCCACTCGCGGCCGATCGCGCCGCGCACCAGGTTCTTGGCCAGCAGCCCGAACAGCACCAGGATCGCCAGGCAGAACAGGTACTTGTGCAGCGGCGTCTCGATGTTCCAGCCAAACACCTGCAGGTTGGACACCGAGACCGAGCCCGACGAGGTGTTGTTGGTGAACCAGCTGATGCGCAGGAAGGCCCAGTCGCAGAAGAACTGCGCCGCCAGCGTGGCCACCGCGAGGTACAGCCCCTTCACGCGCAGGCTCGGGATGCCGAACAGCATGCCCACCAGGGTGGCGAACAGCCCGCCCGACAGCAGCGCCAGGATCAGCGGCATGCCCTCGATGCGGATGAAGGTGTTGTAGGCCGCATAGGCGCCCACCGCCATGAAGGCGCCCGAGCCCAGCGAGATCTGGCCGCAGTAGCCCACCAGGATGTTCACGCCCAGCGCCGCGAGCGCGAGGATCACGAACGGGATCAGGATGGCGCGGAACATGTACTCGTCCACCAGCAGCGGCACGCCGATGAAGGCGAAGGCCACGATGGCCAGCACCGCCCAGCGGTCCTGGGTGATCGGGAAGATCTGCTGATCCGCCGCGTAAGTGGTTTTGAATTGACCGTTTTCTCTGTAGAACATATATGCCAGTCAGTTGGGGGTCAGACCCTGTCAATGATCTTTTCGCCGAACAGGCCTTGCGGGCGGAACAGCAGGAACACCAGCGCCAGCATGTAGGCGAACCAGATCTCGATGCCGCCGCCCACCAGCGGCCCGATGTAGACCTCGGAGAGCTTCTCGCCCACGCCGATGATCAGCCCGCCGATGATGGCGCCGGGCACCGAGGTGAGGCCGCCCAGGATGATCACGGGCAGCGCCCGCAGCGCCACCGTGGCCAGCGAGAACTGCACGCCCAGCTTGGAGCCCCAGATCATCCCGGCCACCAGCGCCACCACGCCCGCCACGCACCAGACGATGACCCAGATGCGCGCCAGCGGAATGCCCACCGACTGCGCGGCCTGGTGGTCGTCGGCCACGGCGCGCAGCGCGCGGCCGGTGGCGGTCTTCTGGAAGAACAGCGTCAGCAGGGCCACCAGGCCCGCGGCGATGGCCGCGGCGATCAGGTCTTCCTTGTTGACCAGGATGCCGCCCTGGAACACCGAGTCCAACACGAAGATCGGGTCCTTGGGCATGCCGATGTCGATGGAGTAGATGTCGCTGCCGAACAGCGTCTGGCCCAGGCCTTCGAGGAAATAGGCAATGCCCAGCGTGGCCATCAGCAAGGTGGCGCCTTCCTGGTTGACCAGGTGGCGCAGCACCAGGAACTCGACCAGCCAGGCCAGCACGAACATCACCGCGCCGGCCAGCACAAAGGCCAGCACCGTGGCGGCCACCGGGTTGGCGATGCCGGTCCAGCCCGGAATCCATTCGGCGAAGCGGGCCATGGCCAGCGCGGCGAACAGCACCATCGCGCCCTGCGCGAAGTTGAAGACGCCCGACGCCTTGAAGATCAGCACGAAGCCGAGCGCCACCAGCGAATACAGCATGCCGGCCATCAGGCCGCCCAGCAGGGTTTCAAGAAAAAATCCCATGGTGTGTT
The DNA here is from genome assembly GCA_019635435.1 of Ramlibacter sp. Taxonomy (NCBI): domain Bacteria; kingdom Pseudomonadati; phylum Pseudomonadota; class Betaproteobacteria; order Burkholderiales; family Comamonadaceae; genus Ramlibacter; species Ramlibacter sp. The sequence continues at coordinate 4,377,876 of JAHBZM010000001.1, read as the reverse complement.
GTCCTTGGTGCCCTAGTGGGAGGTGCCCAGGTAGGCGTTGATCACTTCTTCGTTGTTGCGCACTTCGTCGGGCGTGCCGTCACCGATCTTCTTGCCGTAGTCCAGCACCACCACGCGGTCGGAAATGTCCATCACCACGCTCATGTCGTGCTCGATCAGGACCACCGTGGTGCCAAACTCGTCGTTCACGTCCAGCACGAAGCGGCTCATGTCCTGCTTTTCCTCGACGTTCATGCCGGCCATGGGCTCGTCCAGCAGCAGCACCTGCGGCTCCATGGCCAGGGCGCGGCCCAGGTCCACGCGCTTTTGCAGGCCATAGGGCAGTTGCCCCACGGGGGTCTTGCGGTAGGCCTGGATCTCCAGGAAGTCGATCAGGGTTTCCACATAGGCGCGGTGCTCTTCCTCCTCGCGCGCGGCCGGCCCGATGCGCAGCGCCTGCATGAACATGTTGCTCCTGATGCGCAGGTTGCGGCCGGTCATGATGTTGTCGATCACGCTCATGCCCTTGAACAGCGCCAGGTTCTGGAAGGTGCGGGCCACGCCCATCTCGGCCACGGCGCGCGAGTTCATGTGGTCGAAGGTCTTGCCCCGGAAGGTGATGGTGCCCTGCTGCGGCGTGTACACGCCGTTGATGCAGTTGAGCATCGAGCTCTTGCCCGCGCCGTTGGGGCCGATGATGGCGCGGATCTCGTGCTCGCGCACATTGAACGAGATGTCGGTCAGCGCGTTCACGCCGCCAAAACGCAGCGAGATGTTGTTGACGTCCAGGATGACGTCGCCGATGTCCTTGCTCATGCTGCCGCCTTCACCGCCGCGAATGTCTTCGCATCGTCGATCCTCAATGTCGCGCTGACGCTGCCGGTGCGACCGTCCTCGAACTTGACCTGGGTCTCGATGTACTGCTCGGTCTTGCCGCCATACAGCGCATCGACCAGCACCTGGTATTTCTCGCCGATGTACCCGCGGCGGACCTTGTTGGTGCGCGTGAGCTCGCCGTCGTCGGCGTCCAGCTCCTTGTGCAGCACCAGGAAGCGGCTGACCTGCGAACCGGCCAGCAGCGTGTCGGCGGCCAGGTCGGCGTTGACCTTTTCGACGCACTCCTTGATCAGCTGGTAGACCTCGGGTTTTTGCGCCAGGTCGGTGTAGCCCGCGTAGGGCAGGTTGCGGCGCTCGGCCCAGTTGCCCACGGCGTCGAAGTCGATGTTGATCATCACGCAGACCTTCTCGCGCTTGTCGCCCAGCGCCACCACTTCCTTGATGTGCGGGAAGAACTTGAGCTTGTTCTCCACGTACTTGGGCGCGAACATGGCGCCATCGTTGGCGCCGCCCATCAGGCGGCCCACATCCTTGACGCGGTCGATGATCTTGAGGTGGCCCTGCGCGTCAAGAAAACCCGCGTCGCTGGTGTGGTACCAGCCGTCGGCGGTCAGCACCTCGGCCGTGGCTGCGGGGTTCTTGTAGTACTCCTTGAGCAGGCCGGGCGACTTGACGAGGATCTCGCCGTTGTCGGCCACGCGGATTTCCACGCCCTCGATCGGGATGCCCACCGTGTCGGCCCTGGCCTGGTTGTCGGGCTGCAGGCAGACGAACACGGCGGTTTCGGTCGAGCCGTAGAGCTGCTTGAGGTTGATGCCGATGGAGCGGTAGAACGTGAACAGGTCGGGCCCGATGGCCTCGCCCGCGGTGTAGGCCACGCGCACCCGGCTCATGCCCAGGTTGTTGCGCAGCGGGCCATAGACCAGCAGGTTGCCCAGCGCGTATTTGGCGCGGTCCAGCGCCGTGATGGGCGCGCCGTCGGTGCCGGTGGTCCGGCCATCCATCAGCGCGGGGCCGATGCGGCGCGCCACGTTCATGCAGGCATGGAACATCCGGCGCTTGAGCGCGCTCGCATCTTCCATGCGGATCATCACGCTGGTCAGCAGGCCTTCAAACACGCGCGGTGGCGCGAAGTAATAGGTGGGGCCCACTTCTTTCAGGTCGATCATCACGGTGGCGGCTGACTCGGGGCAGTTCACCACATAGCCGCAGGCCAGCCACTGCGCGTAGCTGAAGATGTTCTGGCCGATCCAGGCGGGCGGCAGGTAGGCCAGCACTTCCTCGGCGCTGGTGAGCCGGTCGAAACTGGCGCCGGCCTGCGCGCGGTTGATCAGGGTGTTGTGGGTGTGCACCACGCCCTTGGGGTTGCCCGTGGTGCCCGAGGTGAAGAACATCGCGGCCACGTCGCCGGGGCGGGCCTGCTCGACCTGGGCGGTGAAGAACCCGGGCTGCTGCGCCGCAAAGGCCTTGCCGGCCTCGATCAGCGACTCCAGCGACGACAGGCCGGGCTCGCTGTAGTTGCGCAGGCCGCGCGGGTCGTCAAAGTACAGCGTTCCCAGCTGCGGGCACTGCTCGCGGATCTCGAGCAGCTTGTCCACCTGCTCCTGGTCCTCGGCAAAGGCAAAACGCACCTCGGCGTTGTTGATCGGGAAAACGCATTCCGAGGCCACGGCGTCCTGGTACAGCGGCACCGGGATCGCCCCCAGCGACTGGATGGCCAGCATGGTCGCGTACAGCCGCGGCCGGTTGGCGCCAATCACCACCATGTGCTCGCCGCGCCGCAGGCCCGCCTGGTGCAGGCCGCAGGCCAGATGCTCCACCAGCCGGGCCAGGTCGGCCCAGGTCAGGGTCTGCCAGATGCCGTATTCCTTCTCACGCATGGCGGGCGCGCCGGGGCGCTGCGCTGCGTGCTGCAACAGCAATTTTGAAAAGGTTGTCTCCATGCTTGACGCCATTCTTTTGTTAACCAACTGTTGCGGATCGTAGGCACTACTTTGACGTTATGTTGTCTTTTCGACGACATTCTTGGGGAATGTCCTAGTAGGGCCTTTCCTCATGGGGCAGACCCGCGCCCGGCCCATCAACGCAGGAAGCGCCCGTCGCGCGCCACCATGGTCAGCTCGATGAAGCGCGAGGCGCTGTTGCCCGGCTCGGTGAAGTTGGCCTCGAAGCCGCCGAGGTCAAAGTGCTTCATGTTCCAGGCCGCGTCGATGAAGCCCGCGCGCGTGGCATTGCGCCCGGCCCGGCGCAGCGCTTCGGCAAACACCCGCGCATTGATGTAGCCCTCCAGCGCCAGGTGCGAGGGCTCCAGCGTTACGCCCGCGGCCTTCCAGGCCTGCTGGAATTCGCGCACCACGGGCACCACGGTGTTGCTGGGCAGCGGCACCACCTGCGACAGCGCGATGCCCGTGGCGTCGTCGCCCAGCGTCTTGAGGGTGGCGGCGGAGCCCATGACCGACAGCGCATACAGCGGCAGGCCGCGGCGCTGCTGGCGCATGGCCTTGATGAAGTCCACCGCCGGCTTGCCGGCCAGGCCCACCAGCACGGCCTCGGGCTCGGCGGCCACCAGCCTGGCGGCGGCCGCGGCGGCATCGGCGCCGTTGTTCTCCACCGTCACCGCGGTCGGGCTCGTGATTTTGTACTTCTCCATGGCGATGCGCGCGCCGTCCCAGACCTCCTTGCCAAAGGAGTTGTTCTGGTAGGCCACCGCGATGCGCTTGATGCCGATGGTGGCCAGGTGCTGCACCAGCTGCTCGGCTTCGTCGGGGTAACTGGCGCGGATGTTCAGCACATTGCGCGCCTTGGGCCGGGCCAGCAGCGCGCCGGAGAAGGGCGCGAAAAACGGAATGCCCGACTCCACCACCTTGGGCAGCATGGCGCCAATCATCGGCGTGCCCATGCAGTTGAACAATGCAAAGGTGTCCTTGTCGGCGATGAAGCCGTCCACATTGGCCAGCGCGCGCTTCACGTCATAGCCGTCGTCCTGTGTGACCAGCTCGATGGTGCGGCCGTTGATGCCGCCCTTGGCGTTCAGGCCCGCAAAGCAGGCCTTGGCGCCCTGGTGCATGGCCTGGCCCAGGTCGCCCAGCGGGCCGCTCAGCGCGATCGACTGGCAGACCTTGAGCGCGCCGCCGCCCTGGGCCCGGGCGGCCCAGGGTGCTGCCAGCGGCGCCAGCGCGAGCGCGCCCATCAGGCGGCGGCGGGACAACAGGGGGGCGGTGGCGGGTGGGGTCGCGGTCATGGCAATCTTCCGTGGTCGTTGAAAACAGGAGCGCGATGCTAGAGGCTCAATTGGCATCAACTTGTCTTTTCGATGACAATCTAGGGGTGTCCCCTCCCGGGACTTTCCCTGTCTGAGTGAGAGCACCCCCCCATGTCGACCGACCTGCCCTTGCACCAGCGCCGCCGCCGGCCCGACGCCGACGAACTCGCGGGCATTCCCTGGCTCAAGCTGCTGCAGCCCGACGAGCGCGAACGCGCCGTGTCCGAGCTGGTGGCCGGCAATGCCCTGCCCGGCGACTACGTGTGCCGCATCGGCAAGCCCGTGACCTACTGGTTCGGCGTGGTCGAGGGTCTGCTCAAGATGAGCAGCGACAACGCCCAGGGCCAGACCATGACCTTCACCGGCGTGCCGCCCGGCGGCTGGTTTGGCGAGGGCACGGCGCTCAAGCGCGAGGACTACCGCTACAACATCCAGGCGCTGCGCAAGAGCGTGGTGGCCGGCCTGCCGGTGGACACCTTCCACTGGCTGCTGGACCACTCCATCGGCTTCAACCGCTTTGTCATGAACCAGCTCAACGAGCGGCTGGGCCAGTTCATTGCGGCGCGCGAGATCGACCGGCTCAACAACCCCGACGTGCGCGTGGCGCGCAGCCTGGCCGCGCTGTTCAACCCGGTGCTGTACCCCGGCGTGGGCCAGGTGCTGCGCATCACCCAGCAGGAACTGGCCTACCTGGTGGGTCTGTCGCGCCAGCGCGTGAATGAGGCGCTGGCCGCGCTGGAGGCGCAGGGCACCATCCGCGTGGAATATGGCGGCGTGCGCATCCTGGACCTCGCGGCGCTGCGCGCCACCGGCACTTCCAAGTCAAAATAGCCTGGAGTCCAGTACCCGTGGGCACTGTGCGCTAGCAAAAACATAGCAACTTCATGACCGAACCCCTGACCACCCGCCTGAACAAACGCATGGCCGAACTGGGCCTGTGCTCCCGCCGCGAGGCCGACGACTGGATTGCCCGGGGCTGGGTGCGCGTCAATGGCGAGGTGGCCCCCATGGGCCTGAAGGTCGGGCCCGAGGCCCGCATCGACGTGGACAAGCAGGCCCAGGGCCAGCAGGAGCAGCGCGTGACCATCCTGCTCAACAAGCCCATGGGCTACGTGAGCGGCCAGGCCGAGGATGGGCACGAGCCCGCGGTGACGCTGGTCAACCCGCGCACCCACTGGCGCAACGACGGCAGCCGCATGCGCTTTTCGCCGCCGCAGCTGCGCGGCCTGGCGCCCGCGGGGCGGCTGGACATTGACTCCATCGGCCTGCTGGTGCTGACCCAGGACGGGCGCGTGGCGCGCCAGCTGATCGGCGAAGACTCGGTCATGGAAAAGGAATACCTGGTGCGCGTGCGCACGCTGGGCCAGGGCGAGATCGTGCGCGCCGGCGAGCATGCCGAGGAACTGCAGGCCATTGACGAGTCCGACCCCGTCACCGCCAACGTGCAGGCGGTGTTCCCGCCCGCCATGCTGGCGCGGCTGCGCCACGGCCTGAGCCTGGACGGCCAGCCGCTCAAGCCCGCGCGCGTGGACTGGCAGAACCCCGAGCAGCTGCGCTTTGTGCTCACCGAGGGCAAGAAGCGGCAGATCCGCCGCATGTGCGAGCAGGTGGGGCTCAAGGTGGTGGGGCTCAAGCGCATCCGCATCGGCCGCGTGGTGCTGGGCCAGCTGCCCGTGGGGCAGTGGCGCTACCTGGGGCCGCAGGAGCGGTTCTGAGCGCCGCCCGCGGTCAGCTCAGTAAGTCACGGTCACCACATGCGGCTGCGAGGCCGAACAGGTGGCGCTGGCGCAGCTGCCAGACTGGTTGCCTGGCAGGGTTCCCGTGAGGGTGATGGTCTGGTCGTTGCCGGTGCCGGTGCCCGACGCCGGACTCAGCCCCAACGTATAGGCCAGGCCCAGCAGGGTGTTGCTCGCGGGGCTCACCGCCAGGCTCCAGGGCAGGCTGTTGCTGCAGCGCAGGTCAAAGGCCTGGCTGGCCACCTGGGGCGTGGCGCTGAACGAGGTGTAGTTGAACACCAGGCTGTTCGGAAAGGTGTTGAACACGCACTGGTTGGACACGCCCACCGTGTAGTTGAGCGAGGCCGATGAGGTCAGCGCGCCCGCGTTGGTGCCGGGGTACTGTGCGAACACCTGCACGGTGTCGGTGTAGCTGCCGGCCGTGGGGCTGCCCTGGTTGCCACGCACACGGATGCAGTAACCCCAGGTGGCCGATGCGGTCAGCGAGGCGCCGAATGCCAGCGTGTCGCGCATGACCGAGCCATTGCCGTTGACCGGCGCGGCCCAGTTGCTGCTGTTGCCGCAACTCGCGGCGCCCCCCACCGCCGTGCCGCGGCGCAGGAAGTAGTCGAGCCGGTTGGCCGTGGCGCCACGGCGCACGCGGCGTTGGGTGCCGTTGGGGTTCAGTCCGTTGTCGGCCTTGATCCGGTAGGTCAGCGAATTGGCATCGCCGCTGGCGCGGGTGCAAGTCAGGGTCACAGTGCCATTGGCATCCTGGTTGACCGGGCTGGTGGTGTAGAGCACGCCCACGCTGGTGACGGACACATTGCAGTCGTAGGCGGCCCAGGCGGGTGCGCCGGCCAGTAGCAGGCCCGGGCACATGAGCCAGGCCTTGCGGGGCAGAAAGGTGCGCGGTTTCATGGGCTGATTGTCCGGAGTGGGGCCTTGGGGATCAGTACGTCACCGTGAGGGTGTGCGGCTGGCTGGCCGAACACATGCCGGTGGCGCAGGTGCCGGCCTGGTCCGCGGGCAGCGTGCCGGTGAGCGTGATGCTCTGGTCCACGCCCGTGCCGGTTCCGGTGTCGGGCGTGAGGTCCAGGCTGTAGGCCAGCCCCAGCAGGTTGCCGCTGGCCGGGGTCACGGCCAGGCTCCAGGGCAGCGCGTCGCTGCAGCGCAGGTCGAAGGTCTGGACCGCCATTTGCGGCGTGGCGCTGAACGAGGTGTAGTTGAACGACATGCCCGTGGGCGGCGTGCTGAACACGCACTGGTTGCCCACGGCCACGCTGTAATTCAGCCCCACCGAGGAGGTCAGCGCCCCCGCATTGGTGCCCGGGTACTGGGCAAACACCTGCACTGTGTCGGTGTACACGCCGCCGGTGGGGCTGCCCTGGTTGCCGCGCACCCGCGCGCAGTAGCCCCAGGTGACCGAGGCCGAGAGCGAGGCCCCGAAACTCAGCGTGCCCCGCATCGCGCCGTTGTTGCCGTTGGCCGCCTTCCAGTTGCTGTTGTTGCCGCAGGTGGCCGCGCCACCGGGGCTGGTGCCGCGGCGGATCGAGTAGTTCAGCCGTTTGTTGGTCGCGCCCAGGCGCACGCGGCGCTGGTTGCCGCTCGCATTCAGGCCGTTGTCGGCCTTGATGCGGTAGGTCAGGGTGTTGGCGTCACTGGCGGCGCGGGTGCAGATCAGGGTCACGGTGCCGTTGGCGTCCTGGTTGCGCGGGGTGGTGGTGTACAGGACCCCCACGCTGGTGACCGACACATTGCAGCTGTAGGCGGCCTGCGCCGGCCCCTGGCACAGCGCGTACAGCCCCAGGCACAGGCCGGCGCGCAGGGAAAAGGGAATGCTCATGGCTTGACTCCTTCGCAGCGCAGCGGACCGACGCGTGCAATATCGTCCAGGGAACCGGGCGGCAGTTCCACGGTGAAGGTGCAGGTGGCGCCCTTCCAGCTCAGCCGCAGCGTGTTGCGGGCCTGCAGCCCGGTGATGAAGGCCTCGCCGCGACGGGCCACGAAAAACTCTTGCTTGTCGCCCACCAGTTCGATGGGCGCGCCCGCCGGTGCGGGGCTTCCGTCGTCGAGCTCGATCTTCAGCAAGGCGGCGCGGCCCGATCGGACCGGGAAGTCGACCTTGACACCACTGCGCCAGGGCGGCACGGTGATCTGTTCGATGTTGTCGATCTCGGCGCTGATGGGCAGCTCGGTCGGGTCCAGCCGGATGCTGTTGCGCTGGTAGGGGATCAGGCGCGGCAGCAGGGCCTGGCCGTTCTCGTCGGTGCGGGTCAGCGAACTGCCCTGAAAGCCCACGCCCACGTCCGGGTAGCCCGGCACCTCGACCAGCGCGAAGCTGTCCTGCAGGTAGCGCGAACGGAACAGACGCCCGTCCATGAACACCAGCCCGCCCTGGGCGCCCAGCCGCACGGTCTGCTGGCTGGCCGAGACGCTGGTGTCGCCGGTGAGCAGCATCTTGTCGCCCTGGTAGTACACGCCCGCCTCGCCATAGGCCCCCGAGCGCCGGCTGCCGCCCAGTGCCCGCCAGCCCAGCCCGGTCTCGCCCGACAGGCCCTTGCTGATGCTGGTGTAGGCCTCCGTGAAGCCGGTGCGGCGCGAGAAGCTGCTGGACGAGTTCACCTGGTTGCCCAGCGGCAGTGTGAAGGTGGCGCCGAACGAGGTGCCCGCGCTGGCGCCATAGGCGCGCGAGGCGCTGAAGGTCAGTGCCCCGCGCTCGCCCACGCGCACCGAGTAGTTGGCGCTGTAGGTCGAGATGGTGCCGCTGTTGTAGGTCGCAATCCGCGCCAGGCCCACGCCGATGGTGCCCAAACGCTCGGATGAATACGAGTAGCTGGCCGACAGCTCCAGCCGGTTGGGAGGGCTGGTCCCGTCCTGCCCCAGTGAGCGGAAATTGCGGCTCGCGCCCTCGGCATGCACCGAGAACCCATGGCGCAGGCTGTCGCTCTCCACGCCCAGCAGCCACTGCTGGCCGCGCCCGGCCAGCCGGTCGGTGCTTACGCCCAGCGCGGCCTGGCCCAGCGCCTGCAGTGGCAGTTCGAAGCTCGCGCCCGCGCCCACGCCGCGGGTGTCGCGGCCCAGCTCGGCGCGCCCCTCCACCGTGAGCGCGTTGTTCAACCCCTTGCGCCACACGCCCGCCACGAAACCCTGCCCGTAGTCGGCGTTGTTGATGCCCAGATTGCTGCGCACCGCGCCGGCATCCACGCTCCAGTCGCTTAGACCTTGCTCGAGCAGCGTGTTGTGGGTGAAAAAGGGTTGCACGATCACCGTCTCGCGGCCCAGCACGTCGCGCACCACGAGGCGGGCCTGGCCCGAGCCCGTGAGCAGCGGGAAGTTGTCGATGGCGAAAGGCCCGGTGGGCACATTGGAGGTTTGCCGCAGCACGTCGTTGACGTACAGCTCCACCGTGCTGGGCGCGCTCGAGGTGCCGCTGAGCGTGGGGATGGGCTGGCTCACAAAACCGGGGGTGAGGGCGAAATTGCGCGACAGCTGGATGCCGCCAAAGTACGTGGGCCGCCCGCCCATGCCGCCGCGCGTCGTGCTGTCGCCCAGCCGCAGTGTGAGGTTGCTGTCGGGAAAGTCGCGCGTGAAGGTGGTCTCCAGGCGCCGCGTGCTGCGCGGCAGCGCCGGGTCGTTGCTGGCCAGGTTACGGCCCACGAAGCTGGAGGTCAGCACCCCGTAGCGGTTGGCAATGCCCAGCTCGGTCAATGCGCCCAGTTCACGGGTGGAGGCCGCACCCCGGCTGGCCGTGTGCGTGAGGTTCAGGTCGAAGTTGGCGAACGCGGCCGGCTCCACGGGCGACAGCGGCGGGCGGTTCTCGGCCTCGCTGGCCAGCCGCGTGGCCGCGAACGCTTCCGGCGAAAACACCAGTTCCATCGACTGGTTGGCAAAGTTCATGCGCGACTGGAAGCCGGGCACCGCCGCCAGCGGGTACCAGGTCTCGCCGCGGTAGCTGACCCCCGTGGCCGCTGCGCGCCGCTTGACGCGCCATTCGTCGAACGCGGCTTCGGGGGCATACAGGGTGCCCTGGCGCTCCATCAGCGTCCAGGTGCCACCCGCGGCGCCGTTGATCGAGACTTCCAGCGGAATGAGGCGTTCGGCCGGCCGGGCGGGGGAGGGGGGGGGAGGGGTCTGCGCCAGCGCGCAGGAGAAACAGCCCGCCGCCAGCATCACGGCGGTCAGGGGGAGCAGGGTCAGTCGCGCCGCATGTCTAGTGCGCATGGATCCGTGTCATCACGGCAGCGTGACCGTGAAGGCCTGGGTTTTGAAGTCGTCAAACACCACCCCCAGTTCTGCCGTGCCGGCCGCCACAGGTTCACCCGCCTTGAGGGCGATGGCCTTGCGCACCCCCGGCAACAGGTAGTTGCCACCTTCAAAACGGGCCAGCACCTGGCCGTTGCGGCGCAACTGGATTTCGCGGATCTGGGCGTAGGCGGTGCCGCTATTGCTACAGACCGCCTGCACGGTCTGGGGGTCGGGCCGCGCGGCCTCGCAGCTCAGGTCGCGCCGCGCGCTGGGCGGCGTGATGAATACCGGCAGGCTCAGCGCCAGCGCGATCGGCACCTCCATGGTGTTGCCGCGGGGCGCCACGGCCTCGGGAATCTCGCGCACCACCATGCGATAGGTCAGTTGCCGGCTTGCATCGGCCGGCTTGAGCAAGGCCAGCCGCACCACCTGCCGGGCATGCGGGGCCAGCTTGATGATGGGGGGCGAGAGGATCATGTCCTCGGTCAGCACCAGCTCGTCGGTGCCGTCGGGCTTCTGGGTCCAGGCGTTGATGTCGGCCTGCAGCGCGACCTCGGCGTCGCCCTCGTTGACCAGGGTCACCGCCACGGCGCGGTCACGCGGTTTCATGAAGATGCGCACCGGCGTGACAGAGAACACCCCGGCCAGTGCCGGCGTCATGCCGAGCAGCAGCAGGCTGGCTGCGGCCAGGGGTCGTGGGAGGAGCATGCGGTGGTTCATGCTTAAAAGCTTACCAACATTTCCAGCGGGGTCTCGCGGCCACTCAGGTTGAGGATGTGCAGCGACGTGACAGTGCCCGCGCCGATGCCGAACCTCAGGTCAGGCCCCAGGGAGGCCACCGGGACGCCCCGGCCGAACGTAAAGCGGTGAGCGCCCCCGTGCGTGCCCGCGAAGGGGCGGCCCGGCAACGGGTCGATGCTCACGAATTGCCCGGTTGAGCAGACCACGCGAACCAGCGCGTGGGTCGCATCGCTGTCGGTCTGGCTGGTGCAGATGCCGTTGGCCGGGATGCCCGCCACCAGCGGCGGCACGGGCACCGGTTGGCCGGAGGGCGGCGTGCCCTGCAGGCCCGTGTGCAGCGTGATCTCGACGTTGAAAGACGAACTCGCCGTGCCTGCCTGGCAGCAGGCCGCACTCAGGCCCACGGCAATGCCAAAGGCCAGTGAGCACAGGCGGGGCATGTCGGGTTGGCGATCAGTAGGTGATCGTCAGGGTCCGCTGCTTGTTGGCCGACGCGGCATTGGTACAGGTCGCGGTGGCGCAGGTGCCGGCCTGGTTGGCGGCCATGCTGCCGGTGATGCTCACGCTCTGGCTGGCGCCGGTGCCGCTGGCGGGCACGCCGGACAGGGCCAGCGTGTAGGCCAGGTTGGTGGCGGCATCCGTCACCGAGGTCGAGTCCAGCGTGATGGACGTGATCGGCAGCGTGTTGGTGCAACGGATGTTGAACGAGCTGCTGAACGTGGCCGCCGTGCTCTGGAATGAGGTGTAGCTGAACGCTGCTGTCGGCGACGAGGCGATTTCGCAGGCCGAGGTCAGGTTGATGGTGACATCGAAGTTGCCGGTGGCCGTGGCGGCCTGGGCAGACATTCCGATGGCGGCGAGGCCCAGGGCGGCAACCAAAGCGAGCTTCTTCATAGTCAATCTCCTTAAACTGGAAGTTCCAACGATGGACTGACTGTAATGGGCTCAGTAACGTCTTGCAATACAAATACCCTTATAAATCATGAAGTTACATTTTATTAGGATGAATTTGCTCAAATATGTCACGCATTGGGCCGATTGACGAGGCTCGATGGAATTCAAAAGTTCTATTTGTGGAAATGTGATTTTCCACACTACTTTTGGGGTGACTTGCCTGGCCGTGCCGGCGCGGCTAACGGCTGTCTAATTCCAGCGGCGGACGATACGGGCTTCCCCGCCCTGGAGACTGCCATGAGCCTGTTACCCGAACGCGCTGCCCCCGCCTTGCTGGTCCTGGCCGGACTGCTGACCCTGCTGCCCCTGATGCCCTCGGCCGTGGCGGCCCGCGCCGCGCCCGACGCCGGGCTGCCGTTGCTGCTGCACTGGCAATTCATGATGGCGCTGCTCGGGGCAGGCCTGCTGGTGGCCGCCTTTGTGCCCGCGCTGCGCGTTGCGGTATTGTCTGGAGCCCTGCTCAGCAAGGCAGCGCTGGTGCTGCTGGCGCTGACCGGCCCGGCCTCTGCCGCGCTGCAGGCGCTGGCCTGGGTTGATGGCCTGGCCCTGGGCCTGGTTGCCGCGGCCGGTCTGATGTTCCTGCACGCGGCGCTGCAGCAGGCGCGCTGGGACGGGGCCTTGCCTTACCGACGGGAGTGATGAATGCGGGTTCTGCTGGTCGAGGACGACGACATGATCGGGCGCAGCCTGTCACAGGCGCTGGAGGCCAATGGCTGGTCGGTGGACTGGGTCAAGGACGGGCTGCTGGCCCAAAGCGCCATGGCCGATGGTGACTACGCCTGCGTGCTGCTCGACCTGGGCCTGCCCAAGCGCGACGGCACCGAGGTGCTGCAAAAGGCCCGCGCCCAGGGCAATGCCACGCCGGTGCTGGTGCTGACCGCGCGCGACGGGCTCGATGACCGCATTGCCGGGCTGGACCTGGGCGCCGACGACTACCTGCTCAAGCCCTATGAATTCCGCGAGCTGCTGGCGCGCATGCGCGCGGTGATCCGCCGGCGTGACGGCGCGGCCCACTCGGTGATCGGCGCCGGCGACCTGCAGCTGGACCTGACCACGCGCGAGGTGCTGGTGCGCGGCGAGCGCTCGGCGCTGTCGGCGCGCGAGTTCTCGCTGCTGCACGCGCTGCTGGAGCGCCCGGGCGCCATCCTCTCGCGCGAGCAGCTCGAGAACCGCATCTACGGCTGGGGCGAGGAAGTCATGAGCAATGCGGTGGACGTGTTGATCCACGGCATGCGCAAGAAGCTCGGGCCCGACGCCATCCGCAACGTGCGCGGCCTGGGCTGGCGCGCGGTCACGGCGTCGGTGGCCGCCACCGCATCGGGCACCGCGGCGCCGCAGGAGGGCGCGCCATGATCCGCGTCTTTCCCTCAGGGCGCATGTGCTCGCTGCGCGGCGTGCTCATGATGTGGCTGCTGCCGGTGTTCGGGCTGGTCGGCACGGTCTCGGCCGCCGGGGCCTACTGGACCTACTCCAACATGGTCACCGCCTTCATGGACGACCAGATGACGCTGCTGGCCACCTCGCTGGTCTCGCAGCGCACGCCGCCCTCGCTGCCCCCGGTCAGCCGCCAGCAGGTGCACGAGTGGGGCACCTACGCCGTGCAGCTCTTTGGTTCGGGCCAGGCGCTTGAATCCAGCTCGTTGCCCGAGCTGCGCGTGGACTACATCCAGACGCCCGGCTTCCACGACGTGCGCGCCGGCGGTGAAGGCTGGCGCGTGTTCGTGGCCGACACGCCCGGGGCCCAGCATGTGCAGGTGGTGCAAAGCGATTCATTCCGCGCCCACCTGGCCGCGGGGCGCGCACTGGGCGTGATCTCGCCCGTGATCCTGCTGCTGCTGCTGTCGTGGCTGGTGCTGTGGGGCGTGGTGGAAATGATCTCGCGCGCCATTGGCGACATCGCGCGCCAGGCCGCCACGCAGGACGAGAACACCATTGCCGAGCTGCCGCTGACCCATGTGCCGCGCGAGATCACGCCGCTGGTGATGTCGTTCAACAGCCTGCTGGGGCGGCTGCGCACGGCCTTCACCACCCAGCGCCGTTTTGTGCAGGACGCCGCGCACGAGCTGCGCACGCCCATTGCGGCCATTGGCCTGCAGCTGGAAACCCTGCGCGGCGACGTGTGCTGCGGCGAGACCCAGGAGCGCTTCAAGCAGCTCGAGCAGGGCGTGCAGCGGGCCCAGCGGCTGGTCGACCAGCTGCTGCGCCTGTCGCGCCAGGAGGCCACGGCCGGCGACGCCGCGCAGTCCGACGTGGACGTGACCGCCGTGCTGCGCGAAAGCGTCAACGGGCTGATCCTGCTGGCCGAGCAGAAGCACATTGACCTGGGGCTGCTGCCCACCAGCGTGAGCCATGTGGCGCTGCGCTGCCCCGTGGCCGACCTGCGCAGCGTGCTGGACAACCTGATCGAGAACGCGCTGCGCTACACGCCGGAGGGCGGCGTGGTGGACGTTCGGCTGGCCGAAGAGGGCGACCGGTTGGTGATCGAGGTCATCGACAGCGGCCCCGGCATTCCGCCCGAGCTGATGGAGCGCGTGTTTGACCGCTTCTTCCGCGTGCCCGGCACCGATGTGCGCGGCAACGGCCTGGGCCTGGCCATTGCGCGCGGCGCCGCGCAGCGCTGCGGCATGCAGTTGTCGCTGCGCAACCGCAGCGATGCCAACGGCCTGATCGCGCGCGTCGAAACATGCTGAAACAGGCCGGCTAACCCCGGCCTAAGTTTCCGCTCAGAGGGCGCTAATTCAGCCCACCTACAGTGAGATCACGGTTGACGCAGGAGCAGAAAAAAGCCCCCGCTACAACCGAACAACCCGGTTTCAACCACTCACTGAAAAGGTCTCATCATGAACAAGTCTTCTGCCCTCATCGCCATTGCCGCCTTCGCTGCCCTCGCTTCCACCGGTGTCCGCGCCGAAACGCCCGACGCTTCCAGCCAGTTCGCCGTGCAAACCGAAAGCACGCGCACCCGCGCCGAAGTGCAGGCCGAGGCCGTCATCGTGGCCCACACCCATGACACCGTGCCCTCGGGCTCGCGCGTGGCAGCCCCGCTGAAGTCGGGCCTGGACGTGGCCACGGTTCGCGCCGAAGCCGCGCAAGCCCTGCGCCTGGGCCAGATCCCCAGCGGCGAACTGAGCCTGTAAGGGCGGCGCGGCCCGCGGCCGCTGCCCCGGAACCCGCGATAATCCGGTCTTGAAAATCGCACGAGCGCCCCTAATTCAGGGGCGTTTCGTTTTGTCCCCAGCCATTGAATCAAGACCATGAGCAAGCAAACCCTGTCATTCCAGGCCGAGGTGGCGCAGCTGCTGCACCTCGTCACCCATTCGCTGTATTCCAACAAGGAAATCTTCCTGCGCGAGCTGGTGTCCAACGCCTCCGACGCCTGCGACAAGCTGCGCTTTGAAGCCCTGAACAACAGCGCGCTGTACGAGGACGCGCCCACGCTCGAGGTGCGCGTGAGCTTTGACAAGGACGCCAAGACCCTCACCATTGCCGACAACGGCATCGGCCTGTCGCAGCAGGAAGCCATTGACAACCTGGGCACCATCGCCAAGAGCGGCACCCGTGAGTTCATGGGCAAGCTCAGCAGCGACCAGAAGGCCAACGCCGCCGAGCAGGGCCAGCTCATCGGCCAGTTTGGCGTGGGTTTTTACTCGGGCTTCATCGTGGCCGACAAGATCACCGTGGAATCGCGCCGCGCCGGCGCGCCCGCCAGCGAAGGCGTGCGCTGGATCAGCGGCGGCGCCGGTGACTTTGAAGTCGAGACCATCGAGCGCCCGCAGCGCGGCACCAGCGTCACGCTGCACCTGCGCGACGACGCCACCGACTACCTCAACACCTGGCGCCTGAAGGACATCATCGGCAAATACTCCGACCACATTGCCCTGCCCATCCAGATGCGCAAGGAAGAGTGGAAGGAAGGCGAAGAGGGCAAGGGCGGCGAAATGGTGCTCACCGACGAGTGGGAAACCGTCAACCAGGCCAGTGCCCTGTGGACCCGCCCCAAGAAGGACATCAGCGACGAGCAGTACGCCGAGTTCTACAAGGCCATCAGCCACGACTTTGAAGCCCCGCTGGCCTGGAGCCACAACCGCGTGGAGGGCAGCACCGAATACACCCAGCTGCTGTTCATCCCCGGCAAGGCGCCGTTTGACTTGTGGAACCGCGACAAGAAGGCCGGCGTCAAGCTCTACGTCAAGCGCGTGTTCATCATGGACGACGCCGAGGCACTCATGCCCACCTACCTGCGCTTCGTCAAGGGCGTGATCGACTCGGCTGACCTGCCGTTGAACGTGAGCCGCGAGCTGCTGCAGGAAAGCCGCGACGTGAAGGCCATCCGCGAGGGCAGCACCAAGCGCGTGCTGTCCATGCTCGAGGACCTGGCCAGGCAGGAAAAGGCCGAAGACGCCACGGACGAAGACAAGGCCAAGTACGGCAAGTTCTACGCCGAGTTTGGCGCCGTGCTCAAGGAAGGCCTGGGCGAGGACACCGGCAACCGCGAGCGCCTGGCCAAGCTGCTGCGCTTTGCCTCCACCACCAGCGACACGGTGAGCGTCTCGCTGGCCGACTACAAGGCCCGCATGAAGGAAGGCCAGGAGGCCATCTACTACATTACCGCCGACACCCTGGCCGGGGCCCGCAACAGCCCGCAGATCGAGGTGTTCCGCAAGAAGGGCATCGAGGTGCTGCTCATGACCGACCGCGTCGATGAGTGGGCGCTGAGCTTTCTCACCGAGTTTGACGGCACGCCCCTGCAAAGCGTGGCCAAGGGCGCGGTGGACCTGGGCAAGCTGCAGGACGACGAGGAAAAGAAGGCCGCCGAGGAAGCCGCCGAAGCCTTCAAGCCCGTGCTGGCCAAGCTCAAGGAAGCGCTCAAGGACAAGGCCGACGACGTGCGCGTGACCACGCGCCTGGTGGACTCGCCGGCCTGCCTGGTGGTGAAGGACCACGGCATGAGCCTGCAGCTGTCGCGCATGCTCAAGGCCGCGGGCCAGAGCGCGCCCGAGGTCAAGCCCGTGCTTGAAGTGAACGCCGAGCATGCGCTGGTGAAAAAGCTCGACGGCTCGGTGCACTTCAACGACCTGGCCCACATCCTGTTTGACCAGGCGCTGCTGGCCGAGGGCGGCCTGCCCGACGACCCCGCCGCCTACGTCAAGCGCGTCAACGCCCTGCTGCTGTGAGGCTGGCGCCCAGGCTGGCACGTCTGGCAGCGCGCGCCTAGAATCGCGCGCATGCCGCGCACCCCTGCCACCACCACCCACCGCCCCCTGGCTTGGGCCGCCCTGGCGGCCCTTGCCGTGGGGCTGGCCGGCTGCAGTTCCGTGGGGCTCAACCTGAGCGTGCCCATCGGGCCCGTGTCCATCGGGCTGGGCGTGGGCACCGGCGGCGTCAGCGGCAACGTGGGCGCGTCGGTGGGCGGCGTGGGGGGCTCGGTGGGCGTGTCGGCCGGCTCGGGCGGCCTCAACGGCAACGTGGGCGCCAATGTGGGCCCGGTCACTGCCGGCGTGGGCGTCAATGCCCGGGGCCAGGCCAATGGCAGCGTGGGCGTGGGCGGCACCGTGGCCGTGGGCCCTGCGAGCGTGGGCGTCAACGCCAGCTCGGGCGGCGTGCTGCGCACCGCAGCGCCGCCCACGCAAGTGCGAGACCAGGCGCAGCGAAATTTCAGCGCGGGGGACCTGGTGGCGCCCTGAAGAAGCTCAAAAAGGCCTGAAAACGGCTGATTTTGTACTTATCAGGGTTGGAGTCCAGGGGCCTCGGCCACTATGCGCTACGTAATCCGTAGCGAAACTCAAGTCATCCAGATCGTCTTGGCGGGGGCACTCACAGCCCTCCAGCCCGCCCACTCACTCGCCCCAGCACACCCGCCGCCTCGCGGTCGCTGGCGCCCCGCCAGGCGACGATCTGGTCGGGGCGGATGAGCGCCAGCGGCGCCTCGTACAGGTCGCGCAGCAAGGCCTGGGGCAGGCGCACCACGCGCAGGTCCAGGCCCACGTCGCGCGCGGCGGCTTCAAACTTTTCAGTGGGCGGCGCGTCGGGCCCCAGGGCCAGCAGGGGCCATTCGCTATGGAACAGGTCGAACAACGATCGTCCGTCCTGCAGCCAGGCATGCGGGGGCCGGCCGCCGGGGCTGGCCGTGGGCACATAGGTGTTGGGCTCGTCGGGCGGCAGCGTGGCGCCGTCACCCACGATCACGGGGGAGCCGTCATACCGGCCGCCAAAGGTCACGCCGGGAATGTTGAATTCCAGGCGGGCGTGCTCGTCCAGGTGCTGGCCCGCCAGGCGGCGCTCTGCCTCGCCGCGTTCCGAGGTTTCCTCCAGTTCCGGCCTGGCGGTGAACAGGCCCACCGAGTCGGCAAAGCGCCGCGCAAAGCCGGTGTTGCGCCGGGCCACCTGCTTGCGCTCGATCTCGTAGCTGTCCAGCAGAGCCTCGGGCGCCTGGCCGCGGATCGCGCTGGCCAGCTTCCAGCCGAGGTTGACCGCGTCTTCCACCGCAGTGTTGTAGCCCAGCCCGCCGGTGGGCGTGAACAGGTGGGCGGCGTCGCCCGCGATGAACACGCGACCCTGCCGCAGGCGCTGCGCCACCAGCGCGTGCCCGGCCAGCCAGGTGCCGGTGGAAAGGATCTCGACGGGCAGCTCGGCGCCCACGGCCTCGGCAAACACGCGGCGCGCGTCCTCGTGTGTCCAGTGCTCGGCGTCCTCGCCGGGCTTGAGGGCGGCGTGAAAGGCGTATTCGGCCACGCCGTCCACCGAGGCCATGAAGGCGCGCCGCTGGTGGTTGACGGTCACGTACATCCAGGCCTTGGGATGGCGCAGCACCTGCAGGAAGCCCGGCGCGCGCAGGTACACGGCAAACATCTTGCCGCCCATGAACTCGCGCTGGATGCCGGTGACGCCTTCCCATTCAATGCCCAGTTCGCGCCGCACCAGGCTGCGGGCGCCGTCGGCGCCGACCAGGTAGCGCGCCACCACGGGCTGCGGCGGGCCGCCCGCGCCGGGCCGCACGCTGGCGCTCACGCGGTGACCTTCGTCGTGGAAGCGCTCCAGCGTCCAGCCATAGCGCAGGTCAACGCTCGGCTGGCTCTGGGCATGGCGGCGCAGCGTCTGCTCGACAAACTTCTGCGAGACCCGGTGCGGTAGCTCGGCGGCGCTCCACGAGCCCTGCATCGACTTGATGTTGACAATGGCCTGCGCCGCCGTGGGCAGCCGGATGCGCGCGAGCTCGTGCCGGGCGTAGCGCGTGAAGTAGGCGATGTCGGTCGGGTGGTCCGGTGGCAGGCCCTGGGCGCGCACCTCGTGGGCAAAGCCCAGCCGCCGGAAGTGCTCCATCGTGCGCGCCTGGGTGGCGTTGGCCTGGGGGTTGAAGGCCGTGCCGGGTTTGGCGTCAACGACCAGGCAGCGGATGCCGCGCCGCCCCAGTTCGTTGGCCAGCATCAGGCCGCAGGGGCCGCCGCCGGCAACCAGCACATCGGTGGCGAGCGTGGGCTGCGGGGCGGGGGTGGAATCGGTCATTATTCGGGCTTGGCCTGTGATTGATCTGGGTCGTTATTGCTTAGGCTACCTAATTAATATTCGAGGACCTATCCGGGTAAACCATGACTGATTTAGCCCCGCCCAGCCCCGAACCCAACCCCTATGCCTGGCGCCGCCACAACCCGGGCCGCGTGCTTGACAACGCGCTGCGCCGCTTCGAGGACCGGGTCATGGAATTGCTGCGTGATGAAGGGCATGTGCAGACCCGGCGCCCGCATGTGAACCTGACGCGCCACCTCGACCTGGAAGGCACGCGCATCACCGAGCTCGCGCGGCGCGCCGCCATGACCAATGCCGCGATGACCGAGTTGATTGACCAGTGCGAGGCGCTGGCGCTGGTCGAACGCCTGCCCGACCCGACCGACCGGCGCGCCCGCGTGGTGCGCTTCACTCCCGCGGGGCTGGCGTGGCTGGATGCGTTTGGCCGCGCCGTGGCGAGCGCCCAGCGCGAGATGGCCCAAGAGGTGGGCCCGAAGGCGATGGCCGTGCTGCTGGGCGACCTTGCGCGCTACGCGGCGGCGGCGGAGTCTGGCGGCGCCTGAAGCGCGCCTCACGCCACCAGCGCCGGCTCCTGCATCGCTTCCATCTGCTCTTCCAGCATCTGCACCTGGCCCTGCCAGTAGTCGCTGCTGCCAAACCACGGGAAGGCGGCGGGGAAGGCGGGGTCGTCCCAGCGGCGGGCCAGCCAGGCGCTGTAGTGGATCAGGCGCAGCGTGCGCAGCGGCTCGATCAGCACCAGCTCGCCACGGTCGAACTCGCGGAACTGCTCATACCCATCCACCAGCGCGCCCAGCTGACGCTGGCGCTGCGCGCGGTCGCCGCTGAGCAGCATCCACAGGTCCTGCACGGCCGGGCCCATGCGCGCGTCGTCCAGGTCCACAAAGTGCGGGCCGCCGCCGGGCTGATCTTCAGGCGTCCACAGGATGTTGCCGGGGTGGCAGTCGCCATGCAGGCGGATGGCGTGGCCGTTCTGGTCGCTGGCTTGCATGGCCTGGGCGTGGGGCGCGATCAGGTCCATGGCGGTCTGGCAGGCCGCGGTCCAGGCCGACTGCACGTCCAGCGGCACCCTGTCGTGGGCCAGCAGCCAGTCGCGCGGTTCGATGGCAAAGGTTTGCAGGTCAATCGCGCCGCGGTGCGCAAACGGCCGCGCCGCGCCCACGGTGTGGATGCGCGCGAGGAAGCGGCCGATCCACTCCAGCACCTCGTCGTTGTCCAGCTCGGGCGCGCGGCCGCCGCGGCGCGGGCTCACGCTGAAGGCAAAACCCGCGTGGTGGTGCAGTGTGGCGCCCTGCAGCACCAGCGGGCCCACGGCGGGCACCTCGGCGGCCATGAGCTCGGCGGCAAAGGCGTGCTCCTCCAGAATCTGCGCTTCGCTCCAGCGGCCGGGCCGGTAGAACTTGGCCACCACGGCCGAGCCGTCTTCCAGGTGCGCGAGGTAGACGCGGTTTTCGTAGGAGCTCAGGGCCATCAGCCGGCCGTCGCCGCGCAGGCCCACGGTGGCCAGCGCGTCGAGCACCACGTCGGGCGTCAGCGATTCATAGGGGTGTGAAGACATGGGGCATTGTCGCCGGGGGCTTCACCGCGGTGGGCGTCATCACATCTCGTAGTCGCCGCTGGCCTCGGGCTGGAACAGGATCTCCAGCAGTTCCACCGAGGCGGTGGCGCCAGCGGGCGTGGCCCATTGCGCCACGCCGCCGGGGCTCAGGCCCAGCAGGCCGCGGCCGGCCGGCGACAGCACCGACACAAAGCCCGAAGCGGCATCGGCATCGGCCGGGTAGCAGATGACCAGCTTGCTCTGCGCGCCGGTGTGGCAGTCGCGCACCCGCACCTGGCTGTACATGGTGACGATGTGCGCGGGCATGTCGCGGCTGGGCACGGTGTCGGCGTCCAGCAGCAGGTCGGCCAGGGCCTGTGAGGCCGGGCTGGGCGCGGCTTGCCGCGCCAGGGTGTTCAGGCGGGCGTGGTCGAGTTCGGTGAGCAGGCGCTCAACGGGGTGGTGGGAATTCATGTTGCGGTCCAGTCATGCAAGGGCCCGGCTGCGGCGAGCACGGGCGTTGGCGCCAGGCGAGGGGCCCGACGACCAGAGAGCGCAAAAAGAAGGAGGGGGTGGTGGGTCGTCGGGCTCAGCAGGGTGCGGCCTGACCAGGACAAGGCAGCCCGGCCGCCTGTGCGCCGGCGCGCGAAGGCGCGGCGGCGTGCAGGGCGGGGGTGGCGCGAGTCGTGTTCACCGGCCTATGGTACCGCAGGCCCCCGGGCGGCTGTCAGGCCGCCAGCGACAGCATGTGGCCCACGCGCGGGTCGCCGCGCCCGCCCAGCACCTGCGCATAGGCGGCCTGCACGGCCGGCGCGCCGCGGTGGTGCTGCACGGTGAGCCAGGGCGCGTCGGCGTTGCCGGCCTTGGCCGAGAACGCCTGCCAGGCCTGCACCAGGCGCTGGCCCAGCACGGGCGCGCCCCAGTCGGCATTGCGCTTCTTGACCTGGGCCGGCGCAAAGAACAGGGTGGCGCGCGGGCCGGGCAGGTCCTTGCCGCCACCCAGTTGCTCCACATGGGTGCCGCCAATCGAGCAGCTGTATTTGAGCTGGCTGAAGCGGGTGTGGATCTGGCGGCGCAGGTCGGCGTTGCCGGCAAAGTCCACATAGGCGCAGGCCGCGTCGGCGGGCACCTGGTCAAGCTGGTCATAGGTCAGCACGCGGCTGTAGCAGCCCAGGCTTTCGCAAAAGGCCTGGTTGCCGGGCGAGGTGAGGCCGATCACCTCGATGCCCTCGCGCTGCGCGAGCTGGAAGGCCGTGCCGTAGGCCGTCTTGCTGGAGGCGCTGGACAGCAGCAGCACTTTGGCGCCAAAGAAATCGTTGTCGGCAAAGAAGTCGTCAATCAGCCACGAGGTGATGAACAGCGGCCGCAGCAGGGCCTGGGCGTCTTCGGTGTCCGCTTGATAGAACGCGTCGGCCGTGGTGCGCAGGTACTGGTTGTAGACGGCGTGCAGGGCGGCGCGGTGCGGCGCCGCGTCGCTGAAGCCAGCGGGGCTCAGGCGCTCGGGCTGCAGCACGGCGTGGTCGGCCATGGGCCAGTAGCCCCACAGGCGCTCACCCACGGCCACGCCGGGGTGCAGGCTCTGCGTGACGGAGGCAAAGCCCCAGACCGGCACGATGCCCCAGCCTTCCTCGGCGGTGGGCCAGAAGTGCCAGTAGCTCATGGCGTCGCCAAAGGCGGCGTAGGTGATGTTGTTGGAGGTCAGCGCAAAGTGCTCCACGCGCACGCGCACCTGGCCGGGGGCCAGTGGGGCGTCGTCGGTGGTGACAAGGCGCGTGTCGGTCAGTTTGTCCTTGCGGACCTGGAGTGTGGTGGTGGGCATAAACGCCACGTTAAGCGAAGCGGCCCGCCGGTTCAATACCGGCGGGCCGCATTCGTGACAGCTGGTAAAGGCTGATCAGACGAGGGTGATCGTCACGTCAATGTTGCCGCGCGTGGCGTTGGAGTACGGGCACACCTGGTGCGCGGCGTCCACCAGCGCCTGGGCGGCGGCCTTGTCCATGCCGGGCAGGCTCACGTTCAGGCGGGCAGCGATGCCGTAGGCGTTGGGGATGGGGCCGAGGTCAACTTCAGCGTCGATCGCCAGGTCAGCCGGCAGCGTGACCTTCATCTTGCCGGCCACGGCCTTCATGGCGCCGATGAAGCAGGCAGAGTAGCCGGCGGCAAACAGCTGCTCGGGGTTGGTGCCGGTGCCCGAGGTGCCGGGCGAGGACAGGGTCACGTCCAGGCGACCGTCATCGGTCCTGGAGGCGCCGTCGCGGCCGCCGGTGGTGTGGGCCTTGGCGGTGTAGAGAACTTTGTCGAGCTTGGTCATGGTGGTTTCCTTTGGAGGTGAGTGGGAAGGGGTGGAGAAAAATCAGGCCGTGAGGCGCTGGCGCAGGGCTTGCACCTGCTGGGTGAGTGAAATCAGTTCAGGGATGGAGCACTGGCTGGCGCTCAGGATGCAACCCGGGATTTTGGCGGCGCGGCCTTTGAGCTTGCGGCCGGCGGCGGTGAGGGTGATGTGCACGCGGCGCTCGTCCTGCACGTCGCGGATGCGCGCCACCAGGCCCGAGGCCTCCAGCCGCTTGAGCAGCGGCGTGAGCGTGCCCGAGTCGAGCGAGAGCCGCTCGCCCAGCTCCGACACCATGAGCCCGTCGCGCTCCCAGAGCACGAGCATGGCCAGGTACTGCGGGTAGGTCAGGCCCAGCTCTTCGAGCAGCGGCTTGTACAGCTTGGTCATGGCCAGCGACGCCGAATACAGCGCAAAGCACAGCTGGTTGTCCAGCAGCAGGGCCTGGTCGGGGGTGAGCTTTTGCGTTGCCATGAGGTGAATTGTAGCGCCAAATTAAATTGTGTGCAAGTTAATTGATTTTGCCCCGCAGCTTGGCGGCAGCGGGTGCCTGCCTCCGCTCGTGTCCTCCGCCAACGGCTACGCCGTTGTCTCCCCCTTAACCTCGCTGCGGCAGGCACCCGCTGCCGCCAAGCCGCTACGCTGTAGCAGGGGTTACGTCAAAACCTGGCGCGCCAAATGGTTGGCAGGCTCAGGCGGGCAGGACGCTCTGCGCAGCGAGGTAAAGGAGGAGGATGGGCGCAGCCCATCCGGGGGACACGAGCGGAGCAGAGTGCCCTGTTCGCCTGAGCCCGAAGAAGCGCAGGCGTACCGAACAGGATGGCACGCCCATGGCCCGAAAGGCGCTCTAACGCCCCGTGAACCGCGCTGCCCGTTTCTCCACGAACGAGCGGACCCCCTCGGCCGCGTCCTCGCTGTTGGACAGGCGTTTTTGCACGTCGATGAACTCGTGCATCGCCACCACGGGCCCATGCTCCACGGCCTTGAGCGCATTCAGGCGCGTGGCCACCACGGCCAGCGGCGCCTGCGCGGCAATGGCTTGCGCGATCTGCAGCGCGGTCTCCAGCTCCTGGCCCGCGGGCACCACCTTCTGCACAAAGTTCAGGCGCAGCGCCTCGGCGCTGCCAAACTCGTCGCCGGTCAACAGGTGCAGCATCGCGTTGCCCAGGCCCGCGCGCTCGGCCATGCGCAGCGTGGCACCGCCCGTGGCCATGATGCCGCGCTTGACCTCCAGCTGCGAGAAGCGGCAGTTGTCGGCGGCCACCACCACGTCGGCTGCCAGCATCAGCTCGATGCCCAGGGTGTAGGTGATGCCCTGCACGGCCACCACCATGGGTTTGGTGCGCCGCCGGTAACCCGGTGTGCCCAGGTCGGTGGGCTCCACCAGCCCCAACGGAATGGCTTTTTCGCCGCGCTGCATCAGCGGCGCGATCGAGGGCAGGTCCAGCCCCGCCGTGAAGTGCGGGCCAAACGCATGCAGCACACCGACACGCAGGTCTGGGTCATCGTCCAGCCGGGTGTAGGCCTCGCCCAGCTCGCGGAACATGCGCGGTGTGAAGCCGTTGAGCTTGGCCGGGCGGTTGATGCCGATCAGCAGCAGCGCGCCGCGCTGTTCGGTGGTGATGGTGCCTTCGGGCGGGGTGTCGGTGGACATGGGGTGCTCCGGTAACGTCAGACCGGGCTGATGCTAAAGCGCGCCGCCGCGAATGTCCGCTACCTCGGAGACACTCAGGCCGCCGTGGTCTGGAGGTGCACCGTGGCCTTGGTTTGGCTCGCGCGCGCCGCCATGGCCATGACCTCGTCGAGCACATCGTCGGCCAGGATGAAGTCACGGTAAATGCCCAGTGGGAGCAGGGGTGGCCCCATGGACCGGGCACGCATGTCGGGCTCGCCCAGCATCCAGCGCAGGATCAGCATCCGCGCCGGCCAGGTCGGCCATAGCGAGGTCAACTGGCTCGCCAGTTGCGGGTCGGTCTCCAGCCCGACATGAGCGGTGGTGGGCGCCGACCATGTCGGGGCGTTCTGCCCGAACCGGTCGCGGAAAACCACGCGGGCAGACTCCCATTCTTCCTGCAGGCCCAGTCGCTTGTACAGATACAGCAGTTCCAGGAAAACCCAGGGACTCGTGTATCGGAAGTCAACGATGTGCTGCTGCAGCAGCAAAAGCGCGGCCATGGGATCGCCCCCCTTGCAGCGCCGGCGCAACTTCTGGTCCAGTTCATGAAGATCGATCATGGTGGCCTCGCGACGCGAGGTGGTCTCACCGATGGGGGTCACAAAAATCGCGCGTGCCGCCTCGGCCGGGCTCCGGCCCTCGGTAAGGATGTCGCCGAGATTCCGGCTTGACCGGGAAACGGGCCGGGCGGCAGAAGCGGGCCGGACGTCAGGCCAGATGTTGGCCCAGCGGGGCGATTCCCGATCGCGCCGGTGGCGCCGACGCTCCAGCACCCAACCCAGGCTGGTGATCAGTGCGATGCCCCCGATGCTGAGCGTCGCCGGCAGCAGGCCGGAGTTCAGCGCCGCTTTCTGGATGGCCGACATCCTTGCCGCCATGAGGCCTTCCTGCTCCGCGGCCACTGGCGGACCTGGATCCGCATAAGGTGGCGCGGGGTCGATCCGTCCGGCGGCGGGCGTTCCGGGCAAGACAGCCTGATTCGAAGGGGCAGCGTCTTCAAGGGCTGCCTTCCCCGGGGTGATGTCGTTGGCTGGCTGTGTCGCCGGATCTCTCGGCGGCGGCACGTGGGCGAGCGTTGTGGCAAGGCGCAAACCACTGGCATCAGGGTTTGGCGACTGAATCACGGTCACCATTCCGTCTGCCATGGTTCAGACCCCGCCCGGTTTGCAGCGAGCCCTAGCAAATCTCGCCGACGGCGAGAAGTGCCCCATTCCCCTTGTGCTTGTGACATTCATCACAGCGCGGAGACAGGCCAGACTCCCGTCAGATAGAAAAAGGTAAATAGTGCAACTATTCCTCATTTCTCTCTCCCAATTTGTATTTCTTGTCACCAATTGTGATATTAGGAAAAATTGAGAGGGCTGTAAATGCCTGGCTTCATCGCCTCCTGGATCGGCCCAATCTGGGGCGGCCCCACCTGCAGGGATCGGGGGCGGGCAGGCTGCGCGCCGCGCCGCCAGTCACCTATGTGACAGCGAGGGTGCGAACCCTGACGCGCGAGCCTCAGGCCACCACGGCGGTGGGCGTGGCTTCGGCGGGTTGCGGCGGCGTGGTCATGACTTCGTCCAGCAGCTCGTCCAGCATCATGAGGTCGCGGTACACGCCCAGCGGCAGCAGCGGCGGGCCCATGCAGCGCGCGCGCATCTCGGGCTCACCCAGCATCCAGCGCAGGATCCACATGCGGGCCTTGCGGTAGGGCCACAGCGGCACCAGCTGGCCAGAGAGGTCGGGGTCTGTGTCCAGCCCCACCTGCGCGGTCGAAGGCGCGTTCCACAGCGGGGCGTTCTGCCCAAAGCGGTCGCGGAAGGCCTCGCGCGCGATCTCCCACTCCTTCTCGCGGCCCATCTGCCGGTACAGCTCGCGCAGTTCCAGGAACACCCAGGGGCTGGAGTAGCGGAAATCCACCAGGTGCTGCTGCAGCAGCAGCAGGGCCGCCACATGGTCGCCTCGCTTGCTGCGCCGCTGCAGCTTCTGCTGCAGCTGGTGCAGGTCGATCAGCGTGGCTT
This sequence comes from Ramlibacter sp., assembly GCA_019635435.1. Lineage (NCBI taxonomy): Bacteria > Pseudomonadati > Pseudomonadota > Betaproteobacteria > Burkholderiales > Comamonadaceae > Ramlibacter > Ramlibacter sp. The sequence goes on along the minus strand of JAHBZM010000001.1, from coordinate 4,351,072 downwards.
CCCGCCGCGAGTTGGTCTCGCCAATGGCGGTCACATAGATGGCGCGGGCGGACTCGGCGGGGTTGGGGCTGTCGGGCAGGATGGAATCGAGGCTGCGTGCCTTGGTCACGATCGACGAGGCGGCAGGCTGCAGGTCAGCCCACAGGACGGAGTCCTGCTCGCGCTTGTTGCGCCGCCGCTCGATCATCCAGCCGATGCTCGCGATCACGGCAATGCCACCCAGGCTCACGGTCAGGGGCACCAGGCCCGACTGTGCCGCCACGCGGCGGATCGCAGCCACCTGGCCGGCCAGCGCGCCTTGCGCCGCCGTGATGGCGGCGGGGGCAGCTTCGGGCTGGGGCAGCGCGGGTGCTTGTGGGGCGGGCGCCGGCGCCGGGGCGGGGGCGGGAGCGGGGGGTGGGTGCGGCGTGGGTACCCGGGTCAGCTCGGTGCTCAGGCGCAGCTGCGCAGCCTCGGGCACCGGCATCTGGTCAGGGGGTGGACTGCCGGTCGGCATGCCTTACTCCTTTTCGCCCCTGGAGAGCGCGGGGAACTGCCCTGTTGCCGAATGCGCCCGCCTCATCGAAACTGTTTGCATACGCACCACCACCCAATTGCTTCCAAATGTCACAGAGTGTAATGGTAAGGTATGCGTGCAGGAGACAAAACAATGGTTGACTACATCGTCATCGGGGGCGGATCGGCAGGCTGCGTGCTCGCCGGCCGGCTCAGCGAGGATCCCTCGGTCCGGGTCACGCTGATCGAGGCCGGGCCGCCCGACACCAACGTGCTCATCCAGTGCCCGGCGGGGCTGGCCTTGCTGGCCAAGAACGGCCAGGCCAACTGGGCGCTGGAGACCGTGCCGCAGGCCGGTCTGCACGGGCGCCGCGGCTACCAGCCCCGGGGCAAGGTGCTGGGCGGCTCCAGCTCCATCAACGCCATGATCTACGCCCGGGGCCACCCCAGCGACTACGACGAGTGGGCTGCCGAGGGCAATGCGGGTTGGGGCTGGGCAGACGTGCTGCCCTGTTTCAAGCGCGCCGAGAACAACGAGCGCGGCGCCGACGCGCTGCACGGCACGGGCGGCCCGCTCAACGTCAAGGACCTGACCACGCCCAACCGTTTCGGCCCGGTCTTCGTGGAGGCAGGCCAGCAGGCCGGCTACCCGGTGAACCCCGACTTCAACGGGCCCGTGCAGGAGGGCGTGGGCATGTACCAGGTGACCCACAGGAATGGCGAGCGCTTCAGCGCGGCCAAGGCCTACCTCACGCCGCACCTGGGCCGGCCCAACCTGCAGGTCGTCACGGGGGCGCATGTCACGCGCATCCTGCTCGAAGGCCGGCGCGCGGTGGGGGTCGAATACCGCCAGGGCGGTGAGTTGCGGCAGTTGCAGGCCAGCCGCGAGGTGCTGCTGAGCGCCGGCGCGCTGATGTCGCCGCAGCTGCTCATGCTCTCGGGCATCGGGCCGGCAGCCCACCTCAAGGAACACGGCATTGCCGTGCTGCATGACCTGCCCGGCGTGGGCGCCCACCTGCATGACCATGTGGACGTGGTGCAGGTGGTGAACGCGCCACACCTCAAGGACCTGTTCGGCCTGTCGTTCGCCGGCCTGGTGCGGGCCGTCAGGGGCATTTTCGAGTGGCGCAACTTCCGCACCGGCATGCTCACCACCAACTTTGCCGAGGCGGGTGGCTTCATCCGCAGCCAGCCACAAGAGGCGATCCCGGACCTGCAACTGCACTTTGTCATTGGCAAGCTGGTGGACCATGGGCGCAAGACGGTGTTTGGCCATGGCTATTCCTGCCATGTGTGCCTGCTGCGCCCGAAAAGCCGCGGCAGCGTCAAGCTGGCCAGCGCCGACCCGCAGCAGGCGCCCCTGGTGGACCCGAATTTTCTGGGCGAGCGCGACGACGTGGACCGGCTGGTGCGCGGCTTCAAGCTCATGCGCGGCATCCTTTCGCAGCCGGCGCTGGCCGGCTACCGCGGGCAGGAGCTTGCGGCCTCGGCTGGCGCCCAGACCGACGCGCAGATCGAGCTGTTCATCCGCGACCATGCCGACACCATCTACCACCCCGCGGGCTCGTGCCGCATGGGGGGCGGCCCGATGGATGTGGTGGATGCACAGCTCAAGGTGCATGGCATCGAGGGCCTGCGCGTGGTGGACGCGTCCATCATGCCGCGCCTGGTGGGCGGCAACACCAACGCGCCGACCATCATGATTGCCGAGAAGGCCGTGGACATGATCCGGGCCGTGTGACGCAGTTCACAGCGCGCAAGAATTTAAGGATTCTTTAGGAATTGTTTAAGCAATTCTTAGCGGCGCGGGCTCGCTGATTCTTCGAGACTTCTTTCCATGGCTTGTGGCACACGGTGTGCCCGCCATCCCACCTGGAAAGAAAACAAGCATGAACATCGATCCCAAGGAACTGCAGCAGCTGGCTGCCGCCCAGGCACCGCGCCTGGACCTGTACGCCGGCATCCACAAGGCCATTCGCGCGCTGATGGCCGACACCCTGCTGGCCGTTGGCCGCATGGACCCGGACGACGAGCTCGAGCTGGCGCAGACCACCCAGCGCGTGCTGGAGCTGCTGGACTTCTGCGCCTCGCACCTGCGCCACGAAAACGAATTCGTGCACACCGCCATCGAAGCTCGCGCTCCGGGCGCCAGCAGCGTGATCGCCCACGAGCATGAAGAGCACGGCGAGCACATCCGCGCGCTGGCCGAGGCCGCCACCACACTGCTGGGCGCCGCGCCGGCGCAGCGCGCCGCCCTGGCGTTGGCGCTGTACCGCTCGCTCTCGCTGTTCATCGCCGACAACTTCCACCACATGCATGTGGAAGAAACCGCGCACAACGCCGTGCTGTGGGCCCGCTACACCGACGCCGAACTGACGGACATCCACAACGCGCTGGTGGCCTCCATCCCGCCGGCCGAGATGATGTACACGGTGCGCTGGCTGGTGCCCTTCATGAGCCCGGCCGAGCGCACCGCCATGCTGGCTGACATGCAGGCCCATGCGCCGGCCCCGGCCTTTGCCGCGGTGCTGGACACGGTGCGCCCGCACCTGACCGACCGCGAGTGGGCCAAGCTGGCGCGCAGCCTGGGCCTGCCGCCCGTGCCCGGCCTGGCGGCGGTTTAGGCCGGCACCAGCTCCACGGGCCGCTGCACCACCAGGCGGAAGCGTCCGCGGCCGGTTTTTTCAAGCCGGATGTGGGGGCCGTGTTCCTTGAGGCGGCGCTGCAGCAGCACCAGCCGCGCCTCCAGGTTGTCGGTGATGTCGGGCAGGCCGATGGAGGCGTCCAGCCGCAGCTCGCGGTTGCTGAACTCGGTGCGGCCCTGGTCGCGCCAGTCGTTGAGCAGCTTCCAGATGATGGCGCCGGCCACGCCCTTGATCAGGTAGGTGCCGTTGACGAACACGCTGTCATTGACCGCGAAGTGCCGCACCTGCAACGCGGCACCGGCCGTGGCCTGGGCCGGCGCGGGTGCCGGCGCGGCGGGCTCGGCAACCTCGGTGGTGGCCTGCATCAGGTCCATCGCGGCGCCCAGGTGACCGGCCAGGCTGACCAGCATGTCCTCGTCCTCGTAGCTGAACTGCAGGTCCCTGGGGCTCTCGGCAAACAGCACGCCCAGCAGGCGCCCGGCCGACAGCACCGGCACCGCGAGCTGGCTGTGCGGCTCGGGCAGGCCGGGGTAGGGAATGTCGGTGGCGGGCGCCAGATCGGGCACATTGGCCTGCAGGCTGTGGCGCATGGCGCTGCTGTACAGGTAGGCGCTGTTCATGTGGCCGATGCGCACCGGCGTGCGCTCGCGCGCCGCCACGCCGATCACGCCCATGCCCATCTCGATCTCGGACCCCACGCCCGAGGTGGCGTAGCCGCTGCTGGCCACGGTGTACAGGCGCTGGGTGCCAGCGTCCAGCAGCAGCACCATGGCGTGCCGCATGCCCATGAAGTCCGTCATGGCCGCGAGCGCGGCGTTCAGCAGCTCTTCCAGCGTGGTGCAGCGCGCGAGCTGCTCGCTGCCGCGGCGCACGGCGCCCAGCAGCCCCGTGCGTGGCGGGGCCGGGGGCAGGGGGCTGCCTTCCACGGCCTCGACCGCGGTGACCTCGTACACATCCGAGCCCAGCAGCCGGAACACGCCGGCCATGCCGGTGTGCGAGGCAATGCCCGCGAGCTGCGCCTTCATGCCTTCAAACAGCGGACCCTGCGTTTCGGTGCGCAGGTAGCGGATCTGCAGGCGGAAGAATTCGGCCGTCACCGGGTGCAGCAGCAGCACGGTGGCATGCGGGTTGGCCAGGATGTTGGCGCGGGTCTTGTTGAAGAACTGGAACGACAGCGCCACGTGGCGCCCGTCCACGTAATAGACCTGGGAGATGTAGGCCACGTTGGGTGTGCCGTCGGCGCTGCAGGTGGCCATGATCGAGGGGATGGCGCCCTCGAAGCAGGGCCGGATCGCGTCCAGCGCCACGGCGGGCTGCGCGCTCACGCGGTGCCCTCGCTGAAGGCCGTGCCGGCCTGCGGCCCGGGCGTCTGGTCGAAGGCCTGCTCGGGCTGGAAGCTCACCGCCACCACGTCCTCGAGCTGGTGCGCGAGCATGGCGCGGGTCACCGGCGGGGCATAGCCCACCCGCTGGACCTCGTGCTCCATCGAACTCAGGTAGCGTGCCAGCACCGGCACGTCGCTGGCCTGCGCGTGGCGCAGGCTGGCCTGGCGGGCCTTGACCTGCACGGAGCGGTGGGTGGCGGGCTCGCTGAACACCACGGCCACTTCGCCGGTGGCCGCCAGGTCCTGCAGCAGCTGGCGCGACTGGCGGCGAGACAGGTAGACCGTGATGCGCTCGCCGTCGGCCGCCACGTCGCTGCCCACCGCGCGCATGATGCTGGGCCGGTTGGCCTGGTCGCGTGAACCCACGATCACCGAGACCCCGCGCGCCATCATGGCCAGCAGGTCAGGCGGCAGGCGGGGGCGGGCGGGCGCGGGCATGGGCGCTATTGTGTCGCAGCGCCCGGGCAGCGCCGGGGGCAGGGCACGCGGCTAAAATTTTTGGATTCACCACGAAAGCCACCCAAGTGTCTGACCGTCTGGCCGTTGCGCCGCAATACCTTTTGCCCAAGCGGGCGCTCACTGTTTTTGCGGGCATGGTGGCCGGCGCGCGCATGGGCGGGCTCACGCACGCCATCATTCGCCGCTTTGTGGCCCGCTACAACGTGGACATGGCCGAGGCCGCCAACCCGCGCATTGAAAGCTACGCGAGCTTCAACGAGTTCTTCACGCGGCCCCTGCGCTGCGACGCCCGCCCGCTCGCCCGGGCGGACTGGGTCTGCCCGGTGGACGGTGCCATCAGCCAGCTGGGTGCCATTGAGCGCGACCAGATCTTCCAGGCCAAGGGCCACCACTACAGCACCCGCGCGTTGCTGGGGGGTGACGCGGCCCTGGCCGCGCAGTTTGACAACGGCGCCTTTGCCACCATTTACCTGAGCCCGCGCGACTACCACCGCATCCACATGCCCTGCGACGGGCGGCTGGTGCGCATGATCCACGTGCCGGGCGACCTGTTCTCGGTCAACCCGGTCACGGCGCGCGGCGTGCCGGGCCTGTTTGCGCGCAACGAGCGCGTGGTCTGCGTGTTCGACACGGCCCACGGCCCGTTCGTGAATGTGCTGGTGGGCGCCACCATCGTCGGCAGCATGGCCACGGTGTGGCATGGCCAGGTCAATCCGCCACGCCCCGGCACCGTGCGCGAATGGCGCTATGGCGACCAGAACATCACGCTGAAAAAGGGTGATGAGATGGGCCGCTTCCTGCTGGGCTCCACCGTGGTGATGCTGTGGCCCCAGAATACGCTTGAATTCAACCCCGACTGGGCCGCCGCCCGACCGGTCCGCCTGGGAGAAGCCATGGCCGACCTGAAAGTGAACCATCCATGACCACCCTCGGAACCCCCCTGTCCCCCCACGCCACCAAGGTCATGCTGCTGGGCAGCGGCGAGCTGGGCAAGGAAGTGCTGATTGCGCTGCAACGCCTGGGCGTGGAAACGATTGCGGTGGATCGCTACGAGAACGCGCCCGGCCAGCAGGTAGCGCACCACGCACGCACCATCACCATGAGCGACCCGGCCCAGCTCAAGGCCCTGATCGAGGCCGAGCGCCCGCACCTGGTGGTGCCCGAGATCGAGGCCATTGCCACGCCCATGCTGCAGGAGCTGGAGGCCGCGGGCACGGTGCGCGTGATTCCCACGGCCCGCGCCGCGCGCCTGACCATGGACCGCGAAGGCATCCGCCGCCTGGCGGCCGAGACGCTCAACCTGCCCACCAGCCCGTACAAGTTCTGCGATTCGCTGGCGGAACTGCAGCAGGCGATTGACGCCGGCATCGGCTACCCCTGCATCGTCAAGCCCGTGATGAGCAGCAGCGGCAAGGGCCAGAGCAAGATCGACGGCCCGGCCGATGTGCAAAAAGCCTGGGATTACGCCATGGCCGGCGGCCGCGTGAGCCACGGCCGCGTGATCGTCGAGGGCTTCATCGACTTTGACTACGAGATCACGCTGCTGACCGTGCGCGCCAGAGGTGCAACGGGCCAGGTTGAAACCCATTTCTGCGCGCCCATCGGCCATATCCAGGTCAGCGGTGACTATGTGGAAAGCTGGCAGCCGCACCCCATGCACCCGGCCGCGCTGGACAAGGCGCAGGCCATTGCCAAGGCCGTGACCGACGACCTGGGCCAGGGCCTGGATGGCCAGTCCAGCGGGCTGGGCCTGTTTGGCGTGGAGCTGTTCGTGAAGGGCGAGGACGTGTGGTTCAGCGAGGTCAGCCCGCGCCCGCACGACACCGGCATGGTGACCATGATCACCCAGTGGCAAAACGAGTTCGAGCTGCATGCCCGCGCCATCCTGGGCCTGCCCGTGAGCACCGCGCTCAAGAGCCCGGGCGCGAGCGCCGTGATCTACGGCGGCGTGGAAGCGCAAGGCATTGTGTTTGACGGCGTGGACGAAGCACTGGCCGTGCCCAACACCGAGCTGCGCCTGTTCGGCAAGCCCGAGAGCTTTGTGAAGCGGCGCATGGGCGTGGCGCTGGCGCACGACGCGGACGTGCAGAAGGCGAGGCAAAGCGCCAAGCTCGCCGCCGGCAAGGTGCGCCCGCGCGCGGCCTGAAACCAGGTTGACAAGCCAGATCGGGCTGTAGTCCTTGATTGGCGGCCACGGTTCGCTACAAAAAATGTAGCAAACCGTGTGGTGCAGGGTCAGACCGTCAGCGGCTCCTTCACTTGGGCGTGCTCGACCGCCGCCACCACGGTGGTGGCGCTCTCGGCCTTGCTCAGCAGCGGGGCCTGCCAGAGCTTCATCGTGGCGAAGTTGTCGCTCTTGATGCGCAGGCCCACACCCGTGATCGGCTTGCCCGCGCCGGCGTCGGGTGTGAAGTTGGCCTCCGGCTTGGCCTTCTGGTGCGCGTTGTCGCCGCAGTAATAGGTGTTGACCACGCTGCCCAGGAAGGTGGGCTTGCCACTGCTGTCGGCGGGGTTGAGCATCTGGTAGTGCAGCCAGATCGCCGACACGACATTCTTGGTGCAGGTAAAGCCCATGCCCGTCACGGCCACGCCGCGCTGCTGGGTGGCGGCGGGGATGTCGGCGACCTGCTGGTAATTGGACTGGTTGTAGACGCTGTTGTCGTCGGTGATCCAGGTCAGCGAGTTGTCGTTCAGATTGAGCACGCGCAGCGCCAGGCGCGACACATTGTCGCTGTGGGCGGAGCAGGCCACGCCGACGATCACCTGCGCGGGGTCGGTGAGGACGACCTGCTTTTCAATGTTGTCCTTGCTGCTGCCCTTGGCATAGAAGGAGGTCTTGTTCTGCGTGTCCCACTGCAGCGTGTTCATCTGCGGCGGCGTGGACGACAGCATGTCGCGCACACAGGCTTCAATGGCGTTCTGGCGGGCTGGGTCCTGGGCCAGCAGCCACAGCGGGGTCAGTGAATGCTGGTTGAAGTTGACCAGGGCAAAGTCGCCTTCGCGCATCAGGGCCGCGGCCCATGGCTGGTAACCCTGCTGGAGCTGGTCGGGGCTGCCGCCCTTGGCCTCAAAGTGCCCGTTGCTCTGCTCGGTGGTGGCCACGTTGTCGGTCTGCACCGAGGTGGACATGGACCCGTTGACGAAGGCCAGGTAGTTCGCGCTGACCTTGGCCGCCGCGGCCGTCTGCGTTTCCACCGAGTAGCGCGAGATGCTCTGCGAGTAGTTGAGCGCGCCGCCAAATATGCCGGCCTTGAGGAAGAAGGCCCCGTACTTGGCCACCAGGCTGGCCGGGCTCATGCTGCCGTTGATGTCGCTGGCGGCCTCGGGCGTCAGGTAACTGTCGCGCAGCTCGGACAGTTCGGGCAAGGTGACGCTGTAGGACTGGATCAGGCCCATGTGGGTCAGCGAATAGAAGCTGGTGCTGGTGCGGTAGGTGGCGTCAAAGCTGGCTTCCACCGAGCCCGAAAAGCCTTCATACCAGCCGCCGGCCTGCGCATTGACGTTCAGGTGCAGCTGGAAATCGGTTACCGACTGGGTGGTCTGCTCGATCATCTGCGAATTGTTGAGCGGGATCACCGTCACGTTGGACGGAAAGCCATAGGTCGTGCCATCGATGGTGATGGTGCCGGGCGCCGGGTCGGTGGCGGGGTTGTAGGTTGACAGGCCCAGGTTGAACAGCGGCTTGAGCGGATCGATGGAGCGGGCGTCCGCGTAGTACTCGGTCACGTCGTAGTTCAGGCCCATGAGTTCCAGGCCCGGCAGCTTGCGATTGACGGTCATTGTTATTTCCTCCTGATGTGGTGCACGGCGGTGCTTTGAAAGGGGCGCCCCACCGCCCTGGGCGAGGTCCAGTCTAGCGAGAGGGCCTCGCGCAAGACAGCTCTAAAGCTGTGATGTCTTTCCCCTGTGCCTGTGTGTTTTCAACAGGCATGGGCCGCCTCGCGTCGCGGCCGCGCTCCGGCGCTACTGGAACGCCACCTCATTGAAGCTGCGCAGCTTGCGGCTGTGCAGCCGGTCAACCCCCTCGGCGCGCAGGATTTCGATCGCTCGCATGCCGATGCGCAGGTGCTGGTCCACGCGCTCGCGGTAGAAGTGGTTGGCCATGCCGGGCAGCTTGATCTCGCCGTGCAGCGGCTTGTCGCTCACGCACAGCAGGGTGCCGTAGGGCACGCGGAAGCGAAAGCCGTTGGCCGCGATGGTGGCGCTTTCCATGTCCAGCGCCACGGCGCGGCTCTGGCTGAAGCGGCGCTGCGGCTCGTTGCCGGGCAGCAGCTCCCAGTTGCGGTTGTCGGTGCTGGCCACGGTGCCGGTGCGCATGATGCGCTTGAGGTCGGCGCCGCGCACCTGGGTCACGTCTTCCACCGCCTGCTCCAGCGCCAGCTGGATCTCGGCCAGCGCGGGGATGGGCACCCACAGCGGCAGCTCCTCGTCCAGCACATGGTCCTCGCGCACATAGGCGTGGGCCAGCACGTAGTCGCCCAGCTGCTGGCTGTTGCGCAGGCCGGCGCAGTGGCCCAGCATCATCCAGGCATGCGGGCGCAGCACGGCAATGTGGTCGGTGATGGTCTTGGCGTTGGCCGGGCCCACGCCGATGTTGACCATGGTGATGCCGCTGCGGTCCTCACGCACCAGGTGGTAGGCCGGCATCTGCGGCAGCCGTGGTGGCGGCACGCCGTGCGTGCTGTCCAGAAAGGCGCCAAGCTCGCCCTGCACGCTGGCGGGCGTGCCCGTGCGCCGCGTGATCACATTGCCCGGTTCGATGAAGGCCACGTAGTCGCTACCGGGCCTGCGCATTTCCTCATGGCCCAGGCGCACGAACTCGTCAATGTAGAACTGGTAGTTGGTGAACAGCACGAAGTTCTGGAAGCCCTCGGGCGCCGTGCCGGTGTAGTGGCGCAGCCGCTGCAAGGAGTAGTCAACCCGCGCGCCGGTGAACAGCGCCAGCGGCTGGGCTTCGCCCGGGCCGGCCTCCCAGGTGCCGTTGGCGATGCCGTCGTCCATGGCGGTCAGGTCGGGCAGGTCAAACACGTCGCGCATCAGCAGGCGGCGCTGGGCGCTCAGCGTGCCCTCGATGTGGTCGTTCTCGGCAAACGAGAAGTGGATGGGGATGGGCTGGGTGCTGGTGCCCACTTCAAGCTCCACGCCATGGTTTTGCAGCAGCAGGGTGAACTGCTCCAGGTAGTAGTCGGCGTACAGGTCGGGGCGGGTCAGCGTGGTCTCGTAGCGGCCCGGGCCGGCCACGAAGCCATAGCTCAGGTGGGCCACGTCCTGGGGGCTGAGGCGGGCCACGGTGTCGGTGTGGATCCGCACAAACGGGTAGCAGGCCCGCACATGGCCCGGCAGGGTTTCGCCCGCCACGAAGCGCAGCATGGCATCGCGCAGGTGCTCGATCTGCTGCTGGTAGATGGCGCGCACCTGGGCCAGCGCGGCGGCGGGGTCGGAAAAACGGCTGGGCGCGATGAAGGGCGGGAGGTAAGGCATGCACACATTGTGCAATGCCTCACGTTTTGCGGCGGTTTGTGGCCGTGTCAGCCAAATGCCTACAAGCGGTAACGCCGTCAACCGACTCCGCGCCCCCGGGGCACCTGCCTACAGTCGCTCCAAGCCAACACAACTTCTGCAAGGAATCCGACATGAGCACCGCCACCCTGTCCTCGGCCAACCCGTTTGCCCTGATGGTCGAGCCCCAACGCGTGCAGGCGGCCATCGCCCGTTCCAAGTCACTCAAGAAGCTGGACAACCGCGAATGCCACCCGCTGGACCGCGCCGTGATCCGCAGCGCCAGCGCCGAACTCGCGGCCTGGGACGGCAAGATCGACCGCAAGACGGTCTACCTGGCCCCCGACGACACCCACCAGGCGCCCATCGTGCGCCCCGGCGCCGAGGTGCTGGTCTGATCAGGCGGGCACGCTGACCGGCGTGCGCATGGTCACGAACTCCTCGGCCGCCGTGGGGTGAATGCCCACGGTGGCGTCGAACACCGCCTTGGTCGCGCCGGCTTTCATGGCCACGGCAAAACCCTGGACGATCTCGCCGGCGTCAGCCCCCACCATGTGCAGGCCGACCACGCGGTCGCTCGCGGTGTCGACCACGAGCTTCATGTGCGAGCGCTCCGTGCTGCCCGACATGGTGTGCTTGAGCGGCCTGAACTCGCTGCTGAACACGGTGACCTGCCCGAATTTCTGGCGTGCCTGGGCCTCGGTGTAGCCCACGGTGCCGATGTTGGGGTGCGTGAACACGGCGGTGGGAATGAAGTCGTAGCCCAGCTTGCGCTGGCCGCTGCCAAACAGGTGGTCCACCAGCACCATGGCCTCGCCCAGCGCGACCGGTGTGAGCTGGATGCGCGCGGTCACATCACCCAGCGCATAGATGGAGGGCACCGAGGTCTGGTAGTCGTCGTTGACCACAATGGCGCCGCCCTTGCCCTGCTTCACGCCGGTGGCCTCCAGCCCGATGCCGCTGACCTTGGGGCTGCGGCCCGTGGCGTAGAGCACCGCGTCGGCCTGCAGCACCTGGCCGTCCTTGAGCGTGACCTGCAGGCCGCCCGCGGCCCGTTGCACGGACTGCACGTCGGTGTTCAGCCGCAGGTCCACGCCGGTCTTGGCCATCTCGGCCGCCACGAAGTGGCGCACATCGTCATCAAAGCCGCGCAGGACCTGCTCGCCGCGGTACAGCTGTGTGACCTGCGCGCCCAGGCCGTTGAAGATCGAGGCGAACTCGCAGGCGATGTAGCCGCCGCCCACCACCACCAGGCGGGCCGGGAAGGGCTCGAGGTCAAAGATGTCGTCGGACGTGATCACATGCTCGCGCCCGGGCAGGTCGGGCACTTCGGGCCGCCCGCCGGTGGCCACGAGGATGTGCCTGGCGCGCCAGCTCTGCTCGCCCATGCGCACCGTGTGGGGGCCGGCCAGTTCGGCCCAGCCTGTGAACCGCGTGACACCGGCGCTGGCCAGCAGGTTGGCATAGACGCCATTGAGCCGGGAGATCTCCAGGGCCCGGTTGGCCTTGAGCCGCGCCCAGTCAAAGCGCGCCGGCGCGAGGTCCCAGCCAAAACCAGCCGCCTCTTCAAAGGCCTCGGCATAGTGGGCTGCGTAGCTGTAGATCTTCTTGGGGATGCAGCCCACGTTCACGCAGGTGCCGCCCAGCGCGCCCGCCTCGGCCAGCGCCACGCGCACGCCGCGCTGCGCCGCCATGCGCGCGGCGCGCACGCCGCCGCTGCCGCCACCGATCACGAACAGGTCGTAGTCAAAATCTGGTTCCTGCATTTCATCCTTTCAGGGCCGCAAGGTCCTTGAGTTCATCGCGCATCCAGTCGATGAAGGCGCGTGTGCGCGCGGGCAGCAGCCGCGCGTGGGGGTAGATCACGCTGATGGGTCGCGCAGGCTGCTCGAATCTTTCAAGCACGATTCTCAGGCGTTTCTGCGCCACCAGCGGCGCCACCTGATAAGACAGGAACATGCCAAAGCCCGCGCCGTCGGCGCAGGCCTGCACGGCGGGCAACACATGGTTGAAGTCCAGGTTGCCCTTGACCGCGAGGCGAAAGGATTTTCCCTCGTCATGGAAAGTCCCCCAGGTGGGCGGGCCAAAGGCCATGCGCACGCAGTTGGCGTCGAGCAGCTCGCGCGGGTGGGCCGGCGTGCCGTGGCGGCGCAGAAAGGCCGGGCTGGCCACCACCACGCGGCGGATCTGCCCCAGCGGCTTCGCCACCAGCGAGGAGTCTTCCAGCGGGCCGATGCGGATGCCCACGTCCAGCCCTTCCTCGAGCAGGTTGGCCACCCGGTCCAGCAGCACCACACTGCAGCGCATCTTGCGGTGTTTCTGCACAAAGCGCGTGACGGCCGGCGCCACGTACATCTGGCCAAACAGTACCGGTGCGGTCACCCGCAGATGGCCCGTGGGCTCGCGCGCCCCGGCGGTGAGTGCGGCTTCGGCGTCGTCCACGGCGGCCAGCACCTGGCGGCAGCTGTCCAGGTGGCGCCGGCCCTCCTCGGTCAGCGAGATGCGGCGCGTGGTGCGGTTGAACAGCCGCACGCCCAGGTGCGCCTCGAAGGCCGCGAGCGAGCGCACCACGGCGGGCAGCGATGACTCGAGCGCACGCGCCGCCGCCGTGAGGCTGCCCTGCTCGGCAATCTGCACAAAAGTCTGCATGGCACGGAGTTTGTCCATGCCGCATATTAATCCGTTAATCGGTTTAGTGAATTATGAATGGCGCCATTTATCTTCCATGGTGAACTAAACACAATCGGGCCTTCCCACCCCAACTCCCCGTCAAGGCCGCACATGAAATCACCCGTCAAGCTCTACCGCATGGCCCTGTCGGGCCATTGCCACCGTGTTGAACTTTTCCTGTCGCTGCTGGGCGTCCCGGTGACGCTGGTCGATGTGGACCTGGCGCGGGGCGAACACAAGGCGCCGGCGTTTCTGGCCATGAATCCGTTTGGCCAGGTGCCGGTGATGCAGGACGGCGACGTCACGCTGGCCGATTCCAATGCCATCCTGGTGTACCTGGAGGCGCGCCACGCCCCGGGCCAGTGGCTGCCGCGCGACCCGGTGCAGGCCGCCCGGGTGCAGCGCTGGCTCAGCGTGGCCGCGGGTCCTGTGGCGTTTGGCCCGGCGGCGGCGCGTGCCGTCGCGCTGTTTGGCCGGCCCGACGACCCGGCGCCCGCCGTGGCGCGGGCGCACGCGCTGCTGCGGGTGATGGAGGGCGAACTGCAGCGCCAGGCCTTTCTGGCGGGCGCGCAAGCCACGCTGGCCGACATTGCCAACTACGGCTACATCGCCCGTGCACCCGAGGGCGGCGTGTCGCTCTCGGACTACCCCGCCGTGCGGGCCTGGCTGGCCCGCATCGAGGCGCTACCGGGCTTTGTGCCCCTGGCGCGCTCCCCCGTGGGGCTGGCGGCATGAACGGCGCGGCCTACCCGCCGATCGAGCGGCCGTTTCACGCGGGCGAGCAGGCGCTGCAGCGGCGCGCGGGCTCGTTCGAGCAGCTCGACGCCATGGGCCCGCGCGTGATCCGCAGCTTCATGCCCGAGCAGCACCGCCAGTTCTTCGAGCTGTTGCCGTTCGTGGTGGCGGGCAGCGTGGACGCGGCCGGGCAGCCCTGGGCGTCGGTGCTGGCCGGCCCGCCGGGCTTTGCCCGTTCGCCCGATCCGCAGCAGTTGACGGTGCAGGCGCGGCCCTGGGCCGGTGATCCGCTGGCCGCAGCCCTGGTGTCGGGCGCACCGCTGGGCCTGCTGGGCATCCAGCCCCACACGCGCCGGCGCAACCGCATGAACGGCATCGTCACCGCAGCCCATGCCGATGGCTTCACGGTGCAGGTCAGCCAGAGCTTTGGCAACTGCCCCAAATACATCCAGGCGCGCGAAGCGGTGTATGCCGGGCCAGCCGCGCCGGGTGCTGTGCGGGAGGCCGCCACGCTTGACGCAGCGGCGCGGCGCCTGGTGGAGGCTGCCGACACCTTCTTCATTGCCACCGCCCACCCCGCGCTGGACGCGGACGCGGCGCATGGCGTGGACGTGTCGCACCGGGGCGGCAAGCCAGGCTTTGTGCGCGTGGAGGCCGACGGCTCGCTGACCGTGCCGGACTTCGTGGGCAATTACTTTTTCAACACGCTGGGCAACCTGGCGCTGAACCCGCGTTGCGGCCTGCTGTTCATGGACTACGCGACCGGTGACCTGCTGCAACTGGCCGCGCGCGCCGGCATCGTCTGGGACCCTGAAGCGCTGCGCGCGTATCCGGGCGCCCAGCGTCTGCTGCGCCTGGAGGTGTCGGCCATGAGGTGGCTGGCGGCGGCTTCGCCGCTGCGCTGGAGCGCGGCCGAGCTGTCCCCGGTGCTGGCCCCCACGGGCCCCTGGCTCAGCCGTTGACCGCCTGCAGGCGCGCCGTGGTGCGGCGGCTGTGCGGGTCGATCCGTGCGCTGGGGATCTGGTAGGCGCGGTCATCGAACAGGTCCACGCCGCACATCAGGGTTTCAATCCAGGCCAGGAAGTCATGAATGGCTTTTTTGCCCTTGATGGGCGCCCCGTGTTGCGGCACCAGCATGGCGATGTCCAGCTGGCGCGCCATGGCCACCCACAGCCGGAGGATCTTGTTGGACACCATGTAGCGGCGGTGGAAGCCCTCCATCCGCGGGATGTGGGCCTGAAGGTCGGTCACGGGCTGGCTGGCCTCCTTGCCCGACATCAGCGACACGCCCAGGTCGCCCGTGAACAGGATGCGGCTGACCGGGTCGTAGAAGTGGAAGTTGCCCTCGGAGTGCATGAAGTGCGCGGGCAGCAGCCACAGCTCGCTGTCGCCCAGCGGCAGGCGGCCGCCGGCATCGGGCACGCCGATCACCCGGTCCTCGGTCTTGCCAACCTTGGTGAAGTGCGGCGCAAAGCGCTCCCAGATGCGCGAGATCACCAGGTGGGCCTGGGTGGAGGTCATCCAGCGGTCCAGCGAGGCGATGATGTCCGGGTCGGCATGGGAGGCAATGATGTAGCTGAGCTTCTGGGGCGAGAAGTGCCGCGACATGGTCAGGAACAGCTCGTTGAACGCAAGGTTGCCCCCCGGGTCGATCACCGCCCCGGTGCCATGGTCCACGATCAGGAACTGGTTGGCCTGGACGGCCTGGCCGTCTTCCTCGATGAGGTCGGTGAACATCAGGCAGGCGTGATGCTCGTTGCGGAACAGTTCAATGGACATGATGGGGCGTCTGCGAAAAGGGGTTGGCAGACTGTAGGCGGCCTGCCGCCCCGCCGCCTTGACGCAGGTCAACCGGGGTCACCGCCAGTTACAGGGTCCGTCGGTATCATCCGTTCATGACGCCCCTGCCCCAGGTCACCCACTCCCTGAGCCATGCCGCGCGCGCGCCCTGGCGCTGGGCGCAG
The DNA here is from genome assembly GCA_019635435.1 of Ramlibacter sp. Lineage (NCBI taxonomy): Bacteria > Pseudomonadati > Pseudomonadota > Betaproteobacteria > Burkholderiales > Comamonadaceae > Ramlibacter > Ramlibacter sp. The sequence continues at coordinate 4,335,221 of JAHBZM010000001.1, read as the reverse complement.
GCGAGCTGGCGCATGGCGCACTTTGGCGCGCTGATCCTGGTGCTGGTGCTGTCGCCGTCGAGCTACCACCGCGAGAACCGCACCGCCATGGCCCGCCACATCTACCTCGACACGGCGCCGCTGCTGGGCTGGTTCACCGTGCTGTGCGCGCTGATCAGCCTGGTGCTCACGCGCATCGTGGTGGTCACCGCGCTCAGCTACGGGCTGTCGCAGTACGCGCTGGAGATGGTGATCCGCGTGCTGGTGCTGGAGCTGATCCCGCTCACGGCCGCGCTGTTCGTGGCCTTGCGCTGCACCCTGCCGCACGGCGCCGAGCTGGCCCGCATGCGCCGCTCGGGCGCGCTGGACGCCCTGCGGCGCCAGGGCATTGACCCGGTGGGGCGTGAACTGCTGCCGCGCGTGGTGGCGGGCGTGTTCTCCACCGTCACGCTGGCGGCGCTGAGCTGCGTGGTGGCCATGGTGCTGGCCTATCTGGCGGTCTATGGTTTCAGCTGGGCCGGCCTGCCCGGCTACACGCGCATGTTTGGCCAGGTCTTCAATCCCGCGGTGACCCTGGTGTTCGTGCTCAAGACGCTGTTCTTCAGCCTGGCCGTGTCGCTGATGCCCATGGCCTCGGGCCTGTACCCGGTGGTGGCGGTCGGGAGCCGCACCAGCGCCGAACTGCAGGTGCTGGTGCGCGTGTTCGCGGTGCTGCTGCTGATCGAGGTGGCCTCGCTGGTGGGCAACTACTATTGAGCCCCATGAAAGAACCTGAAACGCCTTCTGACGACGCCCTGCGGCCGGTCGCCCACGTGGAGTTCAAGGCGCTGCTGTTGCTGGTGTTCATGGTGTTGCTGGTGGGTTCGTCCACGTTGTACCTGCTGTATGCGCGCGGCGCGTTCGAAGCCACGCAGCGCCTGGTGCTGATGTCCGATGACTCCGAGGGCGTGGTGGTGGGCATGAACCTCACGTTCTCGGGCTTTCCCATTGGCCGGGTCCGGCGGATTGAGCTGGCCGAGGACGGCAATGCGCGCATCCTGGTGGATGTGCCAACCAAGGACGCGCACTGGCTGCGCAAGTCCAGCGTGTTCACCCTGGTGCGCGGCGTGCTGGGCAACACCAACATCCGCGCCTACACCGGCCTGCTGACCGACCCGCCGCTGGAAGACGGCGCGGTGCGTACCGTGCTGCGTGGCGACACCACGGCCGAAATCCCCAAGGTGATTGCGTCGACCAAGGAACTGCTGGACAACCTCAATGCCCTGACCTCGGAGGACGGAGCCCTGGGCGCGACCCTGGCCAACCTGCAAAGCGCGACCGAAAAGCTCAAGGGCCCGCGCGGCGCGCTGGGCATGGTGGCTGGTGACGATGCCGCCAAGATCAGCGTGGCGCTGGACCGCGCCAATGCCTTGCTGGCCCGCCTGGATGGCCTGGTGCTCAAGGCCGATGGCCTGGCCGGCAAGGCCGATGCGCAGGTGTTCGGCCCCGACGGCGTGATGCGCGACGTCAAGGCCGCCGTGGGCCAGGTCAATGAATTGCTGGCCGACACCCGCAACAGCCTGAAGAAGATGGACGCGGTGCTGGTCGAGGCCCAGGCCGTGGGCGCCAACGCGCGCGTGGCCACGGCCGACCTGGGCAGCCTGCGCAACGAGGTCGAGGCCAACCTGCGCAAGATCGAGAGCCTGGTGAACGACATCAACCGCAAGTGGCCGTTCGCGCGCGACACGGAGATCAAGCTGCCATGAACGGCATTGCAAAAAGCGCGGGCGGCGCGGCGGTGGCGCTGGCGCTGCTGCTGGGTGCCTGCGGCAGCAATCCGCCGCCCCCTGACTGGCAGATGGACGCGCAGGGCGCGCTGGCCCGCTTCACCGAGGCCTACCTGGGTGGCAACGCCCGGGTCGAGGCGGCCGAGTACGCGCGGGCCCGCCAGGCCATTGCCAGCACGGGCAAGGCAGCGTTGATGGCGCGCGCCGAACTGACCCGCTGCGCCGCCCAGGTGGCCAGCCTGGTGCTGGCGCCCTGTGATGGTTTCGAGGCCCTGCGTCCGGATGCGCCCGCCGCCGAGCATGCCTATGCCAACTACCTTGCAGGCCGCCTGGCACCCGCCGATGCCGCGCTGCTGCCGGCGGCGCAGCGCGCGGTGGCCGCGGGCGCGGCCGATGGCGGCGCGCTCAAGGCCATCGCCGATCCGCTGTCGCGGCTGGTCGCGGCCGGGGTGCTGTTTCGCACCGGCAAAGCCAGCCCGGAGGTGATCGCCACCGCCACCGAAACGGCTTCAGACCAGGGTTGGCGGCGGCCGCTGCTGGCCTGGCTTGGCGTGCAGCTGCAGCGCGCCCAGGCCGCGGGTGCCAGCGACGAGGTGGCCCGCCTGCGCCGGCGCATGGCGCTGGTGACCCAGGAGCGCTGAGTGCTGGCGCAGCATGCCGAGGCTTTGCGGCGCCCGGTCCATCAAGGGCGGTTTGCCGATCCCGTGGTTCAGCGCATGGCCGATTTCCTGCGCGGCATCGGGCTGCAGGTGCGCCGGGGCGCGCTGGACGACACCTGCTTCCTGCCGGGCCTGGCGCTCATCGGCGGTGCGCTGGTGGTGGACGAATCGCGCCTGAAGCACCCCGGCGACCTGCTGCATGAAGCCGGGCACCTGGCCATGCTCACCGCCGCCGAACGGTCCCGCGTTGACGGGACATTGGCGGCCGATGGGGGCGAGGAACTGGGCGCGATCGCGTGGTCGTATGCGGCCGCGCTGCACCTGGCGCTGGACCCGGCGGTGCTGTTCCACCCGGGGGGCTACCGCGACGGCGCCGCTGCCCTGCTCGAGAATTTTGCCGAGGGCCGCTATCTTGGCGTGCCCTACCTGCAGTGGCTGGGCCTGACGCTGGAGCCGCGCCAGGCGTTGGCACAGGGCTGCCCGCCCTATCCCCACATGCTGCGCTGGCTGCGCGACTGAGCGCTCCCGCGCCCCCTGATTCAATTCATCCCACCTGAAGGACCTCCCGTGCGATTCATGCTTTCTGCCCTTGCCGCTGCCTGCGTTCTGGCCGTGCCCGCCGTCATGGCGCAACCGGCCGCCGTCACCACCCGCAGCGGGCTGGTCTACCAGTCGCTCAAGGAAGGCGCGGGCGCGCCGCCGGCCGCGATGGACACCGTCAAGGTCAACTACCGCGGAACCTTTCCCGATGGACGGGAGTTCGACAGCTCCTACAAGCGGGGCGTGCCCATCGAATTTCCGCTGAACCGGGTCATCGCCTGCTGGACCGAAGGCGTGCAGATGATGAAGCCCGGCGGCAAGGCGCGGCTGACCTGCCCGCCCGCCATTGCTTACGGCGAGCGCGGCGCGGGCAGCGTGATTCCGCCGAATGCCACGCTGAATTTCGAGATCGAGCTGATCTCGGTCAGCCGCTGACCGCGCGGCGTTGTCGGCCCATGGCTGACAGCAAGCGGCTGGCCCGTCCTACGGGCCGGCGCAGGGCGGGTGCGCACACTGGGGCTTCAGTGACTTCAGCCCCATCGCGCCATGAAAACCACACACCTCCTGACCAGTGCCCTGCTGGCTTCCCTGCTGGCCGCTTGCGGCGGTGCCGGTGACGATCCGGATCCCACCCATTACGACAGCGCCTTCACCATTTCGGCGGCCACCGACAGCGCGCTCAATGGCGTGTATGGCAACAGCAATACACCCCTGTCGGGGGTGAACAAGCTGGAGCGCGTAGGCGCCACCGATGCCTGCGTGTTCAGCTTCGAGAACATCCCGCGCGCGGGTGGCGGTGCCGTGGCGGAGGGCAGTGTGCAATACCTGCAGGACACCACCACGGTGCACCGCCTGCAGATCAAGCTCGCCGGGACCACCTACGAGGCGTCACCGGTGGGCGACTCCAGCGTCTCGCGCAGTGGCAATGCCGTCAACTTTGTGGGCAGCGTGATTGGCGGCTCGCCCACGATCACCATCACGGGGCGCATTCCGATGCGCGCCGACCGGCCTTCAGGCTGCTGAGCCCGCGGGGCCGCAGCCCGGCACTTCGGCCGCCAGCCCTGTTCCAGCCGCCGAGGAAGAAGCGGGCGCCGCCATTTCGCCCTTGCTGATGCGATTTCGGGGTGGAGTCCAGGTCTGGCGGCCTCATATTGCTATCAAAAATATAGTGCCCGCCACCCTGCACCGATAATTGGTGGCATGACCGCCTCCACACCCTCCGCCGCCGGCTTTGACACGCTGCCCCTGAACCCCGCCATGCTGGCGAACCTGCAGCAGCTGGGCTATCTGGAGATGACGCCGATCCAGGCCGCGGCGCTGCCGCCGGCGCTGCTGGGCAAGGACCTGATCGCCCAGGCCAAGACCGGCAGCGGCAAGACCGCGGCGTTTGCGCTGGCGCTGCTGGCCAACCTCAACCCGCGCCGCTTTGCCATCCAGACCCTGGTGCTGTGCCCCACGCGCGAGCTGGCCGACCAGGTGACCACCGAAATCCGCCGGCTGGCGCGGGCCGAGGAAAACATCAAGATCGTCACGCTGTGTGGTGGGGTGCCGCTGCGCAACCAGATCTCAAGCCTGGAGACCGGCGCGCACATCGCGGTGGGCACGCCGGGCCGGATCATGGACCACCTGGAGCGCGGCTCGCTGAACATCGAGGCGCTCAACACACTGGTGCTTGACGAGGCCGACCGCATGCTGGACATGGGCTTTTACGAGGACATTGCCACGGTGGCGCACCAGTGCCCCAGGCAGCGCCAGACCCTGCTGTTCTCGGCCACCTACCCGGAAGGCATTGGCAAGCTCAGCGCGCAGTTCATGCGCGAGCCGGTCACGGTCAAGGTCGCGTCCCAGCACGACGAGGCGAAAATCCAGCAGCGCTGGTATCAAGTGAAGAACAGCGAGCGCCTGCATGCGGTGAGCCTGCTGCTCAACCATTTCCGGCCGGTCAGCACGCTGGCCTTCTGCAACACCAAGGCCCAGTGCCGCGACCTGGTGGCCGTGCTGCAGGCCCAGGGCTTCAGCGCGCTGGCGCTGTATGGCGAGCTGGAGCAGCGCGAGCGTGACCAGGTGCTGGTGCAGTTTGCCAACCGCAGCTGCTCGGTCCTGGTGGCCACCGATGTGGCGGCCCGCGGGCTGGACATCGCGCAACTGGAGGCGGTGATCAATGTCGACATCACGCCCGACCCCGAGGTGCACATCCACCGCATCGGCCGCACCGGGCGCGCGGGCGCCGGGGGCGTGGCGCTGAGCCTGGCCAACCTGGACGAGATGGGCGCGGTGGGCAAGATCGAGGTGCTGCAGGGCCGCGAGTCGCAATGGCACCCGCTGGCCGAGCTCACGCCTTCGGGCCAGGGGCCGCTGGTGCCTCCCATGGCCACGCTGCAGATCGTGGGCGGGCGCAAGGAAAAGATCCGCGCGGGCGATGTGCTGGGCGCGCTGACCGGCGAGGCCGGCTTTGCCAAGGAGCAGGTGGGCAAGATCAACGTCAACGAGTTCTCGACCTACGTGGCCGTGGACCGCGCCATTGCCCCCGAAGCGATGCGCCGGCTCAATGCCGGCCGCATCAAGGGCAAGAGCGTGAAGGTGCGCCTGCTCGAAGATGTTCGCGCCTGAGAACTTGCTGTCCGGGTCTTCCGCGGCGGTTGCGCTGGCAGGCGCGCTGGGGTGCGGGCTGTTGATTGGCATAGAGCGCGAGCGCCGCAAGGGCAGCGGGCCGGGCCGTGCGCTGGCGGGCGTGCGCAGCTTTGCGCTGGCATCGGTCTCGGGTGCTGCCTGCATGGTGCTCGGGGGCCAGTGGCTCACCCTGGTGGGGGCGGCCTTCATTGCCGGGCTGGGCGTGGTGGCCTACGCGCGCGACCGCTCGGGTGATCCGGGCGTGACCACGGAGATCGCGCTGCTGTTGACCTACGTGATCGGGGCGCTCTGCACGGCCGACCTGGCCCTGGCCGCCGCGCTCGCCGTCGCGGTCGCGGTATTGCTGGCGGCGCGCGAGCGCATTCACCGGTTTGCCAGTCAGTGGCTGCGCGCGACCGAGGTGCGCGACGGGCTGCTGCTGTGCGCCCTGGCGCTGATTGCCGTGCCGCTGCTGCCCGACCGCCCGCTCTGGGGGCCCGTGCTCAATCCGCGAACCATCGCCACGCTGCTGGTTCTGCTGCTGGCGATCCAGGCGATGGCCCATCTTGCGCAACGGCTGCTGCAGGCGCGCCACGCGTTGGTGTGGTCGTCACTGGCAGCCGGTTTTGTGTCCAGCACGGCCACCATTGCCACACTGGGTGCGCAGGTGCGCGAGCGTCGTTCCAGCCCCCGGGTGATGGCGGGTGCGGCCCTGCTGTCGTGCGTGCCCACGCTGGTGCAACTGCTCGCCGTGGCTGCGGCCGTGCGACCAGCCTGGCTTGAGGTGCTGTGGCTGCCGGCGCTGGCGGGCGGGGTGACCGTCGCCGCTTGGGGGGCCTGGCAGGTGCAGCGCGGACTGACAGAGGGGTCGGTGCCAGGGGACACGCCGGTGGACGAGGCCCGAGTTGACGATGCACCCATGTTCAGTTTGCGGGTGACGGCGGTCGTGGCGGCGCTGATCACGGGCATGCAGGTGCTGGTGCACGCCATGACGTTGGGGTTCGGTGAAGCAGGCCTTCTGGCAGGCAGCCTGCTGGCTGCACTGGCAGACCTGCATGCCGCGGCAGCGGCCGTGATGGTCCGGCAGGTGCCGGGCCCCTCTGGCGCTGCCGCCTTGATGCTGGCCATCGGTGTGCATGCGCTGAGCAAGCTCGTGACCGGCTGGATCAGTGGGGGTCGCCGCTACGCGTTGGCGCTGGCGCCCGGCCTGCTGGGACACACCGTCCTGACGACCGGTTTGCTGGCGTGGCAGAGCGGGGTCTGGCCATGAAGGGGTGCCCTCGGTAGCGCTGGGGTTCAGCGCGCCGCGACGGCCGCCGCATGGGAGGCCGGGATGTTGCCGCGGGGCAATGGCGTGCCGGCCTGCACGGCCGCCACCCAGGCGTCGGTCGAGGCCACGGCCGCAAAGCGCGAGTGGAACACCACGCTGAACACCCGGTGAATCTCCTCGGCCGTGGCGCTGCCGGCGTCGTTGGCGTAAGGCAGGGCGCCGGTGGCGTCGTGCAGGAACTCCACCTGCAGGCCCCGGTGCGTGGCTTCGTAGATGGTGGAGGCATCGCAGTTGTGCGTCATGTAGCCCACCACCGTGAGCGTGTCGACCTTCTGCTGGGCCAGCCAGTCGGCCAGCCCGGTGCCGGTGAAGGCACTGGGCAGGTTCTTGTCGATGCGCAGGCTGTGCGGGCGGCGCGCCACCGCTTCATGCAGCTGCCACGATTCCGAGCCATGGGCGAACACCGGCGAGGTCTCGGGGGCGTTCTGCTGCACCACCACCACGGGGATGCCGGCCGCGTGCGCCGCGTCCATGGCCTGGGTGATGCGCGGCAGGCTGTCGGCCACCGGCGGATGCTCGATGCGCAGCCGGCCTGTGAAGTATTCGTTCTGCACGTCGATCACGATGAGGGCGCGGCGGGGTGTGGGGGTCATGAAATTCTCCAGGGGTCGGTGGTTGGACAGGTTGAATTCTGGGCCGGCCCCATTTAATCCGGAAAGTGGCCCGAATGACACAAATCGATAGAATCGGGCCATGCCTGCCTCCAGGACCGCATCACGCCCTGCCAGCCCCCAGACGGTGGCCGTGGTGGCGTTCGATGGCATCAGCCCCTTCCACCTGTCGGTTCCCTGCATGGTGTTTGGCAGCGACCTGGGCGGCGCGGGCGTGCCGCGCTTCCGGCTGGTGGTCTGCGCCGCCGAGCCCGGGCCCCTGCGCACCACAGCGGGCTTCACGGTGCAGGTGGACAAGGGGCTCGCGGCGCTGGGCCGCGCCGACATCGTGATCGTGCCGTCCTGGCACAGCCCGGGCGACGGGCCATGGCAGGCACCGCCCGAGGCGCTGCTGCGCGCCTTGCGTTCTGCGCACCGCCGCGGCGCGCGCGTGGTGGGGCTGTGCGTGGGTGCCTTTGTGCTGGCCGAAGCGGGGCTGCTCGACGGCCGGCCCGCCACCACGCACTGGGCCGTGGCGCCGCAGTTTGCGCAGCGCTACCCGCAGGTGGAGCTGCGCGCCGACGTGCTGTATGTGGACGAGGGCGGCATCCTGACATCGGCGGGGACCGCCGCGGGCATTGATTGCTGCCTGCACCTGCTGCGCAGCGACCATGGCGCCGAGGTGGCCAGCCGCGTGGCCCGGCGCATGGTGGTGGCGCCGCACCGCCAGGGCGGGCAGGCCCAGTACGTGGAGCGGCCCCTGCCGGCTTCCGGGGCCGACCACCGCCTGTCGGCCGTGCTGGCCTGGGTGCAGCAGCACCTTGAGCAGCCGCACAAGCTGGACGGCCTGGCGCGCCGCGCCCTCATGACGCGGCGCACCTTCACGCGGCATTTCCGGCGCGTCACCGGGACCACGGTGGGCCAATGGCTGCTGCACCAGCGCCTGGCGCGGGCACGCCGCCTGCTCGAGACCACGCAGCGCTCGGTGGAGCAGATCGCGGGCGACGCCGGCTTCGGCTCGGCCACGTCGCTGCGCCAGCAGTTCGCGGCCGTGCTGCATACTTCGCCGATGACCTACCGGCGCGAATTTCGTGGGGCCCTGGCATGACCCTGCCGCGTTTGGCTCTTGCGCTGTCGCTGGCCTTGTTGCTGGGGCCGATTTCCCCTGCCGAGGCGCAATCCAAAAAGTCCCCCGCGACTGTGGCGCCCGCGCCCGCCCCATGGCCTGACACAACCAACACCCGTGAATTCCGCCGCCGCGTGCTGGACCTGGCCGTGCTCTATGGCACCTCGAGCGGTCTGGACCCCAACGGCTACCTGATCGCCACCACCGACCTCGGCGTGATCCGGCCCGGCTGCCACCGGGTGCGCGCGCGCACCAGCCTGGCGGGCGTGGAGGTGGGCAACGACGTGTTCGAAGTCTGCAAGCCATGATGCGATTTCAAGCCAAATGGGCCTGGAGTCCAGAGCTGGCGGCCACTGTGTGCTATTAAATCAGTAGCAGACAGGACAGAAGCAGACGATGGACTTTGCGCTGGTGCTCTTGCTGGGGCTGGTGGCCGGCACCGTGGGCGGCGTGGTGGGCTTTGGCACATCGATCATGTTGATGCCGGCCCTGGTGATCGTGTTTGGCCCGCGCGAGGCGGTGCCCATCATGGCGGTGGCCAGCATCATGGCCAATGGCTCGCGCGTGGCGGTGTGGTGGCGCGAGGTCCACTGGCCCGCCGTGGCGGCCTACAGCGTGACCGCCGCGCCCGCGGCGGCTCTGGGCGCGGCCACGCTGCTGCGCCTGCCGCCAGGGGTGGTGGAAGCGGTGCTGGGGCTGTTCTTCATGGCGATGATCCCGGTGCGCCGCTGGATGGTCGCGCGCCAGTGGACGCTGGGCCTGGGCCACCTGGCGCTGGTGGGGGCGGTCATCGGCTTCATCACGGGCATCGTGGTCAGCACCGGGCCGGTCAATGCGCCGTTCTTCCTGGCGTTCGGGCTGGTCAAGGGCGCCTACCTGTCCACCGAGGCGCTGGGCTCGCTCGCGGTGTACCTTGCCAAGGCCATCACCTTCCGCAGCCTGGGGGCCCTGCCCTGGGACGCAGTGCTCAAGGGGCTGATCATTGGCAGCACCATCATGGTGGGTTCTTTTGCGGCGAAACGCTTTGTGCTCCAGCTGGCGCCCGAGAAATTCCGTCTGCTGATCGAAGGCCTGCTGCTGGTGGCGGGCGTCACCCTGCTGTGGGCAGCCGTGCGGGGATAGGCCTGCGCCTTCGCGGTTGGGCCGGTCTCAGTCAAACCGGCTGATGCCGCGCCCGGTCTCCCAGAGCCAGACCGATTCTTGGTCGCTGCCCGCGCCGCTGCGGTGCCACAGCCAGGCGCGCGTGAAGCCCGTGGTGTCTTCATGCAACCACTGGCCCAGGTCCTGCAGCACCCGGGACCATTCGGTCTGCAGCTGGTCGGACCATGCGAGCAGCTCCAGCTGCTCGGCCCTGACCCCGGCGTACAGCCCCTGGCGGGCCTTGTGGAACTTGCGCTCGACGGCATCGACCGCGGCCTTGCCATTGATCTCGGTCAGGCGCACGAGCTCGCAGGCCACGGGGGCATCGCTTTCGGTGGACTTGGCAATGATGTCGGGCTCGCGCAGGTTCGGGTCGCCGCTGCGGATGGAGGTGATGTCCACATCGGCGCGAAAGCGCGCGGCAAATTCCGTGAAGACCGCGCGCTCCACCGCGCCCTTGCCGGCCTCGTCGTGGCGCGGCGCGCGGATGCCGTTGGGCACGCGGCTGGCTTCAGGCATGGCTGAGCAGCCGCCGCGCGTTCAGGTAGCTGGGCACTTCGACCCACAGGCCATCGACCAGCGCGCGCTCTTCGCCGCGGCTGCGCGCGGCCTCGAATTCGCTGACGATGCGCCGCGCCAGGTCGAGCTCGGCCGCGCCGGGCACCAGGGCCTCACGCAGCGGCTGCGCGTGGTCGGGGCGCACCAGGCTCTTGCAGCGGTAGCCCAGGCGGCGTGCGTAGCGGGCTTCCTGCACCGCGCCGGCCACGTCGCTGAAGGTGTAGGGCGCGTCGACGGGTTCGATGCCGGCGGCCCGGCATTCGAGCACGAAGCGGCGGCGCGCGTGGTCAAGCTCCACGGCCTCGGGGCTGCGCTCGGCGCACAGGTCGGCCGCGAGGTCTTCGGCGCCCAGCAGCGCATGGCGGATGCGCAGGCTGGCGGCGGCGATGTCACGCACATTCACGACGCCCAGCGCGGTTTCGCACACCGGCAGGATGCCGGTCACGCCCCGGGCCAGGCCGAGGGCCTGCTCCTGCAGCGTCAGCGCATCGTCCAGGGCCTTCATCTGCCGCGCCGTGGCGGCCTTGGGGTAGGCCACGATGTCGGGGCGCGCGGGCATCACCGCCCGCAGGTCGTCCAAGCCTTCGGTTTCCAGTGGGTTGATGCGCACGCACGCCAGGGCGCCGGCATCGCGCCAGCGCGCGTAGAGCGCGGGGGCCAGCAGGCGGGCCTGGGCGCGGCGTTCGGGCGGCGTGAAATCTTCCAGGTCCTGGATCAGGACGTCGGCGCCGCTGGCGGCCATGGCCTCATGGACGGCGGGCACGGCGCCGGCGCCAAACAACCAGGTGCGGCGCAGCACGGGCGCCGCGGGATCGGACAGGGGTGTGGACATGGGCGCAGTATCGCAGGCGCCGCGCTGCGGGCAGGCATGAAAAAGCCCGGGGCCTTTCGGCACCGGGCTTGAAGCGGTAAACCGCTCGCGGCCTCAGGGCTTGCTGGCCGTGGGGAACGGCCAGGCGGCCTGCGGGTTCAGAGTGGTCTGAGCCGCAGGCGCCGGGGCGGCCGCAGGTTTCGCAGCAGGCTTGGCAGCGGGCTTTTTCGCGGCTTTCTTCGCAGCGGGCTTCTTCGCTGCTTTCTTGGCCGCAGGCTTTTTTGCTACCTTCTTCGCAGCGGCTTTCTTCGCCGGCGCTTTTTTGGCAGCGGCCTTTTTCGCCGGCGCCTTTTTGGCTGCTACCTTCTTGGCTGCGGGCTTCTTGGCGGCGACTTTCTTCGCTGCCGGCTTCTTGGCGGCAACCTTCTTGGCTGCTACCTTTTTGGCCGGAGCCTTCTTGGCGGCGACTTTCTTCGCTGCCGGCTTCTTGGCGGCAACCTTCTTGGCTGCTACCTTCTTTGCCGGGGCCTTCTTGGCGGCCGGCTTCTTCGCTGCGGCCTTCTTGGCGGCCGGTTTCTTTGCAGTTGCCATTTTCATTCTCCTAATCAAGTTGATCAACATCAACCAAAGAAGCACTCCATGCCTGTTGGGGGCACGAAGCGATCCATGGGGTTGGGTCTTGCGCCCAGCCTCATGAACACCGTGGCCCGCACCGCACCGGGCTCTGTGGCCAGGTTGTCAGCACGGGCGAATCTCAAGCTCATCGCAGTTGTCTTAAAGCATTCGCATTGATGCTCAGTCCCAGGAAAGCGCGCCACCCGACTGGTACTCAATCACGCGGGTTTCGAAGAAGTTGCGCTCTTTCTTCAGGTCAATCATTTCGCTCATCCAGGGGAACGGATTGGTCTCGTTCGGGAAGAGCTCCTCCAGGCCGATCTGCGTGGCGCGACGGTTCGCGATGTAGCGCAGGTAGCCCTTGAACATGGAGGCATTCATGCCAAGCACGCCGCGCGGCATGGTGTCCTCGGCGTATTTGTATTCGAGTTCGACCGCCTTGTGGAACAGGGCCTTGATCTCGTTCTTGAATTCAGCCGTCCACAGGTGCGGGTTCTCGAGCTTGAGCTGGTTGATCAGGTCGATGCCGAAGTTGCAGTGCATGGACTCGTCGCGCAGGATGTACTGGTACTGCTCGGCGGCGCCGGTCATCTTGTTCTGGCGGCCCAGCGCGAGGATCTGCGTGAAGCCGACGTAGAAGAACAGGCCTTCCATGAGGCAGGCGAAGACGATCAGCGACTTGAGCAGGGTCTGGTCGGTCTCGGGCGTGCCGGTGTGGAAGTTGGGGTTCATGATCGCCTCGATGAAGGGGATCAGGAACTCGTCCTTGTCGCGGATCGACTGCACCTCGTTGTAGGCGTTGAAGATCTCGCTCTCGTCCAGGCCCAGCGACTCGACGATGTACTGGTAGGCGTGGGTGTGGATGGCTTCCTCGAAGGCCTGGCGCAGCAGGAACTGGCGGCACTCGGGCGCCGTGATGTGGCGGTAGGTGCCCAGCACGATGTTGTTGGCGGCCAGCGAGTCGGCCGTCACGAAGAAGCCGAGGTTGCGCTTGACGATGCGGCGCTCGTCCTCGGTCAGGCCGTTGGGGTCTTTCCACAGCGCGATGTCGCGCGTCATGTTGACCTCTTGCGGCATCCAGTGGTTGGCGCAGGTGGCGAGGTATTTTTCCCAGGCCCACTTGTACTTGAACGGCACCAGCTGGTTGACGTCGGTCTGGCCGTTGATGATGCGCTTGTCAGCCGCGTTGACGCGGCGTTGCACGGCGGGTTTGGCGGCCACGGGCGTGGCTGCAGCGGCTGCAGGCTGCGGCATCACGGCGCCATCATCCAGCGTGCGCACGGCGGGCTGGCGGACCGCGGAGGCTTGCGAAAGAGGTGATGATTCCACCGCACGGTTGCCGGGTGAACCGCTGTGCAGTGTTGTTGGCGATGAGGGCTTGACTTCTTCGTCCCAGGTCAACATAAGTTTTCCAATGCGTGAATTATGTGATCAGCGATGCGAAATGAAAAGTGTTCATTCACATCGCTGATCTATTGTGTTGCTCTATTGCATCGACACTTTGTCGGACAAGACCGCACTTACTGGCAGGCCTCGCAGGTCGGATCGTCGATCGCGCAGAACTTGATGTCGGTGGCGGGCGTTGCATTCATCTGCGCCTGCGCCGCGGCAGCGGCCGCGTCGAGCGCGCTCATGCCACCCGAAGCCGCGCCCGATGACACGGCGTTGAGGCGGCCCGAGGTGACGGTGGACTTCTCGGTTTGCGTGGCGCTGATGGTGCGAAGGTAGTAGGTGGTCTTCAGGCCGCGCAGCCAGGCGAGCTTGTAGGTGTCATCGAGCTTCTTGCCCGACACGCCGGCCATGTAGATGTTCAGCGACTGGGCCTGGTCGATCCACTTCTGGCGGCGCGCGGCGGCCTCGACCAGCCAGGTGGTCTCCACCTCGAACGCGGTGGCGTACAGGGCCTTGACGTCCTGCGGCACGCGGTCGATGGGGCGCAGCGAACCGTCAAAGTGCTTGAGGTCCATGACCATCACGTCGTCCCACAGGCCCAGGCGCTTGAGGTCGCGCACGAGGTAGTGGTTGATGATGGTGAACTCGCCCGACAGGTTGGACTTGACGGAGAGGTTGCCGAAGCAGGGCTCGATCGAGGCGTCCACCCCAATGATGTTGGAGATGGTGGCCGTGGGCGCGATGGCCACGCAGTTGGAGTTGCGCATGCCATCGGTCTTGATCTTCTGGCGCAGGGCGTCCCAGTCGAGCGTGGCGGTCTTGTCGACTTCCACATAGCCGCCACGCGCCTGCTCCAGCAGGTTGAGCGTGTCCAGGGGCAGGATGCCCTTGTCCCACAGCGAGCCCTTGTAGCTGGAGTACTTGCCGCGCTCGCGGGCCAGCTCGGTGGAGGCCCAGTAGGCGTGGTAGCAGATGGCTTCCATCGACCGGTCGGCAAACTCGACGGCCTGCTCGGAGGCGTAGGGCACGCGCAGTTCATACAGCGCGTCCTGGAAGCCCATCACGCCCAGGCCCACGGGGCGGTGGCGCATGTTGGAGTCGCGCGCCTTCTTGACCGCGTAGTAGTTGATGTCGATCACGTTGTCGAGCATGCGCATCGCCGTGGTGACGGTTTTCTTGAGCTTGTCGTGGTCGATCTGGCCGTCCTTCAGGTGCTGCGGCAGGTTGACCGAGCCCAGGTTGCACACCGCGGTCTCGGTGTCGCTGGTGTTCAGCGTGATCTCGGTGCACAGGTTGGAGGAGTGCACCACGCCGGCATGCTGCTGCGGCGAACGGACGTTGCAGGCATCCTTGAAGGTGATCCAGGGATGGCCGGTCTCGAACAGCATGGTGAGCATCTTGCGCCACAGGTCGGCGGCCTGCACCGTCTTGCTCGGCTTGATCTCGCCGCGCCGGGCCTTTTCCTCGTAGGCGACATAGGCTTTCTCGAAGTCGGCGCCGAACAGGTCGTGCAGGTCGGGAACGTTGGACGGCGAGAACAGCGTCCACTCGCCCTTTTCCATGACACGGCGCATGAACAGGTCGGGGATCCAGTTGGCGGTGTTCATGTCGTGCGTGCGCCGGCGGTCGTCGCCGGTGTTCTTGCGCAGCTCCAGGAACTCCTCCATGTCCAGGTGCCAGGATTCCAGGTAGGTGCAGACCGCGCCCTTGCGCTTGCCGCCCTGGTTGACCGCAACGGCGGTGTCGTTCACGACCTTGAGGAACGGCACCACGCCCTGGGACTCGCCGTTGGTGCCCTTGATGTGCGAGCCGAGCGCGCGCACGCGGGTCCAGTCGTTGCCCAGGCCGCCCGCGAACTTGGACAGCAGGGCGTTTTCCTTGATGGACTCGTAGATGCCGTCCAGGTCGTCAGGCACCGTGGTCAGGTAGCAGCTGGACAGCTGAGAGCGCAGCGTGCCGCTGTTGAACAGCGTGGGCGTGCTGGACATGAAGTCGAAGCTCGACAGCACTTCATAGAACTCGATGGCGCGCGCCTCGCGGTCGATCTCGTTGAGCGCCAGGCCCATGGCCACGCGCATGAAGAAGGCCTGGGGCAGCTCGATGCGGGTCTTGCGCACGTGCAGGAAGTAGCGGTCGTACAGGGTCTGCAGGCCGAGGTAGTCAAACTTGAGGTCGCGCTCGGCCTTGAGCGCGGCGCCCAGGCGGGCCAGGTCGTACTGTTGCAGGCGCTCGTCGAGCAGTTCGTTGTCGACGCCCTTCTTGATGAAGCCGGGGAAGTAGTCGGCATAGGCCTGCGCCATGTCGGCGGGGGCCACGTCGCGGCCGATCACTTCCTTGAAGATGGTGTGCAGCAAGAGCCGCGCGGTGGCGTAGGTGTAGTCGGGGTCTTTTTCGATGAGCGTGCGCGCGGCCAGGATGGAGGCCTTGTAGACCTCGTCCATCGGCACGCCGTCATAGAGGTTGCGCATGGTCTCGGCCACGATGGGGTCGGGCCGGATGTCGGCGTCCAGGCCCGCGCAGGCCGACTCGATGAGCGCCTTGAGCTGGTCCAGGTCCAGCGCCACGCGCTGGCCGCCGTCAAGCACATGCAGGGCCGGCGCCTTGGGCGCGTCCTGCACGGTTTGCCGGGCGCGCTCCTGGGTGCGGCGCTCGCGGTACAGCACATAGGCGCGGGCGATTTCATGGTGGCCGCCGCGCATCAGGCCCAGTTCGACCTGGTCCTGCACGTCTTCAATGTGGAAGGTGCCGCCGCCCGGACGCGAGCGCACCATGGCGCGGATCACCTGCTGGGTCAGGCTGTCCACTGTCTCGCGCACGCTGGCCGAGGCCGCGCCCTGGGTGCCATGCACGGCCAGGAAGGCCTTCATCATCGCAATGGCGATCTTGTTGGGCTCGAACGGGACCACCGCGCCGTTGCGGCGGATGATCTGGTAATTGGCAAGCGGGTTGGCGGCAGTCGAGCCGGTCTGGCCGGACTTCTGGGCGACAGGGGCGTTGGTGCTTGTTGTGGACGGGGTACTCAAGGCAACTTGCATTGTTTCCTCTTCTTTCGCAGTTATTGTGTGGATGGTCGGGGCGGGCTCGGCGGGCGAAGCCCCGGGGGTGTCCCGGCTGAAGTGACAGCGCAACGGGACACACTATATCTAGGGTCTGATGTGAATTCAAGCCACTACGGGTAGTGTACTGCGACCGATACAGACGCTTACGTCTGCCTGTGAAAAACACTGCACGAACAGGTGCATTCCGGCGTCCCGGCGAGCCTCATGCACCGCGAAGTGGCAGGGTCTCCAAGGGAAAGTACTGAGCGGGCCAGGCCAAGGCGCGTTGCAGGCGCGGCCAGTCGAAGCCGCGCCCGGGATCGTGCTTGCGTCCGGGGGCAATGTGTTCATGGCCGGCGACATGGGCCACGGGGTAATGCTGGGCCAGCGCGGCGCACAGGCCGGCCAGGCTTTCGTATTGCGGGTCCTCGAACGGGCCGCCCTCCAGCCCTTCCAGCTCGATGCCGACCGAGTCATCGTTGCAGTTGCCGCGCCCGCGGTAGCTTGATGCACCGGCATGCCAGGCACGGTCGTCGCAACTCACAAACTGCCAGAGCTCGCCGTTGCGGCGGATGTAGAAATGCGCGGAGACCTCGGCCCCGCGGATCTGCCCGAAATACGGGTGCGCATCCCAGTTAAGCGTGTTGGTGAACAACTGCTGCACCTCGGGGCCGCCATACTGGCCCGGCGGCAGGCTGATGGAATGCAGCACGATCAGGTCCACCTGCGCCGGAGTGGGGCGCGCCCCGAAGTTCGGCGACCGCAGCTGGCGTGCATGGGCATACCAGCCGGCGCGCCACAGCGCGCTGGCGCCATGGGGTTCAGGCGGCATCTTCACCCGGCTCGTCGCCACCCGGCGTGGCAATGCTCAGCCGGGCGATGCGGTAGCGGATCTGGCGCAGGCTCAGGCCCAGCCGGTTGGCGGCGGCGGTGCGGTTGAAGCCGCTTTCATGCAGCGCGCGCACCAGGATCTCGCGCTCCTGCTGGTCCAGCCAGGCCTGCAGGTCGGCCGGCACGGCCAGTGGCGCGGGCGCGGCGGCTTCGGCGACCTTGGTGGGGGCCGCCTCGCCCGCGGGGGCCGCCATGTCGGTGGGTGCGAAGTCCACCTGCAGTTCGTCACCATCGCTCAGGGCCACCGCGCGATGCAGCAGGTTTTCGAGTTCGCGGACATTGCCCGGCAGTGGATGCGCCTGCAGCTGGGCCAGCACCGTGGCCGACAGCGCCGGCACCGGCATGCCGGACTCCTGCGCAATGCGCGCCAGCAGCGCGTCGCACAGCGCGGGCAGGTCCTCGCGGCGGTCGCGCAGCGGCGGCACCAGGATCTCGATCACATTCAGCCGGTAGTACAGGTCCTGGCGAAAGCGGCCCGCCTGCACGTCGGCGGCGAGGTCCTTGTGCGTGGCGCTGACCACGCGCACATCCACCGCGTCTTCCTGGGTCGAGCCGAGCGAGCGCACCAGCCGCTCCTGGATGGCGCGCAGCAGTTTGGACTGCATGGTCAGCGGCAGGTCGCCGATCTCGTCCAGGAACAGGGTGCCACCCCGGGCCGCCTGAAAGTAGCCGTCGCGGTCCTGGGTTGACCCGGTGTAGGAGCCCTTGCGCGCGCCGAAGAACTCGGCTTCCAGCAGGTTCTCGGGAATGGCGCTGCAGTTCACGGCCACAAAGGGCCCGTCGGCGCGGTGGCTGCAGGCATGCAACGCGCGCGCGGCCAGCTCCTTGCCGGTGCCGGACTCGCCGCGCACCAGCACCGGGGCCATGCTGCGCGCGACCCGGGCGATGCGCTCCTTGACGGTTTTCATGGCGTCGGACTCACCGACCAGCCGCTGCAGCGCGGCGGCCGCATCGGCGGGCCGCTCCACCGCGGCACGGCCGGAGGTGGCGGCGCGCGGGCCGCGCCCGGGGGCCGTGCCCTGGATGGCCGACGCCACCACGGCGCGGAACTGCTTGAGATCGACCGGCTTGGTCAGGTAGTCGAAGGCACCGGCCTTCAGGGCCTCCACGGCATTCTCGGCGGAGCCGTACGCGGTCATGACCAGGCAGCGCTCGGGGCGTTGCTGGGCCTGAAGCTCACGCAGCAACTCCAGGCCCAGGCCGTCGGGCAGTCGCATGTCGGTGATCACCGCGTCAAACCGGCGCGCCTCGAGCAGCTGGCGGGCTTCGGCCAGGTCGGCGGCGGCCTCCACGCGGTAGCCCTCGCGCAGCAGCGTGAGCTCATACAGCGTGCGCAGGTCGGGCTCGTCATCGACGACGAGCACCTTGGGCGGAGTGGGAGTGGCTGCCATCAGGCGGGTATTGTGTCAAACCTCGCGGATGAGGAAGCCGAAGGCGGCCGCTGCCGGAAGGTCACGAAGAATTCATTGCCCTCGGCGCCCGGACCGGCGGTGCCCCGCCCGGCGCGCCGGTAGCCAATCTGCGCCCCATGGCGCTCGCACAGCTCGCGGCAGATGTACAGGCCCAGCCCGCTGGAGCGGCTTTCCGACGAGAAGAAGGGTTCGAACAGGTGGCGCTGCACGGTTTGCTCCAGCGGGGCCCCATCGCTCCAGACCCGCAGGCCGGCCTGGCCGGTCGCGGTGGTCTCGGTCGAGACCCGAATTGATCCGGCTTGCGCGCTGGCGTAGCGCAGTGCGTTGTCCAGCAGGTTGACCAGAACCCGGCGCAGGTGATCGGACTCGAAGGCGACCTGCTGGCCGCCGCCTTGCAGGTCAACCTGCAGCCGCCCACCGCAGCCGGTCTGCGAGCCCCAGTCGGTGCAGGTCGCATGGACGGCGGTATCGAGATCCAGCAGCGGAGAACTGCGGACCATGCCTTCGTGCTGAACCCGCGAGAGGTTCAATATCTCCTCGACGATCTGGGCCAGGCGCTGGGCATTCTGCCGCACCATCAGCGTCAGCTGCTTGTGGCCCGGCTGGCTCAGGTCTTCATCCAGCAGTGCATTGGCCTGGGTGATGGCGGCCAGCGGGTTGCGGATCTCGTGGGCCACGGCTGCCGACATGCGGCCCATGGCCGCGAGCTTCTCGGTCCGCAGCCGGGCCTCCATCTCGCGCAGGTCCTCAAGGAACATCACGCACAGGCTCTCGGCGGCGGCATCGTGGGTGGCGGTGAGGCGGGTGCGCACATGGATGCGGCGGGCCCCCAACGCCGCCTCGCTGATGTCGACGTCGCGGATCTGGGTGGTGCGTTGCAGGAAGGTGAGCCGCGCGAGTTCCACCAGCGGATGCCAGGCAGGCTCGGCCGCCAGCACGAACGGCGTGGTGCGCCGCGTCGCGCCGGGGCCCAGCAACCCGTGCGCCGCCGGGTTGGCCGCGCGCACGATGCCGTTGTCATCCACCACCAGCACGCCGTCTGCCAGCGCCTCGATCACCAGTTCATTGACCTCGATCTGCACGCGCGCCGCCTGCTGGCTCTGGCGCGCGCGCTGTTCCTCGCGCACCAGCCGGGTCGCCAGCTGGTTGGCCAGCAAGGCCACGATGAAGAAGCCCGTGCCCGTCAGGCCGGCCTGGAAAAACCGCGAAGCGGCCTCGCCATGCAGCGAGGCCAGCCAGGCATCGACCAGCAGCAGCAGCGTGATGCCGGCCGCCGTGCCCAGCGCCAGCAGCAGCGAGCCCAGCACCGATGCCAGCAGCAGGGGCAGGGCGAACAGGGGGTTGTAGCTGATGCCGCCGGCCTGCAGGAACTGCAGGGTGGCAAACACCAGCAGGTCCACGCCGATGGTGGACACCCACTGGGCGTCGAAGGCATGACCCTGGATGCGCGGGCTGGCCAGGGCGCGCACCGCCAGCGCCGCGGCGAGGTAGCTGCCGCACATCACGATGAGCCAGCCCTCGACCGGCGCCGAGGCGATGGCATACAGGGCGCCCAGCAGGGTCAGCAGCACCAGGGCGATCATGACGCGGGCCGTCATGAAGCCGCGCCACAGGCGCACGAAGGCCGAGTCCTCGAGGGTCAGTTCCCGCAGGCCGAACCACGAGGCAAGAGGGCTGGTGTCTTCTGCCATGGAAGGCGTGGCCTCAGCCCTCGGCTTGCCGGCGGTGGTCGTCGCCGCAATACAGGCCGCGCCTGCCGGGGCTGGCTTCGGCGCGTGGCAGGTGCACGGCGCAGACCGGGCAGCTCACCATGTCCTGCGGTGGCGCCAGTGCCGAGCCGCGGCGGCCGCGCGCGGCGCCGCGCTCGCGCGCGTCGTCGCGGCGGTTGCCGCGCCAGACGAAGACCGCCACCACGATCACCAACAAGACGAGAACGAATTTCATGCGACGCGGCCCAGGATCACTTCCAGCACAAAGCGCGAACCCACATAGGCCAGCAGCAGCAGCAGGGCGCCGGCGTACAGCACCCGCACCGCCTTGCGCCCACGCCAGCCAAAACGTGCCCTGCCCAGCAGCAGCACCGCAAACGCGAACCACGACAGCAGGGAAAAGATGGTCTTGTGGTCCCATTTCCAGGCCCGGCCGGCGCCATAGAGCTGTTCACTGAACAGCAGGCCGGCCAGCAGCGTGGCCGACAGCAGCACAAAGCCGGCCTTGACGAAGCGGAAGGTCAGCCGCTCCAGCGTCAGCAGCGGCATGCCGCTGTGCGGGTCGGCGGCCTGCCGGATGTCCTTCTCGGCGCGGGTCATGAGCCAGGCATGGACCACGGCCGCCGCGAACAGGCCGTAAGAGGCAATGCCCAGGGCCCAGTGCAGCGGCAGCCAGGGCGACGCGCTCACATGCAGCGGTGCCCCGGGAAAGGCAATGGCCAGCAGCACGGCCGCCGCGCCCAGCCCGGCCAGCGCCCAGCGTGCCTGCAGCTGGGGGAACAGCCGGCTTTCAACCGCGTACACCGTGAGCACCAGCCAGGCGGTGACCGACAGGGCCGGCGCAAAGCCGAAGCGCGGTACCTCGCCCAGCAGGCCCAGCGCCAGCACCGTGCCGTGCAGCAGCCAAGCCACCCAGAGCGTGGCGCGGGCCGCGCGTTCGCTCAGGCGCGAGGCCGCGGCGGCCGGCACGGCGTAGGCGGCGGCGGCCGCGAACGCCAGCACCGTGCTGGCGGGGGACGCACTGGCTAGAATCATGCTCTGTAGTTTAGCCCCTTGCTCCGGCGTGTCGGAGCACATCCCACCCCCTCTCATGGCCTCCGCACTCTCCGACAAACTCTCCCGGCTCGTCAAGGAAATCCGCGGCCAGGCCCGCATCACCGAGGCCAATGTCCAGGACATGCTGCGCGAGGTGCGCATGGCCCTGCTGGAGGCCGACGTGGCCCTGCCCGTGGTGCGCGACTTCATCGCGCGCGTCAAGGACAAGGCGCTGGGCCAGGAGGTGCTGGGCTCGCTCTCGCCGGGACAGGCGCTGGTGGGCATTGTCAGCCGCGAGCTGGCGGCGACCATGGGCGAGGGCGTCAGCGACATCAACCTCGCGGCCCAGCCGCCCGCGGTGCTCCTCATGGCCGGCCTGCAGGGCGCCGGCAAGACCACCACCACGGCCAAGCTGGCCAGGCACCTGATTGAAAAGCGCAAGAAGAAGGTGCTGACGGTCTCGGGCGACGTCTACCGGCCCGCGGCCATCGAGCAGCTCAAGACCGTGACGGCGCAGGCCGGCGCCGAATGGTTTGCCAGCACGGCCGACCAGAAGCCGGTGGACATCGCGCGCGCCGCGCTGGACTACGCGCGCAAGCACTTTTTTGATGTGCTGCTGGTGGACACCGCCGGCCGCCTTGCGATTGACGAAGCGCTGATGCGCGAGATCAAGGACCTGCACGCCGCGCTCAATCCCGTGGAAACGCTGTTCGTGGTGGACGCCATGCAGGGCCAGGACGCGGTCAACACGGCCAAGGCCTTCAAGGAAGCATTGCCGCTGACCGGCATCATCCTGACCAAGACCGACGGCGACTCGCGCGGCGGCGCGGCGCTGTCGGTGCGGCAGATCACGGGCGCGCCGATCAAGTTTGCCGGCGTGAGCGAAAAGATCGACGGGCTGGAGGTGTTCGATGCCGAGCGCCATGCCGGGCGCATCCTGGGCATGGGCGACATCGTGGCGCTGGTCGAGCAGGTCACCGCAGGCGTGGACGTGGAGGCCGCCCAGAAGCTGGCGGCCAAGGTCAAGAGCGGCGCGGGCTTTGACCTGAATGACTTTCTCTCGCAAATCCAGCAAATGAAAAGCATGGGCGGCCTCAGCAGCCTGATGGACAAGCTGCCCGCGCAGATGGCGGCCAAGGCCGGCCAGGTGGACATGGACCGCGCCGAGCGCGACGTGCGGCGCAAGGAAGGCATCATCCAGAGCATGACCCCGCTGGAGCGGCGCAAGCCCGAGCTGATCAAGGCCACCCGCAAGCGGCGCATCGCCGCCGGCGCGGGCGTTCAGGTTCAGGAGGTCAACCGCCTGCTCAACGAGTTTGACCAGATGCAGGGGATGATGAAGAAGATGAAGGGCGGCGGCCTCATGAAGATGATGAAGCGCATGGGCGGCGGCAAGGGCATGCCCAAGCTGCCCTTCTGACTCAGGCCGCCAGGGCTTCTTCCACCGTCTTGACCTCGCCGCGCAGCGAGTGTGAATAGGCCTCGGTGATGGTCACGTCGATCATCTGGCCGACCAGCCGCTGGGGCCCCTTGAAGTTGACCATGCGGTTGCACTCGGTGCGGCCCGACAGCTCCGACGGGTCCTTGCGCGACGGGCCTTCGACCAGGATGCGCTGGACCGTGCCGACGCGCTCGCCACTGAAGCGGCGGATGTTGGCCTCGATCACCGCCTGCAGCTGCTGCAGCCGGGCCAGCTTGACTGCATGCGGCGTCTCGTCGTGCAGGTTGGCGGCCGGCGTGCCGGGGCGCGGGCTGAAGATGAAGCTGAACGAGTTGTCGAAGTCCACGTCGTCGATCAGCTTCATCATCCGGTTGAAGTCGTCGTCGGTCTCGCCCGGAAAACCCACGATGAAGTCGCTGCTCATGGCCATGCCGGGGCGGATGGCGCGCAGCTTGCGCACCGTGCTCTTGTATTCCATCGCCGTGTAGCCGCGCTTCATCGCCATCAGGATGCGGTCGCTGCCATGCTGCACCGGCAGGTGCAGGTGGCTCACCAGCTTGGGCACCCGTGCGTAGACGTCAATCAGCCGCTGCGTGAACTCGTTGGGGTGGCTGGTGGTGTAGCGGATGCGCTCGATGCCGGGGATGTCGGCCACGTATTCGATCAGCAGCGCGAAGTCCGCGATGTCGGCCGTGCCACCCATGGCGCCGCGGTAGGCGTTGACGTTCTGGCCCAGCAGCGTCACTTCCTTCACGCCCTGTTCGGCCAGGCCGGCGATCTCCACCAGCACGTCGTCGAACGGGCGCGAGACTTCCTCGCCGCGGGTGTAGGGCACCACGCAGTAGCTGCAGTACTTGCTGCAGCCTTCCATGATGCTCACGAAAGCCGTGGCGCCCTCCACGCGGGCGGGGGGCAGGTGGTCGAATTTCTCGATCTCGGGGAAACTGATGTCCACCTGCGGGCGCTGCAGTTGTGCCCGCGCGGCCAGCAGGTCGGGCAGGCGGTGCAGGGTCTGCGGGCCGAACACCACGTCCACATAGGGCGCGCGCTTGATGATCTCGGCGCCCTCCTGGCTGGCCACGCAGCCGCCCACGCCAATCAGCACGCCCTTCTTCTTGAGGTGCTGCACGCGGCCCAGGTCGCTGAAGACTTTCTCCTGTGCCTTTTCGCGCACCGAGCAGGTGTTGAACAGGATCAGGTCGGCCTCGTCCACATCCTGCGTGGGCTCGTAGCCCTGCGCGGCGTTCATCACGTCGGCCATCTTGTCCGAGTCGTACTCGTTCATCTGGCAGCCAAAGGTCTTGATGAAGACTTTCTTGCTCATGGGGTCCGCCTATTTACGTGCGCCGAAGATCAGCGCGAGCAGCTCGACCAGCCGCTTGTGGCCCTCGGCGCTGCCCGCGTCGATGCCGCCCAGGCGGCGGTACTCGTCGGGCGTGAGCACCCAGACTTCATGCACCAGCCGCGCGGCGTCGCGGCGGTAGACCACGGGGATGGTCTGGCCGGTGAGGCTCGCCGACATGACCAGCATGTTGTTCAGGTCGCGGATGCGCGCGCCGGGCGACAGGCGGTCGGGTTTGTCATCCAGCGTGATGTCGGGCGCGGCGGTCACGACCATGCGGGCCGGCACCACGTCCTTGGGCGCCTCGCGGATGATCCCCTGGGCCGCCGCTTCAGGGCCAAACAGGGCGCTGGTCCAGACCAGCAGGGCAAAGAGTGCTACCGAAAATGTAGCAATCTGGTTCCTTGTGCAGCGTTTCATGGTGTGTGTCCAGAGGCTGTGGAAGTGAAAAAAGGCACTGTGCGGGACAGTGCCTTTTCTGTCAACGCCGGGGCGCTGGGTGTCTGGTGGCGCTTCACGGATTCGAACCGCGGACCTGTGGATTATGATTCCATCGCTCTAACCGACTGAGCTAAAGCGCCAAGTTTGCCGGGCCGATATCTTGCAAGGGCCCCTGCTTCTGGCGCTTTTTTATTTTCGCCAGAGCCCTAAATTATAGCCTGCCCAGTTCGTCACCCACAAGACGCACGATCAGGCGGTCCAGCGTGTCCACCGAATAGTTGCTCACATCGTGAACCGTTTCACGCCCCCGGCCACTGGACGGGCGGTGCGCGTCGGCGTAGGTCAGGAACACGAACCGCCCGCCGGTGTACTGGGCGATCTGCCGCTGGATGTACTCGCCCTGCTTGTCCAGCCCGCTGGCGCCCACGCTGAACACCTTGATGCCCTTGCCCAGCGCGGCCAGCATGTCGTCGTCGTAGTACGGGCCGCCGTAGTCCAGGTGCGGCGGCGCGTCGGCCAGCAGCACCACCAGGCGGGTCGCGCCCTCGCCGCGCCAGCTCAGCGCGTGCACGGTCTCGTGCAGCGCCTCGTTCATGGCCTCGGGGTAGTCGCCGCCGCCACCGGCCTGCAGCGCGTTGAGCACGCCCTGGAACGCGCCCAGGTCGTTGGTGAAGTCGTGGCTGCGCAGCAGGAAGGCATCGCCCTTGTCGCGGTAGGCCACCAGGCCAAAGCACAGGTCGGGCTGGCTGGGCAGGCGGGCCACCTCGTCGGCAATGCTGCGCAGGCTGGTCTTGAGCTTGTGGATCTCGTCGGCCATGGAGCCCGTGGCGTCGATCAGAAACACCAGGTCCAGCCGCGCGCGCTGCGCCACGCCCGGCTGCTGGGGCAGCACCACTTCCACCGCGCTTTTCTGGCCGCGCCGCAGCACGCCGTGGGCCAGCCGGCCCTGCTTGCGCACGGTCACGTCATAGACGGGGGCCTGGCCCGGGTCGAAGGCCCGGGGATGCAGCCAGACGCGGCCCGCCGTGTCGGTGCGCGCCCACATCGCGGCACCGTCGGCCGATTGAACGGCCACCTCGGCATCGGCCACCGCATGGCCGCTGCGGTCCCTGACCTCGAGCAGGTAGCGCTCGCTGACGTCGCGCGGCCGGTGGACCACCGGCGTGCGGTTGCGAAAGGCCAGGTACTCGCTGAACGCGGCGTTGTCGTCCACCATGCCTGCGGTCACCACCTCGGCGCGGCGAGGGGCCGGTCGCGGTGGCGCGGACTGGGCGACGAGTGGCGCCGCGGCCGCGCTGTCGGCCGCGCTGAGGCGGCCGGCAGCCTTGGCCAGGGCTTCACTGGCCGGGGCGGGCGGGGCGGCCACCGCGCCCGCAGGGGCTGCGGGGGCGACGGAACCGGTCACGGCGGCCTCGGCTTTCTCGCGGTGCGAATGCGCGGGGGCCGGGCCGTAGGGCAGATAGGGCGGGGTGTCCTGGCCCTCGTGGCCAGGCACTTCCCGGGTCTGGATCGGCCGGGCGCAGTGGCTGGCCGACGGCGCCTGGAACTGCGGCCGCGCGGGCATGACCTGGGGCCAGGACCCTGCCTGCGGCTGCGGGTCGGGCCACTGGGCCGAGGGCGGGTGGGGGGGCTGCGCGGTGGCCGTGCAGGCCGACAGCAGCAGCTGGGCGGCCAGCAGCGCGGCCAGGGGGCGGGGAGACAGGTTGCGGTTCATCGAATCCTCCAGAAGTGGTCAGACTCACACGCCGCGCGGCGCGCAACGGGGTGAAAAAAAGCGCCCCGGTTTAACCCCATGCCGCGGGCTGGCCCGTACAACGTGGTGTGAAAATCTGCTCATGCCCTCGCTGCACACCATGCCGGACGACCAGTTGATGCTTGCCTACGCCGGGGGTGACGCCGCCGCGTTCGACGTGCTCTATGCGCGCCACGAGGGCGCGCTGTTCCGCTTTGTGCGCCGGCTGCTGGGCAGCGCGCTGGCGGCGCAGGCCGACGAGGTGTTCCAGGACACCTGGGTGCGCATCATTGGCGCGCGCGCCAGCTATCAGGCTCAAGGCGCAGACGCCGGCCGGCCCGGCGCGCGCTGGACCACCTGGGCCTTTGCCATTGCGCACAACGCGGCCATGGACCGGCTGCGCGTGAGCGGCCGCGAAGTGTCCCTGCCCGAGGCGGGCGAAGACGGCGGTGACCCCATGGAATGGCTGCAGGCCTCGCTGGACCTGGCCCATCCGTCGAGCGAAGACACGGCCTTCTGGCGCGCCGCCGGGCGCCAGCTGCTGCATTGCCTGGACGAGTTGCCACCGGCGCAGCGCGCGGCCTTCTTGCTGCACCACGAGGACGGCGCCACAGTGGAGCAGCTGGCACAGAGCCTCTCGCTGAGCTTTGAAACGGCCAAGAGCCGGCTGCGCTATGCGCTGCAGAAGCTGCGCGGCTGCATGCGCAGCTACCTGGTCGCGCTGGAGCCCGGGTCATGACGATGCTGCGCGATGCGCGCCTGGCTCGGGCCCTGGACTATGCACCCGATCAGGCGGAAGTCCCCGACGCACGGGCACGTACTGCTATCAGAAAAGTAGCACTTGAGGCCTTGGCGGTTTCACGGCCAGTGCCTGTGCCGCGGCCCTGGTGGCGCCGCCTCTGGGCGCCGGCGCCGGGCGCGGCGCGCATGCCCTGGAACGCCGCGCTCGCCACCGTCCTGCTGGCAAGCCTGGTGACACTGCTGTGGCACGACCGCGAGCCGCCGGGCGCCCGGCTTGACGGGCCGGCCGATGCGGCCACGCAGCCCGCCGGGCCAGCCCTGAAACGCGAAGACAACGCCGCGCTGGCGGGGGCGCCTGCGGGCGACAGTGCCGATGCCCCTGCGGCGCGGCGTGAAGCGGCCGCGCCACCCGCCGCGCCACCTCCCGCGCCGCCCCCCGGGCCAACGGCCCGCGCCAGCAAGCCTGGGTCTTCGTCCATGGCGAAAGCGCTGCCGGCACCGCGCCCGTCCCAACCGATCGCGCCCGAGCGCGGTGCCGTTGCATCGCGGTCAGCACCAGCATCCCCCAGCGCAGCGCCTGCACCCGCGCCAGCGCCAGAGGTGGCCAGCCCCTCCGCGCCTGCGCCCTTCGCGGAACAGGCCGGCGCGTCACAGGCTGCTGCGCCTTTGGCGCAAGCACCGGCAGCCTCTCCCCCTGCGCCGGCCGCCATGGCGCGCTCGGCGCCAGCCGCCAAAGCCTTGGGCGGTCTTGCGGCCGATCGTGCGGTGGCCGCGCCTGCCGCCATGGGCTGGGCCGACGTGCTCATCCGGGAGGGTGGCCGCGAGCTGCGGCTGCCGCGCGCGCAGGCCGCGCGGCTGGCGGCCTTGCTGCAACCGTTGTGGCCGTCAGCGCAGGCCTGGGCCGGCGCGCCGCTCGCGCCGCCACTCGCCACGGCTGACATCCAGCTGGAGCTGCAGCCGCCCGGCGAAGCCGTGGTGACGCTGGCGCTGTCCGCGCAGGAAGCCCAATGGAGCCAGCGCGACGCCGCGGGCCTGCGCCGCATCACGCAGCGGCCTGGCACCGAGGTGCTGGCGGCCCTGCGCGAGGAGATCAAGCGCCTGTTGCCGGCGCGCTGAGCGGCGCGCCGCGCGCCGCGGCCCGGCGGTGCTTCAGCTGTGGGTGAACGCCGCCTTGCGCTTGTTCACGAAGGCGTCCATGCCTTCCTTCTGGTCGCTGGTGGCAAACAGGGCGTGGAACATGCGGCGCTCGAACATCACGCCGTCGGACAGGCCCGACTCGAAGGCGCGGTTGACCGACTCCTTGGCCGCCATCACCGCGATCTGCGAGTAGTCGCAAATGATGAGCGCGGCGCCCAGGGCCTCGTCCATCATCTTGTCCAGCGGCACCACGCGGCTGACCAGGCCCGAACGCTCGGCCTCGGTGGCGTCCATCATGCGGGCGGTCAGGGCCATGTCCATGGCCTTGGACTTGCCCACAGCGCGCGGCAGGCGCTGCGTGCCGCCCGCGCCGGGGATGATGCCCAGCTTGATCTCGGGCTGGCCGAACTTCGCGTTGTCGGCCGCGATGATGAAGTCGCACATCATGGCCAGCTCGCAGCCGCCGCCCAGCGCAAAGCCGCTGACCGCCGCGATCACGGGCTTGCGGATGCCGCGGATGGTTTCCCAGTTGCGCGTGATGTAGTCGCCCTTGTAGACGTCGGCAAAGCTGTAGCTGGCCATGGCGCCAATGTCGGCGCCCGCGGCAAAGGCCTTCTCGCTGCCGGTGACGATCATGCAGCCGATGGCCGGGTCGGCATCAAAGGCCTTGAGCGCCGCGCCCAGTTCGTCCATCAGTTCGTTGTTCAGCGCATTCAGCTGCTTGGGCCGGTTCAGCGTGACCACCCCCACCTTGCCGCCTTCGGTGCGGACTTCAATCAGTTCGTAGGCCATGGTGATTTCCTCGTTTTCTGTTGCAATGGGAGTTGACTATACCCAAGGGAAAACATTAGCCGACCGATTGGTCGGCTAATGGTAGAGTCCCAACCCAGGAGACCGACATGACTGCAGAAACCACCGCCGCCGACCCCACGGTGCTGTACGCCGCGCACGGCGCCGTGGCGCTGATCACGCTGAACCGGCCACAGGCCCTCAACAGCTTCACGCGCCAGATGCACAAGGACCTGTGGGCCGCGCTGGACCGCGCCGAGACCGATGCCGCGATCCGCGCGGTGGTGCTCACCGGGGCCGGCCGCGGCTTTTGCGCGGGTGCCGACCTGTCCGAGTTCGACTTCGAGCCCGGTGCCGACCTGGTCCAGCGCGCCGACCCCGGGCCGGTGATCGAACAGGCCTTCAACCCCACGGCGCGGCGCCTGGTCAATCTGCGCATGCCCGTGGTGGCCGCGGTCAACGGCGTGGCGGCCGGCGCGGGCGCTTCAGTCGCCATGTGCTGTGACATGGCCATTGCGTCCAGCGGCGCCAGCTTCATCCAGGCCTTCAGCAAGATCGGCCTGATTCCCGACGCCGGCAGCAGCTGGCTGCTGCCGCAGCGCGTGGGCATGGCGCGTGCACTTGGGCTGGCCATCACCGGCGACAAGCTGCCCGCGGCGCAGGCGAAAGAGTGGGGCCTGATCTGGGATGTGGTGGACGGCGGCGCTGACGAATGCGTGGCCGCGGCCATGGCCCTGGCGCAAAAGCTCGCGGCCATGCCCACCCAGGCGCTGGTCGCCACCCGGCACCTGCTGCGCGAGGGCGCACTGCGCGACTTCCCGAGCCAGCTCGACATGGAGCGCGACACCCAGTCGGCCATGGGCAAGACCCACGACTACATCGAGGGCGTCACGGCCTTCCTGCAAAAGCGCCCCGCGCAATTCAGGGGCGAGTGAACATGGACGCGAACGCGCTGGCCCGCCAGGTGGGCGAAACCATGTTTGCCGTGGACACGGCCTCCAAAGACACCATGGGCATGGAACTGCTCAGCTGCACGCCGGGCCGCGCCACGCTGCGCATGACCGTGCGCGAGCTGCACCTGAACGGCCACCGGATCTGCCACGGCGGCTTCATCTTCACGCTGGCCGATTCCACCTTTGCCTTTGCCTGCAACAGCCACAACAAGGTCACGGTGGCGGCGGGCTGCAGCATCGAATTCCTGCGGCCCGGGCAACTCGGTGACGTGCTCACCTGCGAGGGCGTGGAGCAGACCCTTTCTGGCCGCCACGGCATCTACGACATGAAGGTCAGCAACCAGCGCGGCGAAGTGGTGGCGATGTTCCGCGGCAAGAGCGCGAGCATCCAGGGCACGGTGATTCCCGAAGGGGCGGCAGCATGAAGCGTTTTGCACTGGAACCGATTGAAAAGGCCAGCATCGACGAGCTGCGCGGCCTGCAGCTCAAGCGCCTGCGCGCCACGCTGCGCCATGCCTACGCGAACTCGCCCGTGTACCGGGCCAAGTTCGACGCGGCCGGCGTGCACCCCGACGACTGCCGCACGCTGGCCGATCTGGCGAAGTTCCCCTTCACGACCAAGAAGGACCTGCGCGACAGCTACCCCTTTGGCATGTTTGCGGTGCCGCGCGAGCAGTGCGCGCGCATCCACGCGTCCAGCGGCACCACGGGCAAGCCCACGGTGGTGGGCTACACCCTCAAGGACATCGACACCTGGTCGCAGGTGATGGCGCGCAGCATCCGCGCCAGCGGCGCCCGGCCGGGCGACCTGGTGCACGTGAGCTATGGCTACGGCCTGTTCACGGGCGGGCTGGGCGCGCATTACGGCGCCGAAAAGCTCGGCCTCACGGTGGTGCCCTTTGGCGGTGGCCAGACCGAACGGCAGGTGCAGCTGATCGCCGACTTCAAGCCCGACATCATCATGGTCACGCCCAGCTACATGCTGGCCATTGCCGACGAGTTCGAGCGCCAGGGCCTGAATCCGGCCGAATCCAGCCTGCGCCTGGGCATCTTCGGCGCCGAGCCCTGGACCAACGACATGCGCGTGGCCATCGAGCAGCGCATGGGCATGGACGCGGTGGACATCTACGGCCTGAGCGAGGTCATGGGCCCGGGCGTGGCCAACGAGTGCGTGGAGACCAAGGACGGCCCCACCATCTGGGAAGACCATTTCTACCCCGAGATCATCAACTCCGAGACCGGCGAGCCCGTGGCCGATGGCGAACTGGGCGAGCTGGTGTTCACCAGCCTGACCAAGGAGGCGCTGCCCATCATCCGCTACCGCACGCGCGATCTCACGCGCCTGCTGCCGGGCACGGCCCGCACCATGCGCCGCATGGAAAAAATCACCGGCCGCAGCGACGACATGATGATCGTGCGCGGCGTCAACGTGTTCCCCACGCAGATCGAGGAGCTGATCCTCAAGCGCCCCGAACTCGCGCCGCACTACCAGTGCGTGCTGACCCGCGAAGGACCGATGGACGAGCTCACCGTGGTGGTCGAAACACGCCATGGCACGCTGCCCGACTCATCGGCCGCGCGCATGGCGGCGCAGGCCCTGCAGCACGAGATCAAGACCTACATCGGCACCAGCGCAAAGATCGAGCTGCGCGCCGAGGGCGGCGTCGAGCGCAGCCTGGGCAAGGCCAAGCGCGTGGTCGACCAGCGCAAGAAGTGACCTCGCTCGCCCGGGCTACCTCTGCTCGATCTTCTCGACCAACAGGTCCAGCCAGATCTCGCTGCCCTGGTTGATGCGGATGCGCACCGGCAGGTACTGCAGGCTGGGCGCAAACCACATCTCGGCCGTGATGTTGCCGCGCGGCTGCGCCGTGGGTCGCGGCACCAGGTGCAGGGCCTCAACCGGCCCCAGCTTGGGTGTTTGCAGCGTGACGCGCTCGGTGATGTCGTAGGTCCACAGGTCCAGCCCGCCGGGGCGGGCCATCCAGAAGCTGATGGCGCGGCCAACTTCCAGCGGCTCCAGGCCGCTGGCAAAGCGGTGGCTCAAATCGACGAACTGGCTGGCCGTGTCCTGCACACCGGCCGGGCGCGGCACGCGGCGCCCGCCTTCCAGCGTCAGCTCGCGCTCGCCCAGCCGCACCACGCGCGACTTGCCGCGGCGCTGTTCCTCGTAGGCCCCGGGGCGCAGCCCGTCGGCCAGGACCACGCCCTGGCTGGTCATGGCCAGGCTGGCGAACGGGCCGATGTCGATCTCCACGCGCACCTGGTAGCGGTCGGCCTCGCGCTGCCACTGCACGCGGGCGTCGCCATACAGCTCGCCGCGGAACCAGCCGCGCAGCTGGTAGCTCAGCCGCGTGTCGGCGGGCCAGCTGGCCAGCGGATCAGCGGGCGGCGATGCCGGCATGGGCGGGGCGCCGGGGGGCTGGGCGGCGGGCCCGGCTTTTGCGGCAAGCGCCGTGGTGGCCGACACGGAGGGCGCGGCGGCCATGGGGGGCTCGGGCAATGCAAGGGGAGGGGGTGGCGGCGCGGGCGGCTCAGGCGCCGCGGGCGTTTGGGCCTGCACCTGCGCGGGAGCAGGCGCAGTGGCGGGTGGAGCCGCAGGTGCAGAGGGCGGCAAAGGCGGTGGTTCGGCCTCGGCCACCTGCGTGGGGGTGGCCTGTTTTGCTACTGAAGTCATAGCAGACAGTGGCCGCCCCGTCTGGACTCCAGGCCCTTTTGGCTTCAAAACCCGGGCGGGCACCGGTGCCGCGGGCGCGGTGGGGGTGATCAGGCGTGTGAGCAGCGGTGCGGTCATGGGCCGCAGCACCGCGCTTTGCCGCCAGTGGCGGGCCAGCCAGTCCAGCGCGATGCCGTGGCCTGCCAGCACCGCCAGCAGCAGGGCGATCAGCCTTGCGCGCCGAGCCACGGGCGAACCTGCGCGGCATCGCGCAGGGCGAGCCGCCAGGTGGTGCTGGAGGCGGGCGCGGTGAGCCGCAGGCGCAGCAGGCGTTTGTCGCGGGCGATCAGCGCGGTCACGGCCTTGTGGGCCCCTGCGTACAGCGGCAGCTCGTCGAGCCGGCCCAGGCGCCAGGCCTGGCCGCCGGCCTCCACGCCCAGCCACTCGTCGCCGGCGGCCAGGCCGGCCTGCTCAGCCGCGCCGCCGCGCAGCACGGTCTTGACCTGCACGTTGCCACTGGTTTCGGTGGCGCGCAGGCCCAGCCGCTGGGCCAGCTGCGCGGGGTCGTCATGCACCGCCACGCCACAGCCCTCGAGCAGTTCGCGCAGCGGCAGCTCGCGCGTGCCGTGCACCCACTGCGCCAGCTCGCGGGTGTAGGGGCGCCCGCCCAGTTCCTGCAGCACGGCGGCCAGGTCGGCCTCGGCCATGGGCCCGGCCTGGCAGCGCCGCCACAGCGCGCGCATCACGTCATCGAGCGTGGCCTGGCCCTCGCGGCGCAGCGTGAGGTCCAGGCACAGCGCCACCAGCGCGCCCTTGGTGTAGTAGCTCACGGTGGCGTTGGCGGTGTTTTCGTCCTGGCGGTAGTACTTGACCCAGGCGTCGAAGCTGGCCTGCGCCACCGACTGCACCTCGCGCCCCGGCGTCTGCGCCACCTGGTTGAGCGTCTTGTTGAGCAGCTTGAGGTAGGCGGCGTCGTCGATCAGGCCCGCGCGGCGCAGCAGCAGGTCGTCGTAGTAGCTGGTGAAGCCCTCGAAGAACCACAGCAGCCGGGTGTAGTTCTCCTGCGTGTAGTCGTAGCGCGCGAACTCGGCGGGGCGCAGCCGCTTGACGTTCCAGGTGTGGAAGTACTCGTGGCTGATCAGGCCCAGCAGCGTGGTGTAGCCGTCGGTCTGGCGCGGCTCGCCCACGCGGGGCAGGTCCTTGCGCGAGGCGATCAGGGCCGTGCTGTTGCGGTGTTCAAGCCCGCCGTAGTTGTCGTCCACCACGTTGAGCATGAACAGGTAGCTGCGCATGGGCGGGCGCGTTGCCAGCCGGTTGCTGCCGGGCCGCGCATGCCACAAGCGCAGCGCCGTCTCGCAGATCTTCTGCGTGTCGGCAAGCAGGCGGTCGCTGTCAAACGAGGCAGCGGCCCCGGCCACCACGAACTGGTGCAGCACGCCGCCGGCCATGAACTCGCCGCGCCAGAAGCGGCCCATCTCGACCGGGCAGTCGGCCAGCTCGTCGTAGTCGGCCGCCAGCCAGGTGCCGAAGCCGCTGGCATTGACCTTGTGCGGTGTGAGGCCCGTGGCCACCTGCCAGCCGCGCTGCGCGGTGGTGCTGGCAAGCTCCAGCGCATGGGGGCGGTCGCACTGGCCTTCCACGCGCAGGCACAGGCTGGTGCTGTTGAAAAACCCGCGCTGGCTGTCCAGCCAGGCGGTGCGCACCGAGGGGTCGAAGGCATAGACCTCGTAGCTCAGCGTCAGCGGCTCGCCGGGCGTGGCCTCGATCTGCCAGCTGCATTTGTCCAGTTGCTGCACGGGCCGGCTGCGCCCGCCCTGGTGGGCCTGCAGCTTCTGCAGGTTCTTGGAGAACTCGCGCACCAGGTAGCTGCCGGGAATCCAGACTGGCAGGGACACGCGCTGCTGCGGCGCGGGCTGCGCGATGCTCAGGGTGACGCGAAAGAGGTGGGCATGCAGGTCGGCGGCTTCCACCCGGTAGTGGACGCCAGCGGGCGGGGAGAGGGGTTTGCGGGAGGCCATGCGGGGACTATACGCAAGGCTTCCCGGCACGGCCGCCGCAGGGCCGTTTCAGCGCCCGATCACTTGGCGTCGGCGAGGAATTTTTCGACCTGCTGTGAATTGATGGCACCGGGCACGCGCGAGCCGTCGGCAAAGATCAGCGTGGGCGTGCCCGTGATCTTGTACTTCTTGCCAAACTCGATGTTGCGGGCCACGGCGCTGGCATCGCAGGCGGCGGCCGGCGTCACGGCGGCGTCGCGCACCATGTGGTCCTGCCAGGCCTTGGCGCGGTCCTTGGTGCACCAGATGTGGCGCGACTTCTCGGCCGAGTCCTGGCTCAGGATCGGGTACAGGAACATGTGGATGGTCACGTTGTTGACCTTCTGCAGGTCGCGCTCGAAGCGCTTGCAGTAGCCGCAGTTGGGGTCTTCGAACACGGCCAGCTTGCGCTTGCCGTCGCCACGCACGATGGTGAACGCGTCCTTCAGCGGCAGGCTGTCGAAACTGATGGCGGTGAGCTTCTCGACGCGCTCCTCGGTCAGGTTGCGGCGCTGCTTGGTGTCGATCAGGCTGCCCTGGATCAGGAAGTTGCCCTCCACGTCGGTGTAGAGGATCTCGGTGCCCACGCGCACTTCATAGAGGCCGGGCATGGGGCTCTTGATGACTTCGTCAATCGCCTGCAGTTGCGGCACGCGCTCGCCCAGGTTCTTGCGGATGGTGGCTTCCTGCGCGAAAGCGCCCGCACAGGTGGCCAGCACGGCGGCGCACAGCCCGGTCTTGATCATGTTCATGGTTTTTCCGTTTTGCATTGCTGCGTTCATTTCAATTCAACCCCATCGCGCGGCGCGCCACCCATTGTTTCAGGGGCCCGCTGCGTTCAAAACCCTTCATGCCCCAGTTGCGCAGCGCCTGCCGCACACCATCGTCATGGGCAAACAGCTGCTGCAGTCCGTCGGTCGTGGCGCCCATCAGCCGCACATCGGCCTGGCGCGCCCTTTCGTAGCGCCGCAGCAGCCGGGCGTCGCCCACGCCGCGCCAGTATTCGCGTTCGTGC
The DNA here is from genome assembly GCA_019635435.1 of Ramlibacter sp. Classification (NCBI taxonomy): domain Bacteria; kingdom Pseudomonadati; phylum Pseudomonadota; class Betaproteobacteria; order Burkholderiales; family Comamonadaceae; genus Ramlibacter; species Ramlibacter sp. The sequence continues at coordinate 4,299,740 of JAHBZM010000001.1, read as the reverse complement.
AGCACCCCGGCCAGCGCCTGCGCATCGCCCAGCCCCAGATTCAGCCCCTGGCCGGCCAGCGGGTGCACCAGGTGCGCCGCGTCGCCCGCCAGGGCCCAGCCGGCGCCGCTCCAGCGGTCAGCCCGCGCCAGTTGCAGTGGCCAGGCGGCGCGTTCGCTGAGCAGCGAGAGCTTTCCGAGCGCACCGCCGCTGGCGGCCTCCAGTTCACGGGCAAATGCCTCGGGGTCCAGGGCGAGCAACCCGGCCGCACGATCCTCCTGCACTGACCAGACAACGGCCACGGAGTTCCCGGACGGTTGTGACAAAGGCAGGAAAGCGAGGATTTCCCCCCCCGAAAACCACTGCCGGGCGATCTGCCCGTGCGGTTTGTCACATTCCACGCGGGCCGCGATGCCGCGCTGGCCATAGGGCGTGACGCTGAAACCGACGCCAAATTCGGCCCGCGTGGCACTGGCGCGGCCCTCGCACACCACCGTGAGCGCGGCGCGGCGTGGTTCGGTGAGCACCTCCACCAGCGGCTGGTAGCGCACGGCCTCGGCCAGCCGCTCCTGCAGCGCCGGCACGTCCACCACCCAGGCCAGCGCGGGCACGGCCTGGGCCGCGGCGCTGAAGGTGACCAGGCCGCCGTCGTCGCCCTGCACCTGCATGCCCTGCACCGGGGTCGCGTGGGCCGCGTCGGGCCAGGCGCGCAGCGACTCCAGCAGGTTCCTGGAGGCGGCGTTCAGCGCATAGGCCCGGACGTCGCCGCCCGCGCTTTCGGGCGCGGGCGCCCGCACCAGGCCCACGCGCAGGCGTTCGCGGGCCAGCAGCAGCGCCAGCGTGCTGCCGACGATGCCGGCGCCGCGGATGCAGACGTCAATGGGAGGTGCCATGCAGGGGATTGTAGGAGGCGGGCACAATCGCGTCCTGCCCGTTCAAGGAAGCCCCGTGAGTGCCGAAACCGCCGATATCACCGCCCGCATTGCCCGCCTGTTTGTTTACCCGGTCAAGTCCTGCGCGGGCATTGAATTGCGTGAGGCGGTGCTGACCGAGACCGGCCTGGAATTTGACCGGACCTGGATGGTGGTGGACGAGGCCGGTGAATTCGTCACCCAGCGCGAGCTGCCGCGCATGGCCCTGGTCCAGCCCAAGTTGCGCTCGGACGACATGGTGTTGCGCGCGCCCGGCATGCTGGCCCTGCATGTGGCGCTGGACGCCGTCGAGAAGCCGGCCCGGGTGCGGGTCTGGAACGACGTGGTGGACGCCTGGGACATGGGCGATGTGGCGGCCCAATGGTTTTCGGACTTTCTGGGGCAAAAGCTGCGGCTGGTGCGGTTTGACCCCGACTTTCGCCGCGTGTCCAGCCTGGACTGGACCGCGGGCGTGCAGGCGCTCAACCAGTTCTCGGACGGCTACCCGGTGCTGGTGACCAGCGAGGCCTCGCTGGCCGGGCTGAACCAACGCCTGGAGGCGGGCGGGCATGCGCCGGTGGGCATGGAGCGGTTCCGGCCCAATGTGGTGCTGGCCGATCTCGAGGCCCACGACGAGGACCGCGTGCAGACCCTGCTCATCGAGGCCGGGGAGGGGCTGGTGGAGCTGAAGCCGGTCAAGCCCTGCGCGCGCTGCCCGATCCCCAACATCGACCCGGCCACGGCCCTGAGCAGCCCCGAGGTCAGCGACACGCTGCAGGCCTACCGGCAGGAGCCGCGCCTGAAAGGGGCCGTGACTTTTGGCATGAATGCCATCGCGTTGCAGGGGGTGGGGCAGGTGCTGCGCGTCGGGCAGACGGTGCGCGCCGACTACGCGTTCGACTGAGCCGGGTGCGGGTCGGTGCCGGGGCGCGGCAGCTGGCTGTCGTCATCGCCCTCGCCGTCGTACAGCGACGACATGGCCAGCGGCATGCGCTGCGTGGCTTCGGGTTCGAGGAAGCGGATGGGCCGCCGGGTGCGTGACGACATGCTGCCCAGCAGGTCCGACAGCGCGCTGGCCAGCGCGGGCGCATCCATCAGGCGCTCGCTCAGCAGCGCGGAGCCGATATGAAACTGCAGCGTCACTTCAGGCTTGAGGCCCTTCAGCGGCATCAGGCCGGCCGCGATCAGGCGGGCGGCCCGGTCGGTCACCGCGGCGCGTGAGTTGACGCCTTCCAGGATCAGGCCGAACCGGGCTTCGCCGACGCGGCTCACGGTGTCCACATCGCGCAGCAGCCGGCGCAGCTTGATCACGCTGCGCAGCAGGCTCTGCTCGGCCACGGCGCTGCCGTGGAAGCTCTTGATGCGCTGGTAGTTCACCAGGTCGATGAAGATCACGGCCGCGTTCTGCTGGTCGCGCCGGTAGCGGGCAACCACCTGGCGCAGCCGGTCATGGAACAGGTGGGCGGCCAGCAGCCCGGTCAGCGCATCCTGGCTGGACAGCGCAAGCTCGCGGATGTGGGCGCCATGGCGTTCGCGCGAGCGGATGCTCAGGGCCACCAGCAGCAGCGGCACCTCCAGCGCGCTGCCCAGCACCACCGCGTACTGCGTGCCGAAGGAGATCGGCAGCAGGCCAAACAGCCGCAGCACGGCCAGCAGCACCGACAGGGTCAGCGGCACATAGGCGGCCAGCACCCACAGCCCGACCACGTCGCCGCGGCGCCAGGCGAGCCAGGCGATCCAGGTGTTGGTGATGGCGGCCAGCGCCACGTAGCCGCCCACCATCATCAGGCCGACGGGCTTGCTGACGACCAGGAACAGCGCCGCCAGAACCAGGCCGGCCCAGCCGGCCCAGCGCACCGCGCGGTCCAGCCAGCGGAAGCGGGCCGAGATGCCCGTGAGGTGCCGCACAAACAGCAGGGCCGCGCCGCCGGCCAGCAGCGCCAGGAAGCCCTGCGAGGCATCGGTCCAGTAGCCGTAGCCGCTCCACAGCAGGTGCCCGCCCACCCCGGTGTAGGCCGCCACCGCCAGCGTCATGATGGCCGCGTAGGCCGAATACCAGGCATAGACCCGGTCCCGGTAGACCCGGGCCTGGGCGATGCAGGCCGCAATCAGCAGGGTCAGCGCGCCAAAGGCCATGCCCAGCCCCATGTACTCGATCTGGATGCGCTGGTCATGCGCGGACTGGGCGCTGAGCACCACCGGCAGGCTGATCGGCGTGGTATGGCGAATGCGCACAAACACGTCGCGCGGCTGGCCCGGCGGCAGGTCCAGCCGGAAGAAGGGGTAGCGCCCGGGTTCGGGCCAGGCGTCCACGGCCAGCGTGTCGCCCGCGGTCTGCGACTGCCACTGGCCGCGCGCGTCCTTCTGGTAGACCGTGGCGAGGTCCAGCACCGGAATGGGGAACTCGATCAGCCAGTTCTGGCGCTGCGTGCGCTCGCGCTCGAGCCGGTAGTACAGCCACAGGGCACCGGTCTCTCCGGGCGTGTAGATCACGTCGGCGCGCATCGGCTGGAAACGCGCCGGGGCCGTCAGGGCCACCTGGTCGATGGTGGCGCTGCCCTGGCTGTCCAGCCAGAACAGGCCCCGGGTTTCAGCGTCGATGCTGGCTGCGCCGGCGGCGTCCAGCATCACCACCGGCACCTGCTGCACCGGCGCGGCGGCGCGGGCCGGTGCCATGCACGCCACGGCGAGCGCGAACAGCAGTGCCATGGCCCGCCAAGCCGCCGCTGCGACGCATCGCATACACTTTCGGGCTTGATTTTCGGGAACTGTCATGAGCTTGAAGTGCGGCATTGTAGGCCTGCCCAATGTAGGGAAATCCACCTTGTTCAACGCCTTGACCAAGGCGGGGATTGCCGCGGAAAACTACCCCTTCTGCACCATTGAACCCAACGTGGGCATTGTGGAACTGCCCGACCCGAGGCTGGGCCAGCTGGCGCAGATCGTGCAGCCCGAGCGCATCGTGCCGGCCATCGTGGAGTTTGTCGACATCGCCGGCCTGGTGGCGGGCGCGAGCAAGGGCGAGGGCCTGGGCAACCAGTTTCTGGCGCACATCCGCGAGACCGATGCCACCGTCAACGTGGTGCGCTGCTTCGACGACGAGAACGTGATCCACGTGGCCGGCAAGGTCGATCCGATCTCCGACATCGAGGTGATCCAGACCGAACTCTGCCTGGCCGACCTGACCACGGTGGAGAAGGCGCTGCACCGCCACACCAAGACCGCGCGCTCGGGCGACAAGGAGGCGGCCAAGATCGTCGCCATCCTCGAGAAATGCCAGGCGGCGCTGAACCAGGGCACGCCGGTGCGCGCGCTGGAATTCAGCAAGGAAGACCTGCCCCTGGTCAAGCCGCTGTGCCTGATCACGGCCAAGCCCGCGATGTTTGTCGGCAACGTGGCCGAGGACGGCTTTGACAACAACCCCTACCTGGACCGCCTGCGCGAGTACGCCGCGGCGCAGAACGCGCCCGTGGTGGCGATCTGCGCCAAGATGGAAGCCGAGATGGCCGACATGAGCGACGAGGACAAGCAGATGTTCCTGGCCGAGATCGGCCAGGACGAGCCGGGCCTGAACCGCCTGATCCGCGCGGCCTTCAAGCTGCTGGGCCTGCAGACCTACTTCACGGCCGGCGTCAAGGAAGTGCGTGCCTGGACCGTGGCCATTGGCGCCACCGGCCCGCAGGCCGCGGGGGTGATCCACACCGACTTCGAGCGCGGCTACATCCGCGCCCAGACCATTGCCTTTGACGACTTCATCACCTTCAAGGGCGAGCAGGGCGCCAAGGACGCGGGCAAGATGCGCAGCGAAGGCAAGGAGTACATCGTCAAGGATGGCGATGTGATGAATTTCCTGTTCAATGTTTGACACCCCCCGAAGCGCGCTGTGCGCGCCTCCCCCACTGGGGGGCAATGCGGCGGACCGGCGTAGCCGGATCCACGCATTCCCGGTTTGAATCACTGGCTCAAACCGGCCACATGGTCAGCAGCGCCACCGTCATCACCAGGTAGCGCAGGAACTTGCCGATCAGCATGTAGCCCACGCAGGGCCAGAACGGCAGCTTGAGCCAGCCGGCCACCGCGCACAGCGGGTCGCCGACCACGGGCAGCCAGGCCAGCAGGCAGGCCCGGGGGCCGAGCCGCTCCAGCCAGCCCAGCGCGCGCACGTGGCTGGCGGAATGACCCCACCGGTCCACCGCCCGGTGCGTGCCATAGCCCAGCCACCAGTCCACCGCGCCCCCCAGGGTGTTGCCCGCCGTGGCCACGGCAATGGCCGGCCAGAACAGGTCCGGGTTCAGGCGCACCAGCCCGTACAGCGCGGGCTCGGAGCCCAGCGGCAGCAGGGTGGCGGAGACGAAGGACACCACGAACAGCGTGCTCAGCCCGTAGCGGGGAAGCGCGAGCAGCGTGAGCAGTGATTCGAGCCAGGCTTCCATGGGTGGGGCAGTATAGGCAGGTGCCTGGCGGGTGCCGCGCGCATTTCAATTGCTGAAATTTTGGGCAGCTACAATCGTGCCTCATTTTTCAGCAGCTGCATCCCGTCTCCATGAACATCGGTCCCCACACCCTCGCGAACAATCTGTTCGTGGCGCCCATGGCAGGCGTGACCGACCGGCCGTTCCGCCAGCTGTGCAAGGCGCTGGGTGCGGGCTATGCGGTCAGCGAGATGGTGACGTCGCGGCGCGAGCTGTGGAACAGCCTCAAGACCTCGCGCCGGGCCGACCACGCGGGCGAGCCCGGGCCGATCGCCGTGCAGATCGCGGGCACCGACGCGCCCATGATGGCCGAGGCGGCGCTGTACAACATCGACCGCGGCGCGCAGATCATCGACATCAACATGGGCTGCCCGGCCAAGAAGGTCTGCAACAAGTGGGCCGGCTCGGCCCTGATGCAGGACGAAACGCTGGCGCTGGGCATCGTGCAGGCCGTGGTGGACGCGTGCGCGCCGCGCGGCGTGCCGGTCACGCTCAAGATGCGCACCGGCTGGTGCCAGGCGCACCGCAACGCCGTGGCGCTGGCGCGCCTGTTCGAGGACGCGGGCGTGCAGATGCTCACGGTGCATGGCCGCACGCGCGAGCAGGGCTACAGCGGCCAGGCCGAATATGAAACGATTGCCGCGGTCAAGGCCGCGGTGCGCATCCCCGTGGTGGCCAACGGCGACATCACCACGCCGCAAAAGGCGCGCGAGGTGCTGGCGCTGACCGGCGCCGACGCCGTGATGATCGGCCGCGCGGCCCAGGGGCGGCCGTGGATTTTTCGCGAGATCGCGCACTTTCTGGCCACGGGCACCGAGCTCGCGCCGCCGCTGGTGGCCGAGGTGCGGCGCGTCCTGCTGGATCACCTGCTGGACCATTACGCGCTGTATGGCGATTTCACCGGCGTGCGCAGCGCGCGCAAGCACATTGGCTGGTACGTGCGCGAGCTGCCCGGCGGCGCCGCGTTCCGCGCCCGCATGAACCTGCTGGAAGACCGTGACGCCCAATGGCAGGCCGTGGCCGATTACCTGGACGGCCTGGGCCAGGCGATGGACCGCATGCCGGCCGGCACAGGCGGTGCCGGCCTGGGCACCGAGCAAGAGGTGGAAGCAACCGCATGAGCAAGAAACAGATCGAGGAATGCGTTCGCATCAGCCTGGAGGGCTATTTCAAGGACCTGCGCGGCACGGAGCCCGACGGCCTGTACGACATGATGGTCAAGGTGGTCGAGAAGCCGCTGCTGGAGGTGGTGATGATCAAGGCCGACAACAACCAGTCCAAAGCCGCCGAATGGCTGGGCCTGAACCGCAACACGCTGCGCAAGAAACTCGTTGAACACAAGCTTTTGAAATAACCCATGAACGCACTCATTTCCGTTTCCGACAAGACCGGCATCATTGAACTCGCCCAGGCGCTGCATGGCCTGGGGGTCAAGCTCATCTCCACCGGCGGCACGGCCAAATTGCTGGCCGAGCAGGGCCTGCCCGTGACCGAGGTGGCCGAGGTCACCGGCTTCCCCGAAATGCTGGACGGCCGCGTCAAGACGCTGCACCCCAAGGTGCATGGCGGCCTGCTGGCCCGGCGTGATGTGCCGGCCCACATGGCGGCGCTGCGCGAGCATGGCATCGACACCATCGACCTGCTGGTGGTCAACCTCTACCCGTTCGAGGCCACGGTGGCCCGGGCCGGCTGCACGCTGGAGGACGCGATCGAGAACATCGACATCGGCGGCCCGGCCATGGTGCGCAGCGCGGCCAAGAACTGGAAGGACGTGGCGGTGCTGACCGACGCCTCGCAGTACGCGGGCGTGGTCGACGAGCTCAAGGCGGGCGGCCGGATCGGCGAGAAGACGAAATTTGCGCTGGCCGTGGCCGCCTTCAACCGCATCAGCAACTACGACGGCGCCATCAGCGACTACCTCTCGCGCATCCAGGACGATGGCAGCCACTCGCTGTTCCCGGGCCAGGCCAATGGCCGCTTCATCAAGCTGCAGGACCTGCGCTACGGCGAGAACCCGCACCAGCAGGCGGCCTTCTACCGCGACCTGTACCCGGCGCCCGGTTCGCTGGTCACGGCCAAACAGCTGCAGGGCAAGGAGCTGAGCTACAACAACATCGCCGATGCCGACGCGGCCTGGGAATGCGTGAAGAGCTTCACCGACTCGGCTGCCTGCGTCATCGTCAAGCACGCCAACCCCTGCGGCGTGGCCGTGGGCGCCGATGCGCTGGAGGCCTACAGCAAGGCCTTCAAGACCGACCCGACCTCGGCGTTTGGCGGCATCATCGCGCTGAACCGCACGCTGGACGGCCCGGCCGCGCAGGCCATCAGCAAGCAGTTTGTCGAGGTGCTGATGGCGCCGGCCTTCACATCGGAGGCGCTGGAGGTGTTCAAGGCCAAGGCCAATGTGCGCATCCTGCAGATCGACCTGCCGCCGGGCGGCGCGACCGACTGGGACAACGGCCGCAACCTCATGGACGTCAAGCGCGTGGGCTCGGGCCTGCTGATGCAGACCGCCGACAACCACGAGCTCACGCTGGCCGACCTCAAGGTGGTCACGCAGAAGGCGCCGACGCCGCAGCAATTGCAGGACCTGCTGTTTGCCTGGAAGGTGGCCAAGTACGTGAAGTCCAATGCCATCGTGTTCTGCCAGGGCGGCATGACCATGGGCGTGGGCGCGGGCCAGATGAGCCGGCTCGACTCCGCGCGCATCGCCAGCATCAAGGCCGGTCACGCCGGCTTGTCATTGCAGGGCACGGTGGTGGCCAGCGACGCGTTCTTCCCGTTCCGCGACGGGCTCGATGTGGTGGTCGATGCGGGCGCGACCTGCGTGATCCAGCCCGGTGGCAGCATGCGCGATTCTGAGGTCATTGACGCGGCCAACGAGCGCGGCGTGGCCATGGTGTTTTCAGGCGTGCGCCACTTCCGGCACTGATTTTTTCCCGGGTTTCAAGCGAAAAAGGCCTGGAGTCCAGGACTGGCGGCCTTGGTGCGCTATGAAATTCAGAGCAACTTGAAAACCTCGCGGGCCGCTGCGACGGTCTGCGCAATGTCGGCGTCGCTGTGGGCGGCGCTGATAAAGCCGGCTTCGTAGAGCGCGGGCGCGATGTAGACGCCCCGCTCCAGCAGGCCATGGAACAGGGTGTTGAAGCGGGCGCCATCGCTCTTCATCACGGCCGGGTAGTTCTGCGGCAGCGCGTCCAGCAGGAAGAAGCCGAACATGCCGCCCTCGCAATCGGCGCTGAAGGCCACGCCTTCGGCCTGGGCGGCCTCGCTCAGGCCGGCCACCAGGGAGCGCGTTTGCGCCGACAGCTCTTCAAAGAAGCCCGGCTTGCGGATTTCGCGCAGCGTGGCCAGGCCGCAGGCCGTGGCCACCGGGTTGCCCGACAGCGTGCCGGCCTGGTAGACCGGCCCGAGCGGGGCCAGTTGCTCCATGACCGCGCGGGGCCCGCCAAACGCGGCCAGCGGCATGCCGCCGCCGATCACCTTGCCCATCACCGTGAGGTCGGGCCTGAAGCCCGGCAGCGCCGCGGCGTAGACCGCCTGGGCGCCGCCCAGCGCGACGCGAAAGCCGGTCATGACTTCGTCAAACACCAGCAGCGCGCCGTGCTGGGTGCACAGCTCGCGGCAGCGCTGCATGAACGGCAGGCTGGCGCGCACGAAATTCATGTTGCCCGCAATCGGCTCGATCATCAGGCAGGCCAGGTCGGCGCCGTGCACCGCAAAGGCCTCCTCGAGCTGCGCGACGTTGTTGTACTCGAGCACCAGGGTGTGCTGCACCACCTCGGGTGGCACGCCCGCGCTGGTGGGGTTGCCGAAGGTGGCCAGGCCCGAGCCGGCCTTGACCAGCAGGGCGTCGGCGTGGCCGTGGTAGCAGCCCTCGAACTTGATCAGCTTGCTGCGCCGGGTCGCGCCGCGCGCGAGCCGGATCGCGCTCATGGCCGCCTCGGTGCCCGAGCTGACCAGCCGCACCATCTCCATGGACGGCACCAGGGCGAGGATCTCCTCGGCCAGCTCGATCTCGCGCTCGGTCGGCGCGCCATAGGAAAAGCCCTCGAGCACGGCCTTTTGCACGGCGTCAACCACGGCGGGGTGGCCGTGGCCCAGGATCATCGGGCCCCAGGAGCCGATGTAGTCGATATAACGCCGGTCGTTGGCGTCCCAGAAATATGCACCCTGGGCGCGCTGCACGAAACGGGGGGTGCCGCCGACCGCGCGGAAGGCGCGCACCGGGGAATTGACGCCGCCGGGAATGTACTGGCGGGCGCGCTCAAACAGGGCCAGGTTGCGGTCAGTGCTTGGTGTCATGGGGTGGGAGGGCAAAGCCCTGCAGGGCGTCGACGGGGTCGTCCGAGGCGTCTTCGTCCCCGGTCTCGGGTTGGGCCCAGAACAGGCGGTCGGGCAGCACATTGCCCATGCCGGGCCGGAAACCGCCGTCCAGGCAGCGGTCCAGGTAGCTGAGGGCCTCGGTGGTGGCGGCCTCCAGGTCGCTGCCGCTGGCCAGCAGGGCCGCCAGCGCGGCCGACAGCGTGTCGCCAGCACCCGAGAACACCGCCTCGAAACGCTCGAATTTTTCGCTGCCCAGCACGGTCTGTGGCGTGGCCAGCACGTTGTCCACGAACTGGTCGGGCAGGGGAATGCCGGTCACCAACGTGTACGGAACACCTACTTCAGACGCAGCCTTGGCGATGTCGCGCGCACCCGGCGGGCGGTCGCTGCCCCAGTCCGGCAGCAGCCAGCGCCACAGGGTGCTGTGGTTTCCTACCAACACGGTGGTTTGCGGCAGCAACAGCTCGCGAAACGCGTCCAGGTAGCCGTCGATCTGGTCTTCGTTCCACCAGGAAAGATTGGGCATGTAGGCCACCAGTGGTACGTCGGCGTAGTCGGCGGCGATCTCGGCGATGGCCGAAATCACTTCGGGCGTGCCCACGAACCCGACCTTGATCACCTGCACCGGAACGTCTTCAAGAATGGTGCGGGCCTGCTCGGTCACGGCCTCTTCGTCAAAGGAGAAATGGTCGAATATCTCGGCCGTGTCACGGGCGTAGGCGCCGGTCACCACGGGCAGGGCGTGGGCGCCGACCGAGGCCACGGCGGACACGTCGCCGGCCAGGCCGCCCGCGCCGCTCGGGTCGCTGGCATTGAAGACCATCACACAGGCCGGATTGACCTGGTCGTCATCGTCTTCCCCGGGGGGGCTGGACGGCGGAAGCGGGGAATTGGGGTTTGTCATAGGCCTGAATCCAGCAGGGGGCGGCGGCTTGTGCGCGGCTCGGTCACAGTGCCTCGATACAATCGTTGCATTCTATGCGAAGGCCCTTTAAGCTGTGACCGAAACTAAAACTTGGATGTGTCTGATCTGCGGGTGGATTTACGATGAAGCCACCGGAGCTCCCGATCATGGACTGGCACCCGGAACCCTGTGGGCCGATGTGCCGATGAACTGGACCTGCCCTGAATGCGGCGCCCGCAAGGAAGATTTTGAAATGGTTCAGATTTAGGGGCCGCACGGCCAATAACGTGCGCCCCGGCGTCGTTGAAAGAATGAGGAGCAGCGCCAAGTGAGCACGAATGGATCAGGCTTCAAGGTCCTGGTGATTGACGACAGCAACACCATCCGCCGCAGCGCCGAGATTTTCCTCAAGCAGGGCGGCCACGAGGTCATGCTTGCCGAGGATGGCTTTGACGCGCTCGCCAAGGTCAACGATTACCTGCCCAATCTGATCTTCTGCGATATCCTCATGCCCCGTCTCGATGGCTACCAGACCTGCGCCATCATCAAGCGCAACGCGAAATTCGCCTCGGTGCCGGTTGTGATGCTCTCGTCCAAGGACGGTGTTTTTGACAAGGCGCGCGGCCGCATGGTCGGCTCGCAGGACTATTTGACCAAACCGTTCACCAAGGACCAGTTGCTGCAGACCGTTCAGCAATTTGGTGCCATTCAACAAGGAGTAGCGTGATGCCGATACACAAGGTATTGGTCGTGGATGATTCCAAGACCGAATTGATGTTCATGACCGACCTGCTGCAGAAGAACGGCTTTGCCGTCAAGACAGCAGAAAACGCCGAAGACGCCTTCCGCCGCCTGGGCGAGGAAAAGCCGGACCTGATCCTCATGGACGTGGTGATGCCCGGCCAGAACGGCTTCCAGCTGACCCGCGCGATCACCCGCGATCCGCTGTACGCCGATGTGCCCATCATCATGTGCACCAGCAAGAACCAGGAAACTGACCGGGTCTGGGGCATGCGCCAGGGCGCCCGCGACTACATCACCAAGCCGGTGGACGCCGACGAGCTGATGGCCAAGATCAAAGCCCTCAGCTGATTGACGCTCACAACGCATGGCCAACCGAGAAGCACTCCGCGAACTTCAAAGCCGCCTGGCCACCCGTTTGCAGGCGGCCCGAACCGAAGGTGTGGCCGCCTCCTGGCTGGCCGTGGAAGCGGCCGGGGCGAAGTACCTGTTTCCGTTGTCGCAGTCGGGGGAGATTTTCCCGTGGACCAGCGCCCAGCCCGTGCCCTACACCCACAACTGGTTTCTGGGCGTGGCGAATCTGCGGGGCGGGCTGTTTGGCGTGGTCGATCTGGCCAGCTTCGTGAGCGGTGGCGCTCCCGCGGCCCGCACCGAGCTGGCGCGCTCCGAGTCGCGTCTGGTCGCGCTGAACGCCCTGCTTGAGATCAACTGCGCGCTGCTGATTGACCGGCTGGCGGGCCTGCGCAACATGGAAGCCTTCACGGCATCGAATGCCCCCCCAGAAGGGGCTCCCGGCTTTTTTGGCAACGGGTACACCGACGCCCAAGGCGCGCACTGGCAGGAAATCAATCTGCAGGCGCTGTCGCAACAACCTCAATTCCTGAGCATTAGCGCCTCGTAGCGCTCCAGTTTTCCCGGAAGGCTGCATCATGTCCGTCGTTGATCAACTCAAAAAACTTTTCTCCAAGAAGCCCGCGGAATCCGAGGCCAACCTGAGTCTGGCCATGCCCGAAGGCTCGATGGACCCCCTGGCCACCGGCGCCCTGAGCGCCACGGTGTCCATGGCCTCCGCGGACGACAAGCCCGATGAATCGGGGCAGAGCCGCATCGCGGACGAGCAGCCGTTCGAGCCCACGCCGGTCGACGACACCGAGCTGGTGTCGGTCCCCATCCTGGGCCGCCGCACCATTGTCCAGCACCAGCGCATCCTGTTCATTTTGCTGGCCCTGGCGCTTGGCGTGCTGGGCGCGGTGACGGTGGTCGCGCTGAACCAGGCCGACCGCGTCGCCCAGCAGGTGGCCGGTACCGGCCAGTCGCTGATGCAGTCGCAGCGCCTTGCCAAGTCCGTGTCGCAGGCGCTGGTGGGCAGCGCGCAGGCCTTCCCCGACGTGAAGGAGAGCGCGGACGTGCTCGCCAGGACGGTGCGGGGCCTCGCTGCCGGTGACGAGCAGCTTCGCCTGCAGCCGGTGTCGGCCGAGCTGCAGGAGGACGTCACCAAGATCACCCCCCTGATGGAGCGCGCCGAGAAAAATGCCGGCACCGTGATGGGCCAGCAGAAAATTCTGACGCAGGTGGGCAACGCCCTGCGCACCATCAACCGCCAGTCGTCCGACCTGCTGGAAATTGCCGAGACGGTGTCGTCGCTGAAACTCCAGCAGAACGCGCCGCCGGCCGAGATTTCAGCCGCCGGCCAGCTGGTGATGTTGACGCAGCGTATTGGTAAATCCGCCAACGAATTCCTGACGATGGAAGGCGTGTCGCCCGAGGCCGTGTTCCTGCTGGGCAAGGACTTGAACTCCTTCAAGGAAATTGCCCAGGGCCTGCTCGACGGCAGCCCCGAGTTGCGCCTTGCCGGCTCCAAGGATGAGCAGACGCGCGAGCGTCTTGATGCGCTGATGAAGCTGTATGAACAGACCCGCAGCCAGGCTGGCGCCATTCTGGGCAACCTGCAGGGCCTGGTGTCTGCGCGCGAAGCGCAGTCGGCCATTATTGCGGACAGCGAGCCGCTGCGCCGCTCGCTGGAAGACCTGCAGGGCAAGCTGTCGGCCCAGACCGGCCTGGGTGCCGGGGCCCTGGCCGCGTTGGCTATTTCCGCCGTGTTCGCCATTCTTTGCGCGGTGGGTCTCGCTTACGTGCAGCTGCAGGACAGCCGCAAGCGCCAGGTGGTTGCCGAGCAGCAGCGGCTGGAAGCCGAGGGCCAGGAGCAGGAAGCCAAGCGCGTGAATGACGCCAACCAGGCGGCCATTTTGCGGTTGATGAACGAATTGCAGACAGTGGCCGAAGGCGACTTGACCCAGGAAGCCACGGTGACCGAGGACATCACGGGCGCCATCGCCGACTCGGTGAACTACACGGTGGAAGAGTTGCGGCAGCTGGTGGGCAACGTGCAGAACACGGTCACCAAGGTGGCGCAGACGACGGCCCAGGTGGAAAGCACGTCCACCGAGCTGCTGGCGGCCTCGACCGAGCAGCTGCGTGAAATTCGCGAAACCGGCCAGTCGGTGCTCGACATGGCAGGGCGAATCAACCAGGTGTCCGGGCAGGCGCAGGAATCAGCCCAGGTGGCCCGTCAGTCACTGGTGGCCGCAGAGTCCGGCCTGCAGGCTGTGCAGAACGCCATCGGCGGTATGAACTCCATCCGCGACCAGATTCAGGAAACTTCCAAGCGGATCAAGCGGCTGGGTGAATCGTCCCAGGAGATTGGTGAAATTACCGAGCTGATCTCGGACATTACCGAACAGACGAACGTGCTGGCCCTGAACGCCGCCATCCAGGCGGCGTCAGCCGGTGAAGCCGGGCGAGGCTTCTCGGTGGTGGCCGAAGAAGTGCAGCGGCTGGCTGAACGTTCCGCAGACGCCACGCGCCAGATTTCGGCGCTGGTGAAAGCCATTCAGACCGACACCCAGGATGCGGTGGCCGCCATGGAGCGCTCCACGCAGGGTGTGGTGGAAGGGGCCAAGCTGTCCGACAACGCGGGTACCGCGCTGACCGAGATTGACCAGGTGTCACGCAAACTGGCCGACCTGATTGAGCAGATTTCCAACTCTGCCTCCAAGGAAGCCGAGTCCGCCAACGTGGTGGCCGGCAACATCCAGCACATTTTCGCGGTGACGGAGCAGACGGGTGAAGGCACGCGGTCCACCGCACAGCAGGTGCGCGAACTGTCCCGGATGGCCGAGGAACTTCGCCAGTCGGTGTCCCGATTCAAGATCGCCTGATTTCGGGCCTGACCCACCGCTTCCAGTCAGAGTGTGTCCATGCAATCCACTGAAACCGATATTGACCTGGCGGTGAATGACCTTGGGCCACTGGCCTGGGTGCTTGATGAGTTGCGCAAGTCGCTCGACACCGCCGCCAGCGCGCTGCGCCGATTTGTGCGCGATGCCGATCAGGCGCGTGGCTCTGACCTCGCCTCGGTCGATGGTGGGCAACTGCGCATTGCGCGGCAGCAGCTGCACCAGGCCGTGGGCGCCCTGGAAATGGTGGGCCTGGGTGCGCCCGCCCACATGCTGCGCGCCATGGAGTCGGCCGCCCAGAAATTTGTGGAGCGTCCCGAGCTGTGCAGCGAAGCGTCCGCGGCCAAAATCGAACGCGCCGGGTTCGCGCTGACCGAATACCTCGAAGGTGTGCTGCATGGCAAGCCGGTGGCTGCCGTCGCGTTGTTTCCTCAATACCGCGATGTGCAGGAGCTGGCCGGCGCGGACCGCATTCATCCGGCCGATCTCTGGACCCTGGATTGGCGCTGGATCGATCCGGAAATGCATATTTCGCAGGAGCCGCTGTCCTACGACGCTGCCGTGCGCACACGGATGGATCACGGTGTGCTCAAGATCGTCAAGAGCGCGGATGCGCAGGCCGCGCATGGCCTGACCAATATCTGCCTGGGTCTTGCGGCGACGCAGACCGCCAAGCAGCCCAAGATTTTCTGGAAGATTTCAGCCGCCTATTTTGAGGCCGTCTCGCTGGGGCTGTTGCCCTCGGAGCTGTACGTCAAGCGCGCTGCCTCCCGGATCCTCCAGCAGTATGCGGCGCTGGCCAAGGGCGAGCAGGGCGTGTCCGACCGGCTGGCGCAGGACCTGCTGTTCTTCTGTGCCCAGGCCGTTCCCCTGCGCACGACCGACGCGCCTTCGCTGTCGGCCGTGCGCCTGGCCTGGGGCCTTGCCCGCTTCAAGCCGGTGGACTACCTCAAGCCGCAGTTTGGCCGCTTTGACCCCGTCCTGCTGGCGCAGGCACGCAAGCGCATCACCTCGGCCAAGGAAACCTGGTCGGCGTTGTCGGGGGGCGATGCCAACAAGCTCAAGGCCGTGGCCGACCAGTTCAACCTGGTGACGGACTCACTGGTCAAGCTGCATCCAGCCAGCAGCAGCCTGGCGCAGGCCCTGACCAACGCCATGGATGCCACCGTGCGATCCGGCAAGCCGCCTTCCACCGAATTGGCCATGGAAGTGGCCACCGCCGTCCTTTACCTGGAGGCCGCCTTCGAGGATCTCGACCCTTCCGACTCCCAGCTGGTCGTGCGCACCACCCGGCTCGCCGAAAGGCTGGAGGGGGTCCGTAGCGGGGGGCAGCCCGAGCCGCTGGAGTCCTGGATGGAGGAGCTCTACCGCCGCGTGAGTGACCGCCAGACCATGGGCAGCGTGGTGGGCGAGCTTCGCTCCACGCTGTCGGAGCTTGAAAAACTGCTTGACCAGTTTTTCCGTGATCCCAGTCAAAAAGGCCCGTTGCGCGATGCGCCCTCGCACCTGTCGCAGATGCGTGGCGTTTTGTCCGTTCTGGGGCTGGACCAGGCCGCTCAGGCCGTGCTGCGCATGCGCGAGAGCGTCGAGGAGATTCTGGTCACCGAGGTCGACGAGGAAAAGGCACGGGCCGCGGGCACCTTCGACAAGCTGGGCAACAACCTGGGCGCGCTCGGCTTCCTGATCGACATGCTCAACTACCAGCCGGCGCTGGCCAAGAAACTGTTCGTGTATGACGACGCGCTGGGGGAGCTCAAGCCCCTCATGGGCCGCGCCTCCCACACGGCGGCCGATGCGGCCGCCACGGTCAGCGTGGGCGCGGACATCCTGTCCCAGGAAGTGCGTTCCGTGGTCCAGCAGGCGGGCGCCGGGGACACTGAAAACACGCTGTCGATCAAGCTCGACACCATCGCGACCCAGGCGGTGCTCAATGAGCGGCCGGGACTGGCCCACTCGGCCAGGGAGGCCGCCGCGGCCGTGACCGCGCATGGCGCCGGTGCCGCGCTGGTCGCGCTGGACCAGCTGGCCGCCGCCGTCACGCCGGCTCCGGTGGCACAGGAATCCAGCGAATCGGACATCGAAGAAGACGATCTGCGCGACATCTTCCTCGAGGAGGCGCGCGAAGTGGTGCAAAACGGACTTCAGGCGCTGGGTGCACTGGAGTCCGATCCGGGCAACATGGCTGACATGACGACACTGCGCCGGGCGTTCCACACGCTCAAGGGCAGTTCGCGCATGGTGGGCTTGACCGAGTTTGGCGAAGCCGCCTGGTCCATGGAGCAACTGCTCAATGCCTGGCTCGCGGACCAGAAGCCGTCGAACGACGAGTTGCGGACCCTCGCGAGTGATGCCATGCACGGCTTCGGCCGCTGGGTCGAAGACATTGCCGCAGGGACCGATGCAGCCTGGAAATCAGGGATGTTCCGCACGTCGGCCGATGCGCTGCGAACCGAGCATCGTCTGCAACCCCTGGCGTTGCCCGCAGCGGTCGCTGCCGCGGCGGCGCCGCTGGTCACGCCCAGCGCTGATGTGACCGCAGAGGTCGAGTTGCCGGCCGGGCCCGCCGAGGATCTGCCAGTGGAGGTGCCGCCAACCCAGCCCGAGGCCTCGCCCGAAGATCCTTTCGGATTTGACCTGGGCCCGGTCGAGCTGGAGGTGGCCGAGGCAGCGCCGGTTCCCACCGATGATCTGGAGGCCGCCTTCGATTTTGATCTGGGCGTCACGGCGTCTGACGCCGCGCAAGGCCCGGCGGGCGAGCTGGCCGTGCCCGGCGACATCGACGGCATTGATTTCGAGAGCCTGTCCGCGCTGTCGGCGCAAGCTCCCGCGCCCGTGGTGGAGGCCCCTGAGCCCGTCGCGGTGCCCGAGGTCCCGGTCGAACCCGTGGCTTCGCAGGCTCCGGACGCCGCGCCCGACGAGCTTGTGTTGCCGGAGGCACTTGGTGACCTTGCCGCAACAGACGGGCCTCATGCCGCCGAGTTGACGGAGCCTGAGCCTGAATCACAGGCAACGCCGGTGGAGGAGCAGGTCAAGGTCATTGGCTCGTTGCGCATTGGCATCCCGTTGTACAACGTGTACCTGAATGAGGCCGATGAGTGGTCCAGGCGCCTGGGAACCGAGTTGACCGAGTGGTCACTTGAACTCAATCAACCGGTGTCGGATGCGGCCGTGGGCCTGGCCCATGCACTGGCGGGGAGTTCGGCAACCGTGGGCTTCCATGCGCTGTCCGAGATGGCGCGCGCGCTTGAATACGCCTTGATGCATGCCCAGCCGCAATCCAGGGGGCTGCCGGAACAGGCGAGCGCATTTGTGGCCGCGGCCGAAGACATCCGGCGCCTGTTGCACCAGTTCGCGGCCGGTTTCCTCAAGGAACCCGACGCCCAGGTGCTGGCCTCATTGCAGGCCCTGAAGGACCTTGAAATTCCCGCGGCATTGCTCGAAACCCCCGAGCCCGAGTCGGTCTTGCCAGCGCAGGACGATGACGCCTTTGATGTCCCCGATTTTTCGATGACGGCAGCGCTTGCAGGCGCCGCCGTCACCGACAAGCCCGCGCCGGCCGGGATTCCCGTGCCGCAGCCTGAGCCCGAAGCCGCGCCTGTGGCCATGCCGGTCGCGCCGGTGCTCGCGACGCCTGCGGTGCCCGCTCCCGCCATGATGCCGCTGTCCACGCCGCCGGTAGTGGATCGTCGGCCAGAGCCGGCACCGACCCGCGTGACGCTGGGCGGTGGCCGGGAGCAGGAAGATGACATCGATGCCGTTGACGCGGTCGATCCCGACCTTTTCCCGATCTTCGAGGAAGAGGCCAATGAGCTGATGCCACAGCTGGGTGGCGCCTTGCGGCAATGGGCTGCCGCCCCGGGCAATCGTTCCGCTCGCGATGAAGTTCTGCGGGCCCTGCATACGCTCAAGGGCAGCGCCCGTCTGGCGGGCGCCCTGCGGCTGGGTGAACTGGCCCACCGCATGGAGTCCGAAATCGAGGAGTTGGGCTCGGATGCCGCGTTGCTGCCGTCCCAGCTGGAACCCCTGCTGCACCGCTTCGACGGGGTCCAGGCGAACTTCGACGCGCTGTGCGCCACCGGCGGGTTGCCTCCGGCGCCCGTGGTGGAAGAAGCGCCGGCCCCTGTGGCCGCGGTCGCCGCCGAGCAGGCTCCGGTCAGGAAGGCTGCTGATTTGCCGCCGCTGGAGGCCGCGCCCGTCATCCAGACGCGCCCTGCCGTGGCCCTGCCCGCCACGTCGGTGCTGGCGCCGCTGCGGGCGGCCTCGAATCAGGCCGTGCGCGTTCGTTCACAGCTGCTGGATCGTCTGGTGAATCAGGCCGGCGAAGTCATGATCACCCGTTCTCGCCTGGAGGCCGAGCTCAGCCAGCTGCGCGGGTCGCTGGGCGACCTGAGCGGCAACCTGGACCGCTTGCGCGCGCAACTTCGCGACATCGAGCTGCAGGCAGAGTCGCAAATGCAGTCGCGGCTGGCGCAGGCCAAGGATTCGGCGGCCGGCTTCGACCCCCTGGAATTTGACCGGTTCACCCGGGTCCAGGAGTTGACCCGCATGATGGCGGAATCCGTCAACGACGTGGCCACGGTGCAGCGCAATCTGCAGCGCACCGTCGAGGCGACGGAAGACGACCTGATTGCCCAGGCCCGCCAGACCCGCGAACTGCAACGCGACCTGTTGCGCACGCGCATGGTCGAGTTCGAAAGCATCTCGGACCGCCTCTACCGTGTGGTGCGGCAGGCGGGCAAGGACACCGGCAAGCAGGTCAAGCTGGACTTGACCGGGGGCTCGATCGAAATGGACCGCGGCGTGCTGGACCGCATGACGCCCGCCTTCGAGCACCTGCTTCGCAATTGCGTGGCCCATGGCATCGAGGCTGCCGCCGAGCGCGTGCAGGCGGGCAAAGACGCCAACGGCACCATCCTGATCAACCTTCATCAGGAAGGCAATGACGTTTCGGTGGAGTTCCGCGATGATGGTGCCGGGCTCAACTTGCCGCGCATTCGCGAAAAAGCGCTGCAACAGGGGCTGATCACCGCCGACCAGCAGATCAGCGACGCCGATGCGGCCAACCTGATCTTCATGCCAGGCTTCTCCACGGCGGCCCAGGTGACCGAGCTCGCCGGGCGCGGCATTGGCATGGACGTGGTGCGGTCGGAGGTCAACGCCCTGGGCGGACGCATCGAAACCTCGACCGAGACCGGCAAGGGGACCAATTTCAAGCTGGTGCTGCCACTGACCACGGCGGTGACGCAGGTGGTGATGCTGCGCTCGGGCAACCTGTCGATCGGCGTGCCCGCCAACATTGTGGAACTGGTGCGCCGCGCAACGGCCGCGGAACTTGAACAGGCCTACAAGACCGGGACCTTCGAATTCGGCGGCGAGGCGCTGCCTTTCTTCTGGTCGGGGGCGCTGCTGCAGTCCTCATCGCGAAGCGTGGAGGCCCAGGCCCGGACGCTGCCCGTGATGGTGTTCCGAAGCGCCGCCCAGCGTGTCGCCGTGCACGTGGATGAAGTGCTGGGCAACCAGGAAGTGGTGGTGAAGAACCTGGGGCCGCAGCTCGCGCGTCTGCCGGGCCTGGCCGGCATGACGGTGCTGGCGTCCGGCGCGGTGGTCCTGATCTACAACCCCGTGGCGTTGAGTTCCGTTTACGGTGAGCAGGCCCGCCTGATCAGTGCGAGCCAGAACCAGCCTGAGGCCAAGGCGGAAGATGCCGGCGTCAAGCCCGCCGCCAGTTCGCCCTCTGCCGCCGTCATGCAGGCCCCGCCCCAGATTCCGCTGGTCATGGTGGTGGACGATTCCATCACCGTGCGCCGCGTGACCCAGCGCCTGCTGCAACGCGAAGGCTACCGGGTGTCGCTGGCCGCGGACGGCTTGCAGGCCTTGGAGCGGCTGGCCGAGGAACTGCCCACCGTGGTGCTGTCCGACATCGAGATGCCGCGCATGGACGGCTTCGATCTGGCCCGCAACATCCGGGGTGACGACCGCCTCAAGCACCTGCCCATCATCATGATCACCTCACGCATTGCCGAGAAGCACCGCGAGCATGCGATGGAGCTGGGGGTGAACAACTACCTGGGCAAGCCCTACTCCGAAGAGGAGCTGCTGAGCCTGGTGCGCCATTACTGCGGCCTGGAAGTCATGGCCTGATGGCCTTATGGCCCGCTGGTCCTTGACTGGCGGGCATGAGGTGCTATTTTTTTGGTAGCGGCTCGCGCACCACGGCGTACCGCTTCAAGGTCCGCTCCCGGGCTTCCTCGTGCATGACCACGGGGTGCGGGTAGGTTTTTCCAAGCTCAACACCGGCTGCCAGCAGTTCCATCGGCGAGGCTTTCCAGGGCTGGTGCAGGGCTGCGTCGGGCAGGCCCGCGAGTTGCGGCAGGTACCGGCGGATGAATTTTCCGTCGGCGTCAAAGCGCTGGCTTTGCGTGACCGGGTTGAAGATGCGGAACCAGGGCTGGGCGTCGCACCCGCTGGAACTGGCCCATTGCCAGCCCCCGTTGTTGGCCGCGAGGTCGAAGTCGTTCAGTTTCATGGCGAAGTACTGCTCGCCACGGCGCCAGTCCAGACCGAGGTCCTTGCACAGGAAGCTGGCCACCACCATGCGCAGCCGGTTGTGCATGTAGCCGGTCTGGTTGAGTTGCGTCATGGCCGCATCGACCAGCGGATACCCGGTGCGGCCTTCGCACCAGGCCTGGTACAACGTGTCGGCATTGCGCCCGTGCTCCCACTTGATGGCGTCGAATTCGGGCTTGAAGGACCGGCTCAAGCCATCGCTGGCGTTGGCCACATGCGGGAAGTTGACCAGGATCTGGAAGTAGAAGTCGCGCCAGATCAACTCACCCAGCCAGGTGGCGGCGCCCGCGCTGCCCTGCTGTGCCCGGGCGTGGGCCAGGCCAGCGAGCTCGCGGATGGACAGGGTGCCAAAGCGCAGGTGCACGCTGAGGTAACTGGGGCCCTTGAGCGCGGGGAAGTCCCGGGTGTCGCCATAGCGGTCCATGCGCTGGACAAAGTCCGTCAGCAACTGGCGGCCGCCCGTGGCACCCGTGGGGATCTTGAGTTGCGCAAGATTGGTTTGTGTGAAGCCGATGGCCTGCAACGAAGGAACCGGCGCGTCCAGCCCCACCGGGCGGGGTGCCAGCGCCGACTGGTAGTCATCCACCGGGTAGGGCTTGAGATAAAAGGCGGTGAGCTTGCGCAGCCAGGCATTCTTGTAAGGCGTGAACACCACATAGGGCTTGCCGCCTTGAGTGAGCAGTTCCTCGCGTTCGAACACCACCTGGTCCTTGGCGGTGTGCAGCCCGATGCCGGCATCGGCCAGTGCGCCGCGGACCTGGGCATCGCGCGTGATGGTCTGGGGTTCGTAGTCGTGGTTGGCGAAAACGGCCTGAACGCCCAGCTGACGGGCCAGGCGCACGACCTCCTGGGCTGCGGCGGCGTGCCGGACGATCAGGCCTCCCGTTTCATGGCCCGACCGCGCGCGCAGATCCTGGTCCAGTTCCACCAGCGATTCGCGGATGAAGTCCACCCGCCGGTCTTCGCGCGGCAGCGGATCCAGGATCGCCCGGTCAAAAATGAAGACGCAGTGAACCTGCCGGCAAGCCTTGAGGGCGTGATACAGCGCGGCATTGTCCGCCGCGCGCAAATCGCGGCGAAACCACATCAATCCGACGCCATAGGCTTTGTTCATGGGCTCACCCCGGCGCGCGGCTGCCCGGCGGGCAGGGGTAAAATTCGCGCCATGCCTGCGGATTCTGCCCCCATCAACCTGACGCATCACTTCCTGATCGCGATGCCCGGGCTGGAGGATGAGGCTTTCGCGCGCAGCGTGGTGTATCTGTGCGAGCACAGCGAACGCGGCGCGCTCGGCTTGGTCATCAACAAGCCCAGCGACATCAATCTCAAGGGCCTGTTCGACAAGGTGGAGCTTCCGCTGCGCCGCGACGACCTGTCCGACACGCCCGTGTTCCAGGGTGGGCCGGTGCAGACCGAACGTGGCTTCGTGCTGCACGAACCGATTTTTTCCGATGGCGCGCCCTCCGACGAATCGGTCTATGCCTCCACCATGACGATCCCGGGCGGGCTGGAGATGACCACCTCCAAGGACGTTCTGGAAGCGCTGTCCACCGGCGCCGGTCCCCGCAAGGTGCTGGTGTCACTGGGCTATTCGGCCTGGGGCGAGGGCCAGCTCGAATCGGAGCTTGCCGAGAACAGCTGGCTGACCGTGGGCGCGGACCTGGCGGTCATTTTCGACACGCCCGTTGACCAGCGCTATGCGCGGGCGCTCAAGCTCCTGGGCCTGGAGGCCTGGATGCTGTCGCCTGACGCGGGGCATGCGTGATGGGCGCGTGCGCCGTGGCCGACGTTTCCCTTCAACACCAGACTTTTCTCGCTTTTGACTTCGGCCTCAAACGCACCGGCGTTGCCACGGGCACGCGGCTGCTGAAGACCGCGCAGCCCCGTGGCACGCTGCGCGCCGAAGGCGATGCCCGCTGGCCCCTGGTCGAGCAGCAGATCCGGGAGTGGCAGCCCGACGCGCTGGTGGTGGGGGTCCCCTTCCACCCCGATGGCGCAAGCCACGACAATACGCTGCGCGCGCGCAAATTCGCGCGCCAGCTGCAGGGGCGTTTCCATTTGCCGGTCTACGAAGTGGACGAGCGCTACAGCACCACCGAGGCCCTGGAGGCCGGCGCCAAGGACGCTGACGCCGCGGCGGCCTGCATCATCCTGGAACAGTTTTTGAGGAGTTTGCCGTGAACCACCGCGTCTGCACGGCCGTGCGGCATGTCCGCGATGGCCGCAAGGAGTGTCACCCATGAGTACGCTGGTCCTGAATGCGGAGGCCTTGTACGGCGAGTTGTTGCGCGGCGTGCGGCGCCTGAAGACCGGCGAGGCGCAGCTGGTCGGCATCGCCTCGGGCGGCGCCTGGCTGGCCGAGCGCCTGCAGCGTGATCTGGGGCTGCCCGGCGAGGCTGGCGTGATCTCCTCCGCCATGCACCGCGACGACTTTGCCCAGCGCGGCCTGACCGCGGCGGCGCAGCAGACGCAGCTGGGGTTCGACGTCAATGGCGCCCACATCATCCTGATGGACGATGTGCTCTACACGGGGCGGACCATCCGCGCCGCCCTCAACGAACTGTTTGACTACGGCCGGCCCGCCAGCGTTGTGCTGGCCGTGCTGGTGGACCGGGGCGGCCGTGAGTTGCCGGTGCAGGCTGACTTTGCCGCGGCGCGGGTGGCGCTGCCCGACACCCAATCGCTCGAACTGGCCCGCAATGACGACGGGCAGTTCAGCTTCCGCGTCGAGGAAGGCCCGTAAAGATGCTCTACAAACGCAATCCCCAGCTGAACAAGAACGGCGAGCTGATCCATCTGCTGTCCATTGAAGGGCTGCCGAAAGACATCGTCACCCACATCCTTGACACGGCGGCCAATTTCGTCAGCGTCAGCGACCGCGAAGTCAAGAAGGTGCCCTTGCTGCGCGGCAAGAGCGTGTTCAACCTGTTCTTTGAGAACTCCACCCGGACCCGCACCACCTTCGAGATCGCCGCCACGAGGCTGAGCGCCGATGTGATCAACCTGGACATCGCGCGCTCCTCGGCCAGCAAGGGGGAGTCGCTGCTGGACACCATTGCCAACCTCAGCGCCATGGCGGCCGACCTGTTCGTGGTGCGCCACAGCGAAAGCGGCGCGCCCTACCTGATTGCGCAACACGTGGCGCCCCATGTGCACGTGATCAACGCGGGCGATGGCCGCCATGCCCACCCGACCCAGGGCCTGCTGGACATGTACACCATCCGGCACTACAAGAAGGACTTCAGCAATCTCACGGTGGCCATCGTGGGCGACGTGCTCCATTCGCGGGTCGCGCGCTCCGACATCCACGGGCTCACCACCCTGGGGTGCGCCGAAGTCCGCGTGGTCGGCCCCAAGACCCTGGTGCCAGGTGACATGGCCCAGATGGGCGTGCGTGTCTGCCATACCCTGGAAGAGGGCATCCGGGGCTGCGACGTGATCATCATGCTGCGCCTGCAGAACGAGCGCATGAGCGGCGCCCTGCTGCCCAGCAGCCAGGAGTTTTTCAAGAGTTTCGGCCTCACGCCCGAGAAGCTGCAGCTGGCCAGGCCCGACGCCATCGTGATGCATCCGGGGCCCATCAACCGCGGCGTGGAGATTGACTCCGCCGTGGTGGACGGCAAGCAGAGCGTGATCCTGCCCCAGGTGACGTTTGGCATCGCCGTGCGCATGGCGGTGATGGGGATCGTTGCGGGGAATGAAGCATGAAGATACTCATCAGGAACGGCCGGGTGATCGACCCCGCCGCCAACTTCGACGAGATCGCCGATCTGGCGCTGGCCGCAGGCCGCATCATCGCGATAGGCAAGGTCAACCCCGACTTCCAGCCCAACAAGACCATTGACGCGACCGGCTGCATCGTGGCCCCGGGCCTGGTCGATCTGGCGGCCCGCCTGCGCGAGCCCGGCCATGAACACGAAGGCATGCTGGAGAGTGAAATGGCGGCCGCGGTCGCCGGTGGCATCAGCAGCCTGGTGTGCCCCCCTGACACGGATCCGGTGCTGGACGAGCCGGGGCTGGTTGAAATGCTCAAGATGCGGGCCGAGAAGCTGCACCAGTCGCGCGTTTTCCCGCTGGGGGCGCTGACGCGGGGGCTGGGGGGCGAGGTGCTCACCGAGATGGCCGAACTGACCGAAGCCGGGTGCGTGGGTTTCAGCCAGGCCGAAGTGCCGCTGGCCAACACCCAGGTCATGCAGCGTGCCCTGCAATACGCCAGCACCTACGGCTACACCGTCTGGCTGAGGCCCCAGGAGCTTTACCTGGGCAAGGGCGTGGCGGCCAGCGGCCCCCTGGCCACCCGGCTGGGCCTGAGCGGCGTCCCCGTGGCGGCCGAGACCATCGCGCTGCACACCATCTTTGAGCTGATGCGCATCACCGGCGCGCGGGTGCACCTGTGCCGCATCAGCAGCGCCGCGGGGGTGGAACTGGTTCGCCGTGCCAAGGAGGATGGGCTGCCCGTGACCTGCGATGCAAGCATCAACTCACTGCACCTCACGGACACCGACATCGGCTACTTCGACAGCCGCATGCGGCTCAACCCGCCCCTGCGCCAGCAACGCGACCGCGATGCCCTGCGCGAGGCCCTGGCCGATGGAACGGTGGATGCGCTGGTCTCCGACCACACGCCGGTGGACGAAGACGCCAAGACCCTGCCTTTCGCGGAAGCCGAAGCGGGCGCCACCGGCCTGGAATTGCTGCTGGGCCTGGCGCTCAAATGGGGTCAGGAAAGTGGTGTCGGCCTGACCCGCGCCCTGGCCGTGGTAACCAGCGAACCGGCGCGCGTGCTCGGCGCTGCGCTGGGAACGCTGCAGGCCAGTGTCGGCCAACTGGTGGAGGGCGGCGTGGCCGATGTCTGCATTTTTGATCCGCAGGCCGAATGGACCGTGACGTCCGATGCCTTGCGCAGCCAGGGCAAGCACACCCCCTTCTCCGGTTACGAGCTGCCCTGCCGCGTGCGCTGCACGCTGGTGGGCGGGCAGGTCGCCTTCGAGGGCTGGGACCCCGCCTGAATGAAGGCCGTCGCCGCGAGCTGGAAGCTGTTGCGCGCGCTGGTTCACATGCTGGCGGGCTGGATCACGATCCGGCTGGTCTTCCCAAGGCTTGGCCAGGCCGAACGCGACCTGCGCGTGCAGGCCTGGGCGCAGCGGATGCTGCATCTGCTGGGGCTGGACATCGAGGTGACGGGCGCCGCGCCCGTGGCCGGCCCCTTGCTGCTGGTGGCCAACCATATTTCGTGGCTGGACATCGTCCTCATGCACGCCGGGCGTCACTGCCGGTTTGTCTCCAAATCCGACGTCAGGCACTGGCCGCTCATTGGCACGCTGGCGACCGGTGCGGGCACGCTGTACATCGAGCGCGAGTCACGGCGCGACGCCATGCGCGTCGTGCACCACATGGCCGGGAGCCTGAGTGCCGGCGACATCCTGGCCGTCTTCCCCGAAGGCACCACCAGCGACGGTGTCAGCCTGCTGCCGTTCCATGCCAACCTTCTCCAGGCGGCGATCTCGGCTGACGCGCCCGTGCAGCCGGTGGCGCTGAGTTTCCTGGACGCGCGCAGCCGCCTGCCCAGCCGGGCGCCCTGCTACATCGACGATGACACCTTGCTGGGTTCGATCTGGCGCACGCTTGCCACACCGGGTATCGTCGCCGTTGTGCGCTACGGCGAGCCGCAGCGTGCCCAAGGGCGCGACCGCCGGACCTGGGCCGCGGCGCTGCGTGACGAAGTCCTGCAACTGCGGGCATGAGGCACTGCTATGGTTTTAATAGCTGAAAGTGGCCGTGGAGCATGGACTCCAGCCCTGTTTGATTGAAAATGCAGGCTCAATTGACGCAAACTGACCTCATGAGCACCACTTTCTGCTGGTGGTTGACGGGCTTGCCCGGTGCCGGCAAGACCACGCTGGCGCAGGCGCTGGCGCAGGCCTTGCGGATGGAGGGGCTGCCCGCATGCGTGCTGGATGGTGACGAGGTGCGCCAGGGCCTGTGCAAGGACCTGGACTTCAGCCCCGCGGCGCGCCATGAAAACATGCGCCGCGTGGCTGAAATGGCCTGCATCCTCAACCGCAACGGCATTCATGCCATCGTGGCCATGGTGTCACCGACACTGGCAGGGCGTGCCGCGGCCCGGGCCATTGTCGGGGCCGACCGCTTTCTGGAGGTCCACGTGGCCACGCCTTTGAGTGTGTGCCAGGCGCGGGACCCCAAGGGCCTGTATGCCCGGGCAAAGGGCGGTCAGGCCTTTGGCTTGACCGGGGTTCAGTCCAGCTACGAGGCGCCCGCCAGCCCGCAGCTGGTGCTGGACACCAGCCAGATCGACATCGCGCAATCCCTGCGGTTGCTGCGTGCCCTGGAGCCGCGCGCCCATGCGTGAGCCTGACGTTCCTTTGCCGGGTCTGCCGGAACCGTTGGCCCTGCGCGCCGTCGAAGCCGCTGATCAGGACTTTCTGGACGAGCTGTACTTCCACAGCCGGCAAGACCTGCACCAGGCGGTTTCCGATCCCGCCACATTGCGCCAGTTCATCGTGATGCAGCAGCGCATCCAGGAAGCGGGTTTCCGCGAACACTATCCGCAGGCCACGCAATGGGTCTTGCTCTCGCGTGGCGAGCGGGCGGGCCGGCTGGTGGTGGATGCGTCGGGCTCAGACCTGCGCGTGGTGGATATTGCCATTGCGCCCGCAGCGCGGCGCGGCGGCGTGGCCCGGGCGGTGCTTCGGGCACTGCAGGCCCGGGCGCAAGCCGGCGGCCTCACGGTGAGCCTGGCCGTGGCCAGGACCAACGAGGCCGCACGGGCCCTGTATCAGGGGCTGGGGTTCACGGTGCGCTCGGACGACGGCGTGATGGAGCAGAGGGTGTGGAGGAGTGCTGCCGGTGAATAAGGTCACGCCTTATCTACGGCTTCCTTTCAGCTTCGATGTCTCGCGGCTGAAGGCCGATCTGGCGGTCGTGGCCGGTGCTGACTGGCTCGGCCATTTCAACACCGGGGCCTATGAGAAAGGCTGGTCCTGCCTCGCGCTGCGCTCGGTCAATGGCAGCCTGGACCACATCATGCCGCTGGAAGATGCCCGCTTCGCCGACACGCCCCTCCTGGCCCAATGCCCGTATTTTCAGGAGGTCATCAATGGCTTGGAGTGCGAAAAGACCTCGATCCGCCTGATGGCGCTCCAGGCCGGTGGCGTCATCCTGGAGCATCGCGACAGCAAGGCGTCGCTGGAAGATGGCGTGACCCGCCTGCACATTCCCGTGCAGACCGCGCCAGAGGTGCTGTTCCGCATTGAAGGGGAGACGGTCCATTTTTCCGCTGGACACGCCTGGTATCTCAACGCCAGTTGCCTGCATGGCGTTGAAAACCGCAGCCCCCAGGCCCGCGTGCACCTCATGATCGACTGCGTCACCAATCCCTGGCTGGAGCGGGTCTTCCAGGCTGCGGGCGGCGTGCTGCGCGAGGCATCGCCATATGGCGACGACGCGATTCACGACGGCAATGTGCAGGAGGTCATCGCCTCCTTGCTCTCGTCGGGCCATCACGCGGGGATGCGGCTGGCCGGGCAACTCAGGGACATTCATGCACGCCGACAAGCTGCTGGTCCGCGGCACTGAGGTCCGCCGCGAGGACCTGCCCTCGCTAGAGCAGTGGTTCCCGGTGACGATCGACGCGCAGACCCTGTCTGTCTGGTGGCGCCACGTCGGGGTGCGCCCGTTCACCGAGCCTTTTTTTCACGACACCCTGACCTCGCAGCCGTCGGCGGACCGCCGCATCTGCCAGACCCCCCTGGCTGAACTTGGCGACGGATTCGACTGCGTGGCACCCACGGCCTTCGTCTTCCATGTCTCCCGCTGCGGCTCGACCCTGCTGATGCAGATGCTGGCCGCCCGGACCGACGCCATCGTGATGTCCGAGCCTCCCGTGCTCGACGCCTTTTTCCGCTTGCATCACCACCAGCCGGAGCAAAGCGGTGGGCTCGTCACCTTGCGCAGGCTGGTCGCGGCCCTGGGGCAGCGCCGCACCGGGCGGGAGCGGCATTTGTTCGTGAAGCTGGACAGCTGGCATGCGCCCTGGATGCCCCTGCTGCGCGAAGCCTACCCCGAAACACCATTTGTCTTCCTGTACCGCGAGCCCGATGAAGTGCTGGCCTCGCATGGGCGCAGCAGGGGGCCGCAAATGGTCCCGGGGTTCGTGGACATGTCCCGTCTGAAGGTGGACGCCGGTGGCTTGGCGCCGGGGGATCTGGACGCCTACAGCGCCCGGGTGCTGTCGGCCATTTTCGCGGCCGCTCTTGAGGCGGTGCCCGTGGCTCGCCCGATTCTGCTGAACTACCGCCAGTTGCCTCAAGTCGTCTGGTCAGAACTGCTGCCCGGTTTGTCGGTGCACCTCGCGCCCGAAGAACTGGGCGCGCTGAAGGCCCGCTCAGCGTTTCACGCCAAGCATTCGACGGCAGTTTTCACGGGGGATGGTGCGCCGACCAGCGCCGGGCGCGCGGGTGCGCCCGACGTTGCGCTGGCAGTCCGTGGCTATGAAAAAGTTGAAGCCTTGCGTACAAGCACTGCAGCACGAGTCACATGACGAATCCCGTCACTGTTCAGGAAAACAGCACTTCGTAGCGCAACAGCATTCCCGTCGCGGGCGCTGTGGCCGCAATGTGAACGGGCGTCGTGGTCCACACCTGGCGCCCGAGCGCGGGGTGATCGAAGGTGTAGTTGTCCTGCACCAGCTGGGGCGTTTCGGGGCCGGAAAACAGCAGGGACAGCGGGGTCCGGAATCCTTCGGGCAGCGAGCGGCGGGGCAGTTCGCGCACGTCCACCATCTGCAGCTTGATCATGCCCGCGTGGGTATGGACGACAAAGATGCTTCCCAGATGAGGAGCCAGTTGGGCCAGAGTAAAAGTCATTGAAGATCTCCGCGGGTTGAACATCCGTTGGGTGGCGACGCGGATCGCCAGGCCATTCAGCGGCGAATTATGGCCGTTGCGGACAAAAAAAGGCCGCCAAAATGGCGGCCCCTTGCCAGGCAAGGCCTGGCGTTTGCATCAGTTGCGTGAAGGGAAGATGCCTTCCATGGCAATGATGTAGTTCAGGCCGAGGTAGGGCTGCATGATCGAGGTCAGGGCCTGGGTCTGCACCGGCGCGGCCAGGGGCTGCCCGCCACCGGTGTTGGCACCCACGGCGACTGTGCCTGTTCCGCTGAGGCTGGTGCCGCCGAGCGCCAGGGGGTTGACGGACGTGGGCGTGAAGATGTTGGCTTGGCCAGGGCCGCCGCCAGACTGTGCCAGGCTGCTGCCTGCGGCCATGGCTTGAACGCCGCCGCCCGCTGGCACGCTCACTTCGATGTTGGGGGTGACGCCGGCCAAATCCAGTGATGCAGGATGGGTATGCGCCGGCAGGTTGGCGCTGGTCAGCGAGATGGACACGGCGCCGTTGCCAATAATGGTCACGTTGTTGGTGCCGGCTTTTTCTCCTTGCGATATCGGTGCGAGGCCAGGCCCATTGCCTTGGGAACCCACCGCTACCCGACCGCGCAAATCCGGGAGCGCGAAGGTGTTCTGGCCGTCACCACCGTACATCGTGCCCAGCAGGGCGAACAGGGCCGAATTTTGCGCAATTGGAATCACTTGCCCGTTACAGAACGCCCAGCCGCGCGGCGCGAAGTTAAACCCGACCGGCATGATCGTGCCCATGAAAGCTTCCATTGCTGACTCCCCTAGAAAAGTTGTGGAACCGGCATGCTAGGTGGCAAGAACGGGCAAGTCAAACAAAATGTGACGACTTCTGGAGCCTGCATTGATGGAAATGCAATGGCGTCGGAGGGAGTTGATTTGCGCGGCCATTTTCTTGTGACATATTCACATTGCGTTGCGCCGCCAACTCTATGGCGGTCGCCTAGCGGTTTCACTTAGGTGTTCGCACATCCTTGGCGGTAGACTCAACACCTTGTTCATTGCCGTCGTGCCGTTTCCCGGCCACGCTTCATGCCGAAGTACCACTTCATCTCGGGGCTTCCACGGTCTGGTTCGACCTTGCTTGCCGCCATCTTGCGGCAAAACCCGAGCTTCCACGCGGGCATGACAAGTCCTGTGGGCACCCTCTTTGCGGGCATGCTCAAGCAATTTGCGGCGGGCACGGAATTCGGCTCCACCATCACCCATGACCAGCGGCGCCGATTGGTGCGTGGCCTGTTTGATTCTTACTATGCCGACCAGGCGGACAAGTCCGTCATCTTCGATACCAACCGCATGTGGTCGGCCAAGATGCCGGCCCTGATGGACCAGTTTCCGGGCGCCAAAGTGGTGGCTTGCGTGCGCAATGTGGCCTGGATCATGGACAGCCTGGAGCGGCGGTACCGCGCCAACCCCTATGAGCTGACGCGCCTGTTCAACGATGACGTGGAGCGCAACACCGTTTACAGCCGGGTGGATACGCTGGCCCAGCGTAACCGGCTGGTGGGCTACCCGTGGGCGGCGCTGAAAGAGGCTTTCTATGGCGAGCATGCGCAGGCGTTGCTGATTGTGGACTACGACCTGCTCGCCCAGGCGCCGCATCGTGTGCTGCCACTGATCTACCAGTTTCTGGGTGAAGAGCCGTACGCTCACAACTACAGCAACGTACAGTACGACGCCCCCGAGTTTGATGTGCCGTTGGGCGTCCATGGCCTGCACAAGGTCCGGCCCAGGGTTGGGCTGGAAGAACGTGCCACCATCCTCCCTCCCGACCTGTTCAAGCAATACGCAGAGTTGTCTTTCTGGAAAGACAACCGGGCCAGCCGCAGCAATGTGATCGCCGCGCTGCCGGCCGCGCCCACGCCCGATAGCGCTGTTTTGAAGGAAGCAACATGACCACCAGCAATGATTTCAGCCTCTTGAACGGACCCATGCCGGGTGAGGTTGCTGTGAGCAAGGTATTGTTTGTTGACAGCCGTGTGCCTGATGTTCAGGCCATCATCAACGCCGCAGAGCCTGGCGTGAAGGTGGTGGTGCTCGACGCCGGCCAGGATGGCGTTCAGCAAATGGCCCGGGCACTCGATGGCATGCAGGGGCTGGAGTCCATTGGCGTCGTGTCGCACGGTGATCAAGGCGTGCTGCTGTTGGGCAATGGGCCCTTGTTTTCCGGCAATCTTGCGCAGCATCAGGCTGATCTTGAGGCGATTGGCCGGGCGCTGGGGCCTGATGGTGACATCCTGCTGTACGGTTGCGACGTGGGCGCGGGTGCGCAGGGCGCCAGCTTTGTGCAGGCGCTGGCCGATCTGACGGGCGCCGACGTGGCGGCCTCCGACAACAGCACGGGGGCGGCCGCGCGTGGTGGCGACTGGAACCTCGAGATCTCGACCGGCACCATTGAATCGGCCCCTCTGCTGCATGTGCAGGACCTGTCGGGTTACAGCTATGTCCTGCATACCGCCAGTGTCAGCACGGTGGCCCAGCTCAAGGCCGCCATTGCCGCGGGCATCAACGACGGCGTGGCGGACACCATCACGCTGACGGGCAACATCACGTTTGCTTCCGCCGCCGACGCCATCACCATCGGCGTTCTGGATGGTCAGACCATGACCATCGTGGGCGGCGGATTTACCTTGAGCGGCAACAACCTGGCCCGGGTGTTGAATGTCACCGGAGGCAGTGTCGCCATTGACAACCTCACCATCACCAAAGGTTTTGTCACGGGGGCTGGAGGCGCATCTCCCGGCAATACTGCCGGGGCCGCCGGCGGGGACGCGTTGGGCGGCGGCATTTCCAATGCGGGGACGCTGACCATATCGAACAGCACCATCACCGCCAACAGAGCGGCCGGTGGTGGTGGTGGTGGCGGCGGCGCTGGGGGTGGCGGTGGAGCCGGCGGCGGCGGCGGCGGTGTGGCCGGTTCTTCTGCCGGCGGGTTGGGTGGCACCAATCCTCCTGCGTCTCCGGGTTCGACGTCGGTTGTCACCGGCTCAGGCGGCGATGGCGCCGGGTTTTCGGGCGGCGGCGGGTCCATGGGCGGCAAAGGAGGCTCGACGACTGGCGGAGCGGGTGGTTCGTACTCTTCCTACATGTCGGGTGGCAGTGGCGCGACGGCCAATAACGGGACCATTTCGATTGGCGGCGGCGGCGGTGGGGCTGGCTACACCTACGGCGGCGGGCGCGGCGGTAACGCCGTGGGCGGCATTTACAACACCGGCACGCTCACCATCACCGGCAGCTCCATCACCAACAACATTGGTGCCGGGGGTGGGGGTGGCGGCGGCGCCGCCCCGGGCAGCTCAAAGTCCGGCAATGGCGGGGATGGTGGTTCCGGGTCGGGAGGCATCTGGAACGTGGGCGGTACGGCCTTGCTCGATGCAAGCACCAACACCACGCTGTCAACAGGCAACGTGGGTAGCGCCGGTTCTGGGGGCACTGCCACCAAAGGAGGCAGTTCAAACGGAAGCCCAGGCACCGCCACCTCGACCATTGCAACCACCGGCGGCGGGACGACCACGGTGGCGCCCTCGGTGACCTCGGTCACGTCCAGCACGGCCAACGGCACGTACAAGGTGGGTGACGTGGTCAGCGTGCAGGTGACCTTCAGTTCGGCGGTCACCGTTACCGGTACGCCGCAGCTGACGCTGGAGACCGGCGCGGTGGACAGGGTGGTCAACTACGCCAGCGGCAGTGGCACCAGCACCCTGACCTTCACCTACACGGTGCAGGCGGGGGACACGAGTGCTGACCTGGACTACCAGAGCACCACGGCGCTGGCGCTGAACGGTGGCACCATCAAGAATGGGGGGGTGGATGCCATATTGACCCTGGCAACCCCGGGCGCGGCCAACTCGCTGGGCGCCAACAAGGCCATCGTCATCGATGGCGTGGCCCCCACCGTCACCAGCGTCAACGCCAGCACGGCCAACGGCACGTACAAGGCGGGTGACGTGGTCAGCGTGCAGGTCAACTTCAGCGAAGCCGTGACGGTGACCGGCACGCCGCAGCTGACGCTGGAGACCGGCACCACCGACCAGGTGGTCAACTACGCCAGCGGATCGGGCACCAGCACCCTGACCTTCACCTACACGGTGCAGGCGGGGGACACCAGTGCTGACCTGGACTACCAGAGCACCACGGCGCTGGCGCTGAACGGCACCCATCAAGGATGCGGCCGGCAACGCTGGCGTGCTCACGCTGGCCGCGCCCGGCGCTGCCAACTCACTAGCCAACAAGGTCATCGATGACACCGTCGCCGATTTGCGACCTCGGTCACGTCCAGCACGGCCAACGGCACGTACATGGGTGACGGTCAGCGTGCAGGTCACCAGCGAAGCCGTGACGCGACTGGCACGCCGCAGCTGACGCTGGAGACCGGCACCACCGACCAGTGGTCAACTACGCCAGCGGATCGGGCACCAGCACCTGACCTTCACCATGGTGCAGGTGTACACCATGCTGACCTCGATCACCACAGAGCACCACGGCGCTGGCGCTGAACGGCACCATCAAGGATGCGGCCGGCAACGCTGGCACCTTGACCCTGGCAACCCCGGGCGCTGCCAACTCGCTGGGCGCCAACAAGGCCATCGTCATCGATGGCGTGGCCCCCACCGTCACCAGCGTCAACGCCAGCACGGCCAACGGCACGTACAAGGCGGGTGACGTGGTCAGCGTGCAGGTCAACTTCAGTGAAGCCGTGACGGTGACCGGCACGCCGCAGCTGACGCTGGAGACCGGCACCACCGATCAGGTGGTCAACTACGCCAGCGGATCGGGCACCAGCACCCTGACCTTCACCTACACGGTGCAGGCGGGGGACACGAGTGCTGACCTGGACTACCAGAGCACCACGGCGCTGGCGCTGAACGGCGGCACCATCAAGGATGCGGCCGGCAACGCTGGCACCTTGACCCTGGCAACCCCGGGCGCTGCCAACTCGCTGGGCGCCAACAAGGCCATCGTCATCGATGGCGTGGCCCCCACCGTCACCAGCGTCAACGCCAGCACGGCCAACGGCACGTACAAGGCGGGTGACGTGGTCAGCGTGCAGGTCAACTTCAGCGAAGCCGTGACGGTGACCGGCACGCCGCAGCTGACGCTGGAGACCGGCACCACCGACCAGGTGGTCAACTACGCCAGCGGATCGGGCACCAGCACCCTGACCTTCACCTACACGGTGCAGGCGGGGGATACGTCAGCGCTGACCTGGACTACCAGAGCACCACGGCGCTGGCGCTGAACGGTGGCACCATCAAGGATGCGGCCGGCAACGCTGGCGTGCTCACGCTGGCCACGCCCGGCGCTGCCAACTCACTGGGGGCCAACAAGGCCATCGTGATTGACACCACCGCGCCGACGGTGACCTCGGTCACGTCCAGCACGGCCAACGGCACGTACAAGGTGGGTGACGTGGTCAGCGTGCAGGTCAACTTCAGCGAAGCCGTGACGGTGACCGGCACGCCGCAGCTGACGCTGGAGACCGGCACCACCGACCAGGTGGTCAACTACGCCAGCGGATCGGGCACCAGCACCCTGACCTTCACCTACACGGTGCAGGCGGGGGACACGAGTGCTGACCTGGACTACCAGAGCACCACGGCGCTGGCGCTGAACGGTGGCACCATCAAGGATGCGGCCGGCAACGCTGGCACCTTGACCCTGGCAACCCCGGGCGCGGCCAACTCGCTGGGCGCCAACAAGGCTATCGTCATCGATGCCGTGGGCCCCGTGGTGACTTCTGCCGCGGTCAATGGTGGCACCCTCGTCCTCTCGTATACGGACGCCAGCGCCCTGGATGCAGCCAACGTGGCGGCCCCAGGTGCTTTTGCCGTGGTCTCAGCGGGGGCGAGCAATGCTGTCACCGGCGTGGTGGTCGATGGAGCCGCCAAGACCGTGACGCTGACCCTTGCAACGGCGGTGACGGTCGGGCAGGCGGTCTCGGTGGCCTACACCGACCCCACGGGTGGAAACGACCTGAACGCCATCCAGGACGTCCTGGGAAATGATGCCGCCAGCTTTGGTGCCATGACGGTGGTCAACAATACACCGGCGCCCGCTCCGGTCCCCAATGTTCCCGGCGGCGGGCTGCGGATTGCCTTTGGAGGTGCTGCCGGTGAGGCGCCCATGATGGGAGACACCCTGAGCGCGGATACGCAGCAGATGACGGACCCCGATGGCCTGGGCACGTTCAGCTTCCAGTGGCTGCGCGATGGCACGCCACTCGCCGGCGCCACCGGCTCGAGTCACGTGCTGGGCGTTGATGACGTGGGCGCCCATATCTCGCTGATGGTCAGCTACACCGATGGCCGGGGGACGGTCGAACATGTCGTTTCATCCGCGTCGCCGATCATCGCTGACAACGACGGCGTGCCAGGTGCCGTGGAGTCGCGGGCGCCCGCCGTGCACCCCGGAGGTCTGGTCGGTGATGGCAATGGCGATGGCATCCTGGACGAGTACCAGTTCGGCGTGACCTCGGCGCTGGTGCCCGGAGCGGGGGGCAACGGCGCGAGCTACGTCACGCTGGTGGCTGACTCGCTCAGGGGCATGATCGACACCACGGACGCAAACCGTGCCGTGATTTCCGGTTTTCAGGTGGGCACGGTGCCAGCCAATACATCCGTCAGCCTCGCGTTGAACGGGACCCTGAAGTTCAGCGCCGATGTCGGTGGCCCCGGCACCGTGGAGACCTTCAGTGTGTTCGTGGACAGTGGCATCCAGGCCAATGGGTACTGGCTGCAGGATGCTGCGGGCAACTGGACCAATGTGGCCACGGCCGTGGAGACCGTGGGATCGAAGACAAGAATCGATTTCTCCATCACCGACGGTGGACAATTCGATACCGACGGCATTGCCAATGGCGTCATCGCGAGCACGGGACTTGTGGGACACGTTCCGGTCAGCCTTGTGGGCCATGCGCCCGACCCCGTGGGTCAGGGTGGCGGCTTCTGGTTCTGAGTGATTTGAATGATTGGAATGAAAATGAACCCCTTGGTCTCGATCCGTGCGTTGATGGTTTGGCTGGTCCTGTCGGTCCTGGCCGCGTGCGGCGGTGGCGGCGGCAGTGGCGGGACCACGCCTCCTCCGGGTTCCTCGACACCTGCGGAGGCCACCCAGGGCTTCTGGTCGGGCAAGCCTGATGCGCAGACCACCGTGTCCGCCGTCTTTCTGGCCCAGGGACCAGTCTGGACCGTGGTGCAAACCGGGACCGCCACCACCGCGCTGGTGGTGGGGACCGCGACGGTGACCACGCCCACCTTCGCGGTGACGGGCCGCAGCTTTGCCCTGGCCACCGGCGCGACCAGCAGCTACAGCATCACGGGAACCGTGGTGCCCAAGGGCACCCTGTCGGTGGCCGCGTCTGGCGCGGCGCCGGCCTACACGCTGGTCTACAACAAGGCGTACGAGACGGCGGCCAACCTGGCGGATATCAGCGGCGCCTGGCGCGCGAGCTTCAGCGGCGGCGCGGTGGTGCTGTCCCTGAATGTGGCCGCCACCGGGGCGATCACGGGCAGCACCAACACGGGTTGCACCTACACCGGCAGCGTGTTGCCGCACACGGGCGGCGTGGCCGTTTTTGACCTGACCCTGAACGAGAGCTGCACCGGTTCCTCGGCCGTGCAGTTCTCGGGTATTGCGACCCTGAACGAGGCGCGGACTGTCCTGTCGGCGGCCTTTGCGACCGGGAACCTGTCAGGCGCCAGCGCCTTTCAGGCGACCCGCTAGCGCCTGAGGCTGCGGATGCGCCCGTCTGCCATGGGCCGCGCTGCGAGCGGCGGCCGACCCCAGCCCGCCGACGGCGACTCGCGCACCGAACTGGGCCGGGTGCTGGCCACCTACCGGTCCGTGTTTGTGGTGGCGGGCGTGTTCTCGCTGGTCATCAATCTGCTGGGACTGGTGCCCTCGCTGTACATGCTGCAGATTTATGACCGGGTACTGGTGAGCCGCAACCTCGGAACGCTGTGGGCCATCAGCGGGATTGCACTGGGGTTGATCGCGCTGCTCGCGGCGCTGGAATGGGTGCGCGGGCATGTGCTGATCCGGCTGGGCAACCGGCTGGACCAAGAATCCCAGGCCCGGGTCTTCGATGCGAATTTTGGCCAGCTGCTCAGCCAGGGCCGCGGCAATCCCGTGCAGGCACTGGCGGACTTTGCCAACGTGCGCCAGTTTCTCACCGGTCCGGCCATCGGGTACTTCGACCTGCCCTGGGTGCCCATCTACCTGTTCGCCTGCTTTCTGTTGCACCCCCTGCTGGGCCTGGTGTCCGTGGCCGGTCTGGTGGTGTCGGTGGCGCTGGCGTTCATCACGTCGCGGCTCACGGAGCCGCTGCTGTCCCAGGCCCAGCTGTCCTCCATGCAGGCCAACGGTTTTGCCGGCAACCAGCTGCGCAATGCCGAGGTGATGGAGGCCATGGGCATGCTGGCGGGCATCCGCCAGCGCTGGCTGGCCCGGCACAACCGCATGCTGGCCGAGCAGTCGCGGGCCTCCGACCGCGCCACCGTGCTGTCGGCAACCAGCAAGAACTTCCGGGTGGCCATGCAGTCGGTCATTCTGGGCACCGGCGCCTATCTGGTCATTCAGGGAACGGCGACGCCGGGCACGATGATCGCGGCCTCGATTCTCATGGGCAAGGCGCTGGGTCCGGTGGACCAGGTGATTGGCTCGTGGAAGCTGGTGGTGTCGGCGCGCGGTGCCTGGGATCGCCTGGGCGACCTGCTGGCCGCCCAGCCTGTCGCCGCGCAAGCCTTGTCGCTGCCTGCGCCCAAGGGCCTGCTGCAGGCCGAAGGCGTGCTGGCGGCACCGCCGGGCCATCCGGGTCTGGTCTTGCGCGGCGTGGGCTTCGTGGCGCGGCCGGGCGAAATCCTGGGCATCGTCGGCCCGAGCGCCTCGGGCAAATCCACGCTGGCCCGGGTCATGGTGGGCGTCTGGCCTGCCGCGGGCGGGAGCATCCGGCTGGATGGCGCCGATGTTTTCACCTGGGACAAGGCTGAACTGGGCCCCCACATCGGCTACCTGCCCCAGGACGTGGCGCTGATGGAAGGCACGGTGGCCGAGAATATCGCCCGGTTCGGGCCCCCTGATGCGCAAAAGATCGTGCAAGCGGCCCAGGCGGCCGGTGTGCACGAGATGGTGCTGCGCCTGCCCTCGGGCTATGAGACCGAGCTGGGCGCGGGAGGCAGCACCCTGTCGGGCGGCCAGCGCCAGCGCATTGCCCTGGCCCGCGCGCTGTACGGCGACCCTGCACTGGTGGTGCTCGATGAACCCAATGCGAATCTGGACGATGCCGGTGAGGCCGCCTTGCTGCAGGCCGTGCAGGCGCTCAAGCAGAAGGGGCGCACGGTGGTGCTGATCACGCACCGGCTGGCCGTGCTCACCGTGGCCGACAACCTGCTGGTGCTCAACGAAGGGGTGGTCGCGGCCTATGGGCCGCGCCAGCAGATTCTCAAGCTCGGGGGCGAAGCTGCCCGCCAGCCGATCGCCACCGCGGCGCAGGAAGGGGCCGCGGCATGAGCGAAGGTCGCATCGACGCACTGGCCACCGCGCTGCCCGGCTGGAGGGAACCCGACCCCGCGCCCACGGACGTGGCGCGCGCAATCCGCGTGGGCTGGTGGATCCTGCTGCTGGGCTTTGGCGGGTTCCTGCTGTTTGCCACCCTGGTGCCGCTGGACGAAGGGGTTCCGGCGCCGGCCACCATCGTGGTGGAGAACCGCAGCACCCAGATCCAGCACCCGACCGGCGGCGTGGTGACGGAACTCACCGTTCACGAGGGCCAGAGGGTGGCCCGTGGGGACGTGCTGCTTCGGCTGGCCGATGTGGCCACGCGCGCGGGGCTGGACGAGGTCAAGGTCCACTGGGTGTCGCTCAAGGCCCTCGAGGCGCGCCTCGTGGCGGAGCAGGGCGATGCCTCGCGCGTGAAATTCCCGGCCGAACTGCTGGCCCTCAAGGACCAGCCGCTGGCGCGCCAGCAGATGGCGTTGCAGGAAGAGCTGTTTGCCACGCGGCGGCGGGCCCTGTCCAGTGAACTGGCGGCGCTGGGGCACCAGCGCGGCGCCCTGCAGGCCAGTGTCGCGGGGGTCCAGCAGTCCCTGGTCGCGCGTCGCCGCCAGCAGGCGCTGATCGAGCGCGAGCTCAACGGCGTGCGCCAGATGGTGGCAGACGGGTACAGCCCGATGACGCGGCAAAGCGAGCTGGAGCGCCAGGCGGCCGATGTGCAGTCCGGCGTGGCCGAGCTGGTGGGCAACCAGGCGCGGCTGCAGGAGTCGCTGTCGGAGGTGAGCCAGCGCCAGCAGCAGCGCCGCCAGGAATACCGCCGCGAGGTCGAGTCGCTGCTGGCCGATGCCCGGCGCGACATTGGCAGCCAGGCGGAGCGCATGAAGAGCGCCACCGAAGGCCAGGACCGCACCGTGATCCGCGCGCCCGTCGACGGCGCGGTGGTCGGGCTGGCTGGCGTCAATGTGGGCAGCGTGGTGACGCCCGGCGTGCGGCTCATGGAGATCGTGCCCGACTCGGCCCGGCTCGTGCTGGACGCCGAGATCGCCCCCCAGCTGATTGACCGCATCCGTCCCGGCAGCGAGGCCGACATCCACCTGCAGGCCTTTGTCAATCTGCCGCAGCTGGTGCTCAAGGGCCGGGTCGTGACCGTCTCGGCCAGCAGCCTGGTGGACCCGAACACCCGCATGTCCTACTACCTCGCGCGGGTCGAGGTCACGCCTGAGGGCCTGGCCAAGCTGGCCGGGCGTTCGCTGCAACCGGGCATGCCGGCCGAGGTGGTGGTCAAGACCGGCGAGCGCAGCGTGCTCAACTACCTGTTGCGGCCGTTGCTCAAGCGTTTCGCTGAATCCCTCAAGGAGGCCTGACCGATGCTGCTTCGCTGTGCGTTTGCCGTAGCCTGTTCCATGGTGTTGTGCTCGGCGCGCGCCCAGCAGGCGCCGGCCGGCGCCGGCGATGCGCTTTCACCGGCCGCGGCGCTGGAACTGGCCATGCGCCATGAGGCCCGCTTTCGTTCCGCCGAAGCCGCTTTCCGCGCCGAAAGCGAAGGGGTGGCGCTGGCGCGTTCGCGGCTGCTGCCCGAGCTGGGCCTGAACGTGGCGCGCACCCGCAATTCACTGGACTCCAGTTTCAACGGTCGAGGCCAGCCCCACCTGGACTATTACTCGGGGGGCGCCAGCGTTACCGTGCGCCAGCCGCTGTACCGGCCTGAAAGCCGGGCCCGCCTGCGCCAGGCCGACGCCGAGAACACGCGCCAGGCCGCCTTGCTGGACGGAGAGCGCGGGCGCCTGGCGATGGACCTGGCGGTGGCCTACCTGGAGGTGCTTCGGGCCCAGGCCGACGTGGTGGCCGAACGGGCCCAGCACGAGGCGCTGCTGGGCCTGGTTGCCGCCGCCCGCCGTGCCGAACCGCTGGGCCTGGGCAGCGCGGCTGACCGCGATGCCCGCCAGGCCAAGGCCGAGCTGGCCAGCCTGCGCGTGCTGCAGGCCGAGGCCCACCGCGCCGAAGCCGTGCGCCGGCTGGAGCGCATGGTGGGGCAGCCGGTGCAGCGCCTGCTGGGGCCCGCGGAACAGGACTTCGTGTGGCTGCCCGGGGGGCCGGGTCCGCTGGCGACCTGGCAGGCGCAGGCCCGTGAACGCTCGCCGGACGTGCTGGCGGCGCAGGCCGCCGTGCGTGTCGCGCGCGAGGGCATTGAACGCGCCCGGGCCGAGGCCCTGCCCACCCTGGACCTCGTGGCGGGCCGCTCCAAGAGCACCAGCGACAGCTACTCATCGGTCAACAACACCTATTTCAATACCTCGCTCGGCCTGCAGTTGTCGGTGCAGCTGTATGCGGGCGGCCGCCATGACGCCGGCATCCGTCAGGCGGTGGCCCAGCACGAACGCGCCCAGGCGCTGCTGGAGGGCGCGCAGCGCGAGCTCGACGAGGCGGTGGCGCATGAATACGAACTGGTGGCGCAGGCCGACCGGCGGCTGAAGGCCCATCAGGTGGTGGTGCGCAATGCCCGCCAGACACTGGAGGCGGCGCGCCTGGGCACGGCCCGCGGAACCCTGAGCGCGCTGGACATCGCGGACGCGCAGGCCCAGCTGGAAACCGCCCGCGCCGAGCAGACCACGGCGCGGCTGCAGATGCTGGCGGCCCAGCTGAAGCTGCACACGCTGTCGGGCGACGCCCCCTGGCTGAGCCTGGCCCCGCTGGACCGCTGGCTGGTCGAGCCGGTGGCCGTGGTTCGGGCATCGAGCCCGCCTGCTGGCGTGCTGTCTGGCGGCCTGAACCTCAGGCCCACGCCGCTGATGGCACAGCAGGCGAGCCGGGTGCAGTCAGCCGCCCGGTGAAGGCCGGCCTGGCCGGGCTTTGCTCCTGTTTCAATAGCAAGGAGTGGCCGCCCGTCCTGGACTCCAGGCCTTTTCAGTCCTGAACGCGGGGGAAAGTGACCACGTGGTCCACTTCGGCGCGGATGCCGATCCATTCGCCGATGCGGTGGTCATGGTGGCTGGGCACATGGGCCAGCACGGTCTCGCCGGTTTTCAGGCGCAGCGTGTAGAGGAACTCCGAGCCGCGAAACGCCTTGCGCAGGATCTCGGCCTTCACGGGCGCGCCGTCGTCGTGCACGATGTCGTCGGCGCGCAGCAGCACATCGCATTCGCCGCCCGCAAAAGCCCCAGGCAGCGGGCATTCGGCCACGTCGCTCAGGTCGCCCAGCGCGGTGTGCACCACCACCTGCTGGTTGGCCTCGCGCAGGGTCGCGGGCGTGAACACGCCATGGCCAATGAAGTCAGCCACGAAGCGCGTGGCCGGCCGGTGGTACAGGGTGTAGGCATCGTCCCACTGGTGCAGCAGGCCTTCATGCATGACGCCGATCACATCGCCGATGGCGAAGGCCTCGAGCTGGTCGTGGGTGACGAACAGGGCCGTGGCCTGCGCGGCCTTGAGGATGCCGCGCACCTCGTGCGCAAGCCGCTCGCGCAGGTCCACATCGAGATTGGAGAACGGCTCATCCAGCAGCAGCAGTTGCGGGCGCGGGGCCAGCGCCCGGGCCAGCGCCACGCGCTGTTGCTGGCCGCCCGAAAGCTCATGGGCAAAGTGGCGCTGGCTGCCGTCCAGCCCGACCAGGGCCAGCACCTCGGCCACGCGCGCGGCGCGCTCGGCGCGGGACAGGTGCTCAATGCCAAAGCCCACGTTGTGCCCCACATCCAGGTGCGGGAACAGGGCGTAGTCCTGGAACACCATGCCGATGCGGCGGTGCTCCGGTGGCAGGCTGCGGGCCGCGCTGCCCACCACCTCGCCGGACAGCCGGATTTCGCCGCCCACCACGGGCTCCAGTCCGGCCACCGCGCGCAGCAGCGTGGTCTTGCCGCAGCCCGAGGGACCGATCAGCACGCCGATGTCGCCCGCCTGCAGGCCGAACGAGACGCCGTCCACCGCGGGGCGGGGCCGGCCCGCGTAGTGGACGCGCAGATGGGAGAGCTCCAGGTACATTGAAGGATTGTAGATGCTTACAATTCTCATTTGCATCAACCCGGCTTCAACGCCGCCTCCCGCCCGCCATGTTTGC
This sequence comes from Ramlibacter sp., assembly GCA_019635435.1. Taxonomy (NCBI): domain Bacteria; kingdom Pseudomonadati; phylum Pseudomonadota; class Betaproteobacteria; order Burkholderiales; family Comamonadaceae; genus Ramlibacter; species Ramlibacter sp. The sequence goes on along the minus strand of JAHBZM010000001.1, from coordinate 4,256,134 downwards.
CAACCGGCTTCAATCCCTGCTGCTGCTGGCCCTGGCCGCCGTGCTCACCTTGCCGGTGCTCGCGGTCTTCGCCTCATGGCTGCAGTGGGACGCGCAGAGCGTGCAGATCCTGCGCGAGATGTCCCGCACCGTGCTGCCCGACTACACCTGGACCTCGCTGCGCCTGTGCCTGATGGTGGCGCTGGGCGTGGCGCTGGTGGGGGCGGGCACGGCGGCGGCCGTGACGCTGTTCGAGTTTCCGGGCCGGCGCACCTTTGAGTGGGCGCTGCTGTTGCCGCTGGCCATGCCGGCCTACGTGGTGGCCTATGGCTACACCGACTTCCTGCAGTTCAGCGGGCCGTTGCAAAGCTGGCTGCGGGCCGGCTTTGGCCTGCAGGGTCGGGTGCTGCCCGAGATCCGCAGCGTGGGCGGCGCGGCCTGGGTCTTCATCTTTGCGCTGTACCCCTATGTCTACCTGCTGACCCGCGCCGCGCTGGGCGAGCGCGCCGCCCACCTGATGGAGGCCGCTCGGCTGCTGGGTGCCCCGCTGTCGCGGCGCATCCGCCGGGTGGCGCTGCCGCTGGCGCGCCCGGCCATCGCCGCCGGCGTGGCCCTGGCCCTGATGGAAACGCTGGCCGACTTTGGCGTGGCCAGCTACTTCGGCATCCAGACCTTCACCGCCGGCATCTACAAGGCCTGGCTGTCCATGGACAACCGCATCGCGGCGGCGCAGCTGGCCACGGTGCTGCTGCTGGTGGTGGCGGCGCTGCTGCAGCTGGAGCAGCGGGCGCAGCGGCGCATGCGCTTCACCACCGGGCGCGGGGCCCGCGCGGGCTCGGCCGAAGCCCAGCCCGTGCCCCTGCGCGGGCGCGGCCTGGCACTGGCCTGGGGGGTCTGCACGCTGCCGGTGCTCATGGGCTTTGTGCTGCCGGTGCTGTTCATGCTGCGTCCGCTGGTGGCCGACTGGTCGGTGCTGCCCTGGGACCGCTTTGTGCAGTGGACCTTCAACAGCCTGCGGCTTGGCGCCATCAGCGCGGCGCTGGCCGTGGCGCTGGCGCTGGCGCTGGCCTTTGGCCTGCGCCGTTCGCCCGACGCCCTGACGCGCGGCGTGGTGCACCTGGCCGGGCTGGGCTACGCGGTGCCCGGCGCCGTGATCGTGGTGGGCCTGCTGCTGCCCGTGGGCTGGCTGCAGCAGGCCGTGCCAGGGGCCGGCGTGGGCTACTGGGTTACCGCCACCGTGCTGGGCATCGTCTGGGCCTACCTGGTTCGCTTTTGCGCGGTGGCGCTGCAGTCGGTGCAAAGCGGCTATGCGCGCATTCCCGGGAGCTTTGACGATTCGGCGCGCCTGCTGGGCGCCTCGGGCTGGGGCCTGCTGGCGCGGGTGCACTGGCCGCTGCTGCGGCGCTCCACCGCGGCGGCGGCGCTGCTGGTGTTTGTGGATGTGATGAAGGAGCTGCCCGCGACCATGGTGCTGCGGCCCTTCAACACTGACACGCTGGCGGTGGTGGCCTACCAGCTGGCGCGCGACGAGCGGCTGGGCGAGGCCGCGCTGCCGTCGCTGGCGCTGGTGCTGGTGGGACTGGTGCCCGTGATCTTCCTGAGCCGCACGCTGCGCGCCGGGAACATTGATTCGCTATCGAATTCATAGCGAACAGTGGCCGCCCGCTCTGGACTCCAGCCTCTTTTTGCTTGAAACGGGTGGCATTGAAGGGTCGGGGCCGGCCATGGCCCGCGCAGCCCGTGGTGGGGCCGCCGCACGCCCCTGTATCCTTGCCCCATGTCCGCGGCCTGCTCCCTGATGCGCATGCTGGCGTGCCTGGTGGCCACGCTGGGTCTGCTCTTCGCGGCGGGCTGTGGCAGCGCGCGCGAGGCGCCGCGCGCGGTGGGCGGCGTCATGGACTTGCGCGGCTGGGACATCGCGCGCGATGGCCGGGTGGCGCTGGACGGTGAGTGGAGCCTGCGGTGGCAGGCCTTTGACGCGCCGGGCGCGGCCGCCCAGACGCCCGACCCGCGCGCCGTGCCGGTGGACGTGCCGGGGCCGTGGAATGACACCCCCGTGGGCGATGCGCCGGCCGGCGCGACCGGGCATGGCAGCTACCGGCTGCGGGTGCTCTGCGAGCCGGCCAGCGACCTGGCGCTGTCGCTGCCGCTGCAGCACAGCGCCGCGCGCTACTTTGTGAACGGCCGCGCCGTGGCGCACCAAGGCCAGCCCGGCGCCACCGCGGCGCAGGCCCAGCCCGAGCCGCTGCAGCAGATCGCGGCGCTGGACGGTGCGGCCTGCCCGCTGGACATCGTGGTCCAGGTCTCCAACTTCGACCTGCGCCGCGGCGGGCTGATCCGCAGCATCGCGCTCGGCACCCGCCAGCAGATGCACGCGCTGCGCGAGCGGGGCCTGGCGCGCGACCTGTTTGCGCTCGGCTGCCTGGCGGTCATGAGCCTGCTGCCGCTGCTGTTCTTCCTGAAGCGGCGCAACGACAGCAGCCCGCTGTATTTCGGCCTGTTCTGCCTGTCGTTCGCGCTGTATGTCGGGATGACGGGTGAGCGCGTCCTGCAGCCGCTGATGGCGCCGCTGGGCTGGTCGCTGTATTTCAAGCTGGTGTTCCTGAGCCTGTACATGAACGTCACGCTGCTCATGCTGTTCCTGCAGACGGTGTATCCGCACCGCTTCAGCGCCATCGGGGTCCGCGCCGTGGCCCTCTGGGGACTGGGGTCGGTCGCAGTGCTGCTGCTGGTGCCGCTGCCGCTGTTCGCGCTGTCGGTACCACTGCTGCAGCTGGGCTCGGCGGTGGCCGGAACGTACATGATCTACGTGCTGGGGCGGGCCGCGTACGCGGGCGACCGCGGCGCCGTGCTGCTGCTGGGCGGGCTGCTGGCGCTGGCCGGCGCCATTGCGCACGACACGCTGAACCTCGCGCACCTGCGGTCCCAGGGCCTGGCGCCGTGGGGCATGGTGGTGTTCGTGCTGGCGCCGGGCGTGCTGCTGGCGCGGCGTTTTGCCCAGGCCCTGTCCTCCGAAGAGCTGCGCGCGATCGAGCAACGCGAGCGCGCCGACCTGCTGGTCCGGTCGACGCGTGCCGGGCTGCTCGACTGGAATGCGGTCACGGGCGTGGTGGCGTACTCAGAGCGCTTCCGGGAAATGCTGGGCTACCCGCCGCACGCGCAGCAGGAGGCGATGCCGCCGTTTGACCAGATGCTGCATGCCGAAGACCGCAAGCTGGTGCAGGACCTGTTTGCCGCGCAGCTGCGCGACCGGTCGGTGCGTGACGCGGTGCGGTCGCACCAGGCGCTGGAGTACCGCCTGCGCCGCAAGGACGGCGAGCTGGTGTGGGTTCATGCCGAGGGCATTGCGCTGTGTGGCTCCGACGGCAGGACGCTGCGCTTCATCTGCTCGTTCATCGACATTTCCGAGCGCAAGCGCCAGGAGATCGACCTGTCCAACCGGGTCAAGTTCATCAACGACCTGTTTGACTCGGTCCCGATCGGCCTGGCGCTGCGCGACGCCGAAGGGCGCCACCTGCTGGTGAACCGCACCTGGGAGAAATACGTGGGGGCCCGGCGCGAGGAGGTGGTGGGAACCTCGCTGCGCGACATGGCCGGCCGCGCCGCCGAGTCCACGCTGGCGCTGGACCAGCAGGCCCTGCTGCGCGGCCCGGGCCACGTGAGCGAGCCGCAGGAGTACGACTTCCGCGGGCGCCGCTACATGCAGACGCGAACGGTGATGGTCGATGCCGAGGGCCTGCAGATCGGGGTGCTGGTGGCCAGCCTCGACATCACCGAGAAATACGCCACCGAGCAGGCGCTGGCCGTGGAACGCGAACGCCTGCGCCTGCTGGTGCGCTCCACGCGCGCGGGCTTTGGCGACTGGGATACGGCGCGCGATGTGGTCACCTACTCGGACCGGTTCAAGACCATGCTGGGTTACCCGGCCGATGCCGACACATCGCGCTGGCCCAGCATCTTCGAAATGATGCATCCCGATGACAAGGACCGTGCGCGCGACGAGTTCCGCGCCATGATCCGGCGCAAGAACCAGCCGGGCGAACAGGAGCCGGGCCGGCCGATGTCCTACCGGTTGCGCCGCACGGATGGCAGCTACATCTGGATCCATGCCGAGGGCATCTCGCTGGTCGATGAGCAGGGGCGCACGCTGCGCTTCATCACCTCGTACTACGACGTCACGCAGTTCCGTGAACAGGAGGAAGCGCTCAAGGAGAACGTGCGGCTGCGCGAAGAGGTGGAGCGCATCAGCCGCCACGACCTCAAGACGCCGCTGAACAGCATCATCGCGGTGCCCCGCCTGCTGCGCGAGGAGCGTGAGCTGAGCGCCGACGAGGACGCCTTGCTGGGCGTGGTCGAGCGCGCCGGCTACCGCATCCTGAGCATGGTGAACCTGTCGCTGGACCTGTACAAGATGGAGAACGGCAGCTACATCTTCCGGCCCGACGCGGTGGACCTGCCGGGCCTGCTCGACAAGGTGCTGGCGGACCTGCGCAGCCACGCCGCGTCCAAGGGCGTGAGCCTGCGGGTCCAGGCCGATCCCCGGACACCACCGGCCTGGGCCGAAGAGCTGCTGTGCTATTCACTGCTGGCCAACCTCGTCAAGAACGCGCTGGAGGCCTCGCCCGAAGGCGGCGAGGTCGTCATCACGATCGCGCCGGCCGACGCGCCGGCGCAGGTGACGCTGCAGATCCACAACCAGGGGGCGGTGCCCGAGTCCGTGCGCGACAACTTCTTTGGCAAATACGCCACCGCCGGCAAGGCCAGCGGGACCGGCCTGGGCACCTACTCAGCCTGGCTCATGGCCCGGGTCCAGGAGGGAAGCATTGCCATGCAGACCTCGCAGACGGGCGGGACCACGCTCAGCATCCGGCTGCGCGCCGCGCCTTCGGGCACGGCACCCGCGGCCACGCGGCATGCCGCCGAGCGGCGCGCCGCGCCGCCGCTGTCGCTGGCCGACCTGCCGGCGCTGCGGGTCCTGCTGGTGGACGATGATGAATACAACCTGCTGATCGTCAGGCGCTTTTTGCCCACGCCGCCGTTCACGGTGGACACCGCGATCAATGGCCGCATGGCGCTGGACATGGCGCAGCGCCAGTGGCCCGACCTGATCTTCATGGACCTGGACATGCCGGTGATGGGCGGGCTTGAGGCGGTGACCCTGCTGCGAAGCCACGAACAGCGTCTTCAGCGCCCGCGCTGCATGATCGTGGCGCTGTCGTCGCACGATGACGAGGCGACACAGCAGCGCTGCCTGGCCTCGGGCTTTGACCGCTACCTGACCAAGCCGGTGTCGCGCGAGACCATCCACCAGGCCCTGCTGGCGCGGGTGGGACATGTGGCGCCCGTCAGCATGCCGCCTGATCCAGCGCAGCCACGGATTGCCGGGCCCGATGATGTGGTGCCGGTCGATGCCGGCTTGTGGCCGCTGATCGAGGGTTTCCTGGCCTCCCGCCGCGCCCTGTGCGCTGACCTGGCGCGGGCGCTGCAGCGGGGCGATCGTGAAGCGGCCCGCGGCCTGGCCCACAAGCTGGCGGGCAGTCTGGCGCTGTACGGGTTCCAGTGGGCCGCGGGCAGCAGCCGCGAGATCGAACGGCGAAGCGGCGTCGACGGGCTGGCGGAACTGGGCGTGCGCGTAGGCGTCCTGCAGGCCCATCTGGACCAGGTCCGCACGAGGATGGACGCCACCGAATCCCCCGGTGCCTGAACTTCCCTATGCTATTCTGCTTCGCAAGCTGAGCGTGCGGCGCGAGGAGCAAGCATCATGAATCGCAAGAAGAAAATCCTGCTGGTGGACGACGATGAGGCCGTGGTGTCCTACCTCGTGGTCAAGCTCGCCAAGTACTACGACCTGATCAGCACCACACGGCCACAGGAGGCCGTGGCCATGGCCGCCCGTGAGCAGCCGGACCTGATCCTGTGCGACATCGACATGCCGGAGATGAGCGGTGGCGATGTGGCCGTGGCCTTGACCGGGCACCCCGACACGGCCTTCATTCCGGTGCTTTACCTCACCTCGCTGGTGTCGCCGGAAGAGGCGCGCGACCTTGACGGCGAGGTCGGTGGCAGGCCGGGCGTGGCCAAGCGGGCCCCGCTGGCGGAATTGCTCCAGCGCATCGACGAGCTGGCGCGCGCGCCCTGACCGCCGCCGCCAGGCGTGCTTGCGCCGGGCTCAGCGCGACAGCCACAGCGTCAGCTGGTAGGTGATGTACGAGGCCGCATAGGCCAGCGCGAACAGGTAGCCCGCCATCACCAGCGGCCATTTCCAGCTGCCGGTTTCACGCTTCACCGTGGCCAGCGTGGACAGGCACTGCGGCGCAAAAACATACCAGGCCAGCAGCGAGAGCGCGGTGGCCAGGCTCCAGCTTTGGGCAATCAGCGGGCCCAGGGTCTGCGCCTCGTTGCCGGCGGAAGCCGAGAGCGCGTACACCGTGCTGAGCGCGCTCACCGCCACCTCGCGCGCGGCGAGCCCGGGCACCAGCGCGATGCTGATCTGCCAGTTGAAGCCAATCGGCTCGAACAGCACCGCGAGGGCCTTGCCCGCCATGCCGGCCAGGCTGTAGTGAATGGCCGCGCCCGATGCGCCTTCAGGTGGTGTGGGAAAGCTGGCCAGGAACCACAGCGCGATGGTGAGGACCAGGATGATCCCCCCGACCCGGCGCAGGAAGATCTGCGCCCGCTGCCACAGCCCCAGCGCAATGTTGCGCGGGCGCGGCCAGTGGTAGGCGGGCAGTTCCATCATCAGCGAGCGCACCTGCCGGCCCGACCGCGTGAAGCGCTTCAGGGCCCACGCCACGGCGAGCGACCCCACGATGCCGGCAAGGTAGAGCCCCAGCAGCACCAGCCCCTGCAGTTCCAGCCCCCAGCCCATCTCGCGCCGCGGGATGAAGGCGCCAATCAACAGGGCATAGACCGGCAGGCGCGCCGAGCAGGTCATGAGCGGCGCGATCATGATGGTCACCAGCCGGTCCCGGGTGTTGGCAATCGTGCGGGTGGCCATGATGCCCGGAATGGCGCAGGCAAAACTGGACAGCAGCGGGATGAACGAGCGCCCCGACAGGCCCACGCCGCCCATGATGCGGTCCAGCAGGAAGGCCGCGCGGGGCAGGTAGCCTGACTCCTCGAGCACAAGGATGAAGAAGAACAGGACCAGGATCTGCGGCAGGAAAATCAGCACGCCGCCCACGCCGGCAATCAGGCCATCGACGAGGAAGCTGCGCAACAGGCCTTCGGGCAGCAGCCCGGGCACAGCGTCGCCCAGCCATGCGATGGCGGCCGAGATGGCGTCCATGGGCACGGCCGACCAGGCAAACACCGCCTGGAACATCAGGAACAGCACCAGCACCAGCACCAGCGGCCCGGCCACCGGATGCAGCAGCACCTGGTCCATGCGGTCGGAGGCCAGGTGGGGTTCCACCGCATCCAGCCCCAGGCGCACCAGCATCTGCCGGACCACTTCGTGATCCGCGAGGTCCGAGGTGATGCCGCGCGCGAAAAATGCGGCGAACTTCTGAGATAAATGCCCTCCGCTCGGGTTTTCGCTGACGGAAAGTAATTTTCCACCAACGAAGTGTAGGTCTTAAGCCGGGCGGTCGGACAGCTTCACGGGGTTGAACGCCGGCTCCCAGGTGGCCAGCTCGGCGGGCTGCGGGGTCGACGGCACGATGCCGGCGTCGAGTTGAGCCAGCACCTGGCCTATGAGCCGCAGGCCCATCGGGGCCAGATCCCGCCGCCACAGATCCGCAGCCGTGTCTCCCGGCCGTACCCAGCACCAGCCCTGAGCGGCTATCGGGCCCGTGTCAGCCCCGTCGTCCAGCCAGTACGCCGTGCCCCCGGTGACCTGATCGCCCATGTGCAGGGCCCAGACGATGGCGTCTCTGCCTCGGTGGCGCGGCAACAGGCTGGGGTGGTAGCCCAAAGCGCCCCACCGCGCCCTTTTACGGGCCTCAGGCGCGATGAAAACGTGAGCGTGGGCACAGATGATCAGGTCGAGCTCGTCAGGCACCCAAGACGCATCCAATCTGCGCCCCACCTGGCACAGCGGCACTCCGCTGTCCTCAGCCAGGGCGGCCAGCCGGTCATCCGCCCTGGGCGCGCTGACGGCGGCCACGTCGTCGCCGCGCGCCAGGCAGAGCTGCAGCACCTCGGCGCCGAAGTACTTCTGGCCGACGATCATCACCCTCACGCTGCGCCCCCCAGATAGCGGAACCCCTGGACCGCCCGGAAGTGGCCGCCGTAGCCCCCGCCGCCGCTGAAGCCGAGCTTGGCGCCAGAGCGGAGGATTGACGCGGCGCACCTGGCGCGGCTTGACCCCACCAGAAAGCCGGAAACTTGCGTCCAATCCGGGTCGCGCCGCAATGCGGCGGCCAGACCAGGGTGACTGGTATGGAACAGGGAGCGCATGGGCTTGGCGTACCGGTTCCGGCCGGCCAGCCACGCGGCGCACACGGCGTTGAGAAAGCGCATGCCCACGCCGGCGCCCTGCCATTCGGGCATGACCACCAAGCGGCAGGCCCGGGCCTCGATCAGGCCGGGGCGGGTGCTGACCGCCAAATGGGCCACCGGCAGGCCGTTGACCAGGCCCACGTAGTAGCTCGCGCCGACCATCCGCGGCAGCTTCAAATAGTGATGCGGCTCGAAAAGCGGCCACCAGGCACCGTCGGTTTGCTCGATGGCAAGCTCGATCTGAGGTCGACGCCAAAGTGACCCCCATGAAAAGCGGCCGGTGGCCGTGTCAAACACCCAGTCCGGCTGCAGCCAGTCGAGCACGTCGTAGTGGCAGCTCAGCAGCACGCACTGCCCGCCGGTGCGGCGCCAGGCCTTGCCGAAGGCCAGCGCGCCGACCTGGGCGATCTGCCGGTCGACCACGCTGGTGAACTCGTCAACCACGGCCCGCTTGGGGGCCTCGCAGACCAGCCTGGCCAGGCTCGCCCGGAACTGCTCGCCCTGGCTCAGAACCCGGTAGGGGCGCAGCCATGCCGGCACGCTGCCCAGCCCAACGGCCGACAGCGCCGCCGGCACCGCGTCGAAGGGGCCAGCGGGGGCAATGGCGTCAATCACGGGGGCGCCGCTGGGCCAACGCGGGGCCCACATGGCCTTGGGGCCAAAGACGGCCCTGCCGACGGACGTTTTGCCCGACCCGGATGGGCCGACCACGATGCCAATGGCCCAGGGCCTGGCCTCGAGCGGCAGTTCTGCCTGCAGGCGGAACTCGGCGCCGCTTTCGACGTTGAAAAGGCTTTTGACGCGAGCCGCCCGGTAGCTGCCGGCGTCGGCGCAGGTGTGGTGAACGTCGATCTTCATACTGCGACTACCTTGAGCTTGAGGCCCAGCTTGCGCAAACGCTCGTAGGTTTGTGCCTGGCGCCTTTCGTCGTCGCAGATGACAACGATGCCGTACTGCTGTTTGTATTTGAACCCGTTTTTACCGGGGGCCTTGGGGTCGAGCTTCGCCGTCGTCATGGGCATCCTTGCCTTGGCGCTCGAGGCGCGCGGGGGTGGGGCTCTCGACCCTCAAAAACTCATTGAGCGCGCCGCAACGCGGGCACTTGATCTGCAGCTTCACATACTCACCGGCCGCCAGCTTCTTGCTGCAGCGGCCGCATCGAATTTCGTCCATCTCGGCATCGTCCATAATGCCCCGGCCTGTACAGGTGGCAGGGTCTTCGGCTGATGCCGTGTGCAAGCACGGCTGAGGCGGGTGTTCAAGGTGTTAGCGCACCGTGGGCACTCGCCCTGTCTTTTTTTTCTTTGGCCGGGCGATCATTCCGCATTGCCGCCCGGGCATCAACCTAAAGCGCTTTACTACCCGGCGCGCTGAGCGGCATAGTCGGCGCGCTCGCTCTCGCTCATGTCGACGACGGCGCCGTCAACGACTTTGCTGTCGGCCGGGCTTGCGTGCACGCCGGCAATCACGCTTTGCCCGCTGCCGGCCTGGTGATCAATGTCCGCTGCCTCGCAGTCGCCCCAGCGCGTGATGCGGCCCGAGACCTGGTCATAGACGGTGTACTTCATACCTTGTTCTCCATCACAAGGCCGTGGCCGTACCAGCCGACCTGCCCATACGCCCCGAACGACACAGCCGCGCCGGTCGCGTCTCTGGCCTCGATGTACACGTCGACCGCGTAGTTGTGCAGGCCGGCCGACGGCTGGTGTCGAAAAACAATGGCCGCTGGCTGGAACCCGCGGCGCGGATAGCCCCCGCCGGCAAACGCCGGCATGTAGCCGTTCGCCCATATCGTGGACTGCCGGACCCCGTCAACGACCAGGTACATGGTGTACTGCCAGTAGGCGATAGCCGCGTTTTCGGCAATGGCGTCGACCGTCCCCGTGACGTCCACCGAGACTGGCGCGCCCGTTGACGTCAGGCTTACCGCCGGCGTGAAGCCGAGAAAGCCGCTCGAGATGCCGGCAAACCCCGGATTGACGGCGCCGATGGCCTGGCCGTTGGCGGCGGCCGTTGCGGCCCCGACCACCAGCTTGTCTGTTGTGACGGTGCCGGCGAAGAGCTTGCTGGCGTGCAGATTCACAATCTGCGCGTTGTCCACCAGCAGGTTGCCCATAACCCCGGACGTCGCCAAAAGGTATTGAGTGACCGTGTAGCCGATGGCCGCCGCGCCGAACCTCACCGGGTCAGTGATCGTGCCGGTCACGGTGGGGCTCCCGAGGTCGACCGCCGCGAGCGCAAGGTTCGCCGCCAGCACGCTGAGCGGCGCCAGATTCTGCCCGCCGAGCTGGCCCGCGGTGACCTGCAGGCCGTTGGTGCCGCCGGCCGGCACCGCGCTCAGCCCGCCGTCCTGACTCACCCACTTGATCCAGAAGCGCCAAGTGTCCCCCGGGGCGACCGGGAAGATGCCCGTGTTGCCCGTGAAACGCATTACCTCGACGGCCTGGTTGAAGACCGGCAACGGCCCGCCCGGGTATTGGTAGCCGTACAGCACCGTCTCTTTGTGGCCGTGGCCTTGAGCGTAGGTGGGCGTGTCATGAGTGACCCACACGTTGTTCAGCGAAGCGACAACCCCGAATCCGGTTGGCGTGGGCGCGGGCGTGAGGTCAAGGGAAAAGATGCGGCCCGTGGCCGGCAGGGTCACCGTGCATAGCGCTGCCGCCGACAGCCCGACGGCGTCACGTGAGCGCGCCGCGAATGTGAAGGTGCCCGCGCCAGCAGGCTCACCTATGTTGACCGGCGAGACCGAGAACCAGGTGCCCGCCGCGTGCAGGGGCGTCATGGTGTCCCAGTCCGGCGAGCCGACGGTGCCGGCGACATAGCGCACCTCAGCGCCGCGCCAGTCCTTGGGAACGGGCGAGGTTGTGTACCCGAACGTCAGCACGCGCGTGCCGTCGGTGGCCGCGCTGACGTTGAAAACGTCGAAAGGCGCGGCGGTGCTGCGGCCCAGGATGTTGAAGCTGCCGCGCAGCGGCGGAGACAGCGTGCCCACGGCATTCACCGCGCGAACCGTGACCTCGACCAGGCCGGGGGCAAGCCCGTCGAGGTCCAGAGTCTGATCAGTCGTGTCCCGCGACTCCAGCGGGCCGTGCTCCCATGACCAGGTCACTCTGAACCGCTGATTGCTGCCGTTGCCGCGGGTCGGCGACCACGCGATGGTCAAGCGGCTGCGGTAGGCCCCGCGGTCATCGTAGACCGTCTCTGCGAACGTCAGGTCGGTTGGGGCCGGCGAGACGGCCCCCAGTCGTGACGTGGGCCGCCGCTCGAGCACCAGGCCCTGCTCAACAGCCAGGTACTTCTCGGGGTTGTGCGCCACGCCCACCACGTCGTAGGTCTTGCCGTTGGGGCGAATGCTGATGCAGCGCCACGTGGTCGGGTAAAGCGCGTCTGAGGCCAGCGTCCAGATCGTCTGTGCCGGCGGCGCCTCGGAAAAAGGCGGCGAGACATTGATCACCGACGCGGTGCCGGCCGCGTTGGTGACCGCCCGCTGCTCGGTCAGATAGGTCCCCTGGCCCGACGGATCGGGCACCATCAGCGTCAGCAGGTAGGTCAGGCCGGGCTCCAAGGCGACCGGCGCGTCCAATGTCACAGCCGAGGCGGTACCGGACGCCACGCGCCCGCCGATCCGCTCGCCGGACTCACTGGGGTCAGCGATCTGAAACACATCTCCAAGCCGCACGCCGCCGCCTTCCAGCCCCGTGGAAAAAGCCACGGTCTCGGACTCGCTTTGTTCGCTGTAAAGCGCCCAGCGGCCAATGCGCGCCGCCTGGCCACGCGACGTCACGCCCAGCGGGCTCAGCTCGAGCTCGCGCAGGCCAATGCGCGAGACCAATTCATCGTCAACGCTCAACTCGGGAACGCGCGAATAGAAGTCGGCCGGGTTGTTCCAGTACACCAGCGCGACGCTGTGGCGCTGCTTCAAGCTGGTGCTGCTGTAGGTGAAAACGCCGTCGACCACGTTGGCAGGGGCGAACTGCATTTGTGCGTCCGCAGGCGCATCCTGCGAGAACTGCACCGCGGACGCCGCCCAGAAGATCATCCCGCGGAACACGGCCGCCAGATCCTGCAGCGCGCGGAAGGCCTCGACCCGGTTGGCCAGCACCAGGTTGCATGTGAAGCGCGGCTCCTGCCCGCCCCGGCCGTCCGGCACCAGCTCGTCGCAATACTGGGCGATCTCGTAGAGCTTCCACTTGTCGTGGAAGGCGGGGTCGACATAGTCGCCCATGCCGTAGCGCGCGTTGGTGATCAGGTCATACAGAATCCACGCCGGGTTGTTGGTCCACGAGGTCTTGAAAGTGCCGTTCCAGGTGCCCGAGTAGTCCCGCGTGTAGGCGTTGTAGTTGACGGGCACCTGAACGCGGATGCCCAGCATGTCATAGGCGCGCTGCGGCACCCGGCTGAACTGCTGCGCGCTGATGCGCAGGCCGTGCACAACGCTGTTGGGATAGCGCAGCTTCAGGCTCTGGATCTCGGTGTAGGAGTCGAACCAGATGGCGTTTTGCTGATTGCTGCCCGATGCCGGCGGGCTCACCCGCCGCACCCGGACATCCCACGGCGGCGGGCCACTCAACGCCAGGCGCACGGCGCGCTGGTAGCGGCTCACGGTCTTGCCGGTGATCTTGGTCCTGTACTTCTCGACAAAGCCGCCGCCGTTGCTTTGCACGTCGATGGCGAATTCCACCTCGGTGCCCACGAGGTCGCCGTTCTCTGGGTTCTGGAAAGTCAGCTGGGGAATCCCGACGGTGACACGCACCGTATCCACCGCGCCATTCGTGATGCTGCGCACCACCGGCGTGTCAGGGGCGACGATCAGGCCCACGGCCACTTCGTTCTGGATGCTGGGGAAGCCGGGCAGCGCCGCCTGCCCCTGCGTGCCGTTGGTCCATGCGAACTCGACGCCCTCAAAGTTGCGCGAGCCGTCTGGGTTTTCAATGGGCACCTTGTCCAGATAGACCGACTTCAGGCCGTTGACCAGGCCCTGAACCTCGCCCTCGCTGACCAGGTCGAGAATCTCGGCGTACTGGGTGGACCGCAGGGAATCCTGTTCCTCCACTGGCGCGCGGCCGCCGCCTTTGCCTTTTGCCCCGCGGATCGTGTCCTGCGTCATGGCCCGGCCGCCGCTTCGTCGTATTGCCACCAATAGGCGGGCTGCTCAGGCGGCAGCTCCTGCTCTGTGGCCGCCTCGCCCGCCGCCGGCACAGGTTCCTCGGCCAGCAGGCCGCTGGAGATCGGCGCGCCGCCGGTGATGATGCGCCCGTACACCAGCGGCACGGGCAGGCCCTGCTGGGTCTGGTTCACCGGGCCGTCAAATGCATAGCTGGGCGCGTTCTCCACGTTCGTGGCCAGATCCGCACCGCGCCGCTGCGGGCTGAGCAGCTGCAGCACGCCGCCCAGGATCAGCGCCTTGCCAATGGACATGCCGACGGACGCCACGGCGCCGCCGAGCGAGGTGCTGCTGATCAGGCCGCCAAGCATCGGCGCTCCGAAAAACAGCAGCACCCCGGCCAGAATGAGCTGGAAGGCGCCGCTCTTTCGGCCCGCGATCACAGGCACGATCTTCACGACTTCCATGCGCCCGAAGGGCTCGTGCAGCTGCTCGAGCGTGCGGCCCGCGCGGTCAACGAACACGCGAAAGCCCGGCAGGTTGTGCTCAAACAGGTAGTCGGCGAAGCCGCGCACGGTAGCGCTGAGCGCGCGCACGGCCTCGTGCGGCGTTGAGATGGCCAGCCGGTGCACGCGCCCGAAGCGGCGGCCCAGCTCCCCATAGAGGCGCACTTCGCGCAAGACTGCGGCCGTCATGCCGCCGCCCCTGCCAGCAGGCTGTTGTGCCGCAGCACGGTGCGGGTCACGCGCTGCCAATATCCGCCGTAAACGTCCCTGCAGCTGAGACGGCCGTGCAGATGGTGCAGGATCTGGCCGCCGGCCAGAACGACGGCGGCGTGGTTCTCCACGTCCGAGCGCACCTGCATCAGGATGACGTCATGCACCTGGGGCAAGTCGTTCACTTCGGTGAAGCCCGCCGCCGCAAAGTTCTCGCGGTACAGGTTCTGGCCCCGCTCCCACCAGCCGTCTACGCGCGCGAAGTCCGGCAGCGTCAGGCCCAGCTCTGTGCGGTAGTAGTCCTGGATCAACGTGTAGCAGTCCAGCACGCCGTGGTGAAACTCGCGGCCCACCAGGGGCGCGGACCACCCGGTGGGGTCTGCGCGCTTCACCACCTGGCTCGGCCAGCCGATGATGATCCAGGGCAGGCCCGAGCGCTCGCACATCACGCGATCCGCCATGCTCGGGTTGGCCGATTCGTCGGGGTGGCTGTGACAGACGGCGAGGATTTCGCCCGAGTCCTCTGCCGCCGCCCAATCGCGCGGGTCGATCTCGAACTCCGACTGCCCGCGCTGCGCCACGTTGGCGCAAGGGCGGTAAGCCACCTGGTCACCTGAGCGAACCACCAGGCCGCAGCACTCGGCCGGGTAGCAGGCCTCGGCGTGGGCGGCCAGGTCGGCGACCCATGCATCTGAAATATCAATCATGTTTTGCCTCATACGTTGCGTGTGGTGCCCGCGCCTGGAAAGCCCCCGAACGGCAGCTCCGCCGTCGCGCCGAAGCGCAGCTTGCAAGAGGTCAGCCGGCGGCCGCAGGAATCAGCCGCCGGGTCGGAGGTCGCCGAGTCATCGGCCTTCGCCACCGGCCCGCCGGTGTAGCCGCATTCCGAGCCGCGGTACCTCCAGGCGCAGGCCGCGGCGAGAATCTGACGGCGCGGCAGCATCACCCCGGCCCAGTCAAGCGGGCTGCACAGCTCCCAGACCACCACCGACTTGTTGCGCTGGTCGACGCGGTCAATCAGCCAGAGCTCGTCGGGCCAATGCGCCGTGGGGTCGGCCGTGGGGTTGACGCCCAGCGCGAAGTTGGCCGCGTCCAGGTACTTGGCGAGCGTGCGCCGGCGGATGAAGCTGGCCCCCTCGAGGCGCTGGTAGTCGCGGATCAGGGCGCCCACCATGCCGTTGACATTGGAGACCGACAGCCTCGGTCGGGCGAGCGGGCCGTCGGAGGAGTTTTCAAAGCCGGTCACCTCAATGGGAAACGGGCTGTAGGACTGGCCTTGCCAGACCACCGCCGTGCCCAGCTCATTGGTCATGTTGGCGAAGCGGTGCACCCCGCCGCCAACGACAGCGGCGTCCAGCTCGTACAGCTCGACGGGCGCCGAGATCTCCAGCCGGCTGACGTCGCCCGCAATATTGGTCATGGCTCGAATACCTGTTGAAAACGCGCCGCAATGCGGCTGAGCCCCTCTCCGTCCGGCGAACGCGACCACTTGGGGCACCGCACCTTGATCGCCACCGTGCCCCACTTGGGCGTCCAGTCGAACGCCTCCACGCCGGCACGCGCGCGCAAGAAGGCAATGATCTCGTCGGCGATGGCGTTGTCCACCTCCTCGAAGTTCAAGTCCCAGCGCTGCACCAGCGCGTTGATGCCGTCAGCGGCCCGCTGTTCGTAGCCGTCGCCGAACTGGGTGGCATTCACCCGGGGTTCTTCCTCGAGGCTCAGGTTGCTGCTCTCGGCCCAATCAAACACGGCCATTGACTACCCCTTCGCCAGAATGCCGCCGGGGCGGCTTTGTTTGAGAGCCCAGGCGTCTACAGCGCCCTCGATCAGCCGGTTCAGGTCATTGCCGGCGCCTTGCTGCTGGGCCCGGTCGCCGCTGGCGCCGTTGACCGTGACGCTGCTGGAGATCTGCACGCCGCTGCCGCGGTAGTTGCGCACATGCCTCGGGTCATCGGCCGTGAGGACTTCTTCGCCGTCCTGCAGCACGCTCAGCCGTTCGCCGGGCTTCATGCCGGCGATCCCGCCGACGTGGTAGCGCGGGGCCAGCGCGGCCGCCAAGGGCGACACGTTGAGCGCGCGTGTGAAGCTGGCCCCGCCCGCGCTGACCACGCCGCCCTGGTGGAAACCAAAAGCGCTGGTGATGAACGACGCGGCGCCGTCGACCACGCGGCCCAGGCCGAACGACTCAAACAGCCGGTTGCCCAACCGCTGGCTGATCAGGTTGAGCATCTGCTGGGCGAAGCTGGCCAGCATGCCGCGCAGCGCCTCTCCGGCCGTTTTGGCGCCCGAAACGATGTCGGCGAACATCTGGCCCAAGCCGCTGCGCGCGTTGGCGTCCAGCGTCTTTTGCACCGAGCTGCGCAAGTCTGAAAGGCGCTTGTTCTCCAGCTCCGCGGCGGCGGCCTGCGCCTGCTCTTCCGGGCTGACGGCCAGCGCGCGCAGCTGCTGCGCAATGGCCTGCAGCACCGGCAGCTGTTCGCGGCGCGCGGCGAGCACGCGGCGCTCGGCTTCCTCGGCCGTCACGGCGCCGGCGTCTTCTGCAATACGCACGGCCTCTTCGCGCTGGCTCAGTTCGGTGCGCGCCTGGGCCAATTCGCGTTGCACCTTGGCAAGCGCCTCGCGCCTCACCGTGGTGTCAATCAGCGCCTGCGTGCCAGAGCCGTCGCCGCCAAGCTGGAACTCGCGCGCGAGCTGCGGGGCGAACTGATCCTGGACCCGGCGTTGAATGTCCGCAAGGGTCTCGGTGCCGCGAGCCTGCTTCAGCTGCGTTTCAATTGACTTTTGCTGGTCTCGCAGCTCGGCGCTCAGGCGCTGGGCTTCCTCCGTGAGCGCGCGTGCATTGTCCAGGCGGTCGCGCTCCTTCTTGGCGATCTCGGTGTCAAGCTCGAGCACACGACGCTGCCCGTCAATGACGGCGGTCTGCGCGGCGTCACGCGCGTTGGCGTCCTTGGCGCCGGCCAAAAGCTTGCGGTTCTTGGCCAGGGCTTCTTCCTCGGCGACGCGCTTTGCCGTGAGGCGGTCAATTTCAAAGTTAGCGTCCGAGTCCTGCAGCCGCTTCTTTTCGGCCAGGTAGCTTTGCAGGTCGACCAGGCCCTGATCAAAGCGCTCTTGCAACAGCTTGGCCTCGCGCTGGGCGGCATCGGCCAGCAGCTCGAAGTCCTTGTCGTAAAGGGCCTTGGCCTGCGCCAGGCGCGTGACCGCGCCGCGCTGGTCATAGGTCTTGAGCGCTTCGCTTTCCGCCCGTGCCTGCTCCTTGAGGTAGGCCGCCTTGTCGCGCGTCAGGCGCTTGGCCTCGGCCAGGTTCCCCTGGTCCTGCGCGGCCGCGATCTCGGCGTCCTTGGCCTTGACATAGGCCGTGCGCTCGTCCGCGAACTTCTTCACGATGTCGGAGCGCAGCTTGTTGGCTTCCTCGAATTTCTTGATGGACGCTGGGTCTCTTAGATTTATGCCCCCCGGGTCGCTCGTCAATTCACCTTTTCGGAAGGTTTCAAAGGACTTCTGAGCAAAGCCGTTGGCCTCGGCATCGAGGCGGCGCAGCCGGGCCCGCGCTTCGGTGATGCGCTCGTAGTAGCTGACGCCGGCCTTTCCGCTCTTAAGATCTTCGATCTCTGCCAGCACCGCCAGGCGCTCGTCACGGACTTGCTCGGCCGTCCGGGCCTGCGCCTTGTTCTTGGCGTTGCCCAGGCCGATCCAGGCCGCGGCCAGCAGCCCAAGGGTGACCACCAGGCCTACCGGGCCGCCCACCAGGGCCAGCAGCCCGCGAAAAGCCACGGACAGCAGGGCCGTAGCGGAAGTGACGCCGGCCAGCCCTCCGGCCAATCCCGCGAACACGGCCGCGGCGCCGCGGCCCAGAGCGCCGGCCGTCAGCGCAACGGCCAGCAATGTGAGCGCGGTGGCGATCTCCTTGATGTTCTCGGCGATGAGCTTGAGCAGGTCCACCAGGGAGCGCGCGTACCCCTGGGCCTCCTGCCCCACAAACTGCTGCAGGGCGTCGCGCGCCTGCTGCGCGCCGCTGCTGATGGTGGCCGGGATCTGGGCCGCCTCGGCCTTGAGCTCCGGCAGCTGATTGCGCAGCGCCTTGACGATGGCCGAGGTGGTCAGCTGCCCCTGCTCGGCCAGCGCCTTCAGCTCGCTGCGCGGCTTGCCCAGCCCGTCGGCCAGCGCCGCCAGCAGCCGCGGCGCTGCCTCGTTGATCGCGTTGAACTCCTCGCCGCGCAGCACGCCCGAGCCCAGCGCCTGGCTGAACTGCAAGATCGCGCTGGCGGACTCGGCGGCGCCGGCGCCGGTGATCTTCAGGCTGGCCAGCAAAGCCTCGGTGGCCACGCTCGCCTCACGCAGGCCGCCGCCCAGCGGCCGGACGGCCGAAAGGATGCGGGTGTACAGAGACACCGTTTCATTCAACGGCGCGTTGTATTGCGCGGCCAGCCCGCGCCCGATGCCCAGCGCCTGGTTGAATTCCGCCTGCCCCTGCGTGATGATGCGCAGGCGCGCGTTCATGGACTGGTATTCGTCGGACATGCGCGCCAGTGCGGCGACGCCTTGCGCGCCCTGCTGCAGCCCGAAGAACGCCAGCAGCTGGGCGTGCGCTGCGCGCAGCCGGCTGGAAATGCCGTCAATGCCGGCATGCGTGCCCTTGAACGTGTTGGCCCGGTCAGCCTGCTGGACGCCGCTTTCCAGCGCGCGCACTTCGCGCACCAGGCCGCGCAGCCCGGCCACGGCCGCTTCGAGCTGCGGCGTAACCCTGAGTTTTGCTTCGACGGTCATGGTGCGCGGTCAGTCCTTGAGTTTGCGCAGCGCGGCCTGCAGCGCCTTGCCGCCGCCTTGCGCGAGCGCCGGGGCGATCAGGCTCCAGCGCAGGGCATCGCGTTCCCGCCGGCCGGCCAGTTCAAGGTAGGTGTTGAACTGGCGCAGGGTGTAGCCCATGACTTCACCGTGGCGGTGGCCCGCTGCGATCAGCCGGTCGAAGGCGTCGCTCCAGGCCAGGAGCCCGCCATGATCCGCGCGGCCACCGTGGGCGCGAGCTTTGGCGCCTGGGCCTTTGCGGCCGTCAGCGCCCGGCTGAAAAAATCGGCGTTGACCTCCAGTGAGGCCAGCGCCAGCGCGACCAGGCGGTCGGGCAGCAGGTTGCCGACCCACTCGGGCGGGCGCCGCACGCAGATGGCCACCGCTTCGATGATCGCCTCGCCGTGTGAGCCCATGAGCGACACGAGGCGCTGCGCGTCCAGCGTGTCGCCCTCGATCAGCAGCGTCGACAGCAGCGGGTCAACCGCCCGGATCACGCGCGGCAGTTCCTTGACCAGCAGCGGGGTGATCAGCAGCTGCACGCCTTCAACGGTCATCGGCCGCTCGGCCGGTGACACGAACTCCAGCGGGTCCCTTTCAGCCTCGCTCATGCTGCTCACTCCGTCACGATGCTGAAGAACTGGCCGTCGGCGCTGTCGGAATCCCTGGTCGGATCGTTCAGCACCGTGCCCTCCATCTCGAAGTCGACGTAGCTGTCGGTGATGAACGGCAGCTCTTTGACCGGCTTGATGCGCGCGCGGAAGATGTCCGCAATGATGCGGGTGCCGTCATCGGTGTTCACGCCGTCGAACCGGATGTACAGGTCCTGCGAAGCCTGGTTGAGCGCCCCCACCTTGGTATAGCCCCCCGGGGTGTAGTCCATCTTGAACGGCTGCACGTAGGGCCCGCCCGCGGTGATGTCCAGCAGCTCGGCGGTGCCGGCAAATGCGTCGAGCCGGTAGTTGGTGCCGGCAGTCAGCACCAGGGGCACGCCGGTGGAGTCCTTGATGGCCACCGCGCTCAGGTTCTTGGCGGGCGCCACCAGGATGCTGCCCACCTTGGCGCCCTCGGGGAAGGCATAGCCCACCACCGCGGCGCCGGCCGCCACCGTCGTGACGCTGGCCACCAGGCCGAGCGCGAGGTTGTCATTGCTGAACTCGTCCAGCACGATGCTCAGCGTGCCCTTGCGGCTGCGCGTGAGCTTGCGGTGCGGCAGGCGGTTGCCGCTGTAGCTCTCGTTGCGCTCTTCGCTGTCTTCCTCGACTGTGAGGGAGCATTTGCTCGCGTTGCCGAGCCAGCGCAGCAGGCCCGGCGTGCCGTTGGCGTTGCGAAGACCGACCAGCACTTTGCCTTGTCCAGAAAATCCGCTCATGTTCCAGCTCCTTCAGAGGGTGAGATTGATTGAAAACGTCAGGGGATACAGCGCCACGCTGGCGCGGTAGTTCGGTTGCCGGCCGTTGGCCCGCCGAAAGGGCCGCATGGCTCCCTCGGGCGTCCAGCCGGCCAGAGCCTTGTGCAGGCGCGCCAGCAGCGGGCCGGCCGATTCATTGCGCGCGCCCTTGGCCTGGCGCGCGTTCTTCTTGGCCAGCAGCAGCGTGTAGCGCTGGGTGACCATCGTGCTGGAGCCGCCGCCGGCGTCGTCGGGGAAGCGTTCGCCGTCCCACAGAACAAACACGGTGTCGCGCGAAAGGTTGGCCTCGGTGACCTGGGCCATCTCGTCAACGGGCATGACCGGCACGTCCTGGCCCAATTGGCCGCGCACGCGCGCCTCGATCAGCTCCTGCAGGAACAGGTAGTCGGCCAGCAATGCAGCGTTGGCCATGTCAGTCGTCTCCCCGGCCAAACACTTTGGCGCCGGCGTTGAACACCACAGGACCCATGCCGGTGGGCACGGGCGCCTGCGCGGGGGGCAGCAGGGCAATCATGCCGCTGCTCACCAGCTTGAGGTAGCTGTAGGCCGAGGCCATGTCGGCCTTGGCGCGCTCGTCGGGCGCATTGGTCATGAGCAGGTAGCGCGCCAGGCCCTGGCAGTGCACGCGCAAGGCCTGCGGCGGCTCGGCCAGCGGCAGCGGGTAGCGGCCCACGAGGTAGCCGTCAATGAGCGCGCTGGCCTCTTGCAGCTTGGCGTTCAGCACGGTCATGTCGACGTCGTCCAGGCGCTGGGGCCCCACGTCCGTGAGATCGCGCATTTCGGCCTGCCCGAACGCGGTGATCATGTCTTGCGCAGAGGCGTAGGGCATGGCTCAGCTGCCCGCCTGGGGGTCAACGTCGCCGAGAACTACGGCGGGCACCGCGCGGCGCTGGGCGCGCGTGATGGGCTGAGCGGGGGCCGGGGCAATGGCGCCGCGCGCCAGCGGATAGGCAGCGGCCTCGGGCGCCAGGTCAATGGTCGAATCGACGGGGTGAAGCCTGCCGTCCAGCTCCACCTGGCTGAGCACGATGTAGGACTTCTTCATGGTCGGTTCTCCTGAAAAAAAACAAAAAGGCGGGGAAGCGCCACCCACGTGTGGCGCCTAGCGCCCCCGCCCTTCACTGAGGCTCCCGGCCGCCGAGCTGCGCTTCGCCCAGCTGGCCGATCAAAGCCTGGCCTTGCATCAGGTGTTCTGTGCAGCCGGGTCCGCCGCGGCTTCGCCGCCGTCGATCTCGACCTCGTGCACCACGAGGAGCCTGTCTGCGCGCAGCGCTTCGATCTCGGCCTTCTTCAGCTCGCTGAGCGGGATGTCCACCGGCTCGGCGCCGAAGCGGCGGCCGATGCGGCGGAAGCTGTCGCGGCGCGCGACGACGCGCAGCGCGGGGACCTTGCCCTTGGCGGGCTTGGAGGCGGTTTGTTTCGGGTCTGCCATTGGGGCTCCTGGTAGTTGCGGGAGGGTGCGGCTGCGGCTTACAGCAGGTAGCCGCTCTGGACCACCTTGAGGCGGCCTTTGAGGGTGTTGCTTTCGCCCGCGGCCAGGTAGTCCTTGGCCATCAGGTCAACGGCCGTTTCGTACAGGTTGGGCGAGCACACCAGCGTGGTGCCCATCGTGTTCAGCGGCTCGCCGTTGTTGTCCTTCTGGGACCCCATTGCGGTGAGGGCTGCGCGGACGTTGGTGGCGTCCAGCGTCTGCTTGCTGACGAACGCCAGCTGCCACAGGCCGTAGCCCACGTTGCTGCGGCCATCGACGCCGTAGATGTACTTCTTGCGGAACACGACGTTGTCGTCGTCAGCCTTGTCCTTCCGCACCATCTGAAACTTCTCACGCTCCTGGAAGATCATGGGCTTCATGACCTTGCTGGTGTCCAGGATGTACCAGGCTTCGCCCGCGCCGCCCATGTGGTTAGAGACCGACACTTCCTTGCCTGGCAGGCCCACCGGGTGGTCGGTGTCGAAGAAGTACTGGCCGTCGTAGCACTGGGACGTGGTGCCGGCCTTCAGCGCCTGGAACACCAGCTTGTCCGGGAACTGCGTCACGCTGTCGCCCATCTGCTCGAACATGCTCGAGTAGATCCCGTACTGGTCATCGGCGATGGCGTTTCGCAGCACCTCGACCGTGCCTTCAAAGTCCTTGTTGCGGATCACGTAGTTGTAATCGGCCAGGTTTTGCATGACACGGTCACCAATCCACTCGCGGATCTGGAAGTTGGCGGCCAGCCAGGCGTAGACGTTCTCCGCCGTGGTCGACGGAATGAGCATGGCGATCTGGTCCCACACCGGCTTGGTGCGGCCCAGGCCCTTCTTGAACGCGGCGTTGAATGCCTGGTTCAGCACGGCCAGATTGGCCGGGTTGATGGTCAGGCCGCCAAAGCACAGGCTGGCGAGCTGCCAGTCAGTGAGCTGGCCGGCAGAGCCGACGGCGGGCGCCAGCTGCAGCGCGCTGGGCGCGGTCAGCGCGAACGCGGGGCTGCAGGCGGCGGCGATCACGCCCGCGACCAGCACGGCCGCGAACAAGACGAGGGAGCGAGAGCTTGATTTCATGGGGGAAAAGTCCTTGAAGTTGCGGGAGGTTGGCGCGGCTCAGAACTCGACCCAGACACCGTCGGTGTCCACGCCGCGAATCTTGCCGGCGACCGAGCGGGTGCCGGTGCCGTCGGTTTTGGCCACCGTCTGGTCATCGACGATGTAGCAGTCCTTGCCGTAGTCGGCCAGCGTGATCTGGTCGGTCGAGGCCGAGTTGCCGAACTTGAACGTGCCGCGCTTGACGTCAATGGACACGTCGCCCGCGTTGCCGGCGCTGTTGTCCACCGTGGCCTCGGCCACGCCAGCGGCGCGTAGCGTGGTGGCCACGGCGCCCTTGGTGGCGTAGCCCGCTGCGCTCAGGCACACGATGGCGCCCTCATAGATCTTGCTCGCCGACATGGGCAGGCTGAGCTGGAGATTTTCGCGGCGCTGGGTGTCGCGCGCGACGGTCAATGCAGTCATGCTGGTTGCTCCTGGAGTTGATCGGGTTAGGCGGCGGCGACGGTGCCCGCGCCGGCCTTGAATTCATCGGCGGACAGGCCCATCGCGCTGAGCACGGCCGTCTCCGTGCCGGTGACCACGGCGGCGGCGCCGTTGCCGCCCTGGCCCTGGCCGCCCGATTGCGTTGCGGCCAGGCTGGCGGCCACCGCGGGCGCGTCCTTGATGAAGGCGCTGAGCTGGGCGACGTTGGACTTGCCAAGCGCAATGGCCCAGTCCTTCTGGGCGGGCAGCAGCTTGCCGTCCTTGATCGCGGCCTCGACCAGGCCGTTGACCTCGCCCTCGGTGATCTTGGCGGTCAACGCGGCCACGGTGCCCTGCAGGGACTGGATGGTCTGCAGCGTGGTCGCGTCGCCGGTGGCGCCTTGCGTCTTGAGCGCGGCGACGGCTGACAGCGCGGCGGCCTCGTCGGCCGTGGCGGCAAGGCCCAGCGCCGCGGACAGCGCCGTGGGCACGGCGGCGGCCTTGTCGGCCTTGACCTTCATGGCGGCCACTGCGGTGAGCGCTGCGGTTTCGGTGGTTTCGGCGGGCAGGCCGAGGGCGGTCAAAAGGGATGCGAGCAGAGTCAAGTCGTTCTCCTGGTGGTTGAAAGTTGCGTTCAGCGCGGCGACGGCGTCACTCACGGCCGCCATTTGCATCAGGTCGGGGAAGTTGGTGAGGCTGGCGTGAAGCACGTCGGTGACTTCGCCGGTGTCAGGGTCAAAGGAGATGACCGGCGAGATGTAGCGGTACTCCTGCGCGTCGATGCTGGCGGCAGCCGGCGCCGTCCAGCGCGTGTCGGTTGCGAACAGGCCCACGCCGTTGCGCCATTCGAACCGGCTGGCCCAGCCGCTGGCCGGCGCCTTCTGGCCCGTGGTTGGCACCAGCATGGTCTGGTGGTCGTAGTCGAAGTTGAACTCCGCGCGCCCGGCGGCGTGGCGCTGGTTAAGCACAGCCGCCAGCGCAGCGCCGCGGGCATCACTGACTTTCCAGGTCAGGCCCGGCCCGGGGCGGCCGGTGCGCCCGGCAAATTCCCCGAACGGCAGGATCTGCACGGCGGCGCCGGCCTGCAGGGCAAGGCTGGCGGAAAGGACGGCTGTGAAAGTGCGCTTCATTGAAGCCCGGACTGTGCGCGCGCGCCCGGCTTCAATACATATAAAGCGCTTTAATGTCTTTAGCCCAGCGACTCAGACAGGAAGGATTCAATCACCTGCAGGACGTCGGCCTCGTCGCCGGCGCCCATCGTGCCCTGGGTGAGGTCGGCGTTGACCGTGGCGAACAGCGGGTCCCGGCGGGGCATCCTGGTGGTGCCGGTGACATGGTAGCCCGCATACGGCGCGCTAAATCCTACCTCGACAGAGTCATTGCTCGGGTTGTGGGCCAAGCTGCCGCGCATCAGGCGCGTGCGCTCGAGCAGGGTGCCGGGCAAGGGGCTGCCGTGGATGGACTCCCAGATCAGCGGGGTGTTGGGCGACACGGGCGCCCAGGCATTGCCGGCGGCGTCGGTCTTGGTATCAAACCTGAGATTGACGTTGCCCTCGAGCTGGGCGCCAATGGCGTCCATGAGTTCGTAGGGCTCGTCCAGCAGCTGCGCGGCGGTTTTCAGCCGCGACAGCATGTCGGCGGCGCCGACCAGCTCAATTTGAAGTTTGTCAGTCATGGCGGTAAACTCCGGGTATCGAAGCGAGCCGCCGCTGCACCGGCCACCAATCCTCGTGACGATTGACCGCCGGATCTGTGCCAGAGACCGGCGGTTTCATTTGGCGCGGCGATAAACGATCTCCCCCTTGCGTGCGCCGCCCAGCAGATCGGCCGCGTCCTTGGGCGTCTCGGCCTGGAAGCCGGTCACGCCGCGCCAGCCGTCGCGGCCCAGTTCGAAGACGCCGAGCACCGGCTTTTCCTGCCCCTCAACCTGCCAGCGCGCGACGTACCGGCGGCGCGCCACATCGGCGCCGCGGGCGTGGTGCATTTCGCTGGCCATCCAGATCTCGTCGGGGTCTTTGATGGTCATGGCCAGCAAGCGCAAGAACCGCTCGCGCCCGCGCTTGGTCACCTTGAGATTGCCCCGGATGTCGCGGAACAGTTCGTCGGTGATCAGCAGCGGCTCGCCCAGCACGTCGACAAACTCGGGGCCGGCGAATTCGGCCATGAACGCGTCCAGATACTCCTGGGCCGTCTTGCCCTCGGGCAGCAAGGCGCCCGCCGGCGCCGGACGCGGCGGCGGCAAACGCCAGGTGGCCGGCGTGCCAGCCGCGCCCAGGCTGAGCACGCCGGCGCCCAGTTCGCGCATGGAGACGCCGGCGTAGGGCCGCTTGCCGGGGTTGTAGGCAAAGCCCGGGTCGATTCCGCGCGGCACCTGCAGGGTCTCGTCGGTGCTCTGGCGAAAGAAGTCCACCAGGGCGACCTCGGGCATGTCGCGCTTGATGTCAAAGCCCGCGGCGATGTAACGCGCAATGTCCTTCTCGTCGACGGCGATGGCGATGCAGCGGCAGCGCCAGCCGTTGGGGGGGTAGTGCGTCTCCCAGAAGGGGCTGTCCACCGGCAGGACGACGCCGTGCCATGCGCGGTGAGAGGCGCGCACCCGCTCGTCCTTCATGGTGAGGTACAGGATGAAGGGCTTGCGCGCCTTGTTGCGCTCGATGCGTTCCCACCGCCCGGCCGCGTAGCTCTGGCGCGTGTTCACGTCAAAGATCAGCTCCAGCCTGGCCTTGTTGAAGCGCGTGGTTCTGACCTCTCCCGTGCGGGGGTCGCTGATTTCCACGTCGCCCCAGTAACCGGCCTTTTCAAGGCGCGGCTGAATGGCCTGGCGGAAGGCCCTCAAGTCGCCGCCCGCGGCCTGGCTTGAGGCGAGCTCGTCGGCGAACACCTGCAGCACGTCGAACTTCATGACGCCGGCCACAGCGACGCCGCGGGCGTGCTCTTGCTGCCAGACGTCGTCCCACCGGAACGACGGGAGCAGCAGCTGGCGCCGCTCGAATGCGGCGACCGCGTCGCGCGGCTCGATCAGGCCGAGGCGCAGGCCCTTGGGCAGCGGCGTGGGCATTACAGGCCCACGTTGGTGTCAAGGTCCAGATCCGCGGCGCCGGCCAACGCGGCCGAGAAACCGGCACGCGCCGCCGCCTCGGCCAAGGGCCGGCCGTCCATGAGGGCAATCATGCCGGGCAGGCGGGCGCGGAACTGCGCCAGCGAGTCGCCCCGGCCGATGGCTGCATCCAGTTCCGCGAGCACGGGCTGCACCAGGCCCGCCATCACCGGCCGCCAATCCGCGGTGGCCTCCTCCACCAGCTCGTCCAGCGCATCACGCGGCGGCGCGCCCGCGGCGGACAGCGCCGCCCGTTTGCCAGGCGCGGGGGGCTTGGGCGGCATGCCGGGCGCGGCGGGCGGCTCGGCACCTGGGTCAACTGGCGCGGCGGCCGGCGCGGCGCTGCCGGCCAGGACGGCCTCTTTTTCATCGGCCATCGGGATGCGCAGCTTTTCATGGGCCCACTGAACGCCGATGCGCATGCCGGAGCCGGCCAGGCTCGGCATGCTGTCTGCGAAGGCCTTGACGTCCTCGGGCTCTTCCACCTCGATGTGAAAACGCGGCAGGCGGCGCGGATCGGCGCCGCCGATGTTCAGCAGCACCATCGGCGCCACGAGCTGGGCAGTGAGGGTCTGGCTGAGCAGCTCGGCATCGGCGGCCAGAATGTCCAGCCGCACTTCGTTGTGCACGTTGCCCAGCGCCTGGGTGCCGTGCTGCCCCTCGCCCGAGGTCAGCGTCTGCCCGACGATGATCTTGGACTCGATGGCGTCCATGCGCTCGAGCATGATCTTGAACGGCACCTCGGTACCGCTGGCCGCGTTCTCGAAGTCGATCTCGGTGCCCAGCGGGATGATGCCCGCGGCGTTGTGGCCGATCTCGACCACGGCCTGCAGCAGGCGGCGCTTTTCTTCGTCGCCGGCGCCGGTGGGGTATTTGCCCAGGCGCACGGGCAGTCCGTAGATCTCGAGGAACTCGGCAAAGTCGCGGGTGCTGAAATTCTTGTAGAGGTAGGGCAGCATGAGCACGCGGCTCAGAGACTGCCGGGCGATGTAGCCATTGCGCGCGGGGTGCAGGTGCATGATCCAGTTGTAGGGCCGCAGCGGCTCGCCGTATTGCATGGCGTTGTTGCGCAAGGTGAGCCGGTTGCGCTGCTCGTTCAACGTGAACCAGCGCTGGGGCCGGAATTCAAAGCGCGGCTGCAGGAAGCCCTGGTCCAGCTCCCACCACATTTCCACAGGCGCAAAGCCCTTGAGGATGGCGTCAGTCATGTTGTGCATCACGCGCTGCTTGAACATGGGCACAGACTTGATCCAGTCCTTGACCTGGTCGGCCTGCTTTTTCTCGGCGGCGCTGGCGTTGTCGGGCGGCAGGATGTCCACGTCCAGCTTCAGGAGGGCCAGCTTGCGCTTGTTCAGCTCGCTGAAGATCTGGCCGTCGCGCTCTTCCATGTCATCGGCGAGCTCGAGCTGGCGGATCAGGTCGCCTTCCTCGGCCGCGGCCATGATGGCGTTGATGCGCTGGGGCGTGAGGCCCTTGGCCGGATGGGCGTCGCGCTCCTGCTCGAGCGAGGCAATCATGGCCGTGTCTTGAGTCTGGGGCGCCCGGATGGCTCCGGCGTCGATCTCGCGGCCGAATTGGTCAACGATTTTGCTCATGGTGGGCTCCGATGTGATGGGCTTTGAAACTTGCGGCGCCCGGGGCCGGGCCGGCCCCAGAAGCCGCACTTGTACGGACGCAGCGGTTAAGGGGCCTTGCGGACGCTTTTGGACTGTCCAAAATGGATTCTTGAAGGGAGAGCCCGGTCGGGGTTGCAGCCCGCATGGGTCAGACCCCCGATTTGCGGTCGAAACCCCAGCCGTCGTCGTCGCGGTCGCGCCGCGAGTTGCCGTCGCCCCAGCGGTCGCCTTTTGGCGGCGCGGGCGTCCAGTCCAGCTCACCGGCTTCGCGCCTGGTTGCGTAGTCGGCCAGGAACAGGGCGACGGCCGCGTCACCGTGGCGCTTGAGCTTTTCGCCGGACTCGGCTGCCTCGGCCTTGGCCGCGGCGCTCATGTTGGTGTCGCCCCGGGGCAACTTTGGGATGCCTTTGACCAGCTTGATCGACCGCAGGTCATCGCGGGTCTGCGCGTCGCGCGGCAGGTCTTTCAGTGTGCCGTTTTCCAGCGCGCTCTTGAACTTGGGCATGTTGAGCAGGTAGAAGCCGTCGTGCAGCTTGACCTGCTCAATCATCTGCGTGCCGTAGCGCTGCGCGGCCTTCTCGGCCAGCGCGGCGCCGTTGCCCCCCGCGTCCATTGCCCCGCCGCGAAAGCGTGGCAGGCCGTCGACCAGGTAGTAGAGGATTTGCTCCTGGCAGCTGAAGGGGCAGTTGAGCAGCTCGATCTGAAGCTTGACGCGCCAGACCATCGCGGCGTCCTCTTCCAGCACTTCAAAAACTGTGAGGTTGCGGTTGCGGGCGAAGTCTTCGCCAAAGACGTGGCGGCGCTGCTTGTGCAGCGCGCCCAGGTGCGGGGAGAGGTTTTCGAGCAGCCAGCCCGAGACAGCGTGCTCGCGCACGTCCTCGGGCAAATAGGCGAAGTCGTCGTCCCACTTGCCGCGGATCAGCGCCGGGCCGTTGGGCGGCTCGGCCGGCACCATGCGCTGCTCGATGAGCGCCAGGCTGAGGTAGGCGCCAGCGGACTGGCTGGGCACGGCGTCCAGTTCCTCGGCGGCGGCATCGCCGTAATAGCGGTACGCCTTGTCTACCCACTCCTGCTCGCCCTCGGCCGTCCAGTCCAGGCCGCGGCGCATGCACACGCGCCGGTAAAGGCCGTCCGCCACGGCCTGGCGGAAGGTGATGCGGTGCACGCTGGCGTCTTTGGGGCCGCCGCGCTTGCCCGCCCGAACTTCCTGGACCAGCTCGTTGAAGGCGTTGTCGGCGCCGTCGTGGGTGCTGATGATGCGGACCTTGTCGCCCCACAGCAGCATGGCCATTGCGGCCTTGATGAGCGCTGCCAGGTCCGGGGCGAAGGCGGCCTCGTCAATCACAATCACGCCCTGCTTGCCGCGCAGGTTGGTGGGGCGGCTGCTGAGCGCCACGATGCGCTTGCCCGACTTGGGGAAAACGATCTCGTAGGTCTTGATGTAGCGCTTGGCCGGGTCGGCGACCTCGGCGCCGTCGTCATAGAGGCCCTCGGAGACTTCGGCCGCGGCGTAGTCGAAGACACGCGCCCACATGGCGCAAGCCTCGATGTACTCGCGGGCCATGTCCTGCGTGGCGCTGATGTAGAAGACGTTGCTGCCGCCCTGACTGGCGGCGATCAGCACGTTGTCGGCGGCCTCGGCCCATGTCAGGCCGACGCGCCGGCCCTTCTCTGCGATCTTGAGCTGGGCGGTATCCGCGATCCAGTTCTGCTGGTAGGCCAGCAACACGGCTGGCACTGCCTCGGTGTGGTGCGCTGGGTGGGTGAGTTGCAGCGGATCGTCCGGCTGCAGCCGAATGTCCAGCGGGCTGGCGCCGGACGAGGCGGACGCAATGGCCACACCCGCGGCGACGGCGCGCGCGGCCTTGGCAATGCGCGAGCCCTGGCCGGGTTTGCGGCGGCGCTCAGGCGGCTGCGCTGCCATTGGCGGGGGCCTTCTCTTTGATGCCCAGGATGTTGCGGCGGATTTCCTCGACCGTGCTGGCGTCCATGCCGCCCTTTTTGGCCAGCTTGGCCACCTTGTCGGCCGCGGCCTGGACCCGCGCGTCCAGCTCCAGGCGGTGGCGGGCCTGGTTGACGCGGGCGCGGCTCAGGCCCGCCATGTTCTTGGCGGCCTTGGACATGATGGCCAGGCGCTCGACCGGGTCCTCGATGGCCTCGGCCTCACGTATCGTGAGCAGGCAGTCGAATATGTCGGTTTCGATCATGGCCATGACGGCCTCGCCGCGGGTGTTGCCGTCGTCGCGGCTGGTGTCGGTCAGGAGCTTGGCCGCCTCGGTGGCGGCCTTGATGCTTTCCTGGGCCCGCTTGACCTTTTGACTCTCAGCGCCGACGGCGGACTTGCCGACGTAGATGGCGACGCCGGCTTCCTTGAGCTTGGCGTTGAGCTGTTCGGTGATCTCGATGATGTCGCCGAACGCGCGCTCGACAAACGCCTTGTGCAGCCACGCCCGGATTTCCTCGGGCATCTGCGCGATCTTGCTGGGCGGCGGCATGGCTCATGCCCCCGGCTGCGGCCGCGCCACGCCGGGCACCCGGGCGCGGCCGGCGGCCACGTCCTGGCCGCGCGCGGTGAGCGTTGCGACCGTGACGCCCTCGGGCCTTTCGACCGTGACCAGGCCCTGCTCGGCCAGCCAGGCCAGATCCTGCTCGATGCGGTCGCTGCTGACGACGTGGGCCACGGCGTCACAGTACCGGCGAATCAGGAACGCGTTGGCGCGGTACTGGGTGGCGGACTCGAGCCCGCGCAGGATCACGAGGCGGCGGTCTTCGGTCTCGAATTCTGCGAAGTTCATTTTCTGGTGAGCAGGAAGTTTTCGATGCGGTCGAGCTGGACGGTTGAGCGCTTCTGGCTCTCAACCAGCGCCTCGACACGGATCTCTGTCTTTTCGGCCGTGGTTCTGAGTTGCGCCAGGTCGGTGTTGGTGGCCACGTGCTTTTGCGCCTGCTCCAGCGCGATGAGGCGGTCCGTCACGCCCTGCAGCGCCGCGCCGGCGTCTTCGCCGGGCTTGCGCACGTACTGCACAAACGCCACCCACGCCACGCCGGCGAACTGGAGAAAGTCAACCACGATGCCCCAGATGTGAGACTGATCGCCAGGGTTCATGTTTTGCTTTCAATGGCCGCGCGGGCCTGGTCTTGGCTGATGCCGAGGGCGTAGTTGTTTGAGAGATAGGCCGCGAAGGTTTGCAGCGAACCGGGCGCGTAGCGCAGCTGCACGCTGTAGGCCTGGGCCTCGTAGTCCAGCCGCGCCTGGGCAGAGGTGAGGTAGCGCCACCAAAAGCGCAGGGTGCCGTCACGCCGCATCTGGGCGACGTGGGCCTTCTCGTGCTCGAGCAGGGCCGCATCGTTGCGCGCACGCGGGTGCAGCAGGATGAGGCCCTGGCACAGCGTGAAGCCGTCGGCCCAGAACAGCAGGCGCGTGTACCAGACTCGCATCAGGCCCCCTGCGCGATCAACTGATCAATGCGCTGCGTGATGGCCTGAAGGTTGTTGGCCAGGCGGGCCCAGTTGCGCGCCAGCGCATCGCCCACGTGAGCGCTGTCACGGTCAACAACCTGATGGGCGTCGACAGCACTGCGCGCGCTTGCGGCCGCGGCGATGGCGTCGACCCGGGCGGCCTGGTAGCGGTTGAGTTCCTCGTTCATGCCGATCTCCGTCAGGGCGCAATACCGGCGAGCGCGATGATGTAGTTCACGCCGAGGTAGGGCTGCATGACTGACACATCTGCCGTTGTGCTCACTGGCGCCTCCAAGGTCTCGCCCGCGCCCGTGTTGCCCACAGTGACAGACCCCGTGCCGCCAAGGCTGGTCCCGCTCAGAGGAATGGCCCCGCTCGGCGTCAAAGTGAAAATGTTGCCCTGGCCAGGGCCGCCCCCTGTTTGGCATAGGCTCGCACCGCTTGCCATCGCCTGTTGGCTTGTCAGGGAATCGGTGCTGACCTGAATGACTGGCGCCACCCCGCTGAGATCAAGCGTTGCATCGTGCGAGTGAGGCGGCAGGTTTGCTTCAATCAGGTTGATCTCCGCCGTGCCCTCACCGTTCACGGTCACCCCGTTCGCGCCGCCTGACGCGCCCACTGCAATGCTGGTCAGCCCAGCCCCATCGCCGGCGCCCACTGGCACACGCCCCCGCAAGTCAGGCACCTTGAAGTTCGTCATGCCGTCGCCGCCGTAGGTGTAGCCGATGACCGCGAAAAGTGCCGGCTCGTCCGCCACCTGTAAGGTCTGGCCGTCACATAGCGCCCAGCCTTCGGGCGCCGTTGCAAATGCAACAGTACGGATCTCACCCACGAAGAACGAGGGGACATAGTCACCGGCCTGCATCTCGCGAATTTCACCGGCGATATGCACGAGGGGTTTGCGCATGGGCATAGGGTCTCCTTCAGGCCAGCAGGATGGGCGGGTTGTAGGCGAAGTTGACGGCCGTGGCCGCGTGCGCCAAGCCGATGCGTTGCACGATGTGGCCCGATGTCGAGGGCGGCACGTTCGTGCCCTGACCCGGCACGGCGTTGCTCAGGTAGACCACGCCGGGGGCCTGGCCGGCGACCTGGCTGTTGGTGCTGTCGAAGTAGACCGTTGCGGGCACGCCCGAGGCGTACCCCGCGAGCACAAAGCCGTGTGCCTCGCGCCCGTTGCTGGCGTCAGCCAGGCGCACGCGGAACGAGCCCCCGCCGCCGTCGTGAATGTTGACGTAGTCGCCCGCGGCGACGGCCTCGCTCGTCTGGATCACGGCCACGTCGGCGCCGAAGGCGGCCGGGATGACCGCGTCGTCCAGCTTGCCGTCCGGCTTGAGCTTGAGCGTCTTGTTGGCGCCCGTGGTGGCCGCATTGAGAACAGTGTCGGCCAGCACGCCGGCCGCATTGAGCCCCGGGATCTTGCCGGCGTCGCCGGCGCCGGCCGACTCGACCAAGGCTTCGACTTCTTCGGCGCGGCCGTTGCCGTTTTTGAGGTACTTAGCTGCCATGAGCGTGCTCCTTTAAAAGCTGTGTTCAGACCTGCAGGATGGGCGGGTCAAAAGTGAGATGGACGGTGGTGGCGTTGACCGCAACGCCGACGATGCAGACCCAAGACCAAGCCGGGTTGTAGGCCTGGGTGAGCTGGCCGTTGAGGCCGGCAAATACCGGCTGCTGCTCTACCCAGGCCCAGCCGCTGTCGCTGATGAGGCCCGCGCGCTGGTAAGTGACAGGCTGCGCGGCGGCGCTGGCCGCCGTGAGGCTGACGCCGGCGAGTACGGAGCGGTGCGCGGGGGTATCCGCGCTGGCAACGTCTACGGCGCCGTCTGCCGCATAGCGCAGCACCTTGCTGCCGCCCACGGGCCCGGCGGCAAGCCGGGTGAAGCGGCTCAGGCTGGCGACGGCCGAGGCGATCTCGACCTGCGCGGCCTGCAGCTGCTGCAGCGCCTGCTGCGCGGCGTCGACGGTCGGCGGCGGGCTGGCCTGCAGGAGCAGGCGCATGGGCACGGGCTGATCCTCGGGCGCAGCTTCTGAGACGACGATGAGGCCGGCGAACAGTGACCGGCCTTCCGAGTTGATGCTGACCTCGTACTGGGTGCCACGGGCGCCGCGGGTGTTGGCCCACAGAGGGAGCACCACGGTGCCGTCCAGGCCGGTGATGCCCTCGACAATGGCGGGCACGATCAGGGTGCCGTCGGCCTCGTAGCCGGTCAGCCGGGCCCGCACGCGGGCCCCGGCGATCAAGGCGCCGCTGGGCGCGGTGGCGTCAAAGAGCACGTTGACGGTTTGCAACGTCATGGCGTGCCTCCTTCGGCCACGAGCCCCCGCTCGCGCAGCAGCTGGCTCAGCGCTGCGTAGCGGGCGCGGTCAGCGGCGCAGGAGGCGGCGTTGAGGGTGTGGTTTGACCAGGCATCTTCAAGCCCAATGCCTGACCCGGCGGCGCAAGCAGCACGGGCTTGGCCGGCGGGAGTAGCAAGGCCGCAGGCACCCGCGGGCACGTCTCGACCTGCGAGACCAGAGTTCCACAGCCAGACAGCGCGCAAAGACAGCTCAGCGCCAGGGCCTTGCGCAGCCGGCTGGCTGCCCGGCGCCGCGCCCCCCACAGGGCGCGCAGCAAGTTCCACAGCGGGGCCAGCAGCAGCAGGATCAGCAGGCCCGCCATCGCCAGCGCCGCGGCAATCAGCCCCGTCATGGCCACGAGACAGGAGCCCAGCTGCGCGAGCCAGATCAGTGTTGCGTGCAGCGATTTGGGCATAGCGCTCCTCCTGTTCGAAGTGGTCTGTGATGTAGGAGGCAACGGCGCTGTCGCCCTTGGCCTCGGCGGCGCGCACCCTGGCCGCGGTGGCGGCGTTGGCCTTGCCTTGAGCCGCCTCGTATCGGCTGGCCGCGTTGGACGAGCCCCACCAATAGCCCGCCGCAATGTGCAAGGCGGCGAGGACCAGGGTGACCAGGGCGCGCTCGATCAGGCTCATGCGGTGGCCTCGCCGGTGCATTGCCGGAACTCGGCCTGGCGGCGGTTCGTGAGGCCGCGCAGTTTGACCAGCGGGCATTCCATGCGGCCGGTCTTGGGGTTGAGCACCTTGGGCTTGCTGCAGTCCCTGACGTTGTCGAAATCGAGGATGGTGCGGCACGCCGCGTCGTATTGCCCGGCCTTGACCTTGCCCGGGATGGACGAGCCGCAGACGGCGCCGACGCCGACGTTGTAGGCAAGGGAGGCGTAGGCGTCAAACTCGTGCTGGTACAACGACGCGCCGGCGAAGCATGCGCGAATGCCGGCGGCGTGCGCCTCGGCGCTGCTGAGCAGCTGCACCAGGGCGCGCGCGGGCGTGGTGGTGTCGCCGGGCTTGACGCCCTTGGTCTCGCCGTACCCGTTGGTCCAGACGCCCACCGAGTCCTGGTAGGCGACGCCGCGGTAGTCTTCCTTGACGGCGATGCCGACGAGCGCGGCGCCCGACAGCACCAGGCCCGCGACAACCGCGCGCGGCTGCGCTTTGCCGAAGATGCGGCGCAGCGAAAAATGCAGGCGAAGTGACATGCGGGCAGTGTTGCCCGCGCGCGCGCGAAACTACAGGTAAAGCGCTTTAATGAAGTGCTTCAGCTCTCACCAGATTCAGGCCTAGGGCTACCGCTGTGCCACGTGGCGGCTTGAATCTGTGTGTAGGACTTTGAGTCAACGGTGGCCAGAAACCCTCGGCCGTCATGCAAGCGGCAGACGAAAGTGCATTCCTTGCCATTGCCCCCTAACAGCAGCCCGGCCAACAGACCGACCGGACCAAGCGCCAGGGCACCAGCAGCGCCCCAACCAACAGAACCGCCCAAACGCTTGACTGAATCTTCAGACGCTAGCTCAACTTCGGCAACAGACGACAGCGCAATTTTGTCGCCCCACTGGTGCCACCATTTGGTCGGCGGCATCAGCATCACGCCGAACCCGACGGAGCCTTCACCCTTACCGAAATCCCCTGCGTGGACCGTCAACTTTGCCATACGAACTCCTTTCAGGCCCCGCCGTGAATTGCGGCTACAAATTTACTGACCCGGTTCAACTGCTCGCCGTTGAGCACGCCCAAGGCCGCCATCAGTTCCGTCACGCCCGGCTGTCCTGACTGGTCAATCGGGCGTGAATGGTAGATGTGAACGTCACCGCCCACAACTAAATTTCCCGTTCCCCGCACAAGAACTCTCGCGCTCGGCGCCGGCTCAGCGGCCCCAAGAATTCCGGCCACCCTACGACTGATATCTTCGTTCTTCACTGCATCGGACTCCGTTGTTGATCAAGCTACGAGGCGAAGGTACCGATGCGAAATACGCCGCACCTGTTCAGCCCTGTCACGATCATTCACGCCGACGGTGTCTTCATAGATCAGAGCAACAAGCTCGGCAAGCTTGGGCGCCTTTAGCTGCAG
The DNA here is from genome assembly GCA_019635435.1 of Ramlibacter sp. Classification (NCBI taxonomy): domain Bacteria; kingdom Pseudomonadati; phylum Pseudomonadota; class Betaproteobacteria; order Burkholderiales; family Comamonadaceae; genus Ramlibacter; species Ramlibacter sp. Next base: position 4,220,143 of record JAHBZM010000001.1, on the reverse strand, counting down.
CCCGCGGGCGCCCAACTCCGCTAACACCGCGCCCAAGACGCCGGCCAGCAAATTCGCGTCTACGCCTGACGGCCGATTGACACCAGCGTAAAGATCAGGGCCTTCGTCCCTAGCAACATTCTGTTGCAATGTCGCGCCACCCGCACGCTTATAGCTGTGCTCCGCCGTTGGGCTTGAGTGCATATCGCCCCCTTTTCCTGTGACTTTTTGCGCTTGACCTGATGCGTCGCCAGCCGCGCTTTTAGCTAACTCTTTAGCCATTTGGTTCAAAAAAATATGGCTCTTCTTGCCCTCCGCGAGCCATTCAAACGGTAACCCCGTAGCCGCCGAAGCGGCACGTAGCCGCTCAAGCGGAACGCTGTCCCTTTTGTGCCAATTGCGCACCGTGTTCTCTGGCGCCTCGACTTTATCCGCGAGTTCTTTCAGCGTCCGCGTGCCATAGGCGTCCATTACGCGCCGAAGCACAGGGGCAAAGGGTTTTTCTAGGTTTCTGGGCATTTTGAAAGATATCGCTTGTCATTTGGTTCATTGTTTGGCTAGAATACTTTTCAGCGTGAACCATTAGCCTAAATATTCAGTTCATCTTAGCCATGCATCACGAAGACATCAAGGCATCGATCCGCAAGTCCGGCACCAGCCCTGCCGCTATTGCACGGAGCCTAAAGGTCACTTCGGCAACCGTGTCGAACGTGATCCAGGGCAAGACCATCTCTGCCCGCATCGCGCGGCATATCGTCACCGTGACGGGCAAGCGATTCTCCGAGCTTTGGCCCGGCAAATACCCCGCTCACGAGTTCGTGGAACGGGCCGATCTGCCCAAAGCCGTAGCCCCTGGAGCAAAGAAGAAAGCGGTGGCGGCATGACAGTCAAGATGACCCGCGCTTACGTCTCTTTTTTGAAGCGCCGGGCAGCGGCGGCAACTGCTCGAGCATCTCGCGCAGCTCGTCAGCAATCTCTTCATCAGACGCGATTGCTAGCCACGCTTTCTTCGCTTCTTTCAGACCCGCTGGTGCGGACGCGTGCAGAGCAGCTTCTAGCGCGAGATTCAGCTTTGCTTCGTTCTGTGACGCGCCAAGGTTCTTACCGGCCAGAGTCAGGAAGCGATCTATGAAATGCTGCATCGCCAAGGCCGCGTCCCTGCCGTCTACCCCGGCTGCATTGATCTGTAGCGCGGTCAGGTTTTCGAGAAGCTCAGCTCTCTTTGTTGCGCTGAGCGTCAGCGCAATTGCCATCGATATGCGCTCCTGCGCGGCAACTTGTAGCCCAAGCCATTCAATGCTCGCGGCTGCTTCTTCAGGTTTCATGCACGCCCCCGTGGTGATGGTTGATCAGGTGAGAGCGATCAGTCTAGCCGCGTGGGGGGTGCGCCTTTTCCCCACCCACCACCACACCCCCTACAGGAGTTTCTGAACCGATGAGCGCCGAGCAATACACCAACGACGGCCAGCAGCGCATCTTGCGCCTGATCAACGTGCTGGCCGGGCACGAAGTCACGGGCCTTGCGCCCAGCCAGATCGCCCAGCAGCAGTCGTGCAGCGCAAGCCTGGTGACGCGCGACCTTGCAAACCTGCAGATGGCTGGCTTCGCCGAACAGGTGCCCGAGTCCAACTGCTGGCGCCTCGCGCCCCAGGTGGTGCAGATCTCAATCCGCCACGCCACAGCGCTGCAACGCGCCGAGGCGCGGCTGGCCGAAGTAACCCAACGATTTTCCCGGAGTTGAAGAAGATGGCACGCAAGACCCCCGTACAGCCGACCGAAGTGCTGGCCCTTGACACCGACGCGGTGAACGCCGCGAACGCGGCGCTCACGCTGCAGGGCCAGCAGGCCACAAGGCTGATGAGCGCCTACAACGTGACGCACGCGAACCCGGACGCGCTGGAGGCCGAGATTCGCGGCTATCAGACGACGGCCGTGGAGGCGATGTTTGCCATAGGCGCGCGCCTTCTGGTGATGCGCACGGTGGTAGAGCACGGCGACTGGATCAAGCGCCTGGAGCGCCTGAACATGGCCCCGCGCGCCGCGCAGCGCGTGATGCAGGCCACCCTTAAGTTTGCCGACCCGAGCAAGCCGCGGGACAAGCTGCTGGGCCTGGGCAAGGGCAAGCTGATCGAGCTGCTGACGCTGGATGACGAAGAGCTTGATGTGCTGTCGGGCGGCGGCGACGTGCTCGAGCTGGATCTGGACGACGTGGCCGGCATGAGCACCACCGAGCTGCGCAAGCATCTGCGCGAAGCCCGCGCAGATGCCGAGGCCAAGGACCGGCTGATCGAGAAGCGCGGCAAAGAGATCGACAAGCTGCATACGCAGCTCGAGCGCAAGTTTGTGCCCGAGCCGGGCAGCGTGGCCGAGACAGAGACCGAGCAGGCGCAGTACCTGGCCCTGCAAGAGGCCCACACCGAGGCGCTGGCCGTGCTGGCGCGGCTGACGGTGGTGGTGCGCGATATCAAGGCGGCGCCGAGCGTGAGCGAGGCAATGGAGATGGCCGCAGACAACGCGATCCGCCATGCCTGCCAGCGGCTTGTGGACATCGTCAATGACAACGGCCTGGCCATTGACCTCGAAGAGCTTGTCACCCCGGCTTGGCTGCAGGCGCCGGACGACGCGGCGACGCAGTCAAAGGCGCGCGGCAAGCGCAGCTGATCCCCACCCGCCACCACGCACAAGACCTCGTACCAATCAACAAGGCGACGGCGCAAATGAATCAACTGGAGTGGGAAGTTTTGATCCAAACGCGAGACCAGCTCATTGCGGCCCGGCACGGCGCCAAAGGCGAAGTGATCGCGCGGGCCTGTGCCCGGCTGCAGTGTGACGAGCAGACCGTGTACCGCAAGCTGAAAGAGGCCGGTCTGGACACCGGGCGCAAGCAGCGCGCCGACAAGGGGCAAGCCATGTATACACGCGAACACCTGATGCTGATCAGCGGCATGCTGATCGAGAGCACGCGGCAGAACGAGAAGCGGCTGCTGACGGTTGAAGATGTGGTCGAGATCCTGCACGCCGGCGGCAAGCTGCCCGAGCGCATGAGCGCCGGGCGCGTGAGCCAGCTGCTGCGGGACAACACGCTGCACCCGGACCAGCTGAGCCACCAGGCGCCCGCTGTTGCCCTGCGCAGCCTGCACCCTAACCACTGCTGGCAGATCGACGCCAGCGTGTGCGTGCTGTACTACATCAAGGGTTCGCACCTGCAGAGCATGCCGCGCGATGAGTTCTACAAGAACAAGCCGCACAACCTGGTGAAGGTGGTCAACGACCTGTGCATCCGCATGAGTTGCACGGACCACTACAGCGGAACGATCTGGGCGCGCTACTACACCGGCGGCGAGACGACAGAGAACCTGATCGAGTTCTTCTTCTGGTGCATCAGCCAGCGCGATGGGTGCCCGGCGCACGGCGTGCCCTTCCTGGTGATGCTGGACCCGGGCGCGGCCAACAAGAGCCACATGTTCAAGCAACTGTGCGACCGGCTGCAGGTGCGCCTGAACATCAACAAGCCGGGCAATGCACGCGCCAAAGGCCAGGTCGAGAACTCGCACAACATCATCGAGCGGCACTTCGAGGGCCGCCTGGCGTTCATGCCGGGCTTGGACCTCGACGCACTGAACGCCTACTGCATGCGCTGGCAAGCCGCTTACAACAGCACGCGGCGCCACAGCAGGCACGGCCAGGCGCGCTACTCGATGTGGATGCGGATCACGGCTGAACAGCTGCGGATCGCCCCCGCGATGGAGTTGCTGCGCGAGCTGGTAACCACGGTTGAGCAGACGCGCCGCGTGAGCAACACCATGACGGTGAGCTACACCGTGAAGGGCTACGGCCAGCAGGACTACGACGTGCGCTATGTGCCTGGCGTGATGCCGGGGCAGACGCTGACAGTGTGCGTGAATCCGTACCGCGCGCCTGCCATCGATGTGCAGCTCACCGACAAAGCGACGGGCGAGTTGACATGGCTGTGCATCGAGCCGGTGGCGAAGGACGCCGCCAACTTCACCTTGGCGGCACCAGTGATCGGCGAGGCCTACCACGCCATGCCCAACACGGTGGCCGACGACGCCCGCAACGAGCTGGCGAAGGCAGCGCACAACGTGACGACGCTGGCGGCAGCGGAGCAGGCCAAGAAAGCCCGCGCGCGGCCCTATGCCGAGGTTGACGTGATGGCCGACGTGAACGCCACGCCGGTGCCCGCCTACCTGCCCCGCAAGGGCACGGCGCTGGAGGTGGATAAGCGCGCGGTGGCCGCGGCGCGGATCACCTGCGTTGAAGCGGCCAAGCGGATCAAGGCGATTGCCGGGCCGGCCTATGACCCGGCCACCTATGGCTGGCTGGTGCAGCGGTTCAGCGATGAGGGCGTGCCAGAAGACCAGGTGGAAGGCCTGGCGGCCCAGCTGGCCGGCCGGTCGGCATCGCAGGGCCCCGAAGCGGCGCCCGCGGGCCTGCGCGTAGTAGGAGGCGGCGCATGAGGGCCCCGCATCAGCTGCCGCCGTTTCCGATCAAGCTGGCGGCCGTGGCCTCCGAGCTGCGCCTTGGCGTTCGCGTGCTTGCGCGCGCGGCCGGGGTGAGCAAGACGTCGGTGGCCTCGATCCTGCGCCACAACGCGTGGCCCAAGCGCGGCGACCGCAAGGCCATCGAGGCGGCCTTTCTGGAGGCCTGCTACACGGCAGGCGCCACCCCCGCGCAACTGCGCGACCTTTTCCGGCCGCAGGCGCGTTTTGACGCGTCGGCCAAAGGAAAAGCGGCCAAGGCTCGCGCCAAGGCCGCTTCACATTCCCCCACCCACCACCATAGCGAACAGGAGAACGACGACATGTTACTACCGAAACAATCCCTCTCTCAAGATGCCCGCAAGGCATTCGGCCTCTTCATCAACCCGTTTGACGGCGAAGTCGAGGCGGCCGACCAGATGTTCCAGAACCCTGATTTCAGGTATTGCCGCGAGGCGTGCTGGCAGGCCGCAGCTCATGGCCGCTTCGTGGCCATCGTTGGCGAAAGCGGCGCGGGCAAGACAACGCTGCTCGGCGATCTGGAAGACCGCATCGAGCAGGAGCACAAGCAAGTGGTGCTGATCAGGCCCTCCGTGCTCGGCATGGAAGACAACGACAAGGCCGGCAAGACGCTGAAGGCGACCGGCATCATGGACGCGATCATCTTCACCTTGGACCCCACGGCCCGCCCGCGGCTGACGATGGAGGCCAAGACGCGGCAGCTGCAGGCGATGCTGGAGGCCAGCGCGAAGGCGGGTAATGCCCACCTGCTGGTGATCGAGGAAGCGCATTGCCTGCCGGTGAACACGCTCAAGCACCTGAAGCGCCTGCACGAGCTGCGCATGGGCCGCCGCCCGCTGCTGGGCATCTTGCTGATGGGCCAGCCCGAGATCCGCAAGAAGCTCAACCCGAACAGGCAGGACCTGCGCGAAGTGGTCCAGCGCTGCGAGGTTGTGGAGCTGCTGCCCCTGGACAGCGACCTGAAGGGGTACATCACGACGCGGCTGGCCCGCGCGAACAAGCGGCCCGAAGAGTTGATGGATGACCAGGCGATTGACGCCGTGAGGCACCGCCTCACGGTGCAGACGCAGTCAAGGCCGGGCGACCGTCAGGCGCCGCTGGTCAGCCAGGTGTACCCGCTGGCGGTCAACAACTTCATGACCCGCGTGCTCAACAGCGCGGCCGAGCTGGGCGTGCCGCGCGTGACGCGCGATGTGGTTCTGGCGGTCTGACCATGAGCGGCCCCGTTACCTACCAGCGCCCGACGCTGACATGGATCAAGCGGCGCGCACGCCGGCTGATGCGCTTCTACAGGATCGAGCGGCGCCTGGCCGTGTTCGACGCGGCGATGGACTACGCCGCATTCGTTGGCCCCACGGGAGGCAGATGATGATCTACGAGACCCCCGAGCTTCAGCGCGCCTTTGAAGATGGCGTGGCAGCGGCCGCCGCGCGGCGCAGCTACCTGACCAACCCGTATCCGCGCGATTCACTGCGCGCGGTGACCTGGTCCCACGGCTACAACAATGCGCCGCGTTCCCACAGCGCGCCGCTGAACTTTGCGCCTGGCGCCATCGAGCACCACGCCCGCGGGCGTCGTCAAGAGTTTTGGCTGGCCCTGTCCGCGGCCGTGGTGCTCTTGTGCGCGGTGGCCGGCTTCACCGTGGGCTATTTCAACCCGTGGGGGCTGTTTCGATGACAAGCAGGGAGATTTTCTGCTGCTGGTCATGCGGCGCCGAGTTGACGCCCGAGCAGCTGTTCGCGCATGAGCAGGACCGCCAGGCCTTCGGCCAGCTCGCGGCGCTGAGCGTGCCGCTGGGCGCGCGGGTGATTGGCTACGTTGCCCTGCACGCGCCCGCGAAGAACCGCATGACGATTGCGCGCAAGGCCAAGTTGATCATGGAGCTGCTGCCGGACCTGCAGCGCGAACAGATCACGCGCAACGGCCGGGACTGGCCGGCCCCGCGCGCGGCCTGGTCGCTGGCGATTGACGGCATGCTGAGCCTGCGCGACCAGGGCAAGCTGACGCTGCCCCTTTCCGGCCACGGCTATCTCTACGCGGTGCTGCAGGGCATGGCCGAGAAGGTCGAGCGGGCCGACGAGAGCCAGCGCGAGCTCGACCGCCGGGCGCGCAGCACATCCGCGCGCGCGACCGGCAGCCTGGATATCGGCGCCGTGCTCGACGAGCTGGGCCCGGAACTGGCGGCCACGCAGCGCGCGGTGGCAGCCCGGCAGCCGGCCCCCGCGGCCGCGCCCGGCAGCAGCTACCTGGTGCGCCAGATGAAGGCCGCCATCAAGCCCCATCAACCACCACAGGAGCAACCATGAACGTAAATGCGCCCAAGGGCTACACGCCCGAAGATTTGCAGGCCACAGCCAAGCTGACCGACCAGCTGATGGAGCTGACGGCGCCGCATCACCCGAAAGTGGGCATGTCGGCGCTGCTCTCGGCCTACATGCGCCAGGCCGTCCAGACCGGCACCGTCGTCGGGGCGGCCGAGCACCTCGTCTCGGTCGGCGGCGGGGTGCTGATGACCAACATGCTGGCGGCAGCCTCGGCTGAAAAAGAGCACCGCGCCCACGTCCTGCCCGCCGCCGGGCGGATTCAGTAACCGAGGGGCGCCCGCCATGATGCAGATCACCGCCGCCGCTGTCTTGTGCGAGTTGCAGCACCACATCGGCCAGGACAAAGGCATTCACGTCCGCGACCTCGTGCAGCGCATCACCGGCCAGATCACGGCGGCCGAGCACCTGGAGCGCAAGGTGCGCGAGGCGGTCACCGAGCTGCGGATGCAGGGTGAGCACGTGTGCGGGCACCCGGCCACGGGCTACTTCATGGCGGCTGACGCCGCCGAGCTCCAGGCGACCTGCAACTTTCTTTACTCGCGCTCCATGACAGGCCTGCAGCAGGTCGCGGCCATGAAGCGCGTTTCCCTGCCCGACTTGCGCGGGCAGCTCCATCTCCCGACCTGATGAAAGGCTCCCATGACCACCATTGAAACAATCACCAAGCGCGCGGAGGTCTACGCGGCCCTGCGCTCGCACCTGGCCGACAAGGTCAACGCCCTTGAAGACGCGATTGCCGCGCTGCGCAAGGACCATCTGCCGGACATTCGCCGCGCCGTGGCCCGCGCTGCAGATGCAGAGGCCCAGCTGCGCGCGCTGGTCGAGCAGAATCCCTACCTCTTCGAGAAGCCGCGCACCCACACCGTGGCCGGCGTCAAAGTCGGGTACGCCAAAGGCAAGGGCTCCATCAGCTTTGACGACGGGGCGGCCGTGGTCGCCCGCATCAAGCGCGTGATGCCGGAGCAGGCGGAGCTTCTCATCAACACCACCGAGGCGCCGAACAAGGCGGCGCTGGCGGGCTTGTCCGTGGCCGACCTGAAGCGCCTGGGCTGCAGCGTCGTCGAGGCCGGCGACCAGGTCATTGTCAAGCCCGTTGACAGTGAGGTGGACAAGCTGGTCACGGCGCTGCTCAAGGGCGCCAGCGAGGAGGCCGCATGAGCGCGCCGGCCCCCGAGCAAGTCCAGGCCGAGATTGAAGAGCTGCGCCGGCTCGTGGACAAAGTCCGGCCCCGCAGCTTCTTCGGCGACGACAACCGCGCGTGCATCGAGGCGCAGATCGTGGTGCTCTCCCAGCCGATCCGCACCGCCGAAGGCTGCGAAGAACTGTATGAGGGCTACGTGCTGGACTGCGCGCTCTCAGCACGTGACTGGATGACTGGCGATCTCGCGGACGACGAAGAAACGCCCGCCCAAAGCTGGCAGTGCCTGGTGCAGTGATGGGAACCATCGCATCCATGAAGGCCTCGATGGGCTTTCACTTCGCAGGCGGCGCCAGCTGCTGCAGCACCTGCGGCCTGCGCGAGCAGGTCAGCACCGGCCTGCGCTGCACGCGCGGCGGCTTCTGGGTCAATCCGGCGAACGGGTGCAAGGAGTACTCCGCTCCTGAGTCCGCGCATGAGGCCGCCCAGGCGCCCGACACACGCATTCAGATCGGCCCGCCCGATGTCTAGCTTCTCCCTAATCAAGTTGAGCCGGTCGCCGGCCTCTTGATCTTTCGCACCCGGCCGGGTTTCGGCCTGGCCGGGCTTTTTTCTGACCACCACCTTGGAGCTATCCATGTCAGACCCAACCACCGTCGATGTCGCTGTGAGGCAGCGTATCGGCACCTATCAGACAGTTTCGATCAACGGCGTCAATGCCTCTTGCACCGCCGGGGAGCAACAGGCCGCCGAGCGCTTCGGCCGGAAGTACTTCGGACCAGCCTACACGGGCGTGCAGCTCGTGGAGGCGAGCGCCGCTTTCAAGCCGGCAGTCTGGCGCGTCAACGCCGACCCGAAGGCATATGCCTGGTGCTGGGCATCGGGGCTGATCGAGATCCACGACACCATGCCCGAGAAGAATCCAGACGGCAGCGGGCCGGTCGCGTTCGCGTCGGGGCCACGCCGCGCGCTCGAAGCGAGCCTGAGCGTGCTAGCGCGTCACGGCCAGGGCGCTTCAAAGGGCAAGCTGCTCGCGCCGGGCGTGCCCGAAGCCAAGGGTCAGGAAGACGGCATGACCTCGCTGATTCTCTGGGTCAACTGGTGCGCCGTGCGCAACGGCCAGGCGAAGCAGCATGGCGTTGTGTATGGCCGTGAAGGAGACGTGCTGTGAACGACGTCAATGCACCACGCCGCTACGTCATCCGCTACACCGATGACAACGAGGTCACCCTCGAGATTGACCCCGCCGTACTCACGCTCGAGATAGCGGCAGAGATCAACAACTTCCACGGCCCGCTCATGGCCGAGGTTCGCCTGGCCGATCAGAACGGTGATCTGCTGGCCACCGTGGCCCGCATGTTCGGTGCCTGCGCGCTGTTCTGCATGGCCGCCGATGGAGGCGCCCAAATTGAGGAGGGAGAAGCCGAGGCCGCAGCGCTGTATGTCAATATCACCCTGGTGCAGGAACACGAGGGCTGGCCCACATACGAAGAGCTTGGCATTCGGATCGTGTCCGCTTACGTCGCAGCGCCGAACTATCACGACGTGACTTTGGAGGCCGTATGAATAGCGGCTTGGACAGCACCAACGGCGACGGCCACCCTGGCACGTTCCAACATCGCGTGGTGAGTGCCGCCACAGCCGCGCGCCCGCGGGGCAACCTCACGTCGGGCAACCCTTTCGCGCTGGGCGCTGCAGCCGCCGCCGGCGCAGGCGGCCCGCCGGCCGCAAAGCGCGCCAACCGAAAGCCGATCAAGGCCTCAAAAGCCGTTCACACCAAGCGCAGGACGCGCGCGGGGAGCATGGCGGCGCGCGCCATTGCTGTCTTAGCGGCCTGCGGTCCGCTCACCGCCGCACAGCTGGCCGAAGGGCTGGGCGCCACGAACAAGCAGGCTGGTGATCTGGCGGTACACGGCGTGAAGCTGGAGCGCATCGTGCGCATCAAACGGGACGATCAGACGCTCTATGGGCTTACGCCAACGGCTGCAGAGGAGTTCAACGCCCTAGTCCAGACTGAGGAAGGGCGCCGGCTTTACGGTCTAGAAAAGGCGGCCGGGCGTGAAAGTGGTTTCAAACACTGGCTCGGTAAGAAGGGCGCCGAGCGGGCCAAAAGCGGGGGTGGGAAGGCCGCGAAAGCCTCGGCCGCGGCCCAGGTGCCGACTTCCCCGGTTCGAGGCGCTGCTGCGGTCATGCCACGCGCTGGAACGTCTTTGCGGTGCGGCCTGTTCAACGACGGTACCTTTTCCATCAGCACAGATATCGAAACCGTCACCCTGACCCGCGAGCAGGCACGCGAACTGATCGCGTATCTCGAACTAATTGGCGCAGCCCTGGAGGCCGCATGAACGCCCCAAAGCTCAAGACCCGCCGCGAGCTGTTGCGCCAATGGCTCGACGATGTGACCGGCTCCAACAGCCCCCATGACACCGTGGTCCTGCCACGCCACCAGGCCCGCATGTGGGCCGAGGACGCCCTTGCGGCCCACGAGTTGGTCGCTGCATGCACGGCCCCCGCGAATGCCCATCCGACGCAGCCGACCGTCCTTGTTAGGGGTGTTCGGCGTTTCAAGTCAAACGCCATCGTGGCGCATCTTCTCGACCACGGTGGAATCAACATGGATGACATCGCCAGGCTTCCATTCAGCGACGAAGACCGCCGCCAATTCGCCCAGCTGATCGGCTTCAGCGTGAGCGGGTATCAAAACCTGGACTACGCCCAGCGTGACAGTGATTCGCCTGTTGCCGGCAAGTGGGAGGGGACATGAGACGAAAAATCTGCGGCGTCTGCAAGAAGCCCGTGCTACCGGGTCAGGCCTACAACGGCGCCACCAAAAACCACTGGGACTGTGACCCGGCTCGGTCGCCGCGCGCCGCGATGGAGGATTTTGGCAAGGCCCTCGAGCGCACTCAGCAAGCCATGAACGGGCTGGCAGCGCGCTTGAAAAAGTCACGGGGGAAGAAGTGACCAACGACCACATTCAGAGCGTTCTCGCCATGTCCGGAGCCCTCTACAAAGACGATGTGCGGGGTATGGTTTGGTATGTCAACGAGTCCGCCTGCTTGCTCGCACAGATCGCCAAGTCAGGCGGCGCCATCAGCATCGCCGACGAGGCGTCGTGGGAACTCATTCAGTCCGAATGCCGAGGGCGGGAACTCAACGGCGTCAACTGGTACGAGGTTCACGCAACGAACCTGAGGCTCGATTTGAACGGAGAGGACGAGGAGATTTTCCAACGGGTTTCCGAGGCCGTTTCCTACCTCACGTCGCGCGGGCTGCTGGTTGCTCACCCCGACAACGCGACGTTGGTGCGGCAAAGAGACCCTGCGTCACCCGAGGTTCGGACCTGAAATGGAGCACGCAGTGAGCAACTACATGTCCCAGGCCGAGGCCAACGCCTATTGGGCCGGCAAGTCCCCCAAGAAGTACGTCGTCACCCTGGAGCTCGGGCGTCAGAGCAAGCCCGACCAAGAGCTGAAATTCGTGAGTGCCAGCACCACGGCCGGCGCAATCAAAACGGCGCGTGCAAACGCTTTTCGCGTCAAGAATCCGACCCGCATCCTCTGCCGCCTGGCCACGGCTCAAGACCTGGGCTGCGTGAGGACATCACGATGAGCCATATGCAGTGGCTCCTGATCGGCGGCCCAGCGCACGGCCAAACGCTGCGGGTGAAGGGCGGCTCTCAGATCCGATACCGCCATTCGGACGCGGAGGAATACCTCTATTGCGCGAGAACCTTCAGGCACCAGGGCCGGGAATATCGCCTGGGCGTTTGCTACTCAGACAGCAAGCGCTACTCGGACGACATGATCGCCACGCTGGTCGAGCGCAGCGGCGTTCAATCACTGGGTGCTGCCTGATGCCCTTCTATCGCGTCAAAGGCATGCGTATTCACATGAGAGGCACCAAGCTGCCCGATCCCTGCGCGGCCGTCGTCGGGATCGCTGACAAGCGCTATGTCTGCGAGGACATGAGCCGCTACTTGTGTGACTGGCCTGTTGGCGGTGGCCGTAGCTGCGACAAGGCCCTTTGCGAGGCCCACGCCCACCAGGTGGGGCCGAACAAGCACTACTGCCCGGAACACCTAGCGGAATACATCGACGGGCAGAGCGATTTGTTCTCTGGCGTCCAGGTTGAGGAGACTGACCATGCCGATCAAGCCTGAAAACCGCCACCGCTACCCGGCCAACTGGCCGGAGATCGTTGACCAGGTGCGGGAGCGGTCGGGCGACCGCTGCGAAGGCTCGCCGGCCTTCCCGGATTGCCGGCGGCCGAACGGGTGGCTGCTCAACAAAACGACCGGCGAACTGACCGATGACGGTGCGTTGGCCGAGGCGTGGGAACTGGCTGACGGCGACAAAGTCGTTCGCATCGTCTTGACGACGGCGCACCTTGACCACGTGCCAGAGCATTGCGAGCTCAGCAACCTGCGCCACTGGTGCCAGCGCTGCCACCTGGCATACGACCAAAAGCACCACCTTCAAACCGCGTACATGGCCCGCATGGCCCGTGCGCAGACCCTGGAGTTGCCGCTGTGAGAAAGCCTGATGACTTCCTACGCATCCGCATCCTCAAGCAGCTGCGCACTGAACAGCCGGAGCCGGTGGGCATGATTGAGTTGGGCCTGACGCTGGGCATGAAGAAGTCGAAGATCGACAAGGTGGTCTGGCTGCAGCTCAAGCTGCTTCGCGCCGACGATCTGGTAGCTCGCACGGGCAGCCCCCGGTACTACCGCTACGCGATCACTCACAACGGAATCGCACACCTGTCCGACGTTGAGGCCGGCAAGCATCCGGGCCACAACTTTGCTGCCGGCGCCAAAAAGCGCGATGCAACGCGCCGCCACGACGGCGCGCGCAGGGCCGCTGCCAAGTCCGCACACTTCAGGGCCTGGGCTGACAGCCGCGCGGCTTTGTCCGACGAAGAGCTGTCAATGGCCCCCTACGATGACCGGCACATCATCTGGTCGCAGGCCAGGCAGGGGCAGGCCCCGGCCCGCCCAATAGCGTCCGTTTTTCACCTGGGCATGTACCGCAATGAGCAGTAAACGTGCCCAGCGTCGCAAGGCCTGCAAGGGCAAACGTCGCTTCGACTCCTTCGATGCCGCCCACCATGCCATGAGTGCCCTGATTCATCACCGGGGCAACGGCGGGTGGCCCATGCAGCCGTACCCGTGCAGGTTCTGCGGCGAGTTTCATTTCGGCCACACGCCGAGCACTTTGCTTCGAGCACGAAAGGGGCGCAGATGAGCAAACTCGCGCGAGATCACCGCAACCGTGAACTGGCACAGATTCACGTCGCCAAAAAGCAGTTTTTGGACTCTGGAAAGTTCGCCAGTGACGACGACTATCGGGCGATGCTCTGGACACAGGCCCGGGTTCGGTCGGCCGCTGAGCTGGATCACGCGGGCCGGCAGAAAGTGCTGGACTACCTCAAGCGCATGGGCTTCTCGGCCACGAAAGCCGGCGCCCGCGCCAAGGCGAGGAAACTGGAGCCGCGGGAACGCCTCATGTTCTCGCTGTGGCAGCAGCTGGCCGACGCCAGGGAGGTTCGAGATCGGCGCATGCCGGCATTGCTGGCCTTCATCAAGGCCCAGACTGGCGTAGACCGCCTGGAGTGGCTGAATACGGCCCAGCAGGACCTGGTCATCGAGCGCCTGAAGCGCTGGCTGGGGCGCGTCGAATGAGCAAGAGCCGCAAGCTGATCAAGGCCAAGAACCGCACCCGCGTTCGGGCGTTTGTGGCCAGCGCCACCGAGATCATCAAGCGCCGGCTGATGGCCGACGTCGGCGTCTTGCCCGTCCAGGCCGAGGAAATCGCCAGGGACTGCGCGCACGACATTTGCGCCGGCCACGGCGGCTTGTTCATGTATGTGCCCAAGGATGTAGAGTTCACCCTTACGAAGCGCGATCTGGAGATTTTCGAGCGCTACAACGGCCGCAACATGCCTGAGCTGGTCGAGGAATTCGGGGTGACCCACATCCGCATTTACCAGATCGTGGCCAAGGTCAAGGCCAGGCTGACCGCCGAGCGGCAGGGCGTGCTGCCGGGCATGGATGAGTAGGCAGCAGGGCAAATGCGTCGGTAGCGACGCATTTCGGGGGCCCGATTTTCTTTCCCCCTGCTAAAGTCCATTTAAGCGGGGTCCGTTTTTTTCCGGCCTCTTCCGACATCTTCCGGCCGTTTTTCTCATTTCCCCCTGTGGGTTTTCTCAATACCGGTCACCGAGGGCAGGGTCATGGGTGTATCGCCAATGGTCTGGGCCAGGTCCGGCGAAGCCAGCAGTTCGCGCAGGGCCTTCGCGCCATCGTCGTCCACGGCGACCGTGGTCACCACGGGCAGGCCCAGCTCCCGCGACAACGCCGGGGCATCAATGTGGATGCCCCGGCGCGTGGCCATGTCGGCCATGTTGAGGGCCACGACACAGGGAATGCCCAGCCGCTGGACGCCCAGCACCAGGCGCAGGCCGCGCCGCAGGTTGGTGGCGTCGACCACGCAGACCACGAGGTCCGGTCGCTTCTCGCCGGCCGCAATGCCGCGCAGCACATTGCAGGTGACTTTCTCGTCGGGTGAGCGCGGGTGCAGGCTGTAGGTGCCCGGCAGGTCGAGCACGCGCAGGGTTTTGCCGGTGGGCAGGGCCATCCGGCCTTCCTTGCGCTCCACGGTGACCCCCGCGTAGTTCGCCACCTTCTGGCGGCTGCCCGTCAGCAGGTTGAAGAGCGCGGTCTTGCCGCAGTTCGGGTTGCCGACCAGCGCCGCCAGCCGGCCGGCCGGATGGACATGAATGATCGACGGGCTCATGCGGCCGCGGGCCTCTCGACCTGGATGCAGGCGGCCTCGGCGCGGCGCAAGGCAAAGGTGGATTGCCCCACGCGAACCACCAGCGGGTCACCGCCCATCAGGGCCCGGCGGGCCACCATCACCTGTTCCCCGGGCACAAAGCCGATGTCTTCCAGCCAGCGCAGCCACTCGGCCGGCCCGTTGCCAACGTGCACACCGGCGACGACGCAGGGCGCGTTCAGCTCGACCAGGTCCAGGGTGGTCGGGGCTGGAAGGCGGTCAGCGCGGATCATGGAATTTGGAGGCGAATGCAAATGAGAACAATACGCAATCATAACGACATCAGAATCTGGGTCTGCCGTGGGGGTTTGCGAATGGCGGCGGGGTGGAGGCGTTCACCGGGGCCTGCGCGCAACGAGGCGCTGGCGGGGCGGGCCGGCACAGGGTGCTGCGGCCGTGCGGGATGGCGCCCCCGACGGGAATCGAACCCATATCTAGCGCTTAGGAGGCGCTCGTTCTATCCATTGAACTACGGCGGCAAGGTGCTCATTGTAGGGCGGCACCGGGGGGTGTTCGGGCGGGGGTGGCTCAGTCGTACTGCAGGGTGTAGATCAGGTCCACCGCGCTTTGGCCGCCGGCCTGGCCGCGCACGGTCAGGTGTTTGGTGAGGTCGTAAAACACGAAGAACGTACCCATGGCGCTGGCCAGGCTGCGCTCATAGGCGACGTAGAAGTTGCTGGCAAAGCGCTTGCCCAGCGTGACCACGCCCTGGCTGGTGCTGCCGTCTTCCTGTGAGGCGGCACCGCGGAACGAGAGTTCATCGAGCCCCAGCGAGCCTGCCAGCCCGCCCGACATCGCGCCGCCCCGGCTGCCCAGCAGCGCCAGCGCGGCCTGCTGGAGCAGGGCAGCCTCGGCGCCACCACTGGCCGAGGAGCGGCCCAGCACCAGCCATGACAGTTTTTCCGCGTCCGGCATGTCGGGCTGGGCGTACAGGCGCACCCGCGGCAGCAGCGCGCTGCCGGTGATCTGCACGCCCACGCGCTGCGTCATGCTCGGGCGGATTGCCAGGATGTCCAGCGACGGATTGGCCGGCGCGCCGGTGAAGCGCAGCACACCCTGCTCCACATTGAGTTGCTGGCCATAGGCCCGGTAGCGGCCGCCAAAGGTGTTCACAGTGCCGGTGAGGCGGGGCGCGGCCAGCGAGTCGCCGCCAATCTGCAGCGTGCCGCGCAAGCGGGTGTCCAGCCCGTGGCCCTGCACGCGCAGGTTGTCTCCCAGGTCCAGCTCGACGGCCAGGGTTACGGTGCGATGGGGCTCATTGCCGGCGCCCTGCGGCGCCGCGGCCTTGCCCGGGGCCTTGGGGCCCAGCGCCGCGGTCTGCGTGTTGCGGACCAGCACGTCGTCGCCCAGCCGTGGTGTGTCTTCATCGGGCAGCAGGATGCTGGCCTCGTCCACATGCAGCGCGCCTTGCAGGCCGATCTCGGCCTGACTCCAGCGGCCCTGCAATTGCCCCGACAGGGTGATGCGCCGGTCGGTGCGGATGCTGGCGCGCAGCCGCTCGAGCCTGGCACTGAGTTGCACCTGGGGCTGCCCGTTGTTCCAGCCGGCCTCGCCCCGGGCCGTCAGCGTTCCGCCGGATGCCTGGTCGCCCACGCCGCGCAGCATGAACTCATCGATCAGCAGGCGGTCGCCATCCAGTCGCAGCCGCATCCGGCCATCGCGGAACTCGATGCCATCCACCACGGAGCGCAGCGCCAGGTCGTCCGCCTGCAGCGTGCCTTCGAGCCGCGGCGCGGCGCGGGCGCCGCCGATGTTGAGGTTCGCATCCACCGATCCGCGCAGGCGCCAGCCCGGCGGCGCCAGCACCGACCAGACCCCGATGCGGGGCAGCCGTGCCTTGAGCTGCCCAGTCAACGGGGCCGCGGCGGGCCACTGCCAGCCATCGGCCTGGCGGGCCAGCCGCGTCACCAGAGTACCCTGGGCCGTGCCGGCGCGTTCGCTGTCCCAGCGCAGCGCGAGGCGGACCTCGTCGCCCTGGTTGTCGAGCGTGACCTGCGCTTCGCGCACGCCCGCCGGAACGCGCGTGGGGGCGCCCTGCGCCGATTCGGCCCGCACGCTGACATCGCCGCTGCGCCGCTTCAGGGCAGCGTGAATCCGTGGCGTTGCGGTCAGCGAGGCATCCCATTCGCCATCGAGGACCAGGTCACCCATGAGGCCCGCGCCCGCCATCTGCGCGCCGCCCACCAGATCGATCCAGGCCATGGGCAGGCCGGTGATGCGTCCGGCCGTGGTGAGCCCACCCGGCTTCCATTGCGCTGGTTGCCAGGCCACGCGTGTGGGCTCACCCGCCGGCGATGCGCTGGCCGCTCCGGTGCCCGAAGGCGCGGTGAGCGTGGCGGTGCCCGCCCCCAGGTCGAACGATGCGCCTGGCGCCCATCGCAGCGCCGCCGGGGCGTCAAGCGCAACCCGCCATTCGCCGCTGCCCAGGGCCGGGTCCTGCGCCGTGGCCATGAGCCGGGTCACGCGCGCCTGCCAGAGCGGCAGGGTCACGCGCGGCGCGGTTGACGTGGCAGCCCGCTGACCACCTTCGGCGGCGGCCTGCAGGCTGAAGCGGCGCTTGCCGGCTTCGACCCGCCCGCTCACGGTGGCTTCAAGCCGCTCGATGGGGCCGGCCACGGTGGCCTGTAGCGCCGTGGCGGTCCAGGGGGGCACAGCCGAATCACCGTGCCACACCAGGCGCGGCACGCTCAGCTTGGCGTCCAGCGTGGGGTGGCCCCAGCCGCCTTGCCATGTGGCGTCCAGCGTGCCGCTGCCCTCGGCCCGCGCGTCGCGCAGGCCGGTGGGCCAGCCGGGAATTTGCCGCAGCCACCGCAGGGTGCGCGCGGTATCGGCGGCGCGCACGTTCAGGGTTCCGCGTCCGGCCCGCTCAGACAGTGCGCCATGGACATGGGCCTGCAGGCCCGGTGCGGCCAGCGTCGCGGTGCCACTGCCGGCGCGCGCGGCCGGCCGCAGGTCCAGCGTGGCGTCGAGTGTGGCCTCGCGCGTGCGCACTTCCAGCCGGGGCAGCGAGAGCTGGCCGGCTTCCCAGCGGCCGCGTGCCGTGGCGCTGCGCAGGTCCAGTCCGGTGGCATTCGCCTGGCCGCGCGAGCCGGCCTGAGCCGCGCGCAGGGCCGCGTCGAAGCCGATCGCCGCGCCAAGGCCTTCAAGGTGAGCCTTGCCATTGATCACGGGGCAGGCCAGCGCACTGTGCAACTGCGTGGGGTCCACCCCTCGCAGTTGGGCATCGAGCTGCCAGGCCGGTTGCGCGGCGCCAGCAGGGGCCCAGCGTCCGCTGGCCTGCAATTGCCCGCGGGCCAGGCGTGCCGTGAGGCTTTTGACGAGCGAGGCGCCATCGCGCCATTCACCTTCCAGCACCACCTGCTCCAGTGGCAGGCGCTGCTGGTCCCAGCGGCCTGCCATGGCGTTGTCGGCCGTGGCCTGCACCCGCCAGGTGTTGCTGGCGGCTGGATCGGGCTGCACGCTGAGATGGCCCGTCAGCTCGGTCTGGGGTGCCTGGGGCCACAGGGCGCCAAGGTCCAGAGCCCGGAAGCCCGCCTCGGCTTGCTGCAGGGGCTGCGCCGCCCAGGCCGTGATGCGGGCTGTCGCCGTGGCGTGGGGCAACGACTGACGCGGCGCGGCGGTGTCCGCCTGCACCAGGGCCTGCAGGCGCAGATCGGCCAGCGGCCCGGCCAACGTGGCCTGGAACGACAGGGGCAGCGTGGCCGCGGCGTTGGGCACGCGGGACACCACCGCACCCGACAGGCGCGCGTCCAGTTGCATGGGGCCAGATGCCTGCAGGCGGGCCTGGCCGTGGTACTGGCCGCCCGCGGCCTGCAACTGGCGCAGCACGATCTGGTGGTCCAGGCCGTCAAAGGTGTAGCGGCCCGCCAGGGATCGGGCCTCAAGGGCGACCGGCCCCGCCAGCTCGATGCGCGCGATGTCCAGGTTCGCCAGCGTCACACGCAACGGAAGACCCAGTGCCTTGGGTGGTGTTGAGAGGGCCTGCGGCGCGGGGGGGCGCCGGTCGTTGACCCGCACCGCCGCGGCGGACAGGCGGTCAAGCTGCAGGGTGCCCGAGAGCAGGGCCAGCGGTTGCCAGGCCAGCGCCAGCGCGTCCACGTTCACGGTCAGTCCATCCCGCTGCCAGTTGAGATGCCCGATGCGCCCGCCCGCGCGCAGCGAGCCACTGACGTCCTGCACCGTCAGTGGCTGCGTGCGTTGCAGCCATCGCGTCGCGGTGGCCAGCGAGCCTTCGGTGCCGGCCCACCACCAGAGGACGGCGACCGCCATGGCGGCCAGGGCCAGCAGCAGGGCCAGCAGCCGCAAGCCGGCCCTGAGCCAGACCAGGGCGCGGTGGCGCCGGCGCACCGGCGGCGCGTCGTGAACGTCGCTGTACACCGGCTGCGTCATCAGAAAGTGAACCCTACGTTCAGGTGCAAGCGGAAACGCCGCGGCTGCACGCCGTAGGCGAGGTCAATCTGCAGCGGGCCGATGGGGCTGCGCCAGCGCGCGCCGACGCCCACGCCAAACACCGCATGGAGGTCCTGTGCCTTGTCGGCCACCGCGCCGGTGTCGATGAACAGCGTGCTTTCCCACTCGGTCCGCACGCCATTGCGCACGATCGGACGCTGCCATTCCACGCTGCCCGCCGTCATGTAGCGGCCGGGGCCGATCACGCCGCCCGGCAGCGTGACGCCAATGTCGCGGTACCCATAGCCGCGCACGGTGGTGTCGCCGCCCGTGCGGAACAGCTGGGACGAGGGCACCTGGGCATCGGCCGCCACCGCCACACCGCCGGCTTCGGCGCGCAAGGCGAGGCGCCCGGTTCCCAAAGGCTGGATGCCGAGCCAGCGGGCCACGCCGCGCAGGTAAGGCTTGCGCTGGGCGCCGAGGGTGATGCCGCCACCGGCTTCGAACCCCAGGCCATAGCCGCGCGAGGGGAAGGGCAGGCTGTCAAAGTAGCGGCCAGTCCAGACGTAGTTGGCGCTCAATGCGGAGCCGTCCCCCGTGCTGGCATCGGTCAGGGCGAGCGCGCCATCCTGCTTCACGTTGGCACGGTCGTACTGCACGTAGATGTTGCGGTCGATGTGTTCACCCGCCTCGGAGCGGCCCACACGCAGCTTTTGCCCGTAGGTCACGAGCGCGCCATCGTCCACGCGGTCCACCCGGCCCAGAACGCCCCAGCGCCAGCCATCTTCGTCGGGGATGGCGGTCCACTCGCTTTGCAGCGAGGGGGACTGGCGCTCGACCTGCAGCTTGGTCACGGCCCGCCAGCCCACGCCGGGCACTCGGTGGTGGGTGTATTCGACCGAGGCGCGGGGCCCGGTGTCGGTGGCTGCGCCGATGCCGAACACCACTTTTTGCAGCGGCGCTTCGCGCACCTGTACCTGCACAGGGGCAGCCGCCGGATCGCTTTGCGGGTCCACATAGAAATAGACCGAGTCAAAGTAACCGCTGGCCGACAGGCGCTGCTGGGCATCCACCAACTGCTGCTGGTCATACACCGTGCCTGCGGGCAGGCGCGCCAGGCGCGGCACCAGCCGCGGGTCGTAGCGCTCCATGCCCGACACGTTCATGGGCCCGAGCCGGAACAGCGGCCCCGAATCGAGTTGCAGGCCCAGGCTGACCCGGTTGGCTGGCGCGTTCACGTCGGCCAGGCTGTAGGAGACCTGACCGGCCGGGTACCGGCGCGCGACCAGCTGGCGCAGGGCCTGCGACTTGGCGGCGTCCCAGGCGTCCTGCGTGAAGGGCCGGCCGGCGGGCAAGCGCCAGTCGCGCCGGATCTCCGCCTGCTGGCGCTGCGCATCGGCGTCCGCCGATTCGGCAATGTCACCGCTGAAGGCGATGTTGACGCTGTCAATTTGCGTGACGGGACCGGTCGCCACGGTCACCACGATGCGCGGTCGGCCTCCGGCGCCGGCTTCGCGGACGATGTCGATGGTGGGGCTGAAATAACCCAGCGTGCCCACCAGGTTGCGCACGTCCTGCCGGGCCAGTGCCACAAGGCGCGCGAGTTCGGCCTGGTCCAGGTCGGTCACTGCACGGTAGCGGCGCAGCTCCATGTGCTTCTCCAGCATCCCGCGGACGGGTTCCGGCGCCCGCACCTCGATGTCAAAAGCCGTGACTTCGGGATCGGCCTGGGTCGGCCCCACGGAGCCACCTGGCGTGTCCGGCGCTTTGACTGCGGGTGGCGGTGGCTCGGGAGGGGGCGCCGTCTGCGTGGCGCCGGACGCCGGGGTCAGCGTGACGGTGGCGGTGACGGCGGACTGGGCGCCCGCGGGGAGCGCCCAAAAGCCCGCCAGCATGCCCATCAGGATGACAGGCCGCAACCAGGCGGGCAGGACAGGCAGGGGAGAGCAAAAGGCAGGAAGGCGGGGCACCCGCCTACCTTACTTGGAAAGCAGGCGCATGGCTTCCTCAAGCCCCTTGATGGTCAGGGGGTACATGCGGTGGCTCATGAGTTGCTGGATCACGCTGATGCTCTGGCGGTACTGCCAGACGCCCCGTGGCTCGGGGTTGATCCACGCGAACTTGGGGAAGGCATGGGTGAGGCGCTGCAGCCATTCGGCGCCCGCTTCCTCATTGTTGTACTCGACGCTGCCGCCCGGTTGCAATATTTCGTAAGGGCTCATGGTCGCATCGCCGATGAAGATCAGCTTGTAGTCCTTGTTGTACTTGCGGATGATGTCCCAGGTGGCAAACTTCTCGCTGAAGCGGCGGCGGTTGTTCTTCCACATGAAGTCGTAGACGCAGTTGTGGAAGTAATAAAACTCCATGTGCTTGAACTCGGTCTTGGTGGCCGAGAACATTTCTTCCACGCGGTGGATGTGCTCGTCCATGGTGCCGCCCACGTCCATGAGCAGCAGTACCTTGACGTTGTTGTGCCGCTCGGGCCGCATCTTGATGTCGAGCCAGCCGGCATTGGCGGCCGTGCTGCGGATGGTGTCGTCCAGGTCCAGCTCGTCTTCATGGCCCTCGCGCGCGAACTTGCGCAGGCGGCGCAGGGCGATCTTGATGTTGCGCGTGCCCAGTTCCTGCTGGTCGTCGTAGTCCTTGTAGGCCCGCTGGTCCCAGACCTTGACCGCGCTCCTGTTGCGGCTTTTTTCCTGGCCGATGCGGATGCCCTGGGGGTTGAAGCCGTTGGCGCCGAAGGGGCTGGTGCCGCCCGTGCCAATCATCTTGCTGCCGCCTTCGTGGCGCTCCTTCTGCTCTTCAAAACGCTTCTTGAGCGTCTCCATGAGCTCATCCCAGCCCATGGCCTCGATCTTGGCCTTTTCCTCGGGGCTGAGTTCCAGCTCGAGGTTCTTGCGCAGCCACTCCAGGGGAACGTCCTTGGTGAAGTCGGCCACCATCTCGACACCCTTGAAATAGGCGGCAAAGGCACGGTCAAACTTGTCGTAGTGCTTCTCGTCCTTGACCAGCGCGGTGCGGCTCAGGTAGTAGAAGTCGTCGATCTTGTAGCCGTCGTCGCTGTTGGGGCCCACCACGCCCTCCTTGAGCGCCTCCATCAGCGTCAGGTATTCCTTGACGGACACGGGCAGCTTGGCGCTGCGCAGGGTGTAGAAGAAGTCGATCAGCATGGGCGTCTCCTCAGGGCCGCGGCTTGTCCAGCAGATACAGCAGTTGGGCACGCACTTCGGGCCACTCGCCGGATCGCAGGCTGTACATCACGGTGTCACGGATGGTGCCGTCGCGGCGCAGGGCGTGGCCGCGGATCACGCCGTCCTTGCGCGCGCCCAGCCGCTCGATGGCGGCCTGCGAGGCAAAGTTGAAATTGTCGGTGCGCCAGCCCACCACATGGCAACCCAGGGTGTCGAAGGCATGGCGCATCATGAGCAGCTTGCAGGTGGTGTTGATGTGGGTGCGCTGGCAGCGTTTGGCGTACCAGGTGTAGCCAATTTCCACGCGCTTCACCGCGGGCAGGATGTCGTGGAAGCTGGTGCTGCCCAGCACGGTGCCCGTGGCCGCGTCGGTCACGGCAAAGGCAAAGCGATGGCCTTCGGCGCGCATTTTCAGCGCATCCTCGATGTACTTGCGGGTCTGGCCGGGCTCGGGCACCGAGGTGATGCGCAGCGTCCAGAGTTCACCATCGGCCGCGGCGGCGCGCAGGCCCTCTTCATGCTCCAGGCCCAGCGGCACCAGCCGCACGCCACGGTCCTGCAGCTCGACGGGTTGAACAAATGCGTCAGCCATCGCGACTCCCCGGTGCTCAGCGGTTGTGCCGCTGCATGAACACCAGTTTCTCGAACAGGGTCACGTCCTGTTCGTTCTTGAGCAGGGCGCCCACCAGTGGCGGCACGGCGACCTTGTCTTCCTTGCTCTGCAGGGCTTCGAGCGGAATGTCCTCGGCCACCAGCAGCTTGAGCCAGTCCAGCAATTCGCTGGTGCTGGGTTTCTTCTTCAGGCCGGGCAGGTTGCGCACGTCGTAGAAGGTCTTCATCGCGGCCGTGAGCAGCTCTTTCTTCAGGCCGGGGAAATGCACGTCCACGATCTGCTGCATCGTGGCGGCGTCGGGGAACTTGATGTAGTGGAAGAAGCAGCGGCGCAGGAACGCGTCAGGCAGTTCCTTCTCGTTGTTGGAGGTGATGAACACCAGCGGCCGGTGGGTGGCGCGGATCAGCTCCCGGGTCTCGTAGCAGTAGAACTCCATGCGGTCGAGCTCGCGCAGCAGGTCGTTCGGAAACTCGATGTCGGCCTTGTCGATCTCGTCGATCAGCAGTGCCACGGGCTTGTCGGCCGTGAAGGCCTGCCACAGCACACCCTTGACGATGTAGTTGTGGATGTCCTTGACCCGCTCCTCGCCCAACTGGGAGTCGCGCAGCCGGCTGACCGCGTCGTACTCGTACAGGCCCTGCTGGGCCTTGGTGGTGGACTTGATGTGCCACTGCAGCAGTGGCATGTCCAGGGCCTGGGCCACTTCCTCGGCCAGCATGGTTTTGCCGGTGCCGGGTTCGCCCTTGACCAGCAGCGGGCGCTTGAGTGTGATGGCGGCATTCACGGCAAGCATCAAATCCTGCGTGGCGACGTAGTTCTGGGAGCCTTGGAACTTCATGAGCGGGTGCGTTGGGGGGTTAGGGTTGTGCCGGATATAATCAAAGGTTGATTACAAGTGTGAACTCTCACGGGATTGTGCGCGCAAAATGAACAAGTTGTTGACCACGGTATTTGCCCTTGCTGTCGCTTGCGTGACGGCCGTTTCCCATGCCCAGGACATCAAGGGCGATGCGAAAGCTGGCGAGAAAAAGATTGACATGTGCATCGGCTGCCACGGCATTATTGGCTACCAGGCCAGTTTTCCCGAGGTCTACAAGGTGCCGAAGATCTCCGGCCAGGGCGCGAAATACATCATTTCGGCGCTCAATGCCTACAAGAAGGGCGAGCGCAAGCACCCCACCATGCGCGGCATTGCCGACTCGCTGAGCGATCAGGACATGGCCGATGTGGCCGCCTTCTACAGCCAGCACGGCGTGGTCGAAGGTGCCACGTTGCCGGCCACGGCATCGGTGCAGCCCAGCGCCGAAGTTGACGCGCTGCTCAAGAAGGCGGCCTGCGTCTCCTGCCACGGCGCCAATTTCGCCAAGCCCATCGATCCTTCCTACCCCAAGATCGCGGGCCAGAATGCCGACTACCTCTATGTGGCCCTCAAGGCCTACAAGACCGAGAACAATGCCAACGTCGGCCGGTCCAATGGCGTGATGGCGGGCATTGCCAAGCAGTTCAGCAATGCCGAACTCAAGGCACTCGCCAAGTATGTGGGCTCTCTCGAAGGCGATCTGAAGACCGTGCCCGAGAGCAAGTTTCGCTGAACTGCGGCGCAGTTCATCTCCGCAAAAAGCCCCGCTCAGCGGGGCTTTTTTCATGGCGGCGCACAAATTCGCTGGCTGGGCCTCAGGGCAGGCTGCGCCAGCGCGAGGGCGGCAACCCGAAGCGCTGGCGAAACATCCGCGAAAAATGCGAGCTGTCCTTGAACCCCAGGCCGTGGGCGATCTGGGTCACTGGCCGCCTGGGGGCGTCGCGCAATTGTTCCGCCGCCAGGGCCAGCCGGCGGTCCCACAAATGCTGGCCCAGGGTCTTGCCGGTGGACGCGAAGGCTCCGTCCAGATGGCGACGGCTCACACGAAGATGAGCGGCGAGCGAGGCGGCACTCGCGCTGGCGATGTCCAGTTCCAGCAGGGCCAATGCCCGTGCCCGCAATTGCGCGCGGGCGTCTTGCGGCGCACGCTGGGCCAACCCACCCAGCAACGCCAGCACGGCGCCTGCGGCGTGGGCCACGGCGGTATCGGACAGCGCGCCCGAACGCGCGGCCAGTGCCTGCAGGAAATCGGCCAGCAGCGCTTCGTCAGGGCCGCTGCCCTGGACGCGGGCCGTCTGGCGGTGAATCCCCGCGTGGCGGTCCAGCACGCGCTGGCGCGGCAAGGCCACGACCAACTGGGCGCCCGGCGCGCCTGCCCGCAGGTGGAAGGCCTGGGCACCGTCCAGCAGCGTGAACTGGCCTGCATCGAGCCTGGCCAGCCGCCCCTGCTGCTGAACGTCCAGTCGGCCCCGGACCTGCCACAGCAGTTTGAAAGGCCGGCCCCCGGTGGGGTCGGGGCCTGCCCGCAGATCGAGCGCGGGCGCCTGCACCGCCAGCAGTTGCGGACGCTGGCCGCGCAAGAGCGACGGAGGCGACGCGGACAGGGTTGTTTCCATGAGAGTCCATTTCCTGTTCCGGCGCAGACCTGCTCGCGCGGCGGCCCGTGCCTATCGTGCAGGCTTCTCAACGACCTGAAGGTGCTGGATGAAATCTGCTGTTTCTGCCGAATTGCTGTGGCTGGCCGCCACCTGCGTGACGACCGGTCTGCTCTGGGTGCCCTATGTTATCAACCGCTTTCGGGAACTCGGGCCGCCCGGCTGGGACTGGTTCCCTGCGCCGGACCCGCCGCCGCGCGCGGCCTGGGCGGATCGCGCCCAGCGGGCCCACGCCAATGCCGTGGAAAACCTGGTGGTGTTCGCGCCCCTGGCGCTGGCGGTGCACGCGGGGGGGCTTTCAAGCACCGCCACCGTCTTGGCCTGTCAGGTGTACTTTGTGGCCCGCCTGGCGCACTACGCCATCAGCCTGTGCGGGCTGCCGATCGTGCCGAGGACCATCGCTTTCCTCGCGGGCGTGGGTTGCCAGCTTGCGCTCGGGGCGGCCTTGCTGGGGCTTGCGTAGCCGCGCAAGGCCCGGTGGTGCCAGGCCTTCTGGCCTTGGCCCCCAGCGCCGAGCCCGTCAATGCGCGGGCACGAGCGTCTTGCGGCGACGCGCGAGCCATCGCAGCAGCGGCGGGATCGTGACCATGGCCGCGGCGCCAGCCCAGAGCCCGATCGAAATCGGGCTTTCCACCAGGATGCCGAGCTCGCCATTGGTGATCGAAAGGGCGCGCCGCAGGTTCTGCTCCATCATGTCGCCCAGCACAAAGCCGAGGATCAGCGGGGCCATGGGCACGCCCTGCTTGCGCAGCAGAAAACCCACGGTGCCAAACACCGCCATCAGCATCAGGTCAAAAGTGGTGGCGTGGACCGAATACACCCCCACCGCGCTGACGGCCAGAATGCCCGGCACCAGGGCCCAGTTGGGCAACCGCAGCACGCGGGTGAACACGCCCACCATGGGGATGTTGATGAACAGCAGCATCACGTTGGCCACAAACAGCGACGCAATCAGGCCCCATACCAGCGTGGGGTTCTGCGAGAACAGCGCCGGACCGGGCGTGATGTTGTACAGGGACAGCGCGCCGACCATGACGGCCGTGGTTCCCGAGCCCGGGACGCCCAGCGTCAGCATGGGCACAAACGAGCCCGCCGCCGACGCATTGTTGGCCGCCTCAGGCGCGGAGACGCCACGGATGTCACCCTCGCCAAAATGGCCGTCATCCGCTGCAATGCGCTTTTCCATGGCATAGGTCATGGCGCTGGCGATGGTGGCGCCGGCACCGGGCAAAACCCCCACCACAAAGCCCACGATGCTGGACCGCACGGTGCCCCACCAGGTCAGCGACAGCTCCTTGAGGTTGAACAGCGAGCGGCCCGACACCTTGATCAGGCCCTCGCTGCTGTGGTGCTGCTCCAGCATCAGGAGGATCTCGCTGATGGAGAAAACGCCAATCACCACCACGATGAACTGGATGCCGTCCGACAGGTGGACATCGCCGCCGGTGAACCGGTAGACACCTGAGTTCGAGTCCAGGCCCACCGTGGACAGCGACAGGCCGATGATGGCCGCCAGCGCAGCCTTCATCGGCGCGTCACCCATCAGGCCGGTGATGCAGGCGAAGGCAAAGCACATGAGCGCGAAATACTCAGCCGGTCCGAAGGCCAGGGCCCAGCGCGCCAGCAGGGGGGCAAACAGCACAATGCCCATGGTCGCCACCAGCGAACCGATGAAGGAGGACCAGGCCGAAATCGACAGGGCGACCCCGCCCAGTCCCTTTCTGGCCATGGGGTAACCATCCATCGCAGTCATGATTGCCCCGGCGTCGCCCGGCACGTTCAGCAGGATGGAGGAAATGCGGCCCCCGTATTCGCAACCCATGTAGACGGCGGCGAGCAGGATCAGGGCGGTTTCAGGGGGGAGTTTGAGCGCGAAGGCCAGGGGCATCAGAATGGCCACGCCGTTGATGGGCCCCAGGCCAGGCAGCATGCCCACGATGGTGCCGATGAACGCGCCCAGCGCGGCCACCGCCAGATTGGTGGGGGTGAGCGCCACGCCAAAACCGGAGAGCAGGTATTGCAGGGTTTCCATCAACGCCCTCCCAGAAGAATGGACAGAACGCCGGTGGGCAGCACCACGTCCAGCGCCTTGTCAAACAGCAGGTACAGCACGAGCCCGAGGCCGATGCCCCCAGCCAGGGCCTGCTTCCAGCTGCCCCCAAAGGCCATGCCCACCGGCAAGGCCATCAGCGTCGTTGCCAGGGGGAAGCCCAGCGCCTCGAACAGGCCGGCGTAGACGAACACCGCGGCGACCGCCAGCGCGAGCGGCTTCAACTGGGGCAAGCGGGCCCGCAGTTCCCCGGGGCCGGGCTTGATGACCAGCCAGGCGCCCGCAGCGGCCATCAGGCCTGCCAACAACAGCGGAAATGCCCGGGGCCCCACGGGCTCGTAGGAGATGGGCGCGGTGTAGGCCTGCGCGGCCCAGGCCATGCCCGCGCCCAGCGCCACACACACCGCGCCAAGAAGGCGGTCACTCATGGTTTGTCTCCGTTGGCTGACGGCTACTTGGCCACGTTCAGGCCGAAATCGGCGGCCAGCGTGCGATAGAAGGCCACGCGTTGCTTGATGTAGGTGTCGAGCTCGGCCCCGGTTTTGGCGTACTGGAACAGGCCGCGCTCGGCGCGCAGCTTGTTGTAGGCCGGCGTGGCCATCATCTTGTTGAAGGTCTCCACCCAGACCTTGTAGTCCGCGTCACTGACCTTGGGCCCTACATAGAAGCCCCGGATGATGGGCCACTCCACATCCATGCCCTGCTCCCGGGCGGTGGGCACGCTGGCCAGGCTGCCTTCCAGGCGCTTGTCGGCCATCACGGCGAGCACGCGGATCTTGGCGCCGGCCTTGATCTGCTCCTCGGCCTCGGAAGCGTCGCCTGAATAGACCTGCACGTGGCCACCCTGCAGTGCCGTGAGCGCTTCGCCCCCGCCCTCGAAGGCAACAAAGCGCATGGACTTGGGATTCAGGCCCGCGGCGCGTGCCGTCAGCGCGGCTTTCATCCAGTCCTGGCTGCCCACGGTCCCGCCGGCGCCGAACACCACCTTGGTGGGGTCTGCCTTGACCGCGGCGATCAGGTCCTTGAGCGACTTGAATGGGGAATTCTGGGCCACGATGACGGCGCCAAAATCGCTGCCCACGGCCGCCAGCCAGCGCACGTCGTTTTCGTTGTAGCGGCCAAACTTGCCCTGGGCCAGATTCAGCAGCGAGCCGCCAGAGAACGCCACCAGGGTGTTGGCCTCAGCGGGCCGCTGCGCAATGATGGCGTTGTAAGCCACCGCGCCAATGCCGCCTGGCATGTACGAGATGCGCATGGGATCGCTGATGAACTTGCCGTCCATCAGGGCCGACTGGGCCAGTTTGCAGGTGAGGTCGAAGCCTCCGCCCGGCTTGGCCGGGGCAATGCACTCGGTCTTGTCGAGCGGGCCTGCGGCCGCAGCGGTGGCGGCGCAGCACAGGGCCAGGGAAATGAGGGAAAGCCTGCTGTTCATCGGTGTGTCTCCTTGAAGGGTGGTCAGACCCGGCAACCCAGGCGGGTTGGGGGGGTGGAGGCACTGTATCGAGCGACGACTTTCAACTGCCTTTCACTCAAAATCGTCAAACCTAAGGGCTAACCCTAGGCTTTGGAGGGCGCTTTTGCCGTCGGCAGGCACAGGGATGCGCACAGGCCGCGCCCGCCGGGGCCGGCCTCCAGCAGCAAGCGCCCGCCGTGGCGTTCAACAATCGATTTGACAATGGCCAGCCCCAGTCCTGTTCCCGGAAGCCGGGCGTTGGCCCCACGGAAAAAACGCTCTCCCGCCCGGGCAATGTCCTCGGCGGGCATGCCCGGGCCGTCGTCAAGCACCGAGACCAGGCTTTGGTCTTCATGGGCGAGCACCTTCACGGTAACTTCGCTGCCTGAAGGCGCGTAGCGAATGGCGTTGTGCAGCAGGTTGGAAAGCGCCTCCCGCAAAAGCGCGGGCTGGGCCAGTACCCAGACGGCTTGCCCGGCGGGTTCCAGGCCCAGATCAATGCCCCGTTCGCGTGCGTCGCCCCACCAATGCCGCGCCACGTCGCGCGCCAGGGGGTTCAGGTCAACGGGCTCGTGCTGGATGTCGGCGCTGTCCGCCTTGGCCAGTGCCAGCATCTGGTTGGTTTGCCTGACGGTCTCGTCGAGCTGGGCTTTGATGGCGGCCAGCGCCTGGCGTTGCTGCTGGGCATCCGTTTCGCGCAAGGCAAAGCCGACCTGCGTGGCCAGCGTGGTGAGCGGCGTGCGCAGCTGGTGCGATGCGTCGTCAATGAAGCGGCGGCGGGCCTCGGCCTGCTGACGGTTGCGCTCCACGTGGTGGTTGATGGCCTCCACCAGGGGCTGCACGTCGGCCGGAATGCCGGTCGATGAAATGGGCGTCATGTCCAGCGCCGAACGTGCCTGCACTTCCGCGCGGAGCCGGGTCAGCGGACGAAGCGCCCAGGCGACGGCAAGGACCAGCAGCCCGGTGGCCGCCAGCACCAGCAGGAGATCGCGCGCCACCGAATCGATCAGCAAGGTGCGCGTGAAAGCCTGGCGCGACTCCAGTGTTTCCGCCACCTGGATGACCACGCGCTGGGCCTTGCGCTGGCCCGCCACCGGTCGGTCCAGCAGGCGGGCGTAGGAGCCCACGCGCACCGGCTCATCAAAATAGGTGGCGTCGCGGAACTGGGGCTGTCCTGTCACCAGGGCATGGGGCGGCAGGGGCAGGCCCGGGGTGCCAATTTCAACCAGGCCGTCCTCGGAGGCCACGCGGTAATAGACCCGCCCGCTGGCCGTCAGCTCAAAAAACTCCAGCATGCGGTAGGGCAACTCGACCCCAAGCCCGCCGCTGTCGGTGGAAATGCGGGCATCCATGGCCTTGATCGCACCCAGCAGCGAGCGGTCATAGGCTGAGTTGGCGGCGTCGACTGCCGTGCGCCAGGTCAGGGCCAGTTCCACCCCCACCAGCAGCAACAGCCCGGGGAACAGCACCAGCAGCAGGGTGCGCCGCAAGCTCAGCGAGTGCCAGGCCTGGGCTGTCATGGCTTGCACTCCAGCAGGTAGCCGAGCCCGCGCAGGGTCGTGATGTGGACGGGGCTGTTCGCCAGGCGTTTGCGCAGGCGGTGGACCAGCACTTCGATCGCTTCCGGGTTCACGTCCTGCTCGTCGGAAAAGACCCGATCGAGGATCTCCTGCTTGGACAGCGGCTCCCCGCTGCACTGGATCAGGGCCCTCAGGGTGGCGTGCTCGCGTGGCGTCAGTGCCAGCGGTTCATGGTCCAGCGTGAATTGTCTGGCGGTGGTGTCATACACCAGGGGGCCGCAGGCAAAACGCGGGTGCTCGCTGCCCCGTGCGCGGCGAATCAGCGCCGTCAGCCGCGCCTCCAGTTCTGGCAGTTCAAAGGGCTTGGCCAGAAAATCATCGGCACCGCTGTTCAGGGTGCTGACCCGTTCCATCAGCGAATCCCGGGCCGTGAGGATCAACACCGGAAGCCGGTGACCGGCGTCGCGCAGGTCGTCCAGCACGTCGTGGCCGCCCAGCCCGGGCAGGCCCAGGTCGAGGATCAGGGCGTCGTACCGGGTGCTTTTGAGGCTGCGCCTGACCATGCGCCCATCGTCCACCCAGTCAACGATGAATCCGCTTTGATGCAGGGCGCGCACCAGCCAGGCCGCGAGTTCGCGTTCGTCTTCGGCCAGGAGGATGCGCATGGGGCTGGCGTCCGGCGGGCCAGGTGTCAATCCCTGGTGGCCCGGCGCTGCACACAGTCGATGTAGGCCTGCCCGTCGGGCGGGCGGCCCGCGCGCTGGCTTTCCCAGAGCATCTGGCCCAGGCATTCCATGGCTTCGTGGTGCGCGTCGTGCAGCGAGCCCCGGCGCGCGGCCAGCAGTTCCACCGCCTGGCGGATGCCCTGGGGCTGGTCAATGGAGCACTGCTCGCTGATCGACAGGTGCATCGACAGGTGCAGGAAGGGGTTGGTCCGGCCGTCGTCGCCCGCGTACTGGCGCTGAAGCGCGGCATCCACGTCGGCCAGGTCGCCGTGGTATTCGGGGTGCTCGGCCACCCATTGGCCAGCCAGGGTTTCCAGCGCTTCCATGGGCTCGCCGACGCGGGTCTTGGCATGGACGTCGCAGAAAAAGCGGCGGACGTCGGCTTGCGAGGGGCTGAACATGGGCGCAAAGCGTAGCAGATCAGCTTGCCACGCACAGGGGCTTGCGGTGGCGTCCTACGATTTGAAACACGCTGGGGCCGCACCATAGCGGTCATTCCAACCAAGGAGAAACAGCATGAACGCAGCAAGAATCACCGGCATCGTCCTGATCGTCCTGGGCCTCGCGGGCTTTTTCACCGGCGGCTTCAGCTTCACCAAGGACTCGACCAAGGCCGAGATCGGCCCCGTGAAGCTCAAGGTGCAGGAGCAGGAATCCGTCAACGTGCCGCAGTGGCTGAGCATTGGCGCGATGGTGCTGGGCGGCGTGGTGCTGGTGCTTGGCTTCCGCAGGAACTGAAGCGCCTCACACCGACTGAGACAGCAGGCCCGAAATGGTCTGCGCACTCGCCAGCAGCGCAGGCAGCAATTGCTCCTGCGCTGTTTTCACGTTGGTGCGGTTGGCCTGGCCGCTGATGTTCAGCGCCGCCACGGTGCGCCCCGCGCGGTTGGTGATGGGCACGGCCACCGAGATCAGCCCCTCCTCCAGTTCCTGGTTGACGATGCACCAGCCTTGGCGCCGCACCTGGGCCACCCTGGCCACCAGTGCGTCAATGTCGGTGAGGGTGTGCCGGGTGCGCTGGCTGCGCTCGCTGGCGTTGAGCCGCTTCACCAGGTCGTCCTCGGGCAGGTCAGCCAGCAGCACCCGGCCCATGGACGTGCAGTAAGCCGGCAGGCGCGAACCCACGCCCAGCGTGATGCTCATGATCTTGTGCGTGGGCACGCGCAGCACATAGACAATGTCGGTCGCGTCCAGCACGGCAGCCGAGCAGGATTCCTTGACCTGCGCCACCAGGGACTCCATGACCGGTTCGGCCAGGTTCCAGATGGGCATGGACGAGAGGTAGGCAAAGCCCAGGTCCAGGATGCGCGGCGTCAGCCGGTACAGGCGGCCGTCGGTCTGCACGTAGCCCAGCGCCTGCAGCGTGAGCAGGATGCGCCGCGCGCCCGCGCGCGTGAGGCCGCTGCGCTGCGCCACCTCGCTCAGTGTCTGCTGCGGGGCCTGGGCATTGAAGGAGCGGATCACTTCCAGCCCGCGCGCGAACGACTGCACGTAGCTGTCGCCGGGGCGGGGCGCGTCAACGGTTCGCGGAGCGGCATTTGCCATGATCGGGGGCTTCCTTTAAAATCCATTATACGAACAAATGTTCTTTATACGAACATTTTTGAAGAAGTCGTGAAGAAGCCAAAAGGAGACATCAGATGATCAACAAGGTGGCCGCCTCGGTGGCCGACGCGCTGGCCGGCATTGCCGATGGCGCGACCGTGATGATTGGCGGCTTCGGCACCGCCGGCATCCCCAATGAGCTGATCGACGGCCTGATCGCCCAGGGCGCGAAAGACCTCACGGTGGTCAACAACAACGCCGGCAATGGCGACACCGGCCTGGCGGCCCTGCTGGCCACCGGGCGCGTGCGCAAGATCATCTGCAGCTTTCCGCGCCAGGCCGACAGCCAGGTGTTTGACGGCCTGTACCGCAGCGGCAAGCTGGAGCTGGAACTGGTGCCGCAGGGCAACCTGTCGGAACGCATCCGCGCGGCGGGCGCGGGCATTGGCGCCTTCTTCACGCCCACGGGCTTTGGCACCGAGCTGGCCAAAAACGCCGACGGCAGCCCCAAGGAGACGCGCGAGATCAACGGCCGCCACTATGTGCTCGAGTACCCCATCCACGGCGATGTGGCGCTGA
Organism: Ramlibacter sp.; assembly: GCA_019635435.1. NCBI lineage: Bacteria > Pseudomonadati > Pseudomonadota > Betaproteobacteria > Burkholderiales > Comamonadaceae > Ramlibacter > Ramlibacter sp. Next base: position 4,186,767 of record JAHBZM010000001.1, on the reverse strand, counting down.
TCAAGGCCGAGCGCGGCGACCGCTGGGGCAACCTCACCTACCGCAAGACCGCGCGTAACTTCGGCCCCAGCATGGCCATGGCCTGCCAGCGCACGGTGGCCAGCGTGCACGAGGTGGTGGAACTGGGTGCGCTCGACCCCGAGGCCATCGTGACGCCCGCCATCTTCGTCAGCCAGATCGTGCAGGTCCCGCGCCAGATCACGCAGGCCGGCGGCCTGAGGAAGGCAGCATGAGCTTCACCCGCAGAACCAAGGACCAACTCGCCGCGCGCGTGGCCCGGGACATCCCCGAGGGCGCCACGGTCAACCTGGGCATTGGCCAGCCCACGCTGGTGGCCAACCACATCCCCGCGAGCCGCGAGGTGCTGCTGCACAGCGAGAACGGCCTGCTCGGCATGGGCCCGGCCCCCACGCCGGGCGAGGAAGACTACGACCTCATCAATGCCGGCAAGCAGCCCGTCACGCTGCTGCCGGGGGGCTCGTACTTTCACCACACCGACAGCTTTGCCATGATGCGCGGCGGCCACCTGGACATCTGCGTGCTCGGCGCCTTCCAGGTCAGCGAAAAGGGCGACCTGGCCAACTGGCACACCGGCGAGCCCGGCGCCATCCCCGCGGTGGGTGGCGCCATGGACCTGGCCGTGGGCGCCCGGCAGACCTGGGTCATGATGGACCTTCAGACCAAACAGGGCACCAGCAAGATCGTGCGCGAATGCAGCTACCCACTCACCGGCCTGGCCTGCGTCAAGCGCATCTACACCGACGTCGCCACGCTCGACGTCACACCCACCGGCCTGCTTTGCGTGGACCGGGTCGAGGGCCTGAGCCATGCCGGTCTGGAGCAGCTGGTGGGCCTGCCGATTGCCCCATCGATGGCCGAACCCCTGGCTGAATAGGACACCCTGATGCGCCACTTCATCTTCAATGGCCAGCCCTCGCGCGTGGTGTTTGGTGCCGGGTCCATCCAGCACCTGGAGCGCGAGATCGATGCCCTGGGCGCGCGGCGCGCACTGGTGCTGTCCACGCCCGAGCAGTCGCACCAGGCCCAGGCCATCGCCGACCGCCTTGGCGCCCGCGCCGCCGGCATTTTTCCGCGCGCCGTGATGCATGTGCCCATCGAGACCGCGCGCGAGGCGCGTGAGGAAGCGCGGCGCCTGGGCGCCGACTGCGCCGTGGCCATTGGCGGCGGTTCCACCACGGGGCTGGGCAAGGCCATCGCGCTGGACTCGGGCCTGCCCATCCTGGCCATCCCCACCACCTATGCCGGCAGCGAAATGACGCCGATCTACGGCATCACCGAGGGCGGCCTCAAGAAGACCGGCAAGGACCCGCGCGTGCTGCCGCGCACCGTGATCTACGACCCCGAACTCACGCTCACCCTGCCCGTGGCCATGAGCGTGACCAGCGGCATGAATGCCATTGCCCATGCGGCCGAAGGCCTGTACGCGCGGGACAGCAACCCCATCATGGACCTGATGGCCGGGGAAGGCATTGCCGCGATCGCGCGGGCGCTGCCGGTGATCCGCCAGAACATGGGCGACGTGCAGGCCCGGGGCGATGCGCTCTATGGCGCCTGGCTGTGCGGCGCCGTGCTGGGCAATGTGGGCATGGCCCTGCACCACAAGCTGTGCCACACGCTGGGCGGCAGCTTCAACCTGCCGCATGCCGAGGTCCACACCGTGGTGCTGCCCCAGGCCATGGCCTTCAACGCCGCCGCCGCGCCGCAGGCCATGGCGCGCATCGCGCGTGCCTTGCAGGCCCCATCGGCCGCCGGCGGCCTGTTCGATCTGGCGCGCCACAATGGCGCGCCCGTGGCCCTGAAAGACATTGGCATGAAGGCGCAGGACCTTGACCGCGCGGCCGACATTGCCGTGAGCAACCCCTACTGGAACCCGCGGCCCATCGGCGCGGGCGAGCGCGCCGCCATCCGCGAGCTGCTGCAGCGCGCCTACGATGGCGTGCGACCTGAAGACATTTGAACCACCGGAGACCGACCATGACCCAAGCCTTCATCTGCGACGCGATTCGCACCCCCTTTGGCCGTTACGGCGGCGCGCTCAGCAGCGTGCGCACCGATGACCTGGGCGCCATCCCGATCCAGGCGCTGATGGCGCGCAACGCCGGGGTGGACTGGGAAGCCCTGAGCGACCTGATCTACGGCTGCGCCAACCAGGCCGGCGAAGACAACCGCAACGTGGGCCACATGGCCAGCCTGCTCGCGGGCTTGCCCACGGCCGTGCCGGGCGCCACCATCAACCGCCTGTGCGGCTCGGGGCTGGACGCCATCGGCACGGCCGCGCGAGCCATCAAGGCCGGGGAAGCCACGATGATGATCGCCGGTGGCGTGGAGAGCATGAGCCGCGCGCCCTTCGTGATGCCCAAGGCCGAGAGCGCCTTCAGCCGCGCCAACGCGGTGTACGACACCACCATTGGCTGGCGCTTCGTCAACAAGCTCATGAAGGCGCAGTACGGTGTTGACTCCATGCCCGAGACCGCCGAGAACGTGGCCACCGACTACAGGATCGAGCGCGAAGCGCAGGACCGCATGGCCCTGGCCAGCCAGCTCAAGGCCGTGGCCGCGCAGAAGGCCGGCTACCTGGACGCCGAGATCACGCCCGTGACCATCCCGCAGAAAAAGGGCGACGCCGTGGTGGTCAGCAAGGACGAGCACCCCCGCGAGACCAGCCTGGAGGCACTGGCCAGGCTCAAGGGCGTGGTCAAGCCCGACGGCACCGTGACGGCGGGCAATGCCAGCGGCGTCAATGACGGCGCCTGCGCGCTGCTGCTGGCCGACGAAGCCACGGCCGCCAGAAACGGCTTGACGCCACGCGCGCGCGTGGTGGGCATGGCCACCGCGGGCGTGGCGCCGCGCATCATGGGCATCGGCCCCGCGCCCGCCACGCAGAAGGTGCTGGCCCTGACCGGGCTCAAGCTCGAGCAGCTCGACGTGATCGAACTCAACGAGGCCTTTGCGGCCCAGGGCCTGGCGGTGCTGCGCACCCTGGGCCTGCAGGACGACGACCCGCGCGTCAACCGCTGGGGCGGCGCTATTGCGCTGGGCCACCCGCTGGGCGCCAGCGGCGCGCGGCTGGCCACCACCGCGGTCAGCCAGTTGCACCAGGGCGGCGGCCGCTATGCGCTGTGCACCATGTGCATTGGCGTGGGCCAGGGCATTGCGCTGATCCTCGAGCGGGTCTGAGCATTCGGATTGCTCTGCTTTTGATAGCGCACAGTGGCCGCCCCGCCTGGACTCCAGCCACTTTTCATTCATAAACAGGGCTTGACCCCATGAAAATCCACCTGATTGGCGCCGGCAAGATGGGCCTGCCCATGGCCACGCATTTCCTGAACGCCGGGCACAGCGTCAGCGTCAGTGACCCCAGCGCCGAGCGGCTGGTCCTGGCCCGGGCAGCGGGCCTGGGGGTGGCTGAGTTGCCCGCCGCGCTGGCGGGCGCCGAGGTGGTGTTCACCTCGCTGCCGCATGACGATGCGCTGCGGGCCGTGGGCGCGCAGGTGGCACGGCACGCGGCACCAGGCACCGTGCTGGTGGACACCAGCACGGTGTCGCAGGCCGCGTCCGCGGCCGTTGCCCAGGCCTGTGAGGTGGCCGGCGTGCGCTACCTGCGCACCACGGTGTCGGGCAACAACAAGATGGCCGAGGCCGCCCAGCTCACGGTCATGGCCTCGGGGCCGCGCAGCGTGTACGACGCCCTGCTGCCGCTGCTGCGCCTGCTCGGGCCGAACCAGTTCTGGCTGGGGGAGGGCGAGCAGGCCCGGCTGATGAAGCTGGTGGTCAACCTGCTGATCGCGCAGACCAGCGCCATGCTGGCCGAGGCGCTCACGCTGGGCCAGAAAGGCGGCCTGGCCTGGCGCGACATGTGGGACGTGCTGGGCGCCAGCGCCGTGGCCTCGCCCATCCTCAAGGCCAAGGCCGTGCAGCTCAAGGAGCGCGACTTTGGCGCCACCTTCACCGTGCCGCAGATGCTCAAGGATGTGGACCTGATCCTGGGCGAAGGCGCCCAGGCCCAGGTGCCGTTGCCGCAGGTGGCCCTGACGCGCCAGATGCTGCAGGCCGCGCAGGCCCAGGGCTTCAGCGACGAGGACTACGCCGCCATCATCAAGGTGGTGGAAGCCAGCGCGGCGCTGTAGCGCCGGGCCCTTGCTGCCCGCCGGGGCTCAGCGGCGCCCGGGCGGCCCCAGCACCAGGCGCAGGCGGGCCCGCCAGCCGCGGGTGTGCCACAGGTCGCGGCCCAGTTCCCACCAGCCATGCAGGCCGATGCGCAGCGGGTTGTGGCTGTGCAGCGGCTCGGTCAGGCCATAGCGGATGGCCACGTCGGCGCGCTCGGCCTGGAAGGTGCCGAACAGTCGGTCAAACACGATCAGCACCCCGCCGAAGTTGCGGTCCAGGTATTCGGGGTTGCTCGCGTGGTGCACCCGGTGGTGCGAGGGCGTGTTGAACACCCACTCGAGCGGGCCGAGCCTGGGGATCCAGGTGGCGTGCAGCCAGAACTGGTAGAGCAGGTTCAACGCCACAACGGCCAGCACCGCGCCGGGTGCAAAGCCCAGCCACACCAGTGGCGCAAAGAACACCGTCGTGCCCGTGAGTTTGCCGGTCCAGCCCAGGCGCAGGGCCGAGGCCAGCGTCAGCTCGTTGGGCGAGTGGTGCACGCAATGCGTGGCCCAGAACCAGCGCACGCGGTGCGCCGCCCGGTGGTACCCGTAATAGAAGAATTCCTGCCCGGCAAACAGCAGGGCAAAGGCCGCCAGCGAGTTCAGCGGGATGTGCGTCAGCGGGTGCGCGGCCGCCCAGGCGAGCGCGGGCGCGGCCAGCGTCAGGCCCAGCGCGTCCATGGCCCGCCGGCCCAGGGCGTCGCCCACCGAGGCGGCGTAGGCGCGCCAGTCATAGGGCTGGTGCCTGACCCAGGTCTGCACGCAGCCCTCCAGCGTGCTGGCCAGCAGCACACCGAGTGGCAGCGCCAGCAGCCAGGGCAGGGCCTGCGCCGGCACCTGATCGATCAGGTTCGGGCTCATGGGGGCCTCACGGCGATTCAGCCGCCGCTGCCGCACACCGGGCGCAGCTGCGCGGCATGGGCCTTCACGCAGTCGCGCAGGCCGGCCTGGCCCGCGCTGGCGCACAGCTGCCGGACCTGCTGGCTGCAGGCACTCAGCGTGCCCAGCTGCGCCTTGCAGGCGGGCTGCAGTTCGGCTTCATGCTGCTTGAGGCAGTCGGCCACGCCGCCGCCGCCGGGCTTGACCGAGGCGCAGAAGCTCTTGTGGTCGGCCCGGCAGGCACTGAACAAGGCGTTGCCCGTGCGGGCCTGCGCGGTATCCAGGCTGGCAAGGCTGGCGAGACCGGTCACCATCAGGGCTGCGAGGAGCCGTTGGAGGTTCTTCATGGCGAGGCTCCGGTTCAGGGTTGGCGGGTCACGCTGACCGAACCGCTTTGGCCGTTCGGGCCGGTTACCGTGGTCTGCGAACCGGTGTCGGTGCGCTCGGTGGTGCGGCTCAGCGTCTTGCCGTTCGGGCCGGTGCTGGTGGCCGTCGTGCCCGATGCCGAGCGGTCGACCAGGCGGCTGCTGGTCTTGCCGTTGGGGCCGGTGGTGCTGCTGCTCACGTCGCCCCGGAAGCGGTTCACGTCGCGGCTGGCCGTGCGGCCCTGGCCGCCCGTGACGTCGGTGTGGCGCGAGCGCGCCTGGGCTTCGCCGGTGGCCACCAGCAGGGCGCAGGCGCCGGCCAGGGCCAGCAGCGCGGCGCGCACGGGGTGCGAGGTGCGGGAAGGGTGGGCGTTGCGGGAAGGAGAAAGCTTCAGCATGGCGGTTTCCTTTCGTTGGGGTGACCTCCATTGAACGGCCGGTTGGCGCCGTGGCGCGCCACAGGGGGCGACGAATTGCGACAGTTTTGAAACACGGTCGTCACGCCCGGGTGCCCGCCCTAAACTCGGGCCCATGAGCAAACCGCTGGTCCTGATCGTGGACGATGACGCCGAGCTGAACGCCATGGTGGCCGAGCTGCTGCTGCGCGAAGGCTGGGCCGTGCACACCGTGCTCACGGCCGGCGACGGCGAGCGTGCCCTGGGCCAGTGGCAACCCGAGGCGGTGCTGCTGGACGTGATGCTGCCCGATGCCAACGGCTTTGATGTCTGCCGGCGCTGGCGCGCGCAGCACCCGGGGCTGGGCATCGTGATGCTCACCGCGCGCGGCGACCCCATGGACCGTGTGTTGGGCCTGGAGATTGGCGCCGACGACTACCTGGCCAAACCGTTCGAGCCGCGCGAGTTGGTGGCCCGGGTGCGGGCACTGCTGCGGCGCCAGGCGCCCGGGCGCGCCGACGCCGGCCAGCTGCGCTTTGGCGGCCTCACCATCAACCTGCTGCAGCGCGAGGTGCTGGCCGGTGCGCGGGCCGTGGCGTTGACCAGCGTGGAGTACAAGCTGCTCGTCACGCTGGCGCGCGCGCCCGGCACCGCGCTGTCGCGCGCGCAACTGAGCGAGGCGGTGCAGGCCGGCGGCTACAGGCCGCTGGACCGAACGGTGGACGTGCAGGTGGCGCGCCTGCGCCGCAAGCTGGCCGAAGCCGCGCCCGGCGTCGAGTGGATCGACACCGTGCGCGGCGAAGGCTATGTGTTCGTGCCGCGCAGCCACTGAGGGGCTTGCAGCCCTGATGCACATGCCGCCCCCAAGCCCGCGCCGCTTTGACAGCCTGTTCGCGCGGCTGCTGCTGAGCCAACTGGCGCTGGTGCTCACGCTCGGGCTGGTGTTTGGCGGCCTGTTTTATGTGGAGCGCAATACCTCGGTGGCCGTGCTCTATGCCGACCTGTGGGGCCCCGAGCTGGCCAGCGCCGCCGGCCTGCGCGCGGGCGCGCCGGCCGCGGCGCCGCTGCGCATCCTGCAGCGCGACAGCGCGCCCGAGGGCACCTACCGGCCCTCGCGCTATGCGCCGCGTTTTGTGGCGTTGCGCCACGCGCTCGCGGCGCAGGGCGTGGAGGTGGACGAGGTTCGCCTGAGCCTGCGCACGGCCGAGCCCATGGTCTGGCTGCAGGTGCGGCGGGCCGGGCAGCCAGCGCTGTGGCTGGGCGTGGCAGGGCAGCTGCTGGTGCCCGAGTGGCCGCGCCGCACCTTGCTGGCCATGGCGTTGCTGACCGCCGTGCTGGTGCTGGCCAGCTGGGCGCTGGCGCGCTGGCTCACGCGGCCGCTGGAGCAGTTGCGCCTGCGCATCCAGAACCAGCAACCCGGCGAGGCCGGCCTGCCCGCCCTGGCCACGGGCCCGGCTGCGGGCTCCCCCGAGATCGCCGCCATCCACACGGCCTATTCGGATCTGCTGGCACGCCTGGCCCAGCACGAGCGTGAGCGCGCCGTGCTGCTGGCCGGTGTCTCGCACGATTTGCGCAGCCCGCTGGGGCGCATCCGCATGGCGGCCGAACTGCTGCCTGATGCCGAGGGCACGCGCACCCAGCAGGAGGCCATCGTGCGCAACGTGGGCGTGGCCGACCGGCTGATCGAAAGCTTTCTGGACTATGTGCGCTCGGGCACCCTGGCGCTGGACGCCACGGTGGACCTCGCGGCCGTGGCCCGCGCCGCCGCAGCGCGGCTTGAGCCGCCGGCCGGCGCGCTGCGGGTCGAGCTGCCCGCGAGCCTGCCCTGGCCGCAGGCCAACGAGCTGCTGGTGGACCGGCTCATCACCAACCTGCTGGACAACGCCTTCAAGCATGGCTGCGCGCCCGTGGTGCTGCGCGTGGCCGCCACCGCGCAGGGCGCCTGCATGGAGGTCCAGGACGCCGGGCCGGGCCTGCCGCCCGGCAGCGCGGCGCAGATGCAGGAGGCCTTCACGCGCGGCAGCGGCAGCCGCGGCATTCCGGGCACCGGGCTGGGCCTGGCCATCGTGCGGCAGATTGCCGCGCGGCTGGGCGGCGAGGTGACCATGGCCTCAGCGCCGGGCCGGCACCTGGTGCGGGTGCTGCTGCAGCGGCGACCGGGCCCTTGACCCAGCCCCGCCACCGGCTGGCGCAATAACGTTCAAGACGGCGGCCCGGCCCGCAGGCCACACTGGGCGCTGTCCAACCCCTGCGCCACGCGCCACCTGCCCATGCACTTCAGCCATGCCCCCGAGATCTGGAACCACCATGGCGCGCTCGTGCCCGGCGTGCTGGCGGTTGCGGGCCTGCATGCCCATGCCAACGTGGCCGAAGCGGTGGCGCTGTTTCACGCCACGGCCGCGCAGCGGCTGGCGGCGGGCACCGAAAGCGAGTGGCTCGAAATCCAGGCCTGGCGCCGCGCGTATTCGCGCATGGGCTTCAAGCCCACGCAGTACCGCTGCGCCTCGGAGTCCTTGCTGCGGCGCTTGCGGCTCGATGGCAGCCTGCCGCGAATTCACCCGTTGATTGACCTGTGCAATGCCGCTTCGGTGGCCTTTGCCATACCCGTGGCGGTGTTTGACCTGGACCGCATCACCGGCGACCTGCAGGTCATCCGCGCGCGCGGCACGGAGAGTTACCAGACCTTCTCGGGCGACACCGAACAGCCCGAACCCGGCGAGGTCATTTTTGCCGACGCGGGTGGCCGGGCCCATGCCCGGCGCTGGGTGAACCGCCAAAGTGGGGCATCGGCCGTGCGCGCGGACACGCGCCGCGCATTGATCGTGGCCGAGGCCATGCATGCGCAGGCGCCAGAGCATGTGCCCCAGCTGGTAGCGGCGCTCGCGCAGGCCTTGCGGGCGGCCTGGGGCACGGCTGCGCAAACCGCGGTGCTCAGCGCGGCCGCGCCCCGTTTCGAGGTGAACCTGCCAGGCTGAACCCGCGGCTTCAGCCCCGCGCGGGAATGGCCAGGCCCCGCGCCACGGCGGGCCGCGCCGCAAAGGCCTCGACCACGCGCGCCAGCTCGGGGAAGTCGCCATACCCCACGATCTCGCCCGCGCCGTAAAAGCCCACGAGGTTGCGCACCCAGGGCCAGGTGGCCATGTCGGCAATGGTGTAGCCCTCGCCCATGAGCCAGTCGCGCCCGGCCATGCGCTGGTTGAGCACGCCCAGCAGGCGTTTTGTTTCGGCCACGTAGCGGTCACGCGGCCGCTTGTCTTCGTAGTCCTTGCCGGCAAACTTGTGGAAGAAGCCAAGCTGGCCGAACATCGGCCCCACGCCGCCCATCTGGAACATCAGCCACTGGATGGTTTCGTAGCGCGCGGCCGGGTCCTGCGGCAGAAACTGCCCGGTCTTCTCGGCCAGGTAGAGCAGGATGGCGCCCGACTCGAACAGCGCCAGTGGCTGGCCACCCGGCCCGTTCGGGTCGAGGATGGCGGGGATCTTGTTGTTGGGGTTGAGCGAGAGAAAGGCCGGTGACATCTGGTCATTGGTCTCAAAGCTCACCAGGTGCGGCTCGTAGGGCAGGCCAGTTTCCTCCAGCATGATCGACACCTTCACGCCATTGGGCGTGGGCAGCGAATACAGCTGCAGCCGGTCAGGGTGGCGGGCAGGCCATTTTTGCGTGATGCTGAAGGCAGACAGATCGGTCACGGGGGCTCCTCTTTTTCCGGGGTTGCCAACAAGGCGTTGGGTGAAAGGGGCTCATTTGACACCGCCACGCAATGCCCCTGCCGCCCTTGCGCCCATGCGGTTTGCGGCAGCGTTCTTGCCGCTGGGGCGGGGCTGGGCTACCCTGCGTGTTCTGGCCCCCCAAACCCAAGGAGACACATGACCCCCGGCACCCTTCATTTTGACGGCAAGGACTACCTCGACGGCGTGGCCTCGACCCCGCAGCAGCAGGGCTGGATGCAGGGCAGCCCGCCGCCGGCCGACAAGCGCATCCGCTTTGAGGACGACCGCTTTCTGGACTTTCCGCAAATCCGCTGGTCGCTCTCGCACATGCGCGAACTCGCGCCCACGGTCAACGTCTGGCGCGGCGAAGCGCCGCCCAGCGCGCTGGGGCATGCGCACGCGGCGGATGAGTCGGCCATTGATGCGCTGACCTTCACCGACATGGACGGGCGCGAGCGCACCTGGGCCCAGTCGCTGCACGACACCTACACCGACGGCATGCTGGTGCTGCACAAGGGCCGGCGCATCTACGAGCGCTACCTGGGCGCGCTGCGGCCCGAGCTGCCCCACGCCTGTTTCTCCATCACCAAGTCGTATGTGGCCACGCTGGCCGCCACGCTGGTGCACGAGGGCGTGCTGGACGCGCAGCAACGCGTGCCCCATTACCTGCCCGACATGCGGGGCACGGCCTATGAAGATGCCACGCTGCGCGACGTGCTGGACATGCAGATTGGCGTGGACTACTCCGAGCTGTACTCCGACCCCGCCGCGCAGATCTGGGACTACGCCCGCGCCGGCGGCCTGCGCCCGCGCCCGGCGGGCTACAGCGGCGCCGGCAACTTCTATGAGTTTTTGCAGACCCTGCGCAAGCAGGGCGAACACGGCCAGGCCTTTGCCTACAAGACCATCAACACCGAGCTGCTGAGCTGGGTGATGAAGCGCGTGACCGGCGTGGCGCTGGCCGACATGCTCAGCCAGCGCCTGTGGCGGCACCTGGGCTGCGAGCAGGATGCCTACCTCACCGTGGACCCGATTGGCGTGCCCATGGGCGGCGGCGGCATGAGCGCCACGCTGCGTGACATGGCGCGCTTTGGCGAACTGATGCGCTGCGAGGGCGCGGCCCCCAGCGGCGTGCAGGCCGTGCCCGCGGCCGTGGTGGCGCAGATTGCCGCGGGCAGCAGCAATGCCAAGTTCGTCAAGGCCGGCTACACGCTGCTGCCCCACTACTCCTACCGCGACATGTGGTGGGTCACGCACAACGAACATGGCGCCTACGAGGCCCGCGGCATCCATGGCCAGCGCCTGTACGTGGCCCCCGGCGCCGAGCTGGTGGTCGCGCGCTTTGGCTCGCACCCGATCGCGGCCAGTTCGGCGCACGACCCGATCACCATGCCCGCGTTGCTGGCGCTGGGGCGCCTGCTGAAGCAGGCGTCTGCCTGAGTTTTGAGCCAAAAGTGCCTGGAGTCCACGGCTGGCGGCCACTGCGTGCTACATAAACAATAGCAAACGGGCTGACGCTAGTGCGCGGGGCGGGCCCGCCGCGTGAGCAGCGCCAGCGCCACGGTGGCGCACAGCGCAAAGCCGATCATCAGCCAGCCCAGGTTGACCGCGCCGTGGTGCGGCACCAGGCCCACGGTGTAGCCGCCGGCCGCGCCCATGAGCTGCTGCATCAGCCCGGCCACGGCGGCGGCCGAGCCCGCCAGCGCCGGCACCAGGCTCACCGTACCCGTCAGCGTGGGCGGCACCAGCAGGCCATGGCCGATGCCCAGCAGGATCAGCGGCAGCGAGAACGCCAGCGGCGTGTTCACGCCCGCCAGGCCCAGCCCCAGCATCAGCGCGATGCCGAGGAGCGTGCAGGCCTGGCCCATGAACATCATGGCGTGGTCGCCGGTGCGGTGGGCCAGGCGGCTGGTGATCCAGTTGCCCATGATGTAGGCCAGCGGAATGCACATGATGTAGTAGCCAATGCGGTCCGGCCCCACGCCGTAGCTGCCCAGCACGATGGGCGCGCCGGCCAGGAACACATAGAACGTGCCCGTGGTCATGGCCAGGATCAGCACATACAGGATGAAGGCCGGCTCGCGCCCGAGCCGGGCATACGAGGCCCCCATCGCGGCCAGCCAGTGCGGCTGCGCGCCGGCGGGCTTCTGGTGGTCGGGCAGGCCGCGCCAGGCCGCCACCCACAGCACCACGGCAAGCAGCGCAATCACCCAGAAATTGGCCTGCCAGCCCAGGCGCACATGCAGCTGCCCGCCCAGGATGGTGGCGGCCGGCGGGCACAGGCCCATGGCCATGCCCACAAAGGCCATCACGCGGGTGCGCTGCGGGCCCTGGTACAGGTCCTGCACCATGGCGCGTCCCACCACCATGCCGGCGGCGCTGCCGGCGCCCTGCAGCACGCGCGCCGCCGTGAGGGTGGCGATGCCGGGCGCCAGCGCCGCCAGCACCGAGCCCAGCCCGGCCAGCGAGAGCCCGGCCAGCAGGATCTTCTTGCGCCCCAGCCGGTCCGACAGCGGGCCGTACAGCAGTTGCAGAAAACCATAGGCCATCACGTAGCCGCTGAAGGTCAGCTGCACCGCGGCCTGGTCGGCGCCGAAAATGGCGCCCCACTCCTGCATGGACGGCAGGCAGATGGTCATGGCCAGCAGGCCGAAAGCCAGCTGGCCGATGAGGTTGAGGGTCAGCAGGCCGTGGTTCAGGGGGCGCCCTCTTTTTGCGCCAGTTGCGCGCGCAGCCGCTCTTCCTGCTCGCGCAGCTCGGGCGTGAAGGCCTCGCCAAAGTCATCGGCCTCGAACACCTGGCGGATTTCAATCTCCGACTCGCCCAGCATCGGGTTGGGGCAGCGCTTGACCCAGTCAATCGCCTCCTGCAACGAGGCGCATTCCCACATCCAGAAGCCGGCCACCAGCTCCTTGGTCTCGGCAAACGGGCCGTCGATCACGTGGCGTTCCTTGCCCGAGAAGCGCACGCGCGCGCCCCTGGCGCTGGGGTGCAGGCCCTCGCCGGCCTTCATCACGCCGGCCTTGACCAGCTCCTCGTTGTAGCGGCCCATGTCGGCCAGCAGTTGCTCACTGGGCATGACGCCCGCTTCGCTGTTGGCATCCGCCTTGACCAGCACCATGAATTTCATTGCGATCTCCTTTGCGTTGGGTTGCAGAACCTGTGTGTTCTGCCCTCACGACGAACGGCGTGCCGCGGTTTCGACATCAGGCTTCGACATCAGCGCAGGCCTTCCCACCAGTGGCGGTTCTCGCGTGGCTGGCCCAGCGTCAGCACCTCGCCGATTTCCGGAGTGGCCAGCGCAATCCCGCGCTGCTTGGCCAGGGCGGCCACCCGCTCCAGCGGTTCGCGCCAGCCGTGAAAGGCCAGGTCAAAGGTACTGTTGTGCACCAGGTAGAGGGTGCGCGCGCCCAGGTCCTGGAAGGCCTGCACGGTTTCCTCGGGGCTCATGTGCACACCGGGCCAGAAATCGTCGTAGGCGCCATTTTCCATCAGCGCGACATCGATCGCGCCGAGGCGCGTGCCGATGTCCTTGAAGCCTGCGAAGTAGCCGGAGTCGCCGCTGTAGAAAATCTGCTCGCCGCCGCTTTTGAGTGACCACGAGGCCCACAGCGTCTTGTTGCGGTCCCACAGCGTGCGGCCCGAGAAATGCTGCGCTGGCGAGGCCGTGACCGTCACCTCGCCCCATTTCCTTTCCTGCCACCAGTCGAACTCTTCAATGCGGTCGGCGGGCACGCCCCAGTCGCGCAGGTGCTGGCCCACGCCCAAGGGCACAAAGTAGCGCTGCACCCGGTCTTTCAGCGCCTCGATGGTGGGCACGTCCAGGTGGTCGTAGTGGTCGTGCGACAGCACCAGGCCTTCGATAGCGGGCACGTCGTCCAGAGCCACGGGCGGCGCATGAAATCGTTTCGGTCCGGCCCAGCTCACGGGCGAGGCGCGGGGCCCGAACACCGGGTCGATCAGCCACCACTTGCCGCGCAGCTTGAGCAGGTGCGAGGAGTGGCCCAGGCGGATGATGTGGTTGGCCCGGGTGTCCAGCGCCGCCAGCGCGGCGCGGTCCAGCCGGCGCACGGGGATGGCGTCCACCGGCACCGTGCCCACCTTCTTTTCAAGCAGCACGCGCGACCAGATGTCCCAGCTGGAGCGGTTGGGCTTGAGGTCGGGGTTGGGCGGGTTCTGGAAGCGGCAGTCCTGCGCCGCGAACTGCGGCGACCTGGCAAAGCGCGGGTCGCAGTCACCGGCCCGTGCATCGGCGGGCAGCAGCGCGCTGAACAGGGGCAGCAGGCAGCCGCAGGTGAAACGTTTCATGGGGGCCTCTCGCGGTCAGGGGGTTGAGCATAGCGGCACGGCGCCCAGGCCGCTGGGCGCCCCCACGGGAATGCCCTCTGTTCAACGCGGGCACCCTTGGGCCCAATGCCTGCAGTTGTCACTCGCGTTGAGGAGCCCGCGTTGAAAGTCAGGAAGATCGCCCTCGGGCTGCTGGCCGCCCTGGCCCTGGCCGGCACGGCCGGCTGGTTCAGCCTGGACAAGGAGACCCGCGGCCTGCTGACCACGCTGCCCACCAACCGCGACCTGCTGTTCTGGAGCCAGGCGCAACGCGACGCCGCGTTCCGGGCGCTGGACCGCCTTCCCGTGCTGGCCAGGGCGCGGCCCATTCCCGCTGGCGGCCCGCCCATGCCGCTGCCCTCCGGGCCCGCGTTGAAGTTGCCGCTGGAGGTGGACGCCTACATGGCAGGCCAGCGCAGCGCGGCCTTGCTGATCGTGCAGGACGGCCGGCTGCGGCTGGAGCGCTATGGCCTGGGCTTTGACGGTGACGGGCGCTGGACCAGTTTTTCGGTGGCCAAGTCATTCACGTCCACCCTGCTGGGCGCCGCGCTGCGCGATGGCCACATCAAGAGCATGGACGACAAGGTGAGCGACTACATCCCGCAGATGAAGGGCTCGGCCTACGACGCGGTGAGCATCCGCCAGCTCATGACCATGACCTCGGGTGTGAAGTGGAACGAAGACTACGCCGACCCCAACTCCGACGTCGCCAGATTCAACAACCACAAGCCCGAGGAAGGCGTGGGCGCGCTGGTGAGCTACATGCGCAAGTTGCCGCGCGCCGTGCCCGCGGGCACGCGCTGGAACTACAGCACCGGCGAGACCAACCTGGTTGGCATCCTCATCAGCCAGGCCACGGGCAAGCCGCTGGCGCAGTACCTGTCTGAAAAGATCTGGGCGCCCGCGGGCATGGAGCAGCGGGCCACCTGGATTCTGAGCAAGACCGGGCAGGAGATCAGCGGCTGCTGCATCCAGGCCGCGGCGCGCGACTATGCGCGCTTTGGCCAGTTCATCCTCAATGGCGCGGCCGTCAACGGCCACAGCATCGTGCCCGAAGGCTGGCTCCACGAGGCCACCACCACGCAGGCCGATATCGGGCAGCCCGGCCGCGGCTATGGCTACCAGTGGTGGACCTATGCCGACGGCAGCTTTGCCGCGCGCGGCATCTTCGGCCAGGGCATCTTCATCGACCCCAAGCGCAAGCTCGTGATCGCGTCCAGCGCCAACTGGGCCGGCGGCGCGAGGGACCCCGTGGCCAGCCAGGCGCGCGAGGCGTTTTACCGCGTGGTGCAAAAGGCGGTGGATGCGGAGGGGACGGTTGGCACGGTGCGTTGACAAGCTTGGGTCATGAATTCATGGTACGCTTTAACGTACGCATTTACTCACCGGGCACAACATGACAATCCCCATCACGGCCAGTGAGGCCCGCGCCAGCCTTTACCGGCTCATCGATGAGGCCAGCGAGTCACATCAACCGATTTTGATCGCCGGCAAGCGCAGCAGCGCAGTGCTGGTCGCGGCCGAAGACTGGCAGGCCATCCAGGAAACGCTGTACCTTCTGTCCATCCTTGGCATGGGTGAGTCCATCCGCAAGGGCATGGCGGAGCCGCTGGCCAAAAGTGCCCGGAAGCTCAACTGGTGAAATGGGAACTTGCCTTTGCCAGGCACGCCGTCAAGGATGCAAAGAAGCTGGCCGCTGCGGGCCTGAAAGGCAACGCCCAGGAACTGCTGGACGTGCTGGCCAATGACCCGTTCCAGAACCCGCCGCCGTATGAAAAGCTGGTGGGCGACCTGGACGGCGCCTATTCACGGCGAATCAACATCCAGCACCGGCTGGTGTATGAAGTGTTTAAAAAGGAGCGCGTCGTGCGGGTGCTTCGGATGTGGTCGCATTACGAGTGAGTGGTGCGCAAAGGAGTGGGCCTGTACTTTCGAGCTTCTTGAGGGCCTACCTGCGAGGCATGCCCGGCATGAAATAGTGCAATGGGGCTCGAATGGGACTGTATGGATTTGCCTCGCCTTCCAACAAATCGATCCAACTCTCCGCGCGACGAGCCATCGCCCACGCCGTCACTGCTGCTAGTAGCGCATCTCGCTGGTCTTCGGATGCGCCGTTGACCTCTTTCGCTTCGGGAAGCAACCAGCGCAACGCCTTCGGATGAGCCTCCGTAATGGGCATTGTTGGATACTTTTCACGTAAGGCGAGAGCTGCAAGCATGCCTTGGACCAGACACGCACCTCGCAGCGAATTTACGTCTTGCACGGTGCCACTCGCATATGGCGCCCCCGCTGTCTTTATGGCCTCTCGCACCGAAGTGTCTGAATGTCGTGGTCCGGAGCGCGACCAGAACAATGGCGCATCAATTCCTGCACCGGAAATTTTTGCTCCAACTGGAAGCGCGGCCAGCGCATCCGAGACGGCGCTTGACGCATCATCCGCCAGCCCGGTACCCATAACCTTGAGAGGAAGGTGTTCGCTGTTCACGGCGACGCACCAGCCAAACTTATTCACTCCGCCAGGATCGAGACCAATGAGGAAAGTCACTTTGTATATCCCGAGCCCAAGGCGCTACAGCTTCATCGAGTCCCGCTCCCCCATGGCCGCCCGCCACCGCATCAGATGGGGATGCTGCTCACCCGGCTTGACCTTGACCACGCGGGCAAAGTCCACGGCGACCACCGCCGTGATGTCGGCGATGCTGAACTGGTCGGCGGCAATGAAGTCGCGGCCTTCCAGCCGCTCATTGAGCGTGGCAAAGAACTGCTGGACGCGGGCCTGGCCGCGCTGGGCCAGCTCGGGGATTTGCGCATAGTCCACCGGGCCGGGCAGGGCACGGTTGGCCATGGCGGGGGAGCTGTTGCGCAGGCCTTCGGCGATGGCGGCCAGGCCTTCAAACTCCACGCGCCATTGCCAGCTGGCGATCTCGGCCTTGTCTTCAGGCGTGGTGCCCATCAGCGGCGGCTGTGGAAACCGCGCCTCCACATAGGCCGCGATGGCGGCGTTGTCGGTCAGCACCAGACCCTCTTCGGTGCGCAGCGCGGGCACGGTGCATTGCGGGTTGATGGCGCGGTAGGCCTCGCTCATCTGCTCGTTGCTGCGCAGGTCGACCTGGATGCTGTGGTGGGTGATGCCTTTCTCGGCCAGCAGGATGCGCGCGCGCCGCGGGCTGGGCGCGGTGGCGCAGTCGTACAGCGTGAGCATGGCAGCGGTGGTGACGGGTGGCGCGCTCATGGCGCCACCTTGTCTTGGGTCTTGGTGTCGAAGTCGCCCGCGTCATGCCGCTCCAGCAACTGGCTCGACGGCTCGCCCCAGGCGCGGTTGACCATGCGGCCACGCTTGACGGCGGGGCGCTGGGCGATCTCGTTGGTCCAGCGCAGCACGTTGGTGTAGCCCTGCACCTGCAGGAATTCGCCCGCCTCGTACAACTGGCCCTTGGCCATGGTGCCGTACCAGGGCCACACGGCCATGTCGGCAATCGTGTACTCGCTGCCGGCCAGGTAGGGCACCTCGGCCAGGCGGCGGTCGAGCACGTCCATCTGGCGCTTCACCTCCATGGCGTAGCGGTCGATGGCGTACTCGATCTTGAGGGGCGCGTAGGCATAGAAGTGGCCAAAGCCGCCGCCCAGAAAGGGGGCGCTGCCCATGAGCCAGTTGAGCCAGGCCAGGCATTCGGCGCGCGCGGCGCGTTGGGTGGGCAGGAAGGCGCCAAACTTTTCAGCCAGGTATTGCAGGATGGCGCCCGACTCGAACACGCGCAGCGGCGTGGGCTCGCTGTGGTCCACCAGCACGGGGATTTTCGAGTTGGGGTTGGCCGCGACAAAGCCGCTGCCAAACTGCTCGCCCTCGTTGATGCGGATCAGCCAGGCGTCGTATTCCGCGCCGCGGTGGCCCAGGGCCAGCAGCTCCTCGAGCATCACGGTCACCTTCACGCCATTGGGCGTGCCCAGCGAATACAGCTGCAACGGGTGTTTGCCCACGGGCAGCGGCTTGTCATGCGTGGGGCCGGCCACGGGGCGGTTGATGTTGGCAAAGCGGCCGCCGCTGTTTTGCGGGGGCGACCAGATCTTGGCGGGGGTGTAGGAGGTGGGTTCGGTCATGCGGCGCATGTTGCACCAGATTGGCATTGTCTGCAGGGCCTGGCGCTTTTGGGGAGATCAATGGCGCGCCGCGCGCGAGCGGGCAAAGTCTCCCGGGCGGTAGCCATAGGCGTTCACGAAGAACCTGTGCAGGTGGGACTGGTCGGCAAAGCCGCAGGCCACCGCCGCCTCGCAGATCGGGGTGCCCACGGCAATCAAGGCCCGCGCCTTCTGTAGCCGCTTCTGCAGCCGGTACCGGTGGGGCGGCAGGCCCGTGGCCTTGCAGAACATGCGGATGAAGTGAAACGGGCTCAGTCCGGACAGATCGGCCAGTTGCTCAAGTGTCCAGTCCAGCTCGGGCTCATCGTCGATCTGCTGCTGAACCCGCTGGATGGCCTGGGGAATGCTCACGCAGCAGGGGGCTTCCAGCGACACCAGCGAGCCGACCAGCTCCACCATGAGGGAGTCCAGCAGAAGTCTGTCGGGTAACCCGGCTGCCCGGGTCAAGGCGCGGTGCCAGGCGATCCATGTGGCGCGGGTGGCCTCATCGATGAGCACGGGGTGGTGCAGCTCCGCGTCCGCCGACCGTCTGCACAGACGCAAGATGGGCGACATCACCGCCGGGTCGATGTACAGCATCCGCCATTGCCGGGTGTCGCAGCCCACGGGGTGGCCGTCATGAACCTCACCGGGGTTGACCGTGATGACATTGCCTTGCTGTGCAAAAACGGGGCCGCGACCGCTGGCCGATTGCTGCGCCCCGGCCAGCACCACGCCGATGCCGAACTCATCATGCATGTGGCGCCCGAACCTGCGGCCCGAAACGGCTTCCACGGCAGTGATGCCCGGCACCGCCGTGCAGCTGATCCTGAAAGATTCCGCGGATGAACACATGCTTGATTCGGAAACGAATGCCAGTCGGCTGAAAGATTAGCACCCCGGCGCGAGCCTGCGCAATATTGTTCAAGATCAAAGCCGGCGGTGCGCGGATCATGCGGGCACCGTGATGTTCAAGCGCTCGACCCGCGACATCCAGACCAGGCAACCGGTCGCATGCGACCCGATGAACCGAAAGGAGTTTTCAAGATGATCTCTGCAGGACCTTGTCACAAGTGGCAGCTTTGGATTCGGGCTCAGCCGTCCGCGGTGTGGTCGATCCTCACCGACGACGCGCAGACGGCGCGGTGGCAGCACCTGAACATGCCCTCGCGCACCGATTGGCGTGCCGGCGGTGATATCCGCTTCTTCATGGGCGATCGCGCCGTCATCACCGGCAAGCTGATCGAGCTGCGCCCGCCGCGGCACCTGTCGCACACCTTCAGCGCCCAGTGGAGTCCCGAGGTTGCGGCGGATCCGGCCTCGCGCGTGGCCTGGGAGCTGGAGCCCATCGGCCAGGATGCGTGCCGGCTGACGCTCACCCACTCGGATTTTGGCGGCGACACCGCGACGGCGCGCGCGGTCGCCGATGGATGGCCCGAGGCACTGTCACGGCTCAAGACACTCGCGGAAACCGGGCAGCCCTTTCTTTTGCCGGAGGCGGTCCTTCCCGCGAACTGAAAGGGCCGCTGGATGACTCTTTTTTGGATGCCGTTTGCCGGCACAGTGTTGCAGCTTGCCATGGGCCTGGCCATGGCTTTGGGCTCGATCGGACACAGTGTGTACTCGGGGCCGCGCATGGCGGCCGAGCTGGGTTCATCCCACCTCGCCGTGGAGCGCCAGGTTCTCATCATGGTTGTCTGGCATTTCGCCGGCGGCTGCATGGCCTTGATGGGGAGCACGGTCGTTGCGGCTGTCTGGATCCGGCAGCTTTCGCTGGCCGCATGGCTCGTTGCCGCGTTTTACGCCTTGTTTGGCGTTGCCGCGGGTGTGTGGTCAGGCCAAAGGTTCTTCTTTGTCTTTGCCGTCCTGGGTGTCGGCGCTCTCGGCGCGATGGGGCTGCGGGGCCTGGCGGGCTGAAGCGGCCACCGGCAGGGCGCGGCTGCGTTAGCCTCTGCCCATGGATTCGCTGATTTCTGCTTCTGCCCGCGCGCTGGCCGCGGGCGACGCCCTGGGCGCGCTCAAGCGGGTGGCGCTGCGTGACGACCCGCCGGCGCTGGCCTTGCGCGGCATTGCCATGGCCCAGCTGGGCGAGCACCCGCGCGCCCGCGAGCTGCTGCGCCGTGCGGCGCGCGGCTTTGGCGCGCACGAGGCACTGTCGCGCGCTCGCTGCGTGGTGGCCGAAGCCGAGGTGGCGCTGGCCATGCGTGACCTGGGTGGGGCGCCACGCGCGCTGCTGGCCGCCGCCGACACCCTGCAGGCGCATGCCGACCCCGCCAACGCGCTGCAGGCACGGTTGATCGCGGCGCGCCGGCTGCTGCTGGTGGGCCGCCTGGCCGACGCCGCCGCGGCCCTGGCGCCGCTGGACGCCCGCGGCATGCCGCCCGCCCTGACCGCAGTGGCGGCATTGACCACGGCCGAGCTGGCGCTGCGCTCGCTGGCCATCGCCCCGGCGCGCGCCGCGCTGGCCCAGCCGGGGAGGCCGCCCGGCGCGCCCGTGTGCCCGCGTTGCTGGCCGAGGTGGCCTGGGCGCGCGCAGCTGGAGCGGCCCGCGGCGCGGCGCCTGGCCGCCGGTGGCGCGCAAGCCTTGCGTCTGGAAGAAGTGGCCACCTTGCTGGCCTCCGACGCCCTGGTGGTGGACGCCTGCCGCCGTGGCCTGGGCGTGGGCACCGTCTGGCTGCCGCTGGCGCGCCGGCCCATTTTGTTCACGCTGGCGCTGGCACTGGCCGAGGCCTGGCCCGGCGATGCCGACCGCGAGGCGCTGATTGCCACCGCGTTTCGCACCCGCCATCCTGACGAGACGCATCGCGCGCGGCTGCGCGTGGAGATCGGCCGCCTGCGCGCCCTCGTCAAACCGGTGGCCCGCATTGAGGCCACGGCGCGCGGCTTTGCCCTGCGGCCCCTGCAGGCGCGTGAGGTGGCCCTGCTGGTGCCGCCAATTGCGGGGGAGCAGGCTTCGCTGGTGGCGCTGCTGTCCGACGGCGCGGCCTGGTCCACCTCGGCGCTGGCGCTGGCGCTGGGCGCGAGCCAGCGCACGGTGCAGCGCGCGCTGGCCGAGCTGCAGGAGGCCGGCCAGGTGCGCGCCATCGGGCGTGCGCGGGCGCAGCGCTGGCTGGCGCCGCCACTGGCCGGATTCACGACGATCTTGTTACTCCCCGCTGTGCTGCCGATTGAATAGAGTTGTCTCCACGGCGCCGACGTCCGGCGCCACAAGGAGCAACGATGAAGAGCAAGGACAAGCCCCAGGCCGCGGCCGGGCCCCAGGCAAGGCCGGCCGAGGTGGTGCGCGAGTACGCCTTTGAAGGCGTGACCTCTGTCGCTGGCGTCACCCATGACGGCCAACGCGTGTGGGCCGCCGTGGGCGCGAAGATGCTGGCCTTCGACCCCGCCAGCGGCGCCACGGCCCGCACCCTGGACCACGCCTGCGACGCCGGCACGGCCTTCGACGGCAAGCACCTGTACCAGATCGCCGAATCGCGGATCGACAAGATCGACCCGTCCACCGGCGCCGTGCTGGCCTCCATTCCGGCCCCCGGCGGCGGCGGTGACTCGGGCCTGACCTGGGCCGAGGGCAGCCTGTGGGTGGGCCAGTACCGCGACCGCAAGATCCACCAGATCAACCCCGAGACCGGCGCGGTGATCCGCAGCATCGAGTCCAACCGCTTCGTCACGGGGGTGACCTGGGTCGATGGCGAGCTGTGGCACGGCACCTGGGAGGGCGACGAGAGCGAGCTGCGGCGCATTGACCCGAAGGATGGCGCGGTGCTGGAACGGCTGCAGATGCCCCAGGGCATGGGCATCAGCGGGCTGGAGTCCGATGGCGCCGGTCTTTTTTACTGCGGTGGCGGAGGAGCTGGCAAGGTCCGCGCCGTTCGGCGCCCCAAGGGCGCATCAACCTCAAGGAGCACACCATGAACCCCCTGATTGCCGAAGTGAACATCAAGAACCACGCCATCGTCGCGGGCGACCGCTGGCTGGCCGAGCGCAAGGCCCTGCTGGCGCGCGAGAAAGAGCTGACACGCCTGCGCGACCAGATCGCCAACGAACGCCGCGCGCTGCCCTGGGTGCGGATTGAAAAGAACTACGTGTTCGACACCCCCCAGGGCAAGCGCTCGCTGGCGGACCTGTTTGAAGGCCGACGCCAGCTGCTGGTGCAGCACTTCATGTTCGGACCGGGCTGGGGGCAGGGCTGCCCCAGCTGCTCGTACATGGCCGACCACATGGGCGGCATGCAGGTCCATCTGGAGCACCGCGACATTTCCGTCGTGGCTGTGTCGCGCGCGCCGCTGGCCGAGATCCTGCCGTTTCGCGAGCGCATGGGCTGGAAATTCCGTTGGGTGTCGTCCCACGGCGGGGACTTCAACTACGACTTCCATGTGTCGTTCACGCCCGAGGAGCGGGCCACCGGCAAGGTCCATTACAACTACACCGAGGTGGCGTTTCCCTCCGAGGAGGCGCCGGGCATCAGCGTGTTTTACAAGGACGATGCGGGCGATGTCTTTCTGACCTACTCCACCTTCGGCCGGGGCGTGGAAGCCATGATGGGCACCTACCAGATGATCGACCTCACGCCCCAGGGGCGCGGTGAGAAAAGCCCCATGGACTGGCTGGAGTACCACGACCGCTACGAGCCGGTACCCGTGGCCACGGCGCCGGCCGAGGCGGGCGCGTGCTGCCACGCCAGGGCCTGAAAGACGGACCGGACCGGAACGCGCGCCATGAACAACCTCTGGCCCTGGTTCGCCGTGGCCGGGCTGGGTGCCCTGCACGGGCTCAACCCGGCCACCGGCTGGGCGCTGGCGGCGGCCTGGGGAGCGCACTCAGGCAACCGGACGCAGGCGCTGCGGGCCCTCGTGCCCATTGCGCTGGGGCACACGGCGTCGGTCGCGCTGGTGGCTGCCGCCGTGGTCTGGGGCCTGGGGCTGGACCGGGTGCTGCTGCAGCTTGTGGCCGGTGCGCTGTGTGTGGCCGCGCTGGCCGTGCACCTGTGGCGCCGGGCGCCCCAGGCCGCGCGTGCACCGGCGGGCCACGCCGGGCTGGCACTCTGGTCCTTCATGATGGCCACCGGCCATGGCGCGGGGCTGATGCTGGTGCCTGCGCTGATCCCGCTGTGCGCGGGCGATGCCGCCGCCAGGGAGATCGGCGCGTCGGGCTCGGTGGGCATGGCCTTGGCGGCGGTCGGCGTTCACACGCTGGCCATGCTGGCGGTGACGGGGCTGGCGGCCTGCGGCGCCTGTCGCGGGCTGGGCGCCGCGGCGCGCTGGCTCCGCGATGGCGCACCCCGTCAGGTCGACAGCTTGCGCCCCAACTGGGCCTCGACCTTGTCGATCTTGCTGCGCAGGCGCGACTGCGGCCCGGCGCGGTAGTCCACCTTGAGGTTCATGCCGATGCGCGGGCAGTCGGCCTGCAAGGCCTTGAAGCAGGCCGTGACCACGGCCATCACGTCGTCCCACTCGCCCTCCAGGATCGTGCCCATGGGTGTGAGCTGGTAGGGCAGGCCGCTTCGGTCGATCACGTCGAGGATGCGCGCCACAGGCGCGCTCAGGCTCTCGCCCTGGCCATGGGGCGCCATGGCAAATTCAAGCAGGACCATTTGTGCTCCGGTGGTGAAGGGGGTACTGTAGCGAGTGGGGCTTGGGGCCGCCCCACCCGGATCACGTCGCCCAGGGGATTTTTCAATGCAAAGGGGAGGCGTCATGCACGCATTCCAGCAACAAGACACTGAAGCCACGCTGGCGCAAGGGCTTGAGGAATACTTCGCGGCCAACCCCGGCCTGGCGAAAACCAGGCTCATGTCGCCGCCGGCCCAGGCGTTTTTCCGCTGCCACGATGTTGCCCATGTGGTCTTTGGCTGCGACATCTCGCTCGATGACGAAGCCGTTGTCAAGATCTCCAGCCTGCTGGGAACCACGGCGGGTTTTTCCGTGCTCAAGGGCTACCGGCTGCACGAGTCCTTGCAGATCTACCGGCAGTTGCGCGTGGCGGACGTGCTGCTGTCCATCATGCGCGCGGTGGTCATCGTCCCGCGAACGGTGCTGCGCTGCCTGGCCCAGCGGGCACGGTGGCCCTGGTCGGACCACCAGCGCTATCTGCACACTCCGCTGCGGCAATTGCGGCAGGAGTTTGGCATCCGGGTGGCGCACCGGCAGCCATGAATGAAAGTCAACCGCGCGCGCCGCCGCAGCCACGGCAAGCGGCAAGGCGGATGGCAGGCATTTTTGAATCAAAAAGGCCTGGAGTCCAATACCAACGGCTATCTTCAGCTATCAAATACATAGCAAATGGACGCCGGGCAGCTCCAGTATCATCGGCTCAAACGCCTGAGGGAAACCTGCCATGCCAACCACGCGCCGCGCCCTGCTTGCCACCGGAATGACCGCTTTGCTGGGCAACTCCCTCAAGGCGCAACCGGTGGCCGCGGGGGCGCCCGACTGGCCCGAGCCGCCGGGCGGCGCACCGGCCGATTCGGCGCTGGCCGGCCTGCTGGCCGCGGGTGACGAGGTGGCGGCCCTGCGCAGCCTGCTGGTGGTGCGCCAGGGCGCGCTGGTGGGCGAGCGCTATTACCGCGGGGCCACGGCCGACGGCTTGCATGGCATCAACTCGGTGACCAAGAGCGTCACGTCCATGCTGGTGGGGCTCTCGCTGCACCAAGGGGTGCTTGCCAACCTGCAACAGACCGTGGGGGCGCTGCTGCCCGAGGCCGCCGCTGCGCAGCCCGCGGCACCTGCCAATGCGGCCACGCTGGCCCAACTGCTCACCGGCACCTCGGGCCTGGCCTACGACTATCGCTACCAATACCGCGCGCTGGGCAGCGCCGCCGACCCCGTGCGGTTTGCGCAGCAACTGCCGCTGGCACCCGCGCCGGCGTCGGGCCCGGTGCCGTGGGTCTACAACGATGCCGCGGTGGGCCTGCTGTCACCGATCCTCGCGCGGGCCCATGGGCAGCGCTTGGACCAGCTGGCCGCGCAAGCGCTGTTTGCGCCGCTGGGCATTGCCCGGCATGAATGGGCGCTGGACCGCGCGGGGCAGGCCACCGCCTACGCGGGCCTGCGCCTGCGCCCGCGTGACCTGGCGAAGCTGGCCTGGCTCATGGCCAATGGGGGCCGCTGGGGCGAGGCCCAGGTGCTGCCCGCCGCCTGGGTGGCCGACAGCACCCGCACGCACGTGCCCGCCAGCTGGCAGGTGGAACCGGTGGCCCAGGTGGGCTACGGCTACCTCTGGTTCACGGGCGAGCTGCAGGGCCGTGCAGTGGCCTGGGGCTGGGGCTATGGCGCGCAGTTTGCGCTGCTCGCCCCGAGCCTGGGCCTGGCCGTGGTCACCACGGCCACCGACCCGCTACCGCAACACCTGCCGGCCCAGAACCAGGCGGTGATGGCGCTGGTGGGGCGGGTGGTGGGCTGGGCGGTGGCCAGGGCATGAGCGACCGCATCGCGCTGGACCCCTGGCTCGCCTTCAGTGCCCCCGTCGCCGCCGCGCGGGCCCAGGGGCGGCCCGTGGTGGCGCTGGAGTCCACCATCATTGCGCATGGCATGCCCTACCCGCAGAACGTGCAGACGGCGCGCGAGGTGGAGGCCATCATCCGCGGCCTGGGCGCCGAGCCCGCCACCATGGCCGTGATCGGCGGGCGCATCCGCATCGGGTTGTCGGATGACGAGCTGGAACTGCTCGGCCGCTCGGGCGAGGCCGCCAAGGTCAGCCGCCGCGACCTGCCGGCCGTGCTGGCCAGCGGCGGGCTGGGCGCCACCACGGTGGCGGGCACCATGATCTGCGCGGCGCTCGCGGGCATCGAGGTGTTTGTGACCGGCGGCATTGGCGGCGTGCACCGCGGCGCCGAGCGCTCGTTTGACATCTCGGCCGACCTGCAGGAACTGGCCCGGACCTCGGTGGCCGTGGTCTGCGCGGGCGCCAAGTCGATTCTGGACATCGGCCTCACGCTGGAATACCTGGAGACGCACGGTGTGCCCGTGCTCAGCTGCGGGCAGGACAACTTTGCCGCGTTCTACACGCGCGACAGCGGCTTCAAGGCCGACTACCGGCTCGACGACCCGGCCAGCCAGGCGCGCTTTATCCGCACCAAGTGGCGCCTGGGGCTGGCCGGTGGCGTGGTGCTGAGCACGCCCGTGCCGGCGGCAGCGGCAAT
Source organism: Ramlibacter sp. (assembly GCA_019635435.1). Lineage (NCBI taxonomy): Bacteria > Pseudomonadati > Pseudomonadota > Betaproteobacteria > Burkholderiales > Comamonadaceae > Ramlibacter > Ramlibacter sp. The sequence goes on along the minus strand of JAHBZM010000001.1, from coordinate 4,160,669 downwards.
GCCCGGCGAAGAGATGGAGGCCCTCACCCGGCAGGCGCTGGCCGAGGCGGGCGCGCAGGGCATCACGGGCAAGGCCTTGACGCCGTTCTTGCTGGCGCGCCTCAAGGCGCTGACCGGCGGCAGGAGCCTGGCCACCAACATCGCGTTGGTGAAACACAACGCCGAAGTGGGGGCGCGGCTGGCGCTGGCCCTGGCAAGCCAGCCGCCCGTCACGCCGCCGACTGTTTGACTCGGCTCTTCTTGCTGCGCTGTTCAAGCGATCCGGCCGCCGCGGCGCGCAGCAGCCGCTGAAAGGTCGGGCATTCACTGTGGCTGGGGGCAGGGCACACGGCCGCGTGCTTCAGGCCGCGGCTCATGGCCTTGAGCCGCTTGATCATGGCGTCAAGCTCATCGGCCTTGGCTGACAGCCTGGCGCGGTCAATGCGGGGCTGCCCGTCAGGCAGCACCATCGAGCGGATGTCTTCCAGCGAGAAACCCGCTGACTGTCCCAGCGCGATCAGCGCCAACTGGTCCAGCACCCCGGGGGCGAAGCGCCGGCGCAGACCCTGCCGGCCCACCGAGGCAATCAGCCCTTTTTCTTCATAAAAGCGCAGCGTCGATGCGGGCACGCCCGTTTTTCTGGCGACTTCGGCGATGTCCATGAAAAAACCTCTTGACCTCAAGTTGACTTGAACTTCTATAGTGACCGCAACAGTGCAAATCGTCAACCCGTGAAAGGACATCCCCATGAATGAATTGATGAACAACCTGGGCCGCATCGCGCTCATCGGCATCGGCGCCACCGCCGTGATGGATGCATGGCTGATGCTGCTCAAGCGGCTGGGCGTGCCCACGCTGAACTTCGCGCTGATGGGCCGCTGGGTCGGCCATTGGCGGCGGGGCCAATGGGCCCACGACGCCATTGCCAGGGCTCCCGCGGTCAAGGGCGAACTGGCGCTGGGCTGGCTGCTCCACTACCTGACCGGCATGGCCTTCGCGGGCCTGTTGGTGGCTGTGGCCGGCGTGGCCTGGCTGGGCCATCCGCGTCTGCTGCCCGCGCTGGCCGTCGGGCTGATCACCGTGGCGGCGCCCTGGCTGGTGATGCAGCCTGCCATGGGCGCGGGCATAGCCTCGAGCAAGACCCCCACACCCCACAGGAACCGAATGCGTAGCCTGGCCAACCACGCAGTTTTTGGATCAGGCCTGTACCTGGCCGCCGTCGCCATCGCATGGATCTCGCGATAGCCCCGGTCACCTTCAACGAGATTCACTCTTCAATCCGGAAGCAATCATGAAAAAACTTGCAGTCATCTATCACAGCGCCCATGGGCACACCGCGCACATTGCGCAGCACGTCGCCGCGGGCGCGCGAACCATGGCCGACACCGAGGTCAGCCTGCTGCTGGCCGAGGAGCTGGCCAGGGCGCCCGCGCAACTCGTCGGCTACGACGGGTTCATCTTCGGCTCACCCACCTACCTGGGCGGCGTCTCCGGCCCCTTCAAGTCGTTCATGGACGCGACGGGGGGCCTCTGGAAGCGCCACCAGCTCAAGGGCAAGCTGGCCGCGGGCTTCACGGTGTCGTCGCTGCCGGCCGGTGACAAGCAGTCCACGCTGCTGTCGATGTTTGTCTTTGCCATGCAGCACGGCATGGTGTGGGTGGGCAATGCCATCCTGCCCGAGCAGCATGCGGGCGTGCCCTACGAGGAAGCGGCCAACCGGCTGGGCTCCTGGTCGGGCCTGATGGCGCAGGCCGGGCATTCGGCCCCTGCGGACTCGTTTGCGCCCGGCGACATCAAAACGGCCAGGATGTTTGGCGCCAACATTGCCCAGGCCCTGCAGCGCATGAGCTTTGAGGCGCCCGTGGCGGTGGCGTCATGATCCCGCGGCGGTTCGAACCGGTGGTGTTCGTCTTCGTCCTGTCGGGCCTGATGTCGCTCGTGGTGTCGGGCGTGTCCACGCTGAAGGTTCTCGGGCTGGCGCCGGGGTGGGCTGGCGTGTGGATGGACGCCTGGGCCACGGCCTGGCTGGTGGCCTTCCCCGTTGCACTGGTGGTGGTGCCCGTGGCGCGCCGCATTGTTCATCGGCTGGTCGGGGGGCCGGGCGGGCTTTGACGCCGGCACGGGGCCGCCGCGCTACCAGCGCAGGTGCGGGGTGTCGACCGGGGCGTCCCAGTACGCTTTCAGCTCGTCACTCAGCAGTGTCACGGTGAGCGATGCGCCCGCCATTTCCAGCGCGGTCGTGTGGTTGCCCACCAGCGACCGGGTGGTCCGCAGGCCCGCCTCAGTCAGGCGCTCGCTGGCCAAGTGGTACAGAAGGTACAGCTCCATCAGCGGCGTGCCGCCCAGGCCATTGACATGCAGCAAGACCTCTTGCCCTGCCTGGGGCTTGAGGTCCTTGAGGATGGCGTCCAGCATGGTTTGCACGATGGCGCTGGCAGGCTGGTAGGCGGCCCGTTGGCGGCCTGGCTCGCCATGGATGCCCACGCCGATCTCCATCTCGTTGGGCCCGATGTCGAAGGTGGCCACGCCGGCCTCGGGCACGGTGCAGCTTTCAAACGCCACGCCCATGGACGCCGTGCAGGCGTTGACCCGGTCGCCCAGCCGCTTGCAGGTGGCCAGGTCCGCGCCCTGCTCGGCGGCGGCGCCCACGATCTTTTCGACCACCAGCGTGCCGGCCAGGCCGCGCCGGCCGGTATGGCGGCCAAAGGCGTCCTGGGACACGTCGTCGTTCACCAGCACGGCGGCAAACTCACCGTCCATCATGTCCATGGCCATCTGGAAGTTCATCACGTCGCCGGCGTAGTTCTTGATGATGAACAGCACGCCCGCGTCGCCGCCCGTGGCCTTTGCGGCGGCCAGCATCTGGTTGGGCGTGGGGGAGGTGAACACCTGGCCCGGGCAGGCCGCGTCCAGCATGCCGGTGCCGACGTAGCCGGTGTGCAGGGGCTCGTGGCCGGAGCCACCGCCCGATATCAGGGCCACCTTGTCCCGCCGGGGCTGGGCGCGGCTGACGAACAGCGGGTCCAGGTTCACCTTGATCCGCCCCGCATGGGCCGCGCCGAACCCCAGCATGCTTTCATACACCAGATCGCCTGGCAGGTTGGTGAACTTCTTCATCGCACGTGGTTCGGGAGGGGTGACAGATTATGGGCAGCGCGTGGCGGGCCTGTCACGCGAGGTTTTCCGCAGTAAGGATCTCCACCCTGGGGTTGCTGACCGCCAACGCGCCGCGCACTTCCTCGCACAGCATGCGCAGCACCTTGGCGGCGGTCATCACGGCGTAGTAGACGTCTTGCTGCAGCACATAGGAGACGGCGTTCGAGGTCAGCAGCGCGCGGTGGGCTTCGAGCAGGTCATGGACGACAAAGCCCAGCGTGCTGTCGTAGCCCAGCGACTGCAGGGCGCGGCTGACGCCATGCGCCCCCGGCCCGACGTTGTACAGGGCGTGCAGCGGGCCGCCCGTGGCCACGGGGTCCAGAAAGCGCTGGGCGAAGCTGAAGGCGGCATCTTCCGCCTCGGGCAGCTCGTCCAGTTGCAGCAGCGTGGCGCCGGGGTAGCGCTCCTCCATCACCTGGGTGAAACCGATGCGCCGGTCAATCTCGGCGCAAAAGCGGGTGGCCGGCGACAGCAGCGCCACCCGGCCCGGCCCCTCGCGCGGCAGGCAGCGGCCCAGCAGCACGCCGGCCGTGCGGCCGGCGGCCCGGTTGTCGGCGCCCACAAAGGTTTCGCGCAGCGAGCCCGGCACGTCCGAGAACAGCGTCACCACGTGCACGCCAGAGCGCACCAGCTCGTTGATGGCCAGTTTGACCGGGGGCACGTCGGGCGCCAGCAGGGCGATGCCGTCCAGATCGGTCATGCGGGCGAGTTCGTTGGCGAAATCCGCGCCATCCACATTGGGCAGGCGGTGGGTGATCTCGGTGATGTGCTGGTGCCGGAAATCGCCGGCCGACTGGGCGACGACGCGGTCCACCATGTCAAAGAAACCGCGCCGCAGCGCCGGCAGGACAAAGGCAAACCGGTAGTTGGGCGTGGAGCGGGGCCGGCCCCGGCTCGGGCTGGCTGCGCCCAGCGTCTGCATGACCGCCCGCACCTTGTCCACCGTGGCCGGGTTGACCCCGGGGCGGTTGTTCAGCACGCGGTCCACGGTGGCGGTGCTGACTCCCGCGGCCTCGGCGATTTGGGTGATGGTGATGGCCATGGTGCGCAGATTGAGTGAGGGGTTTGCCCGAATTACATCTGCCAACCCCGTCCTGTCTGTCCCGAATTTACCGCATTTCCCATCAAAAGTTGCCGCGCGCCTTGCCGGGGAGCTCTGGAGCGCGATTCCAAAGTTCGGTTCAAATTTTTGATGGAATTAGGGTTTGTATTGATTGATGTATTAAATGATGGAATTAACATCAATTCCATCAAGCGAGGCATCTCCTCATGCCGTCCAGCCGCAGGGCCGGGAGGAGGCCCCGTCTGATCGGCGGCTCACGCCGAGCCCACCGGGGGCGCAGACAAAGGGTTTGCGCCTTCATTCATGCAACCAGTCGTGGCCAGAGCCACGCTAGCGAGATGGAGACGAACACATGAGCAAGGTCAAAACAACCCTCTGGCGCGCTGTCGCCGGGGCCGCGCTGGGCCTCACAGCGCTGGCGGCGCAGGCCCAGGACAAACAGCTGACGCTGTGCTGGGCCGCGTGGGACCCGGCCAACGCGCTGGTGGAGTTGTCGAAGGACTTCACGGCCAAGACCGGCATCCAGATGAAGTACGAATTCGTGCCCTGGCCCAACTTTGCCCAGCGCATGCTCAATGAGCTCAATTCCAAGGGCAAACTGTGTGACCTGCTGATTGGCGACAGCCAGTGGATCGGCGCCGCCGCGACCGAGGGTCACTACGTCAAGCTCAACGAGTTCTTTGACAAGAACGCGATCAGGATGACCGACTTCATGCCGGCCACGGTCGAGGGCTACTCCACCTGGCCCAAGGGCACCAAGAACTACTGGGCCTTGCCAGCGATGGGCGACGCCGTGGCGTTCACCTACCGCAAGGACTGGTTTGCCCGCCCCGAGCTGCAGGCCGAGTACAAGAAGAAGCACGGCCACGACCTGGCGCCCCCCGCGACCTGGGACGAGTTCAAGAAGATTGGCGAGTTTTTCCAGAACCGGGTGATCGACGGCAAGAAGGTGTACGGCGCGGCGCTGTACACCGAGCGCGGTTCCGAGGGCATCACCATGGGCGTGACCAACACCATGTACGCCTATGGCATGGAGTACGACAACCCCAAGAAGCCGTATGACATGAAGGGCTACATCAACGGCGCCGGCGCCGTGAAGGGCCTGAAGTTCTACAAGGAACTGTATGACTGCTGCGTGCCGCCGGGCCACAGCAACGCCTACATGACCGAAGACCTGGACGCCTACAAGTCGGGCCAGGTGGCCATGCAGATGAACTTCATCGCCTTCTTCCCGGGTATCTCCAAGGACCCGCAGGTGGGCGGCGAGAAGACCGGCTTCTTCCCCATCCCCAAGGGCGACAAGCAGCATGCCCAGCTGGGCGGGCAGGGCATCTCGGTGGTCAAGTATTCCGACAAGAAGGACCTGGCCCTGCAGTACATGAAGTGGTTTGCCCAGCCGGCCATCCAGAAGAAATGGTGGGACGGCGGCGGCTTCACCTGCCTGAAGTCCATCCTGGAGTCCCCCGGCTTCGAAACCAGCACGCCTTACGCCAAGGTGTTCCTGGACTCCATGAAGATCGTCAAGGACTTCTGGGCCGAGCCCAGCTATGCCCAGCTGCTGTTGTCGATGCAAAGCCGGGTGCATGAGTACGTGGTGGCCGGCAAGGGCACACCGCAACAGGCGCTGGACGGCCTGCTCAAGGACTGGACCCAGGTCTTCAAGGACGACGGGAAACTGAAGTGAACCCAAGGCCATCACGCAGCGCATGGAGCATCCTGTGAACTCAACCGCCCTCTCCGCAGCGACGGTGGCCGAAGGCCCCCGGCCTTCCGCCGCCGTCGCACCGCGCCCCTTGCTGGCCCGTCACGGCCTGTCAGACAGGGCCCTGGCCTGGCTGTTCGTCGGGCCCACCATCGCGCTGCTGCTGGCCTTCAACATCTTTCCGCTGCTGTGGACGATCTACCTGTCGTTCACCAACTTTCGCGCCAACCGCCCCAGTGCCCAGGTGCAGTGGCTGGGCCTGTCCAACTACCAGAGCGTGCTCAATGACGAGCGCATCTGGGAGAACATGCGCACCACCGCGCACTTTCTGGGCTGGTCCATCCTGCTGCAGCTGGTGCTGGGCTTTGCGCTGGCGCTGCTGATCAACCGCAAGTTCCGCTCCCACAGCTTCTGGAGCACGGCCATCCTGTTGCCCATGATGCTGGCCCCCGCCGTGGTCGGCACGTTCTGGAAGTACTTCTTCGAGCCCCAGTACGGCATCTTCAATGCGGCCTTCCGGCTGCTGGGTGGCACGGGTGACTTCACCATGCTGGGCGACACCCAGCTCTCGCCCTGGGCCATCGTGCTGGTGGACACCTGGATGTGGACGCCCTACGTCATGCTGCTGCTGCTGGCCGGGCTGCGCTCCATCCCCACCTACCTGTACGAGGCGGCGGAGATCGACCGCGCGTCCGAGTGGACCAAGTTCTGGCGCATCACCCTGCCCATGGTCATGCCCTTCATCATCCTGGCCCTGCTGTTCCGCTCGATTGAGAACTTCAAGATGTTCGATCTGGTGGACAACCTCACCAATGGCGGCCCGGGCTCGGTGACCGAGCTGGCTTCCATCCACCTCAAGCGCGAGGCCTTCGAGAAATGGCGCACCGGCTACAGCTCGGCCTTCGCCATCATTCTTTTCGTGGCCATCTACGGCATGTCGCTGGTGACCGTTCGTTTCCTGGACAAGGTGAAGCAGCGATGAAAGCCATTCCGCACAGCCCGCTCGAACCCTCGGCCCTGGCCAAGTGGGTCAGCGGCATCCTGGTCATCGGCTACACCGTGCTGTCGCTGGTGCCGCTGGCCTGGATCCTGATGACCAGCCTGCGCACCCCGCAGGACGCGATTGCCTACCCGCCCAAGGTGGTGGCCGAAGCGTCGCTGGTCGGCTACGTCAACCTGTTCACGACGCGCTCGCGCGTCTCCAGCGAGGAGCTGGCCCAGCTGCCACCCCCCGCCACCTGGTACGAAGGCCTGGTGCGTGAGCAGCAGATGATCCTGGCCGGCCCTTCGCGCTTTTCAGACCGCTACCTGAACTCGCTGCTGATCGGCTTTGGCTCGACCTTCCTGTCGGTGGTGCTGGGCACCCTGGCCGCCTATGCCTTCTCGCGCTTCAGGGTGCCGGGCAAGGAGGACTGGCTGTTCTTCATCCTCTCCACGCGCATGATGCCGCCCATCGCGGTGGCCATCCCGATCTACCTGATGTTCCGCCACCTGGGGCTGAACGACACCCACCTGGGCCTGATCCTGCTGTACACGGTGGTCAACCTGTCGCTGGCGGTGTGGCTGCTCAAGGGCTTCATGGACGAAATCCCGCGCGAATACGAAGAGGCAGCCATGGTCGACGGCTACACCCGCTGGCAGGCCTTTTTGCGGGTGGTGCTGCCCCAGGCCGCCACCGGCATCGCCACCACGGCCATCTTCTGCCTGATCTTTGCCTGGAACGAATACGCCTTCGCCCTGCTGCTGACCAGTGGCACGGCGCAGACCTCGCCCCCCTTCATCCCCACCATCATCGGCGAGGGCGGTCTGGACTGGCCCGCCATGGCGGCCGGCACCACGCTGTTCCTGTTGCCCGTGCTGGTGTTCACCGTGTTGCTGCGCAAGCACCTGCTGCGTGGTGTGACCTTTGGAGCCATCCGCAAATGAGTGCCCCTTCTTCCTTCCCGCGCTGGCTGCGGCGCGCCCCCTGGGAGCGCGGCACCGCGCTGCTGATCGGCCTGGGCCTGCTGATGCTGATGCAGCCCTGGTCCATCGGGGTCTTCAGCTACGGCTTCACCGTGCTGCTGGCTGGCGTAGTGGGCTACTCCATCGCCGGCAAGCTCCCCACCGGAGTGACCCCGTCATGAGCGAAATCAGGCTGCAGAACCTGCAAAAGCGGTTCGCCGACTTCACCGCCGTGGCCGGATCGACGCTGGTGCTCGACAGTGGCAAGTTCGTGGTGCTGCTGGGCCCGTCGGGCTGTGGCAAGACCACCACGCTGCGCATGATCGCGGGGCTTGAATACCCCACCGACGGCCGCATCACGCTGGACGACCAGGACGTTACCTACCTGCGACCGCGCGACCGCGACATCGCCATGGTGTTCCAGCTGTTTGCGCTGTACCCCCACCTGGGGGTGCGCGGCAACCTTGAATTTCCGCTGCGCAACGAGGGTGTGCCGCGCGCCGAGATCGACCGCCGGGTTCGGGAGGTGGCGGCCATTCTGCGCATCGAGCACCTGCTGGACAGCAGCGTCAACGGCCTGGCGGGGGGCGACCGCCAGCGCGTGGCCCTGGGCCGTGCCATCGTGCGCCAGCCCAAGGCCTTCCTGATGGACGAGCCCCTGGGCACGCTGGACGCCGAGTTCCGCGAGCTGATGTGTGTGGAGCTGCGCAAGCTGCACGACCGCCTCAAGACCACCACGGTGTTCGTTACCCACGACCAGAACGAGGCCATGGCCCTGGCCGACCACATCGTGGTGATGAACGAGGGCCGCATCCTGCAGGCCGACAGCCCGCAGGGGATCTATCACTTCCCGTCCTGCCTGTTCGTGGCCCGCTTCATTGGCCGCCCGCCCATGAACCTGCTGCAGGTGCATGGGCCGGTTGCCGCGCAGGCCAGCGAGGTAGGTCTGGGTGGCGCCGTGCAGGCCGTGCCCGCGCCGCACGCGGCAGCGACCAGGGTCTTGCTGGGCATACGGCCCGAGCATGTGACGATGTGCGCCGCCGGGTCGGCGCGGCTGGCGGGGCGGGTGCACAACGTCGAGTACTTCGGCTCGCACTGGATTGCCGAGGTTGGCACCGATGCCGGCGCGGTCCGGGTCGTGGTGGACAAGTCCCAGCGGCCGGCCCTGCAGGACGCGGTCAGCCTGGCCTTTGACACCGACCGCATCGTGATGTTTGACGCCCAGACCGAGCTGCTGATCCCCAGCGCCACCACCGTTCACCACCAACCGAGCATGCGCCATGGCTAGCATTTCCCTGCAGGGCATCCAAAAGCGTTTTGACGGCGTGACGGCCCTGGCCGGCGTCGACCTGGACATTCACGACGGCGAGTTCTTTGTGCTGCTGGGCCCCAGCGGGGCCGGCAAAACCACCACCTTGCGCGTCATCGCCGGGCTGGAGCGGCCCGAGACCGGCCGCGTGTCCATGGACGGGGAAGATGTGACCGCCGCCGCGCCCTCCCGGCGCGACTGCGCCTTTGTCTTCCAGCAGTACTCGCTCTATCCGCACCTGACGGTCTATGACAACCTGGCGTTTCCGTTGCGGGCGCCGCTGCGCCGCGTGGCCGAAGCCGTTATCCGCGAACGGGTGCAGCAGGTGGCCGCCCTGCTGCACATCGAGGGCAAGCTGCAGCGCAAGGCCACGGCCCTGTCAGGCGGCGAGATGCAGCGCGTGGCCATCGGGCGCGCCCTGGTGCGTGAGCCGCGCGGCTACCTCATGGACGAGCCCTTGTCGTCACTGGACGCCAAGCTGCGGGAGGAACTGCGCGTGGAGCTCAAGCGCATCCAGCGCCAGAGCGGGGCCACCGTGGTCTATGTGACGCACGACCAGGTCGAGGCCACCACCATGGCCGACCGCATTGCCATCCTGGACGGGGGGCGCATCCTGCAGGTGGGCACGCCGCAAGAGATCTACCAGGCCCCGGTCTCGGTGGGGGTGGCCCAGCGGCTGGGTTCGCCGGTCATCAACCTGCTGCCCGCCGCCTGGTTCCCCGGCCAGCACCCCCGGGCGGCCGCCACGGTGGGCATCCGCCCCGAGGACGTGGCACTGGCCACAGGCGACGGCGGCGTGGAATGCACGGTGATTGAGTCGTCGCTGCTGAGCCACCACGTGGTGGCCGAGCACGCGGGCGTCGAGGTGCGCGCGCACCTGCCGCATGACGCGGCGCCCGCGCCGCGCTCGCGCATCCGCCTGCACTTCCCGCCCGCGCAATGCCTGTTGTTCGACCCCCAGGGCCAGCGCCTGGCCGCCTGAGTTTTCCACCTCTCACTCCCTTCACGCCATGAACACACAAGACATCATCTCCGCCGCCGCTTCGGTGCATGCCGCCATCCTAGCCAACGAGGAACACATTGAATCGCTGGACCGTGCCATTGGCGACGGTGACCACTTCATCAACATCCGCCGCGGCTGCGAGGCCATCGACGCACTCAAGCCCGATCTGGTGGCGCTGGCGCCCACGGCCGCGCTGCACCGCATCGGCATGAAGCTGCTGAGCACCATCGGCGGCGCCTCCGGCCCCCTGATCAGCAGCTTCTTCATTGCCATGGCCCGGGACCTGGAGGGGCTGGTCGAGCCCGACGCCAGGCAGTTCGCGCGCGCGCTGTCGGCTGGCGTGGAAGCCATCAAGAGCCGCGGCAAGGCCGACCTGGGGGAAAAGACCATGCTGGATGTGCTGATCCCGGCGGCCCGGCTGCTGGTGCGGCTGACGGAGGAGGGCTGCGATCTGGACACGCTGTGCGCCCGCCTCAAGGCCGATGCGCAGGCCAACATGCTGGCCACCCGCGACATGATCGCCACCAAGGGCCGCGCCCACTTCCTGGGTGAGCGCGCCCTGGGCCACATCGACCCGGGCGCCAAGACCAGCCAAGTGGCGCTGTTTGCGGTGTGCGACATGCTGACGGCGAGGGTTTCGTCATGAAGAAATTCGTCAACGATGTCGACAACCTGCTGCACGAGTCGCTGCAGGGCCTGGCGGCTGCGCACGCCGACCTGCTTCAGCTCAGCCTGGAGCCGGTCTATGTGACCCGCAAGGCCTTGTCCAGCCCCAAGGTGGCCTTGATCTCCGGCGGCGGCTCGGGCCACGAGCCGCTGCACTGCGGCTTCATTGGCAAGGGCATGCTGGACGCGGCCTGTCCCGGCCAGGTGTTCACCTCGCCCACGCCGGACCAGATGCTGGCCGCGGCCAGCGCGGTGGACAGCGGCAAGGGCGTGCTGTTCATCGTCAAGAACTACGCCGGTGACCTGATGAACTTCCAGATGGCCACCGAGATGATGCAGCAGCCCTGCGCCACGGTGCTGGTGAATGACGACGTGGCGGTCGAGCGCTCCACCCACGGCACCGGCCGCCGCGGCGTGGCGGGCACCCTGATCGTGGAGAAGATCGTCGGGGCGGCGGCGGAATACGGCGCCAACCTGGAGGCCTGCAAGGCGCTGGGCGACCGGGTCAACAGCCGCACCGCGTCCATGGGCGTGGCCCTGACCAGCTGCACCGTGCCGGCTGCCCGCCGCCCCACCTTCGACATTGCCGACAACGAGATGGAGTTTGGCGTCGGCATCCACGGCGAACCCGGTCGCCGGCGCGGCCCCGTACAGCCCGCTCAGGCGCTGGTGACCGAGCTGCTGGACGCCATCCTGGGCGACCTGTCGCCGCCCGCTGGCGCGCCGCTGCTGCTGCACGTCAACGGCTTTGGCGGCACGCCGCTGATCGAGCTGTACCTGCTCTACCACTGCGCTCAGCAGCAGCTTGAAGCCCGCGGCCTCAAGGTCGTCCGATCGCTGGTGGGCAACTACACCACGGCGCTGGAGATGGCCGGTGCCTCTCTGACCGTCACGCTGCTGGACGACGAGCTGACCCGGCTGTGGGACGCGCCGGTGCACACCGCAGCCCTTCGCTGGTAGCCCTGCCGGCAGGCGCTGTCAGTCCATTCCCAGGAGGTGCATCATGCAAAGACGCCAAGCCCTTGCCCTGGCCGCCGCCGCGGCCTGCTGCCCCGCGTGGCCGGCCACCGCCAGGCCGGATGACCTGGTGGTGCGCCTGGGCCAGTCGGCGCCCCTGGTGGGCCCGAACGGCAGTGTGGGCCGCCAGTTTCGCGACGCGGCGCTGGCCTGGTTTGCCCAGAGTGCGGGCAGTGCGTCGGGCCCCCGCGTGGAACTGACCACCCTGGACGATGGCGGCCAGGTGGAGCGCGCAACGATCAACGCCAAGCTGCTCACCAGCGAGCACAAGGCCATCGGTCTGTTCGGCTTTGTCGGGGCGGGGGCCAACCGCGAGGGCATGCAGGTGGCCCGCGAAGAGGGTGTGCCCTTCATCGCGGCGGTCAGTGGCATGGACGCGCTGCGCCAGCCCGACAACAGCCACGTCTTTCTGCTGCGCGCGGGGCATCGCGAGGAAATCCGCCAGATCATCCGCCACACCAGCACCGTGGGCATCAACCGCGTGGCCTTGCTGTTCGAGTACGAATCAGCCGGCTGGGAAATGCGCGACTCGTTCGACGAGGCGGCGCGCGCGGCCGCCCTGGCCTCGGCCGTGAGCGCCAGCGTGTCGCGCGGCAGCACCGACGTGGCGGCCGCCGTGGCCACGCTGGTGGCGGCCCGGCCGCAGGCCATGGTGCTGGGGGCCAACCCCGGTGCCAGTGCGGCGTTCGTCGCGGCGGCGCGCCAGGCCGGGTTCACCGGTGGGTTCTACACCCTGTCCACGGTGGGGGGCCAGGCCTTGCTGGACCAACTGGGGCCATTGGCCGTGGGCACCTCGGTCTCGCAGGTCGTGCCCTTTCCGTGGAATGGCGGGACACCCGTGGCACGCGAGTTCCAGCACTTTTGCTCCCGCCACCAGATCGTTCCCGACTTTGCCAGCATGGAAGGCTATCTGGCCGCGCGCTGGCTGACCACGTCGCTGGCCAGGGCGCGTGCGCGTGAGGCCTCCAGCACCGCGCTGGCCGCCGCGCTGGAACGCCTGGCGCCCACCGACATCAACGGCTTCCAGCTGACCTTCAACCCGCAGACCCGCAGTGCCTCGGCCTTTGTGGAGCTCACCGTGGTGTCCAGCGCGTTGCGCTTCATGAAGTAGCCGCGCCTGACTATGTCCCGCTGAACCTGGGCGCGCGCTTGTCGGCCCAGGCCGCCTGGCCCTCGCGCAGGTCGTCGGACGCCATGGCGCGGCGCATGTCGTCGTTCAGCGCCTGCACATCCAGCGTGCCGCGCGCCATGCTGTTCAGGTGGCGCTTCATGCCCAGCAGCGGGATGGGCGCCATGGCGGCGCAGGTGTCCGCCAGGGCCCGCACTTCGGGCTCCAGCTGGGCCGGCTCGACCAGATGGGTGAGGTAGCCCATGTCCTTCATCTGCCGGGCGCTCTGCTTTTGGGCCGTGAGGAACAGCAGCTTGGCGTTGTCCAGGCCCAGCCGCGTCACGTAGCGCTCCATGCCGCTTTGGTAGTAGTGCAACCCCAGGCGGGCCGCAGGCATGAACATGTCGATGCCCTGGGCGCCGATGCGAAAGTCGCAGGCCAGGGCCAGGTCGGTGGCCCCGCCATACACGCCGCCGTGCAGCACGGCGATGGTCACGGGCCGGGCCTGCTCCACGGCGTCGACCATGCCGGCAAAGTCCACGGGGCGCTCGCCGCCAATGCTGCCGATGTCGTAGCCGCTGCAAAAATACTTGCCCGTGCCGCGCAGCAGCAGCACCAGCACCGCGGGCATGGTGTTGACCTGGGCGATCAGCTTAGACAACTGCACCAGGTCGTCGGTGGTCAGGCGGTTGGCCTGCTCGGGGCGGCGCAGGGTGATGGTGGCGATGGCGCCATCGACGGTGAGTTCTGGGGAACCGGTGTTCATGGGGCCATTTTCGTATGGCCCGGGGCATGCTGGTTTTCAACGGCTATGACTTGTGCCGGCGATAAAACCCGAGGGCGTTCTTGAACATCACTTTGTCGCGCACGCTGGTGCCAAACGGGGCCAGATACGCCTCGGCGATGGCAATCTGAGCCTCGAAACTTCCATGCAGGGTGATGACAGGCCAGTTGCTCCCCCAGATCAGGCGGTCTGCGCCGAACGCCGTCATCAGCACATCGAAGTGCGGCTTGTAGGAGGCGAGGTCCGTGGGCGATGCGAAGACCACGTCCCCGGGAGCGTACATGTCATAGAACGACGAGAACTTCATGTACACATTCGGGCAGTTGGCGGCGAGACGGCGAATTTCCAGCTCCCAGGTGGGATCAACCGCCGGCCCGGTAGCGCCACCCAGGTGATCGATGATGATGCGCAGATTGGGCACCGCTGTACACAACGCCTGCACCTGGCTCTTCGGGTTTTTCGTTCCCCGGCTGATGATGTCCAGCGTCATGCCACGGGCTGCCAGGTCGCGCAGGCTGGTGAGCTGTGCTGCGCTGAGGGTGATGCCTTCGGCCGGGCCGGTCAGGTAGCCGCGGATTCCCACGAAGCGCGCATCGGCCGCGAAACGCGTGAGATCGGCGGCAAAGGTCGGCGCGCCGATCTCGAGGTTCCCGACGAAATACGAGTAGAACGGATCGCTCTTGACCCGGTCGAGGATCCACTGGTTGTCCTCGACGATGCCGCTTGCCTCCACGACCCCTGCGCCCACGACGCCCTGGGCCTTGGCGAATGCGGTGTACTCCGGTGGCAGCACATCGCGGAAGATCGGCCCTTCCGCTGCCGTGGGCCACGGCACACCGCCTGGGCGTGTCGTCTGCCAGAAGTGAATGTGGGTCTCGACGATGGGCCGCTTGCCGGCTGGCGCGCTGCGTTCGGCGTTGGCGATCGCGGCTTCCAGTTCCAGATCGCCGCTGCTGCCACCGCCACCGCCGCACGCCGTGAATATCGAGGCCATGCCCAGCATCGCTAGCGCCGCGACACCGTGTTTGAAGCCTTTCCTCGCTGTCTCCTTCATGCCTGTCTCCTTCATGCTGATCTCCTTCAGGTTGATCGTGGTGTCTCGGGGAAATGAAGTCGTCTGCGCCACGCGGCAGAGGTCAAGTGGTAAGGCCAATTTATCAAAATGTCAAAATTGGCCTTACCGTACTTTCCCTTATGTTTCCAGCTGTGGGCTTTGGTGCCCTAGAAGGAATTGGAGCTATCAGCCGCGCTACACTTCTCTCGCAAGCTTTCCGCCTGACAGAATGATCTGGTCAGGCCACCTTGCCGAGCTCGGCGCGAAAGACAGTTTTGATTGACCAACTCAAGCCCATTGACACCCGCCGGCTGTACCAGCAGATCGCAGACCAGATTCGCGGGCTCATCCTGAAGGGGAAGTTCCCGGTCGGTGGGCGCTTGCCGCCTGAACGCGACCTGGCGCTGCAATTGGGGGTCTCTCGCCCGTCGGTGCGGGAGGCGCTGATCGCGCTCGAAATGGAGGGCAGCGTCGAAGTCCGGATGGGCGCCGGCGTCTACGTCCGCGAGGTGTCGGATCGGGCGCCGAGCCCGACGAGGTCCCTCGGGGAGAGCGCGATCGAGTTGTTGCAGGCGCGGTCAGCCTTTGAAGGATCGGTCGTGGCGCTTGCCTGCGGCCTGGCAACCCCCGCGGGGATTGCCGTTGTGGACAAGGCGCTGGAAGAAATGCGTTCTGCCATTTCGGAAGGCCAGTCGCCCCTGAAGGGCGACCGGGCATTTCACCTGGCCATTGCCGCGTTGACGCGCAATTCGGTCATGGAGCGCCTGGTCATGGAGTTGTTCGACTCCCGCCACAGCTCGCTCGCTTCGCATCTTCGCGAGCGCTCGGACAACACAGAAACCTGGATGGCGGCACTGCGTGAGCACGAAGCCATCCTGCGTGCATTGGAAAGCCGGGACGTGCTCGGGGCGCAGACGGCCATGCGGTCCCATCTGCAAGCCTCACAGGATCGTTGGGTGGCGTCCCGGCAAGAATGGTCTTGACCCAAGCCGCGCCCCGTGCTCATCGTCTTCCGCCAGGGTTTGAAGCCAGAAAGCCCTGGAGTCCATAGCTGGCGGCCACTGCGTGCTACAAAAACAGTAGCAAATCAATCTTTCCCGCGCGCAGACCCCGGCCTCAAATCCCCTGCCGTCCCGTCCACTTGCGCTCATAGCCGTTCTTCTCAAATGCCTCGACCATGAAGTCGATGAAGCTGCGCACCTTGGCCGACAGGTGCTTTCGGCTGGGGTAGGCGATGTTGATCTGCAGCCGTGGCAGGTCCCATTCGTCCAGCACGGGCACGAGGCGGCCGGCCACGATGTCGTCGTAGACGATGTAGCTCGGCTGCACCAGGATGCCCATGCCGCCCAGCGCGGCGGCGCGCAGGATTTGGCCGTCGTTGCTCTCCAGCAGGCCGGGCGCGGGGATGGTCTGCACCTCGTCGCCGCGGGTGAACCTGAGCTCGTTGGGGTTGTTGGCATACACATAGATCAGCAGCGCGTGGCGGCCCAGCTCGGCCGGGGTGCGCGGCACCCCGTGGGCCGACAGGTAGGCCGGTGACGCGGCCAGGATGCGCCGCGTGGCCGCCAGCCGGCGGATGGTGATGTTGCTGTCGGGCTCCACCTCGCGCGTGCGGATGGCCACGTCAATGTTGTTGTCGATCAGGTCCAGGTAGCGGTTGGCAGACTCCACATGCACGCGCACCTTGGGGTAGCGGCGCGTGTACTCGGGCAGGCGCGGCGCAATGTGCTGCATGGCAAACGAGAGCGAGGCGCTCACGCGCAGCAGGCCGCTGGGGTTGAAGGCGGTGGCGTTGACGGTGGACTCGGCATCGGCCAGGTCCGCCAGCACGGCCCGTGCACGGCTGAAGAACTCCTGCCCCTCGCTGGTCAGGTACAGGCGGCGCGTGTTGCGCTCCACCAGGCGCGCGGCCAGCCGGGCCTCCAGCGCGGCCAGGTGGCGGCTGGCCGCCGCGTTGGACAGGCCCAGCGCCAGTGCGGCGCGGCTCAGGCTGCCGGTTTCGGCCACCTGGACAAAGAGTTCGAGTTCGCGCAGGCGGTCCATGCCGGGGCTCCATGAGGTGCGTTGAGTTTTCCGGTTTCCGGAAGAGTTTTTTGCGTTTTAAGGCCTTTCATTCATTTTCTGAAAAACCTACAGTCCGTTCCATGGCGCTTACCCGAGGGTGGGCCGAGGAGACAAGACCATGAGAAACCTGAACCAGGACACCATCACCCAGGCGGTGATGGCGCGCTTTGCCAACACGCCCGACCCGCGGCTCAAGGAGATCATCAACAGCCTGGTGCGCCACCTGCACGCCTTTGCGCGCGAGGTGAAGCTGACCGAAGCCGAGTGGATGGCCGGCATCGAGTTCCTCACGCGCGTGGGCCACATCACCGACGACCAGCGCCAGGAGTTCATCCTGCTGAGCGACACCCTGGGCCTGTCCATGCTGACGGTGGCCATGAACAACGACAAGCCCGCGGGCTGTACCGAAGCCACGGTGTTCGGCCCTTTCCATGTGGAAGGCGCGCCGCACTACGAGCACGGGGCCGACGTGGCCAACGGCGCCGTGGGCCAGCCCTGCGAGGTGCGCGGCACGGTGCGCGGCCTGGGTGGCGAGCCGGTGGCGGGCGCCGTCATGGAAGTCTGGCAGGCCGATGCCGAGGGCAAGTACGACGTGCAGCGCCAGGACTTGCCGGCCGCCCAGGCGCGCGGCGTGCTGCACTCGGGCCCGGATGGCCGCTACCACTTCAAGTCCATCCTGGCCGAGGCTTACCCGATTCCCGACGACGGCCCGGTGGGCGACATGCTGCGCGCCACCAACCGCCACCCCTGGCGGCCGGCCCACCTGCATTTCATGATCAAGGCGCCGGGCTACGAGACGCTGATCACCCACGTGTTCCGCAACCACGACCAGTACCTGGACAGCGACGCCGTGTTTGGCGTGCGCCAGTCGCTCATTGCCGACTGGGTGCAGCAGCCCGACGGGCACTGGCTCGTGGAGTTCGATTTCGTTCTGGCCCCTGCAAGGCCGCTTTAAAAAACCACTGGAGACACACCATGATCAAGCGCAAGTTCCTGCACACCACGCTGGCCACCGCCCTGCTGGCGGCCGGCCTGTCCACGGCCCAGGCCGACCAGACCTTCAAGCTCACCATTGCGTCCAGCCACCCGGTGGCGCTGCCCTGGGTGGGGCTGATGAGCACGCTGTTCGTGCCCGAGGTCAACAAGCGCGTGGCCGCGCTCAACAAGGGCTACAAGATTGAATGGCGCGAGGCCTATGGCGGCCAACTCTACAAGATGAACGCCACGCTGACCAGTGTGGAGCAGGGCGTGACCGACATTGGCTGGGTGTTCCACAACCTGGAGGCGGCCAAGATGCCGCTGAGCCAGTTCGGCACCGTCACGCCGTTCACCACCGACGACGTGCGCATCATTCTCGACGTGGCCAATGAGATGAACGAGAAGACGCCCGCCCTCAGGAAGGAATGGGAAAAGAACAACATGGTGTTCCTGGGCGCCACCGGCGTTGACACCTACCACCTGTTCACCAAAAACCCGATCGCCACCTACGCCGACCTGAATGGCCGCAAGATCTCGGCGCCGGGCTCCATTGGCCTGTGGCTCAAGGGCTCGGGCGCGGTGCCGGTGGACGGCTCGCTGACCAGCTACTACACCGACATCCAGACCGGCGTGAGCGAGGGCACTTTGTCCATCTCCACAGGCATCCTGCCCAACAAGATTTATGAAGTGGCGCCCTACATCACCACGGTGAACATCGGCGCGCTGTACATCGGCGGCATGGCCATGAACAAGGACAGCTACGGCAACCTGCCGCCCGAGGTGCAGAAGATCGTCAAGGATGTGGGCAAGGAGTACTCCAAGGCGCTGGGCGAGACGCTGATGCAGCGCTACCAGGGCGCGCTCAAGACCATGGCCGAGGTGGGGGCCAAGCAGTCGCCGGCCGTGCGCATCACGGCCCTGAGTGATGGCGAGCGTGACAAGTGGGTCAAGACCATGCCCAACCTCGCGGCCGAATGGGCCAGGACCAATGCCTCCAAGGGCCCGGCCAAGGAAATCGTCAAGAGCTACATGGACGCGCTGCGCAAGCGCGGCGTCAAGCCCGCCCGCGACTGGGACAAAGAGCTTTGAGCTACGAAGCCAACACCGACCTGGAGGCCGGGCCCGCGCCTTCGGCTCCGTCCAGCCCGTTCGGCAAGCTGGTGGATGGGCTCAATGCCTTTGGCTCGGTGGTGATCGGCCTCGTCATGCTGCTCATGTGCGCCGATGTGCTGATGCGCAACCTGCTGAACCGGCCGATTGACGGCGTGGCCGAGCTGGTGGCCACGTCCATCGTGGTGATCGTGTTCCTGCAGTTGCCGGGCACGCTCCGCCATGGCCGCATGAGCCGGGCCGACCTGTTCATTGACCCGTTCATCGCGCGCCGGCCCCGTGCCGGCCTGCGCTTGCGTGCGCTGTTCTCGGCGGCGGGCATTTTTGCCTGTGGCGTGATCGCCTATGCCACCTGGCCCATGCTGGCCAAGGCCTGGGTGGGCAACGAGTTCCTGGGCGTGGAGGGGGTGTTCACCTTCCCGGTCTGGCCCATGCGGGTGGTGGTGGTGCTGGGCGCCACGCTGGCCGCGCTGCAGTACGCGCTGCTGGCCTGGCAGGACTGGCGCGCCGCGGGCGCGGGCGCTGGAGCGGCCGCATGAGCGATCTGCAGATTGGCGTGGTCGCCATCGGCCTGATGCTGGCCGGCATCTACTTTGGCATGCACATTGGCGTGGCGCTGATCGTCACCTCGTTCGTGAGTGTGTGGATGGTCAAGAGCCCCGAGGTGGCCGCGCGCTTTGTGGCGGCCTCGGCCAATGACGCCATTCGCGACTACCTGTTTGGCGTGATCCCGCTGTTTGTGCTCATGGGCATGCTGGTGAGCGTGTCGGGTGTGGGGCGCGACACGTTCGATGTGTTCCAGTGGCTGCTGCGGCGCATCCGCGGCGGGCTGGGGCTGGCCACGGTGGCGGCCAATGCGGTGTTCGCGGCCATCACCGGCATCTCGATCGCCTCGGCCTCGGTGTTCACCAAGGTGGCCGTGCCCGAAATGATCCGCCATGGCTACACGCCGCGCTTCTCGGTGGGCGTGGTGGCGGGCTCGTCGGTGCTGGGCATGCTGATCCCGCCCAGCCTGCTCATGATCATCTACGGCGTGCTGGCCGAGGAGTCGATCGGCCGCATGTTCATCGCGGGCATCATCCCGGGCGCGGTGCTGGCGCTGGGCTTTGCGGTGCTGATCGTGGGCATGGCCTACCTCAGGCCGTCAATGATCGGCACCGAGGACGCGCTGAACGGCGTGTGCGCCGACGGGGCCGAAACGCCGCTGTCGGCGGCCATCAAGTTCGTGCCCATCCTGGTGCTGATCACGCTGGTGTTGGGCGGCCTGTATGGCGGCTTTTTCACGCCCACCGAGGCGGGCGCCGTGGGCGCGGCCGGGGCGCTGGTGATCGCGCTGGTGCGCCGGCGCCTGACCTGGCGCAAGCTGTGGCAGGTGCTGGTGGAGACGGGCTATGTGTCGGTCTCGGTGCTGTTCCTCATCATTGCCGCCATGCTCTACAGCCGCATGCTCGCGCTCACCGGCATGCCCAACTCGGTCACCGAGGGCATCACCCACATGGGGCTGGGGCCCTGGGGCTTCATGGCAGCCTATGTGGGCATTGTCATTGCGCTGGGCTGCATCATTGACTCGGTGTCCATCATGCTCATCATGATCCCCATCGTGCTGCCGATTGCCCGCGCCTTTGGCATGGACGTGGTGTGGTTTGGCGTGGTGACGGTGGTGGCGGTGGAAATCGGCCTGCTCACACCGCCGTTTGGCGTGTCGGTCTACACCGTCAAGTCGGCGCTCAATGACCCCCGCATCACCATTCGCGACATTTTTGCGGGAACATTCCCCTTTGTGCTGATGATGCTCGCCGTGCTGGGGGTCATCATCGCGTTCCCGGGCCTGTCCACCTGGCTGGCCCGCATGTAAGGCAACCCATGATCTTCACCTTCATCCTCATCGACAAGCCGGGCACGGCCGAACTGCGCCAGCGCGTGCGGCCCGAACACAAGGCCTACCTGGCCGCCGTGGCCGACCGCATCGCCTTCGCCGGCCCGTTCACCCATGACGACGGCAGCACCATGGTGGGCAGCCTGCTGGCGATTGACTTCGCCTCGCGCGACGCGGCCCACGCCTGGCTGGCCGACGAGCCCTTCACCCGGGCCGGCCTGTACGCCAGCACCACGGTGCATGCCTTTGTGAACCTGTGGCCGCAGAAAGCCGGCTTTCCGTCGTGATCAAGCACATCGTCATGTGGGACCTGCGCGGCGACACGGCGGCCGAGCGCGCCGCGCAGGCCGACCGGCTCAGCGCCAGCTTTGCCAGCCTGGTGGGGCGCATCCCGGGCCTGCTGCACCTGGAGGTGGGCGTGGACCACAGCGGCGTGGACTACGCCTGCGACGTGGTGCTGTACAGCGAGTTCGAGTCCCAGGCCGCGCTGGACGCCTATGCCGATCACCCCGAGCACCTGCGCGTCAAGCGCGAGCTGGGCAACCTGCGCGTGGCCCGCCACCAGGTGGACTATGCGGCCCCGGCGCGGCCGCTGGCCCGGTCCGGCGCTGTATCCCGGGAGACCTTGCATGACCAATGACCTGCAGGATGAGTTGCTGATCCGCCAGATGGTGGAGCGCTGGGCCGTCTGGCGCGACGCCGGCGACTGGTCGCGTTTTGCCACCGTGTGGCACCCCGAGGGCGTGATGATGGCCACCTGGTTCCAGGGGCCGTTTGCCGAGTTCATCCGCGTCACGCAGGAGGGCTGGGCCCGGGGCGTGAGCATCCTTCACTTTCTGGGCGGATCGGCCATCGACGTGGCCGGCGACCGCGCCATTGCGCAGACCAAGATGACCATTTCGCAGCGCGGCATGGTCGAGGGCGAGGACGGCCCCGTGCTGTGCGATGTGGTCTGCACGGGCCGCTTTTATGACTTTGTGGTGCGCCACGAGGGCGCGTGGAAGCTGCTGCACCGGCAGCCCATTTACGAAAAAGACCGCATCGACCCGCTCGACGCCACGGCCCGGCTGCGGCTGGACGCGGCCGCGCTGGCGCAGTTCCCCGAGGGCTACCGGCACCTGGCCTATATCCAGACCCGCCTGGGCTACACCGTGAAGCTGGACATGCCCATGCTCAAGGGCCCGGAGGTCGACGCGCTGTACCGCCGCGGCGCGCGCTGGCTGGCGGGCGGCGAACTCGAGCGCTAGCCCGCGCATCACACCATTTCAACCGGATCAACAGGAGTTTTCATGACATTCAAGGTACTGGGCATCTGCGGCAGCCTGCGCAAGGGCTCGTTCAACGGCATGGCGCTGCGCGCGGCGCAAAAGCTCGCGCCCCAGGGCATGGCGATCGACATCGCCGACATTGCGGGCATCCCGCTGTACAACGACGACGTGCGCGCTGCCGGCGAGCCCGCCGCTGTGGCCGCCCTCAAGGCGCAGGTGCGCGCGGCCGACGCGGTGCTGCTGGTCACCCCCGAATACAACTTCTCGATTCCCGGGGTGCTCAAGAACACGCTCGACTGGCTGTCGCGCCCGCCCGAGCCACCGTTTGACGGCAAGCCCGTGGCCATCATGGGCGCCAGCCCGGGCCCCGTGGGCACGGCGCGCGTGCAGTACCACCTGCGCCAGGTGCTGGTGTTCATGAACACCTTCACGGTCAACAAGCCCGAGGTGTTCATCAGCCACGCGGCCAGCAAATTCAACGCCGAAGGCGAGCTGACCGACGAGGCCACGGCCAAATTCATCGGAGACCTGCTGGCATCGCTGCAAGCACTGGCCGCGCGCGTCCGCTAAGCTTGCGGGCTTTGCACGCAGGCTGCCGATCTTGACCTTTCCCCTCATCACCGACTGGCATTTCTATGCCGTGGCCATTCCGGCCGTGCTATTGCTGGGCATCAGCAAAAGCGGCTTTGGCGCGGGCTTTGGCTCGCTGGCCGTGCCGCTGATGGCCATGGCCGTCACGGTGCCGCAGGCGGCCGCCATCCTGATGCCGGTGCTGCTGCTCATGGACCTGCTGGGTCTGCACGCCTTCCGCAAGCATTTTGACTGGAAGCTCATCCGCTTCCTGGTGCCGTTTGGCCTGCTGGGCACGGTGATCGGCACGCTGCTGTTCAAGCTGCTGGATGCGCACACGGTGGCTGGCATCGTGGGCGTGTTCACGCTGCTGTTCCTGGCGCAGCGCCTGCTGTTCCCGCCGCGACCGGACAGCCCCAGTCCGCCCAGATGGCTGGGTGCCATTCTCACCACCACGGCGGGGTTCACCAGCTTTGTGGCCCATGCGGGCGGCCCGCCGGTCAACGCCTATGTGATCCCCATGCGGCTGCCGCCGCTGGTGTTCACCGCCACCATGGCGGTGCTGTTCTTCGTAATCAACCTCAGCAAATGGGTGCCTTACGCCTGGCTGGGCCTGCTGGACCTGCGCAACCTGGCCACCTCGCTGGTGCTGCTGCCGCTGGCGCCGGTGGGCGTGTTCATTGGCGTGCGCATTGCGCACCGGATCAACCCGGTGCTGTTCTACCGCTTCATCTATGCCGGCATGCTGCTCACCGGGCTCAAGCTGGTGTGGGATGCCGTGCGCTGAGGCGTCTTTGCCTCCTCCACGGGGGCCGGCAGCTGGGGCTGAAGGGCGCCGATCAACGCTCTCATGGTGGCGTCCAGCAGTTCCAGCCGCTCCTTGATCTCGGGCAGATCCAGTTTGGCGCGCAGCGCCAGTTCCAGCGCGCCGGCCGCGGCCTCCACGGTCACCGCGCCCACATTGCCCGACACGCCCCGGGTGGTGTGCGCGAGACGTTCGGCCAGCACGAAATCACCCACCGCGAGCGCCTCGCGCACCTGCTGGGCGACGTGGTGCTGGCCCTGCACATAGCGGCCCAGCATGGCCAGGTACAGCGGCTGCTTGCCCATCATGCGTGACAGGCCCAGCGCCGTGTCCAGTCCGGGCACGTCCCGGGGAAGCTTGGGGTCGTTGTTCGCGGCCGGGGTCACCGCGGCGGGCTGCGGTGCCGGTGCGGCGCTGCGGGCGGTCTGCGGGGGCTGGGCGGCCCCGGGCCGGCGGACCCAGCGCACCAGGATGGCCTGCAGCGCCTCCGGGTCGATGGGCTTGACCACGAAATCGTTCATGCCGGCGTCCGCACATTTCCTGCGGTCCTGTTCCATCGCGTTGGCCGTCATGGCGATCACGGGCAATTGGGCGTAGCGTTCCTGGTGGCGGATCTGGCGCGTGGCGGTCACGCCATCCATCACGGGCATCTGCATGTCCATGAACACCAGGTCGTAGGCGGCGGCATCGAGGCGGGCCAGCGCCTGTTCACCGTCATCGGCCACGTCCACCACCAGGCCCATGTCCTCCAGCAGCTCGCGGGCGACCTGCTGGTTGATGTCGTTGTCCTCGACCAGCAGGATGCGCGCGCCGCGGATGGCCGTCAGCCCGGTGTGGCTGTCCGCTGCCGGGCCGCCAGCCTGGGGGCTCGCCGGAGCGGTGGCTTCGGTGCGGCGCCCGCCCAGCGCCTCGATGGTGGTGTCAAACAGGATCGACGGGCATACCGGCTTGACCAGCACGTTGTCGATGCCGGCATCGCCGGCTTCCTTGAGCAATTCCTCGCGGCCATAGGCCGTCACCATGAGGAACATGGGCGTGGCGTCCAGGCCCAGCGCCTTGATGCCGCGCGCGGTCTGCATGCCATCCATGCCTGGCATGCGCCAGTCCAGGTAGACGATGTCGTAGGGCTGCTTGTTCAGGGCCGCCTGGCGCACGGCCTCGATGGCCGCGGAGCCGGAGTCGGCCTGGGACACCACGAAGCTCATGTCCTCGAGCATGCCGGCGATGGCGGCGCGCGCGTGGTCGTTGTCGTCCACCACCAGCGCGCGGCAGCCGCGCAGGTCGGGATAGGGCTGGCGCGCCGGGCGGCTTGCGCTGCCAATGCCCACGCGCGCGCTGAACCAGAACGAGCTGCCCTCGCCGTGCACGCTTTCCACGCCCACTTCACCGCCCATCAGGCCGGCGAGCTGCTTGGAGATGGCCAGGCCCAGGCCGGTGCCCCCGAACTTGCGGGTGGTCGAGGTGTCGGCCTGCGAGAAGCTCTGGAACAGCCGGCCGATCTGCTCGGGGGTGAGGCCCACGCCCGTGTCCTGCACCCGGAAGTGCAGCAGCACGTCGGTGTCGGTGTGCTCGCTGGCCCGCACCGAGATCATGATTTCGCCGCGCTCGGTGAACTTGACCGCGTTGTTGGCATAGTTCAGCAGGATCTGGCGCAGGCGCAGCGAGTCGCCCACCAGGTGGGGTGGCACGTCCGGGGCCACCTCGAACACCAGTTCCAGGCCCTTGGCGTAGCACTTTTCGCTGATCAGGCTGGCGGTGTTGTCCAGCAACCGCTCGAGTTCGAAGTCGGTGCTTTCCAGCTCGAGCTTGCCGGCCTCGACCTTGGAGAAGTCCAGGATGTCGTTGATGATGCCCAGCAGGTGCTGGCCCGAGGTCTGGACCTTCTGCAGGTAGTCGCGCTGGCGCTGCGTCAGGTCGGTTTTGAGCACCAGGTGCGACAGCCCGATGATGGCGTTCATGGGCGTGCGGATTTCATGGCTCATGTTGGCCAGGAAATCGGATTTCATCCGCGTGGCTTCCTCGGCCATTTCCTTGGCCCGGCGGATCTCGGCGTCCTGCTTGCTGCGCTCGGTGATGTTGCGGCTGATGCCCAGCAGGCCCTGGGGCTCGCCCAGCTCGTCCCACAGGGGCGAGACGACGGTGTCGAACAGGGCGCGCTGCCCGTCCGGGTAGGTGACCCAGTACTCGGAGGACTGCTCGTGCAGCAGTTGCAGCGATCTGGCGTCGCGCTCGTGCATGGCCTGGGCGATGTCGGGGGGGAACAGGTCGTCGCAGCACTTGCCGATGATGTCGGTCACCGGCATGCCCACCAGCGCCGCGTAGGCGGTGTTGCAGCCCAGGTAGCGGCCGTCGCGGTCCTTGTAGAAGATCAGGTCCGAGATCGAGTTGATCAGCGAGTTGAGCGTGGCTTCCTGGCGCTTGCGGCCCTGCTCGGCCTGCTTCTGGCCCGTGATGTCCTTGAACGCGGCGATGTTGAGCGTGCGCTTCTCGTCCTGCGCGACGAAGGTGGTGACCTCGACATCAATGATGGTGCCGTCCTTGCGGCGGTTGCGGTCCTGGAACACCACCGGCTTTTTCGACTGGCGGCGCTGTTCCCGCAAGGCCAGGGCTCTTTCGGGTGAAAAATCGATGGCGAAGGTCGGCAGGGGCATGCCCACGAACTCCTCGGCCGAGTAGCCCAGGACATCGCAGGCGCCCTGGTTGGCGTAGATCACGGTCTGGTGGTCCGGGTCAACCCAGAGCATCGGCCCCGAGTTTTCCACCACCAGTGAATTGAACATCATCTTTTCCTCGTAGCGCTGCCGGTCGGTCACGTCACGGAAGGTGATGACGCTGCCCACGCAGCGGCCGTGGATGCGCTGGGGGATGACATGGCGCTCCAGCACGCGACCATCGTTCATCTCGATCACGCTGAAGTCCTCGGCCTCCGGGTCCATCTGGCGCCGCTCGACGAGCGCCCGGAAATCCTGCGCATCGCGGACCTGGGTGACCTGGAATTCGACCAGGGCGGCACTGTCCATGTCGCTCAGGCGGTCCTCGGGGATGCCCCAGATCTCGACGAAGCGGATGTTGTAGTACAGCGAGTTGTCGGAAAACTGCAGCGTCAGGATGCCGTCGTTGGCCGCGTCCAGCGTGGACACCAGCAGCTCATGCGAACCGCGCAGACCGACCAGCTCCCGATCGCGCAGGTCCAGCTTGCGCCGGGTGTCGGCCAGTTCGCGCTGCAGATGGGCCAGGGCCTCGCCGGCGCCGTGGGACGGCGGATCGGCATCCAGCAGCGAGATGGCCAGCTCGACGGGGGCTCGGTCCATGATGAAACTCTCCTTCGAAGGGGAGCCTTCATCACATCACGGGCCCGCCCGGGGGCCTTAAGCCATTTGCTCAAGGGGCTTAGGCGTGTGGCTGAAGGGGGCGCCTCACTGGCCTTCCCATCCCGGGGGGCGGCCGCCGGCGGCCTTCAGGCGCTCGTCGCGCTCGGCGCGTTCGCGGGCCATCTGTTCCTCCAGTTGGGAACGCCCCTGCTTGACCACCGCGATCAGCTTGGCCCGGTCCTTGTGGAAGGGGTACATCTGCTCGAACAGCTCGATGTTGTGGCGCCGGAAGCGCATGGCGTGCTGGCGGGCCTCGTGCGGCGGGTAGCCCAGCACCTCGAGCACGGTGCGCGCGCTGCGCAGGCTGGACTCGAACATCTCGCGCTCGACCCGCATCACGCCGCGGTCGCGCAGCTCGTTCCAGTGGGTCACGTCGCGGGCCCGCGCCACGATCTCCAGGTGGGGGAAGTGCTCGCGTGCGAGGTCCACCACCTCCAGTGACTGGGCCACGTCATCCACCGCCACCACCAGGATTCTGGCCGTGGCGGCGCCCGCGGTGCGCAGCAGGTCCAGCCGCGTGGCGTCGCCGTAGAACACCTTGTAGCCGAACGAGCGCGCGGCCTCGATCATCTCGGCGTCGTGGTCCAGCACGGTGGCGGCAATGCCCTGGGCGGTGAGCATGCGGCCGATGATCTGGCCGAAGCGGCCAAAGCCCGCGATGATGATGGGCGCGTTCTGCGGCTCGGAGATTTCCTCCATGTCCGGCACATTGCAGTTGGCAAAGCGCGGCAGCACCAGCTTGTCCACCGCCACCAGCACCAGCGGGCTGAGCAGCATCGAGATGGCCACCGCACCGATCAGCAGCGACGCCGTTTCGGGCGAAAACACGCTGGCGCCGGCCGCGGCCTGGAACACCACAAAGGCAAATTCACCACCCTGCGCCAGCAGCAGCGTGAACACCGGCCGCTCCTGGAAGGGCAGGCCCATCAGGCGCGACAGGCCGTAGATCACCACACCCTTGACGGCCAGGAACGCCACCACGATCAGCGCCATGAGGCCCGGTGAGCGCGCCAGCACGCCAAAGTCGATGCTCATGCCCACGGCGATGAAGAACAGGCCCAGCAGCAGGCCCTTGAAGGGCTCGATGTCGGTCTCCAGCTCGCGCCGGTACTCGCTTTCGGCCAGCAGCACGCCGGCCAGGAAGGCGCCCAGCGCCATCGACAGGCCCACCAGCTGCATCAGAGCGGCAATCGCCACCACCAGCAGCAGCGAAGCCGCGGTGAAGATCTCGGGCGTGTCGCTTTTGGCGATCCAGCGCAGCGCGGGGCGCAGCAGCAGGCGGCCGCCGAGCACGATGCCGGCAATGACTGCTACGATTTTGATAGCTTCCAGTGCCCGGTTGACGGGGACTACAGCCTCATTGGCCTCTGAAACCACGCCCAGCAGGGGCATCAGCGCCAGGATCGGGATGGCGGCCACATCCTGGAACAGCAGGATCGAGAAACCCGCCTGCCCGCTGGACGTGGGCATCAGGTTGCGCTCGCCCATGACCTGCAGCGCGATCGCGGTGGACGACAGGGCCAGCCCCAGCGCCGCCACCAGGCTGATGCGCCAGGGCACGCCCGCGGCGCAGGCCCCCGCGAACAGCAGGGCCGCGCAGCCCAGCACCTGGGCGCTGCCCCAGCCAAAAATCGGCCGGCGCAGGCTCCACAGCCGCCGGGGCTCCAGTTCCAGCCCCACCAGGAACAGCATCAGCACCACGCCGAACTCGGCGAAGTGCAGGATGTCTTCCACATTGGTCACCAGGCCCAGGCCCCAGGGCCCGATGGCAATGCCCGCGGCCAGGTAGCCAATGATCGAGCCCAGGCCCAGGGCCTTGGACAGCGGCACGACGAAGACCGCCGCGCCCAGGTAAATGAGGCTGTTGGTCAGCCAGGTGGGGGCGTGTTCCATGCTCAGGTGTCCTCGGGGCGGTCGGTGGGGGGCACTTCGCAGGCCGGGCATTGCTCCAGCTCGTCCAGCTCGGGCCACTGCGGGTAGCTTTGCAGGCGCTCGGCAAACACCTCGACATGGGCCTGGACCTCGTCCTCCCCCGCGCTGTGGGCGCCGTGCAGCAGCAGCGGCGGCAGGAAGCGCATGCCGCACAGCGCGGCCGTCTGCTCATAGGGCGGCAGGAAGGCGTCAAAGAAATAGCGGTTGTAGCTCTGCGGGTGGTAGGAGGACTCGGGCCCGCCCGTGGTGGCCACCAGCCACAGGTCCTTGCCGCGCAGCGCGGTGCCGCCGGTGCCGTAGGCCCAGCCGTAGCTCAGCACCTCGTCCAGCCAGAGTTTGAGCAGCGCCGGCATGGAATACCACTGCACCGGGTGCATCAGCACCAGCAGGCTGGCGCTGGCCAGGCGGGCCTGCTCGGCCGGCACGTCAATGGCGTAGTCGGCATAGGTGGCGTACAGGTCGTGGGCGTCCACCCCCGCCAGGCCGCGGGCGGCGGCGAGCAGCCGGCGGTTGACCCGGGACTCGCGCCAGTTGGGGTGGGCCGCCAGCAGATAGACCGGGGGCGGCAATTCGGTGGTTGCGGGATCGTCCATACCGCTAACATAGCGTAACTGCGGAAGTACATCGCACGCCCCCTCACTTCACAGGAGCTGCTCATGCCGGTCGTGGTCGTTGCCAATCCCAAAGGCGGTGTCGGGAAATCGACGCTGGCGACCCATGTCGCCGGCTACTTCGCGAGCCGGGGCCATCCGGTGATGCTCGGGGACGCCGACCGCCAGCAGTCGTCCCGGCTGTGGCTCGGACTGCGGCCACCCGAGGCAAGGCCGATCAGCACCTGGGAGCTGACCGCCGACAACCTAGCCAAACCGCCCAAGGGCACGACCCATGTGGTGCTTGACACCCCGGCGGGCCTGCACGGCAAGATGTTCAAGGAGGTGCTCAAGCTGGCCGACCGGGTGATCGTGCCGCTGCAGCCCAGCGTGTTCGACATTTTTGCCACGCGCGCCTTCCTCGACGAACTGGCCGAGCACCGCAAGGCGGCGCAGCTGCAGGTGGGCATTGTGGGCATGCGGGTCGATTCGCGCACCATCGCGGCCGACAAGCTGCACGAGTTCGTCGACAGCCTGGGCCTGCCGGTGCTGGGCTACCTGCGCCACACGCAGAACTACATCCACCTGGCGGCGCGTGGCCTCACGCTGTTTGACGTGGCGCCGGGCCGGGTCCAGAAGGACCTGGAGCAGTGGGAAGGCATCTGCCGCTGGCTCGACGCCTGATGGCGCGCCCAGGGGCGTTTGCGGTGGCGCTTGCGGGCGGCGGCCTGTCACTGGCCCGACAAGCGGGCGAGCCCATGGTTGCTACATTGGGCGCATGAAAACCTTTCAAACGCTTTCCGAGCTGCCGCCGCTGGTGGGGCAGGAGGTCGCTGTCAGCGACTGGATCACCATCACCCAGGAGCAGGTCAACCTGTTCGCGCAGGCCACGGGCGACCACCAGTGGATCCACGTGGACGTGGAAAAAGCCAAGGCGGGGCCGTTTGGTGCCCCCATTGCGCACGGCTTCCTCACGCTGTCGCTGATCCCCCGATTTTTTGAATCGTCCATGGAGATCCTGGAGTCGCGCATGGGCGTGAACTACGGCCTGAACCGGGTGCGTTTCACCTCGCCCGTGCCCGTGGGCAGCCGCCTGCGCGCGCGCATGAAGCTGCTGGCCTGCGAGCCGATCGCCAACAACGGCATGCAGATGACCTGGAGCGTGACCGTCGAGTGCGAGGGCCTGGACAAGCCGGTCTGCGTGGCCGAGTCGCTGGCCCGCCGCTACCCCTGAGCGGGCGGCCGTCTTCGCGCCCCCCAAAAGCCAAACCGCCAGGCCCGTGAGGGCGTGGCGGCTGGCCGTGGGCGCGGTTGCCGATTTACATCAGGCCGATTTCACCCTGGGGGATTTCGCCGGCGCGCAGCGCGGCAGCGGCTTCGGCGCGGACTTCGGCGCGGTCCAGACCCGACTTCACCACAGCGTGAACGCCGGTGCCGCCGTTGCTGATCATGACCGGGTTGCGGGCTTCGGCCTGCACTTCGGCGCGGCTGCGCTGGCCGTCGATCTGCATGGCGTACTGCGAACCGTAGTACTCGTCCGCGTGGGCGCCAAAGGCGGCCAGGGTGGACAGGGAGGCGATGGCGAGAATGTGAGTGGCTTTCATGATGAAGGTCCTTTCGTGGTTGAGTGACATTTCCGGGCTTGGCGGGCTTCATCAACCCGTCAACTCCAGCCTCGGTGAGTCGCCTGGAAGGCTTTCTTTCTCATCGATGGTTCGTACTTTACGCAGCCCATCGCCATTTGGAAACCGTATAGTCATCAATTGAACATTGCGGTATCTGCAATAATGGTTGATCTTGTATCAGATTTGTTTCAAATGGATCGCTTCCTGTCGATGAGGGTGTTCCAGCGCGTGGCGGACGAAGGCGGCTTTGCGTCGGCCGCGCGTGCGCTGGACATGTCGCCCGCTGCCGTGACCCGCACGGTCGCGGCGCTGGAAGAGCAACTGGGCGCGCGGCTGATGCAGCGCACCACGCGCAAGCTGTCACTCACCGACGCTGGCGAGGCCTACCTGCTGCGGGTGCGCAACATCCTGCACGAGGTGGCCGATGCCGAGTCCGAGGCCGCCGAACATGTGCGCGAACTGCAGGGCACGCTGCATGTGCTGGCCACGCCGGTGCTGGCCTCGTATTTCCTGTCGCCGCGCATCGCCACCTGGCACGCCCGCCACCCCAAGGTGCAGCTGGAACTGGCGATCGAGCCGTTTCCGCAGTCGCGCATCGAGGAGTTCGATGTGACCTTCCTGGTGGTGGACGAGGGCTTTGATGCCGACATCGTGGCCCGGCCGCTGGCCACCACCGACTGGATTGCCTGCGCCTCACCCGATTACCTGAAGCGCGCCGGCACGCCGGCCGTGCCGCAGGACCTGCCGCGCCACACCTACCTCAAGTTCCAGTGGCCGCAGAATTCCGGACACAGCGGGCGCCGCACCCGGCTGGTGCCGGCAGGCGGCGGGGGCGGGCCGGTGGAGGTGGACTGGACGCCGGCCCTGCAGACCACCAGCTTTGACGTCTTGCTGCGCACCGCGCTGGACGGCGCGGGCATCACCTTCCTGTCGCGCCTGCTGGTGGCCAACCACCTCGCGCGCGGTTCGCTGGTGCAGGTGCTGCCCGACTGGATCTTTGGGCGCTTCACCATTTACGCGGCCTTGCCCACGCGCAAGTTCATGCCGGCGCGCACGCGGGCCTTTCTGGATTTCCTGGCGGAGTTTGCGCCGCAGGCGGCGGCGCCTGGCGTCAGATCCTGACGAGCAGCCGGGACGGCAACCAGCCGTCAAAGCAGGGCAGCAGGGCGTTGATGCGCCGCGCCGCCTCGGTCTGGCTGTGGCCGCGGGCAATGCATGCGTACAGCTCGCTGCGCAGCATCCAGAACTCCTTGACCGAGGTGGCGGCCTGCAGCTTGAAGCGCAGGCGCTGGGCGTCGGAGCCGCTGCAGTCGTGCACGGTCTGGTGCAGGTGCTGGCGAACTTCCTGGAGGGTCAGCTTGACGGCGAACGCGGCGCGTTCTGCGGGGTCGCCTTGCGGCGCGGCGGGCGGCAGGCCCAGCACTCTTCTCATGGCCATGATCACGGACTTCTCCAGGTCTTGTAGACACGTTGCGTTGCGCGAACGGGTCGCCGCGCCTGAACCGGGTGGGGTGCCACCCAAGACCACAATTATTGAATAATTCAAGCTTAAAGTAAATAAGCCTGAAGTAATCAGGTGCTGGCGAAGCCGTTCTGGCGCCAGGCCTCAAAGACCGTGACCGCCACGGCGTTGGACAGGTTCAGGCTACGCTGCCCCGCGCGCATGGGCAGGGCCAGCCGCTGGGCTGGCGCGAAGCTGTCACGCAGCTCAGGCGCCAGGCCCCGGGTTTCAGAGCCAAACACCAGCCAGTCGCCGGGCTGGAAAGCCACCTCGTGCGGCCGCCGCGTGCCACGCGTGGTCAGGGCAAAGAGCCGGGCCGGATCGGGCTGCTGGCTGGCGAGAAAGGCGGCCCAGTCGCCGTGGCGGCGGACCTCGGCGTACTCGTGGTAGTCCAGCCCGGCGCGGCGCATGTGCTTGTCATCCATTGAAAAGCCCAGCGGCTCAATCAGGTGCAGCGTGCAGCCGGTGTTGGCCGCGAGCCGGATGACATTGCCGGTGTTGGGCGGGATTTCGGGTTCGACCAGGACGATGTGGAACATGGCGCGCTATTGTGACGATTCATGGTGGCGCGGCCACGCCGAGCCGGGTTCAGAGCCCCCACGCTCCCCCGCTTTGAGTGGGTCGCTGCCCCCCGAGGGGGCCTTCGCGCCTTGGGGCGGCCCGGCGGCGCTCAGTCAGTGCGCGCGAGCACCAGGGCCGTGACATGGGCCGCACCGGCCCCGCGCAGTGCCCGGGCGGCGGCGTGCAGCGAGGCCCCGCTGGTCATCACATCGTCCACCAGCACCACCCGGCGCTCCCGCAACTGCGCCGCGCGCAGGGGCTCCACCGCAAAAGCATCACGCACGTTGTGCTGGCGGGCCGCCCGGTCCAGCGCCCGCTGGGGTGGGGTGTCGCGCACGCGCAGCAGCAGCGTGGCGTCGGTTTTGGCCGGCGCCAGGCGGCGCGCCAGCAGCAGGGCCTGGTTGAATCCGCGCTCGCGCAGCCGTTCGCGCGACAGCGGCATGGGCAGCACGAGGTCACTGGTTTCCAGGGCCGGCTCGGCCCAGGGTGTGCTGCGCAGCAGGGTGGCAAAGGCCCGGGCCCAGCCGGCCTGGCCGCGGAACTTGAAGTCGGCGATGCAGTGCGACCAGGGGTAGGCGTAGGCCACCGCGGCCAGGCAGGCATCCAGCGGCGGCGGTGCCGCCACGCAGGGCCCGCACCGGCGCAGGCCGGCGGCCACCGGCTCGGCGCACGTGGCGCAGCGTGGCACCGGCTGCGCAAACCGCGCCACGCAGCTTTCGCACAGCGGCCGTGAAGGCCATGCCTGGCAGACCGCGCACTGCCCGGGAATGGCGGCTTCGGCCCTGGCGATCAGCTCACGGAACATCGGCTCAATATACTCGGCGCTGCCCCCGCATTCCATGGCTTCCGAACGCCCCCCCACCATCGACCCTGTCGCCGCCGCGCGCTGGCAGCGGTCCGCGCCCGCGGCCTCACCCTGGCTGCACGAAGAGGTGGCGCGGCGCATGGAGGACCGGCTGCAGTGGATCAGGATGCAACCCGCCGCCTGGGCCCACTGGGCGCCAGTGCGCGGCGGGCTGCAGGCCCATGCGCTGCTGGCCGCGCGCTACCCGGATTCGGATTGTTTTGTGGTGGAAGTCCAGGACAGCCGGGCACAGCTTGCTATGCAAACCATAGCAAAGCCGTGGTGGCAACCGGGCCGCTGGCGGGGCGGCAAAACCCGGGCCGCGCCGCCACCGGAAGGCGCCGTGCAGATGGTCTGGGCCAACATGGCCCTGCACATGGAAGCGGACCCGCTGGCGCTGATCCGCCAGTGGCACCAGGCGCTGGCGACCGATGGCTTCGTCATGTTCTCGGCGCTGGGGCCCGACACGCTGCGCGAGCTGCGCGCGCTGTACCAGGCGCTGGGCTGGCCGGCGCCGGCCCATGAATTCACCGACATGCACGACTGGGGCGACATGCTGGTGCAGGCCGGGTTTGCCGAACCGGTGATGGACATGGAGCGCATTGTGCTGAGCTGGGAGAGCCCGGGCCGGATGATCCAGGAGCTTCGGGAACTGGGCGCCAACCTGCACCCCGCGCGGTTTGCCGGCCTGCGCGGACGCCGCTGGCGGGCCGATCTGGAGCGGGAACTGGCGGCCCGGCTGGCGCAGCCGGTGCCGTCCGGGCGGCTCTCGCTGACCTTCGAGATCATCTATGGCCATGCCCTCAAGCCGGCGCCGCGGGTGCGCATGGACGAGCACAGCGCGGTGTCGCTGCGCGACATGCGCAGCATGCTGCGCTCGGGCAAGCCCGGACGCTGAAGCCCGAGCGCGCCACAGGGTGGGCGGGTTTAGGGGTAAACCCACGCTACAATTGACGGCTGATTTTGTAGGCGCACGCCTGTGTCGAGCCCCGTTTTCCGATTCGCCACCACCTCGGGCCAGAACATCCACTGGTTCTTGAAGCGCAACTGCTCGGTCACTCCCGCCCAGCTGGGCTGGATGTACCTGTCACTGTGCGTGGTGTCGCTCGGCATCGGCATGCTGTTCTGGTGGCAGGGCGCGCATCTGGTGCTGCCATTTGCCTGGATCGAACTGATGGCGGTGGGCGCGGCCTTCCTGGTCTATGCCCGCCATGCCACGGACGGCGAGCGGATTTCGCTGGAAGGCGGGCAGCTGGTGGTGGAGCTGGAGAATGCGGGCAAGCTGGAGCGCGCGGAGTTCAGCCGCGAATGGGTTCGCGTCGAGCCCACCGCCGGCGACCGTTCGCTGATCGCACTGTCGGCCCGGGGCCGCACGGTGAGCGTGGGGCGCTATGTGCGCCCCGAATTGCGCCCGGCGCTGGCGCGAGAGATTCGAATGGCCTTGCGCGCGGCGTGAGGCTTCGCCGGTGTGGCTGGCGGTGCGGGATTGGTTAAATTGAGGCAATGAAGAAGTGAACACGATGAAGAGCATTTCCAGCAAATTGGCTTCACTGCTGCTGAATCTGGGTCTTGCCACTGGCGCCTGGTTCAGCACCGCGGCGTGGGCTGTCAACGACCTGCCCGGCGGCCCCGCAGTGCGCCAGCTCAACCTGCCTCCGGCGGTCACCCGCATTGCCGAGGAGCAGCACTGGCTGCACTGGTTCATGATGATCCTGTGCACGGTGATCTTCATTGCCGTGTTCGCGGTCATGTTCTATTCGATCTGGAAGCACCGCAAGTCGGTGGGCCACAAGCCGGCCAACTTCCATGAGTCGGTCACGGTCGAGGTGATCTGGACCATCATCCCCTTCATCATCGTGATCCTGATGGCGCTGCCCGCCACCAAGGTTCTGGTGGCCTCCAAGGACACCACCAACGCCGACCTGACCGTCAAGGCCACCGGCTACCAGTGGAAATGGGGCTACGACTACATCAAGGGCGAGGGCGAGGGCATTGGCTTCGTCTCCACGCTGGACGCCACGCACCGCGAGATGTCCAACAACGGCGCCAAGGGCGACATCCCCGACGACTACCTGCTCAAGGTCGACAACCCGCTGGTGGTGCCCGTGGGCAAGAAGGTCCGCGTGATCACCACCGCCAATGACGTGATCCACGCCTTTGCCGTGCCGGCCTTCGGCATCAAGCAGGACGCGATTCCCGGCTTTGTGCGTGACACCTGGTTCCGCGCCGAGAAGATCGGCATGTACTACGGCCAGTGCCAGGAGCTGTGCGGCAAGGAGCACGCCTACATGCCCATCAACGTCAAGGTCGTGTCCGCCGAGGACTACACCAAGTGGGTCGATGGCGAGAAGAAAAAGATGGCCGCCAAGCTCGACGACCCGAGCAAGGTCTGGACCCTGGAAGACATCATGAAGCGCGGCGAGAAGGTCTACGCCGCCAACTGCGCGGCCTGCCACCAGCCCAACGGCAAGGGCGCTGGCCCGATCAAGGCGCTGGACGGCTCGCCCAAGGTGCTGGACGCCGACAAGAACGTGCAGATCCACGTGCTGCTGAACGGCCAGAACAATGGCGCCATGCCCGCCTGGAAGCAGCTGTCGGACACCGACCTGGCGGCCGTGATCACTTTCACCAAGAACAACTGGTCCAACAAGACCGGTCAGCTCGTGCAGCCGGCTGAAGTGCTGGCCCAGCGCGGCAAGTAAGCCGCTGGCGCAACGGACAAATCAAGGAAACCAAGATGAGTGCAGTCCTCGACCATCACGCCCACGACGATCACCATGACCATGCGCCCACTGGCTGGCGCCGCTGGGTCTACGCGACCAACCACAAGGACATCGGCACGCTGTACCTGCTGTTCTCGTTCACCATGCTCATGGTGGGCGGTGTGCTGGCCCTGCTGATCCGCGCCGAGCTGTTCCAGCCCGGCCTGCAGCTGGTCAACCCCGAGCTGTTCAACCAGCTCACCACCATGCACGGCCTGATCATGGTGTTCGGCGCGATCATGCCGGGCTTCGTGGGCTTCGCCAACTGGATGATCCCGCTGCAGATCGGCGCGGCCGACATGGCCTTTGCCCGCATGAACAACTTCAGCTTCTGGCTGATGGTGCCGGCCGGCCTGATGCTGGTGGGCAGCTTCTTCATGCCCGGCGGCGCTCCCGCGGCCGGCTGGACGCTGTACGCGCCGCTGACGCTGCAGATGGGCCCGTCGATGGACGCCGGCATCTTTGCCATGCACATCCTGGGTGCCTCGTCGATCATGGGCTCGATCAACATCATCGTGACCATCCTCAACATGCGCGCCCCCGGCATGACGCTGATGAAGATGCCGATGTTCGCCTGGACCTGGCTCATCACCGCCTACCTGCTGATCGCCGTGATGCCCGTGCTGGCCGGCGCGATCACCATGACGCTGACCGACCGCCACTTCGGCACGACCTTCTTCAACCCCGCCGGCGGCGGCGACCCGGTGATGTACCAGCACATCTTCTGGTTCTTCGGCCACCCCGAGGTGTACATCATGATCCTGCCGGCCTTCGGCATCATCAGCCAGATCGTGCCGGCGTTTGCGCGCAAGAAGCTGTTTGGCTACGCCTCCATGGTGTACGCCACCAGCTCGATCGCCATCCTGTCGTTCATCGTCTGGGCGCACCACATGTTCACCACCGGCATGCCGGTGACGGGCCAGCTGTTCTTCATGTACGCGACCATGCTGATCGCGGTGCCCACGGCCGTGAAGATCTTCAACTGGATCGCCACCATGTGGCAGGGCTCGATGACCTTTGAAACCCCCATGCTGTTCGCCGTGGGCTTCATCTTCGTGTTCACGATGGGCGGCTTCACGGGCCTGATCCTGGCCATGGCGCCGATCGACATCCAGCTGCAGGACACCTACTACGTGGTGGCCCACTTCCACTACGTGCTGGTGGCCGGCTCGCTGTACGCCATGTTCGCGGGCTACTACTACTGGTCGCCCAAGTGGACCGGCGTGATGTACAACGAGTTCCGCGGCAAGGTGCACTTCTGGTGGTCGCTGATTGCCTTCAACGTGACCTTCTTCCCGATGCACTTCCTGGGCCTGGCCGGCATGCCGCGCCGCTATGCTGACTACCCCATGCAGTTCGCCGACTTCAACGCCGTGGCCTCGTTTGGCGCATTTGCCTTCGGTCTGGCGCAGGTTTATTTCTTCCTGTTCATCGTGCTGCCCACCATGCGCGGCAAGGGCGAAAAAGCTTCGCAAAAGCCCTGGGAAGCCGCCGAAGGCCTGGAGTGGGAAGTTCCCTCGCCCGCGCCCTTCCACACCTTTGAAACCCCGCCCAAGCTCGATGCCACGGCGACCAAGGTGATCGGCTGAGGACGGCATGACCCCCGAACAGAAGAAGAGCAACCTGCGCATGGCGCTGATCCTCGCGTCGGTGGCCGTGGTGCTGTTCTTCGGGTTCATGGTCAAGATGGTTCTGTTGTCCCGCTGAAGCCGGTCAACCCATGAGCCTTCGCAGCGCAAACGTCAGGATGGTGGGCAAGCTGGCCGTGATCACGGCCGGCATGTTCGCGTTCGGCTATGTGCTGGTGCCGGTCTACAAGTCCATCTGCGAGGCCACGGGCATCAACATCCTGTCGCTGTCCGAGCGGCAGGTGCCCGGCAACGGCACCGCCGGCAAGGACGTCAAGCTGCCGGCCAATTCGCAGGTCGACCTGAGCCGCACCATCACCGTTGAATTTGACGCCAATTCGCTGGGCCCCTGGAAGTTCAAGCCCGAGCGCAACTCGGTGCAGGTGCACCCGGGCCAGTTGACGACCGTGATGTACGAGTTCCAGAACGTGCAGGACCGCCGCATGGCGGCCCAGGCGATCCCGAGCTACGCGCCGCGCCAGGCGGCCTCGCATTTCCACAAGCTCGAGTGCTTCTGCTTCAACCAGTACACGCTGGACCCGGGCGAGAAAAAAACCTGGCCCGTGGTGTTCGTGATCGACCCCAAGCTGTCGAAAGACGTCAAGACCATCACGCTGTCGTACACCTTCTTTGAAATCGGTGGCAAGGTGCCGCCACCGCCGGCCGTGGCCCTGTCCACCGTGCCTGCGGCGCCCGTCAAGCGGGAGGCCGGTTCGTGAGCGCCTCGCAGCGGCCGGTCGCGGCCGCCCCCAAGGCCTCGTTCCTGCGCACGGTCAAGACCGTGGCCTGGTCGTTCATCGGCATCCGCAAGAACAGTGAATACAAACAGGACCTGGCGCAAGCCAACCCCCTGCACATCATCGTGGTCGGCATCGCCGCCGCGGTGTGCTTTGTGGTGGGGCTGGTGGTGCTGGTCAACTGGGTCGTCAAATGACGGCCCCGCAATGATTAAAAGATCGAGAGTCAGGAGCTGATATGAGTTCAACCGCCCACGGCACCACGCCATACTATTTCGTTCCCCAGCCCTCGCGCCATCCGGCGTTCGCGGCTTTCGGGCTGTTCTGGGTCATTCTGGGCGCGGCCCAGTGGATCAACGGCCATGGCTGGGGCAAGTTCTCGCTGATGTTCGGCCTGCTGTGGCTGTTTGGTGTGCTGTTCCAGTGGTTCCGCGACGCGGTGGGCGAAAGCGAAGGCGGCCAGTACGGCCACAAGATCGACCTGTCGTTCCGCTGGAGCATGAGCTGGTTCATCTTCTCGGAGGTGATGTTCTTCGGCGCCTTCTTCACCGCGCTGTGGTGGATGCGTTCGCACTCGGTGCCCGCGCTCGGCAGCCTGGACAACGCGCTGCTGTGGCCCGACTTCAAGGCCGTGTGGCCCAGCCTGGCCGCCGGCGCCACGGCATCGCCCGGTGGCATCGTCGAGCCCTTCCAGACCATGACGCCGTTCTGGCTGCCCACCATCAACACCGCGTTGCTGCTCAGCTCGGGCGTGACGCTGACCATTGCCCACCATGCCCTGCGCGAGAACCACCGCGCCCGCACCATTGCCTTCATGT
The DNA here is from genome assembly GCA_019635435.1 of Ramlibacter sp. Classification (NCBI taxonomy): domain Bacteria; kingdom Pseudomonadati; phylum Pseudomonadota; class Betaproteobacteria; order Burkholderiales; family Comamonadaceae; genus Ramlibacter; species Ramlibacter sp. The sequence continues at coordinate 4,120,844 of JAHBZM010000001.1, read as the reverse complement.
GGATCACCGTGCTGCTGGGCGTGACCTTCCTGGGCGTGCAGGGCTACGAGTACTACCACGCCTACCACGAGATGGGCCTGACGCTGGCATCGGGCGCCTACGGTTCCACCTTCTTCATGCTCACGGGCTTCCATGGCTTCCACGTGTTCGTCGGCATGCTGATGCTGCTGTTCATCACGCTGCGCCTCATGAAGGGCCATTTCACCGCCGACCGCCACTTCGGTTTTGAAGGCGCGGCCTGGTACTGGCACTTCGTGGACGTGGTCTGGCTGGGTCTGTATGTGCTGGTGTACTGGCTGTAAGCAGCCTGCGCCCATGAAAAAAGCGCCGCGAGGCGCTTTTTTTGTTGATGCCGCCGCCCGGTGCGCTACTGCCCGGCCTGGATGCCCGTGGGGTGGATGTAGCCGAGTTTCCAGGCAATCAGGATGCAGATGAACAGCAGGATGGAAAACCCCACGCGGAACGCCAGTGCCCGTACCATGTTGCTGGTCTTGGCCTTGCCCTCACGCCCGTCCTTCATCATGAAGAACAGGGCAGAGCCCAGGCTGGCCAGAATGGCCACGAACGCGAGCACCACCAGGTATTTCATGGAGTGCATTATCCCGTGAGTGCAAAAAAACCGCGCCGCCCTGGCCTGCGCTTCTGGCTCATCACCCTGGCCACCGTGGCGGGCGTGGCGCTGACCCAGGCGCTGGGCTTCTGGCAGCTCTCGCGCGCCGCCCAGAAAGAAGCGATCCACGCCAGCATTGAGGCGCAAAAACAGCGGCCAGTCCTTGATAACCGGGCACTTGCTGCTATTGAAAATGTAGCAAGCGAGATTCACCGGCCAGTCCGGCTGCGGGGCCAGTGGCTGCCCGGGCACACCATCTACCTGGACAACCGGCAGATGGGGGGGCGGCCGGGTTTTTATGTGCTCACGGCCTTCCAGCCCGCCGGCCTGCACGAGGTGGTCATGGTGCAGCGCGGCTGGGTGGCCCGCAACTTCATCGACCGCGAGCGCCTGCCACCCGTGCAGACGCCGCCGGGCGAGGTGCTGGTTGACGGGCGCCTGGCGCCGGCGCCTTCGCGGCTGTTCGAGTTCACATCAGGGTCGGCCGCGGGGCCCGAATCAGGGTCTTCCGTCATCCGGCAAAATCTGGACCTGGCCGCCTATGGCGCGCAGACCGGCTTGCCGGTGGCGCTCTGGACCGTGCTGCAGACGGGTGCGGCCTCCGAAGGCCTGCAACGCGACTGGCCCGAGGTGGCCAGCGGGGTCGGCAAACACTACGGTTACGCTTTTCAATGGTTCGGGCTCAGCGGCCTGATGGCAATTCTCTATGTCTGGTACCAATTCATCGCACCCCGACGCAAGCGGCCGCAGGCCACCCGAGGCGTTTGACGAGCCTCTGGGCCTGACGGTCCATTCCATGCCCACGCTTCAGGAGGCCACGGCCGGCGACGCGGGCCGCACCGTGCGCGGGCGCTGGAAAATGATCGCCGTGCTGCTGGTCTGCGCGGCGCCGGTGATTGCCTCGTACTTCACCTACTACGTGGTGCGGCCTGAGGGCCGGCGCAACTATGGCGAGCTGGTGGAGCCGCAGCGCCCGCTGCCCGACATCACGGGCATCACGACCGACGGCAAGCCCGTGAACCTGCGCAGCCTCAAGGGCCAGTGGCTGCTGATCAATGTGGCGGGCGGGGCCTGTGATGCCGCGTGCGAGAAACACCTGTACCTGCAGCGCCAGCTGCGCGAAGGCCTGGGCAAGGACAAGGACCGGCTCGACTGGGTCTGGCTGGTGCCTGACGCCGAGCCGGTGCGCGCCGCGCTGCTGCCGGCGCTGCGGCAGGCCACGGTGCTGCGCGTGGACTCCGCTCAGTTGGCGCAGTGGCTGGAACCCTCATCAGGGCGATCGCTGCATGACCAGCTCTACCTGGTGGACCCGCTGGGCAACTGGATGATGCGGTTTCCCCCGGTCAACCTCGCGGCGAAGATTGACGCGGCCTCGGCCGCGAAGATCAAGCGCGACCTGGAGCGCCTGATGCGCGCCTCGGCGTCGTGGGACGAAGCCGGCCGGCCGGCCCACTGAGCATGGACGCCACCCAGCCCCTGTACGACCTCGCGCCCGCGCTGCGCCTCATGCTGATGGGCGTGGTGGTGGCGCTCGGCCCGCTGGCCTGGGTCTGGGTCCGCAACCCGCAGGCCTCGCCCACGCGGCGGCTGCGCGCGCTCACGCTGCTCACGCTGTTCCTGACCTTCGACCTCGTGCTGTTCGGTGCCTTCACACGGCTGACCGACTCGGGCCTGGGCTGCCCCGACTGGCCCGGCTGCTATGGCAATGCCAGCCCCGTGGGCGCGCATGCCGAGATCAGCGCGGCGCAAAGCGCCATGCCCACCGGCCCGGTCACGCATGGCAAGGCCTGGGTCGAGATGGTGCACCGCTACCTGGCCACCGGCGTGGGCGTGCTGATCCTCACGCTGGCCGTGACCACCTGGCTGCAGCGCAAGCACAACCAGGGCGGGGTGCCGGTGAACCCGTGGTGGCCCACGCTCACGCTGTTCTGGGTCTGCCTGCAGGGCGCGTTTGGCGCGCTCACGGTGACCATGAAGCTGTTCCCCGCCATCGTCACGCTGCACCTGCTGGGCGGGCTGGTGCTGCTGTGCCTACTGTGCGCGCAGGCGGTGCGCCACACCCAGGCCTGGCGCGAGACCACGCCCGTGCCGCTGGCCAATGTCACGCGCTGGCTGCTGCTGTCGGTGTTCGCGCTGGTCTGGGCCCAGGTGGCGCTGGGCGGCTGGGTCAGCACCAACTACGCGGTGCTGGCCTGCAACACCTTTCCCACCTGCCAGGGCAGCTGGTGGCCGTACATGGAATTTCGCGCCGGCTTTGAACTCTGGCGCGAGCTGGGCATGACGGCGCAGGGCGAGCACATCGGTTTTGGCGCGCTCACCGCCATCCATTTCACGCACCGCCTGTTCGCGGGCGTGGTGTTTGTCGCGCTGGGCCTGCTGGCCTGGCGGCTGAACCGCATCCATGCGCTGCGCACGCAGGCTCGCTGGCTCGCGGGCCTGGCCCTGCTGCAGTTCGCCACCGGCCTGTCCAACGTGGTGCTCGACTGGCCGCTGGTGGCCGCGGTGCTGCACACCGGTGGCGCCGCCGCGCTGGTCGCGGTGCTGACCTGGGCGCTGGGTGAAAGCCGCTTTGCCGGCAACTCCGTGAGCGCCTCCAAACTCAACGCATCGAGCCTTTCCGCATGACGAGTCCCTCCCAAACCGCCATGGCGCCGTCGCGCATCCAGCAGTTCCACGCACTGACCAAGCCGCGCGTGATCCAGCTCATCGTGTTCTGCGCGCTGATCGGCATGGTGCTGGCCGTGCCCGGTGTGCCCACGCTGGCCGAAGCTGGTCGCGCTGCGTTGGCTTGCCTGGGCATCTGGCTGGTGGCGGGCGCCGCCGCAGCCTTCAACTGCATTGTCGAAAAAGGCATCGACGCCAAGATGAAGCGCACCGCCTGGCGGCCCACGGCCCAGGGTGAGCTCAGTGACTGGGAGACCCTGCTGTTCTCGGCCGTGCTGTGCGCGGCCGGCTCCTGGCTGCTCTACGTGTGGGTCAACCCGCTGACCATGTGGCTGACCTTTGCCACCTTTGTGGGCTATGCGGTGATCTACACGATGATCCTCAAGCCGTTGACGCCGCAGAACATCGTGATCGGAGGCGCCTCGGGCGCCATGCCGCCGGTGCTGGGCTGGGCGGCGATGACCGGGGACGTCGGCCCCGAGGCGCTGATCCTGTTCCTGATCATCTTCCTGTGGACGCCGCCGCATTTCTGGGCGCTGGCCCTGTACCGCGTGGAGGACTACCGCAAGTCGGGCCTGCCCATGCTGCCCGTGACGCACGGCAACGAGTTCACGCGGCTGCAGGTGTTCCTGTACACGCTGGTGCTGTTCGCGGCCTGCCTGATGCCGTTTGCCTATGGCATGAGCTCGTGGCTGTACCTGGTGGTGGCGCTGGTGCTGAGCTGCGGCTTCACCGGCTACGCCTGGAAGCTCTGGCGCAACTACTCCGACGCGCTGGCGCGCCGCACCTTCCGTTTCTCGTTGATCCACCTCAGCCTGCTGTTCGCGGCGCTGCTGCTGGACCACTACCTGCTTTGAGGCTTCTCACATGAACCGTCGAATTGCTACGTATTTCATAGCGGCAAGTGCCCTGCTGGCGGGGACTACAGGCCTGTTGACTGCCTGTTCGGAGCAAAAGCCGCAGTTCCACGCGATCGACATCACGGGCGCCGACTACGCCAAGGACTTCCCGCTGACCGACCACAACGGCCAGCCGCGCGGCATCGCCGACTTCAAGGGCAAGATCGTGGTCGTGTTCTTCGGCTACACCCAGTGCCCCGATGTCTGCCCCACCTCGATGGTTGAACTGGCCGAGGTCAAGCGCTCGCTGGGCCCCGATGCCGACAAGCTGCAGGGCGTGTTCATCACGGTCGATCCGGCGCGCGACACGCCCGAGGTGCTCAAGGCCTACATGGCCAACTTCGACCCGTCATTTCTGGCGCTGCGCGGCACGCCCGAGCAGCTCGCCGCCGTGGCCAAGGACTTCAAGGTCTACTACAAGAAGGTCGACGGCAAGACCCCCACGAGCTACACCATGGACCACTCGGCGGGCAGCTACATCTACGACACGCAGGGCCACATCCGCCTGTACACGCGCTACGGTGGCGGCGCGCAGGCGCTGGCCGACGACGTGAAGCTGCTGCTCAAGAGCCGCTGACCATGGTGCAGCACCTGCTGGGGCGCAAGGGCGCGGCGCGGATCGCGCTGATCCCGCCCGAGGTGCTGCAGGCGCTGGGCGACGGGCTCGTGCCCACGGTCAACCTCAATGAATTCCTTGCGCTCGACCTCGCGCGGCTGGCCCGTGCGGTGGCCGGCCACATCGGGCTGGACGCTCATGCCGAGCGCCTGACCGATACGCTGGCCATGCTGGCCGCCTTCAAGCCCATGAAGCGCCACGAGCATGTGGCCCGTGCGCTGTACGACATGACCGCGGCCCGTGCGGACCGTGATGCCGTGGCCCATGCGCTGGCCAGCCACGCGAGCGACGTGGCGCGCGCCTGGGCCACGCAGTGGGTGATGTTCTCGGGCCTGGGCCTGGCCGGCAAGCTCGCGAGCGTGCGCCGGTTTGCGGCCGACGCGCACTTTGGCGTGCGCGAGTTTGCCTGGATGGCCCTGCGTGACGAGGTGGTGGCCGCGCCCGACGAGGCGCTGGGCCTGCTGCTGCCCTGGGTGCGCAGCACCGACGAGAACGTCCGCCGCTTTGCCAGCGAGCTCACGCGCCCTCGCGGCGTCTGGTGCGCGCAGATCGAGGTCTTCAAGGCCGAGCCCTGGCGCGCGCTGCCCCTGATCGAGCCGCTGCGCGCCGACGCCAGCCGCTATGTGCAGAACTCGGTGGCCAACTGGCTCAATGACGCCAGCAAGAGCCAGCCGCAGTGGGTGGACGGGCTGTGCGAGCGGTGGGCGCGGGAATCCGCGGCGCCGGCCACCGCCTACATTGTCCGCCGCGCCCGCCGGACGCTACAGAAAACATAGCGCACAGTGGCCGCCAGGCCTGGACTCCAGCCCGATTTGATTTAAAAAGCCGCTCGCGGCGGCTTTTTCGAGGGGGGTGGAGGCGGCGGCTTACTGGGCCTTGATCCCGCGCATCACAATCACGCCGCCCAGCAGGTTGGTGTCTGACTTGACCCGGTTGGCCAGGCCTTCGGCCGAGGTGCCAGCCACCTGCCAGCCTTGCTGGAACAGCTTCTGGCGCACGTCGGGGCTGCGCGCGATCTCGCTGATCAGGCCCGACAGCTTGGCCACGATGGGCTTGGGCAGGTTGGCCGGGCCCGCGGCGGCGGTCCAGATCTCGAGCTGGAAGCCGCGCACGCCGCCCTCGTCCAGGCTGGGGTACTCGGGCACCAGCGGGCTGCGGTTGACCGAGGTCACGCCCACGGCCTTGAGCTTGCCGGCGCGGATCTGCGGCGCCGCCAGGCCCGGGGGCAGCAGCGCGAGCTGGATCTGACCGCCGATCATCGCGTTGATGACCTGCGGGTTGCCGGGGTAGGGCACATGCACCGGCGCAATGTTGGTCTTGGTCTTGAGCAGTTCCATGCCGATGTGGCCCACGGTGCCGATGCCGGGCGAGGCGTAGCTCCACTTGTCACCGCCGTTGCGCGCGGCCAGGAAGAACTCCTGCGCGTTGTTGAAGGGCAGGCTGGCCGGCGCGGTGAGCAGCAGCGGCGCGGTGCCGATCAGGCTGATCGGCGCGAGGTCCTTGATCGGGTCAAACGGCGTGGCCGGGTTCAGGATCTTGGCGATCGTCATGTTGCCGTTGATCATGATGCCCAGCGTGTGGTTGTCGGTGGACTTGGCCACCACGTCGGCCGCGATGTTGCCGCCCGCGCCGGGCCGGTTCTCGACGACCACCGGCTGGCCCAGCGCCTTGGACAGCGGCTCGGCGATGGTGCGGGCCACCAGGTCGGGCGTGGAGCCGCCGGGGAAGCCCACCATCAGGCGCACCGGCTTGGTGGGCCAGTTCAGTGGCGCGCCCTCGGTGCTCTTGGCGCTCTTGGCAGGCTTGGACGCCGGGCTTTTGGCGGGCGTCTGGGCCAGGGCGGTGCCGCACACGAGTGCGACGGCGGCCAGCAGGGTGGCCCGGCGGGGAAGTTGCTTGAACATGCGGAAGACTCCTTGAGTTTGGAAAGCCCGGCGGGTTGGCCGCGGCAGGCCGTCATGCTACAGGCAGATCGTCAGAAATTCATGGCGCGAATCGACTTGCGTGTGTCCCTGGCCATCTCGGCCACCACCTCCTGTAACCACTTCAGGCTACTGGCCGCGTCGCGCTGGCCGTCGGGCAGGATCGCGGCGGCCACGTGGAAGCGCAGCGTCACGCCGCCGGGCAATGCCTCGGACTCGCGCAGCCCGCTGGCCACCACGCGCGTGGCGCAGGCCTGTACCGCCAGGTCGGTGGTGGGCCCGTCAAGCAGCAGCGCGAATTGCTGCTCGCCCACGCGGGCCACGAGGTCCACATCGGTCACCACATGGCGCAGCAGCGAGGTGGCCAGCACCAGGGCGCGGTCGCCGGTCTCGCGACCGTGCTCCAGCACCATGCTGTCCAGGTTGGCCAGCCTGACCACCAGCAGCGCGCACGAATGGCCCTGGCTGGCCGCGCGGGCCAGCGCGCCGTCAAGGCGGCGCATCAAGGTGCGGTTGTCGGCCAGCCCGGTGAGCGGGTCGGTGCGCGACAGCGAGGCGGCCCGCACCTGGGTCTCGCGCCGCAGGGTGCCGCGCAGGCTCAGCGCGTAGAACAGGATGGGCATCTCCAGCATCGCGCCAATCGACAGGCCATAGCGCGTCAGCGCGCTGGTGGGGATCAGGTTCATCCCCCGCGCCAGCGGGAACAGCGCCAGCAGCACCACCGGCATAAAGCCCAGCGCAATGAGGCGGATGGCCGGGTCATCGCCCTGGGCCCAGACCAGCCCGATCAGCACCATGACCACGGCCAGCGACAGCACCGTCAGCACCATGACCACGGCGAAGCTGGCGCGCGATGTCAGCACCGTGTCCAGCGCCACCGACGACAGCACGGCCAGGATCAGGGCCCACACCGCGAGGTCCAGGTGGCGCGAAAAGCGCGCGGGCTCGGTCACCATGCGCACGAACCACAGGCCCACGGCCGACGACACGCCCGGCAGGATGAAGGTGGCCACCTCGTTCCAGCGCAGCCATTCGTTCCAGATGTGCTGGGCGCCCACGCCCAAGTAGGCCAGCTGCCCCGCGCTCAGCGCGAACACATAGGTCGCATAGGCCGCAAAGTTGCGGTCGCGGTAGACCACGGCGTTGGCCAGGGACACGAGCACGATCAGCGCGGCCAGGCCAAAGTAGGCGCCCAGCAGGAACTGCTCGCGCTCGCGCGAGGCGGCCAGCTCGCGCAGGTTGTACAGGTTCAGCGGCGTGGCGAAATTGACGCGCGCATGCTCCACGCGCAGCCAGTAGCGCACCACGTCGCCGCGGCGGCCGGCCAGCTCGAAGGTCGGGAAACGGCCGGGCAGCGGCCAGTCGGACACGGCCTTGCTGTCGCCGGCCTCGTGGCGCACCCACTGCCCGTCGGCGCCGCGGTAGAACAGCTGGGCCCGGTCCACCCCCGACGAAGCCAGTTCAAGAAACCAGTGGCCGGTGGGCGGCGTGACGGCGTCAAACTGGAACCACAGGGCCTTGCCGTCGATGTTGTACTGGGGGTGCGTGCCGCGCAGCGCCCAGGGCACCGGCGGCTCGCCCGCTTCCAGCTGCTCGACCTTGACCTGCGCCGTCGGGTCTATCCAGTACAGGCTGCGGTTGTCCAGCGACAGCGGCGCGGTGGTGGGGGTCAGCGTGATGGGGCCGGGCAGTTCCTGCGCCACGGCGGCGCACAGGCCCGCCAGCCAGAGCACCCCCACCCACCATTTGCGCATTCTTGACACCGGGCTGATTGTCACAAAAAAGGCCCGGGGATGCCGGGCCTTTCGGGTTTCAAAGCGTTGCGCTGATCAGGCGTACGCCGCCAGCGCCTTCTTCATTTTCTTCATGGCGGCCACCTCGATCTGGCGGATCCGCTCGGCGCTCACGCCGTATTCGGCGGCCAGGTCGTGCAGCGTGAGGCCGCCCGAGCCGTTGTCGTTGACCTTGAGCCAGCGCTCCTCCACGATGCGGCGGCTGCGCGCGTCCAGGCTTTCCAGCGCGGTGGCAATGCCGTCGGTGGCCAGCTCGTCACGCTGGCGCGACTCCATCATGGCCGTGGGCTCGTGGCTGGCGTCGGCCAGGTAGGCGATCGGGCCGAAGCCTTCTTCGCCATCGTCATTGGGCGCCGGGTCCAGCATCACATCGCCGCCCGACATGCGCGTTTCCATCTCGATGACTTCCTCGCGCTTGACGTTCAGCTCCTTGGCCATGACGTCGATCTGGGCGTCGGTCAGCGTGTCGCGGTGGGTTTCCACATCGGCGTCGTCCTTGAAGCCCTGCTTCATCGAGCGCAGGTTGAAGAACAGCTTGCGCTGGGCCTTGGTGGTGGCCACCTTGACCATGCGCCAGTTCTTCAGGATGTACTCATGGATCTCGGCGCGGATCCAGTGCAGGGCGTAGCTCACCAGGCGCACGCCCTGGTCGGGGTCAAAGCGCTTCACGGCCTTCATCAGGCCGATGTTGCCTTCCTGGATCAGGTCGCCGTGGGGCAGGCCATAACCCAGGTACTTGCGCGAGACCGACACCACCAGGCGCAGGTGCGACAGCACCAGCTTTCCGGCGGCTTCGAGGTCGTTTTCATCCTTGAGCTTGCGCGCGAAGGTCTGCTCTTCCTCGAGCGTGAGCATCGGCAGCCGGTTGACGGCGGAAATATAGGCGTCGAGGTTGCCCAGCGGGGGCACAACAGCCCAAGGGTTGGCAACGGCGAGCGCGGTGGCGGGAGAGGCTCCAGTGGCAGTAGTCATACCAGAACTCCTTTCAAATCAGAATCAATGTTAGCACTCTGGTAGATCGAGTGCTAATCGGGAGGTTCTATCGGTCAGATAGCCAGCCCCTAGGGTAACCCCTCAGACTTAGCCGAATGTGAGGGAAAGAGTAAATATGTGAGTGGGCGCACACATTTTCTCGTGTTGCACACCCTGAGCTCGAGTCGCGGCGCGAGGCGATGACTCATCGCACCAGCCCCACAGGCGCCATCTCGTCGCCCTGCGCCAACACTCGCCCAATGAAGGCGGCGCTGGCATACCCCGCCTCCCGCAACGCCGCCAGACAGGCGGCGGCCTGATCCGCCGGCACACTCGCCAGCAGCCCGCCCGCGGTCTGCGGGTCAAACAGCAGCGGGTAGCGCGGGTCGCTCACAAACACGTCCTGGTTGCGGATGGCGCGGCGCAGCCGCACGTTGGCGGGCTGCAGCGAGCTCACCATGCCGGCGGCCACGCAGTCCAACGCCCCATCGAGCAACGGCAGTGCCGACAGCTGCAGTTCGGCGTCCACGCCGGAGGGCCGGGTCATCTCCACCAGGTGGCCCAGCAGGCCAAAGCCCGTGACATCGGTGCAGGCGGTGGCGCCATGGGTTCGCAGGATCTGCGAGCCAGCGCGGTTGGACACCTGCATCGACTGCAGCGCGGCGTCGATCCAGCGGCCCCTGGCAGCGGCCAGCGCGTGCGCGGCAAACAGCGTGCCCGTGCCCAGCGGCTTGGTCAGCAGCAGCACGTCGCCGGGGCGCATGCCGCCCTTGCGCATCACGCCCTTCAGGTTATCGTCCACCAGCCCGTTGATGGCAAAGCCCAGCGCCAGCTCGCGGCCTTCGCCGGTGTGGCCGCCGACCAGCGCGCAGCCGGCTTCGTTGAGCACCTCCACGGCCCCGGTCATCATCTGCAGCAGAAGGTCACCCACCTTGGCCTCCAGGCCCGCGGGCACCGTGGCAATGGCCGTGGCCGATTGCGCTTCGCCACCCATCGCAAAGATGTCGCCCAGTGCATGGTGGGCCGCGACCTTGCCGAACAGGTAGGGGTCGTCAATGAACGCGCGGAAGAAATCCACCGTGTGCACCATGGCCTTGCCCGGCGGCACGCGCACGATGGCCGCGTCGTCGGGCGATTGCAGGCCCACCAGCACATCGTCACGCTCCACGGGATGCAGCCCGCCCAGCGCGCGTGACAGCACAGTGGCGCCCACCTTGGCGCCGCAACCGCCGCAGCGCATGGCGATGGCCGAGAGGGCCTGCAGCGACTCGTCGGGCGTCAGCGGCAGCGTGGGTGCGATGGCGACCGGTGGCTGGCTGGCCATGGGCGGGAACTCGCTGAAGCGCTGCATGAAGCGGCGGTCGATCCAGTCCTTCCAGCGCCAGACCCAGTCGCCCTCAAAGCCCAGCGCGCCGCGCGAGGCGATGGCGTGGCGGTCGCCGGTGCTGATCAGCGCCAGCCAGCGGCGCTGCGGCCGGTAGGGGCGCAGCGGCAGGCCCCGCACGCTGCGGCGCAGGTTGTCGGCCAGCGGCGGCCCCATGCGCACCGCAAACACGCCGGCCTTCTCCAGCGGGCGGTCCACGATGGCGGCGATGTCGCCGGCCGCAAAGATGCGCGGGTCGGTCAGGGTCTGCAGGCAGTCGTTCACCTGGATGAAGCCGCCGGCGTCCAGTGCCAGCCCGGTGCTGCGCAGCCAGGCGGGCCCGCCGGCCTGCGTGACCCAGATGATCTCGTCGGCGTTCTGCCTGGCGCCTGTGGCGGTCTGCAACTGGCCCTCGCGGACCTGCTGGACTTCGGCGTTGAGGTGCAGCTTCACGCCGCGCTGCGCCAGCACGCGCTCAAACCGGCGTTGCACGCCCGCGTTGTGCGTGGGCAGGAGGGTGGCGCTGGCGGTGAACAGGTGAAACGTCAGCTCGTCGGGGTCGCGGCCCAGGGCTACCAGCTCGTGGCGCAGCCGGTGCTGCATGGCCAGCGTGAGTTCCACGCCACCGGCGCCGCCGCCCACCACCGCGAGCGTGGTGGGGCCGGCATGCTCGCGCACGCGCGCCAGCAGGGCCAGCCAGCGCTGGTTGAACTGGTGGATGGGCTTGACCGGCACGGCATGTTCGGCGGCCCCGGGCACCTTGGCAACCTGCGGCGTGGAGCCGATGTTGACCGACAGCAGGTCGTAGGGCACGGGCGGGCGGTGGGCGCACAGCACCTGGCCCGCGACGCGGTCGATGCCGATGACTTCGTCGCGGTACAGCCGCGCGCCGGCAAACACCGCAAGGCGCGCCAGGTCGATGTGCACCTCGTCATAGTCGTAATGCCCGGCGATGTAGCCCGGCAGCATGCCGGAATAGGGCGTGTGCGTGTCGGTGCAGATCACGGTGAGCCGCACGCCGGGTTCGGGCTGCATGCCAAAGCGCCGCAGCACGCCCACATGGCTGTGCCCGCCGCCAATGAGGACGATGTCGCGCAGGACGGGTTGTTCAGGCGTTTGCATGCGGGCTCATCATCAGGGTTATAACTTGGCGTCTTTCACACAGCGCATTTTGCGGAGTTTTTGCCAGTGGCCGTATTCGCTTTCCTCGCACCATGAACAGGCCTGCCTTGTGGCGTGGCCTGGCTATGGCCTGGGCGCTGTGCTGGCCCCTGGCGGGTTGGGCCGGTTTTGAGGTCCAGCCTTGGCCCGCGGCAAAGCCGACGCCGGCTTTGGCGCTGGCCGGTCTGGATGGCCAGCCGTGGACCCTGGCCAGCCTCAAAGGCAAGGTGGTGGTGCTGAACTTCTGGGCCACCTGGTGCGAGCCTTGCCGCGCCGAAATGCCGTCGCTCGAGCAGTTGGCGCAACTGCACGCGGCCGGCGGCAAGCTGGTGGTGCTGGCCGTCAATTACCAGGAGCATGAAGCGCGCGTGCGCCGGTTCCTCGAGGGCACGGGGCTGCAACTGCCCGTGGCCATGGACCGTGACGGCACCGCCGCCAAGGCCTGGACCCGGCGCATCTTCCCGACCACGGTGATCATCGACGCCACCGGCCGGCCCCGCTTCACGGTGACCGGTGAGTATGATTGGGCTGCTCCGGATGCCGAAAAGCTGATCGCGCCGCTGTTGAAGGCGGCCAGCCGCTGAGGCCTGGCATCCGCAACCCCCCATTCGCCCTTGCGCCACGACCAGGAAACACCCATGTCTGAATTCAACCGCCGCCAACTTCTGCAAGCCTCTGCCGCGCTGGCCTTGCCCGGCTTTTCTTCACTCGCCGCGGCCGAGCCGCGCCAGTTCAGCCCGCGCCCGGGCAACTGGCGCACCTTTGAAATCACCACGCAGGTCGAGGTGCAGAACCCCCAGGGCACCACGCGCGTCTGGCTGCCGATTCCGTCGGTCGACAGCGACTACCAGCAGTCGCTGGACAGCCATTGGTCCGGCAATGCTCAAACCATGCGGCAGGCTGCGGATGCGCATTACGGCGCCCGGATGCTGGTGGCCGAATTTGCCCCGGGCGAGCCCAGGCCCCAGGTGGAGCTGGTCAGCCGCTTTCGCACGCAAGACCGCGCGATCGACTGGAGCAGCAAGAAGGCCGTGAGCGAAGACCCGGCCCTGCTGAAATACTGGACCCAGCCCACCGAGCTGATGCCCACCGACGGCATCGTGAAAAAGACCGCGCTGGAAGCGACGCGCGGCGCCACGTCGGATGTGGACAAGGTGCGCAAGCTGTACGAATGGACGGTGGCCAACACCTTCCGCGACCCCAAGGTGCGCGGCTGCGGCGTGGGTGACATCAAGACCATGCTGGAAACCGGCAACCTGGGCGGCAAGTGCGGCGACATCAATGCACTGTTCGTGGGCCTGTGCCGCGCGGCGGGTGTGCCGGCGCGCGATGTCTATGGCATCCGCCTGGTGCCTTCGGCCTTTGGCTACAAGCAGCTGTCGGGCAACCCGGCCAACCTCACGGGCGCCCAGCACTGCCGCGCCGAGGTGTTCCTGGCGCAATATGGCTGGGTGGCCATGGACCCGGCCGATGTGGGCAAGGTCATGCGCTTTGAAACGGCGGACTGGATCAAGTCCACCAGCGACCCGGTGGTGGCCCCGGTCTACAAGGCGCTGTACGGCGGCTGGGAGGGCAACTGGCTGGCCTTCAATACGGCGCACGATGTGGCCCTGCCCGGCTCCAGGGGCCCGAAGGTGGGCTTCTTCATGTACCCCAACGGCGAGAACGCGGGCGGGCGCTTCGACACGCTGGCCCCGGACGAATTCAAGTACATCATCACGGCCCGCGAGATCAAGGCCTGAGCGCCGGGGCCTGGGGGCGCCTCAGGCCAGCGTCTTGTACAGCCGTGCCTCGTGCGCCAGGCATTCACCAAAGGCGGGCCGGGCCTTCACCTGCGTCCAGTAGGCGTGCAGGCCCTCAACGCCCTGAAAGCCCACGCCCGACTGCTCGCACAGCATCAGCGCCCAGGCGAGGTAGGCGTCGGCCACGGTGAACTGGTTGCCCACCAGAAACGGACGATCCGCCACACGGCTTGCCACGGTACGCAGCTTGTCGGCCAGCCGGCCACATGACCACGCCTTGACGGCATCAGGCGCGTCGCGCTGGAACATGGGGTAAAGGCATTGCTTGTGAATCTCGGTGCCAATGAAGCTGAGCCACTCCAGCGTTTCGTCGTGCGCCCAGGTGCCGGCTTGCGGCAGGTAGCCGGCGCTGCCTTGCGTGGCCGCCTGCCGGGCCAGCACCTGCAGCACGGCGGCGTTTTCGGTGAGCAAACGGCCATCGTCAAAGCGCAGCACCGGCACCTGGCCCTTGGGCGCGATGGAGAAATAGTCGGTGCCTGTTTCCAGTTGCTTGCGTGACAGCGACACCGGGATGAGGTTGACCGCCAGACCGGCTTCACGGATCAGCAGGTGGCTGGCAAACGAGCAGGCAAGGGGGGCGAAATAAAGGTCCATGGAGGTGCTCACTGGGCAGGGAGTTGTGGAATCCGGGAGGCCAGGGCCTGGATGCGCCGCGCGCCATCGGCCTCGAATTGCCGGATGAATGCCTGGGCCATGGCCGGCGCCTCGTCCGGCGTGCCATTGCCAAAGGGCGGCTCGGGGTAGTACTCGATGCCCAGCTGCAGCGTCTTCGCCACGTCTTCCCCCGCCAGAAGGCCTGCCAGGAACAGGCTGGCGTCGATGCTCGCGGACACGCCGGCCCCGGTGATGATCTTGCCGTCACGGTGGTAGCGCCGGTGGTTGACCGTGGCGCCGTGGGCGGCCACCTTGTCGCGGCAGGCCCAGTTGGTGGTGACTTCCTTGCCGGTGATCACGCCGGCCTTGCCCAGCCATTCCACGCCATTGCAGATGCCCACCGTCCAGGTGGACGTGGCATGCAGCCGCACGAGGGTGGCCATCAGTTCGGCATCGTCCAGCCCCGGCGTGACGCCCGGGCCGCCGGGCACATAGAGGATGTCGGTGGATTCGGTCTGCGCATAGCTGCGCCAGGCCTGCAGCGCCAGGCGCCGGGTGTCGGCCCAGACCAGGCCGGTTTGAGGGGCCACAAACTCCACGTCCATGCCCGGCAGGTTGGCCAGCACCTCGTAGCCGCCCACAATGTCCAGGGCGGTGAATCCATCACGCAGCACGATCGACAAACGCATCTTGGGTCCTTCAAATAAAACAGGGAGTGTGGATTCTTGGTTCTTCCGGCCTCGGTGTGAATTGTCGTTATCGACTTCTTTATGGTGAAATTCGCCAATGACGCGAATGGCCCCCCAAACCTCTCTCCCAAGCACCCCGCAAGGCGCCACCGAGGTGGCCCTGCTGGCCTATGCCGGCTGCATGGGCACCGAGCTGTTTGCCCTGGCGGATGTGCTGCTGATCGCCAACCACATGGCCGCCGCCCTGGAGCCGGGCCGGCATCGCCCCTTCGCGGCCCGGGTGGTCAGCGCGGCGGGCGGTCCGGTCACGCTGGCCGGCGGGATTGCCGTGAGCACCCGGGCGCTGCGCGGCGCGCCGGCGCTGATGGTGGTGCCCGGCCTGGAAGTCAGCCGCTTCGGCCAGTGGGATGAGCGCCTGCCCTTGCTGGGCAGGGAGCTGGCGCTGATCCGGCGCCGGGCGGCGCGGGGCCATGCCGTGGCCTCGGTCTGCATCGGCAGCTTTTTGCTGGCCGAGGCCGGCCTGCTCGATGGCCGGCGCGCCACCACGGCCTGGCCCTTTGCCCGCGAGTTTGCGCAGCGTTACCCGGCCGTCACGCTGGACGCGGGCGCGGTGTTGCAGGAAGACGGCGTCGTCACCACCACGGGCGCCGTCAGCAGCGCCTTTGATCTTGCGGTGCACCTGGTGGCGCGGCACATGAATGCGCGCATCGCGCGTGCCACCTCGCGGTTTGCCCTGGTCAGCACCACCCGCAGCACCCAGCTGCCCTATGTGGACGCGAGCCTGATGCCGGCCGCGCAGCAGCCCTTCGCGGACCGGGTCAACCGGCTGCTGCTGGCGGGCCTGCCCAGCGCCTACGACCTCACGGCGCTGTCGGCGGCGCTGAGCGTCAGTTCACGCACGCTGCTGCGCCGCTATGCCGCCGAGACCGGCCTGTCACCGCTGGCCTGGCTCAAGCGTGCGCGGGTCGAGAAGGCCAAGCAGCTGCTGGAGAAGTCGGGCCTGAGCCTGGGCCAAATCGTGCAGGCCGTGGGCTACCAGGACGTGGCGACCTTCTCGCGCCTGTTTGTGCAACAGGTCAAGGAGACGCCGGCGCAATACCGGCGGCGGCACCTGCGCGCGGGGCCGGTTGCGGGTTGATCAGGGCTCGAGGCGAAGGTCGCCCACATACGCCAGGCTGGTGCCGGCGGTGTTGTCGCTGTCTGCACCGATGACCACGGCCAGGATGGGCGGCACGGTGGTACTCTCATGGCCAAAGGCCTGCAGAAAATCGGCGCTCAGGTTCTGGCGGTGGCTGCGCCACTGGCGCAGCGGGCTGGCCGGGCCGTCCAGCACCCGCCAGCGCACACGGGCGCTGTAGGCGTTGGGCAGCGTCGTGCCCGCGGGCAGCGCCGGATCCCACACGTAGCACAGCGTGGCCGCCGGCAGCGGTTCGGCGCTGATCGCGCGGGCCATGCGCAGCAGCGTGCGCTCGCCAAACGGCAGGGCCGACAGCGGCAGGTCAAACATCACGCAGACCTTGAGCGCCGCATCGTCGCCCTCGCGGGTGCGCAGGTCGGCATGGGCCAGGGGCTGGTCCAGCCGCCAGCGCCAGGCGAGCGTGGCGCCGGGCGAAGGCACCCAGGGCGTGATGTCATGCACCAGCGTGCCGTAGGCCCCCGCGGTGGCCAGCTTGGCCACGCGCGTGCCGTCCACCTCGGCCAGCGTGATGCGGGCCAGCGGCACCTTGCCGCCGGGCAGGCCGGCCACGCGCCAGGGCGCGGGCGCGGCCGGGCCCGGCGCGGCAGAGAATGGCGCGAGCACGGGCGCCTGCGCCAAGGCGCTAGCGGCCCACAGCGTTAAGAGACCAGTCGTAGTCCAGGAACGTGATCGGAACATGCTTGGCCTTGATGGCATCGCGGTCGGCGGGGCTGTTGGCGAGGTGATTGGCGTAGCGTGCCATCACGTCCTCCAGCTGGTTGAAGCCCTGATGGCCTTTCTCGAAATCCTCGCGGAACCACTTGAAGATCATGCTGACCTGCAGCTTGCCGTCGGCGTAGCGGTTGCGCGTGCGGTCAGCCATGAAGCGCTGCAGGCCGTCATCCAGCTGCGCGTCCAGCCGTGCGGCTGTGAAGGCCTCGGGCCGCAGCGCCGGGCAGCCGATGCTCGCGCAGTTGACGGCCGCGTGCACGCGCGGGTCCTGGTGGCGCGGGCGCAACTGCTCGTGTTCGATCCAGTCCAGCGTGCGCTCCTCGCCCAGCAGCGTGAAGAACTTCTTTTTCCACGGCGACTGGAACACCGAGCCGATGTCCTTGATCGATTTCAGGTCGGGGTAGCGCGTCAGGATCAGCTCGACGGTGAAGCCGTTGTAGGCGTTGATCAGAAAGGCCATCTGCTGCGCGCGCGGCCAGCCCGCGAACTGCGCAGCCGTCACGGCCGACCAACCGGCCAGCACCTTCTGCAGCGCTGCGCGGTCAGCGGCAAAGCCCTTGTAGTCCACCCGCGTCTGCCTGTTGTCGGCCAGCCATCGCACGTGTTTTTTCAGCAGGGCGTCCCAGGGGGCGAAACTGACGTCAATCGCCCCTGTTTCCTGGCCCAAAGTGGCTGGAGTCCAGACCAGCTGGGCACTTATTGCTATGAATTTAAGAGCGACACGACGCTGAAGTGTCATGCCTTCAGCCCCGCTTCCAGTCGTGGTACCTGCGCACCCATTCCAGCAGCTGGTGCGGCTGGTGCGCACGCTTCCATTCGCCGGCCGCGTACTTGTTGGCTTCAGACAGGGTGGGGTAGGTGTGGATGGTGCCGAGGATCCTGTTCAGGCCCAGCCCCTGCTTCATGGCCAGCACATACTCGGCCAGCAGGTCGCCGGCATGGGTGCCCACGATGGTCACGCCCAGGATCTTGTCCTTGCCCGGCACGGTCAGCACCTTGACGAAGCCCTGGGTCTCGCTGTCGGCAATGGCGCGGTCCAGGTCGTCGATCATGTATCGGGTGACTTCCACCGCAATGTTTTTTTCCTTCGCCTCCTGCTCGTTCAGGCCCACGCGCGCCACCTCGGGGTCGATGAAGGTGGCCCACGGGATCACCGAGTAGTCGGCCTTGAACTTCTTGAACTCGCCAAACAGCGCGTTCACCGCCGCGTACCAGGCCTGGTGCGATGCGGTGTGCGTGAACTGGAACGGCCCGGCCACGTCGCCCGCCGCGTAGATGTTGGGGTACAGCGTTTGCAGGTACTCGTTGGTGTCCACGGTGCGCTGGGTCGGGATGCCCAGTTCTTCGAGCCCGTAGCCCGTGAGCCGCGCCACGCGGCCCACGGCGCACAGCAGCTCGTCAAACTCGATGCGCTTTTCGGCGCCGCCATGCTCCACCACCAGCACGCCACCCGTTCGGGCTGAGCCTGTCGAAGCCTCTGCGGTCGCTTCGACAGGCTCAGCGCGAACGGAGGGGAGCTCAGCGCGAACGGAGTGGGGCTCAGCCTGAACGGAGTGGGGCTCGCAGCGCAGCGCCTTGTGGCCCGTGAGCACCTGCACGCCGTCGGCCTGCAGGGCCTTGCGGGCGAGCTCGGACACTTCTTCGTCCTCGCGCATCATGATGCGCGGGGCCATCTCGACCTGCGTGACTTCGGCGCCCAGGCGCGCAAAGCTCTGTGCCAGCTCGCAGCCGATCGGCCCGCCGCCCAGCACCACCAGGCGCCGGGGGATGTGGTCGAGTTGGGCAAAGCTGTCCCACAGCGTGTCGCTGGTCACATAGCCCACATCGTCCAGGCCCGGCAGGGGCGGCACAAAGGGCCGCGCGCCCGCGGCGATCACGATGCTGCGGGTGGTCAACACCTGCTTGCCACCGCCGTTCAGCGCGATCTCCACCGTCCAGGGGTTGATGATTTTGGCGTAGCCCTGCAGCACCTCCACACCCAGGCCGGTGTAGCGCTCCACGCTGTCGTGCGGCTCGATGTCGGCAATCACCTGGTGGATGCGCTGCATCACCGCCTTGAAGCTGAACTGGGGCGGTGTGTCCGTCAGCCCGTAGTGGCTGCCATGGCGCATCTGGTGCGCGAGCTTGGCGCTCTTGATCAGGGCCTTGCTGGGCACGCAGCCGTAGTTGAGGCAGTCGCCACCCATCTTGTGGGCTTCCACCAGCGTGACCTTGGCCTTGACCACGGCCGCGATGTAGGCCGACACCAGCCCGCCCGCGCCGCCGCCAATCACCACCAGGTTGCGGTCAAAGCTTTTGGGTTTGACGGCGGCCCACCTGGCGTAGACCTTGCGCTTTTGAACCGCCTCGACGATCTTGCGCGCGATCAGCGGGAACAGGCCCAGCAGCACAAAGCTGCCCAGCAGGCCAGGGCTCAGGATGCCCTTGAGCGAGTCGATCTGTGCGAGCTGGGTGCCCGCGTTCACATACACCGCGGTGCCGGCCAGCATGCCCAATTGACTGACCCAGTAGAAGGTCAGGGCCTTCATCTTGGTCAGGCCCATGACCAGGTTGATCACGAAGAACGGCACCACCGGAATCAGCCGCAGCGTGAACAGGTAGAACGCGCCATCTTTCTCGACGCCGCGGTTGATCTCGGCCAGCCGCTGGCCAAACCGCGCCTCGATGCTGTCGCGCAGGACAAAGCGCGCGGCCAGAAAGGCCAGCGTGGCGCCCAGGCTGGAGGCAAACGAAACAATCAGCGTGCCCCAGCCGAGGCCGAACACCGCGCCGCCAGCCAGCGTGAGAATGACCGCGCCGGGAAACGACAGCGCCGTGACGGCCACGTACACGGCGAAGTAGGTCGCCACCACCGCGAGCGGGTGGCTGGCATACAGCCCGGCAAACGCCGACTGGCTTTGTTTGAGGTAGTCCAGGCTCAGGTAGCGGCCCAGCCCCAGCGCAAAGTAGAGCGCCACCAGCGCCACGATGACCAGGGCCACCGCCAGCTTCTTGTAATTCATTCAGCAATCCTCCGGGTTGGGGTGAGTCGCTCCCCGGAGCCTGTTCTTACAGGGCGACTGGCTGGCCGGTGCCCTGCGACGCTACCAGCATCGCCGCGGCCGGACAAGGCTTGTGGCGCGGAGGGTTCAGACCTCGCCCGTGTACTCGCCGCGTGCCGGGTAGTCCTTGGCCACCGCGAAGTCGATGGCGCCCAGCAGGTCCTGGAACTGCGGGCGGGCAAACGGCATGGTCTGCACCGCGCCGTAATAGAGCGTGCCGTCGGGCCGCACCAGGAACACGCCCGGCTCGCTGAACAGCGCGGGCTCTTCGATGCCGATGGACGTGGTGCCGCGCGAGGTGCTGATGTACAGGCCCCACTGGCGCGCCGTCTTCAGGCTCAGGCCATAGCCAAACTTGACGCCGCTGGCCTTGACCTTGTCGGCCATCTGGCGGGCGCGGTCCTCGGTGTCGCTGCTCAGCGCCACCACCTGTACGCCGCGCTGCGCGAACTCGGGCGAGAGGCGTTCCAGCTCGAGCAGGTACTTGGCGCAGATCGGGCAGTGCAGGCCGCGGTAGAACACCAGCAGGTCAAACGGCGTGCCCGGCGACTGGCCCAGCACAAAGCGCTCGCCGTTGGTCAGCGGCACATTCAGGGCAGGCACGGGGTGGCGGGGCAGCAGGGCAATCGGGGTCATGCGGGAATCTCCAGAAAAGGTGTCTGGAAATCATAGGCCGGGATGCGAGACGATTTGAAACCATTAGTGCCTGATGATTGATTGATCGTCTCAAGTCCAGGCGCCAGCCGGGGTGGTCTGGCGCAGCCACTCGGTGGGCGCGCAGCCGACCCGGCGCGCAAACGCGCGCGTGAAGGCACTGGCGCTGCCATAGCCCACCTGCTGCGCCACCAGCTTCAGCGCCAGGCCCTCGCGCAGCCGGCGCTGCCCGCAGCCTACGCGCCAGCCCGCCAGGTAGTCGGCCGGCGTCTGGCCCACCACGGTGTGGAACCGCGCGGCGAAACGGGCGCGCGACATGCCGGCCTGGGCGGCCAGCTGCTCCAGCGTCCAGGGCCGGGCCGGGTCTTCGTGCAGGGCCAGCAGCGCCTTGGCCAGCCGGGCGTCGGCAAGGCCCGCCAGCGTGCCGCCACGGCTGAGCCCCTGGTCCAGCGCGAACCGGAACAGGCGGATCAGCAGCAGCTCGCACAGCCGGTCCAGCGCGGCCTGGCGGCCGCAGCGGCTGTCAAACGCTTCCTGCAACAACACGCCCAGCAGCGCGTCGGTGCCGGGCAGGCGTTGCAGTGGCACCTGCAGGAAGGCGGGCAGTGAGTCGCCCATGGGGCTGCCCTCGCCGCCCAGGTTGACGCTGGCGCACACCAGCTCGGCCGGCCCTTGCCGGTCAGCAATGAGTTGGTGGGGCGCCGCGCGCGGGACGAAAATGACCGATGGTTCGGCCAGGTCCGTGACGCGGCCCTGGTCGTCTGTCAGGCGCACCGGGCCCCGCACCACGAGGTGCAGGTGGCCGTGGTGGGGCTGCGCGGCAAACTCTTTCACGCCGCGCAGCGGCCCGCTGTAAAACACGCTGGCACGCAATGAAAACTGCTGCAGCAGAAACGAAAGGCGGTCCATGGCGCGGTACGATAGGTCAAAAATGGTTGGCAATTTGCCCTTCAAGTATCGCCCAGGCGGCCTGAAGGCGCCACCAGGGAAAGAAACACCGGCCCATGGCGACCAAACGGCATGCGCTTTCACAACCGGCAAGGGGATGGACCTGAATGCACTCAGTCGCTGAACGGGTGACGGCACTGCGCCAGGCGCTGCGGCTGGCGGACAGCGCCTGGGCCGACGTGCCGCTGGTGCCGCTGCGCGACAAGGGCCTGGCACATGACCACGTGCGGCTGGTGGGCACGGGGGTGCTCGCGCGCATGCCCAAGCAGAGCCAGCTGGGGCTGGGCGCGCAGGCCAATCTGGCCTACCAGCGCGCCTGCTTCGAGCGCGCGGCGGCCGGGGGGCACACGCCCGCGCTGCGGGGGGTGTTGCCGCCTTCTGCAGCCTTGCCACGCGGGGCCTTGCTGGTGCAGGAGATCGTGGGGCGCAGCGCCGGCTTGCCGGCCGACCTCGCCGCCATGGCGCGCACCCTGGCCAGCCTGCATGCACTACCGCTGCCAGCCCAGCGTGCGCCCTTGCTCGATGCGGCCGATCCGCTGCAGGCGCTGGGCGAAGAAATCGCCGTGCAGGCCGCGCACCTGCCCGCCGCGGGCGTGGACCCGGTGGTGGCACAGGGCATCGCGCGCGAGCTGGCGCGCCTTCAGCATCTGTGCAGCGGCGCTGCGCGGCCGCAGCGCCGCCTGATCGCGTTCGACGGCCACCCCGGCAATTTCATCGTGGAGGCGGCGGGCCGCGCGGTGCTGGTGGATCTGGAAAAGTGCCGCTACAGCTACCCCGCGCTCGACCTGGCCCATGCCACGCTCTACACCTCCACCACCTGGGACCTGGACACCTGCGCCGAACTGTCGGTCGATGAGGTGCTGGGCTTTTACGCCGCCTGGTCGCAGGCCGTGGGCCCGCAGGCCGGGCCCGCGCAGCGCTGGCTGGTGCCGCTGCGCCGGGCCATGTGGCTGTGGTCGGTGACCTGGTGCGCCAAGTGGCGGGCTCTGTCACCCCGGGCTGCAAGTGCCGGCACCGAAGGCGAGGACTGGTCGGCCGAGCGCAGCGACGCGGCCCTGGTGGCCCATGTGCGCAACCGCGTCGATCACTACCTGAGCGCGCCGGTGCTGGCCAGGGTGCTGGACGAGTTCGACGCGCTGGACCGCGCCCTGGCCGCATGAGGCTGGCCATCATCGTGCCCGTGCTGGGCGAGGGGCCGGGCCTGTTGCCCTGGCTGCAGGCCTTGCAACCCCTGCGCGCGCGCGGTGCGCAGGTGGTGGTGGTGGACGGGGGCGGCTCCGGTTCCGATGCGCGCGCGTCGTTTCCGCATGACCTTGCCGACCAGCTGTTGCGGGCGCCGCGCGGCCGGGCCGGGCAGATGAATGCGGGGGCATGGGCCTGCCCCACCGCCGACGCGCTGCTGTTCCTGCACGCCGACACCGGGTTGCCGCCCGATGCCGACCAATTGATCGCCCGGGCCCTGCAAACGCACGACTGGGGCCGGTTTGATGTGCGCATCGAGGGGCGCTCGCGCTGGCTGCCCGTGGTGGCCGCGATGATGAATGCGCGGTCGCGCCTGAGCGGCATTGCCACCGGTGACCAGGCCCTGTTTGTGCGGCGCCGCGTGTTTGAGGCCGCGGGCGGCTTTGCGGCCCTGCCGCTCATGGAAGACCTGGACCTGAGCCGCCGCCTCAAGGCCGGCTCGGCGCCGGCCTGCCTGGCGGCGCGCGTGACCACTTCGGGCCGGCGCTGGGAGCGCCACGGGGTGTGGCGCACCATCGTGCTGATGTGGCGGCTGCGCGCGGCCTGGTGTCTGGGCGCCGACGCCCACGCGCTGGCGCGCCGCTATGGCTACCAGCCGCGCGCCGGCGCCGCTGTGGCGGTGCTGGCCAAGGCGCCCGTGCCGGGCCTGGCCAAGACCCGGCTGATCCCGGCGTTGCGAGCCGATGGCACCGCGCTGGGCGCGGTCGGTGCCGCGCGGGCCCAGCGCGGCTTTGCGCTGCAGACCCTGCGCACGGCGGCGCAGGCCGCCACCGGCCCCGTGGCCCTGTGGTGCGCGCCCGATGTAAACCACCGGTTTTTCCGCGCCCTGCGTCGGCGCTTTGGCGTGGCGTGCCTGCCCCAGCCGGGTGGCGACATCGGTCAGCGCATGGGCGCGGCCATGGCCCTGCACTTTGGTCGCACGCCGCGCCAGCCGCTGTTGATCGTGGGCACCGATTGCCCGGTGCTGACGCCGGCACACCTGCAGCAGGCCGCCGACGCGTTGCAGGCCCATGACACAGTGCTGATCCCTGCCGAAGACGGCGGCTATGTGCTGCTGGGCCTGCGCAAGCCGCTGCCCTCGCTGTTCAAAGAGGTGGACTGGAGCACCGCGCAGGTGCTGGCGCAAACGCGGGTGCGCTTGCAGGCGGCGGGCGCAACCTGGCTGGAGCTGCCCACGCTGTGGGACGTGGACGAGCCCGCCGACTGGCAACGACTGCAACGTGAGACTCAACATGCCTGACACCGACGCACGCCCTGATCACCGCACCGACGACTGGTACCGCGCGCGCCTGGCCCTGCCGCGGGGCCGCGTGCGCTGCGTGATCGACACCGACGCCG
This sequence comes from Ramlibacter sp., assembly GCA_019635435.1. Lineage (NCBI taxonomy): Bacteria > Pseudomonadati > Pseudomonadota > Betaproteobacteria > Burkholderiales > Comamonadaceae > Ramlibacter > Ramlibacter sp. The sequence continues at coordinate 4,096,627 of JAHBZM010000001.1, read as the reverse complement.
CCAACGAGATCGACGACCAGTTTGCCCTGGCCTGGGCGCTGCGCGAACCGGCGCGGCTGGAGGTGGCGGCGGTCTATGCCGCACCGTTTTCGTTTGCCCACCGCCGCGCGCTGCTGCCACAAGCCCCCGCTGATGCCGCGCCCTTCAACCCGCCCGCTGAAGGCAAGGCGCGCAGCCATGACGAGATCATCAAGGTGTACGAACTGCTGGGCCAGCCCCATGCAGGGCGGGTGTTTCGCGGCAGTGCGGGCTACCTGCCGGCGCCGCGCGAGCCGCTGCGCAGCGAGGCCGTGGACCACCTGATTGCCACGGCGCGCGAGCATGCACCGGGCGGCCCGCCGCTGTATGTGGTGGCGCTGGGGTGCGTCACCAACATCGCCAGCGCGCTGCTGCTCGCGCCCGACATCGTGGAGCGCATCGTGGTGGTCTGGACCAGTGGCTACCCCAGCCATGCGCCGCACATCAACCACAGCTTCAACCTGGAGCAGGACCTGTGGGCCAGCCAGTGGCTGCTGGACAGCGGCGTGCCCCATGTCTACCTGCCGGGCTACCACGTGGGTGCGCAGCTGCGCCTGTCATTGGCCGAGATGGAGCGCTACGTCAAGGGCCGCGGTGCCATGGGCGACTACCTCCATCACCTGTTCACCCACAACCCGTTGTGGCCCCTGCTGGGCGTGGACGGTGCCACCGCCAACGCGCAGCCGCACAGCTGGGTGATCTGGGACGTGATCAACATCGCCTGGCTGCTCAACCCCCACTGGGTGCCCAGCGAGCTGGTGCGCACCCCGGCGCTGGGCGACGACCTGCGCTGGCAGGTGCGGGCCGGAAGGCACCTGATGCGCGAGGCGCATGGGGTGCAGAGGGATGGGATTTTCGCGGCGTTCTTTGCATCGCTGCCGGGCAGCACCCCGTGACGGGCGACCTGTTCGGCGAACCCATCGCCACCCCGGGACAGCGGGAAGCCTTGGGCGCACAGGCTTGCGTGCTGCGTGGCTTTGCAAGGTCTGACGCCCCAGTGCTGCTGCAGGCGCTGGAGGCCGTGCTGCGGCAGTCGCCATGGCGGCACATGACCACGCCCGGGGGCTTCACCATGTCGGCGGCGCAGACCAACTGCGGGCCTCTGGGCTGGGTATCGGACAGGCACGGCTACCGCTACGCCGCGCGGGACCCGCTCTCCGGCCAGCCCTGGCCCGCCATTCCCCCGGCGTTTGAACGACTCGCGCGCGACGCGGCGGCCGCAGCCGGGTTTGCAGGCTTCGAGCCCGACGCCTGCCTGGTCAACCGCTATGTGCCAGGCGCCCGCCTGAGCCTGCACCAGGACAAGGACGAAGCGGCTTACGAGCACCCCATCGTCTCGGTGTCGCTCGGCATTCCGGCGGTCTTCCTCTGGGGTGGCCACGAGCGCAATGACAAGGCCGACCGCGTGCCGCTGTTCCATGGCGATGTGGTGGTGTGGGGCGGCGCGGACCGCCTGCGCTACCACGGCGTGTTGCCACTCAAGCCCGAGCAGCATCCGCTGCTGGGCGAGCAGCGGATCAATCTGACGTTGCGACGGGCGGGTTGAGTTCGCGCATCCTCAGGGGGTGTCGTCGAAAAGATGGGAGATGGCGCGCAGGGCAGAGGTGGGCACGCGATTCTGTCCGGCGGGCGAGAAATGGGTGACATTGAAGGCGTGGTTGCCATGCGCGTTGTTCCAGCCCTGGTAATACAGACCCACCTCCAGATTGTTGTTGTACACGTTCGATGCGTACCCGCCCTGGGCGTTCATGGCGACGGTGGCCAGGTTGTACAGCCAGGCGCCAGGCACGTTCGCGAAGTCCGTGATGATGGCCTGGCGTGTCTGGCCCGCATCCCAGAATTCGATGGAAGCCACGCCCTGCGCCAGCCGGTTGAAAAAATGGCAGCGCATGTAGGTGTGCGAGTTGCAGAAGTAGTTGAGCCGTTCTTCCTTGAGCAGGATGGCGGCGTCGTTGATGTTGCGTGCGCGGACAATCGCGCCGCCCACGCCGGCCGCCGCGTGGCGGCGGTTGACTCCGTGAGGATAGCGTCCATCGTCCAGAAAACCTTGCAGACGGTCGAGCACATCCTCGACCCAACGGTTGCTGAGCGCAGCCACTGCGATGACGCCGTCCGCAATGAAATCCCTCATTCGAGTATGACGGTTGGGCGTGAGTGCCGGAAACAGCGCCAGCAGTTTCACAGCCCAGTCGGCGGGCAACCGGGCCTGGTCCATTCGGGAGAGCAACTGCCGCATGCCGGTCCAACCATTGGTGTTCGACGCAATGCTGTTGTGAAGGCGGTCGGCGAACGCCTGGCCGCCCGCGGTCGTGGCCGCTGACGCATCCAGTAGCCAGGCGGGCCGGATGGCCAGATTGTTGAAGTTACCCGCGGTGGCGGTGATGAGGTCCTCGGTCCGTGCGATGGTGAGGCTGACCCGAAGACGCATCAGCAATGTTCGCGCGTTGGCCGGTGTCAGCGCGCCACCCCCGTGCAGCAGGGCGCGCGCAACGCCCCGGATTTGCGTTCCAGTGAGGGCGGGAGCTGCCGTGAGCGGATCGATGCGCAGATCATGTGTCAGCGCGTCCAGCTGGGTGGGCGTCACGGCGTTCAGATGGCCCGGGGCGGCGCGGAACAGCCGGATCACTTCCCTGAAATGCGTGCCGCCCAGGCCGTTGCCTCCGGCGTGGCACAGGTCCGAGTAGACGCGCAGCACCAGCGCCCCGCTGGAGGGCAGGAGTTCAGTCAAGGCATCATGCAGATCGGTCGGGGATAGCTGGGCACGCAAGGCGGTGAACATCGTGCGCACCTGGGTGCCGTTGATCGATCCCCCTCCCTGGCACAGTCCGGCAATCAGCGTGGCGGCCTGACCTGGCTGGATGGCGCCCCCGCCAGTGACCAGATCCAGCAACAAGGTGCGAATTTGCGCCGCTGTCAGTGGCGCAAGGTCGCCCACCACGGCAAGCATCTGCGCCGGTGTCATGGCACCTGCGCCTGCCGCCAGTGCTGCCACCAATGTGCGGAAGTCCGCCGCCGACAACCCGGCGGCCCCCATGGGCGCCAGCGCATTGACGAGGTTGACCACCTCCGTCGCCGTGGCAAAGGGATTCAGTTCCTGGAAATTGAGCTGCCGCGCGTAGTGGGATCGGTCGCCCAGCCCCACGCGGACCGTGTTCATGCCCGCCAGGCCAAATCGCATCTCGATGACGGATGTCATTGCCTCTTCCCCTGTGCGCTACGGTTGATTTGTGGCGCGATTATGGGGTGCCGTTTGTCTCACTACACTAGTTCGCATCTCCCTCCCTCCAAAATCCCCCACCCCATGGAATCATTTCTCCTTCTGGTGACGCTCGTCGCCACGGCCGCCTGGTGGCACAAGGCGCAGGACCAGGGCCGGCGCGTCGCGCTGCTGGCGCGCCAGCTGGGCAACTACCAGATCGAAAAGCACATGGAGACGCTCACGCAGGGCTACCTGCGCGCGCTGGGCGAGGCTGACGCGCAGCGGCGTGAGCAGGTCTGGGCACTGCTGCAATCCACCGAGCAGGCGCTGGACAGCGAGTTCAGCCGCTTCGCCGCCGACTTTGCGCGGCTGGACAGCGAACACACGCGTGTGAGCCGCTTGCCGCTGTACCTGCCGCTGCTCACGCGCCTGCTGCCTCAGGCCACTTTCGACATGCGCCAGGCGCTGGCCATCCATGCCGCGGGCATCCACCGCGCGGCCCAGGGCGCCAACCCGGCGTCGCACCGGGACCGCGCGTTCACGCTGTCGGCCGAGCTGTTTCTCATGCAGCACAGCTGCCACTGGTTCTGCAAGTCCAAGCTGGTGGCCTCGGCCCGTTTGCTCGCGCGCCACCAGACTTCCTACGACCAGGTGCTGGCGTCGGTGTCGCCGCAGACGCGCAACGCCTTTGCGGCCCTGGTTGGGCATTGAATCGGGCTGGAGTCCAGACTGGGCGCCCACTACGCGCTATCAATAACGTAGCGTTCCTTGCGCATCACCAGCGCAAACAGCTCGCTGGCCAGCCAGCCGTCCAGCCAGGCCCTGACGTGAGGCCAGGGCGCCGTGGACCACCAGGCCGCGTCCACCGCCGCAAATTGCCGCACAAACGGAAAGATCGCGGCGTCGGTCAGGCAGGGCGTGGCGCCGCCCAGGCAGGGGCTTAGGGCCAGCTGCGCTTCCAGCGGCACCAGCAGGCAGGCCGCGGCGTCGTCGCGGTAGTCGGCCGCGCTGCGCTCCGGGTGCCGGTTGGCGTATTTGTAGCGGTCCAGCCAGTGCTTGAAGGCGCCGTCGTTGGTGGCCAGCAGGGCCTGTTGCGCCGGTGTGTCGCTGCGCGGCAGCCAGCCAGCCGGGTCATGCATGTGAAGGGCCCAGCGCATGATGTCCAGGCTCTCGTCGATCACGCGGCCATCGGGGCAGTGCAGCACCGGCACGGTGCCTTTGGGCGACAGCGCCAGCAAGGCGGCCGGCTTGTCGCGCAGCATGTAGAGGTACAGGCTTTCCACCTTGTCGCGGGCCCAGGGTGTGCGGCGCAGGAACTTCAGGCTCGAGCCCACGCTGGGTTCATGCGTGAAGCAGCGCACGGGGATGCGCGCTCCCAGTTCAGCCCAGCCATAGTGCGCGGCCAGGGCCGTGACCATGGCCTCCAGCGTCACGCCGTGCAGCGGGTTGTTCGGTTGGGCAGCGGGAAGGTGCGCGTCGGGCATGGCGCCATTGTGCCGGCCCGCGGACTCAGCCCGCGGCGGGTGCCGCGAGCAGGGCGCTGATCTGTGCGTCCTTCTGGGCCCACAGGTCGGCCAGCCAGCGGTGGAAGAGGCCGCGGAATTCGGAGTCGCCCTCGTAGTCTCCGCCCATGAGCTCAGCCGGGATCGGCAGCTGGCGCGCGCGCAGCACCACCTGCGGCGTGCGGCCGCACAGGAACTCCCAGAACGTGGGTGCCCCGCCGGGATAGACGATGGTCACGTCAATCAGTGACTGGAACTGTCCGCCCATGGCGTCCAGCGCCAGCGCCAGCGCGCCGGCCTTGGGCTTGAGCAGGTGCTGGTAGGGCGAGCCCTGGGCCTGGTGCTTGACCGCGGTGAAGCGCGTGCCCTCGGCAAAGTTCATCACGCTGGTGGGCACCAGCGAAAACTTCTGGCAGGCGCGGCGCGTGGTCTCGCGGTCCTGGCGGCGCAGGTCGGGGTTCTTGCGCAGCTCGGCCTTGCCGTGGCGCTTCATGAACGGGAAGTCCAGCGCCCACCAGGCCAGGCCAATCACCGGCACATAGATCAGCTCCTGCTTCAGGAAGAACTTGAGCATGGGGATGCGCCGGTTCATGACCCGCTGCAGCACAAAGATGTCGACCCACGACTGGTGGTTGCAGTTCACCAGGTACCAGCCCGCGTAGGGCAGGTCGGCCACGCCCTGCACGTCCCAGGTGGTGCGCTGGGTCAGCCGCATCCAGCCGCCGTTGCAGGCGATCCAGGCGGTGGCGATGGCATTGAGCACCGGGTCAATGCGCTTGCGCACCGCGCCAAAGGGCAGCACCAGCTTGACCAGGGACACGGCAAACAGCAGCGCACACCAGAACAGCGTGTTGACGACGAGCAGGATGAAGGCAATGACGCCCCGCGCGAGCGGGGGCAGGAAAGCAAGCATGTTTGGGAGTCTGGGAAGCGATAGGAGCGCCCATTGTCTCCCGCCGGCGGACCGACCTTCTGCGACAGATCAAAACAGCATCAGCAGCGCGATGCCATACAGCGCACTCGCCAGCACCATGCCGCGAAACGGGATGCTGAACCAGTACCGCCAGGCCAGGTGCGCATAGCCAACCAGCAGCACGCCGCCCAGTGCCAGCAGAAACGTGGAGCCCAGCAGAAAGGCCGGCTGTGCCAGCGCCAGGTACCCCCACACCAGGCCAAACAGGATGGCGCCATAACTGTGGCTGGCGTTGAATCCGATCCAGGCTTTCCACACTGTGGTTTCGCGGGTCAGGCGCAGCACGCCGGCCTGCATGCAGGCTTTGAGCGCGGCATCGCGCGGGTCGAACTTGTCGCCGCTGAAGGTGTAGAGCAAATGGACCAGCCCCAGGGCGAGAACGATCAGGGCGCTGGCGGCCAGCAGCAAGGCAGCATTGGAGGGGGGCATCGATGGCTTTCAGTGCAAAGCGGTGGTGTCGGTGATCGGTTCGGCCAGCGCTTCGCTCAGGCCGCTCGCGGCCATGCGCTCGCAATAGGCCTGGAGCTTTTCAGTGTCGCAATGCACCGCGAGCCGGTGGACCTTGCCCCAGCGCAGCACAAACTCATGCACGCCCTGGTTGGAGCCCCGGCTGCCGTCGGGCAGGCCGAAGTGGTCGGTCCAGGTGACCGTGGCCACGGTGTGCCAGGGCCAGCCCGTGACGGCAATGGCCCCCACGTCAAAGCGCAGGTCGGGCATCAGGCGCTTCAGCCGCCCGTACCAGGCGGTGGTGGCGGCCAGCGTGCGGCGCTCGCCGGCCAGCGCGTGGTGGCCGTACATGACGTGGCAATGCGCGGGCGCAAACTGCACCACGATGCGCTCGTAGGCGCCGGCGTTGATGGCGGCAAAGGCGCTGCGCAGCTTGTGGCGAACGATCTGGTGGTACATCGCGGGCTCCTTATCTTTACAAGAGAAAGATGCCGCATCATGCCGCCTCATGTTTCTCGTGTCAAGATACGCGCATGGCCAGCCGAAAACCACCACCCAGGCCTTACCACCACGGCAATCTGCGCGAGTCGCTGCTGGCCGCGGCGGACGAACTGCTCGGGCGCTCGGGCCTGCCTGGCCTGACGCTGCGCGAGGTGGCGCGTGTTGCGGGGGTGTCGCATGCCGCGCCCTACCACCACTTTGCCAACCTGGACGACCTGCTGGCGGCCGTGGCGGCGCGCTCCTTCGAGCGCCTGGGGCAGGCGATGGAAGCGGCGTCAAGGCAGCCCGATGCGCGCGAAGCGCTGCTGCAGATTGGCGACGCCTATGTGGGCCACGCGCGCGCCCAGCCCGCGCATTTCCGCCTGATGTTCGGCCCCATGCTGGCGCGCAAGGCCGAGTTCCCGGCGCTGGCCGAGGCCGCGCGCCGCAGCTTTGACGTGCTGCTGGCCACCGCCGAGCGCTACGCGCCGGGTGAGGGCGCCGCGGTGGCGCTGTCGGGCTGGTCGCTGGGCCATGGCTTTGCCAATTTGGCGATTGACGGTGCCTTTGAGGGCCTGCCCGTGGCCGTGAGCCCGGATGTGGCCATGGCGCGCCGCCTGCATGAGTGGCTTCTCCCCGTGCGCGACAGGCCTGCTGCGCCAACGCGGGCAAAATCGGGGCAACGTCGTTGATCGCTCCCGCAGTTCCATTCCATGCTCAGTTCCCCCGTTGCCCGCTCGCCCCTGCACACCCGTGCCATCACCTTCCGGGGCTATGCCCGTGACGACGGCCTCTGGGACCTGGAGGGTGAACTGCACGACAGCAAGCACTATGGCTACGACAGCAGCCATGGCCGGCGCGAAGCCGGCGACCCGATCCACCACATGAGCCTGCGGGTCACGGTGGACGACAGCTTCTGCATCCGCGACATCAGCACCTCGATGGACAGCACCCCGTTCGGCGAATGCCAGACCGCTGACCGCACCATGAAAAAGATGATTGGTCAGACCATGGGTCCGGGCTGGCGCCAGGCCATCGACCGCACCATTGGCGGTGTGCAGGGCTGCACGCACCTGCGTGAACTGCTGTTCAACATGGCCACCGCCGCGTTCCAGACCATTCCCCATGCGCGTGAAGTGCGCCGCGTCAAAGAGGGCGGCCCGCGCGACGAAGGCACCGACCCGCCGTTCTACATGGGCAAGTGCATGACCTGGGATTTCAATGGCCCGGTGGTGGCGCGCGTGGCGCCGCGGTTCATCGGCTGGGTCAAGCCGGTGCGCAAGTCGCCGGAGCAGGTTGCGGCCGTGCCTTCGGGCAGTGATCCGGGCTGAGCTTTCGTTGTTCACGCCAAGCTTGGTGCGGGATCAGGCGGACAGGGCACTCTCCTCCGCTCGTGTCCTCCGGGTCGGCTTCGCCGCCCCTCCCCGGAGCGGCGGCCGAGGTATTCGACCTTGCCTACCGCAACGGCGCACCCACGCCAAACCGCGCCAGCCGCTGCGCCGCCCAGCGGCTGGCGGGTTGAAGATCGAGCAGGGTGAGGAAGTCAATGGTCTTGAACTCGCGGTCCAGCGCCGGCGGGCCGCACACCTGCCCACCCAGCGCCAGGTAGGCGGCCAGCAGCTTGGGAATGCGCACCGGCCCCGGCGCCTGGGCCCCAAGGTCGCAGGCGAACGCGGCGTGGGGCTGGGTGCACAGCGCGGCCGGCGCGGCGTGCGCCTGCAGTTGCTGCCAGGCCGCCGCGCCCACGGCCGCGTCCTGTGAGGTGAGCGAGCTGCAGCCAATCAGGTAGCGCTGGCCGCGTGACTGGGCGTAGTGGGCAATGCCCTTCCACAACGTGCTCAGCGCCGGGTAGTTGCGGTGCCCGTCGAGCAGGCAGGCCCGGCCCAGCTCGAGCAACTGGCCCCGCAGCGGCTCAAACGGCGCAAAGTCAAACTCGCGCTCGCAGTAGTAGCCATGGTGGGCGGCGGCGCGCACCCCGGTCTGCAGGCGGTAGGTGCCCACGAGCTGGCCGGTAGCGCCGTCTTCCACCAGCAGGTGGTCGCAGACCTCGTCAAACCGGTCGGCGTCGCTGCAGGTTTCCCAGGACTGGTCCAGCCCCTCGCGCAGCTCGAGGTTGAACACCATGAAGCGCAGCGCCTGGGCCGCGCGCAGGTCCTCCGGGCTGTCGGCCAGGCGCGCGCGGTAGCCGGACCGCGCGCCAGCGGGCGGCGCGGCGGTGGGCGAAGGCAGGCGCATCAAGGGCATGGTGACAGTTTGGTCGTTGCCCGCAGAAAAAAATTACAGTCGGCCACCTTCTTTGTAAGGAAGTTCTGTGCCCCGCGACTCAACCGCAGTCCCAGACCCGTTTCAGGAGTTCCCATGCGTCGTCGTCATCTGTTCCGGCTTGCCGCCGCCCTGAGCCTGGCTGCCGGCCTGGCTGCTCCCGCCCTGGCCGGTGAGGCCGCCGTCTACACCGGCCTGTTCAGCAGCCTGGCGGTTGGCGGCCACGACCCGGTGGCCTATTTCACCGAAGGCAAGCCGGTCAAGGGCGATGCCCAGTTTGAAACCACCTACAAGGGCGTGAAGTGGCGCTTTGCCTCCGCCGCCAACCGCGACCTGTTCGTGGCCGCGCCGGAAAAATACGCGCCCCAATACGGCGGCTACTGCGCCTGGGCGGTGGCCGAAGGTGGCACCGCCTCGGGCGATCCGCGCTACTGGAAAATCGTGGAGGGCAAGCTGTACCTGAATTACGACGCCGACGTCCAGAAGAAGTGGGAGAAAGACATCCCCGGCAACATCGGCAAGGCCAACCGCAACTGGCCCACGGTGCTGGGCAAATAATCGAGGAGACACCCCATGCAAGCCGCTGCCCTGACCCCTTCCGCGCCATCGCGCACCCGCTCGGCGGTGCTGATCGCGCTCACGCTGTACATCGCGTTTGTGTTCATCCAGTCGCTGTTCTTCAAGTTCACCGATTCGCCCGAGACGCAGTACATCTTTGGCACGCTGGACGGCTGGGGCGCGAGCCTGGGCTTCCCCGGCCTGTTTGCCCACAGCGGCATCTTCAGCCAGTACGTGGTGGGCTCGGCCGAGCTGGTGGCTTCGGGGCTGCTGCTGGCCGGCCTGTTCGGGCGCATGCCGCTGGTGCAGGTGCTGGGCGCGCTGATGGCCCTGGGCGTGATCAGCGGCGCCATCTTCTTTCACCTGTTCACGCCACTGGGCGTGCAAGTGCGCAACGTGGACGGCACGCTGGACGGGGGTGAGCTGTTCGCGCTGGCCTGCGGCGTGTGGGTGGCCGCGGCCCTGATCGTCTGGCTGCGCCGCGCGCAGGTGCTGGGCTTCGTCGCGCGCGTCACGGGCCGCCGGGCTGCATGAAGGCCGGGCGCACCGTCAGCGCGGTGGCGGTGCTGCTGGCCACGTTGGGGTGCGCGCCGCCGGGGCCGCGGCTGGCCGGGCGGGATATGGAGCCGCTGCGCCACAGCGTGCAGGTCGGCCCACCCGTGAACGCCACCGTGAGCTACCTGTCCAACGGCCCCACCACGGGCACGCGTGTGATTTTTGTGCATGGCACGCCGGGCTCGGCCCAGGGCTGGACCGATTACCTGCTGGACCCGCTGCCCGGCGTGGAGGTGGTGGCACTGGACCGCCCGGGCTTTGGCCACAGCGGCCCCGATGGCGCCGTGACCAGCCTGGCGGCCCAGGCGGCCGCCGTGGCCGCGCTGCTGCCCGGCGAGGGGCGGCCTGCGGTGCTGGTGGGCCACTCGCTGGGCGGCCCGATCGCGGCCTGGGTCGCGGCGCAGCATCCGCAACGCGTGCAGGGCCTGGTGTTGCTGGCCGCGTCGCTGGACCCGGCCCTGGAGGTGATCCACCCCATGCAGTACGTGGGCCAGTGGTGGCCGGTGCGCAGCATGCTGCCGCGTGCGATCCGCAACGCCAATGAGGAACTCATGGTGCTCAAGCCCGAGCTCCAGGCGCTGCAGGTGCTGCTGCCCCGCGTGGTGGCGCCCACGATCATCGTGCACGGCAGCGTGGACCCGCTGGTGCCGGTGGCCAATGTGCCCTTCATGGAGGCCCACCTGACCGCCACGCGCTGCCGCCAGACCCGGCTGCTGGACAACGTCAATCATTTCCTGCCCTGGAACTCCGAGCCCGTGGTGCGGCAGGCGCTGCAGTGGGCCCTGGCACCGCCATGCTGATGCCCTGGAGCGAGCTGATGGCGGCGCTTGACGCCGTGCTGCTGGGCGACTCGCCGGCCTGGGCGCTGTGCCTGGCGCTGGCGTTGACCACGCTGCTGCTCGAAGACGTGGCCATTGCCGCCGGCGTGGCGCTGGCGGTCAAGGGCGCGCTGTCGTGGGAACTGTCGTTTGCCGCCGTGGCCGGCGGCATTGCGGTGGGCGATGCGGGCCTGTACGCACTCGGTTGGGGCGCGCGCCGCGTGCCCTGGCTGCACCGGCGCTACATCGCGCAGCGCCACCGCCGCAGCGAATGGGTCCAGCACCAGTTGCGCGAGGGCCTGCCCACGGCGGTGCTGCTGGCGCGGGTCATTCCCGGCCTGCGGCTGCTGACCTACACGGCCTGCGGTTTTGTGCGGGTGCCGCTGGCGCCGTTCTGCTTCTGGGTGGCGCTGGCCGTGGCGCTGTGGACGGCCGGGCTGTACTGGTTCAGCGCCCATGTGGGGCACCTGCTGGCCGCGGCCTGGGGCGTTCCGCTGGGGCTGGCCGTGGCGCTGCCCATCCTGCTGCTCGCTGCCGGCGTGCCACTGGCGCGGCGCATTCATCAACATTTCCAGGCTTCCACCCCATGACCACCGCCGCCGTCCCTTCCCGCCCCGAGGCCTGGCCCCGGCCGCACGAGGGCATGCCGCCGTTTGACAACAGTGGCGCGCCGCTGAGCTTCTTCGAGTTCTGGCCGATGTGGGCCTTCTACCCGCCGGTGGCGTTGTACGCGGGCTGGCTCATGCTGCGCCACCGCGGCATCCTGTTGCCCACGGTGGCCAACCCGTCGTTCCCGGGCGGTGGTTTCTATGGCGAGTCCAAGGCCGAGATCCTCGAGCTCGCGGTCCGCCATGCGTCCCAATGGGTGGCCCCTTTCATCGCGGTGGATCGCGCCGCCGGCGCGTCGGCGCAGACTTCGGCGGCGGAAACCCGCGCGGCGCTGGTCCAGCTGGCCGACGCCGGTCTGTCACTGCCCGTGGTGGCCAAGCCCGACCTGGGCTGCCGGGGCGCGGGCGTCAAGCTGGTGCGCAACGCCGCGCAGCTGGAGAGCTACATCCTGGGCTTCCCGGCCGGCGCACGCTTTCTGCTGCAGCGCTATGTGCCCCATGAGGGCGAGGCCGGCATCTTCTACTGCCGCCATCCGGGCGAGCCGCGCGGGCGCATTCTGTCGATCACGCTCAAATACTTTCCGTATGTGTATGGCGACGGCAAGCGCACGCTGCGCGAGCTGATCCTGGCCGATGCACGGGCCGGCCAGGTGCCGCACCTGTACCTGCAGCGCAATGCGTTCCGGCTGGACGAGGTGCCGGCCTTTGGCGAGCCGGTGCGCCTCGCCTTCGCCGGCAGCCACAGCCGGGGCGCCATCTTCCGCAACGGCACGCACCTGGTCACGCCGGCCATGGTGGCGCGGTTCGACCAGATCGCGCAGAGCCTGCCGGAGTTTTACTTCGGGCGCTTTGACATCCGCTTCGAGGACTTTGCCCGCGTGCAGGACGGCGAGGGCTTCACCATCGTCGAAGCCAATGGCGCGGGCGCCGAGAGCACCCATGTCTGGGACCGGCGCACCCCCCTGCTGCGCGCCTGGAAAGACCTGATGCTCCAGTACCGCCTGCTGTTTGAAATTGGCGCGGCCAACCGCGCGCGGGGCTTCAAGCCGCTCACGCTGGCGGAGTTCCGCCGCTGGTACCGCCGCGAGAAAGTCCTGACCCCGCTTTACCCGCCGACAGATTGACGGTGCAGGCGCCGCCGGGCCGCCCCAAGGCGGCTGCAGCCCCCTCGGGGGGCAGCGCAGCACACGAAGTGGCAAGCGTGGGGGCCATCCTAGTCGGGCCGGAACGCGCGCCAGCCCCAGACGATGCGCATGGCCGTGGTCACGGCGCAAAGCCCGGCAAACACATAGGCCAGCGTGCCGAAGTGCCGGGGCCACAGGCCCATGGCCGTGAAGAAGGCCAGCGTTTCAGTGGCTTCGGTCAGGCCCCCCAGAAAGTAGAACGACTTGGCCGGCCAGGCCGTGCTGGTCATGCCGCGCTTGGCCGCCATCACGGCAAAGGCCAGAAAGCTGGTGCCGGTGCCGATGAAGGCGGCCAGCAGCACCGCCGCGGGCAGCGCGTTGCGCGCCGGGTCGGCCACGGCAAAGGCCAGCGGGATGCTGGCGTAGAACAGGAAATCCAGCGCAATGTCCAGAAAGCCGCCCTGGTCGGTGGGCTGCGTCCGGCGCGCCACCGCGCCATCCAGCGCGTCGCACAGTCTTGAAAGAAAAATGGCTGTAGTCCCCGCCAGATGGGCACCACTTGCTATCAAAACCGCAGCAACCAGACCGATCAGGAAGCCCGCCACCGTGAGCTGGTTGGCCGTGACGCGGCGGCGCGCCAGCACGCCGGCCAGCGCGTCCACGGCGGGCTGGATGAGCGCGGCGGCGTGGCGGTCCAGCATGGCTACAGGCGCGTCAGGTGGGCGGGGTCGGCCACGTCGGCCGCGTCGTGCGTGACCAGCAGCACCGGAATCTGCCGCGCCCGCACGGTGGCAAAGACAAACTCGCGCATGCGTTCGCGCAGGCCCGCGTCCAGCCGTGAGAACGGCTCGTCCAGCAGCAGCGCCTGGGGGCGCGCAAGCAGGGCGCGCATCAGCGAGACCCGCGCGCGCTGGCCGCCCGACAGCGTGGCCGGGTCCGCATCGGCCAGGCCGGGCAGCTCGAGATCGGCCAGCGCCTGGCGCACCTGGTCCTCGCGCTGCGCGCGGGGCCCGGGCGGCACGGCAAACAGCAGGTTCTCGCGCACCGTCATGTGGGCAAACAGCAGGTCGTCCTGGAACAGGATGCCGACGCGGCGCTGCTCGGTGGCCAGCGCGTCCAGCGCGCGGCCCTGCAGGTGCACGCTGCCCTCAAAGCTGAAGGCCGGCGCCAGCGTGCCGCACACGGCGGCCAGCAGGCTCGACTTGCCCGAGCCGCTGGCCCCCATGAGCGTGTGCACCACCCCGGCCGGAATGGCCAGGCGCAAACCGGTGATCAGCGCGTTGCCGCCAATCCGCAAGGCTGTCACGTCGATCTGCAGGGTCATGCCACGATCTTCGCAAATCGGCGTGGCCGGCCGGCCCAGGCGGCCAGTGCAAACACCACGGCCGGCAGCAGCCACTGCAGCCAGGCATAGGCCGCGGTGAGCGAGCGCTGGCCGCCGTTGGCCAGCGTCACGGCCTCGGTGGTGACGGTGTTGAAGCGCCCGGCGCCCACAAACAGCGTGGGCAGGTACTGGGCCACGCTCACCGCAAAGCCAACCGCGAAGGCGGCCAGCAGCGCCGCCTTGAGCAGCGGCCATTTGATGCGCAGCAGAAACGCCCCCCGGTGCCGGCCGAGTGACGCGGCCACCTGGCGGTAGCGCGCGTCAAAGCCCAGGTAGGCCGGGCTCAGCGCAATCAGCACATAGGGCACGGCCGCCAGGCTGTGGGCCAGCCACAGGCCGGGCCAGCGCGCGTCGATGCCCCAGGCCAGCGCGAGCCGGTGCAGGCCCACCACCCACAGCACCGAGGGCAGCAGCAGCGGCAGGTAGACCAGGCGCCTCAGCCGCGCGTCCCAGTGTGGGGGCGCGCATTCGAGCCAGGCCACGGACCAGGCCAGGGCGCTCAGGCTCGCGGCCAGGCCCAGCTGCACCGTGGTCCAGAGCGTGCCGGCGCTGCGGCCCACCGAGTGCCAGGCCTGCAGGCTCAGGGCCTCGGGCCACAGGCGCGGAAAGGGCCACACGCCGGCCACGCTGCCCACGGCCAGCGCGGCCATCACTGCCGTAGATCGCGCCAGCCGGGCCACGGCGGCCGCAGGCGCGGCCCGGGCGGGCGGCGGTCGCGCCGGCCGCTGGCCCAGCGCGCGCGCCGGTGCAGGGCCCGGCGCAGCGGCCACAGCGCGGCGGCCAGCAGGCCCACACAGGCCGCCAGCAGCCAGGCCGCGGCCGCGCCCTGGGCATTGAGGCGGGCGTCGGCATCGAGCAGCCATTGCCAGCACAGCACGGCCAGCGTGGGCGGCGAGGTGGGGCCGATCACCAGCGCCATGTCGACCACCGTGAGGCCGTAGGCCAGCACCGCCACCAGCGGGCCCCACAGGCGCGGCCACAGCTGGGGCCACAGCACGCGCCACCAGGCCGTGCGCGGCGCATAGCCCATGCTGCGGGCCTGCTCCAGTTCACGCTGCCAGCGGGTGGCCACATCGGCGCGCTGCAACTGGGTGGCCGCGGCCCAGAGCAGAAACGGCACCTCCTTGGCCACCAGCACCGCGATCAGGCCCAGGCCCCAGGGATCCTGCGTTGTGGGCCAGGGCGGCGGCGCCTCAAAGCCCGTGGCCCAGGGCGACAGCGCCCGCAGCAGCCAGCCGCTGGGCGCCACCAGAAAGGCCAGGCCAACGGCGAACGCCACGTGCGGCACCGCGAGCATGGGCGGCAGGGCCTTGACGGTGCGCTGCCAGAACGGGCCGGGAAAACTGTGCGACAGCAGCCAGGCGGCCAGGGCCACCGACAGCGCGGTGGCGCCCAGCCCGGTCCACAGGCTCATGGCGAGCGCGCGCGGCCATTGCGGATCGGCGGCCAGGGCCTGCCAGGCCGGCCCGTCCAACCCGGCCCTCAGCGCAGTGGCCGCGGCCCACAGCAGCGGCACGGCCACCAGCGCGGCCAGCCCGGCGGCGATGGCCGTGGACGCCGGGCGGCGCGGGCCAGCGGCCATGGGCTCACTGCCCGTAGCGGCGGGTCCACTCGCGCTCGAGCGGGTCCACCCAGCTGCCGTGCGGCTCCAGGATCACGGGCACCGTCTGCGTGAGCTGCCCGGGCAAGGGCTGGCTGCCAAAGCGGGCGCGCTCGGCCGCGGGCAGCTTGTCCAGCGCAAGCACGGTCGGGTCACCCCACACTGCAATATCGGCCTTGCGGGCCTGGGCTTCGGGCGACAGCATGAAGTTGATCAGCACCTGCGCACCCTCGCGGGCATTGGCGTTGAACGGGATCGCCAGGAAGTGGGTGTTGCCTATCGACCCCCCGGCCATTTGCCAGCTGTAGACCGTCTCGGCCTGGCGCCTGGCCACGATCTCGTTGGCGGCCTCGTTGGGGTTGAAGGTCAGGGCCACCAGCAGCTCGCCGTCGGCCATCATCTGGCGGATCGCGGCCGGGGACGCGGGAAACTGCTTGCCCGCGCGCCACAGCTGCGGGTGCAGCGCGTCCAGGTAGGCCCACAGCGGCGCGGCAGCCCTGGCCAGCGCCTCGGGCGTGACGGGCCGGTACAGCGCCGACCGGTCGCTGTTGAGCTCGACCAGCGCCTGCTTGAGGAAGGTGGTGCCCAGGAAGGCGGGTGGGCGCGGGTAGGTCAGCCGGCCGGGATGGGCCCTGGCAAAGGCCAGCAGCTCGGCCATGCTGCGCGGCGGCGTGGGCACGCGCTTGCGGTCGGCATAGAAGGTGAACTGCGCCATGCCCCAGGGCGCTTCCAGCCCTTCCACCGGTTCGGAAAAATCCATGCGGGTGGTGGGCTTGCCCGCCACATCCACGTACTGGAAGCTGGGCAGGCTTTCGGCGAACGGGCCAAACAGCAGGCCTTCGCGCTTCATGGTGAGGAAGTTCTCGCCATTGATCCAGATCGCGTCCACCGTGCCCCCCGTGAGCTTGCCCGCGGCTTTTTCGCTGCGTACGCGCTTCACGGCCTCGGCGGTGTCGGTGAGCTTGACATGCTCGACCTGCACGCCAAAGCGCTGGTTCACCTCGGCCGCCACCCACTGCAGGTAGGCGTTGGTGCGCTCGCTGCCGCCCCAGGCATTGAGAAACACCTTCTGGCCTCTGGCTCTGGCTTCAATGGCGGGCCAGGCGGTACCGGTCTGGGCCAGCAGCGGCGTGCTGGCGCCGGCGGCCAGCAGGGCCAGGGCCTGGCGGCGCGACAGGGAAAGGCGGGAGGTCATGGGCACGGGTTCCTTGGAGTGATGACGTGAGTCGGCGCCGGCCCCGCGTTCTTACGCGGGGCGTCAGGCCAGCAGTGCCTGCGCGAACTCACGCGCATTGAAGGTCTCGAGGTCCTCGAGCTTTTCGCCCACGCCGATGAAGTACACCGGTACGGGCCGCTCCTGCGAGATGGCGGCCAGCACGCCGCCCTTGGCCGTGCCGTCGAGCTTGGTCACGATCAACCCCGTGAGTTGCAGCGTGTCGTCGAAGGCCTTGACCTGGCTCAGCGCGTTCTGGCCCGTGTTGCCGTCGATCACCAGCAGGACCTCATGCGGGGCTGTGGCGTCGGCCTTGGTGACCACGCGCTTGATCTTGCGCAGCTCTTCCATCAGGTGCAGTTGCGTGGGCAGGCGCCCGGCGGTGTCCACCAGCACCACGTCCTTGCCACGCGCCTTGCCGGCCGTGACAGCATCGAAACTCACGGCCGCCGGGTCGCCGCCCTCCTGGCTCACGATCTCCACGGTGTTGCGGTCGGCCCAGACGCCCAGCTGCTCGCGCGCCGCGGCGCGGAAGGTGTCGGCCGCGGCCAGAAGCACCGAGGCGCCGTCGCCCGCGAGGTGGCGCGTCAGCTTGCCGATGGACGTGGTCTTGCCCGCGCCGTTGACGCCAGCCACCATGATCACCGTGGGCTGGTGCTCGCCAATGACCAGCTGCTTTTCCAGTGGCTTGAGCATGCGCGTCAGCGCCTCGATGAGCAGGTTGCGCACCTGCACCGGGTGCGTGGCGCCGGTGTCCTTGACGCGGCGCTTGACCTCGTCAAGCAGCTGTTGCGTGGCCTTGACGCCGGTGTCGGCCATCAGCAGCGCGGACTCCAGGTCTTCGTACAGCGCATCGTCGATGCGCGCGCCGCTGAACACCGAGGAGATGCTCGAGCCGGTCTTGCGCAGGCCGGCGCTGAGCCGGTCCAGCCAGCGCGCGCGCTCGGGGGGCGTGGCGGGTATTGCGGGGAGCTCGATCGGGGCCGTGAGCGCGCTGCCGATCAGGCTGGGGCCCTCGCCAGGTGGCAGTGCCGGTGGTTTGGCCGCCGCGGGCGCCGGCGTGGCGGGAGCAGGCGCGGCGGGCGGCGCAGCGACTTTTTTCCGGAAGAAACTGAACATTGAACGGCTTTTTAGAATCACACCATTCTATGAAACACCCCCTGCGGCGCCTGCGCGCCCCCATTTCACTCGCGCTGGCCCTGCTGGGACTGCCCCTGGCCACCCTCGCGGCCGACCCGCCCGCGCCGGCCCGCGTCGCGCAATTCACCCTTGGCAACGGCCTGACGGTGATCGTCAAGCCGGACCGCCGCGCGCCCACGGCGGTGCAGATGCTGTGGGTTCGCGTGGGTTCGTTTGATGAGGTGGACGGCACCAGCGGCGTTGCGCATGTGCTGGAGCACATGATGTTCAAGGGCACGCCCGAGGTGCCGGCCGGCCAGTTTTCGCGCCGTGTGGCGGCCCTGGGCGGGCGCGAGAACGCCTTCACCGGACGGGATTCCACGGGCTACTACCAGCAGATCCCGGCCGGGCGCCTGGAGGACGTGATGAAGCTCGAGGCCGACCGGTTTGCCCACAACCAGTGGCCCGACGAGGAGTTCCACAAGGAGATCGAGGTGGTCAAGGAAGAGCGCCGCATGCGCACCGAAGACCAGCCGCGCGCCCAGCTGTACGAGCAGCTCAATGCGGCGGCCTTCATGGCGTCTTCGTACCATCGCCCCGTGGTCGGCTGGATGAGCGACCTGGACGCCATGACGCCCGATGACGCGCGCGGCTTCTTCCGCCAGTGGTACACGCCCGCCAATGCCGCGCTGGTGGTGGCCGGCGATGTGGAGGTGGACGAGGTGCGCCGCCTGGCCGAAAAATACTACGGGCCGATTCCCGCGCGGGCCCTGCCTGCGCGCAAGCCGCGCACCGAGCCCGCGCAGGCGGGGCTGCGCCGCATCGAGTTCAAGGCCCCGGCCGAGCAGGCCTACCTGACCCTGGCTTTCAAGGTGCCGCAGATCACGGTGCTGGACAACTCGCCCGCGGTGGACGACGCGCTAGCGCTCACGGTGCTGGCCGCGGTGCTCGACGGATACCCCGGCGCCCGGCTCGAACGCGCGCTGACGCAGGGTCCGGACCGTCTGGCCGACAGCGCGGGCGCCTCCAACGGCCTGTGGGGCCGCGGCCCCCAGCTGTTCATGCTGGACGCGGTGCCCGCTCCCGGCAAGACCAGCGCGCAGGTGGAGGCCGCGCTGCGCGCCGAAGTGGCCCGCGTGGCGCGCGACGGCGTGACCGAGAGCGAACTCAGCCGCGTCAAGACCCAGTGGGTGGCTGGCGAGGTCTACAAGCTCGACTCCGTGATGAGCCAGGCCCGCGAGCTGGGCAGCTACTGGGTGCTGGGCCAGCCGCTGGATGCGGGTGAACAGCTGATCCAGCGCCTGCGTGCCGTGACCTCGGCGCAGGTGCAGGCGGTGGCCGGCCGGTATTTTGGCGACGACCAGCTCACCGTGGCCACCCTGCTGCCGCAGCCCGTGGACAAGAGCCGCAAACCCCGCACACCCCCATCGGGTTCGCGTCACTGATCCCCGGGAGCCTGACTTGACTTTTCAATTTGCTATCAAAAGTGCAGCGGTACGTGCCCTGCTGGCGGGGACTACAGCCCTTTTCCTTGCCCAACCGGCACTCGCGGCACTGGCCCTGCAGCACTGGAAGCTGCCCAGTGGCGCGGAAGTCTGGCTGGCTGAAAGCCCGGCCATTCCGATGCTGGACGTGCAGATCGACTTTGACGCCGGCAGCCGCCGCGACCCGCCGGCCCAGTCGGGGCTCGCCAGTGCGATGGCGGCCATGATGTCGCGCGGCATCCGCGCCGCCGATGGCCCGGGCGCCAGGGGTGACTACCCCGCGGCGCTTGACGAGAACCAGCTCAGCGAGGCCTGGGCCGACCTGGGCGCCTCGTTCGACGCCAGCACCGACAGCGACCGGCTGAGCTTCAGCCTGCGCTCGCTGACCTACCCCGACCTGCTGGCGCGGGCCACGCAACTGGCATCGCGCCAGATCGCCGCGCCGGCGTTCCCCGCCGACATCTGGCAGCGCGACCGCGAACGCATGGTGGCCTCGATCAAGGAGGCCAACACCCGGCCCGGCACCATCGCGGGCAAGGCCTTTGCCCAAGCCGTCTATGGCGATCACCCGTACGGACGGCAGACCACGGAGGAAACCCTGGCGCGCATCAGCGTGGCCGACATGCAGGCCCTGCACGAGCGCCATGTGCTGGCCTGCCGTGCCCATGTCATCCTGGTGGGCGCGGTGACCCGCGCGCAGGCCGAGACCCTGGTCAACACGCTGCTGTCGCGCCTGCCGGCCGGCAGCCCGCAGCGCTGCGCGCCCTTGCCGCCGGTGCCCGAGGTGGCGGCGCTTGCGGCACCCAGCGAGCAGCGCATCCCGTTTGAATCGGCACAGGCCCATGTGTTCATCGGCCAGCCCGGCATCAAGCGGGCCGACCCGGACTACTTTCCGCTCATCGTTGGCAACTACATCCTGGGCGGAGGGGGCTTTGTCTCGCGCCTGACCAACGAAGTGCGCGAGAAGCGCGGCCTGAGCTACAGCGTCTACAGCTACTTCGCCCCCGCGCGGCATGCGGGCGCCTTCACGCTGGGCCTGCAGACCCGGCCCGACCAGGCCGACCAGGCGGTGCAGGTGGCACGCGAGGTGCTGCGCCAGTTCGTGGCCGAAGGCCCGACCGAGGCCGAACTGCAGGCCGCCAAGGACAACCTGATCGGCGGCTTTGCGCTGCGCATCGACAGCAACCGCAAGCTGCTGGGCAACATCGCGGGCATCGCGTGGAACCAGCTGCCGCTCGATTATCTGGACACCTGGACGCAGCAGGTCAGCCGCGTCACGGTGGCCGACGTCAGGGCCGCGTTTGCGCGCACGCTGCAACCGCAGCGCATGGCCACGGTGATCGTGGGGGCCAGGCACTGAGCCCCCCGCTTTCGTGATGCACTGGACAAGTTGCAAACCAGAGTGTGAAAAGGTGTAACGCCTGCATCGTTTTTCTTGCCGAAGTCGTAGGTTGGGCGTAAACAATTGGCAGGAACTCCGTATGTCGATACTCAAAAGTCTTTTTGCAAGCAAGGAAGGTGCGTCCCGGCCCCCGTCGGGGCCTGAGACCGGGCCTGTGAAAATGAATCTCGAGGAGCGCATGGCGTTTCGCCGCGAGATGCTTTACGAGGCCATCAAGGTCACCATGCAGGCCCACGGCGTGTTGTCGGCAAGCTACAAGTTCCGGGTGGTGCGCAACGACAAGCGCGGCCACCAGTACTCGGTGATGATCGACCTCAACACCGACTTCCTGCACAACCGCGAAGGCCAGCCCGAGCACCTTGTGGCCGTGGGGGCCGCCATCACCAAGAACGCCATGACGCGCTATGGCGTGGTGGTGGCCGGCGTGTACTGGCGCGTCAATGACGAAATGCAGGGCTTTGACCGCAACCGGGCGGGCCACAGTGTGCCGGCGTCGCTGCCGCCTGAACTCTCGCAGCGCCAGAAATACGAGCGCGCCACCGCCGACGAGCTCGCGGCCTTCGAGGCCGCGTGGCAGAAGGGCCAGGAACTGCACGTGGGCGATCGCCTGTATTCGTCCGACCTCGCGCCGCTGACCGGCGACTCCAGTTCGGGCGACAGCCGCTGAACCGACGGGCCGCGGCGCCGGTTAAGCTCGGCGCCATGAGCAAAGCAGCCCCGGCACGTGCGCACCCCGAAGGCGGTGCCCGTCACGACATCCGCATCATCGGTGGCCAGTGGAAGCGCACCCGTCTTGCGGTCGCCGACAAGCCCGGCCTGCGCCCCACGCCTGACCGCGTGCGCGAGACCCTGTTCAACTGGCTCGGCCAGGACCTCACGGGCTGGCGCTGCGTGGATGCGTTCGCGGGCACCGGTGCGCTGGGCTTTGAGGCAGCCTCGCGCGGCGCGGCCAGCGTGCTGATGCTGGAGCACGACGCCGGCCTCGTGGCCCAGTTGCGCAAGGTGCAGGACCGGCTCGCGGCGCATGCCGTGAAAGTACAGCGCGGTGACGGGGTGGCGGGGCTGAAGGCGCAGGCGGCGGGTTCGGCGGACCTGGTGCTGCTGGACCCGCCCTTTGACCGTGATCTTTTCAGCGCGGCGCTGCAGGCCGGCGTGCACGCGCTGGCGGGCGACGGGCAGATCTACCTGGAGGCGCCCATGGCCTGGGACGATGCCGCGTTGCAGCCACTGGGCCTGTGCGTGCGGCGCCATCTCAAGGCGGGCGCGGTGCACGCGCACCTGTTACATCGCATTGCATAATGCATTGCAGCAAATGCATGAATCTGCGGTTCGCCGCGCCTGGCACAGGAGAGCCTGATGGTCCATAACGTCATTGCCGTCTACCCCGGCACCTTCGACCCGATCACCCTGGGGCACGAGGATGTGGTGCGGCGTGCGACGCAGTTGTTCGACCGCGTGATCGTGGCGGTGGCCGCGGGCCACCACAAGAAGGCGATGTTCACCCTGCAGGAGCGCATCGAGATGGCGCGCGAGGCGGTCAAGCCCTTTCCCAAGGTGGAGGTCGAGAGCTTCTCGGGCCTGCTGCGTGATTTCGTGGTGGCGCGCGGCGGCAAGGCCATGATCCGCGGCCTGCGCGCCGTGACCGACTTTGATTACGAGTTCCAGCTGGCCGGCATGAACCGCAGCCTGATGCCCGATGTGGAGACGGTGTTCCTCACGCCGAGCGACAAGTTCCAGTTCATCAGCAGCACCTTCGTGCGCGAGATCGCCGTGCTGGGCGGCGAGGTCGACAAGTTCGTCTCGCCGCTGGTGCAGGACCGGCTGGCCGAGAAAGTGCGCAGCCTCGGGCGCGACTGACGCTCAGGCCACGCGCGCGAGCCAGTCCCGCAGGCGGGCATTCACCAGGTCCGGCCGCTCCATGGTGAGCATGTGGCCGCAGCGGGGCACCTCGACATACTCGGCCCCCGGCACCAGCGATGCAATTTCGCGGGAGCATTCGGGCGGGGTCAGCTGGTCGGCCTCACCGCACATCACCAGCACCGGGCAGCGCAGCCGGGGCAGGTGAGGGCGCGCGTCGAGCCGGTCCATGATGGCCCGGTTCTGGCGGATCAGCCGCTCGCCGCCGGCGGCCAGCACAAAGTCCAGATACCCCTGTACCAGCGCCGGGTTGGCGGCCTGCGCCGGATGGAAGGCCAGCGCCACATTGGGCTCGATCACCTCGCGCACCCGTCCCTGATCAAACAACGCAATGGCGGCCTCGCGCAGGGCCCGCATGTCCGGGGTCTCGGGCCGCGCATTGGTGCCCAGCAGGGCCAGCGCCTGGATGCGCTGGGGCGCCTGGCGTGCCATTTCCATGGCGATGATGCCGCCCATTGAGGCGCCGCACAGGATCAGCGGGCCGGGGTGCGCGGCCAACAGCGCCGCGGCCATGTCGCCCATGCTGGCTTCGTTCTGGTGGGCCTGGGCCACACGGGGTTGCCAGGGGTCGGCCAGCGCCGCGGTCTGGTCGCGCCACATGGTGGCATCGGCCGCGAGGCCGGGAATCAGGAGCAGTTCAGCCATGCGCGGGATTCTGCCATGCCACCTGGATTGCTATTAATTGAATAGCGTGAAGTGCAAGCTGCATGCGCTCTACAGGCCTGAATGCGCGTGAAGAATTGGAGAAAACCGGGGTCTGCGGGATAATCGGTCGATGACCGAACTGATCCTGATCCGCCATGGCGAAACCGACTGGAACCGCGAGCTGCGCTTCCAGGGCCAGGTGGATGTGCCTCTCAATGCCACCGGTCATGAACAGGCGCGGCGCCTGGCCCGGCGCCTGGCCGGCACCCCGGTGCAGCAGCTCTACCAGAGCGACCTGCAGCGCACGCGCGAAACGGCCGAACCCGTGGCCCGGCAACTGGTGCTCACGGGTGTGAATGAGGTGGCGCTGCGCGAGCAGCACTTTGGGCGCGTGGACGGCATGCGCGTGGGCGACATCCAGCAGCAATACCCCGAGGACTGGGCCAGCTGGCTGACCTTCAACGAGCACTATGCGATACCCGGCGGCGAGACCACGCGGCAGTTCCATGCCCGCGTGATGGAAGCGGTGCGGCGCATCGTCGCGTCCCACCCGCAGCAGACCGTGCTGGTGGTGACCCACGGCGGCGTGCTCGACATGATCTACCGCACGGCGCGCGCGCTCGGGCTCAACGGCCCGCGCCAGAGCGAGATTCCGAATGCGGGGCTGAACCGGGTGCGCTTTGAGGGCGATGCAATCCACATCCTTGACTGGGCCGACACCCGGCACCTGGCCGACCTGCCGCCGCAGCCGGTCTACGACCAGGCCAAGGTGGCCGCGACGGCTCAGCCCAGCGCCGAGCTCAACCCCAGTTCGGCGTAGACGCTGGCGGCCTGGCGCCGCAGCCGTTGTGACTCGGGCTGGCCGCGCAGCTGCGGTTGCAGCACCTGCTGGGCGGCGCTGAGCTGGCCGTTGCGGATCAGGGCGTCAAGATGCACCTGCGCAAACAGGTCGCGCTGGGCGTGGCTGCCGCCAATCTCGGCCATGCGGGGCAGGGCTTGGCCCAGTGCGTCCACGGCTGTGGACCAGTCACCGCGCGCATGCGCCAGCAAGCCGCGGCTGGCGGGCACGGCCACGCGCTGCCAGGCCGCCTGGGCATGGGTGGGCGCCCGCGATGCATGCATTTCGATCTGGCGCATCAGGCGATCGGCCTCGGGCCGCTGCGCGCGCGCCAGCCCGTAGAGGTATTGCATGTCCAGAAACGGCAGCACCTGGTCGTGCACGCGGGGCGCGAGGTAGCGACCCAGGTCAAGCCAGCGGTCGCCCACGTCCACACCCGCGAGTTCGAGCCGCGCCAGCAAGGAGACGGCGTTGATCTGGTCCTGCGAATATTCCTTGACCACGCCCCACACCTGGCGGTCGTACAGCGCGAGGACTTCGTCATGCGCGCCGAGCTCCAGCGCAAACAGGGCCTGGTGCCACCAGTTGTGGGTGACCATGAAGGAGTTGAGCCCGCTCCAGGTGTCGCTCATGTCGGCCATGAAGGCATGGCCTTCGCGCAGCCGGCCCTGGGTGAGCATCACGTGGGCCAGGGCGTGGTGGGCCCAGGGCTCCTTGCGGCACAGGTCAATGGCGTGGCGCGCGGCAGCCTCGGCCTGCTCCAGCAGGTGGCACTGCTCCCAGGCAAACGCCAGCATGCCATGCAGGTAGGGCACGTCGGCGGCGGCGGGCCGGGCCGCCAGCGCCATGCGCAGCATGCCCGGTGAATCGCCCTGGTTGAACAGGTGGTAGTGCCCGAGCTTGAGCGAGACCAGGTCGCGGGGAAACTCGCGCACCTGTTCCTCGTGCAGCGCAATCGCGCGCGGCACATCACCATCGGCCCAGGCCCGGATGGCGGCCACGAAGCGCTGTTCGCGCGGCGTGCCTTTCAGGGGCGAGGCCTGCGCGCGCTCGATGAAAGGGCGGGCATTGGCGGCCGCGTCGGCGGACTCGGCGAACAGGTGCAACGCCGCGCCACAGGCCTGCACGATGGGGCTGTGGTCGGTGGCGGTCGCGTCCAGCAGGTTGACCGCACGCGCCTCGCTGGCAATGAAGCCTTCGACGAAATCGTTGACCGCGGCCAGGCTGTCCGCGTGCTGCAGCGTGACCGGATTGCCGAGGCTGTCAGTCAGCATGGTCCAGCGCGGCCGATGGCGGCTCGGGCCAGGGACGCTGGGGGTCGCGAATCAGCTCGAAGGCCCGCGACACCTGCAGCACGCCCAGGTCGTCAAAGCGCGCGCCGGTGATCTGCAGGCCGATGGGCAGGCCCGCCTGGGTGTAGCCGCAATTGATCGAGGCCGACGGCTGCTCCGACATGTTGAACGGCACGGTGAAGCCGATGTGTTCCAGCGGGCGAAGCGGGTCGTTGGTGGGCGACGGCAGTTCGGCCGCGAACGCGGGGACCGGTGCAGTGGGCGAGATCACGTAGTCAAACGCGCTGCAGGCCTTCACCGCGGCCAGCCGGGTCAGATGAAACTGGTTGAACGCCCTGAAAACATCCTCGCCGCTCATGCCGGCCGCGCTGTCACCCCATTGCTGGATATAGGGCAGCACACCGGCTTTGCGCGCGGGCGGCAGGGCCCGCATGTCCAGAAAGGAGCGCATGCGCCAGAAGTGGTCCATGCCATCAAGCATGGCCTGCGTCATGAACGGCGGCATGGGCGTGACGATGGCGCCTGCGCGCTCGAACAGGCGGGCGGCCTGCACAACCGCGGCGCGGACCTCGGGCTCCACGGCCAGGCCGCAGCCGGCCTCCAGCAGCAGGCCGATGCGCAGGCCGCGCAGTTTGTCGGTGCCCTGGTCAAAGTCATGCCAGGCAATGTCCTGCCAGGGCAGGCTCATGGTGTCACGCGTGTCGGGCTGCGAGAGCACGGGCATCAACGCGGCCGAATCGGCCACGCTGCGCGTCATGGGGCCGGCAGCGCGCCCCATGTAGGGCGGGTCGATCGGGATGCGGCCCAGGCTGGGCTTGAGGCTGAAAATGCCGCACCAGCCCGCTGGCAGCCGCAGGGAGCCGCCGATGTCGGTGCCCAGGTGCAGCGGGCCATAGCCCGCGGCCGCGGCCGCCCCGGCCCCGGCACTCGAGCCACCGGGGGTCTTGGACAGATCCCAGGGGTTGCGCGCCAGCTTGTGAAAGCTCGACAGGCCCGACGACAGCATGCCGTAGTCGGGCATGGTGGTTTTGCTCACCATGACCGCGCCGGCTTCACGCAGCCGCGCGGCGGGTGGCGCATCGGCCGGCATGGGGGCCAGGTCGGTGGCCGTGGTGCCCAGCGGCATGGGGTCGCCCGCCGTGGCCAGGTTGTCCTTGAGCGTGACGGGGACGCCGTCCAGCGGGCCCAGGGGTTCGCCCTTGAGCCAGCGGGCCTCGGACGCGCGGGCCTGGGCCAGCGCCAGTTCGGGCCGCAGCAGCCAGGTGGCGCACAGGTGGGGTTCCCAGCGCGCGATATGGCCCAGTACCGACTGGGTCACCTCGACGGGAGAACACTCGCCACGCCGGTAGGCGTCGGCAAGTGCGGCGGCGGACAGTTCGTGCAGTGCGGTCAAGACGCAGTCGGTTTTCGCGTCAGGACCAGCTCAAGGCCGACAGGTCGTTCACGAACAGCGGCATGTCTTTCCACAGGCCCTTGATGTTCTTGTTGGCCACGGTGACCCATTGCGGCTGGTACAGAAAGGCGTGCACGCAGTCGTCGGCGATGAGTTTCTGGATTTCGCCGATCAGCTTCTTGCGGTCGGCCTCGCGCGGCGAGGTCTTGTACTTGGTGTACAGGTCGTTGAACTTGGGGGACTCGTAGTTCCAGTAGTAGGGCTTGGCGAAGTTACCCAGGTCAAACGGCTCGACGTGCGAAATGATGGTCAGGTCGTAGTTCTTGGCACCGTAGGTTCCGCTGAGCCACTGTGCCCACTCGACGTTCTGCAGCTTGGCCACAATGCCGACCTTGGCCAGCATGGCCGCGATCACCTCGCCGCCCTGGCGCGCATAGGGGGGCGGGGGCAGGGTGATCGTCAGTTCCAGTGGCGTGGTGATGCCGGCTTCCTTGAGCAGGGCCTTGGCTTTTTCCGGGTTGTAGGGGTTCACGCCCGTGGTGTCGATGTAGCCAAAGGCGCCGGGCACATAGTGGCTGCCGATGGGCGCGCCATAGCCGTCGCCCGCGCCCTCGATCACGGCCTTGCGGTCGATGGCCGCGGCAATCGCGCGGCGCACGCGAACGTCGTCCAGCGGCTTCTTCTTGTTGTTGATGGCCAGGATGGTCTTGGCGCGCGAGCCGCTCACCACCACCTGGAACTTCGGGTTGCTCTTGAACTGGGGCACGCTGCGCGGCGTAACGCGCGGGAAGGCGTCCACGTCGCCGGCCAGCAGGGCGGCAACCTGGGCTGCCGGGTCGGCGATGAAGCGGAAGGTGGCGCGCTTGAGCTTGATGGCCGCCGCGTTGCGGTAGCCGTCCCATTTGGTCAGCGTGGCCGACGAGCCCTTGACCCAGTTCTCTAGCTTGTAGGGGCCGGTGCCCACGGGCTTGGTGGCGTTGGTGTCGGCGCTTTTGGGTTCCACAATGATGGCCGTGGCCTGGCCCATGAGGAACAGGAAGTCGGGGTCAAGCTCCTTGTTGATCACCACCAGCGTGTGCTCGTCGATGGCGGCCACGCTTTCCATGCTGGCAAAGGTGCGCTTGTCCTTGTTGGTGCTTTTCTCGGCGCCCGCGCGCTGGAACGAGAACTTCACGGCCTGGGCATTGAAGGGTTCGCCGTTCTGGAACTTCACGCCCTTGCGCAGCCGGAAGGTGTAGGTGCGCAGGTCAGGCGAAATTTCCCAGCTCTCCGCGAGCAGCGGCGACACGGTGCCGTCGGAATTGACCTTGGTCAGCGTTTCGTAGATGTTGTACAGCGTGATTTCGGCAATGGCCGATGCCGCGCCCGCTGTCGGGTCCAGCCCCGGGGGCTCGAGCGCCATGGCCAGCACGATCGCATCTTTCCTGCCCTGGGCCAGTGCAAATTCGGGCAGGGCCAAAGGCACGGAGGCCAGGGCGGCGGTGGACAGCACGGTGCGTCGGTTCAGCATGGTTTCACTCCAGGAAGGTTTCCACAACGAAAGGGTTGAGTCGCAGGACGTAAGTTACATCATCCGCGAGATGGCGCGGATTGCGCAAGGGGGGCTTGGGCCGGGACGCCCGCGCCGGCACGCCGCCGGCGTCCCGGCTGCGCCTGCGGGACGGCGGCCAGCAGGGCTTGCGTGTAGGGATGCTCGGCGGCGCTGAACAGGCGCTCGGGCGGCCCCTGTTCCACGATCCGGCCCTGCCAGATCACCGCCACCTCCTGGCACAGGTGCTGGACCACGGCGAGGTCATGGCTGATCAGCATGTAGGTCACGCCAAACTCGTTTTGCAGGTCCTGCATCAGGTTGAGAACCTGGGCCTGCACCGACACGTCGAGCGCGCTGACGGGCTCGTCGGCCACGATCAGGCGGGGCCGCGTGATCAGCGCGCGCGCGATGGCGATGCGCTGGCGCTGGCCACCGGAGAACTCGTGCGGGTATTTGTCCAGGTCGCTCGCGCGCAGCCCGACCGAGGCCAGCACCTCGGCGGCTTGCTGGCGTTGCGCGGCGCGCGGCGTGTTGCTCAGCGCCGCGAGGGGCTCGGCCACGATGCGGCCCACGGTCTGGCGCGGGTCCAGTGAACCGTAAGGGTCCTGGAACACCATTTGCACGTCGCGCCGGGCTTCGCGCAGATCGGAGGGGGACAGCGCATGCAGGTCTCGGCCCAGCAGCTTGACCGAGCCCGATGTGGGCTTGTCCAGCGCCATCACGAGGCGCGCCAGGGTGGACTTGCCGGAGCCCGATTCACCCACGATGCCCAGGCTGCGACCGGCCTGCACCGTGAAACTCACGCCGTTGAGCGCCTGCACGCTGCGTGGCGCGCCAAACAGAGACTCACGCGGCAGGGTGTATTCGCGGACCAACTGGTCCACCCGCAGCAGCGGCGACGTGCTCATGCGGCCTCTCCTGAAGTCAGGGCGGCGATGGCCTCCAGCCGGCTGCAGCGCACGATGTGGCCGGGCTCGGTTTCCACGCCGGGTGGCGGCTCGGTGAGACAGTGCGCGACCGTGTAGGCGCAGCGCCCCGCGAACGGGCACCCCGCGGGCAGATCCACGAGTTCGGGCACGGTGCCGGCAATGGTGGCCAGGCGCTGGCCCCGCGCCGACCGCAGGCTGGGCCGGGCCCCGAACAGGCCCCGGGTGTAGGGGTGCGTCATGCGGGCGAAAACGGCATCGGTGGGGCCGCTTTCCACCACGCTGCCGCCATACATGACGAGCATGCGTTCGACGTTCTGGGCAATCACGCCCAGATCGTGCGAAATCAGCATCAGCGCCATGCCGCGCTCGGCCACGAGTTCGTCGATCAGGTCCAGGATCTGTTGCTGGATGGTCACGTCCAGGGCGGTGGTGGGCTCGTCGGCAATCAGAAGGTCGGGGCCGCAGGCCAGCGCCATGGCGATGGTGATGCGCTGGCGTTGCCCGCCCGAGAACTGGTGAGGGTAGGCGTCCACCCGCCGGGCCGCGTCCGGTATGCCCACGCGGTCGAGCAGGGCGATCACCTGCTTGCGCGCGGCCGGGCCTGTGAGGCCGCGGTGCAGCCGCAGCGGCTCGGCCACCTGGCGGCCAATGCTGTGTACCGGATTGAGCGCCGTCATCGGTTCCTGGAAGATCATGCCGATGCGGTTGCCGCGCAGGCGGCACAGCTCGCTGTCCTTCTTGCCCACCAGTTCCTCGCCGTCAAAACGGATGCTGCCGCTGACCTGCGCACTCTCGGGCAGCAGGCCCAGCAGCGACATCACGGTGATCGATTTGCCGCATCCGGACTCGCCAATCAGGCCCAGTGTTTCTCCGCGTTCGAGCGAAAACCTCACGCCGCGCACCGCCTCGGCCGGGCCGCGCTGCGTCTGCAGGCGCACATGGAGATCCTGGACTTCGAGCAGTGGCATGGGTCTTGGGCCTATCGCTTTCGCGCCAGCCGCGGGTCGAGCAGGTCCCGCAGGCCGTCGCCCAGCAGGTTCAGTCCCATCACCGCCAGGGCAATGGCCACGCCGGGAAAGACCGCGAGCAGCGGGGCCTGGAACATCAGGGTCTGGGCCTCGCTCAGCATGCGGCCCCAGGAGGGTTGCGGCGGCTGCGTTCCCAGCCCGAGGTAGGACAGCGCGGCCTCGGCCAGGATGGCAATGGCAAACCGGATGGTGGCCTGCACGATCAGCACCGAGGCGATGTTGGGCAGCACGTGCTCCATCGTGATGCTGAAGGCCCCTTTGCCGCAGGCCCGCGCCGCGAGCACGAATTCGCGCGACCAGATGGTGTTGGCCGAGGCCCGCGTGATGCGCGCGAAGGTCGGGATGTTGTACACACCAATGGCAATGATGGCGTTGACAATGCCGGCGCCGAACACGGCGGTCATCATGATCGCCGACAGGATGGCCGGGAACGCGAAGCTGAAGTCCGACAGCCGCATGATCAGCTCCTCGACCCAGCCGCGCCGCGCGGCCGCCAGCAGGCCCAGGGCCGTGCCCACGACCAGGCCGATGCCCACGGCGATCACCCCGACGAGGATCGAGGCCCGCGCCCCCACGAGCAGCAGCGAGGCCACGTCGCGCCCGTAGGGGTCGGTGCCCAGCCAGTGGCTGGCGCCGGGGGGCTGCAGCTTGCCGCGCATGTCGATCTCATAGGGCGAGAAGGGCGTCCAGACCAGTGACAGCGCCGCCGCCAGCAGCAGCAACAGCGTCAGCACGCCGCCAATGACGAACGCGCGATGGCCCAGCGCCCGCCGCCAGAAGCCGGGCGCGCTCTGGCCGACAGGCAGGGGAGGGAGCACGGCACTCATATGTCGCTGGCCTTCACGCGCGGATCGATCACGGCATACAGGATGTCAACCACGAAGTTGACGACGACCACCATGGCCGCCAGCAGCATCACGCAGTTGCGCACCACGATCAGGTCGCGGTTGGAGATGGACTGGAAGATCAGCCGGCCCAGGCCGGGCAGGTAAAAGACATTTTCGACCACGATGGTGCCGGCCAGCAGTTCGGCGAACTGCAGCCCCATCACGGTGATCACCGGGATCAGCGAATTGCGCAGCACATGGCCCCACAGCGTTGCGCGCTGTGACAGCCCCTTGGCCCTTGCGGTGCGCACAAAGTCTTCACGCAGCACCTCGAGCACCGCCGAGCGGGTGATGCGCGCGAGGATGGCCGCCTGGACCACGGCCAGCGAGATGGCCGGCAGCAGCAGGGCTTTCAGGCCCTGGGCGATGCCGTCGTCCCAGCCGGGGAAGCCGCCGGCGGCAAACCACTTGAGGTGCACCGAGAACAGCAGGATCAGCAGGATCGCGAACCAGAAATTCGGGATGGCAATGCCCACCTGGCTCAGGCCCATGAGACCAAGGTCGCCGAGCTTGTTGTGGCGTGCCGCCGCGTAGATGCCCGCGGTCAGCGCCAGCACGGTGGTGATGGCCATGGCGATGAAAGCCAGTGGCACGGTGACGCTCAGGCGTTCCAGCACCAGCTCGGACACCGGGCTGCTGTAGGCATAGCTCAAGCCCAGGTCACCCGTGACCATGCCGCTGACCCAGCTCCAGTAACGCTCAAGCGGCGGGTGGTCGAGCCCCAGCTTGGTGGCCAGGGCCAGCACGGCGTCGGGCGAGGCGTCGGGGCCCATGAGAATCTGGGCCGCGTTGCCGGGCAGGATTTCCAGCACCAGGAACACCACGACCGACGCGCCCACCAGCGTTGCGATCAGGGTGATGAAGCGCTTGAACAGGAAAAGACTCATGAAGCGCCGGATAATGCCAGAACTTCCCGCTGGAGAACTTTCGCATGGCACTGATGATCACGGACGACTGCATCAACTGCGATGTGTGCGAGCCGGAGTGCCCGAACGAGGCCATCTACCTGGGCGAACTGATCTACGAAATCGACCCCGGCAAGTGCACCGAGTGCGTGGGCCATTTTGACGAGCCCCAGTGTGTCCAGGTCTGCCCCGTGGCCTGCATTCCGGTCAATCCGCAGCACCTGGAGAGCCGCGAGACGCTGATGCAGAAATACCTGCGGCTGACGGCGGCAGGGGACCCCCGCGCCGCCACCGGCCCCGATGCGGCTTCCTAGGCTCCTAGGCTTTTGACGCCTTTTCCTTGGGCGCCTTTTTCTTCGCCGTCTTTTTCTTCTTGGCTGCCTTGGCGCCATCGGGCGCGATCGCCGTGAAGTAGGCCGGCTTCTTGGGCTTGGTCATGACCGGCCGGGCCGGTTCGGCCTCAGGCTGCGCGCGCGTGGGGGGAATGTAGGCCGGGGCGGCCTGCGCTTCCTGGCGCAAGCGCTCCTTTTCCATGGCGGCCGCGGCCTGGGCGTCACGCTGGGCCGCGCTGCGGGTGTCGCTGCGCTGCTGGGCCGTGCGCTCGTCCTGCGCCTGCACCACCTGCCCGCCAGCGCAGGGCGCCTGGCTGTAGGTGTTGCCGCATTTGTAGGCATTCTGGGCGCTGGCGCTTGCCCCAAGGGCACTGAGTGCTATCAAAACTGAAGCAATTTGAAGCTTCTTCATGTCATCCTCCCTGTGGTTGATCAATCGGGCTGCGGCCGCGGCGGCTTGGGCCGGGGCGGTTTGTGGGTGTGGACTATCAGTGTCGCCTTGTCCATTTCGCCCGCGAGCAGGGCGGGCACGGCCTTGAGCGTGCGGGCGATGCAGTCCTGCATGGCTTCGCGCTGGTCGGGAGCGGGTTTCTTGAGCACCCAATGGATCACCTCCGACTTGACGCCGGGGTGGCCGATGCCCAGACGCAGGCGCCAGTAGTCCCCCGTGCCGAGCTGGGCGTGGATGTCGCGCAGCCCGTTGTGGCCGGCATGGCTGCCGCCGAACTTGAGCTTGGCCTGGCCGGGCACGACATCAAGTTCGTCGTGGGCAACCAGAATCTCCTCAGGCTGGATCTTGAAGAACCTCGCGAGCGCGGCCACGGATTTGCCGGACAGGTTCATGAAGGTCTGCGGTTCGAGCAACCAGAGGGTTTGCCCATGAACCGTGGTGCGCGCCACGAGGCCGTGGTAGCTGCGTTCGTGCGTGAGCGTGACCTTGAGCTCGGCGGCCAGGGCATCGATCCACCAAAAACCGGCGTTGTGGCGCGTGGCTTCGTACTCGGGGCCTGGGTTGCCCAGGCCAACAAACAGTCTGATCATGGGCCTGTATTAGAGACGAAAAAAAGGCCCGCGCGTGCGGGCCTTGAGATGCTGCAGGCCACGAGGGCCGCGCCGGGCTTATTTCTTGGCTGCGGCCTTGGCATCGGCCTTGGCGGCGGGCGCCTTGGCGTCGGCCGCGGGCGCTGCGGCGGCAGCGGGTTCAGCAGCTTCTTCACCACCGGTCTGGACCACGGACACCAGCACCGGGTTGGTCTTGCCGTGGGTCACGGCCGACACGCCCTTGGGCAGCGTGATGTCGTTCAGGTGCAGGGAAACACCCTTCTTCAGGCTGGACAGGTCCACTTCAATGAACTCGGGCAGGTCGGCCGGCAGGCAGGCGATGTCGAGTTCGGCCATCACGTGGTTGACCACGCAGTGGTCAAACTTCACGGCCTGGGATTCCTCGGACTTCACGTAGTGAAGCGGCACCTTCATGTGCAGCTTGGTCTTGGCGTCCACGCGCTGGAAGTCGATGTGCTGCACCAGTTGCTTGTACGGGTGGTATTGCACGTCGCGCAGCAGCACCTTGGCGGTCTTGCCGGCCAGTTCCATCTCGAGGATGGTGGAGTGGAAGGCTTCCTTCTTGAGGGCGTGCCACAGCGCGTTGTGATCGAGTTCGATCAGTTGCGGCTGGCCTTCGCCCCCGTAAACAATACCGGGCGTCTTGCCGGTGTTGCGCAGACGGCGGCTCGCACCCGTACCCTGCTTGGCGCGCTCAAAAGCGACAAATTTCATGACTGACTCCTGAAAGAGTCCACCGCGACCAGTGTGACTCCGTTGAAAAAACCACCGTTGCCGGTGGCGACTGGCTGACTTGCGGCGTCAGCGGGCCGGTGTGCCCGGGGAAGCCTCAGAAGAGGTTTTCCTGGTCCGAGAACAGACTCATGACCGACTCACCCTTGGCGATGCGCTGGATCGTCTCGGCGATCAGCGGTGCCACGGTGAGCTGGCGAACCTTGGTGCACGCTTTCGCGGCATCGCTCAGGGGGATGGTGTTGGTCACCACCACCTCGTCGAGCGCCGAACCCTGCGCGATGCGTTCCATCGCCGGGCCGGAAAAAATCGGGTGCGTGCAATACGCGTAAACCTTCTTGGCGCCGCGCTCCTTGAGCACCTCGGCGGCCTTCACCAGCGTGCCGGCGGTGTCGATCATGTCGTCCATGATCACGCAGTTACGCCCGTCGATCTCGCCGATCACGTGCATCACCTCGCTCACATTGGCCTTGGGCCGGCGCTTGTCGATGATGGCCAGGTCGGTGTTGAGCTGCTTGGCCAGGGCCCGGGCCCGCACCACGCCGCCCACATCGGGCGAGACCACGATCAGGTCTTCATAGTTCTTCTGCCGCACATCGCTCAGCAGCACCGGCGACGCGTAGATGTTGTCCACCGGGATGTCAAAAAAGCCCTGGATCTGGTCAGCGTGCAGGTCCATGGTCAGGACCCGCGAGACGCCCACCGTCTGCAGCAGGTTGGCCACCACCTTGGCCGAGATCGGCACCCGGCTCGAGCGCGGGCGGCGGTCCTGGCGGGCGTAGCCGAAATAGGGGATGACGGCGCTGATGCGTTCGGCCGAGGCGCGCTTGAGCGCGTCAACCATGATCAGCAGCTCCATCAGGTTTTCATTGGTCGGCGCGCAGGTGGACTGGACCACGAACACGTCGCGGGCGCGCACGTTCTGGTTGATCTCGACCGTGACTTCGCCGTCGGAAAACCGGCCCACATGGGCGTTGCCCAGCGAGATGCCCAGGTGTTGCGCGATCTCGGCGGCAAGGCCGGGATTGGCATTGCCTGTGAAGACCATGAAATCGGAATGTGGTTGAGCGGCCTGCATGGAGCTTCCCGGCGATGAAATGGTTGGTTCCTGTACGTCGCGCGCACCAGTGAGTTGTGCATTTGGCAGGGGAGGAAGGATTCGAACCTTCGCATGCTGGAATCAAAATCCAGTGCCTTAACCAGCTTGGCGACTCCCCTACACAGGTCAACAGCCCGAAAGCTGCCAACCGATCAACTGTCGCTGGACGCCCAGCCCACCAGGGGATGAACCTCCAAATTGCCGCACGTCCTGACTTCCCATTCTGCCGGAGCAGTCTGCAAGGCCATGTCTTGCCGCATTTGCGCAAACACCGCGCTTCCCGAACCGGTCATCCGGCCCTTCAACCCTTGCGACTCGAGCCACTCCAGGACCTGAGTCACCGCGGGGCAAAGCCTCTGGGCAACCGGCTGCAGGTCGTTATGGCCAAACCCGAAGGGATCGCTTGCGAACCCGCCTTCAGGGTTTGCTCCAAATTCGCCATTTGAGTTTGCAGCAAAGCCTGAAATTATAGCAGTTCTGGAATCGCGTTTCAGACCGGCATCGCCAAAAATCAGCCGGGTGTCCAGGCCCTGGGGTGGTTTTGCCACGACAAACCGCGCGGGCGGCAGGGCCAGCGGGCGAATCTGCTCGCCAATGCCCTCCACCAGGGCATGGTGGCCACCCAGAAAAAACGGCACGTCAGCCCCCAGCGCCAGGCCGATGGCCATGAGCTTCGAGACCGGAAGGTCCAGTTGCCAGAGCCGGTTCAGCGCCAGCAGGCAGCTCGCGGCATCCGACGAGCCGCCGCCCATGCCGGCCTGCGCCGGGATGCGTTTTTGCA
The DNA here is from genome assembly GCA_019635435.1 of Ramlibacter sp. Taxonomy (NCBI): domain Bacteria; kingdom Pseudomonadati; phylum Pseudomonadota; class Betaproteobacteria; order Burkholderiales; family Comamonadaceae; genus Ramlibacter; species Ramlibacter sp. The sequence goes on along the minus strand of JAHBZM010000001.1, from coordinate 4,060,510 downwards.
CCCCGATGTGCGCGCCCATCGAGGTCCCGGTGGCGGCCTGCAAGGCGCGGGCCGCCCGCAGGACCAGGTCATCGGGTGGCAGGGGCGGGCCGAGGTCCTCGCGGCTCAGTTGCCCGTCCGCCCTGAGTTCGAAATGCAGGCTGTCGCACCAGTCCACCAGCATGAAGACCGACTGCAGCAGGTGGTAGCCGTCGGCGCGCCGGCCCGTGACGTGGAGAAACAGGTTGAGTTTGGCCGGAGCCGGAACGTCGTGGAGCGCGCGCATGCGCCGATTATCGACAGGCTGCCGGGCTCAGCGGTCCAGCACCACCCGCATTTCGGCGGTGGGCGGTGGCGCGAGGCGACGCGCCTGCAGCCGTCCGTCGGGCAGGCTCGACAGGTCGGCCTGCCAGCCCTCGGCGGGCGTGGGCGTGCCGGCCAGCCAGTCGAACAACGCCGGCACCGGTATGGCGGCGCCCGTGGCCTGGGTCACCAGGGCATCCAGCGAGTCGAATTCGCGTACCTCGCTGCCCGAGATCAGCGTGGCCTTGCCGGGGCCCCAGGCGAGCCGGGCCACGGTGCCGCCCAACGGGTTGAACAGGGCCAGTTCCCCGGCGCCGGCTTTCCCGCTGAGTTCAAACCCGGCGGAAAACGATTGGGGCGGCTGGCCATCCACTTTGAGCGCCAGGCGGCCGCTCCAGGGGCCGGTTTGGGGGTCTTTTGGGCCTGTAGTCCTTGACAGCTGGGCACATCCTGCTATGAAAAATGTAGCGAACACAAGGCCAAGGCCCAGCGCCCTCGGCCAGGCGAACCGGCTCACAGCTTGATGCCCAGGCGCTTCACCGTGGCCAGCAGGGCGGGGTGGTCCGCATTGAGCAGCAGGCCTTCCTTGAGCACGGCCACGGCGCGGTCCTGCAGGCCCAGGGTCCAGAGCACTTCGCCCAGGTGGGCGGCGATTTCGGGGTCGGGCCGCGACTTGTAGGCGCCCTCGAGGATGCGCAGGGCATCGCTCCAGTGGCCCATGCGGAATTCCACCCAGCCCAGGCTGTCGGTGATGAACGGGTCGCCCGGCGCCAGCTTGAGCGCCTGGCGGATCAGGCTCCGGGCTTCGGTCAGCCGCACGTTGCGGTCCGCCAGTGAATAGCCCAGGGCGTTGTAGGCGTGCTGGGCGTCGGGCTTGATGGCAATGACCTGGCGCAGCAGGCGCTCCATGTCGTCGGGCTTGCCCAGCTTCTCGGCCAGGATCGCCTGGTCGTAGAGCAGGTCGGTGTCCCTGGGCTCCTTGGCAACAGCCGACGCGAGCAGGTCGTAGGCCGGCTGGAACTGCTGGTTGTCGCGCAGCAGCTGAACTTCTGCCATGAGCTTCATGCGCGCGTCGCCCGGGTTGCGCTCGGGCAGTCCGCGTAGCAGTTTGCGGGCTTCGTCGAGCTTGCCCTGGCGCGCAAGGATGGAGGCCCGGCGGTTCTGCGCGCTGATCATGTCCTGCGCGTTCTCGATGCGGTTGAGCCAGGCTTCGGCGCCCGGGTAGTCCTTGCGCTTCTCGGCGATCTGCGCCAGCGACAGGTAGGCCTGCGCCAGGCCCCGGCTGCGCTCGGCGCTTGCGGGCTGGGCACTCACCAGGTCCACGTAGCGCTTGAGCGAGGCTTCGGCCGCCGCCTGCTGGTTGTCCTGGACCTGCAGCGTGCCCTGGATCAGCCAGGCCTCGGCGAATTCGGGCCGTTGCGCCGTGACTGCTTCCAGTTGTTTGGCGGCCTCGGCGTAGCGCTGGGCATCGAGCAGCACCCGTGCATAGCCCATGCGGATTTCGGGAGCCGCGCGGCCGTCAAGGTATTGCGTCAGCAACGGCTCGGCCTGCGGCATGCTCGCGGCCATCAGCTCCAGGGCCAGCAGCGCGGGGCCATCGGCCGCGGCATCGACTTTCTGGGCCCGGCGGACCGCGTCAAGCGCGCCTTCGGAGTCGCCCGCGGCCAGCCGCATGCGGCCCACGGTGGTCCAGGCCGCCGCGCCCGTGCTGGCCTGCATGAGGTAGTCGCCAAGCGCCTGTTCCACCACGCTGGCGGCCTGCTTCTTGTCGGCTGCGCGTGCGAAGAAACGGGGCAGGAAGTTCACCGCCGCGTTGCGGTTGGCCGCGGGAACCAGCGCCAGGTCGTCGCGCAGGGGTTGCAGCGTGTCCTGCAGGCGGTTCAGCGCGATCAGGATCTGCAGCACATAGCGGTTGGCCTCGCGCGATTCGGGCTGGGCCTGCTTCCAGGCCTGCGCCGCCTGCAGGGCGGAGTCGCCCGAGCGCGCCTGGAAGGCGATGTCCACGGCGCGCTGGTAGAGCTTGGCGTCGTTGGTCTTGCGCGCCGCGTCCAGGATCAGGGCGTAGGCCGTGCCGGGCTCGTTCCCCTGGGCATTGATCTCGCCCAGCAGCAACTGGTAGAACAGCTCGCCGTCCAGTGCCGAGCTGACGGGCGGATCGGAGGGCGACTTGCCGTCTTCAGGTGTCTGGGCGGCCGCGCATTGCGCCCCGCCAGCAAGGATAAGGGCCAGGGCCAGAGGGGTGAATCGCAGCATCGGCTCATAATAATCCAAGCCTGTTAACCCCTTGCACAGATGCCGGAACTGCCCGAAGTCGAGGTCACGCGCCTGAGTTTTGCCGATCGCATCGCGGGTGCCCGCATCGGACAGGTGCGCCTGGGCAAGGCCCTGCGCTGGCCGCTGGGCTGTGAGCCCGAAGCCCTGGTCGGGCGCGTGGTCACGGGCGTGCGGCGGCGCGGCAAGTACCTGTTGATGGACATGGATCAGGGCCTGCTGCTGCTGCACCTGGGCATGTCTGGCAGCCTGAGCTTCACCCAGGACCCGCGCGAGGCCGGCGTCCATGACCACTTTGACCTGGTGACCAGCCGCGGCCTGCTGCGGCTCAATGACCCGCGCCGGTTCGGCGCCGTGGTTCATGCGAGCGACGAGGGCGCGCCTGTTGCGGTCAAGCTGCTGGGCCGACTGGGGATGGAGCCGCTCACCGATCAATTCGATGCCGCGGCTTTTCATGCCGGGCTGAAGCGGCGCCATGCGCCGATCAAGCAGGTGCTGCTGGCTGGCGACGTGGTGGTGGGCGTGGGCAACATCTACGCCTCGGAGGCCCTGTTCCTCGCGGGCATCCGGCCCACGGTGCGGGCCTCGCGCCTCAGCGGACCGCGCGCGGCGCGCCTGCATGCGGCGGTGCGCGATGTGCTGGCCCGCGCGGTGCAAAAGGGCGGCAGCACCCTGCGGGACTTTTCCAACGCGCATGGCGAAAGCGGCTACTTTCAGCTCGAAGCCATGGTGTATGACCGGGCGGGGCTGCCGTGCCGACAGTGCGGCGGCACCATCCGGCTGCTGCGCCAGGGCCAGCGGGCCACCTATTTCTGCGCCAATTGCCAGAAGCCCTGAGTGCGCAGGGGTGGGCTCGGTGTATATTCAAAGGTCAGCCGGAGACTAAGTGGGCACTTCCTTCAACGAGCAATTCGATCAGCATGGTGCTTGGCGGCGCGAGTTCGCGCTGCGCCTGAAACTTCTGTCGGAGTGGATGAAGGACCATGAACTCCTTGACGCCTCCGTGGAGGAGCGGCTGCGCCGCCTTGAGCTGCAGATGCGTTCCGACAAGGTCATGGTGGCCTTCGTCGCGGAATTCTCGCGCGGCAAGTCCGAGCTGATCAACGCCATTTTCTTTGCCGGCTACAAGCGCCGCATCATGCCGGCCAGCGCGGGCCGCACCACCATGTGCCCGACCGAGCTGGGCTACGACGCGGATGTGCCGCCCTGCCTGCGCCTGCTGCCCATCGAGACCCGCCTGCAGCCGCAGGCCCTGATGGAATGGCGCATGGTCCCGGAAAAGTGGACCCGCATCGATCTTGATGTGAACGATCCGACGCAGCTGGCGCAGGCGCTTGAAAAAGTGGCCGAGGTCCGGCACGTGTCCAAGGACGAGGCCAAGGCCCTGGGTTTCTGGCATGACGAGGTGCCTGAAGACAACCCCATGCTCAATGCCGACGGGCTGGTGGAAGTCCCGCGCTGGCGGCATGCACTGATCAACATCGCCCACCCCCTGCTCAAGCAGGGGCTGGTGATCCTGGACACGCCTGGCCTCAACGCGATTGGTGCCGAACCCGAGCTCACGGTCAACCTGATTCCGCAGGCACATGCGGTGGTGTTCATCCTCGCGGCTGACACGGGGGTGACCAAGTCCGATCTGGCGATCTGGCGCGAGCACCTGATCACCGAAGGCGACAACAACGATTCGCGGCTGGTCGTGCTCAACAAGATTGACACGATGTGGGATTCGCTGAGCACGCCGTTCCAGGTGCAGGCGCAAATTGATCGCCAGCGCGCAACCTCGGCCGAGATTCTGGGGCTGCGGCAGGACCAGGTGATCCCGGTGTCGGCCCAAAAGGGGCTGGTGGCCAAGGTCAACGATGACGCCGCCCTGTTGCAGGCCAGCCAGTTGCCGATCCTGGAGCGCGCGCTGGGCCAGGGCGTGATGGGACAACGGCAAAAAATCCTGCGGGCCGCGGTCGGCGGCGGGATTGCCGACCTGCGCGCCGAGGCGGGTCGAGCCATACACATTCGCCGCCGGGATCTGGCCGAGCAGATGCTGGAGCTCAAGGGCCTGCGGGGCAAGAACACCTCGGTCATCAAGCACATGCGCACCCGCATCGAGCAGGAGCAGGGCGAGTTCGACATCAGCGGAGCGCGCATTCACGCGGTTCGTTCGGTGCACCTGAAGCTCTTGCGCGAGGTGTTCGAGATGCTGGGCACCGGCGCGCTCAAGGCCGAGATGGCCCAGCTCACCACCGCGATGCGTCAGCCCGGCATCAAGCTGGGCGTGAAAAAAGCCTACTTCCAGACGTTTGAACGCCTGCGCGCCGGACTGCGCAAGGCCCAGGCCACGAGCGCCGAAATCCAGAACATGCTCGGCGGGACCTTCCGCCAGCTCAACGCGGAATACGGGTTCTCCTTGCAGGCGCCCAAGGAGCCCGACCTGGAGCGCTATGTGCGCGACCTGGATCTGGTGGAGCGCAGCCACACCCAGTACCTGGGCGTGGGCAATGTGCTGCGGCTGGCCCAGCCCGAATTTGCCGACCGGCTGGTACGTGCGCTGGCCACGCGCCTGCGGGTGGTCTATGAGTCGGCGCTCGGCGAGGTGGAGCTATGGAACAAGTCCGCGGCGGCGCAACTCGATGCCCAGCTGCGTGAACGCCGCCGCAATTTCGGGCGGCGCATGGAAGCCATCGAGCGCATCCAGCAGGCCGCCACGGGCCTGGATGACCGCATTGCCGAAATCAGCGCGCATGAACGCGCGCTGGACGAGCTCGACGCCAAGCTCACCGAACTCACGGCGCATCTCATGAGCACGCCGGCCGGCGGCAGCGCCAACGACGAAGCGCAACTCAAATCCGCATGACGGCGTTTGCCAGTCGCGTGGTCCGCTGGCAGCAGGCCCACGGGCGCAGCGGCCTGCCCTGGCAGGGCACCCAGGATCCCTACCGCGTCTGGCTCTCTGAAATCATGCTGCAGCAGACCCAGGTGTCGACGGTGCTCGACTACTTTGATCGCTTTCTGGCGCGCTTTCCTGATGTGCGCGCATTGGCTGCCGCGGATCTGGACGACGTGCTGGCGCTGTGGAGCGGCCTGGGCTACTACAGCCGGGCGCGCAACCTGCACCGCTGCGCCCAGGAGGTGGTGTCGCTGCACGGAGGCGGGTTTCCACGCACGGCGGCGCAGCTGCAGACCCTGCCGGGCATAGGCCGTTCCACGGCGGCGGCCATCGCGGCCTTCTGCTTTGGCGAGCGGGTGGCGATCCTGGACGGCAATGTCAAGCGCGTGTTGACCCGTGTCCTGGGTTATGCCGACGACGTGGCTCAGGCGGGTCACGAACGCGCCCTGTGGGATGAGGCGACCCGGCTGCTGCCGGCCCGTGATCTTTCCCAGGCGATGCCGCGCTACACCCAGGGCCTGATGGATCTGGGCGCGACGCTCTGCCTGTCACGCAACCCCTTGTGTGGGGACTGCCCGGTCCAGGCTGATTGCGTGGCCCGGCGCGAGGGAGCACCCGAGCGTTACCCGGTCAAAACCCGCAAGCTCAAGCGCAGTGCCCAGGCCCTGTGGCTGCTGCAGGCGCAAACCGAGCAGGGCCAGGTCCTGCTGCGCAAGCGACCGACCCCGGGCGTCTGGGCGGGCCTGTACTGCCTGCCGCTGTTTGACGACCGGCGGGCACTGGAGGCCGCGCTGCCGGCGGCATGCCGGGCCGATCTTCAGGATGACCCCGCATTCACCCATGTGCTGACCCACAAGGATCTGCATCTGCACCCCGTTCGGCTGCAGGTCAGTCCCGACGCGTCGGTGGCGCTGGAAGGCGACTGGTTTGATGCCGACCGCTGGCCGGCCCTGGGCTTGCCTGCCCCCATTCGCACCCTGCTGGCGCGCACGGCAGGCGGCTAGCGCGCGTCCAGCTCGCGATGCCGTCTGAGCGTGACCCACTGGTTACCAAAAGCGGATGCCAACTGCTCCACGAGGTAAACAGAGCGGTGCTGACCGCCGGTGCAGCCAATGGCCACGGTCACGTAGCTGCGGTGGTCCCGCGCCAGCAGTTCCAGCCAGTGGCGCAGGAACTGCTCGATGTGGGTGAACATCTGGTCGACCTCGGGGCTTTGGCGCAGGAAGGCGGCGACGGCGTCGTCCCGCCCTGTCTGGTGCCGCAGTGCCGGCTCGTAGTGCGGGTTGGGCAGCATCCGCACATCGAAAACGTAGTCCGCGTCGACCGGGATGCCGCGCTTGAAGGCGAAGGATTCAAACACCAGCGTCAGCTGGCTGGCGGCGGCGGAGATCAGCGATTTGACGTAGCCCTGCAACTGCGAGGCGCGGATCAGGCTGGTGTCGATGACATGGGCCTGCTCGCGCAGGTCGGCCAGCAGTTCGCGTTCGAGTTCGATCGCGTCCACCAGAACGTGCTGGTGCTCGGTGGCATCGCTGGCGACCTCCTTGCGCGACAGCGGGTGCCGGCGGCGGGTTTCTGAGAAGCGGTGGACCAGCGTGGAGGTGCCCGCGTCCAGGAACAGCGAGCGGAGGTTGACGCCCTGGGCGCGCAGGGCCGCCAGTTGCCGCGGCACCAGCGGCAAGGACGCCGCGCTGCGCACGTCCATGGCGATGGCCACGCGCGTGGCCCGGTGTTCCTGCTCCAGCGCCACGAAGGGCAGCAGCAGTTCGGGCGGCAGGTTGTCAACGCAGTAGTAGCCGGCGTCTTCCAGCGCGTGCAGCGCCACGGACTTGCCGGAGCCCGACATGCCGGTGATCAGGACCACCTCCAGCACGGGCGGGGCGCTGTCAGGTTCCGGCGGTGCGCTGGCCGCGGCCCCGGCGCTCACGGTTTGGGCTCCACCGGGCCTTCTCCCAGCATTTCCTTGGCGTGGGCCAGGGTGGTGCCCGAGAGCCGTTCACCACCGAGCATTCGCGCCACTTCGGCCACGCGGTGTTCGCCCTGCACCGCCGCCACGGTGCTGGCGGTGGCCTTGCCTTCGCTGTGCTTGGCCACCACCAGGTGATGGTCGGCGCAGGCCGCCACCTGCGGCAGGTGCGTGACCGCAAGCACCTGGCGGTCGCGTCCCAGCTGCTTCATGAGCCGGCCCACGGTCTCGGCCACGGCGCCGCCGACGCCCGAGTCCACCTCGTCAAAGATCAGGGTCTGGGCCGTGCCCAGCTCGCTGGTGGTGACGGCAATGGCCAGCGCAATGCGCGACAGCTCGCCGCCCGAGGCTACCTTGCCTACCGGGCGCGGCGTGCTGCCCGCATGGCCGGCCACCAGAAAGCTGATGTCCTCCAGGCCGTTGGCCGTGGGCTGGGCAGCGGGCTCCAGTGCCACCTCGAAGCGGCCGCCCTGCATGCCCAGTCCCTGCATGGCCTGGGTGATCGCACGGCCGAGCAGGGGGGCTGCCTTGCCGCGTGCCTTGGACAAGCGGCGGGCCTCGGTCTGGTAGTCGGCGCCGGCGCGCTGGGCGGCGGCTTCCAGTGCGGCCAGATCGGCGGCGGCATCCAGCCGGGCCAGTTCTTCCTTCCAGGTGGCAAGCAGAGCGGGCAGCTCGGCCGGGGTGCGCTTGTAGCGGCGTGCCAGTGACACCCAGGTGGACATGCGCTCGTCGAGCGCGGCCAGCCGTTCGGGATCGAGGTCGGTGCGGCGCAGCCAGGCGTGCAGCGAGTGCGCGGCGTCTTCGGCCTGGGCCAGGCTTGAAGCCAGAATCTCTGCGAGTCCACGGAATTCGGGCGCGAGATGCTCCTGATTTTGTAGCAGATCGCGAGCCTGCGCGAGCTGGCGTAGGGCGCCGCCGTCGTCGCCTTCCAGCAGTTCGGCCGCCGCCTGCGTGGTGTCGATCAATGCCTGCGCATGGGCCAGCCGCGTGTGGTCGGTGTTGAGCTGCTCCCACTCATCGGCACCCGGCGCGAGCTTGTCGACCTCGCCGATCTGCCAGGCCAGGCGTTCGCGCTCGCGTTGCAGCGAATCCTGCGCGGTCCGGGCATCGGCCAGTGTCTTGAGGGCCTGGCGCCATTGCTGCCACAGGGGGCCCAGGGCGGCGGTGCTGGTGCCGGCGTAGGCGTCCAGCAGGCCGCGCACGGCATCGGGACGCGTCAGGCTCTGCCAGGCATGCTGGCCATGAATGTCCACCAGCCGTTCGCCGACCTCGCGCAACTGGGTCGCGGTGGCGGGGCTGCCATTGATCCAGCCACGGCTTTTGCCCTGGCTGTCCACGGTGCGGCGCAGCAGCAGGCTGTCGGCGCCGTCAAAGCCCGCCTCTTCGAGCCAGCCCGACATCAGGGTTGTGGCGTCGAACTCCGCGCTGATGTCGGCGCGGGCCGCGCCCTCGCGAACCACGCCGGCGTCCGCCCGGGCACCGAGCGCCAGCTGCAGCGCATCGATCAGGATCGACTTGCCGGCGCCGGTTTCACCCGTGAGGACGCTGAAGCCGTCCGACAGGTCAAGTTCGAGTTCGCGCACGATCACGAAATCGCGCAGGGTGATGCGTTTGAGGCTCATGGTGGCAGGGGGTCAGGCAACACCCTCATTCCAGTGGAGCTTCTTGCGCAGGGTGTCGAAGTAGCTCCACCCCTTGGGGTGCAGAAAACGGACATGGTGCTGTGAGCGCCGCACGGTGATCCGGTCGCCGTGCAGCAGCGAGGCCAGCGACTGCATGTCGAAATTGGCGCTGGCGTCGCGGCCCGCTACTATTTCGATAGCAATCTCCGCCGGATCGGCAAGGACGATGGGCCTGTTTGACAGGGTATGGGGGGCAATGGGCACCAGCACCCAGCCCGGGATCGATGGATGCAGCAAGGGCCCGCCCGCCGAGAGCGCGTACGCCGTGGAGCCCGTGGGCGTGGCAATGATCAGGCCGTCGGCGCGCTGGTTGGCCACGAAATGCCCGTCCACCTCGACCCGCAGTTCCACCATGCCCGAGGTAGCGCCACGGTTCACCACCACGTCGTTCATGGCGAGCGCGTCAAACACGCAGTGGCCGTCGCGCCAGACCTTGGCATGCATCAGACTGCGGTGGTCTTCCTCGTACTCGCCCTGCAGCATCGGCGTGAGCGTGGCGCGGAAGTTGTCCAGGGGAATGTCGGTGATGAAGCCCAGGCGGCCCTGGTTGATGCCGATCAGCGGCACGCCATAACTCGCGAGCAGCCGGCCAATGCCCAGCATGGTGCCGTCGCCGCCCACCACCAGGCCAAGATCGCACTGTGCGCCGATGGCGGCCACGTCCAGCGCCGGGTAGTGGCCAATGCCGCTGGACTGCGCGGTGTCTTTTTCCAGCGCCACTTCGCAGCCGCGGTCCGACAGGAAGTGCGCGATGTCCTCCAGCGCGGCCCGGGAGGAACCCGCACCGGCGCCCTGGTACTTGCCAATGAGCGCAACGTGTCGGAAACGGGATTTCATGCGCAAATTACATCATTAAAATGCTTCCATGCTCGATGATCGTGCCAAGTTGTTGCTCAAAGCGCTGGTCGAGCGCTACATCGCCGACGGGCAACCCGTGGGCTCGCGCACCTTGTCCCGCGCCTCGGGTCTGGAGCTGTCGCCCGCCACCATCCGCAATGTGATGTCCGACCTCGAGGAGCTGGGGCTGATCGCCAGCCCCCATACCTCGGCCGGGCGCATTCCCACCGCGCGGGGTTACCGCCTGTTCGTCGACACCATGCTGACGGCCCAGCGCGAGCAGTTGCCCACGCCCAGCCTTGCCGCAGACCAGCCGCAAAAAGTCATCGCGCACGCGGCGCAACTGCTGTCCAACCTGTCGCAGTTTGTGGGCGTGGTGATGGCGCCGCGCCGCACCTCGGTGTTCCATCACATTGAATTCCTGCGGCTGTCCGAGCGCCGCCTGCTGGTCATCATCGTCTCGCCCGAGGGCGATGTGCAGAACCGGGTGATCTTCACCGAGGCTGACTACACCCAGCCGCAGCTGGTGGAGGCGGCCAATTTCCTCAATGCCAACTATTCAGGGCTGGCCATGGAACAGGTCCGTGAGCGGCTCAAGCACGAGGTGGAGAAGCTGCGCGGCGAAATCGCCACGCTGATGCAGGCCGCCGTGCAGGCCAGTTCCGAGGCCATGAGCCAGGCCCAGGAGGATGTGGTGATCTCGGGCGAGCGCAACCTGCTGGCCGTGAGCGATTTCACAGGCGACATGACCCACCTGCGCCGGGCGTTTGACCTGTTCGAGCAGAAGACACAGCTCATGCGCCTGCTGGACATCTCCAGCCGGGCCGAGGGCGTGCGCATCTACATCGGCGGCGAGAGCCAGGTGGTTCCGTTCGAGGAGCTGTCCATCGTCAGCGCGCCCTACGAGGTCGACGGCCAGATCGTGGGGACGCTGGGCGTCATCGGGCCGACGCGCATGCCCTATGACCGCATGATCCAGATCGTGGACATCACCTCGCGGCTGGTCACCAACGCCCTGAGCCACAACAAGTAGGCCTCTACAATCGCGGCTTCGGTCGGGGCGTTAGCTCAGCTGGTTAGAGCAGAGGACTCATAATCCTTTGGTCGTTGGTTCAAGTCCAACACGCCCTACCACCCTCGCACACGGGCCGTCCGGCCAAAGGGCGGCGATGGGGCGAACAAGGAATAGCGCGCCGCAGCCTTTGGCACCAATTTACGCCGCCTTTGGCACCATTTACACCGGCTTTGGCACCGCTTTAACTGCCCGATTTACACCCCCTTTGGCACCGTTTACGCCCCTTTGGCACCAAAGTTAAAGGTCTAGCTGCCCGGTCGAGCCAGGAGCTGGCGCCTTTTTGCCCCTGGCCGGCAGCGGATCGGGCGACGCGTCCAAAGGCCCGCTCCACTGCCGGAAGAACCCCGACGCGTCAGCCACAGAGCATTCCAGCCAGCGCCCGTACTCCTCCGGCGCCAGAATCACGACCATTCGCTTTTCATCGTCAGGCCGATGCATCCGGCTCATGACTGGATGGCCATCGGCGGGCACCGTGAGCATCGCAAAGGTGAAGGCCTCCTGGCCATCCGGATGCCGCCACCGCCTGTAGATCCCGGCGATGCCCATCGGCACGCCACCGGGCTGTTGAATGCGCCACCGCTCGGCCTTGCCGCTCTCCCAGTTCGGCTCATAGATGTACTCGGCAGGAATGACGCACCGCCATCCCTTCTTCCAGGACTCTCGGAAGCTGGGCTTGATCGCCACGGTCTCAGACCGAGCGTTGTATGTCTTCCGCCCCTGTGCAACCTCGACGGCAAAGTGGGGCAGTAATCCAAACATGCCGTCATGGACCTCAAACTTGCTTTTCGACCCGGCCTCCCCGAGCCGAATGAATGGTGCAAGGCCCGTAGGCCAGACGTCCGCAGGCAGCTGATCTGGCGCCCTCTCGACGCCAAAGAAGGTCAGCAGCCGATCGCTACTTGTGACAGGGCGGTAGTTGGAACACACACAACCATGATACGGCGGCGTCACCCCGACCACGATGGAGGGCCGGCAAAGCCGGCCCTCAGGGTCGCTGCGTGTTGGTTACAGAACGTCGGCGTACCTCAATTGCTCGTCCGGCGTCAGGGCCTGCATGAAGTGCAGCACCCGCAGAAGGTCAAGGCTCACATGGCTGACGTCCCCGACCCATTCCCAAGACGCCGGCTCTTTGGCCGCATGGCTGGCATGATTGGCCAGGGCGGCCTTCACCCGGTCGACCAGCTGGTCGCATAGCTGATTCGTCTCCTGGTAGGTTTGAGCGGCCGTTTTCATGCCGCACCCCCTTGGGCTTGCCCCTGCGCCTGGCCGGCTTCGTAGGCCGCCTGCAGGGCTCTGCGCAAGCCCACCACGCCGACCTCATGAAAGTCCAGCCCGTCCATACGTCGCTCGACCAGGGTCTCGATGTCCAAGTGCTGGCGGGCGATGGCGGTGAAGAGTTCGTCAGGGGTTTGCTTTTTCATGCTGGTCTCCGTGTTGCGATGACCCCAGTACCGCTCTGTTCCCCCACGCCAGCAAGCACCAATTGGAAAGCCAGACTGCGGTTGTCTGGCACTACCAATTCCGTATCAGCAGCTCGCCCTTTTCAGCTCTCCCGCGCCCCGAACCGCCCACCGTGTACTTGATCGCCAGCCGGCGCATCGTCAGCCCCTTGAAGGCCTGGCGCATCTCCGGGATGTCATTCACGCTCACGATCGCCTTGCCCTTGATGGTTCTCAGCAGCTCAGCCATGCGGGCGTACTGATCGAGGCCAAAGCCCACGCCGTACCCCTCGGTGCCCCAGTAGGGTGGATCGCAGTAGAAGAGCGTGTGCGGCCGGTCGTAGCGCGCCATGCAGGCCGCCCAATCCATGTGCTCCACCACCACCCTCGACAACCTCAAGTGAGCCGCGCTCAGATCCTCTTCGATGCGCAGCAGATTCAGGGCCTGGCTGCTCGTGGTGGCCACCCCGAAGGTCTGGCCCTCGACCTTGGCCCCAAATGTCAGCTTCTGCAGGTAGAAGAAGCGCGCCGCCCGCTGAATGTCAGTCAGCGTCTCGGGCGGCGTGGCCTGCGTCCACTCGAACAGCTTGCGGCTGGTCAACGCCCATTTGAACTGGCGCACGAACTCCTCCAGGTGGTGCCGCACCACCCGGTAGAGGTTGACCAGGTCGGTGTTCACATCGTTGAGAACTTCGACCTTGCTCGGTATCTTGTTAAAGAGCAATGCCGCTGCACCTGCAAACGGCTCCACATAGCAAGTATGCGGTTCGAACCACGGCAGGATCTCTGCCACCAGGCGGCGCTTGCCGCCAATCCACGGAATGATCGGCTGGGCCTTCAGCCCCATGCCCATCACCGCATCATCAAACACAACGCCGGCATCGTCCGGCACGTCCTTTTTTTCGGTCATCACAGTCTCGCCAATTCCTTTAACTACAATTCCCGCACCTGGTACCAGGTGGCGGGGCCTTTGGCCGAAACCGTGCGCAATCACGGCATAGGTGGGTGGCAAGGTGCTCCAACACCGAACCACTCGCCTCGTCTTTTTTTAGGGGGCTACCTCCCAGCCGTCCATATGCAGGGCCAGCTGATAGAGATCGCCGGGGCTGATGTGCCAGGACTCTTCCAGCCCCATTGCCTCCGCGCAGGCCTCAGAACAGAACCACCAAGCCCTATTGCTGACCCGCCAGGGGAACACCCAGCCCAACAGGCCAAACCAGTCGTATGGGGCTCCGACGTGGGCCTTGAACCAGGCCGAAGCCGTGTCGGCCGAGACGCCCGGCACCTTGATGAGCACCCAGCGGCCCGTGGTCAGGTCGACGGCCTTGCCGCGCACCCCGTGATCCCGGAAGCTGCTGGACCAGCACTTCTGCCCGCCTGACGGCTCGGGCAACACCAGCTCACAGTGTGAAAACCGGCTGCGCGTGCGCCAGCAGGTCAAGCGGTCAAACAGCAGCGCGTGATCGTTTTCGGCCAGGCGGCCCTTGTAGAAGGCGATGGTGATCGTCATGGCCGATACACCTCGTGGGGCTGGATCGGCGAGTCCAGGATCTCGAGCGCCCGGCCCACGCCAAGAATGGTCGCCGCTTCGAGTCCCAAGACGCCAGCTCTGGTATCGGCTCGGTCCAGATCGATGTAGTTCGCGGACATCACGTCTTGTTGGCTGGCCCGCAGCGCCGCAGCCTGAACACGCGCCGGCATCTCCGCCGCAGGATCGTCAAGCCCAGCAATTTCAAGCGCAATCTTTTCCGAAAGGACGAAACGATTGCGAAACGCAAGCACGGAGATGTGCCGTACCGCGACCGATGGCGGCGCGTCAAACGCTTCGCCGTCGTGGATCCACCCGGGGCCGACGGCGCCGCCAGCGCACTCGATCCACCCTTCCGGCGCGGTGAGCTGCAACGTCACATCAATCACCACGCCATTGACGACGCGAGCCCAACGCGGGACGCGGAAGACATCGTCGGCATAGTGCATGCCCACCTCAACGGGCGGCTGCGTTTGGGTCACGTCGAGCCAAAGGCCCTCGCCACCCTCTGGCGGTTGCTCCGCCCGGATCAGCTCCACGACGTGCGCGTCAAGGATGCGCGCCCACGCCTTGATGTCAGGCACTTCAACTTCTTCAAACATTGCCGTACTCCCGGATTTCAAGGTACCCAGCGCCGCCGTCACCACCCGGTCCACTGGTCGGCCCTGCGCCGCCACCGCCACCGCCGCCGCCGTAGTTCGCGCCGGGACTGCCGGCGGCCCCTACGGCACCACTGCCCGCGCCGCCCGCGCCACCGGCCCCGTAGAGGCTGTCACCGCCGCCGCCGCCACCACCGTAGCCACCAGCAGCGGCGCCGCCGGTGCCGAGGCCTGTAGAGGCCGCCATGCCACCCGGCGCGCTGCCGGTGCCGCCGGTCGCGTTGTTGCCACCGTCGCCGCCCTTGCCGCCCGCCACCCAGCCCGGCCCAGCCGTGGGGGCCACGCCGCCGATCGACACGCCTCCCGCTTTGCCGCCTGGCGCGAACATGCTGCCCAACCTCACGTTGCCGCCGTCGCTGCCGCCCACGCCCGCAGTGACAGACCCGGCGCCTGGCGCGCCCACCACGTACGTCAGGCCCGCGTCGGCGCGGAACCAGATCGACACAGGGGCGCTCGCGCTTCCAGCACCGCCGCCAGTGGTGCTCGCGTTGGCCGGCCGACCACCGCCCCCACCCGGGGGCACGAAGACGGCCTCACAAAGACCGCCCGGCACGGCGGGAGTCCACGTGCCGGTGCCGCTGGTGTAGCGGGTGGTCCTGATCGGCCCGCTGGCATCTGCGCCCGCCGGCCGCATGCTGTTGGGCGAAAACTGATGAGCGCCTGGTCCAAGAAAGTTCATGTTTGCCTCAGAAGTTGTTGACGAGCGCGCGCAGCTCGACGGGCGTGCACACACGCGGGTAGGGCATGACGCGCTCGATGGGGAATGCGAACTCAGACCCCGCAGAGCCAGGCACGCACGCGAAGCCCAAGGCTGTGACTGCCGGCATCAAGCCCGCAGCAGAGGTCTGCACGGCACCGCCTCTGGCAACCGCCAAAAAATTGCCGGCCGCAACGCTGAAGGCGATCACATTCCGGCCAGCAACGACGGCGCCAAGGTCGAAGAACGCCTGGTTCGCACTGGCTGAGATCGCCTGGGCGTACACGCCACCATTGATGATCGCGATCCGCACCAGCTCAGACCCACCCGCTCCTGAGAGCGCGAGCACATGCACGTCCGTGCCGATGCTGGGAACGTTCGTTCCGTCGAATGAGACCACCACCGTGTATTCACGCGGATTGATGATCGTGGGGTGGGCCGCCAGATCCAGCACGAGGCTGTCGGCCGCCAGCGGCACATTGGCGCCAGCGGTCGGGTAGTAGTTGGCAAAACGCTTGTCGGCCAGAGCAGGCTGGGCCACATAGGCATACTGCCCGGTCACCTGCGGGCCACCTGTCTGGCAGGCGTAAAGGTTCAGCGAGTCGCCCGGAGAGACTCCCGCCGTTGCCTGGATACGAAGGCGCCACCATCCACCGCCAAGGGCCTCGGCCGTCGCCCCAGCACCGACGAACTGAGTGACCACGCCTGTGGCGTAGTTGATCTCGACGCTGGCCACATTTGCCGCCGTGGTGAGGTTGTAGATGGCAAAGGAGTTCGCTTCGGTTGGGCCACTACCTTGTTTGACGGCGATGGAATAGAACTGGGCTGCTGCCGTGGCCGTGACCACCTTGATCGTTGTGCCTGTGGTGGACGTAGTCGCCTCGACCTTGACCCCGCTCATCAGTCCATCGGGACCTACGGTCGCGGCAGCTGTGAGTGCGGTATTTCCGGCGATCCAGTCAGTGGCCATCGTCTCGCTGTTGATCCCGATGTAATTGATCGCCTGCTCACCCCGGAAGCCCTTGCATCGCTTCGTGGCCGGGTCATATTCCACGGCCGTGAACTGCGCCGCCACGGGCACCACCAAACCGAAGGGGCTGATCGTGGTTTTGGGGGTCGAGCGGCCGTTGACGAGCCGCCTATCGATCTGTCCGCCCGCAAAATTGAAGAAGGCGGTAGGCAACAAGTCCGGCAGGCCGATCGCCTCGGCGGTGGGCAACATGCCGCTGATCCAGCGCCCACTCGTGTCAGCGGCCGGGTCGGTGTTGCTCACGCCGCCCACGTTGTCGATGTACGTTTGCCAGTTCGTCGGACTGAAGGTGCGCGTGCCGGCCGCGTAGTTGGTTCCATACACCCACAGAGCAGCGCTGGCACTCGCCGCCGCCGCCGCCGCGTTGGCCGCCGAAGCCTGCTCCGAGAGCGAGGCTGAATTCGCCAGAGCAGTGATCTCCGCCAATTTTGTGGCCACCCAGTTCATCCCGGCGATGAGGTAGGTACGCAGGGCAACGAGGGCCGCGACAAAGGGCACCAGCCAGGTCAACAATGCGTCGCCGCGCGCGGCGAAGTTTTCCCAGTCGGAGCGCTGCGGTACCGGCTCCGGTACTGCCGGGACTGGATCAGGGGCTACGGGTGGTGCTGTCATTTCAAATACCTTCGATTTGCAGGTTGGTGATCGCCTCTTTGGCGTTGTCGGGTGAGACCTCCGAGTCCATGCTCAGGCCCACAATCGTGTGCATCTTTGCGAAAGGGTTGTTGGCGTTCGCGATCAAGATCCACACAGCCGGGGTCGCGCGCAGGTCATCCAGCACGGCATCAACCTGGGCCACGATCTCTGTTTTTGTGACCAGGCTGGCGCTGACCTGGGGAATGCTGCGCAGCCGAGTCGTTTTGAGGTTGCCGAAAGGGCCGCGCTCGATGCGTGAGAGTTGGAGGCGCCGCACGCGCGAGCGGTATTGCAATTCGCCCAACTCGGTGGCGGTTCCGACTACCAGCTTGCCAAGCTGGATCTGGCCGGTTGCTTTGGTCAGTGTGATCGTGATCACGCCATCGGAGTACGGCGGCACGTCCAAACGGGTCACCACGTCGACCTGGCGCTTCGGCGCGAAAAAGTAATCGCGCCAGTGACGCAAGATCGACGCATCCAGGCTTTGCGGGTCGGGGTTAAAGACCACGCTGGCGCCAGACGTCTCGGTGATCGTCAGCTCGTCAGCCTGCACGCGCGTGAGGGCCAGCGACGTGATCCGGCCGCAGGACAGCACAATGGTCAGCGGCGAGTCGGCCACGGTCACCGTGTCCTCGTACATGTCGAACAACTTCCACGCGTTGGTGGCGCTCACGTCCGCCCAGTTGAGCGCGTCCTCCTCGGGCAGTGTGGCCGTGGTGCCGGCGATCAGTCGCTCAAACACGCGATGGATGCCCGCCGCCGATCGGATGCACCGTTCCTTGGCCGCGTAGGCCGCGTCGGGGTCCCACTCCGGGTAATCGTCCTCGGGCACCGTTGAGCTGACGATCATGCTGTCGGTCACGCCGTAGGGCGCGCCATTGTTCATGTTGGCGGCGTTGACTGGCGCGATCACAAATGCACTCATGCCGCCTCCGTCCTCACAAGTTGGCCCGGCTGGGTGTAAACAGCCCAGCCGTTGCGCATCAACCAATCAAGCGTCTCTCGAACTTCCTTGAGGTCCTTGGCCATTTGCTCTCGTTCCTTCTTGTCCGCCTCATAGGCCAAACGCATGGCGCGAAACTCGACAAGCAGCGCCCCGTCATCACCACCACCGCCGGTCGTTCTCACCTGAATGCCGTAGCGGTTCAGGATCGCCGACGACATCGGATCGATGATCTTTTCGCCCTTGTGGGCCATCACCGGGCCATCGCTGGGCAGGCCAGCCGAGCCCCCGCTGTAACTCGGAAGCCGCAGGCCGTACTGCTGTTCCCAGATGGCCCTGAGTTCGGGGCTGCGCTTGGCCGCCTCCAGGATCGTGTCCGTGGCGCGCAGATAGGTCGTGGAGCCGTCCGCGCCCATGTACGAGGCCATGTCGCCGCCAAGCCGTGTCCACTTCCCGGAGCCCCATTGCCCGCCCGTGGTCACGTCGCCCTCGGACATGGTCGAGAACCAATAAGCGAAGTCCGTGGTCGCCTTGGCCAGCTTGTCGGCCGCCGCCGTCGCCGTGTCGCGGTCAGCACCTGCGTAGCCCTTTGACAGTAGCTCGTACACCTGGCCAGCAAAGCCGGTCAGATTGACGTTCAACGCTTCGAGCTGGGCCACGGTCTGCTCGCCGGCTGCCGCGATCGCTTCCTGCACGGTCACCTGTGCCTTGGCCTTGTCCAAGACCGAGGTCAACTGGATCTGAGCGAGAGCCCGGTCCCGCAGGTACTCAATGCGGTCGACCGACTTGCTGGCGCTGGCGGCAATGAACTCCTTGGCCGCGTCGGCAACCGCATCAGCGGCGCCGGCATCGCCATTCAGAGCGGCCGTGGTCTGCTGGGCCAGGTTGGCCTTGGTATAGGCGTAGCTGGCCTGTGGGGTCGCCAGCTGCAGGCCTTCGTCGCGAATGCTCTTGATCGCGGATTCAATGGTCGCCTGCGCCGATCGCCACTGGTTGGCCGCCTCGCGCGCGGCCTCGACCGCCGCATTGGCCGATGCGATCTGCTGCCGGGCGACCGAGTCCGCGGACTGCGAAACCGAGCCAAGGAACTTGTCGATGCCGGCCGTGGCGTCAGAAGACAGCGTCGCCGTCTGTGCCTGGGCATCGACGCCGGCAAAGAACAAGCTCGCCGCGTCGTTCAGGCCCTTGAGCCGTTCCTTGAGCGCGTCGACCGTGTTGTGCGTGGCTGCAAAGGCCGGATTCAGGGCCAGCAGCTGGGCCGACAGCTTGGCTCCGGCCTCCGTGGTCTTGTCGATCGCCAGGTAGGCCTCGCGGAACTCCTCACGCGTGGTGATGGATCCGTAGCCCAGCTCCGTCATGGCCTGAGTTACAGCCTCCAGCGAGGCGGCCGACTTCTCCGCGTCGGTGTAGTAGTTGGCGATGAACGAAGACCAGTCTGAGGCGAACTTCTCGGCGCTGCCGGACTGCTCGATCAGCGAGGCCGCCATGTCAAATGACGCGTCCTTGAGCTGCTGCACCGGCACCAGCGAGCTGTTGACGATCTGGCGGAACGCGGTCACGTTGCTGGTCAGCGTGCCGATCTTCGTCGCGACGTCGGTAACGGCTTCGGCCGACGCCAACTCGGGGTCAAAGTCCAGCACCAGGTCCGCGATGCGCTTGGGCAGCGTGCCGGCCTCACGGATCGCGGCCTTGGTGGCCTCGTCATACTTGCGCAGGTAGCGCGTCGCGGTGATATCGCCAGGCGTGTACACCTGGTTCTCGCCGGTCTGGCCGTTGGACACCGCACCGGTCACCGTGTACTGCTCGGCGACGATCGTCGGGATCAGGTTCACGCTCGCCTGGATCACTTCGATCAGCGACCGCTGCACGTCTACCGCCAGATCCTCCGGCGTGCCGCTCATGTCGTTTTCGCGGCCGGTGAAACCAGTCAAGGCCAGCAGCGTCGGATTGATGCTGTTGTTCCATTGCTGGTATTTCGAGTCGAAGGGGCTGGTCCACCCGTAGTTGGTGCCTTCGCCGCTCTCACCAAAGGCCACACCGTTGCTCAGCCGGCCACCGGAGTAGACCCCGCCGCGACCCACATCACTGGTCTCGTAGGCCCCCTGGAAGGAGGCCAGCCGCACGTTGCTGCCGATCGCGGCCAGCGTCGCGTTGATGCCGGCGCCCACGCCGCCGATCAGCAGCTGGTTGGCGTCAGCAGCGGGGTCACCTCCTGATGGCCCAGACAGGAAGCTCGTCCTGCCGGTCGACGCGTCGTAGCCGTAGGCCCCACCCGAGCGCTTCTCGCCCTTGGTGTCCCGGTACATGTCGATCGCCGCGCTGACGATGATCGCGATGGCACCGGCCGACGCAGCCGCGCCGGCAAACCCACTGGCCGCCGAGCCGGCCCCCGCCAGTTGCGTGCCGGCGGGCGCATAGGCGCTGATGTTGTTCCCGATGATGGGGGCCGCGTTGCTCAGCCCGATCGACTGACCAAACCCGCTCGTCGCAAAGTTGTAGTACGCCCCGCCTGGTGCCGTTGCGCCGCTGCCAAAGTAGTTGCTCCACAGGCTGTAACCATTGTTGGCCACGCCGGCCGCGTTCACCGCCTTGCCGCCATACCCGAGGAAGCTGCTGGTCGCTTCAGCGATTGGGGAAATGAAGGGCCGCAGCACCAGGTTGCCAAACTCGCGCTGGATCCACGACTTGACCGAGCTGAAGCCGCCGATCAGCGCGTCCGTGATCTCGCCGGACTTCTGGCGCCAGATCTGCACGCTGGCCTCGGCCGCCTTCTTCTGCTCTTCGACTGTGCGCTTGCCGGCGTCCAGGCTCTCGCCCTTGGCGATCGCGTCGCGCAGGCGCACGTGGGCCTCGCGCTGGCGTTCCAGCGCCTCGATGTAGCCGGGGATGACGTTGTCCGTGGCCTCAAGGTCGGCAATGGACTTGTCCAGCTGGGCGATGGTCAAATTCACCAGCTCGTACTTGGCCTTGCCAAACGCCGTGTTCTGCGCCTCCTGGGCCACGACCTGGTCGTAGATGGCCTGCGTCGCCTGGCGCGTGCTCTGCAGCAGGGCAATCTGTGGCTGCGCGGCCAGCTCCTGCAGGTCGCGCTCGGCCTTTTTGGCCACGTTCACCCGCTGGGCGGCCAGCTCCTTCAACTGACCGTCCAGTGCCGCCTGCTCCTTGAGCGAGTCCTTCTTGGTCTTGACCAGCGCCAGTTCGGCGCTCACTGACGCGGCGTGCGCGTCGATCTCCTGGATCTTCAGATCCCGCTTGCGCTCGACGGCGGTCTGCTCACTGATCAGATCCTGCTTGCGCAGGCTGTCCACCGCGTCAATGCCGTCAGCCACCGCCAGCTGCTCAAGCCGGTAGCCCGATTGCACCGCCGCCACCTTGGCGTCGATGGACTTCTGGTGTGCCTCCGTGGCGTCCTTGGACTGTGCCTTGTCAAAGTCCGAGAGCTGCTTCTTCGTCTGCTTGTCCAGAGCGATCAGCCGCGCCGCCTGCTCCTTGCGCAAGGCCTCGATCTGGTCTTGCGACGTGGCGACGGCGATGCGGTTCTCGTACGCCTTGGCCAGCTCCACCGCCTGCTGGTTGCCCTCGTTGATGATGTCGTTGCGCAGCTTGACGTACTTGTTCACCTCCTCAAGCGGCTTCGCGCCAGGGAAGGGTGCCGTCGTCGCGCTGCCGGACAGGCGCCGCGCTTCCACTGCGTTGGCGCTGCCGTCCAGCGTGGCCAGCTCGCCGCGCAGCAAGGCAATCTGCTGGCGCCGCTCGGCCATCACGCGCGAGATGTTGTCTTGGGCGGCTTGCCGCCCCGCAGCGCGCTGGAATGCCGCTTCCGAGCGGACATTGGCCTCTTCCAGGGCCGTGATCGTTTCTTCAAGACCTCTGGCAGTCTTGTTGTAGGTCGAAGCCGCAGACGCGAGCGCGCCCACGCCCACGCCCACGCCCAACAGAATTGCCACTGCAGGATTGGCCGTCAGGGCCACTCCAACGGCGGTGACCGCGCTCGCTACTTTGGCGACGCCTGAAGCAATGGCGACGATCGAGGTGACGGCCGCCGCCCCACCAATGGTGCCCGCGATGATGCCGACTGCTGCCTTGTTGTTCTCGACAACCCTGCCCAAGGCATCAACCCCGTCAGCCACCTTGATGATCGCGCCAGCCAACCGCGCGCTCGCGTCAGTCGCCTCGTCAACCTTGCCAATGAAGTTCTGCGCCGCGTTCACGCCCACCTGGTAGGCGGAGCTGATCGTCGGCTTGACGCGGGCAAATTCGCTGTCCAGCTTGCCAGCGCTCTTTTCCAGGGCTTCGAGCACGGCCAGCGCCGAGATCTTGCCCTCTTGCCCATAGGCCCGCAGCTGGCCCACGGTGATGCCCATGCCGTCCGCGATCGCTTGAGCCAGGCGGGGCGTTTGTTCCAGCACGGAATTCAGCTCTTCGCCGCGCAGCGTGCCGCTGGCCAGGCCCTGGCTCAACTGCACCAGCGCGGCCGACTGGCCCTGCGCCGAGCCGCCGCCGATCGCCAGGGCCTGGCCCACCGCCTTGCTGACCACCAGCAGGCGCTCCTGGGTGTAGCCCAGGGCCTGGCCGTTCTTGGCCAGCGTGGCGTAGGTGTTGCCCAGCTCGTTCATCGCCGAGCGGGTTTCCTGCGCCACCTGGTACAGCTCGCCGCGCAGCCGGCGCACCGCTGACTCTTGGGCTGTAACTAACTTGAGCCGCGATTCCAGGGTCGAGACCGCGTCCACGGCCTGGATGACCTGGCCAGCCCAGCCGGCAAACAAGCCCACACCCAGCAAGCCGCTGGCGTAGTGACCCACCCGCTTGACGGCCTCGGCCAGGCGATCTGAGCCGTTGGCCGCCTCCTTGGCCTCCTTGCCCGCGCGGCTGACCTTGCCGCCCATCGTCTCGGTCTTGCGGCCGGCGTCTTCCGCCGCGCGGCCGGTCTTGGCCAAAGCGTCAGCGTTCGCGGCCTGGTCCACCACGAACGCTTTACCGTCCGAGGTGATCCTGATTGAGATGACGCGATCTGCCACTTTAGTTAAACTGCCGGTTATGGGTCTCTTGCTTCAACTCGCCTTCGCGCTCATTTGCGCACTCGTCGCTGCAGCCTTGCTGCCGGGGCCGCTGGGTGGCTGGTTGCTCATGGCGGTCCCTGCGGTCCTGGTGGTGGCCGGCGTGGTGGCCGCTCTGCGGTCCACCGTCCGGGGCTGAGACTCAGCCGTTCAGCACGCCCCGCGCCTCGTCCTCCAGTACCCGCAGCTGCCACAGCAGCTCTTTCCCGGGTGTCAGGCCCATCCAGTCCGCCACCGCTCTGACCTTGCTGTAGTCCAGCCCCTGGTAGTGCACGCCCCCCATGCCCACCAGCACCACCCATTGAGTGGCGCTGCTCATGAAGAGCTGCATGGCGTCCCAGTGCTCTGGCCATACCTCAAAATCCTCGCCGTCCTCCGGCTCCCCGCCGGCTTCTGGAATCAGCCGGTCAATGTCCACACCGAGAGCTGCGCACTGGCGCTGCAGCTCGTCGTCATGCCTGCTGGGCGCCGCGCCCCCGCCGCCTACGCTTGCGTAGTAGTGGCGGGCTGCGGCCCGGAGTTTTTTTCCGGCATCGAGAAGTAGTTGCCCAGAAAGGTCTGCACGGTGGCGGCACGCATGCCGAGCACATCGAAGACCTTGGCCATGTTGTCGGGCGTGAACGGCATCTGCGCGCCGCTTTCGTCCTCAAGGCCATCCCAGCCAATGAGCCAGTTGTCGACCACCGCTTGGTCCTTCATCTGCCCGGTGGAGACCTTCTGGATCAGCTGTTCGGCCTCTTCCTGCGTCGGGCGACGGAACTTCGCCTTGAATTCGCCCTTGATCTTTTCGCCCATGTCGCCGATCAGCTCGACGTGGACCGCCTGCCAGAAGAAGGGGAGCACTGCCAGTTTGAAACCCATGATTTACCTCGTGTGGTGTTTGCGTGAATGAATGCTTGTCGTGGTGCTGTGGCGCCGTGATCAGGTGAACTCGACGGACCACTCGTCGTTGCCCGCCGAAGTGGGCACGAAGCGCAGCGGCGCGTTGACCATCTGGATGCCGTCCTGGTTGGAGTAGGTGATCTTTCCCAGCTCCACGGTGCCGGTCGCACCGAAGGTGATGATGTTTCCAGGCACAGTGCCGTGCACCAGGCTCAGATCGCCCAGCGTCTTGGCCTCTGCCGTCGTGACCCAGTTTTTTATGGCCACGGGGGTGTTCTCGAACACGATGGAGCCGGTGGACTTGCGGTCCGTGATCTCCACTGCATCTACCTCGGTCAGGTCGCGCTTGACCACCAGGTTGCCAAAAGCCATGTCGAAGTGGCTGGTGGCCACGGTAATGCCGTGCAGCTCGCAGGTGGTGTTGGCCTTGTTCATGGCCAGCGGCTTCAGGAAGCCGGTGTAATCGGCCGTGGGCAGTGCCGTATCCGTCACCGGCGAGAAGAGGCCAGTGAACTCGAACTGCCAGACCGGCTTGCCCTTGGCGTCCAGCATCGGCTTGGCCTCGCCCCGCGTGCCAGCCATCACCTGGTTGATGCCGTCGATGTTGGTGTAAATCGTCACGGACTCGATCGCTTCGCTGATCGGTGAGTAGAGGACGCTCACGCCCACGTCGATGGTCTCGCTCACCGCACAGGCGCGCAGCAGGGGGGAGTACTTCGGGGCGGTTCCAGCCGCGCCACTGCCCGCCATTTCGACGTTGAAGCGCAAGCGGGCGAAGCGCGTGGCCTGGATGGCCCCGTTGTTGCCAAAGTGGGCCTGAACGTTGTTGCGCTCGACCTCTTCGCCGTCCAGCGGCGTGAGTTCGACGTCGCTGACCACCATTGCGTTGGCCGCGCCCGTGGGCACCGGGTCGGTGCCGTAGGCCGCCTCGATCTTGGCCAAAATGACCAGCTTGCGGAATTTCTTCGATGCCATGTTGAGGCTCCTTGACTGTTACTGGATGCGGGTCGGTTGATCCGCGTTACGGGAGGGGCTTGCCGGTCTCGTCAGCAGGCACGCGCTTGCCGTTGACCATCACGAAACTGCCGCCTCGCCCGTGGTGCTTGTCGCGCGGCACTGCAGGGTGGTCCTGGGGCGGCACAAAGGCGGGGTCGTGGCGAGCTGCCACGGCTTGATTGCCGGCAGCGGGAGCAGGCGTGGGCGCGGGTGCGGGCGGCGCAGCGTTGCCTTCGGAAGACGCTACGGCTGCGGGGGCGCTGGATGCCGCGCCAAGGGCGAGGGCCGTCATCACCACAGGTGAGAGTCGGTTCTGGTGCTTGTTCATAGGTAGCTCCATGTCTTCAGTTGCAAAAGGGCGCTGTGGCACAGCACGCCGCAGAAAAGCACGGGCCCAGAGTCGATGACCTGGACGCCGTCTTCGCCGTCTTCCACCGAGTTCTGCTCACAGACACCACCCAAGGTCGGGTCTGCGCGCACAACGTCGCGGTACGCCTCGATCAGCTCGTCAAAACGCAACGCGCTGGCCTGCTCGTCGTTCAAAGCCATGTAGCCGCGCCACCGCCAGGTGTGCACGTTCACCACCGTGCCGGTGCTGACGGTCTTTTCTTCCGTCGCGGCACGCTGCAGCCACCAGCCGCGGATCTGCTGGTCCTCGCCATCGGGCGTGGTCACGAACAACTCACGGAACTTCGCTTCCGCCCGCGCATAGCGTTCGTAGGCGTGCACCAGGCCAATGCCAGGCACTGCAGCCATTTGCGCGACCACAGCGGCGCGAATGGTGGCCAGATCGCTCACGAGGCACCTCCCGGCAGGCGCTGCGCCAGGCGATCGGCCGCGTCCTCAAACATGCGCACGATCTGCCCCTCCAGGCGCTGCAGGGTCTTCTCGAAGGGCCGTTGGGCTGGCGTGCCCTTGGTGGCGATCTTTCGGGCCACCAGGAAGGCAACACTGCGCGCGCGGCTGGCATCAACGCCCAACACTTCGCGCACCCACGGCACCAGGGCCGCGACTGGGGGCATGTGCGGGCGGGTGCCCAGCTCCACAAACGCGGCCGATGGCTGCGTCGAGCCGACCACACCCAGCACGCCCGCCGGCTGGCTGAAAACGTCGCTCGTGATGCTGGCGGCAGTCAGGCCCGTGGCGCCGCGCGGCATGGCCTCCTTAACCTCGCGTTCGTACAGCAGGGTTGCCGTGGTGGTGGCCGCCCGCATCTCCTCGCGCGCCAGCTCGGGCGCCTCCCGCCAGGCGCGCTCCAGGATCTGCAGGGCCTTGGCGCTGATGCTCACATCACACCCCTGGTCAGGCTGTTGCGCGTGCGGCCAGGCCAGGCCGACACGCTGGCAGCTGCATCGCCACCGCTGCCGCCGCCTGCGCCGCCCGACTTGTCCGCGAGGGGGTCCACCTTGCCGATGCCGGCGAAGTAGGCTGCGCGGTACTCCTTGGCGCGCCAGGCGTAGTTCCGGGCGCGGCTCTCGGTGTTGGAGCCGTCCGCGCCGATCGACGCGTCGCGCTCGCCGCTGTACTTGGTCGCCAGCTGCTTGCACAGCACATGGGCGGCATAGCTGGCCACGGCTTCACGGTGCACGGGCGGGATGGTGTCGGCCGGCTCATCACCGTCCGCCAGCAGATGCGGCGCCGCATAGGTCACGCGCACCACGGAGCCGATTCCCAGGGCATATGGCACCGCCAGGCGCTGGCCGAGGGCGGTGTCCACATACAAGGCCATGTCGATCAGCTCCAGAGGCTGGCGGCCGATCGGGTACTCAGCCTGCCGGATCCAGGCGCCGTCCGCCCAACTTTCAGGCAGCGGGCCGTAGTAGCCCGTGGCCGCCCAGGTCACGTCCTCGGTCAAATCCCGCTCCACGTCCTGGCTGTAGCGCAGGCGCGCCAGCTCGATCGCGGTGTCGCGGTCGGCAGACAAGATGGCGCCGCTTTCGTCGCGCACCATCTTGTCTACAAGCGTCTGATAGTCGGCCAGGGCCATGATCGGGTGGGTCTTTAACTTGGGTGGGTTTCACAAGGGCACTGAGCAGTGGCCTTGTGAAACCCGCCCCGTTGCCGGGGCGGGAGTGGCACCGCGACCTTCACGGTGCCCGAGTGCGCTTGCGCGCGGACTATTCAGTTACGCCACCACCGCCTTGGTCGCGCAGCGGTAGTCGGCCACTGCACCGCCGTAGATGTGGCGAATCTTGTAGGTCAGCTTGTCGGCCGCGAACATGGAGCCCAC
This sequence comes from Ramlibacter sp., assembly GCA_019635435.1. NCBI lineage: Bacteria > Pseudomonadati > Pseudomonadota > Betaproteobacteria > Burkholderiales > Comamonadaceae > Ramlibacter > Ramlibacter sp. The sequence continues at coordinate 4,033,422 of JAHBZM010000001.1, read as the reverse complement.
GTTCGGCATGTCCTGCACGAACAGTTCCGGCTCTTCGCGCCCGTCCAGGAAGCCGATCTCGATGCCCGGGATGTCCATCGGGTCGGCCACCGTGCACCAGTCATTGGCGTCGGTCCAGTACCAGACCGGGATGATGTTCATCGTCATGGCCTGGATGAACGTCTTCTCGTTGTTGGTGGACAGCTTGAACAGGTTGACGGCGGCTTCCTGCAGGTCGACCGGCACCACCAGGTTCTTGGGCGCGATGCCGATGCGATCGGCGCTGGTCAGCTCGGTCTGCTTGAGCATCGCCAGGCGATGCGCGGACAACGACGATGCGTCCAGGGCTGCAGTGAACAGGTTGGCGTGCGACGCGTGGAAGAACGCGACCGTGTCATAGACCGTCGGGTTCGTGCGCAGGAAGTCGAAAACGAACTTGGCCAGCGTCCGCTTGGCGGCGCGCGACAGCTTGATCGGCACCCGGCGCACAACGCCGGCATCGTCGTTCTTGATCATCTCCAGCGTGATCGTCTCCAGGCCGCCACGCTTGGTCACGCCATAGGTGGCCTTCTCGTCGCCCGGGCTGGTCAGGGCGGTGTAGTCCGCACCTTCGTTGACTGCGGGCAGATCGCCGTAGCCGCCAAAGCGCGTGCGCTCCTGCGTGCGGAAATCCGACACCGGCACCACGTCGGCGATCTGGCGCCAGCCGTCAAAGTCCACCGCAGCCCGGTAGTCAGCCAGCATGCGGCGCGTGATGCTGTCACCCAGCACGTCGTCAAAGGTGCCGGAGCCCAGCGCTTCGCGCATGCGACTTTGATCGCAGTCGCGCACGCGGCCCGTCACTTGGCGGTCACCCGTGATCTCGATGTAGCACTCCTTGATCGACTGCACGCGGCCGTGGTCCTTGTGCGTGGGGTCGAAGAAGGCGTCCAGCATGTCCGCCACCACCAGCGATTTGTCACCCACGACGACGGAGCCGGCACCGAACATGGGCACGCGCACCGTGCCGCTTTCGGTGAAGCGCCCCAGGTACTCGCCTTCGTCCTTGATGGCCGAAGTCACGTCCGCCTCGGTGAACCGCTCGCGGCGGCCGAAGTCGGCCAGCAGTCGGTCCTTGGCGGGCTGGGGCAGCTTGCTGCCGTTGATCGTCGTCACAGCGGCCTGGCGTGCCTGGAACATGGCCAGGTCGGCGCGGGTCAGCGGCGTGGCATCGCCAGCAGCTTCGGCCACGCGGGTCTGGCCACCAGTCTCGCCGGTCACCAGGGAGCCGCAGACGGCTTCGTGCAGATTCACCAGCTCGTCATCGCCAATGGCGTTGGCGTCGATGGTGGCGTGTTTGGCCGGGTCTTTGGCCTTGATGGCCTCCAGCATGCGTTGCTTCCACAGGGGCATAGCAGTTTCTCCTTGGGGTGGTTCGTCGGCGGCGGCTTCGGTCAGACGATCCAGGCCGCCACCAGCGCCCGGTTCGACAATCAGGTCAACACTGGCCACCTTGGTGAACCGCGTTGCTTCGCGCACGGCCTTGCCGCCGCGCGTGGATTTCTTGGTCTTGGCAAAGGCGTCGATCGACAGGCCCAGCAAGTCCTGCATGTCGCGCTTCACGGCTTCGGTCATCTTCTTGACCACGGCGTCCGTGGGGTCCAGCGGCCGGAACGTGCCGACCAGACGGCCCGAGTCAGGGTCTGCGCCTTCAACAAACCGGACGCCGTAGATCCCGCCCACCAGGTTGCGCACGTCTTTGCCGCCGCCCTTCAGATGCATGTCGTCGCTCTTCACGAACACACGCACGCCTTCGAACAGAGGGACAGCCTCCTTGAGCGCCGTGTCGGGGTAGTAGTTGCCGTTACGGCTGGCGCCCGAGCGCACGAGGGTGACTTCGATGGCGCCACTACCGTCCTGGGCCTCGGAGAAGCTCTCTTCCACGGCTTCCTTGACGCGCGTTGCAGCTTTCACAGGCGCGAACGTGGACACAACCTGAATCGGGTTGGTCAGCACCATCGTCTCGGTGCCGTTCACGTCCTGCAGGCTGAAGCCGTACTGCCAGTTCTTGCCGTCCAGCTCGACCACGATGCGGTCGCTGTACATGGCCGTCAGACTGACGTAACGGCGATCGCCGGGCAATTTGCCGGCATTCACGACCGCATCCACGGCGCCGCGCGCCATGTCGATCAGCGACCTGAAGTCGCGCTCAGGCGAGGTCGCGGCCTCGCGCATGGCGACCTCGACGGCGTCACGCGTGTGCAGGCCGCCGGCAGCAGCCAGCGCGGCGAGAAGTACGGCAATCTTCATGCGATCAGTCCGCAGAGCTGAACTTCTGGCCGTCCTTCGTTACCACGACCACATGCGTGCCGTAGTCCCGGAACGACAAGACCTCGTTGGGTTCAATGGCCACGAACTTGTCGTATTCCTTGAACTGGGGCTTGCCTGCCGAGTCAGTCACGGGCGAGCCGTCGCGGTTGGTCTTGGGCTCGCGCACATGCACGGTGCGCTTGACGAGTTTGGCCGCATCGGCGGCGGTCATGGCCGTGGCGGCCTGGGTGTCGCCGTCGCCGGCTTTCGGATTGGTGCCTGTCATGGTTCGCTCCTGGTTGATCGGTCAACTTGAGGAACGAACTGTGCGGTGGGGCGCACAAATAAATAAGGCCGACGCGTGTCGGCCTCAGGGTTGCTGGGTGGCTTTTTCAGCGTAACACAGGAACTTGCTGGAAGGGATTCTCGGCATGCTGTAACTCTGATCCGGCCGCGCCGTGACGGGTATTTGTGAATCCTGCCAGGTCGGTCGGGGTCAAAAGTGCCGGTTCGGCTTGAGTTAAAGCATGGTTAAAGGGGGTCTGCGGCGATCCCGGTACGGTTGTGGCGTCGATGGCCTCCAGCGCGTTGTAGGCCCTAAAACCCAAAACCCTTTAACTCTGGCGCATGCCGGCGCGTTTTGCCGCCTGGTCCAGGGCGGCCTTTCGCCCATCAAGCTGCAGCTCCCGGCCGGTGAACGGTTTGGCCCCCGGCGTCATCACCTGCCAGTTTTTCATGAACGGCAGCGACAGGCACCCGCAGTTGATCACCTCCTCGATCGGCGCCGTGGGGTCGTGCGGGTGCATCATCTTCACCGGCCCGTTGTTGCTGGGCAGGACGAAGGGCTTGGACACGTCGACCACCTGGCCGTCGATCGCGTCGTGATTCCACCGACTGTGGATCTTGCCGCTGCGCCGCCACTGCTTCTGCAGGCCCGGCACGATGGCCACCGCCTGTTCTTGCCGCTGGTTGGTGGCCAGGGCAAATGCCCGCCCCACCTCTGTGCGCACGATGGTGGCGGCGCGCTGGGGGCTCTCGGTGCCCAGCAGGCGCTGCACGGCCTGCATGGCGGCGAACGGGGTGCTGGCCCCAAGGGTGACCAGGCTCAGCTGATTTCCGATTTTGCGGCTTGCCTCGGCGCCAACGTCTTTCAGGCGAAGTTCAGTGAAGCGGCGCAGACTGGTCAGCATCTGGGTATCGAGCAGCGGCAACTGCATCTCCACATTCAGGCCGGCGGCCGCCAGCGGCTTGTCCACAATGTCTTCGCCCTGTTGCCACAGCTCGCGCAACGCGCCGTCCGCTACCGTGGCTGCGCGGCCCGTAGCGCCGGCCAGGAGCGTGGTCACCTGGTCAAGGATCTGCGTCAGCTGCCACTGCTGCCAGTCAGCGGGCTGGCTGGCCAGCAGCGTCAGGATCTGGACGCGCACACTCGCCAGCTCACCTATCACCCTCTGGTTGCCTGCCAACAGGACGCGGCCCCGCTCGCCCAGGCGCTCCTTCAGAGCGGCTTCAAACGCTTGCTGCTGCGGCGTCACGCTTTGCCTTGGGATCACGCTGGCCGGCCGCCATTGCCGCGCGCTCGTCGGCCGTCAGGGCAAACGCGTCATCCTTGGCGCGTTCCTTCTTGCGCTGGGTGGCCTCTTCCTTTGCCTTGGCCAGCTCAGCCTTTGCGTCGATCTGCTGGCCGAACCGTGCTGCCACGTCGGCCACCAGTTGCAGGCCGCGCTCCTGGGTGAGCAGGTCGTTGTCGATCATCATCACCACCGTGGTGGCCACCGTGCTCATCGCCGAGGCGAACTTGGTCAAGTCCTTGTTCGCCAGCTCCGGGAACACCGCAGTGACCTTGCACCGTTCGTCGTCGGCCTCTGATTCGAGGCGCGCCCCCTTGATGATCACGATGCGGCCAATCTCCTCCAGCATCAGCTTCAGCATGGACTGGCGCGCCGTGTAGATCTTCATGGTCGGGCCGTCCATCTCGCTGGCGGCGGCCCTGTTCACGTCGCCGCCGCCCCCAAACCAGTGCTCCGGAACGGTGGCACCGCCCAGCACGTGGTTGCGCAGCAAGCGGGCGCTTTCGCTTGTGTCTGCAGCCTGCAGCTCGGGCGTGATCGCTTTCAGCTCAATCTGGTCGTTGTGAACGAACTTGCTGTTGGCTGCAGGGGCCTTGAACTTCTTTTCGTACTCTTCCACGGCCTTGGGATCGCTACCTTTCATCGTCACGTCCCACACGAAGCTGCGCAGATAGCTGATGCGGTCCAGCTCGTTGAACAGGAACTCGTCATAGGCGTCCAGCCAGTCCATCTGGGCCAGCAAGTCACTGCGGCCCCTGCTGCCGTTGGGCAGCTTGTTGATCTGGTACAGCAGGCACTCTCCGTCCTTGAAGTCTTCTTCACGGATCTTGATCGTCGCTGCACTGAACAGCTCTTCGTCTTTGCCCGGGAGGGCCACCTGGTACTTGTAGCTGCGGCCCCTGGTGTCCTTCTTGGTCACAACGCCAATCGGCTGCTCGGGGTTGCCCGGATCCATCACCACGGTGGCGATCTGGCGCGGATCCAGATAACCCAGGCGGGTGAAGCCGCTGGCGCTGTTGACGTTCAGGATGTAGCACTGCTCGCCCAGCAGACTCAGGCCGCGCACACGGCCGGGCAGCTTCAATGGCCAGTTGTTGATCGGATCGTTCCAGAATTTGTCCAGCAGCTTCTGATGCTCGGGGTCTTCACACTGCAGCGTCACGCCCTCGGCCAGCAGGTAGGCCAGCGGCAGCTCCACCAGTCGGTTGGCCAGCAGGTTGCTTTGCCACAGGAACTCGGCCAGCTTGGCCATCCGATCCTGTGCCACGGGCGCGAGGTCGCGATCGTTGTACTTGCTGACGCCTTCGCCGCTCAGACGCCTGTATCCGGGCTCGTCGCCGCTCTGTGCGCCCGCCGCCTCGGTCACGCGGGCAGTGGTCTGCTGTGCAGAAGGAGTGGGCGGCAGGTCGGCAGTGTCTGCGACGGGGTCAGCCCCTCGCAACCATCCGGCAATGCGGGTACGAAGGCTCATGATGATCTCCTGAACATGCGCGCCGCCTGACGGCCATAACGGTCGCGCGCAGATTGTTGTGTTGTGTCGGCGGACTGCGCTGCAGCGGCAACGCCTCCTGTAACTGCCAGCATCCAGAGCATCTGCACCATGTCCGGGCCGTCGTCGTGGTCGGCCTTGGGGAAGTGCTTGAACTGGTGGATCAGCGTGGTCTGGCTGCTGTGCAGCCGGATCAGGCCGTTGTGCATGTGCGGCTGCAGCGACTCGATGCGCAGCACCTTGTCGGTGATCGGGATCAGCGCGCGCGCCGGCACCGGCACGCCCAAGGCCGCGCTGCGCTTGATCAGCTCGGTGCGCAGGAACTCCTGGAACTGGACCGCCTCGACGCCCCAGACGACGCAAGCGTATTCCCGCTGCAGCTCGATCAGGTCGCTGATGATCCGGTCTGGTGTGCGCTTCTTGATCAGCGCTTCCACCACGTCCATCACGCCCGTCTCACGGTTGAAGCCGCCCACGCCCAGGGCGCTCGGGTCGCGGCTGGCGCCTTGGCGGCCGAGCGACGGGTCGCATGCGCCGTACATCACCCACTCGGCCAGCCGGTTCACCCAGAAGCGGATGCTGTTGGCAAAAGGGGCGTCGTCGCCGCTGGTCGGGTCGTTCTGCTGCTCAGAGTCAAAGGCATCGTGCCCCTCGCGTGCCCGCTTGATCATCAGCTTGACCAGCGGGCGCACTGCGGGCCAGCTCACGACCGCGCCGTGGTCCATCTCGGCCTGGTGCTGGTGGTACAGCGCCATTGCCGCACTCATGCCAGCCTGGGGATCCTCGGCATTGAGCAACAGCCCTTCGAACTCCTCCCACAGCTGCATATTGCTGGGCCACTGGATGACGGCCTTGAACACCTTGCGGTTCCACAGGGGGTTGCGCAGGAAGCGCGCCAACACGCTGTCATAGTGCAGCACGGTGCCGACCAGGAACGCATCCATGCTGTCGTCGGGCGGGCCGAGGTTCAGCACACCCTTGGTCACGAACCGTTCCAGCTTGTCGCGTTGCGCGGGCGTGTTGACGTTCTCGTCGTTCTCGATGTCATCCAGTACGGCGAAGTCGGGGCGGTGGGGGCCGTGCCGGCGTCCGCGGATCTTCTTGTTCGAGCCAAAGGCTTCCACCTTGCGGCCGTCACGCGTCACGATCACACCAGCCCGCCAGACTGGGCCTTGGCCGACCTGGTCAGGAAAGTCGCTGGCCAGGCGCGGGTTTGCCTCGTACTCGGCCTTGATCGCCTCCAGCATCTCGGCCGCCTGCTCAAAGGCATCCATCACGATGATCGGGTACCACTTCACGCCCGTGAGCAGCATCCAGAGCACTGCGCTCATGCTGATCTTGGTGGACTTGGCCTCGCCACGGGGAGCGGCCATTGCGTCCCGCTGACCTTGAGCCGAATGGACGATCTGCGGGATCCGCCGATAGACGTACTTGTGCATCTCACTGGGCTCGGCTTTGCCGTAGTGAGGGAAGTAGGTCCGGTCGAAGTACTCAAACCCGGTTACAGGGTCGAACACCTTGCGGCGTCGCTCGGCGATCGCGTCCGGGCTGGTGTCCCACCCGTCGAGATCCGCGTCGATCTGCTTGCGCAGACTCTCGGCCAGCTCGGCCAGGCCGTCGAGGAACTGTTTACTGCTCTTGGCCATGCTCAGACGTACCGCCACCAGCGTTGGATGCTCAGGAACAACCAGGTAAACGTCCAGCCGGCGCGCCAGCCCGGCGGGGGCTGCGTGCCCCACTCTGGCCAGAGGCGCCAATACCCTGGCCACCATGCGACAACGACCTGCAGGCCGATCTCCCGATCAGGTTCGTGCATGTGCAATGCCATGACTGCCTCTCAGGCGTACGCCTTGGCCAGCTCGGCCCCAAACGGCTCCAGGATGGCCAGCAGGGCGGGCACGTGCTTCGGGTGCTTGGTCTGCGCAAACTGCGCCAGGCGCTGCAGCACGTCCAGCCCGATGGCCTGGCGGTTCAGTTCCGGCGCCAGGCGCTTGAAGCTGTTCATGGTCTTGTTCAGGCTGTCGCCCATGCTCGCCAGGATCTCGGCGCGCTGCATGGCGGTCAGCTCCTTGCTGTCGTTGCTCTTGAGCAAGTCCATCGTGGCCTGGTGCTGCACCAGGTAGTCTTCCAGCAGGCGCTTGGCCAGGTTACTGAAAGTCTCGTCGCCCATCGCCACGGCCGTGCGGGCCGTGTCCCAGTCGTCGCCCTGGTCGGCGGCATCTTGCTTCCAGCGGTTGGCCGTGCTCCGGGGCACGCCCAGCTTCTTGCAGGCCGCGTCCATCGCCAGCCGCTGGTAAACGTACAGGCTGCGTAGTTGGGTGCGCTTCTCCGTTGCGTGAGCCATTGCTGCTTACTGGCCGCCTCGCGACGTCCACCAGGCCTTTGCGCCTTCGACAATCAAGGCCACACCCAGAGCCATTGCCCCGCCCGAGGCCGCGCCCAGCACTGCGGCCTTTTGTTCGACCGTGCGCAGGCGCGCGTCCAAGGCCGTGAGCTGGCCTGCTTGCTCGTCCAGCCTGTCGTTGACCCCCGCCATCTCGGTGTTGAGCTGGTCCTTCAGGCCGTCGAGCTTGCCGTCGATGCGCCCGAGCAGGATCAGCTCGTCGCGTTGGAAACCTTCATTGTTGTTGGGCATTGGTCTTCTTTCCCTTGAGAAACTCAATCAGATGGCGGTACCGGGCGCGGTCTTCGGCGCAGGACTTGGCGTTGGCTTCGTGGTTGTCCCAGGCGTCGTCGGCGTAGAGGCCTGAGCTTTCGGCGCAAGCAGCTTCGGTTCCGCTGGCAGCTGCAGCAGCGCCGCAGGCACCAGCGGGCACGTCACGCCCGGCGAGGGCACTGTTCCACATCCGGATAGCGCCCAGGTTGAAAGGAGGAGGCTCATCAGGTTCGGCAACCTGTATGACCAGGCACCCCGGCGCCGTGGCGTCTGCGGCAGGGGCTGCGTCTGCAGCCGCCACAGGCGGCACCACACGCGGCGCGCTGTACAGGCCATTGCGCGCACGCAGATCCTTGAAGCGATCCTGAAGCTGTTCATAGCGTTCCTCCTGGTCTCGGTGTTCGGTCAGGTAGAGCGTGGTGGCCTGGTCGGCCCGCAGCGCTTCTGCCTGGTAGTCGGCCTGGGCCTGGGCGTTCCGCTCGGCCTGCTTGGCCTGCCAGGCGTTGTTGGTGGCGCGCGCGCCCCACTGGTATCCGCCCGTCACAAGGGCGATCACGGCCACAAGCAGGGCCAGTGCGCGGGCGGCCGTCATTGCTGCACCGCCATGCACTGCTTGTGTCGCTTGAGCTGTCGCTCCCACACGCCCCAGCACCGCTTGTTGCCCGGGGTGCTGCAGTCGTAGCCGGCGGCAAATCGGTAACGCAAGAGGGCGTTACAGGCCGCGACGTAGTTGCCCGCCAGGATCTCTCGCCGCATGGTTGATGCCTGCCATGTGGGCATGCCGTATTGCCCGACAAAGTCCATGTACAGGTCGAACTCGTCCGGGTACAGCTTGGCGCCCGGCAGGGAGGCGACGAAGCGCCGCACCTCGGCGTTCATGAGGTTGCGCGCAAGATCGGTCGCGCGCTGGCGTGTGATGGTGTCGCCCAGCTTCACAGGGCGGCCGTCTTCGTACCTGGTGGATCCGTAGCCGATCGTCGGCACGTCCCCCTTGGTGGGGATCATGGCCTTGTCGACGAATCCCTCCGACACCATCCAGGCGCCGAATCCAGCCGCCGACACCGACATGGCCGCGACAGCAACGCGCAGGACGCCTGCAGCGCGGCCGAGCTGTCGGCGCAGGCTACCAATGGCACGTCGGGTGGATCTGAAAAGCATCCCCGGACTGTGCCGGGCATACCCCCAAAAACTAAGGCCGACGCGTGTCGGCCTCAAAGCGGGTTTTGTCTTTTTTTAGGGTAGCACAGGGGTGCGGGGCTTGGCCTTGAGCCGGCGGCACTCACGCACGTCGGTGCGCGTCTTGATCCTGTGGGCCTCGACGGACAGCCACTGCATGTTGCTTTGCTCGTCCGGGCCGGCCGCACACAGCGGCACGATGTGGTCTACCTGGTAGCCGGGGCAGGATCCACGGCGCTGCCCGGTCGAAGGGCATGGGTGATGCCGCTTGAACGCTTGCACCTCGGCCGCCGATCGCCGAACGCCAGCGGCTACTGGCACCGCGATCGCGCAGGCCAGTGCCAGCGCAAGCGACCGCATAACGCGGAGCTTCACTGGTCGACGATTTGCCGGGCAACTTTGTCGCGGGCCGCGTTCTCGATGGCCTTGGGGATGCCGATGAGCGTACCGAGGCCGATTCCCACGTACCAGGCCCAATGGGCACCGGGGTAGAGCACGTACACACCAACACAGGCCGCCACTCCGATGGCGAGCGTCCATAGCGTGATCCGATCTGAAGTCTTCATCGCCATCCTCCTTGTCAAAGTTCCCCGCCGTGCCACACCACGTGGCCCGATATCCGCAGCTCAGCCGCCTTCTCTGGCGGCAGGTGCTGCGGCTTGTATGCCTGGTTGTAGCTGATGATCTGCAGCCCACCTGTCGCAAAGTCTCGCTGCAGAAGTTTCACATAGTCAAGGCCATCTAGCTCGATCACATAGATGCCGTCTTGCTGCATGGTCCGGGCGGCCGTGTTGACCAGCAGGATATCGCCGTCGTTGATCTTGTCGGCCATTGAGTCGCCTCGCGCCCGGATGATTTTCGAGTGGTCGGCGGCGATGCCCTTGCTGCGCAGCCAAGCCTTGCGAAAAGCAAACTGACCGATCACGTCATGGTCGCCATTCAGTGAGCCACCGCCCGCGCTGGCCTTGACGTCCAGCATGTCGACCAGGACGAACTCGTCTGATGCGCTCATGCGCGCATCCCTGCCTGTTACGAGCCACTGCACCGAGTGCTCGCCAAGCTCCGCTATCCGCATGAGCTGGGCCGCGTCAGGCAAGGTCTCGCCGCGCTCCAGCTTCCCAATTGTGTTGATGTGGACATGCAGCTTGTCAGCGAAGTCCTTGCGCGCCATCGATCCACGGCACGCGCGGATGCGATCACCAATCTCGTGTGAATACGCCGAGATGCGATCGCCGTCCGCGTCGGCCTTCACGTCATAGAACCCGCGAACATCTTCAACAGCGTGGTGCGTAGGTACACCCTTTTGTGTGTTCATGGACACATTAAATCATGCAGCCACGCCGAGCACATCCCCCTTTCGGAGGAGATTGAGTTGTGACAAATACACATTTGTGGTCGAAAACACTCATACGGGTATCTACGGAGCTTGCTGATGCACTCGAATGTGTCTATCATCATGCTCATGGACACAAAAAAATGTACAGCGGACGCTGATTGGCACCCTGCGGACATCAAGGCCGCACTCGAAAAGAGAGGTGTCACCCTTCGTAAGTTGGCAAAGGAGCACGGGTACTCCCACTTTCAGCGCGTCCTGTCCACGCATTGGTGGGCGGCCGAGCAGATCGTTGCCAAGGCGCTGGACATGAAAGCCGATGAAATTTGGCCTAGCCGCTACAAGGAGCCGCGCACCAACGCCAAGAAGCGCACGCGCAATATCTCCGTTACACGCACGGGCCGCATCGTCATTGAGGCACGCGCATGACCTGGCTCACCGCACGCGAACTCGCCGGCCTGCCGGGCATGCCGGGCTCCGAGCGCCGCACCCGCGACAAGCTGGCGCAGCTGCAGGTGCCCATCCGTTCCCGCGCCGGCCGGGGTGGTGGCCAGGAATACGACTGCACTGCGCTGCCCGCTGAGACGCGCCAGGCCCTGATGATCGACAAGATCGCCCAGGCTGTGTCGGTGGTGGCCGCACACGCCGAAACCGCCTCGCCTGAGTCAGCGCCTGTAAACCTCCCGGTCCCTGTGGGTGCCCGCCGGCCACCCAGCCAGGCCGACAAGGCCGTCGCCGATGCCCGGGTCATGCTGATCGCCCGGCTCGAAGAGCTGGCCGGGATGCAGGGCACCAAGCGCAGCGCCTCCCTGTTGTCTTTGCAGCTGGCCAGCGGCCAGGCCAGCGCCGAACTGCTGGCCACGGCCCGCACGGCCAATCAGCGCCCCCGGGATGCATCTGTCAGCCAGCGCACTTTGCTGCGCTGGCTCAGCACCCACCGCACCCAAGGATGGTGGGGCTTGCTGCCCGCCCAGGCTGATGCCAGCGCCATCGAGGTCGGCGACGACGTGGCCGCCGTGCTGGGTCGGTATCACAGCAAGGACGCCCGGTACCGCAACCTGAGCGCCGCCGCGATGGAGGTCAACACCGAGCTGGGCAACGAGCCCGACGCCTGGCGCAACCTGTACGCCCGCGCCCGGCGCGCCTTGCCCAAGGTCAACCGGGTCGACCTGATCAAGGCCCGGCACTCAGGCGCCGAGCGCGCCGCCAAGCTGCCATTCAAGAGGCGCGACACCAGCGTGTTAAAGCCGCTGGACGTCTGGCTGATTGACGGGCACACCTTCAAAGCCAAGGTGCGCCACCCTGACCACGGCGCGCCATTCGCGCCCGAAGTGACCGTCGTCAAAGACGCGGCCACACGCATGATCTGCGGCTGGTCCGTGGCGCTGAGTGAGAACGTGATCGCGGTGGGCGACGCGCTGCGCCACGCGGTCGGCCGCTGCGGCACCCCCGCCATCGTCTACAGCGACAACGGCGCGGGCGAAACAGCCAAGCAGATGGACTGCCCTGTAACCGGCATCATCGCGCGCCTGGGTGCCGACCACCGAACCGGCATTGCCGGACACCCGCAGGGCCACGGCTTGATCGAACGCGGCTGGCGCACCCACATGATCAACTGCGCCCGCCAGTTCGGCTCCTACCAGGGCAAGGACGTGGACAGCAACACGCTGCGCAAGGTCAGTGCCGAGCTGGCCAAGGAGCAGCGGGCAATCAGGCGGGCCGAGACCACGGGCGAGGTGATCCAGCTCAGCCACAAGGCCCCCACGTGGAAGCAGTTCATCGATGCCGTCCAGGCGGCCGTGGACAAGTACAACCACGAGCACCGCCACCGCAGCCTGCCCAAGAACGGCCAAGGCAAGCACATGACGCCGGCCGAGGCCTGGGCCGCCATGCTGGATCCAAGCCTGCAGCACAAGCTGGGCGAGCTGGAGCTGCGCATGCTGTTCATGCCGGCCGTGCTGCGCACCGCCAAGCGCGGCGAGGTCACCTTCCTGAATCAGACCTACTTCTCCAACGACCTCATGTCGGTGGATGGCGAGCAGGTGCGTGTGCACTACGACATTCACGACCCGGCCTTCGTCATGGTCTTCACCACAGATGGCGAGTTTGTCTGCGAGGCGCGGTGGAACGCCAACCGCATCGACTACTTCCCCAAGCCCGTGGTCCAGATGGCGCGCGAGAAGCGTGTGGCTGCAGCCGTCAAGCGGCGCGAAGGCCAGATCGAGCTTGCTCAGCGCGAGCTGCAGGGCACATACAGCCCCGCGAACGTTTTTGCCCTGCCGGAACCATCCGCCCCCGTGGTGGTGGTGCCCCCCCTGGAGGTGTCTGTCTCCTCCCTCCCTTTACTTTTGCCCCCAGGGGCGCAGCCGGTGCAAACCGCTGCGGGCAGGCCTTTCTTCGATGCGCCCAGCGAGCGCTACGAGTGGCTGATGCGCCACCGCGACGACTGGTCGAGCGACGACGCCGCCTGGATCTCGGGCTACGTGCAGGGGGAGGACTACGAGGGGCTGCGGGACTACTTCACCAGCCGTGGCATGGACTGGAACGACGAGGCAGCAGGTTTTAAGAGTGCCCGGTGAGGTTGCCGCCTCACCGAGCGTGTGCATTGGTTACAGCAGAGCAACTTCAACACGTGGGGATCATGACATGAAACAAGGATTCGTTCAAACCGACAACTTCCGCCGCCTGCGCGATGCGGAAAAGCTGGTCGCAAGGCGCGGCGCCCGCGAGGCTGGCCTCGTCATCATCAAAGGCGTGTTCGGCGTCGGCAAGAGCAAGCTGACGGAGCGGTGGGCGGCAGACAGCGGCTACGTCTTCGTGCGGGCCAAGGAGACCTGGACCAAGCGCGCGCTGCTGGACGAGCTGGCCGACGCGATGGGTCTGGCCAAGGGTGGTCGCAATCAGGAGGTGCAGGCACGCATCATCACCAAGATCGGCATCGACATGGTCCCGATCATCGTTGACGAGGCCGACCACCTGGTGCGCAGCACCGCCAGCCTGCTCGAAGTCCTGCGCGACATCACCGACGTGACCGGCACCATGTGCTTCCTGGTCGGGATGGAGCACTTCCCCATGAAAGTGGCCCGCTATGGCCACATCGCCAGCCGGGTGGCCAAGGTGGTGGAGTTCGAGCCGCTCAGCCTCGGCGACGTGAAGGCCACCGTGACCGCCAAGGCCACCCAGGGCACCGCGCAGAACGCGCCGGCCCTGCCGATGGACGATGCCTTGATCGAGGAAATCCACCGGCAGGCGAGTGGTCGCATGCGCCTGGTCCTCAACGCCATCGCCAACATCGAGCAGTGGGCCGAGGCCAATGGCTGGAAGAAGGTCACCCTTGGCGACGTCAAGGGCAAGGCGCTGTGCACGGAATTCTCCGGCGTGGCCCTCGGAAAGCGCCGGGGCGACTAAATGGGCGCCTCGGCCATCACTGCCAACGCACCTGGCGCAGACGATTTGCGCTGGGTTACAGCGGCCGCCCTGGCCGCAATGGCGGCGCGCGGCCTGCGCCAGGGCAGCGTGTTCACCTCTGCCGACCTGGACGCCTGGGTGCCCCAGCTCAAGCTGCAACGCAAGCGCGCCACGGCCACCACGCGCCTATGTGCCCTGGGCGTGGTCACCTGCGAGCGCCGGGTCGATGTCGCCAGCGGGCAGACGATCGGCGAATACACGGTCACGAAACAGGGCGCAGAGGCCATCCGAGCCACCGTAGCGGGGCACGTGCACAAGAGCGGCCCCAAAGGCCCGCACGCCCAGCGCAAGGCCGTCCAGCCCCACACATTCGTGGCGCGGCTGTGGGCACTGATGCGCGCCCGCAAGCTGCTGGACGCCGAGACCGCTGCCGCGACCCTGGTGGACGCGGGCGGCGATGTGTCACAGGCCGCCAAGACGGCGCGCCGGTACTTCCATCGCTGGGTCGATGCCGGCGCGCTGGCCGAGAGCGCGCAGCGCGTCAACGCCCACGGCACCAGCAACGGCTTCAAGCGCTACGTCCTTGTCAACGATTGCGGCCCTGTGCCGCCCCATTGCCCCCCCAAGAAGAAGGTCGCATGAGCTACATGAAGGAACCCTGGTTTGCGCTGCTGCAGGCCGCCGGGAAGACGCACAAGCGCGCCAAGCTGGCCCTGATGCTGGGCTTGAGCGCACCGGTCATCAGCCAGGTGCTGAACGGCTCTGGCAAGTACGGCCAGGGCACAGCCAGCACGGACAACGTGGCCGAGAAGGTGGTCCACACCTTTGGCCGCTACCCATGCCCGCATCTGTCCGAGCAAACCGGGTTCGGCGACCACGCCGTGGAGATCACGGCCGACCAGTGCCGGGCCTACGCACACCGGCCCGCGCCGGCTGGTAGTCCGGGTGACATGCAGCACTGGCAAGCCTGCCAGCGGTGCCCACACAAGGCGCATACCGCGCCGCCGATCGCGCGCGAGGTCAAGCCGCGCAAGTCCCGCAACCAGGAGAACACATGAAGCTCTTTAACTCAGTACGCGCAGCTGCCTCGCGTGCCCGTGGCGGCACCCACCGCCTTTTTCAGGTGGTGCTGTTGGGTGGCCCTGTGGGTGTCATCTACGCGGCGAAGCTCTGGTGGCTGCGGCGCCGTGCCGCGCAGATCAGCCTCTACATCCACCGCGAGCATGAACTCCACAGGGCCAGCCTGGCATCCCTCAATCGGGAATTGAATGCCGTCATTGGCGCTCAGCAGAGCACCAATGTCGCGGCGGCTCAGTTCTGGCGCTGGTGCGACCGGCAGGCGGTGAAGTCATGAGCAGCAAGATCGGACGCCCAACGGGCGGGGCGTACAAGCCACTCAAAGGTTCCATTGCTGCGCGCGTGAGCTACTGGTTTGCCATGAACCGTGATGAGCAGCTCACACGCAACGATGTGGTGGCGAAGTTTCAGGTGCTGCCCGCCAGCGTCGACGGCAACTTGAGCCGGCTGATTGAGCAGGACTGGCTGAAGCGTGATCGTCTGGCAGACACGAGTGTCGTCTTCGTCGCTGGCCCTGCGTTGCCGCCTGCGTCCGACTTGGAGCCGCTGGTAGGCCCCAGCCCTCGCGATGACCTGGTGCAGGCCCTACGCCCACCGTCCAACCTTCGGGGCCGTGTGCCCATCCTTGACCTCGCCTCGGTCCAGATCGACAAAGGGGTGCCGATGCCGGTCTCGCGGGGGAAGTTTGGCCAGGGCGCGGCCAGCGTGCTCTTGAAGATGGAGATCGGCGACAGCGTGTGTCTGCCTCATCGCCAGGCGGCCGCACTGCGCGACGCGTACAACCACATCAAGAAGGAGCACCCCACGCGCAAGTACGCGCTGCGCAAGGTCGACGACGACAGCTCACGGCCGTGGAGAACGGAATGATCCACCATGTCGAAGCCGACGACGTGACATATCCCAGCCTGTCTGGGTACATGGTTGCGTTGACTGCGCTGGTGCCAAAGCGCGGGGCAACTGTCACGACGGTCGCGCTCGCAGCTGCCAGCAAACTGACCGAGGCGCGCGTGCGGATCGAGCTGCAGCCGCTCGTCGATGCCGGCTCCCTGGCCTATGACGCGCTGCGTGACACCTACAGTGCGCCAGCCCAGCCGGAGGCCGCTCATGGCTGATCTCCAACAGCACGCGAACGAAATGCGGCGCATCGCCAACGAGATCAGCCGCGTCATTGCCAAAGAGCAACACGCCGTGACGCTTGATGCCCTGATGCTGGTCTACAAGTCATTGGCGCTTCACTTCCCGTGTTGCACACGGGGCTGCGCGACGCAGGCATGGGCCACGGCCCAGGAACTGGCACAGGCCAGCAATCAGCCTTCTGAAACGGCGGGCGAAGCGGATCCGTCCGCCCGCCCAGCTCGTCACTTGCATTGAGGCCCGTGATGCAGACCGCTCAGCTTCTCAACGCGCTCAGCCGCCACCTTGGGTGCGCACAGGGTATCCGCGCCAAGGACCTGGCGCGTGAGCTGGGCAGCACCGGTACGCGCCAGATCCGCAAGGGCATCAGTGCGCTGCGTGACGAGGGCGTAGCGATTTGCGGAACGCCATCGACTGGCTACTACATCGCCACCACGCCGGACGAGCTGCAGCAGACGCTGGCCTTCCACAAGAAACGCCTGGAACACGAGGCGCGGATCGTCCGCCATCTCGAGGCCCTATGCACTCCTGCCCTGAAGGGGCAACTACTTCTCAACCAAGCCTGAAAGACCACCAAATGACCGAAGTTAAAACCACTCCCGCCGGCTACTGGGAAGACGCCCAGGGCAACCTGGTCCCCACGTCCAAGATCAAGGACATCGACAAAGATCGCAGCAAGACCGTGCGCGACCTGTGCACGCAGGCCAAGAAGCAAAGCGAGGCGCTCCTGGCCTTCAAACTCGCGGCCATGCAGGCGGTGGCCGACTTTGTCGAGCGCAGCCTGGCCGAATACGACGTCAAGACCGGCGGGGCCAAGGGCAACGTCACGCTGCTGTCGTTCGACGGCCGTCACAAGATCACGCGGCAGGTCGCCGAGAACCTTGTGTTCGATGAGCGCCTGCAGGCGGCCAAGGCCCTGATTGACGAGTGCATCCACACCTGGTCCAAGGGCAGCAACGACAACATCAAGGTGCTGGTCAACCAGGCGTTCCAGGTGGACAAGGCCGGCAAGATCAACACCGGCCGGGTGCTGGCCCTGCGCTCTCTGAAGATCACCGACGAGAAGTGGCTGCAGGCCATGCAGGCCATCAGCGACAGCACCCGGGTGGCCAGCACCAAGGCTTACGTCCGTTTCTACGAGCGCGATGACGCCTCAGGGGAATACGTGCCCATCGTCCTGGACGTTGCCGGCGTATGAACGACCCGCACCTGATCTGCGCTGGCTGCGAACTGGCCGAGGCCACGACGCAGCAACCGTTCTGCGATGCCTGCCGGGCTCGCCTGGCAGCGGCCGGCCTGCTGCCTGAGGCCCATTCCACCGAGCCGGTCAAGGTCCAGATCGGACCCACCGATATCTGATTTCTCCACTGGTCGTTGTTGGCGACCCCCTGGCTTCGGCCAGGGCCCTTTTTGAAAGGCGATCATGACCATTAACCTCAAAACCTCGCCCGAGCAGCTCAAGGAAATGCTCGAGGCCGTCGCATACGGCAGCAGCCAGACTTTGACAGTCACGCGGCCCATGCTGAAGCAACTGATCGAGGACGTCGCAGCCGGCCATGTGCTGCACGCGCTGATCAACAACCCGCACACCGACGAGTTCCTGAAGGCGACTCGCCTTGAAGCCGCTCACCAGCGCGACCGCTGGGGCGAGGCCCACGATCGGGGCAAGAGCGCCGAAAACTGGTTCTGGCTTGTTGGCTACCTGGCCGGCAAATGCTTGCGCGCGGTCATCACCGGGGACAAGCCCAAGGCCCTGCACCACACCATCAGCAGCGCCGCCGCCCTGTCCAACTGGTACGAGGCCATCAAGAAGGACGAGACCGGGTGCGGCCACGGTGCCGATGCCGACATCAAGCCCGTGGAGATCGCCCGCTTTGAGACGCGGGCTCTGCCGGTGGTCGGCCTGGCCGAAGACGTCTATTCGGGGCGCTGACATGGACATCGTTGAAGCCAAGAGAGTGCTGGCCGAGGTGAAGTTCCCCGGCTTCAGCTTCTTCATTCACAACGCCTTCGCTGATGGCGAACCGACATACCTGCAGGCGTCGTTCGACGCATTCGACAACGACCGGCCTGGTGTCATTGAGCGCCAGCTAACGCGCAAGTGGCTGCTGTCGCGTCACATGACGCGAAGCGAGCTGGTGCAGACTGCATTGAAGTGCGTCCTGACCAGCGTCGAGCATGAGGCTCGGGAGCAGTTCACGTACAAGGGCGCGCGCGTCTTCGGGCCGCACTTCGATGTCGAGGCGCTGGCAGCGTTGGCCCTCGCTGGAACGCAGGACGTTCGCGCGGAAGCGCCCGGGGAGCGCGTATGAACTGCCGGCCCGACCAAATGGCATGGATCGTGGTGCCCAAGCATCAGAACCTGCGCGGGATCGAGCAGCTCAACGGCCGCATCGTTCGCACCATCCGCCTTCTGCCAGGCATGGCAATGCCAACGTGGGAAGTGACGCCAGGTCAGCGGGTCCAGATCACCCAGCGGAGCAGGGATCCGCACGGAGTACTTCTGCAGCCTGGTGACTGGGCCATTTGCGATGGCATCCCCGACCACTACCTTCGCCCGTTTGATCCGAAGAGCGAGCCCGAGGTCATCGTGCGCGAGCTGGAGGCTGTCTGATGGCCACCAAAACGCCTGACCTTTGCCGTATCCGGATCGGCTTCTATTCCATGCTGCTGCCAGCAGACAAGGGCTTGAAAGTCATGGCTCTTCTGCAGGGCGCCTTGGTGTGCACCGAGAAATACGACACCGGGGCACACGTTGAAACGTACGAGATCGACGAGCCGGTCGCGCTTGAGCTGACGATGGTCCGCGCAAACCAGGTGCGCAGAAAAGTCGAACCGACAGACCGACACCCTGTTATCCACGCCATTGGCACCGAGCCGCTGAAGCTCACCCATAGGGGGTCTTGATGCTGAAGCGCTCATGCGATGCCAACCACTGCGGCGTCCCCACGCCGGCCAGCAAACGCATGTGCCCCAAGCACTGGGCAATGGTGCCGGTGTCAGTCCAGCGCCGCATCTACGCAGCCTGCAAGGTCTACGTGACCTCGGCCGAGCGTCTATCCAGTGTCGAGTTCCTGGAAGCCTGGGCCGACGCCGTTGAGTACGTCGCCATGCAGGAAGGGCGTCTCACCCGCAACGCCTATCGCAACCTGGCCAATTGGGTGAGGCGGAGGCAGCTGGGCACAGCAGACCAACCGGACGCCAGGTTGCAAGCCACAACAGGAGAGATCAACGATGAAAAGCCCTGAACACGCATTCCAAACGGTGGAGCACTTCGTGGAGATCACCGTCCGGGCCAAGCTCGGAACCTACGAGACCAGCGCGCTGCGCAAGCAACGCGCATCTTGCACGGCCGGCGAACAGCAAGCCGCCGAGGCCTTGGGCCGGAAGGTCTTCGGCGTCGAGTTCGTGCGCGTCGAGCCCTTCAGACCGGCCACGGTTCAGCATGGGGTCACCTTCTGGCATATCTACTACCGCGACACGGAAGCCTTCATACAGACACCCAGGCTCAAGACCCGCCCCGATCTGTTGCGGCAGTGGCTCGACGACGTGACTGGCACGAACAGCCCCAATGACACCGTGGTGCTGCCACGTCAACAAGCCCGCATGTGGGCCGAGGACGCCATTGCGGCCCACGAGCTGGCCGCTGCATGCGTCGTCGCCGCAAAAGCCCATCCGACGCAGCCAACCGTGCTTGTTAGGGGTGTTCGGCGTTTCAAGTCAAACGCCATCGTGGCGCATCTTCTCGACCACGGTGGAATCAACATGGATGACCTCGCCAGGCTTCCATTCAGCGACGAAGACCGCCGCCAATTCGCCCAGCTGATCGGCTTCAGCGTGAGCGGGTATCAAGACCTGGACTACGCCCAGCGTGATCCGCAAGACTGCAGTGATTCGCCTGGTGCCGGCGAGCGGGAGGGCGCATGAACCGCGACGACGCCATCAAGAAGATCAAGAAGTGCCTGGCGCTCTCTCGCAGCGCCGAGCCGCATGAGGCGGCTGCGGCCATGCGCCAGGCCCAAAAGCTGATGCAGGAATTTCGTGTCGATGATCACGAACTTTCCATGATCGACGTGCGAGAGGTGAGTGTTCGGGCCGCCAGCATGGCCCCCAACGTTTGGGACGTGATGTTGGCCGCCATCGTCTCGGACGCATTCGGCTGCACTCACTTTGCCTCTATCTCCGGCGCTTACAACGACGCCGGCAACTACGTGCGCAAACGTGAGTACGTGTTCATTGGAGTTGATGCAGCGGCCGACGTGGCCGCCTATGCGTACCAGGTGCTGGGCCGCCAGTGCTCCCGGTCGCGGCTCGCTCACATTCAGAAGCAGCCGAAGAACTGTAAGCCCATCACCAAGACCGCGCGCGGCGATGCGTTTGCAAATGGCTGGGTCTACGGCGTGCGCGAGCTGGTGGAGCGCTTTGCATGTGGTGACCAGGACAAGGCGCTGCTGCTGGCCTACAAGACCGCGAAGCACCCCGACCTCAAGACCTCCAAAACGAAGAACAACGCCGGCAAGGTCAAGGACAGCGGCCACGTGCTGGCTGGTATCAAAGCCGGCGAAAGCGCCCAGCTCAATAGGGGCGTGAGTGGCATTCCAGAGAGGGAACTTCTGGCATGAATCAGTCCCGCCTTGGCTCCCTGATCGAAGCCGCAATGAACACCGCCATAGGCCTGGTCATCAGCGTGCTCGCCAACCAACTGATATTCCCCCGGTTCGGGTTTCACCCCAGCTTGGGCGAGAACGTCGCCATCAGCGTCATCTACACCGGAATCAGCATTGCCAGAGGGTACTGCCTGAGGCGCTGGTTCAACTTGCGGCTGCAACGTGCGGCCGCTCGCCTCGCTACGAGCATCAACTCATGACCAACGACCACATTCAGCGCGTGCTTGCAATGGCCGGGAGTCTCTCCAAAGACGATGCACGGGGCATGGCCCGGTATGTGAACGAGGCCGCCTCCTTGCTCGCGCAGATCGCCAAGTCAGGCGGCGCCATCAGCATCGCCGACGAGGCGTCGTGGGAACTCATCCAGTCCGAATGCCGATGGCAGGAGTTCAACGGCGTGAACTGGTACGAGGTTCACCCGACTAACCTGAGGCTCGATTTGAATGGTGAGGACGAGGAGATTTTCCAAAGGGTTTCCGAAGCCGTCTCTTACCTCACGTCGCGCGGGCTGCTGGTTGCTCACCCCGACAACGCGACGTTGGTGCGGCAAAAAGACCCTGCGTCGCCCGAGGTTCGAGGCTGATATGGATGTCGCCGATTTCTTCGCCGGTATTGGCGGGTTCACCGAGGCGGCCGAGCAGGCCGGTTGCCGCGTGAAGTGGGCCGCCAATCACTTTCGCCCGGCCGTCGACAACCATGAGATCAACCATCCAACGGTTGAACATGCCTGCCAAGATCTTTGCCAAGCTGACTGGGGCATCGTTCCGCGAGTGGATCTGTTGTGCGCCAGCCCTGCTTGCACGGGGTACACACCCGCTCGTGGAAGAGACCGGCCGCACCATGACGCTGCTCGGGGAACCGCCTGGGCAATTGTGGACTTTCTGGAATATCAGCGGGTCCCTGCGGCCCTCATTGAGAACGTCCCCGCTTTCGCAAAATGGCCGCTCTACAGGGCATGGTGCTTCGCAGTCCATTCCCTTGGCTATGCCATCAGTCCCTATATCAGCGATGCCGCCGATCACGGGGTACCTCAAAACCGAAAGCGCCTGTTCATAGCGCTCACGAGATCCAAGCACCCAGTGCAGCTTCAGCTCCCGCAGAGGCCGCATGTGCCGGCGTCTTCATTCATTGACTTTGCTACGGGCAGCTGGTCACCAATCGTTACGCCGAAGCGCGCTGTAGCTACCCTGCGCAGGCTTGAGAACGGGCGTCGTCGCTTCGGTGAACGCTTCCTCGCGCCGTATTACGGGCGGGGGTCCGGCGCGACAGGTCGCGATTTGGCCCGGCCGGTCGGCACGATCACCACGGTCGACCGATGGGCAGTGATTGACGGGCAACGCATGCGAATGATGCTGAGCACCGAGGCGCGCGACGCGATGGGTTTTCGGAGGGACTACGTCCTTCCGAAAGATCACAAACTGGCCATGCTCGGGCTCGGTAACGCCGTAGCGCCTCGGCAGGCTCAGGACTACATCGAAGCCCTAAGGAGCGCGCTGTGAATAGCGACAGCCGGTTCGTGATCGCTAGCGCATCAGAATGTGAACAGCGACCAGGCAGCTTGCTGTTGGCTCCAAAGCTTGTCCGCTTCGGCTTCGAGGCGTTCGGCCGTCTCGATCAGCTCGATCGACGGACCTGTGCCCTGGCCGGCTGCGCATTGCGCGTACGCCTTCGTGACTTCCAATCTGGCGGCGCGCGCGGCTTTGTACGCGGCGTTCGCTTTGTCGCTGAGATCGTTCAACCTGGCCTTGTCATTGCTGGTCATTGTCATCGTCACCCCCGTGGTCTGGAGCCTCAAGTATGGCAGTAGCACGCAGGGCCGTTGACCCATCGCAGCGGCGCAACGAGCTGGCTCAGATCCACATTGCCGTGGCCGCCCTTGGCTGGTCCGAGGCCGACTACCGCGCGATCCTTCAGGCCAAGACTGGCCGATCGTCAGCTGGCGATCTGGACAGCACTGGCCGCCGCCGCTTCCTGGACCACCTTCGCCAGTGCGGCTGGCAACCCAAGCCCCAAGGACCGCGCCTGACCAAGCAGCAGTGGCTGATCCAGCGCCTGTGGAAGGACTTGGGCGCAGCCGGAGCCCTGGAAGACAAGAGCCCCGCCGCGCTGAATCGCTTCATCAAAGCCCAAGGCGGCCCCGATGACATCCGCTTCCTCGGCACCAGCCACGCCAGCCTGGTGATCGAGGCGCTCAAGGGCTGGCTTTCTCGGGTGGGTGGCAGGAAGTGAAAAACTGGGCCGACCTGTCGACGGACCTGCTGCCAAAGCTGCTGCAGGACTTCGTGCGCCTGATCGGTCTTCAGGCCACCATGCTGCTCGTGGAGCGCTTCGGTGGCCTGCGGATTTACATCCCACTGAACCCTACGGCCGACCATCACTTTGCCCAACTGATCGGCTTCGACAACCTAGTCAAGCTATCAAGCGAATTTGGCCGCGAGACGCACTTCGAGCTACCCAAGGCCCAGCAGGCGCTGCTGGCCGTGCGCAATGCCAAGATGCGGTCGGAATACGGGCCGAAATCCCTGCGTGTTCTCGCCGCCGAACACAACCTGACCGAGCGCCAGGTAACCCGCATCGTCGGTGCCGACACCTCCAATGACGCCCAGTCTGCGCTATTTGAGTGAGCCGATCGTCGCCCCGTGCCTGCCCAGCACTCGCTGGGCTTTTTCTTGCGCGGGCCAAATAGTTAAAGTCGGACGGCCAGCAACCGGGCGTCCGACTTTAACTGCGCACCTCGAACGCAAACCGCGTCCGAGTTCGGTAACTCGGACGTTTTCAGCGTTGCGCCTGGAATCGCTGCAAGCCCGCGTGGCACAAAGGAAAAGTGAAGTCGGACATGAAAACCCGTCCGAGTTCCGAACGTCCGAGTTAGGGGCGGGCCCAGCACGGGCCCTCGGTAAGGGCGCTGAGTGCCTATTTGCGTGGCGTGGCCCTGATTCCCCAATGAAAGCGGCCCACGGCGCGCACCAACCGATCCGACCCATGATCCGCCCGCAGATAGGCGCACGACGCCCGCCACGGCCCGTTTTGGGGCCTCGGTGGCCCATTTGGTGCCAAAGCCCCTGAGCCGGCTTTCCGCCCCTCATTCCCCCGAAGACCCGCGCCAAATAAGGCGATGGCCGTTTTTTCTTTAACTCTGGTCGGGTGTCAAAACGAGCAGTCCCCCACAAAGGCCTGCGGCGAACGTGCTATAATTGCAGGCTTAGCGGCTGTAGCTCAGCTGGATAGAGTACTTGGCTACGAACCAAGGGGTCGTGGGTTCGATTCCTGCCAGCCGCACCAACATTGAAGAGGGTTAGCCGAAAGGCTAGCCCTCTTTTCTTTTGGCGATGGCCAAGGCCCATCCTCCCGCCACGGCCGACAGCGCACAGGCGCAGGTGTAAGCGGCCGCGTGAAATCGAACTTGTGGACGCATGGAATTGAACTATAGGCGATGCGTCCGGGCCGACTGAGGATGTCCCGGAAGACCGGTGGATCCCGCACCGAGCGGCGCCGTCGAAGAGGCGATACTCAAAATCGACCCTTCAGATCGCGCTACACGGCCCGAAAAGGGGCTGTGCAAGGGGTTGGGTGCGGCAAAGGGTCCGGAGCGGTTCTGGCGCCTCCAGAGCGAAGGGCTGCGCCGCCCGCCCCTATCCGCGGGGCTATCGGCTGGCCTTCCCGTACTGAATTTTTAAAGAGCGTTTGAACGTTCCTTGAACTAGCCATAAACACCTTCGGTTGATGGCTCTCCAGGGCGCTCAGGCTACGAGGTGTTGCGTCACTTGGACCGCCATCCCCCCCGGTCCCATTCGATCCAGCGGGCGCAGTGCCCCGGGTCGATCTTGTCCAGCCAGCCGCACAGGACGCAGCCCCAGCGCTTGCCATCCAGCTGGGCCTTGGCCGCGCGTGAGCTGATCGTCTCGTCCTCATCGCCGTCAAGGGCGGCGTTGGCCAGCTGGTCCACGCTGATCGCGCAGCGCGCTGCCTGCTTGCGCAGCGGCGGCAGCACCGCCGCCACCAGGCAGACCAGCAGCCCCCACACCATCGCGGGCAAGAGCAGCAGCACCATGATCGTTTTGCGAAGTCCGGTCATACATCACCCCTCAGCCAGTAGGAACACAAAAATCTGAATGCCCGCGAACTGCATCTGCATCAGTGCCGGCAGATCGCTGTTGATTTCCTGCTCGGTCACCCGCCACACGCCAGACTCGGCGAACGGCGCCACCACGGTGGCCAGGCCGGCCACCATCGGCGCCGGCAGCACGCGCTCCCGGCCATCGCGCGAGCGCACCGGCATCAGGAACGTGCTGGTGATCGGGATCACCGAATCGTTCGCGGCGCGCAGCTGGGCGTTGATCGTCAGCGTGGTGCCCACAGGGCAACGCACCACGGCCAGGTCGGGCTGCACCGTGGTTGCGCCGGGATTGCTCGATGTGATCTCAGTGACCACCAGCCTGGGCCGATGGTCGGGCTCAGGCGCGGGCGCAGGGGGCGGCGCAGGGGGCGCAGGCTCGGGCGCTGGTGCCATGCCCTGGGCAGGCACGGCGCCTGGGTAATGCGCCGCCACAAAATCAGCATCGCCCTCGATGCTGTTGATCACGTTGCCTTCGCCGTCCAGGATGTTCCACCGCATGATCAATACTCCACGATCACAATGCCCTGGCCGCCGTTGCCGCCGCGCATGTAAATGTTGAGGCCGCTGGCCGCGCTGGCCGCGCCGCCGCCACCGCCAAATCCACCATCGCCGCCAGTGGCGCCAATGCCGTCCGTCGTGCTCAGGTGCACCGCTGCGCCCCCACCGCCGCACACCAGCGCCGTCGCGGCCGTCACGCCCGCGCCGTTGGTAGACATGCCTAGGCGGCCAGCCGTGCCGGCACCGCGCGAGGGGCTGCCGGTCGCGTTCCACACGTCGGTCACGAAAACCACGCCCTGGCCAACACCAATCAACGGCAGCAGCAGGTGCCACATGGGCACATAGGGCACAGCGCCGGCATCCTCGCCCGCGAACACCTGGAAAGCGCGATTGCGCACACCGCCCGCAACCGACGTGTAGCCGCCAGAAGCTGGCGTGATTGCCGAGCCGCCAGTGCCGCCGCCACCGCTGGCGAGGTACTGGCCCGGGAAGCCAGCGTCGCCGGCAATGTCGCCGCCGTGATACCCGCCCACACCGCCGCCGCCCGTGGCCATCCCCAGCACATCGGTAGCGCCCATGCTGATGATGTCGCCGCCCCGGCCGCCGTCGCCGTAGTGATGGCCTGCAGCGCCGCCGCCCATCGCGTGCGCCGAGGTGGCCGGCGTCGCCGACACATCAATCGTGCCGCCTCGGCCCCCTGAAAAATTCACGTCGCCACCAAAGCCCTGGCCAGGCGCGCCCACCACACCAGGCGAACCTGCGCCCGTGCCAACGGTGGCAACACCGCCACCCGTGGCGCTGATCACAGAGCCAAATGACGTAGTGCCACCGGCAGTGGCCGCCTGCGGCACCACCGTGCCGTTGTACTGGATGCGGCCCAAGCCGCCAGCGCCTGGCGTGACCAGGAACGCATCGCCCGCCGACACGTCAACCGTCTTCAGCGCGAAGCCGCCCCCGCTGCCGCCAAAGTTAGGCCAGGCCTTGCCGCTGCTCGCGTGGCAGCTGCACAGGCCGCCAGAGCCACCGCCGATCACCGTGACGCGGATTTTGCTGATGCCGGTGGGCACTGAGAACGTGGCGCCGGCAAGGTAGGCGATGACCACGCCCTGACCAAACGGCATCAAGCCGCTGATCGTGCTTTGTGTGATGCTGCGCCCCATGTCAGACCCCTCGCTCCATCCCGTGAGCGCGGGCAGACACACCCGCCAGCTCGGAATAGACAGTCACCGATTCGCCTGGCCCAACAACAACCGCAGTCTCATCAAGGGAACCCCCTGGCGGCACGGGCGCGTTGTAGTCAAACCAGTCCTCTGGTCGAGGCGGCCAAGAGCCGATGGCAATTCGACACTTTGTCGTTTGATTGCCGCGATTGGTCATGCGGATATTGCACGTCCGCAGCTTGTCAGGATCGACCGTGAACAAAAGAGTTTCTGTGGCTGCCGCGAGGTCCGCAGAGCCGAATTTTCCTGAAGCCATTTAAATCTGCCCCCACCAATAAAGCTCCTCGGTGCGACCAAACTTAATGTTGATCGCCTCAAGAAGCTGTGTGTTGTTCAACTTGGCCAGCGTGAGCCCCTCGCTCAGGATCACCGCCACGATCTCTTCCTGCAGCGCGTTCAGCGCCTCGGCGGTCACCTGCGTGGCCGCCTGGCCCAGCGCCGGGTTGCCGGCCTGGTAGAGGCCGCCAGGCGTTGCGTCGGGTGAATCAATGCGATGCATGGATCACCCCACGTTGACTTCGTCAGGCTGCACCACCGATGCCGGCGCCGCCGCCTGCTGCAGCGCCGCGATCTGCGCATCCTTGGCCGCCAGCGCCGCCTCGTGATCCGCCTGCAGCTGCACGATCTGCGCATCGCGCGCCGCAATGGTGGCCAGCGCCGCCACATGCAGGTCTGTCAGCACCTCGCCCAGCGGCACACCGCCCTCCACCGGGCCATCAGTCACTGGCGCGGCCGGGCTGGCCGCCGCCGTGCCGGGCATCGGCACACCGTCCTTTTCCACCCAGCCCCAGGTTTTGACGTGCGCGCCCTGCAGCAGGCCGGTGGCTGGGTTCCATCTCACCAGGAATTCATACGGCACGCGCCGCTCGATAAGTTTTGGCATGTTGGCCCTTTTAGGTTGAAGTGACGGTTTCCCAGCCAGCGGCGCCGCCGACCTTCATCTTTCCCAGCGTCGTGTTGAAGTACACAAGCCCAGGTGCCCAGGCGGGTTCGGTGCCGGTCGTGAAGTCGCCCAGATTCAGCGTGCCGGTCAGCGTGGCGTTGGTCATCGTCGCGCCTGAGTCCGTAATGCCCAACACCGTCGTGCTGTTTGAGCTGTCGCGGAAATTCATGGCGGCGCTGCCTGAGTTCCAGAAGCGGATACCGCTTCCGATGCCGGTTGAAATCTGCAAATTCGCGCCGCCTCCGCTGATCACAAAAGCTGTGCCAGCACCGGCCAGATCGGCGCGGATCAGATCCGACGACAACACCCCCACCGGCCGCACAGGCGCTGCAATCGAGAGCCCGGTGGCCGACATCGTCGCGGCCACACCACCACCGACCAGAGTGGCGGTCGATCCCGCTAGGCTGATGGGGGCAGGTCCGGACTCGGCCGCGTCTGCTGCATCAATCAGCACGCCAGCCCCGGCGCCTGCAAGAACAGCGAAGCGCATCACATCTGACACGCTCGCGACGTCGCCTACTCGCAGTGTGTACGTTCCGGCAACCCCCCGGATGTAGCCCGAGGGCGCGCTGATCTGGCCGCTAGCCGCAAAGGCCCCGACCAAAGCCGCACCACCACCAGCATACAAACGCAGTCGCTCGACCAGGGCGCCGTAAGCCGCCGCACTGATCACCACGTCCCCGGCATGCGCACCAGGCGTGCCGTCAGTCAGGCTCGCGGCGATGCGGCCGAAGTCGTGGTAACTGCCGCCGTCATCCCGCGCGCGCATGAGCACGCGCCCGCCGATCCCCACGGCCACGGCCCGCGAGTCCTCGGCCAGCACCTCGCCCGTGCTGTTGCGCACCACGAGCTGGCCCGACACCTGCACCTTACCGGCAGCGTCCTGCAGCACCTGGCGCGGTCCCGGCACAGTGATGTAAACCGCTTTCGTGCCCACGCCAAAATTCACGGCCGCATTGCCGTTGCTGCTGCTGATCACCGTGGTGCGCGTCAGCTGGTTGTCCGCGCTGTAGGTGCCCAGGCCGGTCTCAAATTCGCCCGTGCGCTGGCCGTTGCCGTTGATCGCTGCAATGCCATACAGCACCGTATCGCCCACAGCGCACACCTGAAAGAACGGGCGAAAGCCCACCAGCGGCCCGGCCAATGCCAGCGGCCCCACGCCCACCGTGGTCGTGGTTTCCATCACGCAATCAGCAACGATTAAAGCCATATCAAATAGTCCTCAACAGATCGGCAGCATGGCCACAGGGCCGGCCGCAATCGGCGCATGCAGCGGGCTGCTCGGCGCCAGGTCGCTGCTGTAGCCGAAGACAGCACGCGTATGGGCGGGCTTCAGCCGATCCATCCGGCACTCCAGCTCGCCGCTGCCCCATGTTCTCAGGCGGTCGCCAGCGCGTGCCGCGCCGGCGCGGAACACCTCAAGGTCCAACAGCGGACCATTCATCCGCCACGTATAGTTCCCCAGCTCATCAATCGTGATCGTCACGCCCATCCGAGCCGCCAGCTCAACGAAATACGTCAGGCTCAGCCCGCCCTTGAGCGTCCACCGTTCCACCACGGCCGCCACTCTCTCTTGGACCGTTTGCGACGCTGGGCTGCAGCAGTCCGGGAGGCCGAGAACACGCTCCCAATCGCCAAGCGTCACATCCGCTTTCGCCGGGTCTTGCTCAATAAAAATAGAGCCCACAAACTGCTCAGCATCTGCCAATGCCGCCGCGGCCAGGCCTGCCTCGCGCAGGATCTGCGGCGCCCCCGGGTCATACGAAACGGGTGGCAGGCTCGCCACCAGGGCGTCGCGCAGAGTCAGCTCGCTCATAAGGTGATCCCCACCGCGCCCAACTGTGCGATCTCCAGCGTGTCCGCGTCGACCACGGTCGCCACATTGGCCGCCGGCGCGATCACGCTCACATCGGCCACGCCTGGCGTGTCGCTGATCAACGCAATCACCTTCGCGCGCACCACCGTGTCACCCGGCGCCATCGTGCCGATGTAGGCCGCCAGCGCGCTCTCGGCCGCCTCTGCAACATCCGCCAAAAAATACCCGCCAGCCAGCGTCACGGTGGCCGTCACAGCCACCGTCACGGCGGTCGGCGCTACCGCCACAAACCCGCCCGTCGCCATGCCAAGCGGCCGACGCGCGTCGATGTACGCCTGCACATCGTCAATCAGCTCGTCGCCCGGCAGGCCCGTCGCCGGCAGCGGCGCCACGTCCACCGTGCCCACGCCGCGGCGCAGTGGGTAAACAAACGCCCGCACCACGCCAGGCACAGCCCGGGCCCAGCGCTGGTAGTCCGCCGCATTGCCGCCGGCTGGCGGATTGCGGAGCTCAAACAGCAGGCGGTCCAGCAGGGAGCCATCGCTCTCCGTTGCCAAGCCGCCGCCCATCACCATAATCGTCGCGCTCGTGATCGAGATCGGCGGGTTGGGCATGCTGCTCAGCACTGCAGCGCCCAGGTTCGCCGCCTCGCCCGGCGCAACCGCCGCCGCAGGCACATCCACCGTCCCACCGCCGCCGACCAACGCCTCTGCCGTCGTCAGGTACTGCTGACTCACACCAGCTGCCGTAGCCGCAGCAGGGCAATCCACGGCTGTGCCCAGTGGCACCGTCGCGCCCGGCACTCCGGCAAACCGGATCGTCCCGCTGGCGGACACAGCCGCCTTGCGCACCAGGCCGCGCTGGTAGGCCATGCGTTCCATCACATCCACGTCCGCCAGGTCCGGAATGCTCTGCCGCGCCACCCACGCTTGGTGGGCATAGAGCTGCTCCACCACGCCCGCCACCGCCGACGCGCGCACAAAGTTGTCGCTGTCGGAGCCAATCGGCGCATCCGGCTGCAGGCCGCGCACCGCGGCCAGATAGGTCTCCCGCACCTGGTCAAACGTGGGTACAACAAAGCCCATTTAAGCCACCTTCACGATGTAGTCAAAGCCATGCTCTTCACCCGCGGCGTCTACAAGCTCGACGCTCAGCAGCAGTCGGCCATCCCGAGGCTGCACCGTCGTCACCGTCATCCGGCTTACCCTGCCGTCAACCACCATCGGCTGCAACGCCTGCTCCGCGTACTGCTTGGCCAAGATGCCCACTCGCGGCAAATCCTTCTCCCGCTGCAGCTCGTGCAGCCGCGAGCCAATGCTCCGGTCCGCCCACCAGCTGCCCAGTGGCGTCGCAATGCGGATATAGGCGGCATTCAGCAGGCCCGGGCGCAAATCACGCACCAGCTCCGCGCCTTCAAACGCCGGCAGCACGTAGTCCCGGGTATAGGGGTCCACAAAAGCGTCGCTCAATGCGGCCCCCCTGTGTCGCCCGGGCCCGGCGCAATGCCGCTGTGCACGTGGTGCGGCAGGCTCACGCCTTCACCCACCACATCGCCCACCACGTCCACGCGGCCGGCTACCGTCAAGTTGCCCGTCAGATGCACCAGCGGCGCGTCAATCTCCACGCGTGTCGCCGCTTTCACCTTCATCTGCCCGTCCTGTTTCAGCCAGACGTAGTCGCCCCACTGGTTGTAGATCGCCATCTCGCCCGCTGCGTCCAGCGCCAGGCGATAGGTCGGCTGCTCGCTGGCCACAATCACCGCGTGGCTCGTACGCCCCCCCAGCGGCACCACAATCACCTGCGTCCCGGCCGGCAGAACCGAGGTCAAGCCAAATTGCTGAAACAGCTCAAGCCCTTTCAACGCCTCGCCATCCAGTCCCTCGCCGCTCGCCAGCTGGATGCCGCGTTCCAACTGGTCGACCTTGACCAGCGCCCGGAAAGCCTGGCGCATCCCGCGCATCGCGTCACCCACAGCACGCTTCACCGCATCAGCGATCACGTTCCACCTCCCGGCCGAACCGACGCATCCACCACCTTGCCCGGCAAGCTGTTCTTGCCGCGCCGGTGCTTGCGCTTGTGCGGGTGCGCGTCCAGCGTCCACACACCGTCTTCCTTCAGGCGCAGCCGCGTGATCTGCCCCTTCTTGCGGTCAAGAATGAAAGACCGACCCATCAAAAAGAACACCCCGTCGATGTCGTGCGGCTCACTGATCACGCGAACACGCTGCCCCGGGCGCCACAGCGGCGCCGGCGCCGGGCCCACCCGGTGACCCACCACTTCGGCCTGCAGCTCAAAACCCTTCAGCCGGCTGTCGCTGATCAGCTTGCGCCCGCGTGCCCGGGCAATAGCCTCGGTCTGCGCCTCGTGATCACACAAAATCTTCGGCCGGTAAACCGGCACGCCCGTGTCTTCCACCGTGGCCCGCACGTTGTGTTTGCCCACGCCGCTTGTGGTGCCGCTGTGCGCCTGGCCCAGCACAGTCACGGTGCTGAAACTCTCCGAGATATCGCGCTTGCGCCGCAGAATCGTCATGTTGTTGCCACGCCCGCTGCGCCGCATCACAAGCTCCGCAACCGGCTCACTCGCATAGTCCGGCCCGCCCACCACCAGGGTGCCGTCCGGCTCAAACCAGGGCCACAGCCCATTCGCCTCGGCCGCGCGCTGCAGCGCGCTCCAGGCCGAGTCGCCCGGCTCGGTGCTCACGCGCTCGCGCAGGAACTGCTCCTGCGCATCAATGCGCACCTTCGTCACACCCAGTGGCCGCACCACTTTGGCCACCACCTGGGCCAGCGTCTGCTGCGTCGCCGTGAACACCGGGGCACTGCAGTCCAGCAGCACGCCCGCGCCGTCCCGGCCGCACAGCTCCAGGTCCCGCCGGTCCTTCGCCGCGCCGTCCACCATCTCGTCGCAGATCCCGCTCAGCACCAGTTCGCCGTCCACGTGCAGCGTCACCGCAGCGCCAGGCTGCACGCCCGCCGGCAATGCATCGTCCGTCAGCCCAAGGCTCACGCGCCAGGCATCCGCCGGCTTCAGCAGGTCGCTCTCAACCTCGTAGGATTGCCAGAAGGCTTGCGTCAGACCGCCAATCGTCAACTTCAGCTCCGAAGCCGTGGTGCTGCTACTGGGCATAAGTGCGCACCTCCTGCCGAGCGCGCACCAGCACCTGGCGCCCCCAGCCATTCAGCCGAGCCAGCTCCGGCGCGCGCGTCGCATCGCCGTACAGGGCGTGGGCCACCAAGCGCCAGTGCCCCCCAACCGGCGCCGGCCGCGTCACCAGCGGCGGCCGCAGCCGGATCGCGTCCAGCGCCAGATCTTGCACCGCCACGGCCTGACGCTTCATCGCATCCACCAGCGGCCCGGCCTCGTCCGCTTCGTAGCTCACCCGCACCTGTGTCATCGCCGCTTGCAGCAGCTCGCGCGCCGCACCGGCCACGCGCTCCATCTCCGGGGCCAGCAACACCTTGTCGTCCACCTCGGCCACCAGTACCATCGCCGCGGCTTCGGCCACGTAGCAGGCGCATGCCGTGCGCACAAAGGCCTGCACCACCGCGCGGTCCTGCGCAGCCAGGCCCGCCACCTCCGCCGCCGCCAGGGGCTCGGTATCGTGGGCATCCGGCAAATCCTGTGCCGCCGGCGCCAGGCCTTCGGCAAACGCATAAAAGTCCGTCAGGCGCGGCTGCTGCAACTGCGTCGCCAACGCCCCCACCGCGTTCACCACCACCGCACCGGCCACCGCGTCATAGCGGTCATTCACCCCACCAAAAGGCAAGCCCTGAAACGCCCGGTCAATCACCGCCAGAAAGTCATGCGCCCACGCCTTCGGGTAAATCAACGGGTCCAGATCACTCAAGATGGCCCGCAGTGGTGAGAAGTCCAGCGCCGCCTTCAGGCGCTTCATGGCGCCTTCCAGCGCCGTTTTCAGGCCGTTCAAACGCGGCAGCGCGCTCACCTCGCTCACGGCCGTCAGGTGCTTTTGCAGCCCGCGGCTGCAGATCTCGCGCGCCGTGTCGGCCTGCGTTGTCACCACGTCCGCCTTGTCCACCGCCGTGCGGCTGAACACCGGCTCCAGCACCCCATCCTCGGTGAACGCAATCGACACCAGCGCGCCGTCCACGATCTCCGCCGAATGGTCCACCGACCAGGTCCGCACCTTCACCGTCAGCGCGCCAAACACCGGGTGCACCAAAGCGCCGGAGCCGCGCTGGCGTAGCGCCAGCACAAAGTTCTCCAGAGCCGTCTCATAGTCGTCGCCGCGGAACACAGCCTTCACCCGGATTTCCGCCGCCCGAGTCCCCATGTCCGCCAGGTGCGCGCCATCCAGATACGGGTACTCATGCACCGCCAGCGCGTGGCCACCTTCATCGCCCACGGCAAGCATCTCAAAAGTGAGCCCGCGGAATTTCGCGTCCAGCATGCGGTCAAGCCAGGCCATCGCTGTGTCACTCCTACTGCCGCCGGGCGTCGCGCGACACCCGGTTGCTGATCTGCTCGATGGTCAGAAACTCTGGAGCATCAATCCGCACCAGCACCTCCTGCGGGCGCTTCGCTTCGGCCATGAGCGCCTTCAGGTCAATGCCCACTGATGCGCCGCTTGATAGCCCACCCTGCGCCTTGGCGCCCAATTCGGCCGGAGTGATCGACTGACGCGACTTCACCCCAAGTCCCAGTGGATCCACTTCATTTTGCTTCGCCAGCGCGTCCTCGCTGATGAGGGACTGCTGGGCATCCTTGCTGCCGAAAAACGCCAACACCTGGGCCACGCCGCGGCCGATCAGGTTGTCTGCAGCCGTACCCTCAATGCCCTTGTGAATGAGGGTCCCTGCGCCATAGCCGGCGGCCCCAGCCACACCAACGCCTACGGCGGCACCAAGCATGCCGGCAGCGGACATGCCGGCGCCTGCAGCGCCAGCCGCCCCAGCTGCACCAGCAGCGCCCGCGCCCGCGCTGGCCGCACCGCCCGCCATTTTCGTCAGCCAGCTGGAAATTGACAGCGCCGCCAGCGCCGCGGCCGCCGCCCAAGCGGCCAGCGTCACACCGGTAATTGCTGCAGCCGCGGCGGGGTACTCCTTCGCCAGGCCGGCCAAGCCCGCCTTGCTGTCCGCCAGCACCTGGTTCACGCCCTTAAGCGCGTCGTACTGAGCGTTCTGCAGCGTGTTGCTGGACTCCTGGTCTTTCATCGCACTGGTCGCCAGCAGCGTGGCCTGCGCCACATCGCTCTCTCCACTCGCGGTGGCGAACCGTTTCGCCATCGCATCAAAGCCGCTGCGGTCGTTCAAGATGCCCAGCAGCCCCATCAGTGCCTGACGGTCTTGCACGAGCTTGCCAATAGACTTGCCCATCATGATGTCGGTCATTGCCTGCAGCGTCCGCGCCTTCTCTTCGTCGCCCTTGGCCTCCTTCAGTTTTCCCTGCAGCGCTGTGTAGGCTTTGTCTTGCTGAGCGGTTTTACCAATCAGGTTCATGAACGCATCGATCGGATTGACTCCTTTCTCACGCGCGGCCGCGAGCGTGCCCGCGAGGTCAATGCCTCGACCGCTTGCGTCCATCTGCAGTTTTCTCGCGTCGTTTGACGTATCGAAGCTGTTGATCTTGCCCAGCAGGTTCACTAGGTTGTTGCCGGCCTCCGCGCTGCCGCCTGCCGTGTTCGCCGCCATCTGATTCGCGGCCAGCAGCACTGCGAAGTCTTTTTGACCTGACATGCCAAGCATGCCCTTGGACATCGCCATCTGCTGCGGCAGCCAGCGGGCCATGTCCTTGAACTCAAACGATCCGGCCTGTCCCGCAACCAGGGCCATCTCAAGAACCTTGGGCAACTGTTCCGGCTTGATGCCGTAAGTCTTCTGGGCCTTCACCGCGATGTTCGCTACATCGGAGGTATTTGAATCGCCAGCTGCGGCAAACTTCGCCACCGTCGGCAGCATCGTCATCGCAGCTTCGCGCTCCACGCCCGCGGCAATCATGGTGCGCAGGCCCGTCAGTGCATCCTCGCGCGTAACACCCTCTTTGGTTGCCCCGCGGATCGACTTATCCAGCTCGCGCTGTCCCTCCTGGCGGCCCGCTACGGTCGGGCGGTCGTTGTACGCCGTGTTGCTCAGCCGCGCCAGCTCCAACTCGTAGTCCTGGGCGCGCTGCAGCGGTTGAGCCAGCACCATCTTGCCCGCCTGGAAAGCAGCAAACACCCCTGTCGCGCCCTGGCCGATCCGCTTGTAGCGTTCAAACGTGTCCGCCAGAGATCGGCCCAGCCCTTGTGTTTTGTGTTTGGTCCGATCCGCCTCGTCGCCCAGCTCGCGCAACTGGCTCTTCGCCCGCCGGGCGCCCTGTGCCTTGTCCCCCAGTTGTTCCAGGCCCTCGCCGGTTCGCTTGCTGGCGCCTTCAGTACCGCCAAGAGCGCGCTCCAGATCTTTCAAGTCCTTTTCAATCGCGTCGATGCCTTGGCGCAGAGGGCCAATCAATCGATCTTGCAACCGCAGGACAAGGGCGAGTTCCATCAGGCTTTCAGGGCTTTTTCAATGACTTTTTCAGGCGACGCGAGACCACGCGCTGCGTTCCACCTCTCGCTGAGCGCCTGCCGTGCATCACGTCCATCAGCTCACTGAGATCGTCTGGGTGCATGGCCATTGCGCTCTGCTCACTCACGCCGTGTTTGGCGCACCAGGCTCGCACTGAGAACCACCATCCCAGGGCAGCCCTCCGCTGAGCAACTTTTTTTTGAGCCGAGCCTCCGCGTCGTACAAGGCGTCCAGATCGTTGGGGTGCAACCCCAACACCATCTCAAGAGAGATCGCCTCCTGCGGCAGCGTGCCCAGCTTCACAAACTGGCGCGCCAGCACGGCCACCGTCAGCTTCAGCCCTCGTGCGGCGCCGTCGGCCATATCGGCCACCTCCTGGGTGGCGATGATGTTGTCCTCTACGGTCGGCGGCCGCAGCTCAAACGCCTGGTGCCGCTCCCCGCCCACCGTCAGCCCGATGGGCAAAATGCCAGTTTCGACGAGCATGGCTCACTCCTGGACCTTGCGCAGCGCATGCATGTTGATGTCAACACGCGCCTCGTTGTCCACGCTGTACTGCTCGCCCACGTCCACGGTGAAGCAATCCAGGTAGCTCACCCGCTGGCCGCCGGCCAGCGGTTCCTGAGTGATCTTGGCGCCCTCGATGTTGGCCCAGTCCGGCATACTCCCGTTGACCGGAACAACCGCGGTCGCCTTGATGTCGAACTGGCCGATGCCGCGGGTAAAGCCCTTCAGCCGACCGGTCCGGTTCATCGTCTTCACCGGCTTGCGGCCCGTCATGTCTTTCACATCCAGCGAAGTGATCTCGATCTCACGACCGTCGATCTCCAGCACCACAGCGCCGACGTATTCTTCCAAAGCCATTGCGTTACTCCTTGTGGGTTGTGGTTACAGCATCAGGTCCAGGCGACCCGCGAACACATGCAGGCCATTCACCACATCCACCGGGATCTTGGCGTTCAGGCGGTTCGGGTCTTGGCTGTCGCGTTCAACGATCAGCCCGTCCTTGTTCGCCTCGACCTCCTCGACAATCTCCAGCTCCTCGAGCTTGAAGAGCACATCGAGCAGCTCGCTGCGCACGCGCTTTGGCGTGCGCGCCGACAATTTGTCGCGCGGGAAGCGCAGCGCAATCCGCGTGCGGCAAGCCAGCCGCACATAGTCCATCGTGCGGATCGTGGTCAGGTCCAACCAGGCGATGTCCGCGATCCCGGCCGCGTTCAGTGTGTACGTCGTGATGGCGCGCACGATCTGAACCCGCTCCCCGGGCCCGACTTCGAGCGGTGTCACGCCGTTTGCCAGGCAGGTTTCCTGCTCCGTGCGGCCCAGGCGCGTTGCCATCGGAGGAGGCACGACGCCCACGAGCTCCAGGGTGTTCAGGGGCCGGGCCGGATCTTCCTCGCTGCTGATCACGGCAGCGTAGGCCGCTGCCAGGTCACTCGGCAAAGTCGGCGTGCTTGGCAGCAGCGCCCCCGTGAACCGTTCGTGCTGCACCTGGCCCGCAAGAGTCGTTGCGGCCGACAGCGTCCCTGTCGTGCCGTAGACGCAAATCGCACCACGCTGCTCGATCGGCCCGGAGCGGTCCGTCACGTGGGTGCGAACCGCCGTCAACGCGGTTTGATTCGCCCAGGGAGTTACCAGAATCTCCTCGCTGTTCGTGAAGATCAACGGCAGCTTCGCCGTCAGGTCAGGGTCGTTCAGGCCCCCGGCCATAGCCACCTTGACCACAGTCAGGCCGGCCGCTTCACTCGTGCAAGAGATCGCCACGGAATTGCCGGTGGTTCCCTTGTTTTTGGCGGTGATCGTCAACACACCAGTGTCGGCCTCAACCGCCACCGGCAGGTCGACCAGCTTCTCCAGCTCGACAACCAGAGCGGCCGCCACCGCCGTAGCAGTCGCGCCGCTGGCCACAGGTACGGTCACCGAGCTGTCAGCGACGGTCACGGTCACGGTGCCGGCTGCAGTAGCGGGACCCGTAAAGGTCAGAGTGCCCTCGGCGGCCACGCCGGAGCCGGCGTCAGCCAGCGCCATCACATTGATTCGTGCATAGCGGTACGCCCGGATCGCGGCACGCACCATCAAGTGCCCGATCGAGCCGCGGCCCAGGAGCGTTGCCGCTTGCTCGCTGTCAAACACCAGCGTGAGGGAGTCAGCGGGCGCGGTACCGGTTGTCAGCATCGGCGCCAGGATCAGCAGGCGCTGCGCGTTGCTGGGCAATGTCCGAACCGCCAGCTTGGCGTTGAACTCCATGTACACGCCCGGCTTGCGGATGCTCGACGGGATTTGGTCAAAACTGATATTGGGGCTTGCCATCTCAAGGTTTCCTCATTGGAGCCACAGCGCAGTGCAGTAGCCGGGTGGTGTGTAAAACGCCTTCGCTCCGGGCGTCAGCCCTTGTCGCTCTTCTTGCTGGCGGCGGAACTGGTAGGGCCCGGCGCTGCGGCGGCCACCTCCTGCAACTCGCCGGCCGCAATGCGGCGGATGTAGTAGGCGGTCGGCACGATCTCCACGGCCGCCGAGCCGATGTAGGTGCGCGGGTTCTCCTCGCGCGGAACTTGCAAACCGGGGGCAGCTTTGACAAGCATGGTCTTTTCCTTCATGGATTGGCTTGGGTGGTCATCAAGTCGCTCGCGTCGGCTGTGTTGTCGCCGGGCTTCAGCAAATAGTTCAGTCCAATCGTCACCAGCTCCCCGTCGGGAACGGCGCCGGCCTCGGGCATCGTTTCGCGCCAGCTGGTGCGATAGGTCTGGCTGTACACGTGCACGGCATCGCGGTTCACCTGGCTCTTCATCACCGCTCGTATCTCACCGGGTGTCATCGGCTGGATGGCCAGGTCCAGTGTTTGGTTGGCCAGAAGCAACTTGTTGTCTTCCAGCAGCTGGTACACGCCCACATCGCGCCCGTGCGTGTCATCCTTCAAGCGCCCGGCGTTTTCAACCAGGGCGCGCTGGGCTACCAGCACCTCGAAAGCCGCTTCCACGATGAAGCTCCTGGCGCCGGTACGCTTGATGCGTTCCACGCCGCCAAACGTCACCCAGGTGGCCGGCAATGTGCGGATCCACGCAAAGGTTTCGTCATCCAGCTGGGCTCCATAGCTTTCGCAGGCCACTTTGTACGTCCGCTCCTGGCGCAACCGCGCCAGGATCGCCAGCTCCACCTGAATCAGCGGCGCGGCGCTCACAGCACCTGCCCCAAGTCTGCAAACACCTTGCTGCCAGTGCGCACGGCGGTGCTTCCGCCTGTGGGAGCTGGCCCCCCGGCGCTGGCCAGCGCCAGGCCAGGCAGGGCGATGCTGCCATTCGCAACGCCCGCCAGCCAGCGAACCGCGTCCTTGTAACGGTCCCTGATGGACTCCGTCGCCATGATCTCGGTGCCCGTGCCCAGGTAGCGCGCGATGTCAATCACTGCATGCTTGAGCTTGGCCGGCACCGGTGCCGGCTGGCCACCAGTGGTGATCAGCGGCAGAGCGTAGCGCCGCCCCACGTGGCCGTTGGCCTCATCCTCTGCCTGGCCGAGCAAGCGGGTCAGAACATCCTGCTGCACCACGCCCGTCGCCGCGCGATCGCTCAAAGCCAGCGCTTCGCGCTCGCCGAGTTGGTCGATCAGGTCCTGGGGCGTGGCGTAGGGCATGTCGGTGCCGTTGTGTTTTACGCGGGCAGCCCGCGCAGCACGCGGATCACCTGGCCAGCGGCGCCAGCAGCGTCCAGCGCGCGACCGGCATTCACCCCCGTGTCCAGTGTGATTGCACGGCCCGTGTTATCGGTTTCCACGTTCGCATCAGCGGCGACCACGTCGCCAGCTTCCACCAGCAGAATGCCCAGCACGCCCACGCCGGCCTGCTCGCCCTGGTCATAGTCCGCGTTGGCCACGCCCAGCACCTTGGCCCCGGCCGCGGGCACGGCGCCAGCGGTAGTGACAAAGCGGCGGTTGGTCAGTGCGGCCGCAGCCAGCACGGTGGTCGTCAGAAGAGGCTGTTCAGTTTTCATGGTGCTTCCTTGGTTAATCGAGGCTTACTTCTTTTTGGCGGTCTGCGCCGGAGGGGGCGGCGCCGGGGGCTCCGGGGCCGGAGGGGGCGGCGCCGGGGGCTCCGGGGCCGGAGGGGGCGGCGCCGGGGGCTCCGGGGCCGGAGGCTGCTGCGGCTGCGCCGGAGGAGGCGGAATCTCGAGCTTGTCCGGGCCCAGGTCGTGCGCTTGCTTCATGGTCAGCATCAGCTCTTCGCCCTCTGCGAAGTATTCCCCGTCATGCAGGATGGGAGTCTTGGCCCTGAAGGCCCATTGGCGTCCTTGGTTCACGTATGGCTCCTGGTTGAAATCTGTTTTCAACAGCGTTGAACTCAGCACTGTTGGAAACAGCCCGCCGCAGTGGCGGGCTGGGGCGCGTTGCCCTGGCCT
Source organism: Ramlibacter sp. (assembly GCA_019635435.1). Classification (NCBI taxonomy): domain Bacteria; kingdom Pseudomonadati; phylum Pseudomonadota; class Betaproteobacteria; order Burkholderiales; family Comamonadaceae; genus Ramlibacter; species Ramlibacter sp. The sequence goes on along the minus strand of JAHBZM010000001.1, from coordinate 3,993,152 downwards.
GGTGTTGCTTACGCGTTGGTGTCGCTGATGAGGTAGCCCGCGTCGGCGCCCACGATGTAGGGGCGGTAGTTGTCCGTGGCACGGACCATCTCGATCTTGCCGCCCGAGACCACGTGCTTGTCCACCAGGAGCTTGCCGTTGCGCCGCGGGGTGTAGCCATAGCTGGGCTCCATCACCTCGCGTTCCACGTCGCTCTTCTTCTTGGGCACGTAGGCCAGGATGATGTTGTCACCCCACACGTCAGTGAACACGCCGGCATCGGTGGAATAGATCGCCTCGCCCACCACGATGTTTTCGATCTCGAACAGGTCCCGCATCTGCTCCAGCCGCACCATGCCCTTCTGCACGTACTTGATCTTGTCGACCAGCACCGAGTGGAACTTCAGCGGCCGCAGCGCAGCGGCGCCAATGACCATCGTGTTCGGCCGCTTGCCAATCTTGGCCCGGACGGCTTCCTTGCCGGTCTCGATCACCGAGATCGGGTCCGAGCTCGCGTGCGTGAACTGGCTGGTGCCAGACAGCGTGATCTTGTTGCTGGCGCCATAGTTGGCCGCGTTCTGCGCCATGTCGGCGCACTTCTTTTCACGCCCGAGCTGCAGGCCCTGCATCACGACATGCGTTGCGTGCGATTCCAGCGGGAAGGCCGACTCGGCTTCTTCACGGTAATCGATCGGGTACTCGAGATCGTGCTCGTCGGTCACCAGGTCCATCGAGGTGATGCCTTCCGGGCTGATCGTGTTGCTGCGCGCGCGCAGGGCACGCTCGGTGTTATACAGCCGGAAGGCCTCCTTGCCGAAGATGGGCAGCTTGCTGCGTTCGGCATCGACCGGCACCAGCGGAAAGAGGGTCTCGGCCACATACTCGTTGTTCGAGTAGCCGATCGCCAGGTTGGTCAGCACCGGGTCAACGATGCGCAGATTGGAGAGACGTCCCATGTGAGTTGCTCCTGAAAATTGGGGTTGGGGGGATTACTTCGGTACCTTCGCAGCAGCCGTGGCGTAGTCCACGTTGTGCTTTGCGGCATAGGCCTTGATGCGGCGATCCAGATCCAGGCGATCGGCATCGACCTGCACCTTCTCGTAGCCCGGCTGATCGGCAAAGCTCACCAGCCCTTCGCCTTCACGTGCTTCACCGCGCCGCGTGGCCAGCTCCTGGAACGTCACTTGCACAGGCAGCGCTTCCAGTTGCTCGCGCAGCACACCGGCAAGCGGTTTAGCCGCATCGCCATCGCCAAAGCTGAGCAGGCCCGTGTCGGTGGGCTTGCTGAGCGCGTCCAGGGTGGCAACCAGGACATCCTTGGACCCCGCCGGCCAGCGCGCGTCGGCGACCAGCTTGTCGGCGAAGCTCACGTTGTCGTTGTGGCGCGCGTCGGCCTCGCGCTGCGCTTCGACCTGCGCTTTCTGCGCAAGCTTGGCGAGCGCTTCATCGCGCTCCTTGGTGGCTGCACCCAGCTCGGCTTGCAGCTGTTCGGGGGTCTTCATGGCGGGCTTCTCCTTTGTTGAAGCGGGGGGGTTGAGATTGGGGTCGCGGAAACTGAGCCCGTCGGCATCCTGTGCGTCGGCGCGCGTGCTGATGTCGGCAAGGTGCTGAACATCCCAGTCGGGCAGCACCCTATCGGCTACTTCTTTGCCATCCTTCTCGATCAGCCAGTCGCGCAGGCCGCGGAACATGCGCGCGATGTAGCTGCCGCTGTAGGCCGGAAGGTCTGAAAAGCTCAGCTCGGCGACAAGGACATCCCCGTCATCGTCGGCGAAGCTGTATGCGCGCAAGCCTTTGACTGCCGGCGTCGCCGCACCCAGAAACCCAACGTCCTTCAGGTAGAGCTCGCCCGGTGTAGGGTTGTTCTTGGCGCCCGGCCCGAAGAACCGCGCAGACCACTTCTTGAATTTGCCTTCTTGACGCATCTGGGCAAACGTCTTGTCCACCTGGTGTTCGTCAGCCAACAGGGCGCCATCGGCAAAGCTCAACCCCTTGACCCAGCCGAAGGCCGGAGCGTCGTGCTCAGGGTGGCCGATGATGATCGGAGCCTCGTGCAAATCCGGGTCATAGCGCTCGGCAATGCCTTGGAGCTGGGCGCCTGTGAGCCGCACAGCCGTGCCTTCCATGCTGGTGACGGGCGTGTCCTGCTTGAAGAGTTGGAAAGAGGGCATTGACGTACTTTCGCGGGTTGGTTGAATGTTCGTAAGAGTGACTCGCGTCACCCGGCGGCAGCGCGGCGATCGGCGGCCAGTACGGCGCGCAGTTGCAGCGTCTGCGCCGTCTCAATCACATCGCGCAGATCGCGCGGCGTCAGCCGCATATAAGGCCGTGCAGGGATCACGCTTCCGGGGTGGTTGACCTGGCGCACAACGATGCCGCCGAACGCCAGGGCACGCTTCGTCTTGGGCTTGATGACATGCGGCTTTGTGCGCCCCCCGAAGTTCTGGATTCGTGCATACGGCATGTTCGTGGCCACCTTTGCCACGTCGGCTGTGAAGCTTTGCGTGATGGAGCTGGCCAAGGCGCCGCTGCGCTGCAGGATCTTGCCGGGCCACTTTCCCTCCTTGAATCGGCTGAGCTTGGTCGATGGGGCCAAGTCCTTCCACTTCGGGCGGCCTTCCTGCTCAAAGTTGTCCTCGACGGCGCTCAACATGATCCCGGCGACGGCACGCATCAGCGGCCGGCGATTGGCCATCGCGCCCGCGGCCTCGCGCAAGGCCTGGATCACCGGCTTGTACGCCAGGCGTGCGTCAATCAACGAAAACTCCTAAAATGCAATGGCCAGCGTCGGAATCCTTCCGAGGCCGTGCCCACTGGCACGAGCTCTGGCGGGGCTGGATACCCCGTGCTGGCGTCCAATTCCAGGCATCAGTCATTGCGCTGCAGCCTTTCCCTGATCTCCCGTTGCGCCTTCTCTGGCGACGTGCGAAACAGGCTCAACACGTACAGCTCATCTCGGCCCTTGGTGGCTTTCAGTGCCAGGCGCCAAACCTGGTCGCCCTCGAAAAGGAATACCAGGCGGTTGTGGCCCTGCACGTGCGCATCCCCCTCATCCACGATCTCAGGGATTCGCTGATAGTCCCGCAGCACGACCTCGGGATGACGCTGCGCCTGCTTGGCTACCGTGGCTGAGCTGAGATAGGCCACCGATGTTTCGGCCTGCAATCGCGCCTGGTCGGCCGGCCGTAGAACCGCCACCGGGAAGCTCCCTTGAGTCTGGCCCGCAATGAACCTGCCAAAGGCCGGCCCCTGAACAGCCGTTTCCACATACCGGCGCGACAGCTGCGTGTCGATCGGCTCCAGGCCCGGCTGCCAGGCATTCAGACCGGGGTTGCTGGAAAAGCCAGGATCCGGCTGGAACTTGCCCCCTGGCAGGCTCGTATCCGAGTAGCGGGTGACCTGGGCGCTCCCTCCGCCACGCAGCGGCACCCGAACCTCGCGCAGCTTGCCCTCGGTGTTGCTCAGCGGAATCTTGCGCCGATCGATATCGCGCTGGCTGAAGTTGCGCACCCGGCATCGGCAGTTGTAGCCGCAAGGCGGGTAGAAGGTATTCCACCCGGGATCATCGTAGCGAAACGTCTTGCCGTTCATGGCTCGGTGTGCGGGGCGGGTGCGCCCATCCAGGATTGCCACGTACTGCCAGTACGGACGGTCTTCGGCCTGCTCGACCATCTCGGCGTAGCGGCCCGCCATGTAGGCGCTTTGCATGTTGGTTTGAAAAATCGTTTTAAGCCGGTGTGGCGTCAAGCCCTTGGCGATCTCACCCGTGCCGGCGTCCACACGACCGGCGTCCTGCAGCTGCTGCACCGTCCCCTCGCGCTGCCACCAACCCTTGCGCTGTAACAGCGGCACCAGGCCATCCTTCCACTGCTGCAGCGTTTCACCTTTGCGCAACGCCTCCTTCAGGGACTCGTGGATGTCGTTCACCACATCCAGCTTGGCCACATTTGCAACCGTGAAGGCGCGCGCGTGTTCTCCGTCCAGCCATTCGCGCCACGACCCGGTGACCTGGGCTTGTTTGGCCTGCAGGTGCGCAATCGCCCGCTCTGGCGGGAGCGTGAACGACGCACCAATGTCATCTGCGCTGATGGTCAATCCCGCACTCCCATCTTTCGCTCCACCACACGGCGCGCCAGATCTGTGTTGTGCACCTTGGCAATTTGCGCGGCAATAGGCGTAGGCTCCGTCAGGCCCATGCAATCGCACACAGGCGTGCCACCGTGAGGATCCTCGCTGCCGGCATTGATCCAGGTGCCGTCCCCCCAGGGGGGCCCCACGGGAAACCAAGGCTGGTCAATCACGAGCGTTGTCATTGGGCAGCCTCCTCTTGTACAGAATCGCGGCCAACCAGGTCGGCCACGAAATACGCCTGCTCCATCAACTGCTGCAATGCAGATGAGTCCATCTCGGGCCACGCGTCAGCAAGCGCTTGCAACACTGCGTCGGGGGTCTGGGCTTCCTCGATCGCGGCCAGCGCCGGCCCCAGCAGCTCTTTCATCGCTGCCTGGATCTGATGGCCCGGCAACTGCTCGATCGCCGCGTCCAGCGCGGCCTGGTCGGGCGGCGTGGTCGTATCGGCAAAGCTCAGCTTGTTATCCCGGGCACCTGGGTCTCCGGCTGGATCGCCGGCCGGATCCGGCTCGACCGCAGCCGCCAGATCACCTGGCTCCAGCTTGTAGGTGCGCTGGAAGTACTCGTTCGTGAAATTGGCGCCGGCCTGCTTCAGTGCCTGGTCGCGCTTGGCCTGCACCTCATCGACTTCCTCCTGCTCCCAGAAGGCGAACACCGGTGACGCCGCGCCAGGGTAGTTCACCTCCACAAAATGCCGGATCAGTTCATTGATGCCTGCCGCCACCATTTGCGCGTCGTCGTCACGCAGATCCGCCTCAACGTCCTGGGCGGCCACGGCGCTGGCTCGGTTGGCCTGCATCTCCACGCTCTGGTTGTTGCCCAGTAGCGCGATCGTGATCTCGCTGCGGCAGAACATCAGCAGCTTTTCGTACAGCTCGGCATTGGCCGTGCTGGCCACGGTGAGCAGTTCAACGCTGGCATCGTCGGGAACGACGGCCACCGCATCGCGCACCATCGCTTCCAGCTTGCTGGCCAGTTCATCAACTTCGTTGGGCTGGGCCGACCGGGGCAGCTTGCCAACTGGCCAGGGCATGCCGTATTTTTCGGTGAACGTGACCCAGAACTTCAGCCCGGCCCTCTTGAACGTCACCGGCCAGAAGCAGGCCGCCAGGTCTGGCTCGCCATAGGGGTTCTCCCAGCTGCGCTGCTTGCCCACCACCACGAACTTGCGCGCCGGCACCTCTTCACCTTGCATGGAACCCAGCGGCTTGAACCGTAGCGCGCCGGTCTCTGGGTGAAAGCCAAACCATTCGCTGGGTTTGGCGATCAGGTCCACCGGTGCTGGCACGCCGTCCACGTGGCCCCACATCACCTCGCTGACCCTGTAGCCAAAGAAAGCGCCGTCCAGCTGGTCACGCACAAGGCGCTGCAGATCCAGGCGACCCAGCATCGACTCCACCGCCTTGCGCACGCGGGCGGGACAAGCCTTGCTCAGCTCGGCATCAAGCCCACGCTCCATAGCCAGCACGGCCGCGCCGCGACGGCGCCTGTGCCCCTTGACCAGCGGGTCCACCAGCAAGTCGCGGTACACGGCCACGTCCTTGCCCATGCGCTTGAGGACCGGGTCCGGATTCGGCAGCAGCCCAAAAAACCCGCTGAAATCGCCCGCCGCCGCGCGCGTGGCGATCTGGCCGGCAAGCGGCTCAGTCTGTTGCGAGAATGAGACAAATTCCGTGGGCGAAACCCACAGTCCGTTGTTTTTGGGCTTCATGTGTGTCCTGGCGGTCGGGCCTCGGCGATGCCGATGCCAGTTAAAACCCTCCCGATACTCGCGGGCGGCATTTCTCCGGGCAGTCTGGGGGCTGGGGTGCACCCCCCCAAAAAACCGCCCGCCACGGCCGTTTTTGGGGTGGGTTGACCATGCGGTCGGGGAATCGGCCTTTTCAGGCCTCTAGTAACAAGGGTCACGACAGGTACCCCGCCAGCTGGCTGGCGACCGAGTTCGGCGTCCATATCCGCCGGCTGGCGACGAATGTCGGCCCCACGGCACCATGCGCCGCCAGGCAGGCCAGTGCCTTTGCCCAGAAGCGGTCGGCGTGCCCATTCGCGTCAGAATCGGCATCGAACCGTGGGGCGCCGGTCGGGCTGGGAATCTTGCGTACTCGGTGCAAATCGCCGCGAACCCTGTCATCTGCCATCGGGATCCGGCTCTTTCGGTCCTCAAAGCTCTGCTTGATCAGCGTGGCCAGCTGCAGCTTGTTAGGTCCCGTGAACAAAACGCCTTCCACGCGGTGCCGTCCGTAGCGCTTGCCCGCGTCCTCCACAGGCTTCTCGCCCATGCCGGTCTGGTCCATGCAATACCGAATCACGTTGTAGCGCCGCTCGACGTCGTCCTGCAGCGCGTCCATCTCGGTAAAGCTGATCCGCTTGCGCACGATCAGCTCGCGGTTCCACAGCACATCGCCGACGAGCTCGTCCACCCAGATCACGAAGTTGTCGCTGCGCGTGGCGATATCCACGCCGACATAGCAAGGGCCGCCGGCGTAGTGCTCGGGGATACCGGCATGATCGTGCTCAACGCTGTTGATCAGGTCATAGCTGAGCCAGGCGCTGGCCTCATCCAGCCACTGCAGCATGAATTCCTGCGCCCAGGCATCTTCGTCCATCAACGCCTTGCGCATCTCCTCGGCGTTGCGCGGTAGGCCATCGGCAATTGCCTGCAGGATGTCCACGACGTGAATTGACCAACCGCCATCCATGCTCGTGGCCAGGTCATAGAACTTGTTGCCCTTGCCGTTGGGCGTGCTCGTCACGCGCAGTTTCCAGCCCGCCGAGATCACCGGGAACAACGCCGTCCAGATCTTGCGGCTGTCCTTGTGGAAGGCAAACTCATCCAGGAACACATTGGCGCTGAAGCCCCGGGCAGTGTCCGGGTTCGCGGGCAACGCCGTGATCTTGTTGCCGTTCGGATAGATCAGCTGCAGTGCACGGCGGCGGATGCCGCTCTCCTCGTCATAGAAGTCGGTGTCTTCGCGGGCGATTTTCAACGCGGCGCCGTAGGCCGCGTTGTGCCGCATGATCCCTTCTTCCATAGCCTCGGCCGCCTGGCGCTCGCCGCGGCTGAGCATGACCCAGGGTGATCGCTTCTTGAGGATTTCGGCCTCGTGCACATCGTCCACGATCTCCAGAGTTGTCGTGAACGTTTTGCCGGTTTGCCGCGCGAACTTCCCCAGCTTGAACCGGCTTTTGTCCTGCAGCCAGACCCGCTGGTACGGATAGAGCAAGCCGCCCATCACCGATCCTTGACAGGCACGTGGCCGATGTGCCAACCGCCGCAGAATTTGCAGCTGTAAGCACTCATGAAGCCCTGATAGCCGCGGTTTTGGTGCAGCATGCGCAGCGCGACTTTAGCCGCCACCTCATCAGCGTGGCGGACCTTGCCCTGGCAGGACTTGCGCCGATACTGACGCCGGATTGCGCGTTTGCTGCTCACGTCTCGGCCCACTCCAACATCCCGAAGTCCGCTACGGCACTTTCTGACGCCACCATCACAGCGCCCCCTCATAAACCGCCCTGACCTTGTTCAGCATGGCCAGTGCCACTTCTTCAGTGGTGCCCGTCATCTTCTTGGCCTCTGCCTCAACCACCTTGAGCTTCTCGGCTACTTTGGCGCGAACCTCGGCGGCATAACGCCTGGTGGTCACACTACTGCGTGCCAGATCTGCGATGGAGCGGGTCAGCTTGGTCAGGTCGACAGCCTCCGGGTCCACGTCCATGACCAGCAGCAGGTTGAACAGCTTTTCCTGAGTCAGCCGGATCAGGGCCTCGCTCATGGCGCCTTCATCGTCGGGGCTCGCCTTTACGATGGCCTGCGCCTGGTCGGTTGCCACCTTCAAGGCCGCCATGCGCTGCTCGAGCACCGATCCGTGCCGGTGCACTGAGCTTTTGCTTATCTGGTGGCCCTGTCGCTGCAGCTCGGCCGCCAACTGCTCATAGTTTTGGAAGCCGTTGGTCAGCAAGGCCTGCTCGAGCCAGGTCAGCAGCTCCTTCGGCAGGTCAAGCACCTTGGATCGTTTGGGCATCGGTGCCTCACCCCTGCGTGATGCGCGGCCGGCTGATCCCAGGCTCAGCCTCGATCGTGTACTCCACGAAATCAATACCCGTGCGCGTCAGTTCCACGAACCAGCGATCCATACCGTCACGCTTGATATGAACCATCTGGCGCTCTTCCAGATAGTCCAGCTCGGTGCGCACTTCCAGGTGCGTTGCGTCCTGGTAGTTGGATTGAATGATCGTCAACAGCACCTCCGTGTATGTGCCGTAGGGGCGCGAAAGGTTGATGGCGTAGAGCAGATTCCAGCGCATCGCTTCGCGGCGAATTTTTTGCATTTGCAGATTCATCAAAGCCCCATCCCGTTCTTGTCCAGCGCGCGCTCCATGCGCAGCGCGAAGTTGTCGATGCGCGTGCCGATCGTCCCCACCTCACGCAGGAAGTCGTCGCGGCGCACGTAGTCCCTCGGCAGTTCCGCCTGGAACTTCAGGAATGCGGTTTCCAGCTTTCGCGTTGCGTCCGCCTCCTGGCGCAAGTCGGACCCAAGCCGCCCGAGCGTTTCAGTCAGTGCCCCGAACTTCTCCGACAGGCGCTTCTCCTGTTGGGCCCCTATGACCTTCACGAGCGCCCACAGCGCTGACAGAAAGGCGGTTGCGATGGCGAGCAGACCGGCCAGATTTACTTCGAGCGTCACGCGCTTCCTCCTAGGGTTGTTGATTCGTTGGGATGCGCAGGCCCGGTTCGCCGTCCGGCGTTGACGCATTGCGCGTAGACCGGCACACGGTCAGCGCGTCGTCAAGGAGGCCTGCGGCTTGGTCTCGGATGCGTTCAGCTTCGCCAGCCATCCTCTGATATCGCTCTGCGCAGCGTCCAAATAGCTCCCGCGCGGCAGTGGCTCTCGCAACGAGGGTGGCAACGCGGGCATCTGTGGCGCCCGCGGACAGATCCCGATCACGGGCGTCGAGCTTGGCGAGGGCGTCGCGCAACTGCAAAGCCAAACCACTGGCAGCAGCCAGACGGCGCGCGCGATCCGCGTCAATGCGTGCGTGCTCATCGGCAATCCTTTCTGCGTTGATACGCTGTCGGTTTTCTTCATTGCGGTAGGCTTCTTCCTGCTCACGCGCAGCGGCCAGGGTGACTTGCTTTTCTCGATCCCATTGGTCTTGCACACGTGCGGCGCCCAAGTCCATGAAGTGCTCTGTGAAGGCGTGGTAGCCGTACCAGACGGCCGCAACTACCAGGGCCACGCCTCCCAGTCGCGCCAGCATCTGCAGGCGCAGAAGAATGAGCGGGTTCAAGGCCGCAACCTCATCATTCGGGCTGCGCGCACCGCCGCGTTGGCCAGTGGCAAGGCGAAGGCCACCCAAGCGAAAATGTTTCCTGGCAACACATTGCGCAGCAGGCCCACATGCGCTTCGGCAGCTGCTAGCACCAGCACGCCGGCATTCGCCCAGAAAACACCCGATCGCCACCACGGCAAGGCACCAGGCGGGCGGATGGCCGTCGCCTCCCACCAGGAGTGCAGGTGATCGGGTAACTCGCTCCAAACTGGCAGCGGCTGGCCCTCTGAATTCAGCCCCTCGCGGCGCTGAAAGTAGTCCGAGTAGGCGCGCTCGCCGGGCGTCATGGCTGTAACCACCAGATCCAGATGCCAATCACGGCCGCCGGCACAAGGGCAGCCAGCGCCACCGCCAGGCCCGAGATCGCGCAAATGGTGAAAGCCACCAAAAGGGCGCGGCTCAACACATACTGCAATCCGCTCGCCATACGATTCAGCCTCTGTGCGAAGCGCGATGCCGAGCCCGGTTCCGCTTCTTGGCCGCCATGCGCTGCACGTGGCGATTGGTCCAGCCGGGTCTCGCCCGGCGATTGTTCGCGTGTCCGCTGTACAGGCCACCGCCATAGGCCGCCCGCACGCCAGGCCATTCAACGCCCTTGCCCGGGGGCTGAGTCGTCGCTTTGAGCAGACCGTTGGCCACGCCCCGAAAGCCGAGCGATCCAAACCCGGTCGACACAGACGCCGAGCCGCTGCTGGCGGCCATCCCTGCCATAGCCGCCAGAACCATTCCCGAAATCAGACCCGATCGACGCATCACAGCCCCCCTTCAATGAAATGTTCTGGCATCGGCGTCATGCCGGCATCAAGCCAAAGCTGCACCTCAAAGCCCGGGCAGGTCTTGATCCATTCGCCCGGCTCGATCAAGCCGTCGCCGTCCTTGTCCGGGCTCAGGTCTCGGTGGCCGCATACGCCTCCAACCATGCGATAGCCCAGGTCTGCCGTGCTGTCGCTGATGCGCTGTGGCGCCGCTGCAGGGAGGCCGTATTCGTCCAGCAGCCACTGCACAAGCTCGCGCAGGCTCGTCCACTGAGCATCCGTGTAGCGGCCCTCACGCTCAGCGCCGCCAATCAGGCACACGCCAATCGCGGTTGCATTGAAGCCCGCGGCCTGGGCAGGCACTTCGTCCACGTGGCGCCCTGTCAACACCGTGCCATCCAGGTCCACCACAAAGTGGTAGCCGATCGACGGCAACTGCGGGTTGAAACTGCGCGCGCTGTAGCGCCGGGAGAAGCCGCGCGCGGCGTGCCAGGCGTTGATCACCTGCGCGCAATTGAGCGCGCCAAGCTCTCCGGGCAAGCCTTGGCGCACAACCTTGCCATTCGGCGTCGCGCTGCAGTGGATCACCACCAGGTCAACGGAGCGACGAGTCAGGCCCGGCAGGGCACCGGGCAGTGCGTTGGAGTCGAGAAAATTGGGTGGTGTTTGCATCCCGGCGAGAATGCCGGGGACCTGCCCGCTAGTGCAGAGTGACGCAGGTCACGATGTGGCGTTTGCAATACGCCTAATGCGGCGCTCGCGCGCGCATCGGCGAACATCCTGCCGCGTCTTGGCTCGATGGGCCTCGACTGTAAGCCATTGAAGGTTGCTCACGTGATCAGCTCCGCGGGCGCACAGCGGCTCCACATGGTCCAGCTCGTAGCCTGGGCAACTGCCGCGGCGCAAGCCTGTCGAGGGGCAAGGGTGGTGCCGCTGGAATTCCAGCCGTACTGCTGCGCTGCGCTTGGCGGCCAGCACCGGCGTGCTGCAGGCCAATGCCAGCGCCAGCAGCACCCAGAGCAGCAGCCGGCCTGGTTTCACACGGACGGGTTGATCGCGGCCACAAGCCCCACCCCCGGCACTAGGGTCGAACCAAACCGAAGACCGTTGCGCTGCCGCTCCACGTCGCGCTTGTCCCGAATCGGAGAGATCAACTCCATCATCAGTTCGTTCGCGGTCTCGTCATTCATCGATGGGTCGACCGTTCGCAACAGCACCCCAAGAGCGAACATCATGTCCGCGCCGGACTTGAGCGTGCCGTCGCCGGATCCTATATAAGTGATCGATCGCACCGTCCCGTCAGATCGGTTGGTCATTGCCATCAGCGTCACATGCTTGCTCAGTGGGTACACCCACTGATCAGCCACTTCGCTTGACTTCTTCGTCGACAGATCGGCAATCTGGTAAGGCAGTTTCCGCTGGGCCGCAATGGTATTGAGCCGCTCGCGCAGCTGTACCAGTCCATATCCCATTGACATTGGCTGCGTGTCAACCGCAACGGGCACCGGCGATGCCGGGGTCGCATGCGCCTGGTAGGCACGCTGCAAAAGCACCGACGCGCCTGCGATCGCACCCGTGGCCAGCGGCCAAACGATCCAGAAAATCAATTTTTTGTTCATGCTGCCTTCCTCGCTTTCAGTTCGCCAGGCTTCAGTTCGCCAGGCGTCGGGCGTTTCTTGACCGCAACGCTCGTTTGTTCGATGGCCTTCCGACCATCCTCCGCCGCCGCCCTGTAGTTGTCCAGGAGAGCCGCCTCCCTGGCACTCAATTGCTGCATCGGCATGGGGGCATCGCCATCCACAAGCAACCAGTTCAGGTCCACGCCGCATTTCATCTGCAACTTGATCAGCAGATCCGCTGGCGGCTTTTGCTTGCCGCGCAGTACGTCCTTCACGCGCTGAGGCGTTTCGCCCAGCACCGCTGCGAATTCATCAATCGTGCTGTCTCCGATTACTGCACGGAGACGCGCCTCAAACGTCATCGGGTTGTCCCTAAATAATATTCCACTTGCAACGGTGGAAATATTCCACTATCCTTTAGCCATTCCTAACGGTTCTAAGCGAATGGTAACGCGACGTCAATCCGCAGAAAGTCACAGAAATCAGGCCCTAACCAAGCTGAGAGAGGCCGGCATTTCCATTCCCGAATGGGCCGCCGCCAACAACTTCAGCCCAGCTACCGTCAAGGCCGTTCTGTACGGGCACAGCAAAGCGCTGCGCGGCGAGGGTCACCGCGTTGCGGTTGCGCTCGGGATCAAAGCCGGGCTGGTGGTCTCCGCCAAAGGATTTACGCCGGTTCGCCGGGTGAAGCCCAGGCTCACTGCGGTTCAAAGGGTGGATTCATGAAGCCACGATATAAGCTTCATCTCGACGGCTCGATGACGCGACTCAATCAAGTTCGCAGAACTATCCATCCCGAGCAGATAAAAGCCGCAATCCGAATGAGGGGGAGCTCCCCATCGGCGCTGGCCGACTCGATGAATCGGTCGCGCATGCTGATCAGCAACGTAATCCACGGGCGTTCGGTATCCCGCCCTGTTGCCGAAAAGATCGCTCAGTTCATCGGCTCCAAGCCACATCTTCTTTGGCCCGGCAAATACACGCGCAGGTCCGGAGGGATCACCCAATGACCGCCTACGCCACAGCTGCGGAACTCGCAGCCCTGCCGGGTTTCCCCAGCTCAGAGCGGCGGGCCCGTGAAGCCGCCGCCCGCATGGGTCTTCCCAGCCGTCCTCGCGCCGGGCGCGGCGGCGGCCTCGAATACGCGGTTGACGCGTTGCCACCCCAAGCCCGTCTCGAGTGGGCTGCGCGCTACGCCGCTGCCAACGATGACAAGGCCGTTCAGGCATCCGTTCCCAGCGCCGACGAATCCCGGGTAACGTCCACCCGTTCCGCAGCCTTGGTGACAGGCTGGCAAAAGGACAGGCAGGACGAAATTGCCCGCGTGCTGGTGTTGTTCCAGCGCTTCTGGACAAGCTTTGGCGGCCCGCTCACACCAGCCCTGCACGGGTTCTGTCATGCCTGGAAGCTCGGCCGCATTCAGGCCGAGGCCGCTTCACTGGAGCGGTTCCCATCCATCTCCTTTTCCACGCTCCGGGCGTGGCATCTCGGGGTCAAGGAACGCGGGCTGGCCGCCATCACCCCAGCGGAGCACCACCGGAAGGGACAGTTCACCGCCTTGAGCGGGGAGATCGGCGCGGCCGTACTGTCCAAGCTGATTGCCCGCCCACACCTGAGCGCCCAGGCGATCTACGACGATCTTTCAGAACGGTTTGAACACCTCCCATCAGATCGCGCGTTCCGCCGTGCATTGAGGTACTGGAAGCAGCAGAACGCCCAGCTCCTGGAGGGGATGACCAATCCCGACGGCTGGCGCAACAAGTACATGAGTGCCGCGGGCAACATGCGCGAGGGCATTACCGCGCCAAATCAGCTCTGGCAAATGGACAGCACCGTGGGCGATGTGATGCTCGAAGACGGCAAGCGCCACGCCATCATCGGCGTCATCGACGTCTACACAGACCGGCGCATGTTCATCGTTGCCCGCACCAGTCGTAGCGGCGCCATCATGAGCTTGATCCGCCGCGCCATTCTCGCCTGGGGCGTGCCCCAAGCCATCAAGACCGACAACGGCAAGGACTACACAGCCCAGCAGCTGGAAAACGCCCTGTTGGGTCTTGGCATAGAGCACCCGTTGTGCGCGCCTTTTTCTCCGCACCAGAAGCCTTTCATCGAGCGGGCCATTGGCGATCTGATGCACCGACATTTCGAGCTGCTGGAAGGCTACATCGGCCACAGCGTCGCCGAGCGCAAAGGCATCGAGGCGCGCCGCTCATTCAGCGAACGCCTGTTCGACAAATCCACGCATGTCGAACTCCGGTTGCAACCTGAGCAACTGCAGGCCGGCATCGACGCTTACTGCGACAAGCTGCACAACAGCCCGCGTGAGGCGCTCGGTGACCGGACGCCCAACCAGATGGCAGCGGGCTTCCAGGCCAGCGCTGTGTCTGAGCGGGCGCTGGACGTCCTGCTCGCGCCGAGCGCCGCTGGCGGCGTCCGCACTGTGACCAAGAAGGGCATCAAGATCGACAAAGCGTGGTTCAACCACAAGTTGCTCGGCGGCATGGAGGGGCAGGAGGTCCAGGCAAAGGTGGACGAAGCCAACCTGGGCCGCTGCTGGGTATTCGACATGGCGGGCCAATACATCTGCGAAGCCCTGGATTTCAGTCGTCTCGGTATCAGCAGCGCGGAAGTTGCTGCCACACGCAAGGCACATCAGCGCCAGGTGATGAGCCTTCAAAAGCGCGACCTCATGGCCCTCACTCGCCAATTCGACAAAAACAAGGCGGTGGAAGTCATCCAGCGCCAGCGCACCGACAACGCCATCGCCGCAGCCGCCAACGTGGTCACCATGCCGCGCCAGCCACTCGAGCACACCAACCCCGTCATCTCCTCCATCGAAGCCGCCGACGCGCCGGCAGTCTCTGACCAGCAGATCCAGGCGGTGCAGGCGGCGCTTCAGCAGCGACTGTCAGCACCGGCTGAAGTGGTGCAGCTGCGCGACGAACCCCAGCACCGTTACGCACGGTGGCTGAAGCTGCAGGAACGCGTGCAGCGCGGGGAAGCCTTGCCTGCGGCCGATGCGAACTGGTTTGACGGTTACGCGCAGCGTGACGAGTGGGCGTCCATGCGCAGCTATTTCGAGAGTTTTGGATTGACGGCCGACGACGTGTTGACCGGCTGACCAAAAAGGCGAAAGCCCGGAGGCGACCAACCAGACCGGGCTTTCAAGGACTTCAACAAAGAAGAGGAACGTAGTTTATGACAACCAAGAAAGTTTTGGCAACAGCCTCGGGCGGCGAGATCGCGCCGACCAGCAACGTGGCGCTCATGCACCAGGTCATGGACACGCTGATCAAGCGTGATCCCACTCTCCCGGGCATCGGCTGCTTCTACGGGCCCAGCGGTGTGGGCAAGAGCGCCGCCTCCGCCTTTGCCGCCCATCCCCTGGGCTTCAACGGCGTCTATGTGGAATGCCGCTCCTACGAGACCATGAAGAGCCTGGTTCACAACATCATCAAGGCGCTGGGGCTCAATGTCAAAGGCTCAATCGCCGATCAGATGGACCACGTATTCGAGGCGCTGAGCCTGAGCGAGCGTCCCCTCATCATCGATGAGGCTGACCGTATCGTGGGCACCAAGCGCATCGAGCTGCTGCGCGACATCCATGATCAGTCAGGTGTGCCCGTGCTGATCGTGGGCGAGCAGGATCTGCCTGCAAAGCTGAAGCAGCACGAACACTTTGACAACCGCGTTCTGGTCTGGCAACCCGCATCGCTGTGCTCCATGTCAGATCTCGAGCTGCTGGCCAAAATGTACGCGGTCGACATCGCCATCGCGCCGGAGCTCAAAAAGCGGATCCTGAGCGAAACAGGCGGGATCACCCGGCGCGTCGCCACCACCTTGGTCAACGTCAAGAAATGGTGCGACGCAAATGGCACCACCGAAGCCCCCTCCACCGCGGGCATCACAGTCCACACAGGCGCAGCTCCTGGGAGGCTTCGCTAATGGCACGCAAGCCCATCGAACTGGAGCTTTCAGGCCTGCTCACACCGCGTGAACGGCTTTGGGCTGCAGCACGCAAGCTGCGCACGTTCACCTTGATTGAATGGCAGGACGCGACCAAGCCCGTGGTACGCATCGCCACCTGTGAGACCTACCTGCGTTGTCTGCTGAACGCCGGATATCTTGCGCCAGACTTGACCTGCACCCCGCGCAGGCGGCGGGGCTTCGCTGAGCGGCGCTACCAGATCGTCAAGGATTCCTACGATGCGCCTCGCGTCGCTCGTGACGGCCAGCGCGTTGCGCAGGGAGCCACCACGCTCGCAATGTGGCGCGCCATGCAAGTCCTCAAGGACTTCGACTGGCATGACATCCAGCGCACGGCCAGCATGCCCACCGGCTTGGGACACACCGCCTTGACCGTTCCAGAAGCCACGGCCAAGTCCTACGTCGCCGCGCTCGCTCGGGCCAGCTACTTCACCGTTGTTCAACCCGCCAAACCGGGGCGGGCAGCGCGCTATCGCCTCAAGCACAACACCGGAGCTCACGCTCCAGCGGTCACGCGGCGCAAGGTCGTTTTTGACCGCAATGATGGTCAGTTCAAGTACCAAGAAACTGCGCAGGAGTTGGTCGATGCGATCGAGTAACCAGCCTGCTGCAAAACCCCTGCCAGACGACGCCCTTCAGGCATTGCGCGCCGCCTGCGCTGGCACGCAGCAAGCCGAGGTAGCCCGCCGTCTGAAGGTCAGCGACGGAACCATCAGCAACGCCCTGCGCGGTCGCTACATCGGCAATGTCGAAAGGCTCGCTGAGCGCATCCGCGGGGAGCTGCTCAACACCACGGTCACCTGTCCGATTTTGGGCGCCATCAATGCACGCGTGTGCCAGGACGAGAGGGAAAAGCCCTTTTCTGCCGCCACCAACGGGCAGCGGGTACGGCTGTTCAAGGCGTGCCGGCGCTGCCCCAACAACCCGAAGGCTCAGGGGGCAGCCGCATGAATTGCAAACCCGACTACACCCGCCCCACGCTGGGCTGGATCAAGCGTCGCGCCCGTCGCCTGCAATCGTTCTACGGCATCGCCCGTCGGCTCGCCGTGTTCGACGCGTGGCGTGACTACATGAGCTTCGCAGGCACGCCCGTCAGCCCGCTCACTCTGATTTCCGGAGGAAAGAAATGATCTACGAAACCCCCGAGCTACAAAAAGCCTTTGAGCAGGGCGTTGCAGCAGCTGCAACCGGCCAGCGGTGGGCGGTGAATCCGTATCCCCAGAACTCATTGCGCGCCGTGACTTGGGCCAATGGTTACAACCACGCCCCGGCCAGACAGCCGGCGCCGCTGGTCTTCGCACCTGGCGTCATCGAGCGTCACGTCCCACCTGCCGCGACTACGTGGTGGCGCGTGCTTCTCGCCTTCGGCCTGGTGGCGGTGCTGGCATTCCTGGTCGGAGCCGGTCAATGAAGCTGAGCTACAGCCCAGTGCGTCCGCGCCGATCCCTCACCAGCTCGGCCAACATCGCCATCGTGCAAGTCATCAAGTCCACGTCCGAGGGGCTGACCGCCGACGGCATCCTCACTGCGATTCAGCGAGACCATCCGCAGTTCGTCGCAGAGCTGGCGGTCAAAAAGGAATTGTCCAACCGTCTCTCGCGCCTGACTACCAGTGGCCATATCGAACGCTTCCGGGTGGACAACGCTTGGGCCTGGAAGGCCATCGATCATTGCCCCCGTGTCGCATCTGCTGGCTCTGGGTACGTGGTGCCCCCGCGTCGGCTGGACGTCATGAGCGGAACTTACACCCCGCCTGTCACCGCGCTGCGCCCAGGCGCGATGGACTATGCGGCCGTTCCCAGCTTGCACATGGGGCGTCGGCGCGCATTCCGGAGTGACCTCGCATGAGCAAGCCGGAATTCTGCTGCTGGGCGTGTGGCGCGGAGTTGTCAATCGAGCAGCTCTTCGCCCACGAGCAAGATCGAAATGCGTTCGGCCGCCTTGCCGCCATCAGCATCCCATTGGGCGCTCGCGTCGTCGGCTACATCGCGCTCTTTTCACCGCCCAAAAACCGCATGACGATTGCGCGCAAGGCCAAGCTGATCGAGGAACTGCTGCCAGACCTGCAGCGCGAGCAGATCACGCGCAATGGCCGGGACTGGCCGGCCCCGCTTGCGGCCTGGTCGCTGGCGATCGATGGCATGTTCAGCTTGCGCGACCAGGGCAAGCTGACGCTGCCCCTTTCCGGCCACGGGTACTTGTACGCGGTGTTGCAGGGCATGGCCGAGAAAGTCGAGCGGTCCGACGAGGCCCAGCGCGAGCTCGACCGCCGGGCGCGCAGCACATCGGCGCGCACCACGGGCAGCCTGGATATCGGCGCCGTGCTCGACGAGCTGGGCCCGGATCTGGCGGCCACACAGCGCGCGGTGGCGGCCAGGCCGCCGGCCCCCGCGGCCACGCCTGGCACCAGCTACCTGGTGCGCCAAATGAAGGCCGCCATCAAACCCCATCAACCACCACAGGAGCAACCATGAGCGGAACCACGCCCAAGGGCTACACGCCCGAAGATTTGCGAGCCGCCAGCATGCTGACCGACCAGCTCATGGAGCTGACCGCGCAGTACCACCCAAAGGTGGGTATGTCGGCGCTTCTGTCGGCCTACATGCGCCATGCCGTCAACACTGGCACTTTGGTCGGCGCGGCCGAACACCTTGTCTCGGTCGGCGGCGGGGTGCTGATGACCAACATGCTCGCGGCCGCCTCGGCTGAAAAAGAGCACCGCGCCCAGGTCCTGCCGGCCGCCGGGCGGATTCAATAACCGAGGCGCCCGCCATGATGCAGATCACCGCCGCCGCTGTCTTGAGTGAATTGCAGCACCACATCGGCCAAGAAAAGGGCATTCACGTCCGCGAGCTGGTGCAGCGCATCACCGGCCAGATCGCGGCGACCGAGCACATGGAGCGCAAGGTGCGCGAGGTGGTCACCGAGCTGCGGATGCAGGGTGAGCACGTGTGCGGGCACCCGGCCACGGGCTACTTCATGGCGTCTGACGCCGCCGAGCTGCAGGCGACCTGCAATTTCCTCTACGCGCGCTCAATGACCGGCCTGCAGCAGGTCGCGGCCATGAAGCGCGTTTCCCTGCCCGACCTGCGCGGGCAGCTCCATCTCCCGACCTGATGAAAGGTTCTCATGACTACCATTGAAGCAATCACCAAGCGCGCGGAGGTCTACGCCTCCTTGCGCTCGCTCCTGGCCGACAAGGTCAACGCTCTTGAAGACGCGATTGCCGCGCTGCGCAAGGATCATCTGCCGGACATTCGCCGCGCCGTGGCCCGCGCTGCCGATGCGGAGGCCCAGCTGCGCGCGTTGGTCGAGCAGAACCCCGACCTCTTCGAGAAACCGCGCACCCACACCGTGGCCGGTGTCAAAGTCGGTTACGCCAAGGGAAAGGGCTCTATCAGCTTTGACGACGGGGCGGCCGTGGTGGCGCGCATCAAGCGCGTGATGCCGGAACAGGCGGAGCTGCTCATCAACACCACGGAGGCGCCGAACAAAGCGGCGCTGGCGGGCTTGTCCGTGGCCGACCTGAAACGCCTGGGCTGCAGCGTCGTCGAGGCCGGCGATCAGGTCATTGTCAAGCCCGTCGACAGCGAGGTCGACAAGCTGGTCACGGCGCTGCTCAAGGGCGCCAGCGAGGAGGCAGCATGAGCGCGCCGACCCCCGAGCAAGTCCAGGCCGAGATTGAAGAGCTGCGCCGACTCGTAGACAAGGTCCGGCCCCGCAGCTTCTTCGGCGACGACAACCGCGCGTGCATCCAGGCGCAGATCAAGGTGCTTTCCGAGCCGATCCGCACCGTCGAGGGATGCGAAGAGCTGTATGAGGGCTACGTGCTGGACGGCGCGCTCTCAGCACGTGACTGGATGGCCGGCGAGCTTTCTGACGAAGAAGAAACGCCGGCTCTCAGCTGGCAGTGCCTGGTGCAGTAATGGGCTCCATCGCGTCCATGAAGTACTCGATGGGCTACCGCTTTGGCGGAACACCCGGGCTGTGCGTCGGCTGCGCGCATCACGTCAAACAGCACGATGGTCTGCGTTGCCAGATAGGCGGCTTCTGGGTTCAAGCCGGTGCCGGCTGCAAGGAGTTTGCACCCGAGGCCTCGGGAGCCACTGACACCACGACCGGTAATGAACCGATCCCAGAGAACCTCATTCAGATCGGCCCGACCGATGTCTAACGATGTCTAAGTTTCCTCCTAATCAGGCAGCTCCGACCAGAGGCCGCTTGATCACTCGTACCCGGCCGGGCTTCGGCCTGGCTGGGTACTTTTTTTAATTCCACCGTGGAGATGTCCATGCCCGACCCCACCACCGTCGATGTCGCTGTGATGCAGCGCACCGGCACCTATCAGACCGCCGCGATCAACGGCGTGAAGGCCTCTTGCACTGCAGGGGAGAAACAAGCCGCCGAGCGGTTCGGCCAGAAGTACTTCGGACCAGCCTACACGGGCGTGCAGCTCGTGGAGGCGAGCGCCGCTTTCAAGCCGGCAGTCTGGCGCGTCAACGCCGACCCGAAGGCCTATGCCTGGTGCTATGCAACAGGGCTGATCGAGATCCACGACACGATGCCCGTCGATAAGCCAGACGGCAGCGGGCCGGTGGCCTTCGCGTCGGGGCCGCGCCGCGCGCTCGAGGAAAGCCTGAGCGTGCTCGCGCGTCACGGCCAGGGCGCTTCCAAGGGCAAGCTGATCGCGCCGGGCGTGCCCGAGGCCAAAGGCCAGAAAGACGGCATGACCGCGCTGATCCTCTGGGTCAACTGGTGCGCGATTCGCAACGGCCAGGGCCAGGCGAAGCAGCACGGCGTTGTGTATGGCCGTGAAAGGGACGTGCTGTGAACGACGTCAATGCACCACGCCGCTTCCGCGCGCGCTATGGAGACGACAACGAGATCGTGCTGGAGATCGACCCGGCAGTACTGACGCTGGAGATCGCCGCCGAGATCAATAACTTCTACGGGCCTGTTGCCGCAAAGCGGCGCCTGGAGGATCAAGCCGGTGACCTTCTGGCCGCCGTGGCCCGCTTGTTCGCCGCGTGCGCCCTTTTCTGCGCGACCGCTGATGGCGGCGCTGATTTCTCGGAAGGCGATACCAGGCAGGCGGAGGCCCTGGTCAAAGACACGCTGCAACAGGAAGCCGAGGGCTGGCCCACATACGAAAGCCTGGGAATCCGTATCGTCTCGGCGTATGTGGACGCGCCGAGCTATGAGGGTGTGACGCTGGAGGCCGTATGAATAGCGATCTGGACAGCACCAACGGCGACGGCCACCCTGGCACGTTCCAACATCGCGTGGTGAGTGCCGCCACAGCCGCGCGCCCGCAGGGCAACCTCACGTCGGGCAACCCTTTCGCGCTCGGCGCTGCAGCCGCCGCTGGCGCAGGCGGCCCGCCGGCCGCAAAGCGCGTCAACCGGAAGCCGATCAAGGCCTCAAAAGCCGTGCACACCAAGCGCAGGACGCGCGCGGGGAGCATGGCGGCGCGCGCTGTCGCCGTATTGGCGGCATGTGGGCCGCTCACCGCCGCTCAGTTGGCCGAAGGGCTGGGCGCCACGAACAAGCAGGCTGGTGATCTGGCGGTGCACGGCGTGAAGCTGGAGCGCATCGTGCGCATCAAACGGGACGATCAGACGCTCTATGGGCTTACGCCCAAGGCAGCGGAGGAGTTCAACGCCCTAGTCCAGACCGAAGAAGGACGCCGGCTGTACGGCCTAGAAAAGGTGGCCGGGCGTGAGAGCGGCTTCAAACACTGGCTCGGCAAGAAGGGCGTTGAGCGGGCCAAAAGCGGGGGCGCGAAGGCCGCGAAAGCCTCGGCCGCGGTCCAGGTGCCGACTTCCCCGGCTCGAGGCGCTGCTGCGGTCATGCCACGCGCTGGAACGTCTTTGCGGTGCGGCCTGTTCAACGACGGCACCTTTTCGATCAGCACGGATGTCGAAACCGTCACTCTGACCCGCGAGCAGGCACGCGAACTGATCGCTTATCTCGACCTAATTGGTGCAGCGCTGGAGGCCGCATGAACGCCCCGAAGCTCCAGACCCGCCCTGAGCTGCTGCGCCAGTGGCTCGACGATGTGACCGGCACGCACAGCCCCAACGACACAGTCGTGTTGACACGGCAGCAGGCGCGCATGTGGGCCGAGGACGCCCTTGCGGCCCATGAGCTGGCCGCTGCATTCGCCGTCGCCGCAAAGGCCCACCCGACGCAGCCAACCGTCCTCATCAACGGTGTGTTGCGCTTCAAGTCGAACGCCATCGTGAGGCACCTTCGCGCACATAGCAGCATTGACATGAACGACCTGGCCAAGCTTTCGTTCAGCGACGAAGACCGCCGTCAATTCGCCCAGCTCATCGGCTACAGCGTGAGCGGGTATCAAGACCTGGACTACGTCCAGCGTGATCCGCAAGGCCGCAGTGATTCGCCTGGTGCCGGCGAGTGTGAGGGCGCATGAGACGAAACATCTGCAGCGTCTGCAAGAAGCCCGTGCTGCCGGGTCAGGCCTACAACGGCGCCACAAAGGACCACTGGGACTGTGACCCGGCTCGGTCGCCGCGCGCCGCGATGGAGGATCTTGGCAAGGCCCTCGAGCGCGCTCAGCAAGCCATGAGCGGGCTGGCAGCGAGCTTGAAAAAGTCACGGGGGAAGAAGTGACCAACGACCGCATCCAGCAGCTGCTGGCCCGCCCCAACCTTGAGCAGATGCACAGCTTTATTGCGGCTCTGGCAATGCCCGGCGGCGCAATCGCCATCGCTGACGACGCAGCCTGGGAGTTGATCATCGGCGAGTGCCGCGGATACACCGACGAGGTCAATGGCTTCGTCTGGTACGAAGTCAGCCCGGCGCAGCTGCGCATCGAGCTGAGGGGCGAGGATGACCTGTTCCAGCAGGTATCCAACGCTGTGACGTACCTGGCTGCGCGCGGTCTGCTGATCTCGCACACCGACAACGCGATGTGGGTACGCCAAACAGACCCTGCGTCGCCCAAGTTTCGGAGGGCCTGAAATGAAGACGCGCATCAAGGACCTGCCTGCGGGTTACAGCTTTCAGTACGGCGAGGGCAAGCGCCCCGCCGAGTGGCATCACGTTGGCGGCAATGTAGAGCCGCTGGCCTGGGCGACCAAGACCCAGCGCGACCTGGCACGCGCGATCTTCTCCCGCCGCCGCACCGTCAATAGGGCGCTCGGCGATCTGCGTCAGAGAAAGCTGGCCTGACCATGCCCATCAAGCCTGAAAACCGCCATCGCTACCCGGCCAACTGGCCGGAGATCGTTGACCAGGTGCGGGAGCGATCAGGCGACCGCTGCGAAGGCTCGCCGGCCTTCCCGGATTGCCGGCGGCCCAACGGGTGGCTGCTCAACAAAACGACCGGCGAACTGACCAATGACGGCTCTCTGGCCGAGGCATGGCAGCTGGCTGATGGCGACAAGGTCGTTCGCATCGTCTTGACGACGGCGCACCTTGACCACGTGCCAGAGCACTGCGACCTCACGAATCTGCGCCACTGGTGCCAGCGCTGCCATCTGGCCTACGACCAGGAACACCACCTTCAAACGGCCTACATGGCTCGTAAAGCCCGGGCCCAGACTTTGGAGCTTCCGCTATGAACCAACCCGAATTCTTGCGCGTTCGCATCCTCAAGCAACTGCGCGCTGCGCAGCCCGAGTCGATGAGCATGGCCGACCTCGGCAGGGCGCTCGGTCTGGCGCCAAGGCGGGCCGACCAGCTGGTGTGGCTTCAGCTCAAGCTGCTGCGCGAGGACGGCTTCTCGGCGCGCTCGGGCGCGGTACGTAGCTACCGCCACTCGATCACGCCAGACGGAATCACGCACCTGCTCGACATCGAGGCGGGAAAGATTGCCGGAGATCTGAGCGGTCGCAATGAACGGCACCATAGCGCCCAGTTTCTGGCCGGCAAGGTTGAGCGGCAAGAGGCTCAGCGGCGGTCCGCGGCCAAGAGGCGGGAGTTCAGGGCGTGGGTCCGTGCCAACCGCGTGGAGCCGGCGCTGACCGAGGCCGACCTGTGCTGGCACCAGGCCGATGACCGCAACATCATCCGTTCAGTGGCCAGACCTGGCCAGGCGCCTGCACGGTGCATTGCTTCAGTGTTTCATCTGGGGGGATGCCTGTGAGCAAGCTTTCTCGAGATCACCGCAACACCGAGCTCGCGCAGATCCATGTCGCCAAAAAGCAGCTCACCGAAGCCGGCATCTTTCGCGGCGATGAGGACTACCGTCAGATGCTCTGGACTCAAGGCCGCGTCACGTCTGCCGCTGGCCTGGACCATGCCGGTCGACTCAAGGTGATTGATCACCTCAGAAGCCTGGGCTTCAAGCCAGCGAAGTCCAAACGGCCTGTGCCTGCGGCCGACAAGCTCAAGCAGATCAAGAAGATTCGCGCTCAACTCATCAGTCTGGGCAATCTCAAGGACCGCTACGCGGACGGGATCGCCCAGCGCATGTTCAAGGTCGACTTTTACGAGTGGTGCAACCACGAGCAGCTCCACGCCATCAGCGCAGCGCTCAGCTACGAACAGAATCGTAAAGGCGCGCCCACAAAATGAAGCGCCAGCACCATTCACCCGACCAGTTCAGCCTGTTTGATCCGACCGTCGAGCTGCGGCACCAGGACGGCGTGGACGGCTTGCCGGCGTCAGCCCAGGAACTGGTCAGCATCATCGGTCTCGACGCGACGATCGACCTGGTGAAACGGTGCGGCGGTGACGAGCTGAAGATCCCGGAGAACGTTGGCGGATCCTCTCGTGTTTGGGCGCTGCTGGTTGAAACCATCGGCGAGGGCAACGCCGGCAAATTGGTCGATCGCTACGCCGGCACGCCGCTCTACATTGCCAAGTGCGCCACAGCACTACGAGACCATCGCAATCAAGCCCTGATCGCACGGCTTCACGCAGGTGAAGATTTTGATAGCGTCCGCCGGTCGGCTGACGTGTCCCGTAGGCACCTCTGGCGCCTGCTCGCTCAAGCCCGCCCACGGCGCAGCGCCAACTAGAATGGTGCGACGACCTTCGTGATTTCTCGACGGAACCGGGCCACCTTTTAGGCCCATAAAAGCACCTCAAAAGCCCGTTTCCACACGGCTTTTTTTTCAAACATGAGCGTCCGAGTTCTGCGTAAAATTCGGGCACATGGCGTCCGAGTTCAAATTTGGCCCCAAAAGCGGCCTCTGGCACTAAATTCATTGAAATCAATGAGTTACGCAAACTCGGACGCTTGCATCAAACTCGGACGCGACCGTCCGAGTTCAGTCAGATCCAGGCCGCCCCTCCGGCAATGACAGGACCCCTGCAAATGGCCGAAATTCCCCCGTAAACAGCGTTTTCATGCCCAGGCCGACCGAGCCCCTCCTTATCGACCACCCCCCCCCAAACGGCCAGATTTCACCCGTCCGGCGCCCCGAGTACTTATCCACACCCGCCGAGCGCTAAGTCCTTGATTCTTCGACCCATTTTTGTTCTTCCCGGTTCATCCCACCACTTCCCGCATGGTTCAGGGTCATGAGTCCGGTCACAGCAGGCGCCCCATCCCATGTCCAGCAACGACAGACCCACGGGCCAGTCGCGCAGCAGCGCCAGGCAGGTCAGGTCGTAGGTGCCATAGGCCAGCAGACCCAGAAAGCCGCCCCGCAGGGCCATCTGGGCCAGCGAGAGGCTCCGCGGCGGATCGACCGCGAAAAACACGATGCCGGCGGGCAACCCCAGGTAGAAAGCCGCCGCTGGCAGCAGCCGGGGGCCCGCCGCCAGCAGGTGGCCCAGGCCTGCCTCGTACCAGCCCCCGGCGATCCCGAGCAGCCAGACCATGTCGGCGGCGAGCAAGGCTGCGGCCGCAGCCAGGTAAGTCAAGATCCAGATTCGCTTCATGCAGGGGCCTCCCCGGCACATGTTACGCGCAGCCTTTTGGCCGCGGCCGCTTCGGGCGCCTGCATGCAGCGCGGAGCCCCATCGCCTATGCTTGCTGCCATGAACAAGGCCTTTACGCGCGAGACGGAGTCGGACGACGATGACGACATCGTTGTGCCACCACTGCCCGCGGGTGGCAGGAACTACATCACGCCGCAGGGCTATGCGCGGCTGCGCGCCGAGCTGCTGGACCTGATTGACAACGAGCGCCCTAAAGTGGTGGACGTGGTGCACTGGGCCGCCGGCAATGGCGACCGGTCCGAGAACGGGGACTACCTGTATGGCAAGAAGCGCTTGCGCGAGATCGACCGGCGCATCCGTTTCCTGACCAAGCGGCTGGAGATCGCCGAAGTGACGGACCCGGCCGTCCACCATGGCAACGACCAGGTGTTTTTCGGCGCGACGGTTCGTTACGAGGACGACGAAGGCGAGGTGCGCACCGTCACCATCATGGGCATTGACGAAGCCGACAGCGCGCAAGGCCAGGTGAGCTGGATTTCACCGGTGGCGCGGGCCCTGCTCAAGGCCCGTGAAGGCGATACGGTCAGGCTTGCCACACCCGCCGGCGTGCGGGAGATCGAACTGCTCAAGGTGAGCTATCCCGCCCCGCCCGCGGCCTGAACTCAGCTGGCCGAGTTGGCCGGTCGGGTTCGCCTGGCGCGCAGGACCGATGGTGTGCGTTTGAGGTTGCGCAGCACGGCGCCCAGATGCGTGCGGTCACGCACGGCAATCACAAAGCGCAGGTCGGTGGCATCCTGGGCGGCGTCATCGCCCATGTCCACGTGGGTGATGTCGGCCTCGGCGGCTGCCAGGGCCGCGGCCACGCGGGCCAGCACACCCTTGCCATTGGCCACCGTCACGACCACGCTGGTCTCAAATGCGCGCACCGGGTCGTCCGACCATTCCACGGCAATGAAGCGTTCGCTGTCCTTGTGCTGCAGGCGCTTGGCCACGGCGCAGTCGGTCGCATGCACCACCAGGCCCTCGCCGCGCCCCAGGTAACCCACGATCTCGTCGCCCGGAATCGGCCGGCAGCACGGCGCGTACTGGACCGATGCGTTTTCGCTGCCGTCCAGGGACACCACGCCTTGCGACACGGTTTCGTGCGCCGAATACCGCTCGCGCGTGATCAGCAGGGCATCGGGCTTTTCACCGCTTTCGGCCAGCAGCGTCATGAGGCGCTTGGCCACGATGCTGGCAATGCGCTTGCCCAGCCCCAGGTCGGTCAGGAGCTCCGCCTGGGTGCGGTTGCCGGTGAAGCGCAGCAGCTTTTCCCACAGCGCGTGATGGGCTTCATCGTCGTCGGGGAGCTTCTCCATGCCTTCGGCCCGAAGCGCCTGCGTCAGCAGCTTGTAGCCCAGGTCCTGCGATTCGGCATGCGCGAGCGTCTTGAGGTGGTGGCGGATCTTGGAGCGCGCCCGTCCGGTGCGCACGAAGCCCAGCCAGGCCGGGTTGGGGGTGGACACGGGCGCGGTCACGACCTCGACGATGTCGCCGTTCTTGAGCTCGGTGCGCAGGGGCACCTGCTCGCCATTGATGCGCCCGGCGATCGTGTGGTCGCCCACATCGCTGTGGATGGCGTAGGCGAAGTCCACCAGGGTCGCGCCGCGCGGCAGCGCCATGATCTGGCTCTTGGGCGTGAACACATAGACCGCGTCGGGGAACAGGTCGATCTTGACGTGGTCCCAGAACTCGGCGGCGTCACGTGTCTCGTGCTGGATGTCCAGCAGCGATTGCAGCCACTTGGTGCCCATCCGGTCGCCGCTGGCGCCGTTCGGGTCGTTGGCCTTGTACAGCCAGTGGGCGGCCACCCCTGATTCCGCCACCACGTGCATGGCCTCGGTGCGCATCTGGAACTCCACGTTCACGCCCGAGGGACCCACCAGCGTGGTGTGCAGCGACTGGTAGCCATTGAGCTTGGGGATGGCGATGTGGTCCTTGAACCGGCCGGGCACGGGCTTGTACATCTGGTGCAGGATGCCAAGCGCGGTGTAGCAGGCCGTGACGTCGGGCACGATCACGCGAAAGCCGTAGATGTCGGTCACCTGGGCAAAGCTCAGGTGCTTCTCGTCCATTTTCCGGTAGACGGAATAAAGGGTTTTTTCCCGCCCGGCAATGCGCACCTCCATGCCAGTGGCGCCAAAGGCGGCTTCCACCTCGCGCTGCACTTTCTGGATCAGGTCGCGGCGGCGGTTGCGTGCCTTGGTCACGGCCTTGGTCAGGATCTCGTAGCGCCAGGGCCGCAGGTGCCTGAAGGCCAGGTCCTGCAGTTCCCGGTAGGTCTGGTTCAGGCCGAGTCGGTGGGCGATGGGGGCATAGATCTCGAGCGTCTCGGACGAGATGCGGGCCCATTTTTCGCGCGCCACGTCGTCCAGTGTGCGCATGTTGTGCGTGCGGTCGGCAAGCTTGATCAGGATCACGCGCACATCGCGTGCCATGGCCAGCAGCATCTTGCGGAATGACTCGGCCTGGCTTTCCTCGCGGGTGTTGAACTGCAGCTTGTCGAGCTTGGTCAGCCCGTCCACCAGTTCGGCCACGGGGGCACCAAAGCGCTCGATCAGTTCGGGCTTGGTGACACCGCAGTCTTCAATGGCGTCGTGCAGCAGCGCCGCCATCAGCGCCTGGGCGTCCAGCTTCCATTCTGCGCACTGGGCCGCCACGGCGATCGGGTGGGTGATGTAGGGCTCTCCGCTGTTGCGGATCTGCCCCAGATGGGCCTCGTCGGCAAAACGGTAAGCCTTGCGCACCTGCTCGACATCGGCCGCGTCCAGGTAGTCCAGGCCCGCCGTGAGCGCGGCAAAGCTGGCCGCCGCCGCATTGGCCGCTGCCGGGCTGGGCAAGACGGGGGGCTTGCGCTTGCCAGGGGAGGGGTGGAGCACCGCGCTCATGCCCCAAATGGTACCGCGCGCCTGCCCCAAGCGAGGCAGCCAACAAAAAAGCACCGCATCGCGGTGCTTTTTGGGGGAAGGGCGCCGGGGGTGGTGCGGTTCAGCCCGGAACCTTTTTCAGCATTTCAATGCCGATCTTGCCTTCGGCGATTTCACGCAGGGCGGTCACGCCGGGCTTGTTCTTGCTTTCGATCTTGGGGGCATGGCCCTGGCTGAGCATGCGGGCCCGGTAGGTCGCGGCCAGCACCAGCTGGAAGCGGTTGGGAATCTGCAAGAGGCAATCTTCAACGGTAATGCGGGCCATGAAATTCTCCGGTGTCTGTCAGTCAGGCGATGTCGAGGGCTTGGAAGGTGTCGGCCCGGGCCCGGCGTTGAGCCGCATATTTGAGCCTCTGGGCATGAACTATCGCTTTCAGGTCAAACAAAGCGCGTTCAAATAACTCGTTGATTATAACGAAGTCGAATTCCTTGGCCTGCGCCAGTTCAAGGGCGGCATTGCGCAGCCGCAGTTCGATCACATCGGCCGCGTCTTCACCCCGGCGCTCGAGCCGGGAGCGCAATTCGTCCCAGCTGGGCGGCAGGATGAAGATCAGCACCGCATTGGCGAACACCTTCTTGATCTGCAGGGCGCCCTGGAAGTCGATCTCGAGGATCACGTCGGCGCCCTGGGCAATGCGGTCTTCAATGGCTTTCTTGGAGGTGCCGTAGCGCTGGCCATGGACGTGAGCCCATTCCACGAAGGCCTCGCCCAGCACCATGGCATCGAATTCCTGCTGCGACACGAAGAAATACTCGCGTCCGTGCTTTTCCTGGCCGCGCGGAGGCCGGGTGGTGTGCGAGACCGAGGGCAACACCCGGGAGTCCAGCTCCATCAGGGCTTTCACGAGGCTGGACTTGCCCGCCCCGCTGGGGGCCGCGACAACAAACAGGTTTCCGGGATAGTCCATGGCGCTTCGTGCTTGCCTTATTCGATGTTCTGGACCTGCTCGCGCATCTGCTCGATCAGGACTTTCATGTCCACAGAAATCCGCGTCAGTTCCAGCGCGGCCGATTTGGAGCCTAAAGTATTCGCTTCGCGGTGCAGCTCCTGGATCAGGAAGTCCAGCCGCTTGCCGATTTCCCCGCCCTTGCCGATCAGCCGCTCGATCTCGTCCAGGTGCGAGCCCAGCCGGGTGAGTTCCTCGGCCACGTCGATCCGGATCGCGAACGCCGTGGCTTCCGTCAGCGCGCGGTCCTGGGCGGCTTCAGGCAGCGGGGCGGAAGCACTCTGGCCCAGGGCCATGGCCTCTTTCCAGCGTTCCAGGAAGCGGTTGCGTTGCTGCTCCACCAGCTGCGGCACCAGCGGGCCGGCCTGGGCGGCGAGCGTGCGCAGCTGGCCCAGATGGCCCTGGAGCATGGTGGCCAGCCTGGCACCCTCGCGTTCGCGGGAGGCCAGCAGGTCGGCAATCACGGTCTGCGCCAGCACGGGCAACTGGCCCCCCATGTCCGCCACGGCGGGCTGCTCGCCCGCTGACAGCCGGATCACATCGGCCACGCTCAGTGTCTGGGCATCAGGAAGCCAGGCACGAATCTGGTCCTGCAGCGCGTTGAGCCGCTGCAGCATGCGCGAAGACGGGTCCGCCAGCGCGCCCGAGGCGCCGCTTTCGATCGAGGCGCGCACTTCCACCTTGCCGCGCTTGAGCCGGGCCGTGAGCAGCTCACGCAGGGCCGGCTCGTGGGCGCGCAGCTCCTCGGGCAGGCGGAAGGTGAGGTCCAGAAAGCGGCTGTTGACCGAGCGAATCTCCAGTCCGAGCCGGGCCGCCGCCGAAGCCCTGGTCTCCGGGCCGGCGCTGGTCTGCGCAGCGCTGTGCTGTGCGCTTGCATAGCCGGTCATGCTGTAAACTGGCATCGAGATATATCCAGAGAGTCGGTGGGAAGCTGCGGAGAATAACCGGGTTCCTTCCGGGACGAGGACCCCTCAATCCAAATTATGTCAAAGGTCAAACCCGCACCGTTGCCGCCTGACACCGTGATAGGGGGCTATCGCGTGGTGCGAAAGCTGTCGTCTGGCGGCTTTGGTGTGGTCTATCTTGCCGTGGACAATGAGGGCCAGCAGGTCGCCGTGAAGGAGTACCTGCCGTCCTCGCTGGCCTCGCGCGCGCCCGGCGAACTGCTGCCGCAGGTGCAGCCTGAAAAGCTCTCGCTGTACCGCCTGGGCCTCAAGAGCTTCTTTGAAGAAGGCCGCTCACTCGCGCAGATCTCGCACGCCTCGGTGGTGAGCGTGCTCAATTTCTTCCGCGAGAACGAAACCGTCTACATGGTGATGAACTACCTGGAGGGCGCGACCCTTCAGGACTTCATCATCACCGCGCGTGAGCTCAAGAAGCAGAAGGTGTTCCGCGAGTCCACCATCCGCTCGCTGTTCGACGAGATCCTGCGCGGCTTGCGCATCGTGCACCAGCACAAGATGCTGCACCTGGACATCAAGCCGGCCAACATCTTCATCACCGACGACAACAAGGCCGTGATGATCGACTTTGGCGCCGCGCGCGAAGTGCTGTCCAAGGAAGGCAACTTCATCCGGCCCATGTACACGCCCGGCTTCGCCGCGCCCGAGATGTACCGGCGTGATTCGTCCATGGGGCCGTGGACCGACATTTACGCCATTGGCGCCTGCATCTATGCCTGCATGCAGGGCTACCCGCCCAACGACGCGCCCCAGCGGCTCGAGAAAGACCGGCTGGCGCTGGCGCTGTCGCGCCTGCGGGGCGTCTACTCCGACAACTTGATCGAGGTGGTGGAGTGGTGCATGTCGCTGGACCCGCTGTCGCGGCCCCAATCGGTGTTCGCGCTGCAAAAGGAGCTCAGCCGTGAAGGCGAGCGCCGCTACACCAAGCTGTCGGTGGGCGAGAAGATGCGCCTGCAGTTCGACAACATGGTGACCGATACCAAGAAGAACGTGAAACGCGCCACGGGCTTTGGAGCCAAGCTCAAGTGAGGCCCTTATGAAATTCTCGGTTTTCCAGATCAGCCGCAAGGGCGGCCGCGAAAAGAACGAAGACCGCATGGGCTATTGCTACACGCGGGAGTCGGGCCTGTTCGTGCTGGCCGATGGCATGGGCGGCCACCCCGAGGGCGAAGTGGCGGCCCAGCTGGCGCTGCAGACCATCTCGGCGCTGTACCAGAAAGAGGCGCGGCCCATCGTCAAGGACGTGACCGAGTTCCTGTCGTCGTCCCTGATGGCGGCGCACCACCAGATCATCCGCTACGCCAGCGAGAAGGGCATGCTCGACACGCCGCGCACCACGCTGGTTGCCGCCATCGTCCAGGGCAACAGCGCGATCTGGGTCCACTGCGGTGATTCGCGGCTGTATGTCGTGCGTGATGGCGAACTGCTCACGCGCACCCGCGACCACTCCTACCTCGAGCAGCAAAGCGCGGGTGTCATCCGCCTGGACCGCATCAACCGCAACATCCTGTTCACCTGCCTGGGCTCGCCCACCAAGCCCGTGTTCGACGTGACCGGCCCCGTCACGCTGCAGCAGGGCGACAAGATCCTGCTGTGCTCCGACGGCCTGTGGGGCACCTTGAAGGATGCCGACATCGTGCGTCACCTGGCCACGCAATCGGTGTCCGACGCCGTGCCCGAACTGGTCGAGATGGCCCTGCGCAATGGCGGCGAGCATTCCGACAACGTGACCGTGATCGCGCTCGAGTGGGAGACGCCCGACGCCTTCGAGTCCACGCGTGGCATCTCCACCGACAGCATCAGCGACGGGGTGTTTGCCTCGACCATCCAGGCCGGCGTGCTCGAAACCATGGTCGATGACCTGGACGACGCCGCCATCGAGCGCTCGATCGCCGAAATCAACGAAGCCATCCGGCGCTCCGCCGCCCGAAAGACCTGAACCATGAGTGAGTTTCAACGCAGCGGCGCACGCGCCGCCGACCAGCTGCGCCCGGTGCGCATCACGCGCGGCTACACCATCCACGCCGAGGGCTCGGTGCTGATCGAATTCGGCCAGACCCGCGTGCTGTGCACCGCCTCGGTCGAGGAGAAGGTGCCGGGCCACAAGAAGGGCAGCGGCGAGGGCTGGGTCACGGCCGAGTACGGCATGCTGCCGCGCGCCACCCACACCCGCGGCGACCGCGAGGCGGCGCGGGGCAAGCAGAGCGGGCGCACCCAGGAAATCCAGCGCCTGATCGGCCGCTCCATGCGCGCGGTGTTCGACCTGAAAAAGCTCGGCGAGCGCACCATCCACCTCGATTGCGACGTGTTGCAGGCCGACGGCGGCACGCGCACCGCGGCCATCACCGGCGCGTTCGTCGCGGCGCAGGACGCGGTCAACCAGCTCATGGCCCAGAGCAAGCTCGCGGCCTCGCCCATCCTCGGGCCGGTGGCGGCCATCTCGGTGGGCATCGTGCAGGGCACGCCGTTGCTGGACCTGGAATACACCGAGGACTCGGCCTGCGACACCGACATGAACGTGGTGATGACCGGCGCCGGGCACTTCGTGGAAGTGCAGGGCACGGCCGAAGGCGCCGCTTTCACCCGCGCCGAAATGGACGCGCTGCTGGCGCTGGCCGACAAGGGCATCCGCGAACTGGTGGCGCTGCAGCAGAAATCGCTACAAAATTAATAGCGCATGGTGGCCGTCCGTCCTGGACTTCAGCCTGTTTTGATGAAAATTGTTCTCGCTTCCAACAATCCGGGCAAGCTGGCCGAGCTGCAGGCCATGCTGGCGCCGCTGTCAGTGACGCTGGTGCGCCAGTCGGACCTGGGCATCCCCGAGGCCGAGGAGCCCTTTCGCACCTTTGTCGAGAACGCCCTGGCCAAGGCGCGGCACGCGTCGCGCCTGAGCGGCCTGCCTGCGCTGGCCGATGACGCCGGCCTGTGCGTGGACGCCTTTGGCGGGCTGCCGGGCGTGGACACGGCCTATTACGCCACCCAGTTCGGCTACGACAAGGGCGACGCCAACAACGTGCGCGCCCTGCTGGAGCAACTGGCCGGGCAAAGCAACCGCCGTGCGGCGCTGGTCAGCACCCTGGTGGCGCTGCGCTCGGCCGACGACCCCGAGCCCTTGATTGCCCAGGGCCGCGTGGTGGGCGAGATCGCGCCCGCGCCCGTGGGCAGCCAGGGCTTTGGCTTTGACCCGGTCATGTACATCCCCGAGTTCGGTCAGACCTTTGCGCAACTGCCGGTCGAAGTCAAAAACGCCCACAGCCACCGTGGCCGCGCCGCGCAGCAGATGCTGGCCCTGATCCGCTCGCAGTGGCTGTAAATGTGGCCCCCACGCTCGTCACTTCGTGTACTTCGCTGCCCACCGAGGGGGCCCAAGCCGCCTGAGGGCGGCCTGTCGGCGGCTTGACGCCCATGCGGGACATCCAGCACTACATGCGGCCCGGCACGCTGCAACTGCCTTCGCCGCCGCCGCTGTCTCTTTATGTGCACCTGCCCTGGTGCCTGAAGAAATGCCCTTACTGCGACTTCAATTCGCATGAACTGCGTGTGGAGTCCGGTGCCGCGCAGCCGGCCGTCCTGCCCGAGCAGCGCTACCTGGACGCGCTGGTGGCTGACCTGGACGCGGCGCTGCCGCTGGTCTGGGGCCGCACCATCCACAGCATCTTCATCGGTGGGGGCACGCCCAGCCTGTTTTCGCCGCAGGCCATCGACCGGCTGCTGGGCGACATCCGGGCCCGGCTGCGGCTGGAGCCCGACTGCGAGATCACGCTCGAGGCCAACCCCGGCACCTTCGAAAAAGACCGCTTCCGTGCCTTCCGCGGCGCCGGCGTCACGCGGCTGTCGGTGGGGGTGCAGAGCTTCAATGACGACCACCTCAAGGTACTGGGCCGGGTGCATGACCGCGAGCAGGCCATTGCGGCGGTGGAGGAAGCGGCCGCGGCCTTCGACACCTTCAACCTGGACCTCATGTACGCGCTGCCGGGGCAGACGCTGGCGCAGCTCGATGCCGACCTCGCGCAGGCGCTGGCGCTACAGCCGCCGCACCTCTCGATCTACCACCTGACCATCGAGCCCAACACCTACTTCGCCAAGTTCCCGCCGCAGGTTCCCGAGGAAGACCTGGCCTACGCCATGCTCGACCGGATCACGGAAGCAGCCGGCGCGGCGGGCCTGGCGCGCTACGAGGTGTCGGCCTATGCCAGGCCGGGCCACCGCTGCTGGCACAACCTCAATTACTGGGAGTTTGGCGACTACCTGGGCATTGGCGCCGGCGCCCACAGCAAGCTGAGCTTTGCGCACCGGGTGGTGCGCCAGGTGCGCTACCGCGAACCCCGGCTGTACATGGACAACGCGCTGGCGGGCCAGGCCCTGGCGCAGGACGACGAGGTGGGCCGGCGCGATCTGCCGTTTGAGTTCATGCTCAACGCGCTGCGGTTGCGCCAGGGGTTCGAACTGCGGCAGTTCAGCGAGCGCACCGGCTTGCCGCTCGCGGCCATCGAGCCGGCGCTCGGCGAAGCGCAGAGCAAGGGCCTGATCGAGCGCGACCTGGTCCGCGTGCGGCCGACCGAGCGCGGCTTTGACTTTCTCAGCGACCTGCAGGGCCTGTTCCTGGCCGCCTGAGCGCGGCGATTAGACTGGCGACGCATTCATGGCCCCGCGCAGCCTGCCACACCCGTCAAGGAGGAAAAAATGGACACCTGGTCAGAAGGCTACATGTCGGATGTCGACTACACCTACGGTTACTACCCCGAGCTCAACCCCGGCCGCATCCGGCTGGCGTTCCTGAACAGCGGCCTGGCCTACCCCGAGATCGGCACCGCCTGCGAACTGGGCTACGGACAGGGCCTGAGCGTGAACATGCATGCCGCCGCCTCGCAGGCGCAGTGGCATGGCACGGACTTCAACCCCTCGCAGGCCGGCTTTGCGCTGGAGCTGGCGGGCGCTTCGGGGTCGGGCGCCTGCCTGCGCGACGACGCCTTTGCCGACTACTGCACCCGCACCGACCTGCCGGACTTTGACTACATCGGCCTGCATGGCATCTGGAGCTGGGTCTCGGATGCCAACCGCTCGCTGATCGTGGACTTCGTGCGCCGCAAGCTCAAGGTCGGCGGTGTGCTGTACGTCAGCTACAACACCATGCCCGGCTGGGCCAGCAGCGCGCCGGTGCGCCGGCTGCTCACCGATTACGCGGCCACCATGAACACCGTGGGCGAGGGCCAGATCAGCCGGGTCAACTCGGCGCTGGAATTCGTGGACCGGCTCATGGGCGTCAACCCGGTCTACCTGGCCGCCAACCCGCTGGTCCAGAAAAAAATCGAGACGCTCAAAAAGCAGAACCGGAACTACCTGGCGCACGAGTACTTCAACCGCGACTGGAACCCCATGTACTTCAGCGACATGGCGCGTTGCCTCGGCCCGGCCAAGGTCAGCTTCGCGTGCTCGGCGTTTTACCTGGACCACATCGACGTGCTGGGCCTGACGCCGCCGCAGCAGGCGTTGCTGGACGGCATTCCGGACCCGGTGCTGCGCCAGACCGTGCGCGACTACCTGGTCAACCAGCAGTTCCGGCGGGACTACTGGGTCAAGGGGTCGCGGCGGCTGTCGGGCCTGGAGCAGGCCGACCTGCTGCGCGAACAGAGCGTGGTGCTGGTGGCGCCGCGCGCCGGGGTCAAGCTCAAGATCGACGGCACCGCGGGCGAAGCAAACCTGACCGAAGCCATCTACGTGCCGGTGCTGGACGCGCTGCAGGACCACCGCCCCGTGAGCCTGGCGCAACTGGAGAAAGACGTGGCCGGCAGGAACATCAGCTTCGGTCAACTGGTGCAGGCCGTGATGGTGCTGTGCGGCATGGGCAAGGTTGAGCCGGCGCAGTCGGCGGCCGCGGCCGCCCAGGCCCGCCCCTGTACCGACAGGCTGAACCAGCAACTGCTCAAAAAAGCCCGAGGCAGTGCGGACCTGTCTTACCTGGCGAGCCCGGTGACCGGCGGCGGCATCATGGTCGGGCGTGACCAGCAGCTGTTCCTCATGGCCATTGCCAGGGGCATGGACAGCACCGACGCGTGGGTGGACCTGGCCTGGCAGACACTGTCGGCGCAGGGGCAAAAACTCATCCGGGAGGGCAAGGTGCTCGAGACGCCCGACGAAAACCGCGCGGAACTCAAGGCGCGGGCACAGGCCTTTGCAGGCACCCAGCTGCCGATCTACAAGGCGCTGCAGCTGGCGTGAGGGGTGGTGCTGGCGGAGAGTGTGAGATTCGAACTCACGGATGTCTTTCAACATCGCCGGTTTTCAAGACCGGTGCATTCAACCGCTCTGCCAACTCTCCGCAGCCCCTGATTTTAACCGCCCGCGCGGGGCTCAGAGGTTCCAGATCCAGTTCTTGGGCACGTAGAAGCCCGCGCTCTTGAGCTGCGCCGCATAGCTGCGGAATTCGGCCAGGCTCTCGATGGTGCACACCGCGTGCTTGAAATAGCCGCCCACCAGGCGCTTGGGATGAAAGGCCGTGAGCGGAAAGCCGTCGCCGTACTTGTCGCCATCCTTCTTGGTGTTCATGTCGATTTCGGTGATGCCGCCCCACTTGCGGTTGCGGTGTGACTCGGCGTTGTGGTGCACCCGGCGCAGGGCCGACTGGTCGCCGGTGGCGCCCATGGCGCTGTTGAGTTCGTTGATGCAGCGCAGGATGCGCGGCGTCAGGTTGCCCATGTCCTGGTGCTCGCGGTCCTTCGAGTTGTCAAAAATCAGGTTCAGTGAATCGGACGAGAAGCCGCTGCCCTGGCGGTAATAGGCTTGGCGGTCATGGAAGTCACTCATGTTGGGCAGCCGCGTGAGCTGCTTTCCGGTGCGCGGGTCAAAGCTCGGGCCCTGGCCGCGCGGCGCCAGCGGCAGCGCGGCGTTGGCCGTGGCCCGGCCCATGGTGTGGAAGCGGGTGTCCAGCACGTTGTCCATGCCCACGCCCACGTCGAACGACAGGTCGTTGTGCACCTGGTCGTTGTCCAGGTGGATGCCGGCCTTGCGGATCACGCGCGAGGTCTTGCTGCCGTACTGGCCCCAGGTGGGGCAGACGGCCATCAGGTCATAGTCCCCCGTGAGCGGGCGGTTGTGGGCACCGACCTCGCGCGAGGTCATGACCAGGAAGGGCACAAAGTCCGTGGCCGGCTTCTCGGCCACCAGGAACGGGTTCTGCACCGGCCGCTCGACCGGCCAGACCTTGATTTCGTAGCGGCCCGTGGATTCGGTGAAACAGGCCCGAAAGCAGATGCGGGTGCTGCCCGCGCCGCTGCGGGTGGCCACCAGCAGCAGGTCGCGTGATTGCGCGATGGAGCGCACCTCATCAATGGCGTTCTTGCCGCCCTCGGGGTCGGTGCGCTGGGTGTCGATCTGCAGGCGCGACAGGGTCAGCGGCGTGGTGCCGGCAAAGTTGGAGTGCAGGCCATCGCGATTGGCCGCCGTGCCCTTGGCGGCCTTCACGGGGTCGGCGCCGACCTTGCTGTAGGTGCCGTCAAACGGCACCAGCCCGGCGTGGGGGCCCCAGTCGGAACTCTTGCCCTTGACGTGGAAGTTCTTGGTCGGGTGGCCCCAGTCGATCCAGCGTTTGCACCAGGGGCCGCTGGAACGGAAGATGATGACCTCGTCCAGCTTGTCGGCCACATGGACCGATGCCGTGATGTCGCCCATGGTCATGCCATTGGCATCGTGCGCGAACGACGCGCCATCACCCCAGACAATCATGTTCTGCCCCAACGATATTGTTGCCGCAGAACGTAACCGCAAGCCCGCGCGAAGTCAACGGGGGCTGGCGGTGGCCTCAGCAGCTCACGTTGGAATCTTTCCAGTTGGCGATCTGGACCACGGTGACGTGCTCGTCCCGGTTGCGCAACAGGTAGGGCTTGATGTCCAGATCCAGCGGGCCGCGCGACAGGCTGGCGCTGCCCACCAGCACGCAGACCTGCCAGGCCTGTTCACGGTTGCCCGCGAAGTTCACGCCGGTGACCAGGTGCGGCCCCGAGAGGAAGCGCACCCGGGAAAAATCCGCCGGATCGCGCACGGTGCGCCGCAGCTCGTTCACCACGGCCAGTTGCGCGGCAGCCGCGGCGGGCTGGGGGCCGGCCGGGACGGTGGGCGGGGCAGGCGGCACGGCGCGCGCCGTCAGCGCCGTCAGGGTCAACACGGTCAACAGGGTCAGGCAAAGCAGGGATCTGGGGTTCATGGCATGGGCCTCCATGCATCCAGAGTAGACCGGTGCCGCGGCCCGGGCTGTAGGCTGGCGCCCTGTTGACGTATCGGAGCGCGCCGGCTCAGCCGGCCTTGAGCATGCCCCGTTCCTCGATGAAAGCCGCCACCTCGGCCACCCCGGTGAGCGTCTTGAGGTTGGTCATCACATAGGGCTTGTCGCGGCGCATGCGCCGGGTGTCGGCTTCCATCACGCCCAGGTCGGCGCCCACGTGCGGGGCCAGGTCGGTCTTGTTGATCACGAACAGGTCGCTCTTGGTGATGCCGGGGCCGCCCTTGCGCGGGATCTTCTCGCCGGCGGCCACGTCGATCACGTAGATGGTCAGGTCGCTGAGCTCGGGGCTGAAGGTGGCGGCCAGGTTGTCGCCGCCGGACTCCACGAACACCACGTCGGCGTCGGGGAAATCCACCAGCATGCGGTCGATGGCCTCGAGGTTGATGGAGCAGTCCTCGCGGATGGCGGTGTGCGGGCAGCCGCCGGTCTCCACGCCCATGATGCGCTCGGCCGGCAGCGCACCGCTCACCGTCAGCAGGCGCTGGTCTTCCTTGGTGTAGATGTCGTTGGTGATGGCCACCAGGTCGTAGCGGGCGTGCATGGCCTTGCAGAGCATCTCCAGCAGGGTGGTCTTGCCCGAGCCGACCGGCCCGCCGATGCCCACGCGCAGCGGGGGGAGTTTTTTGGTGCGGTTGGCAATGTGGTGTGACGTCATGACCTGAATAACCTTGAGTACTGGGTTTCGTGCTGGGCCGACAGGATGGCCAGCATCGGGGAAAAGGCCTGCCGTTCGCT
This sequence comes from Ramlibacter sp., assembly GCA_019635435.1. NCBI lineage: Bacteria > Pseudomonadati > Pseudomonadota > Betaproteobacteria > Burkholderiales > Comamonadaceae > Ramlibacter > Ramlibacter sp. The sequence continues at coordinate 3,953,601 of JAHBZM010000001.1, read as the reverse complement.
GTCGGCCAGCGCAGCCGCATGGTCCACGGCCGCCGGAATCTCGCGCGCCAGCCGCGACAGGATACGCTGGCCCGCGCTCTGGCCCAGCGGCACGGATTTGAGCGCGGCCTGCACCATGTTCTCGGCCCAGCCAAAAGCCAGTGCCAGCAGGCCATCGCGCACCGGCGCCTCGGTGGCCGCCACGGCCAGCGCAAACATCAGCGGGTAGGTGGGCGGCATCTGCGAGGCCATCTCCAGCTGCGCCACGCTCATGGTGTCGTGGTTGCGCAGCCAGTCCAGCAGGGAACGGCCCATCTGCTCGGTCTGCAGGCGCTGCTCGGCCGTTTCACGGCTTTGCAGGACCCAGTCGTTGAGTTCGTGCAGGCGGCGCTGGTCGTTCTGGCGCCATGCGGCAATGGCCTGAGCCACCGCGGCCATGTCGCCACGCGCGAGGCTCAGGTGCAACTGGTCCACCAGCCAGTCGGATGCTATGGATTCGGTAGCAACACCTGCCCGGTCCACGCCGGCTTCCAGCCCTTCGGAGTAGGAGAAGCCGCCAATCGGCAGGGCCGGAGAGGCCAGCCAGATCAATTGCAGCAGGCTGGCGGCGGGCAGGCCCTCACTCATGCAGGGGGTCAGGTGCTGGTGCCCAGGGCCTGAAGTCGCCGTCCATGCTGGCCGGTGCCTGGGCATGTGAATGGCCGTGGCCGTGGCCATGGGCGTGCCCCTGGCCCGGCGAATGAGAATGTCCCGTGCCATGGCCGCCATAGGCGCCGCCTTCGGGTTCGAATGTCGCGTCGCGGGCGTGGACGATCAGGTGCATGGCGCGCAGCATGTCGGCCAGCACGTGGTCGGGTTCGATCTTGAGGTGGTCGGGCTTGAGCTCGATCGGCACATGGCGGTTGCCCAGGTGGTAGGCCGCGCGCGTCAGGTCGAACGGCGTGCCGTGTTCGCGGCAATGGGTGATGACCAGCACGGGCTGCGGCGCGGCAATCACCCGGATCAGGGAGCCGTCCTCGGCCACCAGCACGTCGCCGCCGCGCACCGCGGTGCCGCGCGGCAAAAACACGCCGATTTGGCGGCCTTGCGAATCGGTGGCGTCAAAGCGGCTCTTTTGCCGCACATCCCAGTCGAGCTCGACGGTGGCGGCGCGTTTGAGAAGGACGGGCGCCAAGCCGTGGCCTTGCGCGAGGAGCTTGTTGACTGTCAGCATCGGAGGTCTGTGCTTGCGCGGTGGAGCAGACGGTAGATAATATAACAATTGTTATAACACGTGAGAGAAGCCATGTCCGCCCTCAAGCTCACCCAGATCGGCAATTCCGTTGGCGTCATCCTGCCCAAGGAGGTGCTGGCGCGCCTGAAGCTGGAGAAGGGCGATACGGTATTTCTGACCGAGGCGGCGAATGGCGCGATCATGATGTCGCCTTACAGCCCGGAGTTCGAGACTCAGATGGAAGCGGCAAGGCGCCTCATGAAGAAGCGGCGCAACGTATTGCGCGAACTCGCCAAATGAGCGTGTGGGTCTGGCTGAACACCGCCGTCCTGCGCGCGGTGCATGAAGAGCAGCTCGCCGAGCACGGCGGTGCGCCGGGCGTGCGCGATGCGGGGCTGTTTGAATCCGCACTGGCGCGCCCTTTGCAGCTAGCGAACTACGCTGAGCCTGATGCCGCCGCGCTGGCCGCGGCCTACGGATGCGGACTCGCGCGCAACCACCCGTTCATCGATGGCAACAAGCGCACCGCTTTCGTGGCGGTCGAACTGTTTCTCGCGCTCAATGGATTCGAGCTGCTTGCCGACGATGCTTCCTGCGTGCTCACCATGCTGCGCATGGCGGCGGGCGAGATGGCCGAGGACGCTTTTGCCGCGTGGCTTCACACCCATATCGCGCGCCAGGAGTGACATGGTTCAGAACAGGAAGTAGCGCTGCGCCATCGGCAGCAGGGTGGCCGGCTCGCAGGTCAGCAGTTGTCCGTCGGCGCGCACCGCATAGGTCTGCGCGTCGATCTCCATCTTGGGCGTGTAGCCGTTGTGGATCAGGTGCTGCTTGCGCACCTGGCGGATGTTCTTCACCGCGCTCACGGTTTTGGCCAGGCCGTAGCGTTCCTTCACGCCCGCAGCCAGGCCGGCCTGCGACAGGAAGGTGAGCGAGCCACGCGCCAGTGCGCCGCCAAAGCTGCCGAACATGGGGCGGTAGTGCACGGGCTGCGGCGTGGGGATGGAGGCATTGGGGTCGCCCATGGCCGCCATGGCAATGAAACCGCCCTTGAGAATGGTGGACGGCTTTACGCCAAAGAAGGCCGGCCGCCAGACCACCAGGTCGGCCCATTTGCCGACCTCGATGGAGCCGATCTCATGGGCCATGCCATGGGCGATGGCGGGGTTGATGGTGTACTTGGCGATGTAGCGTTTGGCGCGGAAGTTGTCGTTGCGTGACGAGGCTTCGACAAGCTCAGCCCGAACGGATCCCGCTCGCCCTGATCCCGCCAGCCCGGCGCCCGTTTCCGCTCGCCCTGAGCTTGTCGAAGGGCTCAGCCAGCCGCGCTGCACCTTCATCTTGTGCGCGGTCTGCCAGGTGCGCAGGATCACCTCCCCCACACGGCCCATGGCCTGGCTGTCGCTGCTCATCATGCTGATGGCGCCCATGTCATGCAGGATATCTTCTGCGGCGATGGTTTCCTTGCGGATGCGGCTTTCGGCAAAGGCCAGGTCCTCGGCAATGCCGGCGTCCAGGTGGTGGCAGACCATCAGCATGTCCACATGCTCGTCCAGCGTGTTCACTGTGTAGGGCATGGTGGGGTTGGTCGAACTGGGCAGGAAGTTGGCCTCGCCCACCACGCGCAGGATGTCGGGCGCGTGGCCGCCGCCCGCGCCCTCGGTGTGGAAGGCGCATAGCGCCCGGCCCTTGGTGGCAGCAATGGTGTCCTCGACAAAGCCCGACTCATTGAGCGTGTCGGAGTGGATGGCAACCTGGGTGTCGGTCTGGTCGGCCACATCCAGGCAGTTGCTGATGGCGGCGGGCGTGGTGCCCCAGTCCTCGTGCAGCTTGAGGCCCACGGCGCCAGCGTTGATCTGCTCGGTCAGGGCCTGCGGCAGGCTGGCGTTGCCCTTGCCCAGAAAACCCAGGTTCATGGGGAAGGCGTCGGCCGCCTGCAGCATGCGTTCGATGTTCCAGGCACCGGGGGTGCAGGTGGTGGCAAAGGTGCCGGTGGCCGGCCCGGTGCCGCCGCCCAGCATGGTGGTGATGCCCGAGGCCAGGGCCTCCTCGATCTGTTGCGGGCAGATGAAGTGGATGTGGCTGTCAAAGCCGCCGGCCGTGACGATGTGGCCCTCGCAGCTGATGATTTCGGTGCCCGGGCCGATCACCATGTCCACGCCGGGCTGGGTGTCCGGGTTGCCAGCTTTGCCGATGGCCGCGATGCGCCCGTCGCGCAGGCCGATGTCGGCCTTGACGATGCCCCAGTGGTCCAGGATCAGCGCGTTGGTGAGCACCGTGTCCATGGTGCCGCCAGCGAATGGACCTGATCCGGTTCCCGTGCGCGGCATTTGCGACTGCGCCATGCCGTCGCGGATGGTCTTGCCGCCACCGAACTTGACCTCTTCGCCGTAGCCGCCGGCGCGCAGGGTGTAGTCGTCTTCCACCTCGATGATGAGTTCGGTGTCGGCCAGGCGCACGCGGTCGCCGGTGGTGGGGCCGAACATTTCCGCGTAGGCGCGGCGTCCAATCGTTGCCATCAGAGCTTTCCTTGAACCAGGCCGCGAAAACCATAGACCTTGCGCTCGCCGGCCAGGTCCACCAGTTCCACCGTGCGCTGCTGGCCGGGCTCGAAGCGCACGGCGGTGCCGGAAGCGATGTTCAGCCGCATGCCGCGCGCCGCGTCGCGGTCAAAACCCAGCGCGCCGTTGGTCTCGGCAAAGTGGTAATGCGAGCCGACCTGGATGGGCCGGTCGGCGGTGTTCTGCACCACCACGGTCAGCGTGCGCCGGCCCGGGTTGAGCACATGCTCGCCGTCGTCGGTGAAGAGTTCGCCGGGGGTCATGGGCTTACTTCCCGCGGCCGCCAAACCACAGGGCCAGTGCCACGAACGCCCCGGCGGCCAGAAAGCCCCAGACATCGGTGGAATGCCAGTGGGCCCCGCTCAAACCGTGGCCTTCGTGGGCAAAAGTGCCTGTAGTCCAGGCCAGCAGGGCGCCAGCAGCTATGAATTTGGGAGCAAAAGACAGGGCCATGGTGTGATCTTTCGGGGCGTTCAAACGATGGGTTGGTGCACGGTGACCAGCTTCGTGCCGTCGGGGAAGGTGGCTTCCACCTGGATGTCGGGAATCATGTCGGCAATGCCGTCCATCACGTCGGCGCGGGTCAGCACGGCCCGGCCATCGCTCATGAGCTGGGCCACGCTTTTGCCGTCGCGCGCGCCCTCCATCACGGCCGCGGAAATCAGGGCCACGGCTTCGGGGTAGTTGAGCTTGAGGCCGCGCGCCAGCCGCCGTTCGGCGAGCAGGGCGGCGGTGAAGATCAACAGCTTGTCTTTTTCGCGGGGGGTCAGTTCCATGGCCGGGCTGTCAGAGTCTGCGAATCATTATCTTGCAAAGCCCGTGCCGCGCCATACGCCACACGGCCCATGGACAGGGTGGCAATGGCACGGAAACTGCACTTTGCACCTGTGAGCCAGACCATTCCCATCCTTCCGGTGTCCGATGCCCCGCCGTCCGGGGCCGACCATGACGCGCCCCAGCGGGTCATGAAGGTGCGGCGTGACTACAACAGCTGGGTGGCCAGCGAGACCCTGGAAGACTATGCACTGCGCTACACGCCGCAGCGCTTTCGCAAATGGTCGGAGTGGCGGGTGGCCAACACGGCTTTTGGCGCTGCCTCGTTCCTGATCCTGGAGGCCGTGGGGGCCACGCTGCTGGTGCAGTACGGGTTCATGAACGCGTTCTGGGCCATCCTGACCACTGGCGTGATCATCTTCCTCGCGGGCCTGCCCATCAGCGTCTATGCCGCGCGCTACGGGGTGGACATGGACCTGCTCACGCGCGGCGCGGGCTTTGGCTACATCGGCTCCACCATCACCTCGCTGATCTATGCCTCGTTCACCTTCATCTTTTTTGCGCTCGAGGCGGCCGTCATGGCCTATGCGCTGGACCTCGCGCTGGGCATCCCGCCCAGATGGGGGTACCTGATCTGCGCGCTGGTCGTGATTCCGCTGGTCACCCACGGGGTCTCGGTCATCAGCCGGTTGCAGGTCTGGACCCAGCCGCTGTGGCTGGTGATGTTGGTGGTGCCCTTTGTTTATGTGCTGATGCGCGATCCTGGTGCGTTTGCAGGTGTAACGCACTACAGAGGTGAGAAAGGGTTCGCCTCTGGCTTTGATTTGCACCTGTTTGGGGCGGCCCTGACCGTGGGGATTGCCCTGATCACCCAAATGGGGGAGCAGGCAGACTATCTGCGCTTCATGCCGGCGCACACCCCGGCCCGGCGCCGCCGCTGGTGGTTCGGTGTGCTCGCGGGCGGGCCGGGCTGGGTGATCCTGGGGGTGATCAAGATGCTGGGCGGCGCGTTGCTGGCCTACCTCGCCATCACCCACATGGTGCCAGTGGACCGGGCCGTGGACCCCAACCAGATGTACCTGGCGGCCTATGAGTACGTGTTTCCACGCTACGGCTGGGCGGTGGCGGCCACGGCGCTGTTCGTGGTGATCTCTCAGCTCAAGATCAATGTGACCAACGCCTACGCGGGTTCGCTGGCCTGGAGCAACTTCTTCTCGCGCGTGACCCACAGCCACCCGGGGCGCGTGGTGTGGGTGGTGTTCAACACGCTGATTGCCTTCATGCTGATGGAGATGAACGTGTTCCAGGCGCTGGGCGACGTGCTGGGCCTGTACTCCAACATTGCCATCGCCTGGATCATGGCCGTGGTGGCCGACCTCGTGGTCAACAAGCCGGTGGGGCTGTCACCCAAAGGCATCGAGTTCAAGCGCGCCTACCTGTATGACATCAACCCCGTGGGCGTCGGTGCCATGGCCTTGGCCTCGGCCCTTTCCGTGACCGCCCACCTGGGGTTTTTCGGGCCGCTCGCCCAGGCTTTTTCGGCCGTCATTGCCATGGCCACGGCGTTTGTCGCGGCGCCGCTGATCGCCTGGGCCACCCAGGGGCGCTATTACATTGCGCGGCAGCCTGAAACCACGGCGGGCGACGCCACCTACCAGCGCCTGAGCCTGCGCCGCTGCGTCATCTGTGAGCGCGAATACGAGGGCCCCGACATGGCCCATTGCCCGGCCTACCAGGGGCCCATCTGCTCGCTGTGCTGCACGCTGGACGCGCGTTGCGGCGACCTGTGCAAGCCACACGCGAGCCTGTCGGCCCAGTGGTCCGGCGCGCTGCGCTGGCTGATGCCGCGGCGCATCTGGCCTTACCTGGACACGGGCCTGGGCCACTTCCTGCTGCTGATGCTGCTGATCGTGCCGCTGCTGGCCATGCTGTTTGGCCTGCTGTACCACCAGGAGTTGCGGACCCTGGTCTCGCTGCCCGGCGGTGTGTTGCTGACCGACGGCACCTTGCGCTCGGGCTTTCTCAAGGCCTACATGGCGCTGCTGGTGATCGCCGGCATCGTGGCCTGGTGGCTGGTGCTGGCCCACAAGAGCCGGCAGGTGGCGCAGGAAGAATCCAACCGGCAGACCCACCTGCTGATGCGCGAGATCGAATCCCACAAGCAGACCGACGAGGCGCTGCAGAACGCACGCCTGCTGGCCGAGGGCGCCAAGCGCGCCGCCGAGCAGGCCAACCAGGCCAAGAGCCGCTACATCAGCGCCATCAGCCACGAGCTGCGCACGCCGCTGAACAGCATCCTGGGCTATGCACAGCTGATGGGCGAGGACGCCAGCGTGCCGGCCCACCGCAAGCAGGCCGTGAACGTGATCAAGCGCGGGGGCGAGCACCTGCTCTCGCTGATCGAGGGCACGCTGGACATTGCGCGCATCGAAAGCGGCAAACTCACGCTGGCGGTCAAGCCCATGCTGTTTGCCGACTGCGTGCGCGAGATGGCCGGCATGTTCGAGCTGCAGGCCTCCGACAAGGGCCTGGCGTTCCGGTTCGAGCCCGAGGGCGCCTTGCCCGAGGTGGTGCGGGCCGACGAGAAGCGGGTGCGCCAGATCCTCATCAACCTGCTGGGCAATGCCATCAAGTTCACGGCCGTGGGCCAGGTCACCTTCCGGCTGCGCTATGCCCGCGAGATGGCCACGCTGGAGATCGAGGACACCGGCCCCGGCCTGACCGCGGAGGAACTGGCCCAGATCTTCGAGCCGTTTGCGCGGGGCGAGGCGCGGTCCAGCCATGCCGCGCCCGGTGCCGGTCTGGGGCTGACGATTGCCAAGATGCTGACCGACCTGATGGGCGGCGAGCTCAGCGCCACCGGCGTGCCCGGCAAGGGCTCGGTGTTTCGCGTCAAGCTGTTCCTGCCCGAGGTGCACAACGCAGGCCCGGCGGCCGTGCCCGCCGTGGCCCTGGCGCCGCGGCCGCGCGCCGGCTACGAAGGCCCGCGCCGCAAGGTGCTGGTGGTGGACAACGAGGAGGCCGACCGCACGCTGCTGGCCCATGTGCTGGAGCCGCTGGGCTTTGAGCTGCGGTCCGCCGCGAGCGGCCACGACTGCCTGGACCTGCTGGCCGCGGGCTACCGGCCCGACGCGATCCTGATGGACCTGGCCATGCCCGGCATTGACGGCTGGGAGACCATCCGCCGGTTGCGGCGCATCGACCCTGCCCATGCCCGCATCGCCATCGTCTCGGCCAATGCCTTTGACAAGGGCCTGGACAACGATGTGGGCATCCGGCCCGAGGACTTCATCCTCAAGCCCGTGCGCCACAGCGAATTGCTGGACTGGCTGGAGCGGCAGCTGGGGCTGCAGTGGCTGGAGGCGCCCCGGGTGGATGCCCCGGCACCCGCGGCCGCGCCGGTTGCGCAGGTCTGGCCGCCGCGCGCGCAGGTGGCGGCGCTGCAGGAGGTGGTGCAGCTGGGGTACTACCGCGGCATCATGAACCTGCTGGACGGCATCGAGCAGGCGCAACCCGAATGCGTGCCGGTGGTGGCGCAGTTGCGGGCACTCGCGCGACAATTCCAGTTTGAAGCCATGGGCCGCCTGCTGGCGCCCGTGCTGCAGGAACCCACCGCCACGCCACCATGAACCCCCATTCGCTGGATCACACCCTGGACCGCGCCAACAGCGATGTGGTGCTGATCGTGGACGACGTGCCCGACAACCTGTCGGTGCTGCATGATGCGCTCGACGAGTCCGGCTACACCGTGCTGGTGGCCACGGGCGGGGAGGCCGCGCTGCAGCGCGCCACGCAGGCCCTGCCCGACATCGTGCTGCTGGACGCCATGATGCCCGGCATGGACGGCTTTGAGGTGGCCAAGCGGCTCAAGGCCGCGCCGCAGACGGCGCACATCCCCATCATCTTCATGACCGGCCTGACCGAGACCGAGCACCTGGTCGCCGCGCTGGAAGCCGGCGGCGTGGACTACGTCACCAAGCCCATCAAGCCCAAGGAAGTGCTGGCCCGCATGAACGTGCACATGCAGGGCGCGCGCCAGGCGCGGCAGACCCGCAATGCGCTGGACGCCTTTGGCTATGCCAGCATCACGGTGCGGGCGAGCGACGGCAAGCTCATGTGGCAGACCCCGCTGGCGCGCGAACTGCTGCTGCGCTACTACGGCACCGTGGCGCCACAGGCGCCCCAGCCGGTGGTGGACTGGCTGCGGCGCCACCTCAGGGAGGCCGAGGCCCAGATCGAGCCACCGCGCCTGAGCGCCGAGCAGGGCGCGCGCCGGCTCACCTTCCGCCTGCACCAGCAGACTGGCGACGACGACTGGCTGATCGTGATGCGCGAGGTGTCGGACACGGCCGTGGTGGAGTCCATGAGCCTGGCCTTCAAGCTCACGGCCAAGGAGGCCGAGGTGCTGTACTGGGTGGTCAAGGGCAAGATCAACCGCGACATCGGCGACATCCTCGGCTCCAGCCCGGCCACGGTCAAGAAACACCTGGAGCGCGTGTTTGCCAAGCTGGGGGTCGAGACCCGCACTGCCGCTGCCGGCATGGCCCTGAACCGCATCCGGCAATTGCACCCGCAGTTCGAGGGCTGAACGCGCGGGACATCAGGGGTTGACGGGCTGGTACTCGAAACTCGGCCCGGTCAGCACCGCCGGATTGGGAATGCCGGCCATCATGGCCTTGGCCTGGCCCTTGAGCGACATCATCAGGCCGATGGCCACATCCATCTGGCTCTGCGTGGCCTGCCCGCTGAACAGGGCGTTGAGCGAGAGCAGCAAGCTGGTGTAGGTGTAGTTGAAATTGTCATTGGCAAAGGCCTGGGCCGAGCCCGACGGGTACCCCTCGCGGCTGGGGTTGGTGGGCACGGCATGGACTCCCGCGGCGTCAAACGGCACCGCGGCCCCGGTGTAGGCGTATTGGGCGTCGGGCGGTCCGGGCTGCGGGGTTTTGACCAGGAGGTGGCCTTTCTGGATCTGCATGAACCGGTAGTAGTGGGCGTAGCCCGAGCCCACCACTTCCTCAGGCGAGGTGGTCGTGCCCTCGCCCTGCTCGATGATGGTGCTGATGGCCTGCTGGGCGCTGGCCACATCGGTGACCACGATGGACTCGGGCATCAGGTCTGGCCCCACCTGGTTGCGGGGTGGGTCCACGAAAGCCCCGTTGCCCAGTGCTGCAATGGCGTCGGAGATGGCGGTGTAGAACTGGCCAATGGTGATGGGCGCGCCCGGTGCCGCGGCGAGGGCCTTGAATTCGATCGGGTCCTCGGGTTGCTCGATGTCCAGGAAGGCCTGCAACTGCGTCATGGAAAACGGTGCCAGATTGACGATGAGGCCGCTTTCCACGCCACCGGGCAGCGGTCCGGGAAAGGTGGGAATGAAGCCGGGCGAGCCGACCTGCGAGGTCCCGCCAAGCGCGTTGAGCACGTTGGACGCCAGCGTCATGTGCAGCATCTCCTCGACCACCACCGACTGGATGATGGCCGCAATCTCGGGGTTGGCGCCAGTGTCGAGCGAATACAGCGCGTACAGGTACACGGGAATGGTGGCGTGCTCCAGCTCCACGGCTTGCTGCAGCGCGGCGCAGACGGCCTGGACGGCGGGAGTCGGGCCCTGCAGACCCTGGATCAGTGAGCGTTGAAGGCGGATCATGGTGTGAGTCTCCGGAAACGGTTACTGCAGGATCAGGCGGCGGGCGGCCGCCGAGGCCTTGCCACCCTTGAACGCCGCGCCAGCGGCTGGCGTGGTGTCCCCGGCGGTCGCCATTGGGGCGGTGGCAACCGGCGCTGGCCCCGCCGCTGCGGCGCGCGGCGCCGGCGGGGTGCCGGGCAGGGGGTTCTTGAGCCACGACAGAATGGCCTTGCGCTTGGCCGGCGACAGGTCGCGCGTGACCGGCATGGCGTTGGGGTTGGCCGGGTCCAGGCCAAAAGCCAGCAGGAGCAGGCCCGCGTGGCTCACCACGGAGGTGTAGTCGCCCAGGTTCAGGAACCGGTTCATGACCGGATACAGGTTGGCGTATTGCTGGAAGATCGGCTGCAGGTCGTTCCAGGTCACCGGATTGGCCGGGGTGAAGCCACTCCACAGCAGGACGCTGATGAAGTTCCACTGGTTCACCGGGCCCGAGTACTGCGGGTCGGCGAGAGCCGGGCGAATGCCGTACACCTGACCGTCGATGCCATAGTCCTGGCCGTTGTTGAACCAGCGGGGGGTTCCCGGGTCGCTGGCGTCCAGCACCAGCGTGGCGCGGCCCGTCGCATCGGTCAGGGCCGTGGTGTTGAAGCTCAGGGCGTCGGCGGGTGTGGCAACGGGGGGGCTGGGACATACATAGGGGAAGCCGCTGCCGGGCTGGAGCTGCGACGGATCGGCGCTGAAACTCACGGCAGCCCCTGCCAGCGGTTCGCCCCATTGCATGGCCACCACCGGAATCGCCACGGTGTCCCCCGGGCTGAGGCGGTAGACAAAGGTGTCGGCCCGCACAAAGGTGCCACTGTCCCATTCGCTGATGGCCACCGATGCGTTGCCTGTCAGCACCAGGGGCGACCCGCCAACGGCCTGCAGCTGCGCCGGCTTCAGGGGCAGGGCCACAATGCCCGCGGTCCGGCTGTACCACTGGGCGTCGCTGGCGTAGCCGCCGCTGCCCTGTGACGGGATGGTGCCCAGCGGCACCACGCTGCCCGCGGGGCTGCCGGGCAGGGCGATGGGGTCATAGACACCCAGCGTCAGCGGCCCCAGGTCATTGAGCTGTCCGCCCGGTGACGAGGTGGTGAGCGCATTGCCCAGGTCCAGGTAGATGCACCCGGCCGTGCTGTCCACCACCCCCGCGCAGAAATTGATGCCACCCACGGGCGTGAAGAAATTGCCCCCGGCCGCGGCCGAGGCCATGAACTGGCGGCCCATCAGCAGGTGCCGGGGCTCCGTTTCGGTTGCCGGGCCGATGGTGCCCACGATGCGGCCGCACATGAAATCGGGCGAGGTGAAGTCCATGTTCAACCCGTCCACGTTGAACTTGATCGACAGTCGCCCGGTGGCAGCCGCCGCCTTCAGCGCGACCAGGAACGGCGAGGCCGACACGTCACCCCATTCAAGACGGGTCAGCACCGACTGGTACATGGCGCCCGCGCCGATGTCGCCGCCCGCGCCCGAGCCTGTGGCCCGGTCCCAGATGTCGGCAAATGCCGCGGGCTCGAAGTCGCTGCGCAGCAGGGTGTTGCCGCTGGCATCGGCAATCCGGACCTGGAGCCCCCAGATTTCGGAGACCAGTTGCTGCTCGCTGTCCAGGTCGACCAGCTTGGCGGGCACCTGCCCGTCCGAATCGGCCACGATGCATTGCAACACCGGGTCGCTGCCCGATACCGCGCCCGAAGGCAGCCATGCCGACGTGACCTGGCAGCCCAGAAAGCGCCACGCTGCGTCACCTTGCGGGTTAAACCACCCGTTGGGCGGCAACATGTGGTTGCCTTCCATCTTCTGGTAGTCGGGCTTGAAGGAGGCGTTGTCAAAATGCCCCGGGTCGTTGTTGACCGTCGACACATTGGCCTGGAACTGGCCGGCGAAATGCAGGCGCATGGAGTTGAGGTAGCTCATGTCGGTCTCGCTGTGGGGAAGGTGAGGGGTCGGTGGGGTTATGGGCAAGGGTCTGGCGCGGCGGGCCCGCCGCGCGAACGAAGGCGCCGCACGACAAGCCGGTGAACGCCCCAGGTCAACACGGGCAGCGCCGTGGTGGCGACCAGCGTGGCGGCGAGACCTGGCGCGTTCAATCCCAGCCAGGTGCTGCCCGCGTACAGTGCCGCGGTGCCGCACGACGACAGGCCGGCCATCAACAGCGCCTGAGGCGCTGGCACGCGCCAGACGCCTGCCAGCAGCGCGCTCATTTCGGCAAGCAACGGCAACGGCCGCGCGACCACGATCCACCACAGCGCCTGGTGCCGCGCGCGCTGGCGAACGCCGTCCCACAGCGGCTGCCCGACCCAATGGCGCAGGCGCTGTTCCGGCACGCTCCGGCCGAGGGCATAGCCAAAGGCAAAGGAGAGGGTCAGGCCGAGCGCGATGCTGGCACCGCCCCATACCGGTCCCAGCGCCCAGCACAAGGCCATGCCCACCACGCTGCCGGGAACGGGCAGCAAGACGTCGGCCACCAGCAGGGCGATGCCCACGGCGGCAATCCATGCGGCCTGATCCGGACGCCCCAGCCAGACGGAAGCCGAGCGGTCCATGGCGTCGCCCCACAGCGCGAATGGCACGAGGATGCACAGCATGAGAAACGCCAATCCGGCGCCCAGGCGCAGCCAGGGCCCGGCACGGCCGGGAAAGGGGTTGGTGGGGGGCAGGCGCTGGCTTGAGGTCATCACAGCGTCCAGTCAAGGCCCAGGCGCAGGCGACGGCCCGCAACGGGCGTGCCAATCGTCTCGGCGCTGCGGCTGTTGGTCAGGTTGTCAACGGCCAGGGTGGCCATGGGGCGTCCCATGGCCGCGCCCAGCGGCATGCGGGCCAAGACGTCCAGCGTGTTGGCCGCTGGCAGCCACTGGTCGCCCGTGGGAATGGACGAGTCCAGCCGGCGGCCCGTGTGGCGGGCCAGCACCGTGAGTTCGCGCCGCGGTCCCCAGGGCAGGGAGAGCCTCGCATTCCACTGGCTGTGCGGCCGCTGGCGCAGGGTGATGGCGCCGCTGGGGTCGCGCACCCGCATCCAGGCGCCATCGAGTTGCAGTTGCCAGCCGTTGGCCCAGGTTCTGCCGGTGCGCCATTCGAGGCCGTCCGCGTTGATGCGGGCGCGGTTGACCAGTTGCGGTGGCGGGCCGGCGTCGAAGTCGATCAGGTCCCTGTAGCGTGCACTGAACAGCGTGATCCGCGTTGGCCAGGCCGACTCGGCGGGGCTCGCGTAGTACAGCTCACGGTGGGTGGCGCGCTCGGTCCGCAGCTGCGGGTTGCCGACCAGCGGATGGCCCAGCGCATAAAAGCTCGGGGCTTTGGCTGCCCGTGACAGGGAGGCGCCCCATTCGCCCCACCGGCCCAGCGTGTGCTGAACCGACAGCATGGGGTGGGTGGAGGGACCGCCGTCGCTGCGGCTCTCATGGCGCAGGCCGCCCTGCAGTGCCCAGTCGCTCCACTGGTAGCGCGCTTCGGCCATGAGGCTGGTGGTTCTCCGGCGCTGGGAGAAACTGGCGGGCAGGGCAAAGCCCCCGAACTGGATCTGGCTGTCCAGATCGCCACTTTCCTGCTGATGCTGCAGGCCCAGCGTCACCAGCCAGTCCTGCCCGACCGGGGGCATCCACAGCGCCTGCAGTTCATGGCGACGGTAGCGGGTTTGCGTGTTCATGGCCGGCAGGCCCGCCGGGTCGCGCAGGCCCGGTGCCACGCCCGGCGTGGCCTCGTCACCATCGCGCGACAAGGTGGTTGCCTGCAACCCCACCTGACCGGAGTCAATTGTGTTGAAGACCCCGCGGGCCGTTAGCTGGTGGGCATTGGCGCTGCGCGACTCCAGCGTCCGGCGCACCGCCAATTGCGGGCCGCCGCTGTCGTCGGGAAACGCAAGGTTGAGGCTGCTGGACAGGCGCGCGGCGAGGGTGACAGAACCCCGCCGCTCCAGCGCCTGCTCCCAGGCGCCGTTGACGCTTTGCGTGCGGTTGAATCCCTGGGATGCGTCGCCCTCCTCACGGTGGCTGACACTGCCGCGCAGCTGCTGGCCGGCAAAGCCGGCCTGGGCTGACCACAGGCGCGAGCCACCGGAGGCCACACCCGCGTAGCCTGTGCCTGGCGCGCGGCGCGTGAAGATGTGGATCAGGCCCGCCAGGGCCTGCCCATGCACCACGCTGACGTTGCCGCGCACGATCTCGATCCGCTCGACATCGCCGGTGGACAGCGTGTTCAGGTCCACGGCACTGCCGCGTGAGGACAGGGGATCGTTCTGCCGTACATGGTCGATCAGCACCACCACGTGGCTCGGATCGGCGCCGCGCAGGTAGATCGAGCCGTAGCCGCCGCTGCGCGGGCTGCGGTCCACGACCACGCCGGCCTGGCGCGCCAGAACCTGAGCCACACTCATGCCTCCAAGGGCCGCGAGTTCGTCCCGGGTCAATACGGTCACATGCTGGCTTGCCGCCGCCGCCGTGACCGGCAGCGAACTGGCGCTGATTTGCACCGTGGGCAGGCTTGGAATCGGCTGGGCGGCGGCCGTGGCGAGGAAGAAAGGGGTCATCCACGCCGGGCTGCGGGTCCAGGACCCTGCCAGCCACGGCGTGTGACCGCAACGATGGGCCCTCCAGCCCTCCCCCCTCTTTGGCGCTTGCTTCACCCGCAGCTCCAGTTACCTTGTGTGACGAGTTGGATTGTCTGGAGCCGTTTGCGTGGCATCAACCTGTCAAGCCTGACAGTGGCCCCCCTGCCAAGCCGCGGAAGAAGCCGGTGCAAAGGCATGGACAACAGGCGGGATTCCGTAAAAGTCTTTTGAAATCAAAGGCTTGCTCCTGGTGTCCGCGCCAGGGGGCTGGACTGCGCAAATTACCAGTCGGCCCCGCATGGCGTCGGGGCCGGGCTCAAAAAAAGATACGTCCGAGCGGCGCAGCTGCATACGCCATGCGGCGTATTCCCCGGGCTTGGGGTTCTCCCTAGGATCAAACCGTCCGCATCAGAGGCGTTCCGCAAGGGGCGGGGATGGGGCGATTTCAGGTTTGTCTCAGGTTTTGTCTCACTGGAGAAGCACACATGCAACGTCGTTTTACTCTCAAGGCGCTTACCGCCGCCGTCGCCCTGGCAGGCCTGTCGGTCGTGCCAGCCCATGCCGCCGACACCATCAAGGTGGGCGTGCTGCACAGCCTGTCGGGCACCATGGCCATTTCGGAAACGGTCCTCAAGGACACGGTGCTGATGGCCATTGACGAAATCAACGCCAAGGGTGGCGTGATGGGCAAGAAGCTCGAGCCCGTGGTCGTCGACCCGGCCTCCAACTGGCCGCTGTTTGCCGAAAAGACCAAGCAGCTGCTCACGCAGGACAAGGTCGCCGTGATCTTCGGCTGCTGGACCAGCGTGTCGCGCAAGTCGGTGCTGCCGGTGGTCGAAGAGCTCAACGGCCTGCTGTTCTATCCCGTTCAGTACGAGGGTGAGGAGCTGTCCAAGAACGTGTTCTACACGGGCGCAGCCCCCAACCAGCAGGCCATCCCCGCGGTGGACTACCTGATGAGCAAGGACGGCGGCGCCGCCAAGCGCTGGGTCCTGCTGGGCACCGACTACGTCTACCCCCGCACCACCAACAAGATCCTGCGCGCCTACCTCAAGAGCAAGGGCGTGAAGGAAAGCGACATCGACGAGAAGTACACCCCGTTCGGCCATTCTGACTACCAGACCATCGTGGCTGACATCAAGAAGTTCAGCGCCGGTGGCAAGACCGCCGTGGTGTCCACCATCAACGGTGACTCCAACGTGCCCTTCTACAAGGAACTGGGCAACGCCGGCCTGAAGGCCAAGGACGTGCCGGTGGTTGCTTTCTCGGTGGGCGAGGAAGAACTGCGCGGCGTGGACACCAAGCCGCTGGTGGGCCACCTGGCCGCCTGGAACTACTTCATGAGCATCAAGAACCCGACCAACGACGAGTTCATCAAGAAGTGGTCTGCCTATGCCAAGGCCAAGAAGCTGCCCGGCTCTGACAAGCCCCTGACCAACGACCCGATGGAAGCCACCTGGATCGGCATCCACATGTGGAAACAGGCGGTCGAGAAGGCCAAGTCCACGGACGTGGACAAGGTCATCGCCGCCATGGCCGGCCAGACCTTCAAGGCTCCCTCGGGCATCGTGAGCAAGATGGACGAGAAGAACCACCACCTGCACAAGTCGGTGTTCATCGGCGAAGTCAAGGCCGACGGCCAGTTCAACGTGGTGTGGAAGACGCCGGGCCCGGTCAAGGCCAAGCCCTGGTCTCCGTACATCGAAGGCAACGACAAGAAGCCTGACGAGCCAGCGAAGAAGTAAGACACCCCCCGATGCGGCCTTTGGCCGCCTCCCCCCACTGGGGGGCGGCGCGGCCGCTTGGGGCGGCCCGGCGCGGCGCGCCCCCGAAAGGGGCGGGGCACGGTGCTTGCATGGTGAACAGCGGGTCTGTTCACCCTACAGGTTCCTACATGATCAAGCGATTCGTTTTACTGGCCGCTCTGTGTGCGGCGGCTGCGGCCCATGCGCTGACGGCGGATGAGGCCAAGGCCATCGCCATCGGCGAGACCGACGCCCGCATTGCCGCGCTCAACAAGGCGGTGGAGTCGGCCGACGACAAGACCGCTGCCTTCATCCAGGCGATGGTGGACGATGCCGTCAAGGTGGCCGGTGGCCAGGTGCTGATCGTGGTGGACGACAAGGCCACCGACCCGGTGACCGGTGCCGGCGTGGCCCTGCCCGACACGGCGGAAGACGTGATCAACAACAACCGCATGCGGGGGGAGCTTGACACCGCGATGGCGTCGCTGCGCCTGTTCTCCAAGGACGAGAAGTTGCGGCGCGCGGCGGTGCAGACGCTGCAAAGCGAAGCCGACGAATCGCGCCTGCCGCTGATCGAGAAGGCCTACGCCGCCGAAACCAACGCCCAGATCAAGTCGCAGCTCGGCCTGGTCCGCGCCGCCGCGCTGCTGGGCAGCGCCGACAAATCCCGCCGGCTTGCGGCCGCGCAGCTGCTCGCGTCCAGCGGCGACCCGAGCACCAAGACCGTGTTGCTTGAGCGGATCCGTTCGGAAGCCGACCCCGAGGTCAAGAGCGCCCTGCAGGCTTCGCTGCGTGCCGTCGAGGCCACGCTGGCCTGGGGCGACCGCCTGGGCGCCGCGTTCTCGGGCATCAGCCTTGGCTCCATCCTGCTGCTCGTGGCGCTGGGCCTGGCCATCACCTATGGCCTGATGGGCGTGATCAACATGGCCCATGGCGAGCTGATGATGATTGGGGCCTACGCCACCTATGTGATGCAGGGCCTGTTCCAGAAATACCTGCCCGGGGCCTTTGACTGGTACCTGGTCGCAGCGGTTCCGGCGGCCTTCCTGGCGTCCGCGCTGATGGGCGCGGCGCTGGAGCGCAGCGTCATCCGCTTCCTGTATGGCCGCCCGCTTGAAACACTGCTGGCCACCTGGGGCATCAGCCTGATGCTGCAGCAACTGGTGCGCTCCATCTTTGGCGCCCAGAACGTGGGAGTGGAAAACCCGGTGTGGATGAGTGGTGGCGTGGCGGTGATGGGCAACCTGCAACTGCCGTGGAACCGCATCGTGATCATCGGCTTCGCGTTCGCGGTGCTGCTGGGCATGGCCTTCCTCATCAGCAAGACGCGGCTGGGCCTGTTCGTGCGCGGCGTCACCCAGAACCGGCCCATTGCCTCGTGCATGGGCGTCAACACCGCGCGGGTCGATACCTACGCCTTCGCGCTGGGCTCCGGCATTGCGGGGCTGGCCGGCTGCGCGCTGAGCCAGGTGGGCAATGTGGGACCAGACCTCGGGCAGGGCTACATCGTCGATTCGTTCATGGTGGTGGTGCTGGGCGGCGTGGGCCAACTCGCTGGCACGGTGTACGCGGCCATGGGGCTGGGCGTGCTCAACAAGCTGCTGGAAGGCTGGGCCGGCGCCGTGCTCGCCAAGATCGCGGTGCTGGTGTTCATCATCATCTTCATCCAGAAGCGTCCGCAAGGCATCTTCGCGATGAAGGGCCGGAGTGCCGAAGCATGAGCATCATGGTCTCACTCCCTTCCCGTCCCGCCGTGCTGTCGCGCACCGGCTGGAGCGCCTTCGTGGTCGCGCTGATCATGGTGTGCGCAGTCGCGCCGCTGCTCAACCTGGTGGTGCCGCAGGGCAGCGTGTTCCACATGAGCGACTACGCCGTGGCGCTGGTCGGCAAGATCATGTGCTACGCCATCTGCGCGCTGGCCATGGACCTGATCTGGGGCTACACCGGCATCCTGAGCCTGGGCCATGGCCTGTTCTTCGCGCTGGGCGGCTACGTCATGGGCATGTACCTGATGCGCCAGATCGGGCGTGACGGCAACTACAAGAGCGACCTGCCCGACTTCATGGTCTTCCTCGACTGGAAGGAGCTGCCCTGGCACTGGGCGCTGTCCGACAGCTTCATTGCCACGCTGATCCTGATCGTGGCCGTGCCGGGCATCGTGGCCTTCGTGTTTGGCTACTTTGCTTTCCGCTCGCGGATCAAGGGCGTGTACTTCTCCATCATCACGCAGGCCATGACTTTCGCGGCCATGCTGCTGTTCTTCCGCAATGAAACCGGCTTTGGCGGCAACAACGGCTTCACCGACTTCAAGCGCATCCTGGGCATTGCCATCGCCACGCCGTCGATGCGCATGGTGCTGTTCGTGCTCACGGGCCTGACGCTGCTGGGCTTCTTCCTGTTCGCGCGCTGGCTGGTGGCCAGCAAATTCGGCCGCGTGCTGCAGGCCATCCGCGATGCGGAAAGCCGCGTCATGTTCAGCGGCTACAACCCCATTGGCTACAAGCTCACCATCTGGGTCATCTCGGCCATCATGTGCGGCGTGGCCGGCGCGCTCTATGTGCCGCAGGTGGGCATCATCAACCCGAGCGAGATGAGCCCCGCCAATTCGATCGAGATCGCGATCTGGGCCGCGGTTGGCGGGCGCGCCTCGCTGATCGGGCCGATCGTGGGCGCCTTCATCGTCAATGGCGCCAAGAGCTGGCTCACCGTGACGGCGCCGGAGTACTGGCTGTATTTCCTGGGCGCGCTGTTCATCGGCGTGACGCTGTTCCTGCCGCAGGGCGTGGTGGGGCTGGTCCGCAAGCTGCGCAAGGGGAACCCCGAATGACCCCCGACCTGCTCGAGGAAGGCGCTCGCCGCGCCCAGGCGCATGTCGCCCGGGCCGAGGCCGGCAAGACCGAGTCCGGCGGCCGCGCGGCCGGATTCTCGCGGCTGGCCACGCCGGGCGAGGTGGACGTCACCCATGGCCGCATCCTGTACCTTGAGGACGTGAGCGTGAGCTTTGACGGCTTCAAGGCCATCAACAAGCTGAGCCTGGACATTGCGCCAGGCGAGCTGCGCTGCATCATCGGCCCCAACGGCGCGGGCAAGACCACGATGATGGACATCATCACCGGCAAGACCCGGCCCGACGAGGGCACGGTTTTCTTTGGCTCCACCATCGACCTGTTGCGCTACAAGGAGGCCGAGATCGCCCAGATGGGCATTGGCCGCAAGTTCCAGAAGCCCACGGTGTTCGAGCAGCTCACGGTGTTTGAAAACCTGGAGCTGGCGCTCAAGACCAACAAGGGTGTTCAGTCCTCGCTGGTCTTCCGGCTCGACAGCGCGCAGAGCGACCGGCTGGCCGAGATCCTGCACACCATCCACCTGTCCGACAGCGTGACCCGCCTGGCGGGCAACCTGAGCCACGGCCAGAAGCAGTGGCTGGAAATCGGCATGCTGCTGATGCAGGACCCGAAACTGCTGCTGCTCGATGAACCCGTGGCGGGCATGACCGACGAGGAAACCGCGCGCACGGCGGAGCTCTTCCTCACGCTCAAGGGCAAGCACTCACTGATGGTGGTCGAGCACGACATGAGCTTCATCAAGACCATTTCCGAGATCGTGACCGTGCTGTGCGACGGGTCGGTGCTCGCGCAGGGCACGCTGGACCAGGTCCAGGCCGACGAACGCGTGATTGAGGTGTACCTTGGACGGTGACGCTTTCATGGCTGCATCTGGCGGGTTTGGCTTGGCGCTCGCTGCTTCGCGCCAGGCGGTGTCCGGCGGGGGCTCACACTGTGGCGGTCTGCGCTTTGCGCAGACTACGCTGCGGTGCTCGGCACAGGGCCGCGCCGCAAAACTCGCTGCGCGCTACGCGCTACGCTCAAACAACTGCGGCGAGCTAGTCAACGAAGCGCGCTGCGCGCGCCGACCCTGCGCACACGCCTTTGCCGCACAGCACGGGAGTGAATAGTGATGCTGACCGTCAAGAACATCAACCAGTACTACGGTGGCTCGCACATCCTGCGGAACGTGAGCCTGGAGGCCCACCTGGGCAAGGTCACGGTGCTGTTGGGGCGCAACGGGGTGGGCAAGACCACGCTGCTCAAGAGCCTGATGGGGCTGGTGCCGATCAAGACCGGCAGCATCGAGTTTGACGGCAAGGCGATCCAGGGCGCGACGCCCTATGAGCGGGCCCGGGCCGGCATCGGCTTTGTGCCGCAGGGCCGCGAGATTTTCGCGCGCCTGACCGTGGAGGAAAACCTGCGCATGGGGCTGGCCTACAAGAGCGCCAGCACGCCCATTCCCGCGGAGCTGTACGAGCTGTTCCCGGTGCTCAAGCAGATGCTGAACCGCCGTGGCGGCGATCTCTCGGGCGGGCAGCAGCAGCAGCTTGCGATTGCGCGCGCGCTGGCGGCCAGGCCCAAGCTGCTGATTCTTGATGAGCCCACCGAGGGCATCCAGCCCAGCATCATCAAGGACATTGGCCGCGTGATCCGCATGCTGGCCGATCGCGGCGACATGGCCATCCTGCTGGTGGAGCAGTACTACGATTTTGCCGAGGAACTGGCCGACGACTACCTGGTGATGGAGCGTGGCGAGTTCATCGCGCGCGGCGCCGGCAAGGACATGGAGGCGCACGGCGTGCGCGGGCTGGTGGCCATCTGACGGGTGGGCCGCGGTAGGTATCTGCCTACCTGCGCTTGCGGACCTTTCGCGCAATCCGGTGGTTGAGTGGGGCTTAAGGTGAAGCCATTCATCAACTCACCACTGGAGATTCACATGCCCATCATTGCCTGGCTTCTTGGCGTTCCCCTCAGCGTTGTCCTGATCCTCATGCTGCTCGGCGTGTTCTGACCGCGCGGGCCGGCGTCGCCGCCAGAAGCTGCTGCCCTGCCAGCGGTTTTCCAGCGCGTAGTAGCGCGCCAGGTTGGCACGGTAGACGCCGGCAATGTGGGCGGCATGCCCGGCCCATTCAGGCAGGGCATGCGCATCACCTGCCAGGTGGCGCGTCGCTGTGGCCGCCGCTGCCAGCCCCATGTACAGGCCATTCATGAGCCCCTGCGAGGCCAGCGGGTCGAACGCCAGCGCAGCGTCGCCGACCGCGAGCCAGTCGTCACCCGCAGCGCGGCGGGCGCGCTGGCTGTGTGCCGGGGCGATGTGCAGTTGCAGTCCGCCGTGGCCCGCTCCCTCGTAGCGGGGCCCGTCGGCCAGTGGCTGTTGATATCCGGTGCAACGTTCACGTATCAACTGCGTTTGCAGCGCACGGGCGATCAGCGCCTGTGCGTTGCCACAGGCCCGGGCCTCGGGCAAGTCGCTGTCGGTGTGCCATGCGAGCACACTGCCGCCGGACGGCAGGTCCGCGCTGTACCACCAGCCATCGGCGTCCGCTTCGATCAGCGTGGTGCCGGGGCGCGCGGCGGGCCCCGGCGGGTGTGGCGGCAGCCAGGCGTACAGGCAGACCAGCCGGTCCATGCGCACGATGTCGCCCCCGGCCTGGCGCACCAGACGCGCGGCGCGGCCGGTCGCGTCCACCAGCAGGCGGCACAGCACCTCTCGCGGCCCGTCGGGCGTTTGCAGCAGGCAGCGCCAGCGGTTCGCACCCATCGAGGCGCGATGCATGTCACGCAACTCAGACGGGTACAGCCCCACCGCGCCGCGCAGCACGGCCTGCTGGAGCAGCAGGGCATCGAAGCGGGCGCGGTCCAGATGCCAGCCGGGGCCGTGAGGGTCGAACACGGCATCGTGGCAGCTTTCGTCAGGCCCGCCCCACAGCGACACGCGCGACCACGCGGGCCGGTGGCCCTGGGCCTTGAAGGCGTCCCACAACCCCAGATCGGCCAGCAGGGTGCGGGCGGCCGCGGGCAGGGATTCACCAATGCGCGGGCCGCACGGAACGGCCCGGCCCGCCAGGCCCACACGGCAGTGCGGCGCCAGGGCCAGCGCCGTGGCCGCACCAGCGGGGCCGGCGCCCACCACCAGAACGTCCAGGGTCAGTGGCACTGCGCGGGCCGATGCCATGTGCGGGCTCAGCGCAGGTTGGCCGGGTGCGCGTGAAAGCGCAGCAGCGCCTCGTTCTCGGCGTCAAACGGCTCGGGCGTGTGCGGCAGCGCGGCGGCCCCTGTCTTGAGCAGCCCGTGGCTGGGCGCGATGCGGTTCTCGACCTGCATGACGGGCGGGAAATCGGGATCACCGGGCAGGCCGGGGCGCTCTTCGAGCACCCCCATGTCGCCAAAATTCGCAACCATGTTGTTGATCTGGCTCATGTAGCCGTCCGGCCCCAGGGTGCGGAACCAGGAGGCACGGCGGTTGAATGCCGCGAGCCGCTCCTCGCGCGGCAGCGCGGTGTTCATCACGGCCTGGTAATCGTCCTCGGTCAGCACCTGGTTGGGCACCCGCGCGGGCCAGAAGCTGGGCACATAGGGGTCGTAGCGCGGGCCGTAACCCGCGTAGTAGCCGCTGCGGCAACTGGCGGTGTCGGTCTGCCAGGGCACGGCCATCCAGCGGGTCAGGTCGCCCGCGGACTGCGCATAGAGCGGGCCGCTCACGGCGGTGGCAATGGCCGGGGTCAGCTGCGCGCCGTAGTCGGGCAGGGGGGGCGTGCCGGGGGGCGCCTCGCGAATGCGAAACGGCGCCCGGTACATGCTTGCGTGGCGCATGGGCCAGGTGATTTCGCAACCCGGGTGGAAGGCATCGGCCAGGCAGAAGCTCATGGCGGCGTGGTCCAGGGTGCCGGGCTGGGCTTGCAGGGGCACGGCTTCGATGCAGTCGGGCGCAGCGGCGTCGGGCTGCCAGTCGGCATCAAAGTCGCCCTCGGCCCAGAGGCTGAGCAGGCGCAGCTGGGTGTCGGTGAGCGCGGCGTGCTGGCGGGGCGTGTCGGCGGGCGGCACGTCCATGGCGTCGCCATACATCCAGGGCCAGGGCAGCGGCGAGCGGCCATCGCGTTCAAACTGCCGGAAGGCGTTGGCCACCTGCTGGCGCTGCTCCTGCCAGGTGGTGCCCGGGCTGGCCAGCCGGGCGATCCATTCGGCGTTGTCAGCGCTGGCCGGGCCGCCCCAGCCAAACTGCGCGGCGAAACCCTTGTTGGCCCATTGCAGGCCGCTTTGGCGCGTGAGAATGGGCAGGATGTCGCGGCTGAATGACACGCGGGCCGGAAAGGCCCGCATGCCGGACTGCACATACACGTCCTGCATCAGGTCAGCCATGGTGCGCACCGAGCGCAGGCCCGGGCCGTAGTTGGCGGGGGCCACCACCACCCAGGCGCTGTCCACGGGCAGGGCCACGCCGTCGATGGTCACGCTCGCGTGCACGGGCCCGTCGGCGGTGTCGTCGTGCCAGCCGTCGTTGTTGGCAAAGGTGGTGGCGGGCTTGCCGTCCACCGAGGCGGAGTGGCCATGGCCGCCCAGCACCAGCAGACGGCCGGCTTCGTCGGTGCGCAGCTCGCCCAGGTAGACCGGCGTGCCGGCAAAGCAGCCGCTGCCAAACTGGTAGGGCGTGCCGCTCTGGTTCGCGCCTGAAATGCTGCGCGCACCGGGCAGGATGGCCAGGCTTGCGCGGTCTTTCACGCTGGCATTGCGCAGCAGGCTGGGCTGGGCCATGGCGGGGTTGGCGGCCTCGGGGATGTCCAGCGCGATCTGGAACTCATACCAGGCTGCCTTCTTGTTGGCCAGCTCCACCGTCCATTCAATGCGGGCTTCGGCGGCGGTGAGCTCGCGCACCACCTCGCCGGCGGCGTTGTAGCCGTAAACGCGGAACCGCGCCGCCTCGCGCTTCAAGGCGCCGCCGGGGTCGCGCAGGGCGCCGGGGGCCATGGGGGGCGGGTCCATGACCTCGGGGCCGATGTAGTAGCCGTCGGCGCTGTTGCCCACGCGGGCCACGCCGATGCCGGGGTGGATGGCCGCGCGAACGATGGTGGTGTCGGGACGGGGGGTGGTCATGTGAAGTCTCCCTTGCTGAAAGTGGGTTGCCGGGGGGCGGTTGGCTCGGGTTATAGCAAGGGGTGGCGCGCGGCGCATCCTCCAACTGGACGAGGGTACGCCGGTGTTGGGCGATGCGGGGACGCCGTGCCGGGAAGCGATGAGGGAATAATGGGCGGCGTCCTTTTGACTGGAGTCTTCATGCTGATGTCCCATGCCGGCGAAACGCCCCGCGTCGATCCCACGGCGTTTGTCGCGCCCAATGCCATGGTGTGCGGCAACGTCAGCCTCGGGCCGGGCTGCCGCATCATGTACGGCGCCCAGGTGATCGCCGAAAGCGGCAGCATCCAGCTCGGGCGCAACGTGATCGTGATGGAGAACGCCGTGCTGCGCAGCTCGGCCGAGCACCCGCTGGTGGTGGGCGACCACTGCCTGATCGGCCCGCAGGCCCATGTGGTGGGCTGCACGGTGGAGGACGAAGTGTTCATTGCCACCGGGGCCTCGGTGTTTCATGGCGCGCGGCTGGGCCGGGGCAGCGAGGTGCGCATCAACGCCGTGGTGCACATCCGCAGCGTGGTGGCGCCCGGCGCGTTCGTGCCGATTGGCTGGGTGGCCGTGGGCGAACCCGCCGCCATCCTGCCTCCCAACGAACACGACCGGATCTGGGCCCTGCAGGCGCCGCTGAACTTTCCGCTCACGGTGTACGGGCTGGACCGCAGTGAAGCCAGCATGCAGGCCATCACACAGGGGCTGTCGCGGCGGCTGGCCTCGCACCATGTGGCCCCGGAGCCGCCGCCACCCTGATATTTTTGACCGTTCAGGGTCAAAAGTGCCTGGAGTCCAGACGGGGCGGCCTTGTTATGCTACATAAACCATAGCGAGCGGCTCGGCAACCGGGTCAGCAACCCAGCAGATCGGCCAGTGCCGTGAGGCTGCCGGCGTGCAGGTCGTTCCCGGGCTGGGGCGAGACATCCTTGGGCCTGGCGGCGCCAAACTCCAGCGGACGCTCGATGTAGGCCGTGCGCAGGCCGCAGGCCCGTGCACCCGCCAGATCGTCGTGGTGGGCGGCGACCAGCATCACCTGCCCGGGCGGCAGGTCAAACACCCGGGCCACGCCCAGGTAGGTGGCGGGGTCGGGCTTGTAGGCCCGGAACACTTCCGCGCTCAGCACGCAGTCCCAGGGCAGGCCGGCCCGCTTGGCCATGTCGGTCAGCAGGCCGATGTTGCCGTTGGACAGCGAACAGATGGTGAACTTGCTCTTGAGCCGCGTCAGGCCTTGCACGCTGTCGGGCCACGGGTCCAGCCGGTGCCACACGCGGTTGAGGTCGCGGCGCTGGGCCTCATCCAGCGCCTGCAGGCCGAAGTCGGGCAGGATCTGGTCCAGGATCATGCGGTGCAGGTCGTCGATCAGCGTCCAGCCGAGTTCGCCGCTCATCACCCGGGCCATGGCCGGCTTGTAGCCCGCCCGCCAGGCCAGTGCAAATGCGGCGCCGTCCACGCCGGGAAAGCGCGCCTGGACTTCGCGCTGGATGCTGCCGTGCCAGTCGACCACGGTGCCGAAGATGTCAAAGGCCAGCACCTGGACGGTGCCGGGGATGTTGTCTGTGGGGGGCTGCGTCATGGCGCCATGGTAGGGGATCGCGGCGTCACGGCAAAAAAAGAGGGCCGGCACCTGTGACAGTGCCGGCCCAAGGCCGGGAGGGATGAACCCGGCGTACTCAGACTTCCACTAACTCACTCTTCCACAAACGCCACTTCACGACCTTTCTTGACCGCGGGCAGCAGCACAATCAGCAGCAGCGCGGCCGCACCGGCAAGCAGCCCGGCCGACAGCGGACGCGTGACGAACACGCTCCAGTCGCCGCGCGACAGCAGCATGGCGCGGCGCAGGTTCTCTTCCATCATCGGGCCCAGGATGAACCCCAGCAGCAGCGGCGCGGGTTCGCAGCCGAGCTTGACAAACAGGTAGCCGATGAAGCCGAACAGGCCCACCATCCAGACGTCAAAGGTGTTGTTGTTGGTGGTGTAGACCCCCACCGCGCAGAACAGCACGATGGCCGGGAACAGCCAGCGGTAGGGCACGGTGAGCAGCTTGATCCAGATGCCGATCAGCGGCAGGTTCAGGATCACCAGCATCAGGTTGCCGATCCACATGGACGCGATCAGGCCCCAGAACAGCTCGGGGTTGCTGGTCATGACCTGGGGGCCGGGCTGGATGTTGTGGATGGTCATGGCGCCGACCATCAACGCCATCACGGCGTTGGGTGGAATGCCCAGCGTGAGCAGCGGGATGAACGAGGTCTGCGAGCCCGCGTTGTTGGCCGACTCGGGCGAGGCCACGCCGCGGATATTGCCCTTGCCAAACGGGATCTCGCCGGGCTTGTTCTTGATCTTCTTTTCCACGGTGTAGGCCGCGAACGAGGCCAGCAAAGCGCCGCCGCCGGGCAGGATGCCCAGCACCGAACCCAGCGCCGTGCCGCGCAGGATGGCCGGCGTCATGTCCTTGAAGTCCTGCTTGGTGGGCCACAGGCCCTGGACCTTGGCCGTGAAGACCTCGCGCTGGTCTTCGGGTTGCGACAGGTTGCTGATGATCTCGCCGTAGCCGAACACACCCATGGCGATCACCACAAAGCCGATGCCATCAGTGAGTTCAGGGATGTCGAACGCATAGCGTGCCACGCCCGAGTTCACGTCGGTGCCCACCAGGCCCAGCAGCAGGCCCAGCACGATCATCGAAATGGCCTTGATCAGCGAGCCCGAGGCCAGCACCACGGCACCGATCAGGCCCAGGATCATCAGCGAGAAGTATTCGGCTGGACCAAATTTGAAGGCCACCTCGGTCAGCGGCGCGGCAAAGGCCGCGAGGATCAGCGTGCCCACGCAGCCCGCAAAGAACGAGCCCAGGCCCGCGGCCGCCAGCGCCGGCCCGGCGCGGCCCTGGCGCGCCATCTGGTAGCCGTCAATGCAGGTCACCACCGACGACGACTCGCCCGGCAGATTGACCAGGATGGCCGTGGTCGAGCCACCATATTGCGCGCCGTAGTAAATGCCGGCCAGCATGATCAGCGCCGACACCGGCGGCAGCGCGTAGGTGGCCGGCAGCAGCATGGCGATGGTGGCCACGGGGCCGATGCCCGGCAGCACGCCGATCAGCGTGCCCAGCAGGCAGCCGATAAAGGCATACAGCAGGTTGATGGGGGTGAACGCGACGCCGAAGCCGGTCGCGAGGTTGGCGATCAAATCCATGGAAAAGGTCTCCTCAGCCGCTGATGAACGTGGGCCAGACGGGAATCTGAAGCTTGAGCATCAGGACAAAGGCCACATAGCTGCCGCCGGCCAGAATCGCCGCCAGGACCAGCACCTCCTTGAGCTTGAAACTGTCGCCGGCCAGGCTGGCCAGCAGCGTGAGGCCGAAGATCGCGATCACCAGCCCCATGGCCGGCAGCCCTACGCTGGGCAGGCCGCCGATCAGCACGCCGAACGCTAGGTTGGCGGCGATCACGTAGGCCAGCGGCTTCCAGGCCCAGGCGCCAATCGGGTCGCCGTCCTCGGTCTCGACCACCAGGGCGCGGAACATGATGGCGGCGCCCAGCAACGCCAGCACCACCCCCAGCAGCAACGGGAAATACCCCGGGCCCATGCGGGCGCCCTCGCCCACGGTGTAGGTGGTGGCGCCGCCGGCAAAGGCGGCGCCGATGGCGCTGAACATGACGCCCGAGAAGAAATCTTTCTGGCTCTTGATTTTCATGACAAGGTGGGGAGGAACAGGAGCCCCGTTTATCGGCCCCCGGCACTGACCGCTGGCTGACCGCGGCACTACGCAATAACGCCAATCGGGTTGCCCCGCAGGGGGTATCGCTGGGCCCGCGGGCGGTCCATGCCGCAAAATCACCCTCATGCGAATCCTTCTGGTGGAAGACGACCGGGTGCTGCGCGACGTCATGGTCCGCAGCCTGGGTGACGCTGGCCACCGCGTGGACGTGGCCGAGACCGTGGAGCAGGCCGAGCATTTCTGGCGCGTGCAGCCGTTCGATGCCGTGCTGCTGGACCTGAACCTGCCGCAGTCAGGCGCGCCGCACAGCGGCCTGGGCAGCGGCTTGCGCGCGCTGCGCAGCGCGCGTGCGCGCGGCGACCGCACGCCGGTGCTGATCCTGACCGCGCGCAACCGCACCGAGGAGCGCATTGCCGGCCTGGACGCCGGGGCCGATGACTACCTGGGCAAGCCGTTTGACCTGGACGAGGTCGAGGCGCGGCTGCGCGCGCTGGAGCGCCGGACCCAGGGCACGGACGACCAGACCGTCATGGGCGCGCTGCGGCTGGACCGCAAGGCGCGCCGCTTCCAGTGGCAAGGGCAGCCGCTGGACCTGCCCGCGCGCGAGTTCGAGGTGCTGTGGGAACTCATGACCCCGCCCGGGCGGGTGGTCAGCAAGCGCACGCTCTCG
Organism: Ramlibacter sp.; assembly: GCA_019635435.1. NCBI lineage: Bacteria > Pseudomonadati > Pseudomonadota > Betaproteobacteria > Burkholderiales > Comamonadaceae > Ramlibacter > Ramlibacter sp. Next base: position 3,924,784 of record JAHBZM010000001.1, on the reverse strand, counting down.
CAAAAGCTCTCGGAGTTTGACGAGGCGCTGGGCGACAACGCGCTGGAAGCCTTCATTTCGCGCCTGCGCAAAAAGCTGGCGGGCACCGGCGCGCGCATCCGCACGCTGCGCGGGTTGGGCTATGTGATGGAAGCCGAATCAGATGCCGCCTGAGCCGCCACCGGGCGCGCCACTGCCCGTGGCCAAGCCCACGCTGCGGGCGCACCTGCTGCGCCACGTGATGCTCCCGCTGGCCCTGACCTGGGCGGTGGGCACCACGGTGGCGCTGGCCGTGGCGAGCTATTTCACGCAGCAGGCCTTTGACCGTTCGCTGCTGGACGACGCCTACCTGATGGCCTCCAACGTGCGGTTTGAGGGGGAAGGCATGACACTGGCACTCACCCCGCACGAGGTGCGCACCGTGCTGTTCGACCAGACCGAGGCCGTTTACTTCGCGCTGCATGACGCCAAGGGCCACCTGATTGCCGGCAACGAGGGCCTGCACGCGCCGCCGCCGGTGGGTGCCGCGGCCTACCGCTTTTCCTATGTGAGCTTCAAGGGCCGCAACCTGCGCGCGGTGACCCTGCACCGCGACCAGCCCGCACCCTTCAGCGTGGTCATGGCGCAGACCACGCTCACGCGGCGCGGCCTGCTGCAGCGGCTGCTGGTGTACTCGGTGGCGCCCCAGATCGTGCTGCTGCTGCTGCTGGCCGCCTGGCTGCGCCGCGCCATTGCGCGCGACATGCAGCCGCTGGTGGACCTGCAGCAGGCCGTGCAGCTGCGCGACGCGCACGACCTGATGCCCGTGCCCGTGGATGCCAGCACCAGCGACATCGAACACCTGGGCCGCGCGCTCAATGCGCTGCTGGACCGGCTGGCCCAAAGCGCGCGTGCCCAGCGCGAATTTGCCGGCAACGTGGCGCACGAGCTGCGCACGCCGCTGGCCGGCATCCGCGCGCTCGCGGCCTATGGCCTGAACCACAAGGAGGCCTCCGTCTGGCGCGAGCAGCTCGTGCAGATCGCGGGCAGCGAGGCCCGCGCGAGCCGGCTGGTGGACCAGCTGCTCGCACTGGCCCTGGCCAGCGAAGCCAAGGCCGGCATCCACCTGGGCCCGGTGGCACTGGATGAGGCCGTGCGCGAGGCCGTGCTGCGCTTTCTGCCGCGCGCCGACGCGGCCGGTGTGGACCTGGGCGCGCGCGGCGCCGAGGACCCGGTGACCGTGCGGGCGGCGCCCACGCTGCTCGAAGGCCTGCTCAACAACCTGATCGACAACGCCCTGCGTTACGGGCGCCCCACCGACGGCACGCCGCCCACGGTGACGGTGGCCATTGCCGTGCGGGGGCATGGGGTCCGCCTCTCGGTGATCGACAACGGCGCGGGCCTGCCGGCAGACACCGCCACCCAGCTGCAGCAGCGCTGGGCCCAGGGCGAACCGGGCATGCTGCTGCGCCAGGGCGCGGGCCTGGGGCTGGCCATCGTGGCCCAGTACGCCCAGCTCATGCACGCGCCCTTGCAGCTTGAACCCGGCCCCGGCGGCACGGGGCTGTGTGTCAGCGTGGTGTTGCAGCCGGCAGGCAGCGCCTGAGCGCGCTACATCGACCAGATGCGTGGCAAGGTGCCCGGCAGTTGCCACAGGCCATGGCGCCAGGCGCCGCGCACCGCGCGCAGCAACCCCATGGCCGGCTCCACCACCGGGGCCAGCACCCGGACGGCCACGGTGCGGGCATTGGGCGCCGTGGCGCCCGCGGTGGCGTGCAAGGCGTGGGACTCGATCACTTCGCGGGCCAGCGCCAGAGCCTGCTCGCGGCGCGCGCGCGTGAGGTCTTGCCCGGCCACGAAGAACAGGGTGGCCAGGCAGCGGTGTCCGGCCAGGCCCAGCGGGCTGTCCATCAGGCGCTGGTCGGCGGCGTTGATGCGGCCGCGTTCGAGCCAGACGCCGGGCACCTCGATCTGCTGCAAAAAGCTGCCGCGCTCAAACGGCAGCTGCGCGGCCGGCAGACCCAACGCGGTCACGTCCCAACCCAGCAGCTCGGCGCCCGGCGCCAGGTTCATGGTGAGCCGGTTTTCGGCCAGGCAGCCGCTGTAGCACAGCGCCTCCAGCGGCAGCCACTCCAGCCGCGCGCCGGCCGCCAGCGTCAGGTGGCTGCGCTGCACGGCCAGTTCGCCGTCGGAGCGGTAAAAGCGGCTGGCGCCCGGCGTGGTGACCAGGCCATGGGCGCCGGCACCGGCCGTGATGGCGATGTCCAGCACATCGCCGCCCACCAGTCCGCCCGGCGGGTGCACCAGCACGTTGTGGCAGACGGCATCGCCCTCGGGGTACAGGCTCTGCAAAATGCGCAGCGGCCCGTCGTGGCGAAAGCGCGCGGCGGTGCGGCCCTGGTCTGCCTGGTAGTCGATGCTCAGGTGCGCGTGCCAGGGCATGCCGTCAATGGCCCTGGCTGCCGCGGTGCGCCCACGCCGTGGTGCGCTTTTCGATGGCGCTGAACAGCTCGTACATGGCCATGGCCATGGCGCCAATGATCACCAGCCCGGCAAAGGCCAGCGGCAGGCGCTGCTGGGAGCCGGCGGTCTGCATCAGGTAGCCAATGCCGGAGTCGCCGGCCGTCATTTCGGCCAGCACCGTGCCCACAAACGCCAGGGTGATGGCGACCTTGAGCGAGCCATAGAAGTACGGCATGGAGCGCGGCAGCCCCACCTTCATCAGCACGTCCCAGCGCTTGGCGCCCAGCACGCGCAGCACGTCTTCGAGCTCGGGCTCCAGCGTGGCCAGCCCGGTGGCAATGTTCACCGTGATCGGAAAGAACGAGATCAGGAACGCCGTGAGAATGCCCGGCCCCAGGCCAATGCCGAACCACACCACCAGGATGGGCGTGATGGCCGCCTTGGGCACGGCGTTGAAGGCCGTCATGAGCGGGTAGAAGGCCGCGTAGGCCAGGCGTGACGAGCCCACCAGAAAGCCCAGCAACACGCCCACCACAATGGAAATGCCAAAGCCCAGCATGGTGACCCAGAAGGTTTTCCACGCGGCTTCGAGCAGCGGGCCCTTGAATTCGGCGAACTGCTTGGCGATTTCCCAGGGGCTGGGGAAGATGAATTCCGGCACGCTGAAGGCCATCACCCCGATCTGCCAGATGAGCAGCGTGACGACCAGCACGATGACGGGCGCCCAGCGCTCCAGGTTGCGGTTGTGGGTCATTGCACGGCCCCCGCGGCTTCGGCACCTTGTTTTCGCATGGCGCCAATATGCCCGCGCAGCTCGTGCACGACGTCGCTGAATTCCTTGGTGTAGGTCACCTCCAGCTCGCGCGGGCGCGGCAGCTCGATCTCGCGCTTGACCACAAAGCGCCCCGGGCTCTTGCTCATCACGTACACGGTGTCGGCCAGGAACACACTCTCACGAAGGTCGTGCGTGACCAGGATCACGTTGAATTTCTGCTCGGTCCACAGGTCGCGCAGGATGCACCACAGTTCTTCACGCGTGAAGGCGTCGAGCGCGCCAAACGGCTCGTCCAGCAGCAGCATTTTGGGTTCATGGATCAGCGCGCGGCAGATGCTGGCGCGCTGCTGCATGCCGCCCGAGAGCTGCCAGGGGAACTTGTCTTCATAGCCGCCCAGGCCCACCTTCTGCAGCAGCGTGCGGGCACGTTCTTCATATTCCTTGCGCCTGGCCTTGAAGCTGGAGCGATAAGGTTCGACGATTTCCAGCGGCAGCAGCACGTTGTCCACCGTGGTGCGCCAAGGCAGCAGGCTGGGCGCCTGGAAGGCCATGCCGCTGATCTTGAGCGGCCCGGTCACGGGCAGGCCGTCGATCAGGATCTTGCCCATCGACGGCATCTTCAGCCCGGTGGTGAGCTTCATGAAGGTGGACTTGCCACAACCCGAAGGCCCGACGATGGCGATGAACTCGCCCTGGCGCACCTGGAGGTCGATGGCCTCGACCGCAAAGTGGTTCTGGGCCAGCAACTCGTCGTTGTAGGCCAGCCAGACGTCGCGGAAATCTACAAAATTCATGGGCGCGTGTGTGGTGTTGTCCAGCAGCCGCAGGCCGCTTCGGGGGGTTACTTTTTCGCGGTGGGCAGCACGTTGAGTTCCGCTTTGCTGGGCAGGAAGGCCGGGTTCCACACCGTGTCGGCATTCACGCGCGTCTTGGTGTTGAACGCGTCCGACACCTGCGACGCCATCAGCGACAGGCGGCCTGGCACTACCTGGCCAAAGCCTTCGGCGCGAGCGTCGGGGCTGTTGACGACGGTGTCGATCGCCAGCTTGAGGCGGCGCGTTTCCAGCGCGGTGTTGATGATGCCATCGCGCGCCTTGACAGTTTCAATCGCGGCCTCAGGCTTGGCGATCACCTCTTTCATGCCCTTGGCAAAGGCCGAGAGGAAAGCCTTGACCGCGGCCGGGTTCTCCTTGATCAGCTTGGGCGAGGCAATGATCACATTGCCATAGAGCTTGACACCGTAGTCGGGGTAGGGCAGCACCACCACGTCCTCGGCCTTGACGCCGCGCGCCTCCAGGTTGAGCAGCGAGGTGAAGGTGAAGCCGGTGATGGCGTCCACGTCACCGCGGGCCAGCATGGTCTCGCGCAGCGGCGGGTCCATGGCCGTCCACTGCACGCCGCTGATGCTGTTGGCCTTGGCAAAAATCGGGAAGGCGCGGCGGCCCGCGTCAAACACCGGGGCGCCGAGCTTCTTGCCGTTCAGGTCGGCCGGGGTCTTGATGCCTGACTTCTTGAGCGCCATGACCGAGGCGGGCGTGTTGTTGTAGACCATCATCACCGCCACGGGCTTGTTGGGCGCGTCGGGGTTGTTGGCGTGGAACTCCATCAGCGCGGCCAGGTCGGCAAAGCCCATGTCGTAGGTGCCCGAAGCCACCCGCGTGACCGTGCCGCCCGAGCCGTTGCCCGCGTCAATCGACACGTCGAGCTTGGCGTCCTTGAAGTAACCCTTGGCGGCCGGCACCAGGAACAGGGCCGCCGGCCCCTCAAACCGCCAGTCGAGCTGGAACTTGATCGGCGTGGTCTGCGCGCTGGCAGTGCCAACAAAAGCGGCGGCAGCGGCCAGCGCCGCGGTGGTTTTGAGGAAGACGCGTTTTTTCATGGGGAAGGCTCCAGACAGAACAGGGAAATACAACCAAGGGGCTCAAAGCAAATTTGGTGCCTGTGGACTGCTGGGCGCACCAAGGGTGGGCGTATTTTGGGGCATCCGCGCTGGAGGCCCCCACAAATGAGGAATGGAGACAACCTGTTGCGTGGTTGAAGCATTGCCCTCAAATCAATTGACGAAATAAGTCGAACTGACTAGATTCTCGGCACCAAAAAGATTGAGGGGGGGGGCTCATGCCTGATTTTCTAAAGCGTTGCCTGCTGGGTTGCGTACGTCTGCTGTTCGTGTTGCTGGTTTCGCAGTCCGCTTTTGCACAGTGCCCGGGCTGCAATCCACCATCTGGTCATTCCGTCGATAGCTGCACCGCGAGTGATGGCCTTGGGTATTACGAAACTTTCAGCCGGCCTTCTTCCGGGTCGCTAGACGTTGCTTCGGTGATAAATCGGTCGTGCGTGCTCTACCAAGCGGCGCATCCCAATGTCATCTACGATCTTTGCAATCCCATCCTGCCCTCCACCCAGTACGGTAGATTTGGCGGACCATGGGGAGGATACCAAGCTGACGTTGCCTGGCACAAGGAGATTAACGGGGTAATTGTTGACAGTTATAGAGGGCCGTACGAATTCGCAACCTGCGGCTGCGCTGATTCGCGCAATCAGAACTTGGTGGGATTGGGCGTTGACGGACGGTGCTATTGCCTTTACGGACAGTTTTGGGATGACAGCATACGCGCCTGCGTTCCAACCCCTCCCCAGCCCCTTGTAATTGGACTGGTTGGCGGTAGCACCACCAAGGCGCTACCCGCAGGTGGAGCACTGCCCCAAGTGGCCACCGTCAAACAAAATGGCGCGGCCGTATCCGGAAAAGCGGTGACCATTGCCCTGAGCGGTGGAGGCAGCATCAGCGGAACGACCAATGCATCGGGCGAATACCGTTTCATATACCAGCCCCCGTCGCACAAAGCCGAAGCGCTTCTCACGGCATCCTGCAGCGGCTGCAGCAACACCGCCTCCAACAACATCACCGTGAGCGCGGCGAACCCGCCCGACATGTGCCCTGCCGACCCCGGCAGTCTGATCGGCAATCCCGTTTCGCCTTCAACCGGCGAGAAGTTGCAAACCGAATCCGACTACGCCGATGCTGGCGCCCATCCGCTGGACTGGACGCGTTACTACCGCAGCCTGGGCAATATCGGCGCCGTTTTGGGCCAGGGCTGGAGCCACGGCTATGCTGCGCAGATCAGCGGCGCCGACAACCAGCGCGTGGTGCGCCTGGGTGACGGCAGCAAGGTGGTGTTCCAGCGCACTGATGCCACCGCCGCCTGGGTTGCAGACAACGGCAGGGACGCCTTGACGCAGACCGCCCAAGGCTGGCAATTTACCCGCGCCAGCGACGAAAGCCGCTGGCAGCTGGACGCCACGGGCACTGTGCTGCAGAGCATCACCCAGCGCAACGGCTGGGTCACCAGCCTCAGCTACAACGGCCTGGGCCAGTTGGTCAGTGTCACCAACGCCTTTGGCCGCAGCCTGCAACTAGCGTACAACGCCCAGGGGCAGATCGCCAGCGTGACCGCACCCGGCGGGTACAGCGTCAGCTACCAATACGATGGCGCCTCGCGGTTGACCAGCGCCAGCTACCCGGGCAACGTGTTCAAGGCCTACGCCTATGAGAACCCGCAGTGGCCGGCGGCGCTGACCGGCATCAACGACGAAAGCGGCCAGCGGCTGGCCAGCTTTGCGTATGACACCGGTGGGCGCGTGACCAGCACCAGCCACGCCGGCGGTGCGCAGACCTACAGTGTCAATTACCCCAGCGCGCCGGACGCCAGCAGTGGCAGCCTGGTGGTCGGCACTGCGGTTGACCCCTCGATTTACCGTTCGACCGTGCAGGTTACCGACCCCTTGGGCAACGCCCAGACCTGGACCTACCAGGGCGGCGATGGCAGCATTCGCGTGCTGGGCGCGAGTGGCGCCTTCATGGGCGGGCAGGTGGCCAACCGCAGCTTTACCCCGGGCACCACCCTGCCCGCCAGTGAAACCGACTTCCTCGGCATCACCACCCTGTTCACCTGGGACGCTGCGCGCCGCCTCAAAACCGCGGAAACCAAAGCCGCCAGCCGCCCCGAAGCCCAAACCGTGCAGACCCAGTGGCACCCCGTGTTCCGCCTGCCCGTGCTGGTGACCGAGCCCGGCCGCACCACCGCCTACACCTATGACGCGCAGGGCAATAAGCTGAGCGAAACAGTCACCGACTCAGCCACCGGCCAGGCTCGCAACTGGGCCTGGACCTACACGCCCCAGGGCCTGGTGGCCAGCCACACCGACCCGCGCGGCGCCGTGTGGAGCTATACCTACGACGCCCAGGGCAACCGCCTGACCCAGACCAACCCGCTGGGCCACGTCACCGCCTGGCAATACGATGCGGCCGGCCGCCCCACCCAGCAGACCGAGCCCAACGGCCTCGTCACCACCTACAGCTACGACCTGCGCGGGCGCCTCACCAGCACCAGCCGTGGCGGTGAAACCAGCGCCTTCAGCTGGACCGCCACCGGCCTGCTCGCCAGCGCCAGCCAGCCCAACGGCCAGGCCATCAGCTACCAGTACGACGCGGCCCAGCGCCTCATTGGCGCCACCGACAACCGCGGCAACAGCGTGGCCTACACCCTGGACGCCATGGGCAACCGCACCCGCGAAGAAGTGCGCGACGCCGGCGGCGCCATTGCGCTGGTCACCAGCCGTGTCATCAACAGCCTGAACAAGGTCAGCGCCATCAGCGGCGCCGCGGGCCAGACCACGCAGCTGGGCTACGACGCCAACGGCGAGCCCATTGCCCAGACCGACCCGCTGAACCAGACCACCCGCCAGACCCTGGATGCGCTGCGCCGCCCCGTGGCCACCACCTTGCCCGACAACGCCGCCGCCACCCAGGCCTGGAACCAGCTCGACCAGCTCACCCGCGTCACCGACCCCAAGGGCGTGGCCACCCAGTACAGCCGCAACGCCTTTGGCGAAGTGATCAGCGAAACCAGCCCCGACATCGGCACCCAGAGCTACCAGCGCGATGCCGCGGGCGATGTCTCGGCCATGACGGACGCCAAGGGCCTCACCACCCAGATCACCCGCGACGCCCTGGGCCGCCCGGTGCAGGTCACGCGCGGTGCCCAGCACCAGACTGTCTACACCTGGGACCAGGGCCAGACCGGCACCCTGAGCCAGATCGAAGACCCTTCGGGCGTTACCAGCTACACCCGTGACGCGCTGGGCCGTATCCTCGCCAAAACCCAGACCGTCAACGACAACCCGGCCAACCCCGCCAGCTTCACCACCCGCTACAGCTACCAGGGCGGCGAGCTTGCCAGCATCGAGTACCCCAGCGGGCTCAAGCTGTTCTACCAGCGCAGCGCGGCCGGCCAGATCATCGGCATGAGCACCCAGCTGCCCGGCGGCACCGTCAAAAAGCCCAAGCCCGTCGTGCCCTTTGTCAGCAACCTGACCCACACCGCGCTGGGCCAGCCCAAGGCCTGGAACTGGGCCAATGGCGACAGCGCCGCGCGCAGCTTTGACAGCGACGGACGCATGACGGGCAATGAATTTGCCAGCTACGGCTACGACGCCGCCAGCCGCATCACCAGCCTGACCCAGAACCTGTGGGCCAGCAGCACCGCTACAGGCACCGTCACCCTCTACACAACACCTTTGAGCTGGACCGCCGGCTACGACAGCCGCAACCGCCTCACCAGCTTCAACCGCAACGGGGCTGAGACCCGCTACACCTACGACGCCAACAGCAACCGCCTCACCGCCATCGACAAAACCACCAGCGACACCGACCTGGACGGCGACTTTGACGACAGCGACTTCTCCAAATCCACCGCCCAGGCCCTGAACGTGGACCCGGCCAGCAACAAGCTGCTGGGCTTCACCCAGACCCTCACCAAGGTCAAGGGCACCCGAACCGTCAGCACCGTCAGCAGCAACGTCGCCTACAGCCTGGACGCCAACGGCGCCCTGACCAGCGACGGCCTGCGCGGCTTTGAGTACGACGAGGCCAACCGCCTGAGCAAGATCAGCATCGTCAAGGACGGCGAAGCCGCCAAGGTCAGGTACCTGCACAACGCCCTGGGCCAAAGAACCTTCAAGGGCGAGCCCGAGGCCGAGCAGACCCTGCCCAACGAAACCGAGCTGGGCCAGGACTTCATCAGCTGGCTCAAGAGCAACTTCAAGTGGCTGTTTGCCCAGGCCCAGGCCAACACCAGCATTGGCACGGGGTACACGTTTGCCGATGGACACCTGCCTGAATGGGCTGTGCTCGGTGAATACGACAACGGCTCAGCCGCCGGCAAGGGCCGCACAGAATACCTGTGGCTACCCACGGAGGATGGCCAAGCCATCCCAGTAGGGATGTTCAGAAACGGCAAATTCTTCGCCATCCACACCGACCACCTGGGCACGCCACGGATGGTGACCAATGAAGACAACAAGCCCGTGTGGCAGTGGCCCTACAGCGCCTTTGGCAACAACAAGCCGACCGGGGTGCTCAAAGCCACGCCCAACCCCAAGGCGGCTATCACCAATGTCCCAGTTCTATTGAAGGCGACGGCAGCCATCGAGATGAACCTGCGGTTCCCGGGGCAGTACGCGGATGACGAGGCGGGCAGTTTCTACAACTACCAGCGCAGCTACCTTGCCAGCCAGGGCAGGTACACGCAGAATGATCCGATTGGGTTGGCGGGGGGATTCAACAGGTTTGGGTATGTGGAGGGGAATCCTCTGAGCTATGCCGATCCAATGGGGTTGCAGGCGTTACCGATGCCGCCTGTAATACCGATTCCTGGTGTGCCAAATCCAACCTTGGGTGCGCAACGCGACTTGGTTGACAGGTTGAACCGGGCATTGAGAGACGATGACGGGACCACTTACCAAACCTACACGCGATACAACCCGCTGACTGGTGACTGCTACTCGGGCCGCACTTCGGGCACGGATACCCCGGAAAACAACGTGCGCAATCGTGGTTACGGGCAACCCTTGCTCAATGCAGAAGGATTCTTGCCGCCGGTGTTGGATCGGTCGTCCACGAACTACAACGCTATTCGCGGGCGTGAACAACAACTGATCGACGTGAATGGTGGTGCTCGTAGCAGTGGCGGAACCTCTAGAAACATGATCAATGGGATCAGTTCATTCAACCCCCGTGGTCCGTTCGTCTACATCCCAGCAGCCACTGCTGAATTTGGGGTGCCTGTGCCAGCTGGTAAATGCACTTGTCAATAAACTGAAGCCGCAGGCAACCAATGACTAATGATGACTATCAATTGTTGAAGATATTTTTTGATCACCACTTTGATTGGTACACGCCGAAATATCCGACAACCCCGCCGGGCCCGCCATCGCAGTTTTTAGAAAACATAGAAAAAGCTTCTCTAGCCAATGCGAAAAAGGGTTTGCAAATGGCGATCAACGACATTGTTGAAGAGACCGCAAACTGGACACCCGAGATGGTTGCCGCTGCCGATGCAAGGTTTGCAGCTGCAGGCACCTTCACCCTGAGCGAAGTCAGACGCCGCTACTCGAAGAAATACCTGCAAATCCTCAAGCGCGGGGTGATTCGTTCGGAGACAGAGTACTACTTGCTAAAAGGCATCCGGGACGGTGGCAGTATCGAATCTGGTGCCACAGAAGACCAGCAAATTGAAGTGCTGATGGCTGCGTTTGAAGCGAAGCTGATGCAGCATGGTGCTGAAAAATAAGTAGCTGTTTGCGCAATATCTACAGGCGCCAGCGGCAGCTTCTTTCTTTATCTAAACAAAAAAGCCACCCGCCACCCCTGCCAGCCGCTAAAGCTGTGGGGTTGCGGGTGGCTTCTTTTTAGCCGCTGAACGGTTGCGCGCTACGGGGTCTTCTTCACCTTGCTGGCCTTGCTGGCCGTGGGAGCTGGCTTGTCCTCAGGCGTGATGAACCCGATAGAGCGCTTGGGCGGCGGCGGGGGAGCTGCCAGCAGCTGGGCCAACGAATCGACCAGCTCGGCAATATGGCGCTCCAGCGTGTGCACCTTGTTGGCCAGCGCCTGATTGCTGGTCAGCATGCCGCGCAGCTCCACAAAGGCGCGCACCACATACACACTTAAAGCCGTGGCGCGCAGGCTGCCCAGCACCATCGAAGCCATGATGGCGCCGTGTTCGGTGAACGCCAGCGGCGCATAACGCCTGCCGCCGTGGCTGCCCTTCAAACTTGAGGTTGCAGATTGCAACCTCAAGTTGGCGAACTCCTCCTCGTTCAACTGGAACATGAAGTCCTCGGGAAAACGCTCGCGGTTGCGGTTGACCTGCCGATTGAAACGCAGAATGATCCGATTGGGTTGCGTGGGGGATTGAGTAGATTCGTCTACGCGGAAAGCAATGCCCTGACGATCATGGATTCGTTTGGCTTGCAAGTAGCTCCTGGAGCAAAACCGCATCGCCTCATAACTCCAAATTTGAATCCCAACGCGCCGCCTTTCACCATGCCAACGGTTGCCGGCTTTGGTTGCATTGGGATCCTGTGCGCGACAGGAGGAACCCACACTGATGAGACGGAGTTCAGTTTTGAAGCAACGCTCGGCGGTGGATTCGAGTTTTGCAGTCAACCCCCTCCGCCGCCTGAAACTTGCCCAAAACCAAGTCTTAATTTGCAGCCACCAGGGGCTCCAGTGCCCAAGAGATTCGGGGGAAATTTCTTCAGCCTTTCATTGAAAACCAATGGTCAAATCTGTGTGCGTGTCGGTGCATTTGCTTCACCGAGATTGCCGCTGCCAAGCATGGACTTGGGGAACCCGGATCGTCGGTAACGTGGAGTGATGAGAATGACTACAAGGGATCTTGTTCTGGCTGCTCTGGTGTTGGTTTCAGTGCTATCTGGTCTTTCATACACCAGTCTAGGTTGGAAGGCGAGATCCCATTTGAACGACAAAGCATCGGATTCTGATCGATCTATTGGCTGGCTCTTCTGGTGGTCGTTTTCACCTGAAATGTACGACGATCATGGAAAGAGGCTTTGTCGGCTCGGTCAGGTTCTGGCCATTCCACTGATAGCGCTTTACCCTGCTTGGTATTTCTTCCTCATCCGTTAGCGGGCATTGGTGTGTCTCATACAGAGGACCTTCTCTAATCCCACTTGGCTGCTGACTGAGCGGCCCCGGCTTTTGTGGATGAATACACGGGAACGTCTTGCGGATGCTGCGACGGGGTCGATTCCGTGCATGTTCAAAATTGGCAGTCAGTTGCTGGGGCGTTGGGCGACAACTGATGTTTGCAAGCTGATTTGCGAGTAGCACTATGGACAAGAAACCCTTCTATCTCACCTGTCCGAAGTGCGGCCATCATCGCTTTGTTCTGCCGATCGTCAAGACCTACCGATGTGCCTCTTGCAACTCGCAAGTGCGGGTTCGCAGCAAAGGCAGCTATCTGATCGAATCTGTGCTCTTGGCTCCGGCGTCTCTGCTTCTCTACTGGTCCGTCGCTGCTGTTCTGCAATCGCACGGGCTGGACCGCGATGCTAGTCAGGGGTGGGGAATCTTTGCCGCCTTCTTGATAACCCTGCCGGTCTATGTCGCGCTGCGGCCTTATTTGGTGGGATTAGAGTGCATAGAGCCAGCGGACGCCGCTCAGTCGAAGCAGGACCACGGGTCCGCAGGTTAGTGGCATATCAACGATGTGTCTGTGTTACGAGTCGGCACCATTCTTTTCCTGGCGGCCTTTCCACTCATGGCAATCAGAGTATTCGTGAGTTGAGGCTATTTGCCCATGTTGATGGTGATCCGCACGGGAACTGGCTGGGAATTGAGAGTCCGGGAATTGAGGGGCGGATTCGATTGCTCTATCCGCTACAACTTTCATAGCTAAAAGTGACCACCCAGCAGGGACTACAGTCCAATTTGCCTACAATCCCTCGCAGCCAATGAGCCCGACAACCATCGCCAGTCGAGCGCGCCGCAGATCGTGCCGCGTCGCGAGGCTGCATGTTCGAGGTTGCCACAGTGGCGCTGCAGGCCGGACTACCCCCTTGAGCTGGGCCATCGGCTACGACAGCCGCAACCGCCTCACCGCCATCGACAAAACCACCAGCGACACCGACCTGGACGGCGACTTTGACGACAGCGACTTCTCCAAATCCACCGCCCAGGCCCTGAGCCTGGACCCCGCCAGCAACAAGCTGCTGGGCTTCACCCAGACCCTCACCAAGGTCAAGGGCACCAAGACCGTCAGCACCGTGAGCAGCAACGTCGCCTACAGCCTGGATGCCAACGGCGCCCTGACCAGCGACGGCCTGCGCGGCTTTGAGTACGACAACGCCAACCGCCTGAGCAAGATCAGCATCGTCAAGGACGGCGAAGCCGCCAAGGTCAGGTACCTGCACAACGCCCTGGGCCAAAGAACCTTCAAGGGCGAGCCCGAGGCCGAGCAGACCCTGCCCAACGAAACCGAGCTGGGCCAGGACTTCATCAGCTGGCTCAAGAGCAACTTCAAGTGGCTGTTTGCCCAGGCCCAGGCCAATACCAGCATTGGCACCGGCTACACCTTCGCCGACGGCCACCTGCCCGAATGGGCTGTGCTGGGTGAATACGACAACGGCAGTGCAGCAGGCAAGGGCAGGACGGAATACATCTGGCTACCCACGGAGGATGGCCAAGCCATCCCGGTAGGGATGTTCAGAAACGGCAAATTCTTCGCCATCCACACAAACCACCTGGGCACGCCCCGGCTGGTGACCAATGAAGACAACAAGCCCGTGTGGCAGTGGCCCTACAGCGCCTTTGGCAACAACAAGCCGACCGGGGTGCTCAAAGCCACGCCCAACCCCAAGGCGGCTATCACCAATGTCCCAGTTCTATTGAAGGCGACGGCAGCCATCGAGATGAACCTGCGGTTCCCGGGGCAGTACGCGGATGACGAGGCGGGCAGTTTCTACAACTACCAGCGCAGCTACCTTGCCAGTCAGGGAAGGTACACGCAGAATGATCCGATTGGGTTGGCAGCCGGGTGGAATCGGTTTGGTTATGTTGAAGGAGACCCGCTGAGTCTCGTTGACCCGGAGGGCCTTGCACCGACCAAGGGGCTGGTTTGGCTCGTCAAAATCTGCAAGACGGGTATCAAGAAAATTCGACAGGTGAGTCCGGAAGAGGCTGCGAGGCTTGCGAAGCAAGGCAAGGACTTGGAAACCAATCGAAGCATGGCTAAGAAGGTTGCCAAGGCTGCCAGTGGAGGGAAAAAGCCAATCAAGGATCCGGTTCATCCTGACAGGACCACTGGGAGCACGGAAGGTCGCAAACCTCACTACCACCCCAACCCAAGAAGCGGATCGCACATCTTCTACAGCATGGCCACTGCACTAACGCTCGCGGGGCAGGTTGACTGTGACGACTGCACTCTTGGGTACATCGCAGAGGGCATGGATCTTTTCAACCCGCTGTCTCTGCCAAAAGATCTTATGGATCTGACCGGTATCGGAGTTCCGGATTGATTCAGGTCTATTGCGTGCAACTCGTAGGCGAACCCTTTCTCTTGGAACGAGAAGGAATTAAGGTCGAGTATGGGTTCTATCGTAATGAGTACGTCGCTGCCTGGTCTGAGGAAAAGGCGATTGCGGCTGCAAAGGCCAAGGCGCTACGCAAATTTTCGGGCCGATCGGCAGAAATGATCGAGGGCAGACCGATGACGTTGAAGGTCGAAGAAATCACTCAAGGAGTTCCGCCATGGAGGCTTCTTCGAAACGAAGGATTCATCCTGTTCCCGGTGGATTCAGAATAGTGAACCATCCCGGGTTTCTTGAAGTCGTTCTCAAGAACGTTGCGTGACCCGCATCCCAAACCGGCAACAGATGCCGACAGCGCGTCTTCCACTATTTGCTATAGATTGGATAGCAAATAGTGGCCGCCCCTCCTGGACTCCAGCCACTTTTTATTCAAAACCGCCCTCAAAATCATGGCACGATGGTCGTGAACAGGTACACCGCAAAAATCACCAGGTGCACCACGCCCTGCAGCACGGTGGTGCGGCCGGTGCCCAGCGAGAGGGTGGCCACCATGAGCGAGAGCACCAGCAGCACGATGGATTTGGTGTCGATGCCCAGGGCCAGCGTCCAGCCGGTGGCCAGGGAGACGATGGCCACGGTGGGGATGGTCAGGCCGATGCTGGCCAGGGCCGAGCCCAGCGCCAGGTTCAGGCTGGTCTGCAGCCGGTTGGCGCGGGCGGCGCGCACGGCGGCCAGGCCTTCGGGCATGAGCACCACGGCGGCAATGATGATGCCCACCAGCGCCGCGGGCGCACCCAGGGCCGCCACCACGCGCTCGATCAGCGGCGCCAGCGCCTTGCCCAGCAGCACCACGGCCACCAGCGAGGCCAGCAGCAGCGCGCCGCTGGCCAGCGCCGCGCGGGTGCTGGGCGGCGTGGCGTGGGTCTCCTTGCGCACATCGGCATCGGCCGGCAGGAAGTAGCCGCGGTGGCGCACCGTCTGCACCAGGATGAAGGTGCCATACAGCACCAGTGACACCACGGCAATGAAGGCCAGCTGCGGCGGGCTGTAGACGGGGCCCGGCAGGCTGGAGGTGAAGTTGGGCAGCACCAGCGTCAGAGTGACGATGGCGGCCAGCGTGGCCAGCGATGCGCTCACGCCCGACTGGGTAAAGGTCTGCTCGCCATGCCGGTGCGCGCCCACCAGCAGGCACAGGCCCATCATGCCGTTGAGGATGATCATCACGGCGGCAAACACGGTGTCGCGCGCCAGCGCGGCCGTGGCCTCGCCGCCGCTGAGCATGAGCGAGACGATCAGCGCCACCTCGATGATGGTGACCGACACCGCCAGCACCAGCGTGCCATAGGGCTCGCCCACGCGGTGGGCCACCACCTCGGCGTGGTGCACCGCGGCCTGCACGCAGCCCAGCAGCCCGGCCGCCATCAGCAGGGCATACCAGCCGCCCAGGCCCAGCAGCGTGCCGGCCAGCAGCAGCCAGCCGGCGGCGGGCGCGGCCAGGGTCCAGAGGGGTTGGGAGGCGGAGGTTTTCATGGCTACGGCTTCCTGATCGAATCCAGCGTGTCGCGCAGCACGGTATTGGCCTGGAAGCGGCTGCCGGCGACCGACAGATGGTTGTCGTCTGCATAGAGCAGGTTACCGTCTGCATCGAACGCCTGGCAGGTGCCGTTGGGGCAAAAACCGTTCAGGGACTGAATGACCTTGACGTTCTTGAGTTGACCCAGCATGGCCAGGTAGGCCTGTTGCCGCTTCATGACCTGGTCCAGGCTGACATCGCAGCTTCTTTTCTCCCACCGCAGCGGCCGTGGCAGGCAGGAGCGGGGGGACTCCAGCAGTTCCGGGTTTTCTGTCACGTAGGCAACCGACTTGCCCGCGTGTTGCAGCAGGTCCACGGTGCTTTGCAAAGACGGGCCGAACACCGCCAGGGGAATCAATGGCTTCTCAATGGCCTTGCCTTTGTTGCCCGGAGTGCGTTGGCCCGTCGTATAGGCCGGCCCGCGCGAAAAAATCAGCACATCACTGATGTCGGCCTTGTCTGCAACCGTGCGCAGGATCTGGTCAATCTGCAGCTTGCAGATTTCCTTGTCCCTTTCAGACGCGCCGTATTCCGCGCCCGTGAAGGGCGGGCAGCCACTGTTGGCAAGGAGCACGGTGTTCACGCCAGCGTCAGTCAATGCGGCGGCGATTCCTTCAAAGGCGGTGTGGGCGTGGCTGTCGCCAATGACCGCCACGGTCCTCCGGCCGCCGGCGTGGGTGTACCGGCAGTAGGGAAAGCGCGGCCGCTCCAGCCCGACATAGGCCAGGCACGCATTCTCAACTTCCGCAGTTCGCAGAAGCTGGTTCTGGTTCTGTTTGAACGATTTGACCGCGGGCCGTGACACGACGCCACCGTCGCGATAGACAAAGTAGCCCGACAGCCCGGCAACAGCCATCAAGAGGCACAACACCAGAACGCGGGATGACGGGCCTTTGGCATGCCGAACGGGTTTTTCAATCCATTGGTACGTCAGCTGTGCCAGCGCGAGCGCCACCAGGACGGCGGCAATGCGCACGGGCAGGCTCGGCGTGTCGCTGTCAATGATCCGCAGAAAAGACAAGGCGGGCCAATGCCAGAGATACAACGGGAAGCTGATCAGCCCGATCCACACCAGCACCTTGCCCGAAAGAATCTTTCGATTCAACCAGGCATGCTCGCCGGCCGAAAGCATCAACACGGTGCCCACCACGGGCAGCAGTGCGGCCAGGCCAGGAAAAGGCGAGCGCTTTGAAATCACCAGGAAACCCGCGGCCAGGAGAGCGGCGCCAATGAAAGAGCGCGACGTGTCCGATGTGAAAGGCCCCAGGCCACCCAGCAGGGAGGTGCTGAAGCGGCGTGCACGATCCTGAGCGGATGGCACAAGCGAAGGCTCGCGGCCCTTGACCGCGTGGAAATAGGCGAGCATCGATCCACACAGAAGTTCCCAGATGCGGGTTTGCGGCGAATAAAAGGTTGCCACCGGGTCGATGCGGATGGTGGCAAGGTTCATAAGGAACGACAGGGCGGCCAGAACAATGGAGGTCGCCAGCAGGCCCAGCCTTTGGCGCCATGCCAGCCACAGGGCGAGCGGCCAGAACAGATAGAACTGTTCTTCAACACCCAGGCTCCACAGGTGCAGCAGCGGCTTGGTCTCGGCTGCATTGTCGAAGTAACCGCTTTCGTTCCACAGCAGGAAGTTGGAAATGAAAGTGGCGCCGCCCGCAATGTGCTTGCCGAGTTGCTGGTACTCGTCTGCCAGCAATGCAAACCAGCCGAAGACGAGGCAGCTGGCCATCACAACCAGCAGCGCTGGAAAGATGCGCAGGATCCGGCGCGCATAGAACTCGCGGAAACTGAAAGAAGCCCGATTCAGGTTGCCGTAAATGATCAGGGAAATGAGGTAGCCGGAGATGACAAAGAAGATGTCGACCCCGATGAAACCGCCCCTGAACACCGAGGGGAAGGCATGAAACCCCACAACCGCCAGAACCGCAATGGCCCGCAAACCGTCAATGTCGCGGCGGTAGCGGGGGTGCCCCGCTGCGGCGGGGCCTGGGGATTCTGGAAAGTGGCCACTCATCTGACAGGTCTCGGGGCTGGAACAGGGGCGCTCAGCCAGGCCTCGAATGGGGTCACCGGCTTCTGGTGAACGAGTCTACTTGACGCTGCCGCGCTTCACGCCCGAGCCCCAAATTCCAGTGACATATCTCCATGGCGCTCTGCTCCCTCACGCCGAATAATCAAAGCCGGTTTTCACAAGGAGGCAACATGGCTGGCAAGAACAAATCCCCAACGGCTTCGCAGTGCGACATCGCCATCGTGGGCGGCGGTGTGTCGGGCGTCTACAGCGCCTGGCGGCTCAAGGCCCGATACCCGCGCAAGAAGATCGTGCTGATCGAGGGCTCGGACCACATCGGCGGGCGGCTGCTGTCGGTGGTGCCGCCGGGCATTCCCAACATGGTGGCCGAGCTGGGCGGCATGCGCATCCTGCCCAAGACCCAGCCGCTGATCGTGGCCCTGCTCAAGGAGCTCAACAAGGCGCTGCCCAAGAGCCAGGGCATCGAAACCTATCCGTTCCCGGTGGATCAGCCGCAAAACATTGCGTTTTTGCGGGGCACCCACCTGCGCCTGTCGGACTTCACGCAGGACCCCGACAAGGTGCCTTACCGGCTGTCGTTCCTGGAGCGGGGCAACAGCTCGGGCGTGATCATGGTCAACGCGATCGAGCAGATCGTGCCCGGCATCACCGCCAAGGGCCTGACCAACGAACAGCGCCACAAGATGGCGCGCGAGGCCAGCTTCGACGGCCAGCCGCTGTACCAGCTGGGCTTCTGGAACCTGCTGCTGCGCGTGATCACGGGCGAGGCCTACCAGCTGGGGCTGGACGCCGGTGGCTATGAAAGCGTGGTCTCCAACTGGAACGCGGCCGACGCCATTCCCTGGTTCCTGTCGGACTTTGGCATCGACCCTGAGTATTTCGGGTTCAAGAAGGGCTTTCAGCAGGTGCCGCTGGCGCTGGCCGAGCTGTTCAAGAAGCAGGGCGGCGAGATCCGGCTCGAGACGCGGTTGCAGGGCTTTGACCACAACGGCGGCCGATTCACGCTGACGCTGGGCGGCGGTGCCCGGCTGGTGGCCGACGCGCTGATCCTGGCCATGCCGCGCCGCTCGCTCGATCTGGTGGCCCCCAGCGCACCCCTGTTGCAGCAGGCCCCCGTGGCCAGGCTGATTGCCAGCGTCACGCCGCAGCCGCTGTTCAAGCTGTTCACCACCTATGCCAACCCCTGGTGGCGCGCCGCGGGCTACTACAACAACGCCAGGAAGGAATTTGTGCCCGTGGAAAGCGGCCGCACCGTCACCAGCTTGCCGGTGCGCCAGACCTATTACTGGCCCACCTCGGAAGGCAAGCCCGCCCAAAGCGGCCCGGCCATGCTGATGGCCAGCTATGACGACGGCTCCAACATCGGCTTCTGGGACGGCCTGCGCCCGCAGCGGCGCCAGGCCTGGCGCCAGGGGCTGGAGGTGCCGGTGCCGCGCCATCCTTTCGAGCCGGCGGCCACGCCGGCCCTGCTCAAGAGCGGCAAGAAGGGCGGCGATGCGGGTGCCTCCAGCACCTGGAGCCGCTACCAGGCCAGCGACGAGATGGTGGACGAAGTGGCGCGCCAGCTCGGCAGCATCCACGGCCTGAGCTACTCGCCCACCGTGGAGCAGGCCGCGTTCAGGGACTGGGGCGACGACCCGTTTGGCGGCGGCTGGAACAGCTGGAACATCGGCGTCAAGAGCTGGGAGGTCAAGGACCAGATCACCCAGCCGCTGGCCAGCGTGCCGCTGTTCATCTGCGGCGAGGCCTACTCCAACGCCCAGGGCTGGGTCGAGGGCGCGCTCGAGACGGCCGACATCATGCTCAAGAAGCTTCTCAAGTAGGCTGCTTCGCCTTGGCCACCGCCAGCGCCGTCATGTTGACCACGCGGCGCACGGTGGCCGAGGTGGTGAGCACATGGGCCGAGGCGGCCGCGCCCAGCAGCATGGGGCCCACCGTCACGCCATGGCCGCTGGTCATCTTGAGCACGTTGAACAGGATGTTGGCGGAGTCCAGGTTGGGGCAGATCAGCAGGTTGGCCTCGCCGCTGAGCGTGGTCTCGGGCAGGGAGGCGCGGCGGATGTCGTCAGACAGCGCGGCGTCGCCATGCATCTCGCCGTCGCACTCCACGTCGGGCGCCATCTGCACAAACAGGTCGCGCGCCAGCCGCATCTTGCGGGCCGAGGCCCGGCCCGACGAGCCGTAGTGCGAGTGCGAAAGAAAGGCCACCTTGGGCGGCAGGCCAAAGCGGCGCACTTCTTCGGCGGCCATCACCGCAATGCTGGCCAGCAGTTCGGCGCTGGGGTCTTCATTGACAAAGGTGTCGGCAATGAACAGGGTGCGGTTGTCCAGCATGAGCGCGTTGAGCGTGGCCAGGCCGGGGGCGCCACGCTGCACGCCCAGCACTTCCTGCAGGTGGTTCAGGTGGGCGTCAAACCGGCCCACCAGCCCGCACAGCATGGCGTCGGCGTCACCCAAGTGCACCATCAGCGCGGCAATCGTGGTGTTGGAGCGGCGCACCGCGGCCTTGGCGGCCTCGGGCGTGAAGCCGCGCCGGCCCATGAGCCGGTGGTAGGCCTCCCAGTAGGTGCGAAAGCGCGGGTCGTCCTCGGGGTTGACGTTCTGCACCTCCTGGCCCAGGCGGATGCGCAGCCCGGCCTTCTTGATGCGCATGTCAATCACCTCGGGCCGCCCGATCAGGATGGGCCGGGCCAGGCCTTCGTCCACGGCCAGCTGGGCGGCGCGCAGCACGCGCTCGTCCTCGCCCTCGGCATAGGCCACGCGCTTGGCGCTGGCGGTCTTGGCCGCGGCAAACACCGGCCGCATGAACATGCCGGTCTGGTAGACAAACCGTGACAGGCTCTGGCGGTAGGCCTCCAGGTCCTTGATGGGGCGGGTGGCCACGCCGGACTCCTCGGCGGCGCGCGCCACGGCGGGCGCGATGCGCAGGATCAGGCGCGAGTCAAAGGGCTTGGGGATGATGTAGTCGGCGCCAAAGGCCAGCTCCTGGCCGGCGTAGGCGGTGGCCACTTCCTCGCTGATGTCGGCCTTGGTCAGCTCGGCGATCTCGCGCACGCAGGCCAGCTTCATGGCCTCGGTGATCTTGGTGGCGCCGCAGTCCAGCGCGCCGCGGAAGATGTACGGAAAGCACAGCACGTTGTTGACCTGGTTCGGGTAGTCCGAACGGCCGGTGGCCATGATGCAGTCGGGCCGCACGGCTTTGGCCAGCTCAGGGCGGATCTCGGGCTCGGGGTTGGCCAGCGCCAGGATGATGGGCCGCTGCGCCATGGTCTGGACCATGGCCTGCGTGAGCACGCCAGGCGCCGAGCAGCCCAGGAACACGTCGGCCCCCTTCACCACGTCAGCCAGGGTGCGCGCCTCGGTGGTCTGGGCGTAACGCTGCTTGGACTCGTCAAAGCCGCCGGGGCGGCCGTGGTAGATCACGCCCCTGGAGTCCACGGCATGGATGTTTTTGGGCTGTGCGCCCAGGCCCACCATCACATCCAGGCAGGCAATGGCCGCGGCGCCGGCGCCCGACACGGCAATCTTCACGTCGCCGATCTGCTTGCCCACCAGCTCCAGGCCGTTGAGCAGTGCGGCCGACGAAATGATGGCCGTGCCATGCTGGTCGTCATGGAACACCGGGATGTTCATGCGCTCGCGCAGCTTCTTTTCCACATAGAAGCATTCAGGCGCCTTGATGTCTTCCAGGTTGATGCCGCCCAGCGTGGGCTCCATCGCGGCAATGATCTCGACCAGCCGGTCCGGGTCCTTTTCGGCCAGCTCGATGTCAAACACGTCGATGCCCGCAAACTTCTTGAACAGGCAGCCCTTGCCCTCCATCACCGGCTTGCTGGCCAGCGGGCCGATGTCGCCCAGGCCCAGCACGGCCGTGCCGTTGGTGATCACGCCCACCAGGTTGCCGCGCGAGGTGTATTCGGCCGCCAGCGACGGGTCGGCCTCGATGTCCAGGCAGGGGTAAGCCACGCCGGGTGAGTAAGCCAGCGAGAGGTCGCGCTGGTTGATCAGCGTCTTGGTGGGGGTGACGGAAATCTTGCCGCGGGTGGGTTCGCGGTGGTACTCGCGCGCGGCTTCGCGCAGGGCCTGCTCGGCCGGCGAGAGGGTCTTGTCCATGGCTGTCTCCTGCATTTCTGGATCCGCTCAAGCGTACTGCAAGCAGGAAGAGGGGAAGCCCCTGGAAACACAATCCTGTTTTGCCTTGCGGGGCTGCAATGGTCCCGCAAGGAGGCGGCGGCCCCCATGCCGTTACGGCATGACCTGATGCGCAGCCAGTGCTTCCACGGCCGTGACCAGGGCCGAATGGTCGGCCTGCCCGTGGCCCAGGGCCGCGCAGGCCTGCATGAGCTGGGCCACGCCTGCCGTCTGCGGCAAGGCCATGTGGAGGGTGCGCGCGCCCTGCAGTGCCAGGTTCAGGTCCTTCTGGTGCAGGGCCATGCGAAAGCCGGGCGCAAAGTTGCGCTGGATCATGCGCTCGCCGTGCACGTCCAGCACGCGGCTGGCCGCAAAGCCGCCCATCAGGGCCGTGCGCACGCGCGCCGGGTCGGCGCCCGCCTTGCTGGCGTACACCAGCGCTTCGCTCACGGCCGCAATGTTCAGCGCCACGATGATCTGGTTGGCCACCTTGCAGATCTGGCCCGCACCGGCCTCGCCCACCAGGGTGATGTTCTTGCCCATGCGTTCAAACAAGGGCCTCACGCGTTCAAACACCGCGGCATTGCCGCCCACCATGATGGTCAGGCTCGCGGCCTTGGCGCCCACCTCGCCGCCGGACACCGGCGCGTCGAGGTAGTCGGCGCCCACCTGGCGGATGCGCTGCGCGAAGTCGCGCGTGGCCAGGGGGTCGATCGAGCTCATGTCCACCACCACCTTGCCGCTCGAGCCCTTGAGTCCGGCGGCCACGCCGGCCGCGCCAAACAGCACCTTGTCCACGTCGGGTGTGTCGGGCAGCATGAGGAAGATGATGTCCGCGCGCTCGGCCACGCCCTGGGCCGTGGTGCACAGCGTGGCGCCACCCTCGGCCAGCGCCCGGGGCACCTTGCTGCGGGTGTTGACGAACAGGGTGTGGCCGGCCTGCAGCAGGTGCAGGGCCATGGGGCCGCCCATGAGGCCCAGGCCGATGAAGCCGAGTTTGAGTCCGGATTTGGTCATGTTGTTGGAGGTTCAGAGGGTGGGTTCAGGCCAGCGCCGCGCGCCAGCCCAGTCCTTCGGCGGTGCCGTTGCGGGGCTTGTACTCGCAGCCAATGTGGCCGCGCCAGCCCAGCGCGTCGATGTGCTGGAACAGCCAGCGGTAGTTGATCTCGCCCGTGCCGGGCTCGTGGCGCCCCGGGTTGTCAGCCAGCTGGATGTGGCCAATGCGCGCCAGGTGCCGCTGCAGCGTGGCGCCCAGCTCGCCTTCCATGCGCTGGGCATGGTAGATGTCGTACTGCACGAACAGGTTGTCGCTGCCGACCTCGTCGATCAGCGCCAGCGCCTGCGCGGTGTGGGTGAGAAAGAAACCCGGAATGTCAAAGTGGTTCACCGGCTCCACCAGCAGGCGGATGCCCGCGGCTTGCAACGCGGCGGCGGCGTAGCGCAGGTTGCCCACCAGCGTGATGTGCGCGTGCTCCCGCGCCACACCCGCGGGCAGCTTGCCCGCCAGGCAGTTGAGCTGCGGGCACTGCAGCGCCGTGGCGTAGTCAATCGCCTGCGCCACGCCGGCGCGGAACTCGGCCACGCGGTCGGGGTGGCAGGCTATGCCGCGCTCGCCCGCGTCCCAGTCGCCCGCGGGCAGGTTGTGCAGTACCTGGCGCAGGCCGTTGCTGCGCAGCGCGGCGGCCAGTTCGGCCTGGGGCCAGGCGTAGGGGAACAGGTATTCCACCGCATCAAAACCCGCGGCGCGGGCGGCGGCAAAGCGCTCCATGAAAGGCAGCTCCGTGAAGAGCATGCTGAGGTTGGCGGCGAACTTGGGCATTGGGGTGTTCCGATCGTCCTGAGTTTGTCGAAGGGCTCAATCCAGCAGGGCGGCCAGGGCCGTGGGGGCGTCTTCCATGCTTTCGGCCAGCGGCTCGAATTCGTGGATCGCGTTGATCTCGGTGCCCATGGCGATGTTGGTCACCCGCTCCAGGATCACCTCGATCACCACCGGCACCTGGAATTCCTTCATCCAGGCCTCGGCCTGGGCAATGGCGGGGCGCAGCTCTTCCTGGCGGTGCACGCGCAGCGCCTTGCAACCCAGGCCTTCCACCACCTTGAGGTGGTCCACGCCGTAGCCGCGCACGGCCACGTCCTCCTCGGGCGTGTTGATGTTGTCAAAGCCCAGCTGGACGCAGTAGTCCATCTCGAAGCCGCGCTGCGCCTGGCGGATCAGGCCCAGGTAGCTGTTGTTGACCACGATGTGCAGGTAGGGCAGCCTGAACTGCGCGCCCACGGCCAGCTCCTCGATCATGAACTGGAAGTCGTAGTCGCCCGACAGCGCCACGATCTGGCGCGCCGGGTCGGCGGCGCGCACGCCCAGCGCGGCGGGGATGGTCCAGCCCAGCGGGCCCGCCTGGCCGCAGTTGATCCAGTGGCGCGGCTTGTGCACATGCAGGAACTGCGCGGCGGCGATCTGGCTCAGGCCGATGGTGCTGACGTAGCAGGTGTTCTCGTCAAACGCGCGGTTCATGCACTGGTACACGCGCTGGGGCTTCATGGGCACGCTGTCGAAGTTGGTCTTGCGCAGCATCGTGGCCTTGCGTTCGCGGCACTGGCCGGCCCAGCGGCTGCGGTCCTTGAGGCGGCCCTGGGCCTTGAGTTCGGTGGCCACCTGCACAAACAGCTCAAGCGCGGCTTTGGCATCGGACACGATGCCGTAGTCGGGCGCAAAGACCCGGCCGATCTGCGTGGGTTCGATGTCCACATGCACGAAGCTGCGGCCCTCGGTGTACACCTCCACCGAACCGGTGTGCCGGTTGGCCCAGCGGTTGCCGATGCCCAGCACAAAGTCAGAAGCCAGCAGCGTTGCGTTGCCGTAGCGGTGGCTGGTCTGCAGGCCGCACATGCCCGCCATCAGCGGGTGGTGGTCCGGAATGCTGCCCCAACCCATGAGTGTTGGAATCACGGGCACCCCCGTGAGCTCGGCGAACTGCACCAGCAGGTCTGACGCGTCGGCGTTGATGATGCCACCGCCCGCGACGATCAGCGGCCGCTGCGCCTGGTCGAGCATCGCCAGCGCCTTTTCAATCTGGGCGCGGGTGGCCGCGGGCTTGTAGACCGGCAGCGGTGAGTAGGTGTCGGGATCGAACTCGATCTCGGCCATCTGCACGTCAAACGGCAGGTCAATCAGCACTGGCCCGGGGCGGCCCGAGCGCATCAGGTGAAAGGCCTGCTGGAAGGCGCGTGGCACCTGCGCGGGTTCACGCACCGTCACGCTCCATTTGGTCACTGGTTTGGCAATGCTCTCGATGTCCACCGCCTGGAAGTCTTCCTTGTGCAGGCGCGCGCGTGGCGCCTGGCCGGTGATGCAGAGAATGGGAATGGAGTCGGCCTGCGCCGAGTACAGGCCGGTGATCATGTCGGTGCCCGCCGGCCCGCTGGTGCCGATGCACACGCCAATGTTGCCGGCCACGGCGCGGGTATAGCCCTCGGCCATGTGGGAGGCCCCCTCCACATGGCGCGCCAGGATGTGGCTGATGCTGCCCTGCTGGCGCAGCGCCGCATACAGCGGGTTGATGGCCGCGCCCGGAATGCCAAAGGCCTGTGTGACGCCTTCCTTTTCCAGCACCCAGACGGCGGCTTCGATTGCCTTCATTCTTGCCATGACTGACTCCTTGTGTTCGAGTCACGACTGTAGGAATCAACGCGTCATTGAAGAAGAGGGCTGCGGGCCATAACATTCATTCCACTGAGGAATAGGTGGAATGCGATGGACCGTTTGCAGGCCATGGAGATGTTTGTGCGCGTGGTGGAGACCGGCAGCTTTTCCAAAGCGGCGCGGGAGTTCGCGACCACCCAGCCCACGGTGACCAAGCAGGTCGCCGCCACCGAGGCGCGCCTCAAGGTGCGGCTGCTGAACCGCAACACGCGCGGCGTGAGCCTGACCGAGCCCGGTGCCCTGTACTACGAAAAGTGCAAGCTGATCGTGCGCGAAGCCGAAGAGGCCGACAACGTGGTGCGGGTGCGCCAGAGCCAGGCGCAGGGGCTGCTGCGCATTGGCACCTCGGTGGCCTTTGGCCGCCGCGTGGTGGTGCCGCTGGCGCTGGAGTTCATGGCCCGGCACCCACAGGTGCAGGTGGACCTGGGCTTTGAAGACCGCTACACCGATCTGGTGGCCCAGGGCATGGACGTGGCGGTGCGCATGGGCAAGCTGGCGGACTCGGCGCTGGGCGCGCGCTTTCTGGGCATGAACCCCTGGGTGCTGGTGGCCGCGCCCAGATACCTGCGCAAGCTGGGCACGCCACGGCGCCCGCAGGACCTGAGCGGGCACAACGCGCTGATCTACAGCAGTGTGCAGGGCGACGACGTCTGGCGCCTGTTCAGCCCGCGCGGCGAGCCGGTGACCGTTCCGGTGACGGGGCGGCTGCGCTCCAACAACCTGTCGGCTGTGCTCGCCGCCGCGCGCGCGGGCCTGGGCGTTGCGGCGCTGCCGCGTTATGTGGCCGGCGACTCACTGGCGTCGGGCCATGTGGTGGAGGTGCTCAAGGACCACGCGCTGCCCGAGCAGGAAATCCATGCCGTGTTCCCCTCGCCCAAGCTGGTGCCCGGGAAGGTACAAGCCTTCATTGCGTTCCTGCAGGGGCGCTTTGGCGCGCGCTGGTGGGAGACGCTGCCCCGCGCCTGAAGCGTGGCCACATCAGTGGGCGTCCGCCTCCCGGGCGGCGGCGACAGCGGCGGCGCTGTCGCCATGCGCGCCGTTGAAATACAGGTTGAGCAGCACGGCGCTGAGCGACGCGAGCAGGATGCCCGACTCGATCAGCGGATGCAGGCCGTGCGGCAGCCATTGCTTGAAGTTGGGCGCCACCAGCGGAACCATGCCCACGCCAATCGAAATGGCCACGATGAACAGGTTGTTGCGGTTGGACTTGAAGTCCACATTGGCCAGGATGCGGATGCCCGTGGCCGCCACCATGCCAAACATCACGATGCCGGCGCCGCCCAGCACAAAGGTGGGCAGCGACTCCACCAGGGCGGCCATCTTGGGCAGCAGGCCCAGCACCATGAGGATCACGCCGCCCGCCACGCAGACAAAGCGGCTCTTGACGCCCGTGACCCCCACCAGGCCCACGTTCTGCGAGAAGCTGGTGTACGGGAAGGTGTTGAAGATGCCACCAATCAGCGTGCCCAGGCCGTCGGTGCGCAGGCCGCGCGCGAGGTCGGGCTGCGCCACCTTGCGCCCGGTCATCTCGCCCAGCGCGAGGAACATGCCGGTGGACTCGATCATCACCACGATCATCACGAGGGTCATGGTCAGGATCAGGATGGGGTCGAACACCGGCGTGGCGATCTCGAACGGCAGCACCACATCGAACCAGCCGGCCCTGGCCACCTTGTCGAAGCTCATGAGCCCGGCCGCGGCCGCGATCACGCCACCCATGACGATGCCCAGCAGCACCGAGATGTTGGCAAGGAAGCCCCTGGCGTACTTGGCGATGAGCAGGATGGACGCCAGCACCACGGCCGCGATGCCCACGTGCGCCAGGGGGGCGTAGCGGGGGTTGGGCACCGTGCCCACCAGGGCCAGGCCCTTGGGCACCGCGGGCACGGCGCCACTGGCGGCCAGGCTGTCCACGCTGGCCAGCCACTGCGCATGCTCGGGGCTGACCACGCTGGGGGCCGTGGAGCCGAAGGGGTTGCCAAAAATCCAGTTGATGCCGATGCGCATCAGGCTGATCCCGATCACGGCAATGATGGTGCCCGTGACCACGGGGGGAAAGAAGCGCAGCATGCGGCTGACCAGCGGCGCGATGAGGATCGAGATGATGCCCGCGCCGATGATGGCGCCGAAAATCAGCCCTGCGCCCTCCACGCCCGGGTGGCTGTTGGCCATGGCCACCATGGGGGCGACCGAGGCAAAGGTCACGCCCATCATCACCGGCAGCTTGATGCCGAACCACTGCGTGGCACCCAGCGACTGGATCAGCGTGACCAGGCCACAGCAGAACAGGTCGGCCGAGATCAGCATGGCCACCTGCTCGGGGCTGAGCTTGAGCGCGCGCCCCACGATCAGCGGCACCGCCACGGCGCCGGCGTACATCACCAGCACATGTTGCAGGCCCAGGGCCGTGAGCCGGCCCGCGGGCAGCCGCTCGTCGACAGGGTGGACAGAAGAAATCATGGACACTCCAGTTTTGTGGACGTTGATGTTTACCAAACTGTATACACATCGGCGGCCCGGGTGAATAGACCGCGACCCTGATCCCGCGGTGCCCGCGCGGGTGGCTCAGTTTTGACCGGTGTACAGGTAATGGCCGTGCGGCGGGCGTACCATGGCGCGCCATGAACCCGGTTGACGATCTTCCTGCCCCCGCCTGCACCGTGGCCGTGCGCGCGCTGTGCGAGCTGGTGGCCCGCCAGGGGGATCTGGACCTGCGGTTCACGCCGGCCCCCACGGCGCTGCAGGGCCAGGAGGGGCATGCCCTGGTGGCCCAGCGGCGCGGGCCTGCCTATGAGACGGAAGTGAGCCTGTCGGGCGACTACCAGTGGCTGCATGTGCGGGGCCGCGCCGATGGCTACGACGCGCTGCGCAATGAACTCGAGGAGGTCAAGACCTTTCGCGGCCGGGTGGACGCCATTGCCTGGAACCACCGGGCCCTGCACTGGGCCCAGCTCAAGGTCTATGGCTGGCTGATGTGCCAGGCGCGCGGCCTGTCGTCCATCACCCTGACCTTGGTGTACTTTGACGTGGTCACCCAGACCGAGCACCCGCTCAGCGAGGAACTCGACGCGCCTGAACTGCAGCAGTTCTTCGAATCCATCTGCAGCCGCTATCTGGTCTGGGCGCAGAAGGACCTGCAGCACCGCGCCGGGCGCGACGCCGCGTTGCAGGCGCTGGAATTCCCGCAAAAGCCCTTCCGGCCCGGCCAGCGCGATATGGCGGCCGGTGTCTACCGCGCCTGCGTTCAGTCCCGGCCCTTGCTGGTGCAGGCGCCCACGGGCATTGGCAAGACGCTGGGCACGCTGTTCCCGGCCCTGCGGGCCATGCCGGTGCGTGGCACCGACAAGCTGTTCTTCCTCACGGCCAAGACCCCGGGCCGGCAGGTCGCGCTCGAATCCCTGGGCCGCGTGATGGCCACGGGCAGCCGCTTCCCCCTGCGCGTGCTGGAGCTGGTGGCCAGGGACAAGGCCTGCGAGCACAAGGACAAGGCCTGCCACGGCCAGTCCTGCCCGCTGGCCCGGGGTTTTTACGATCGCCTGCCCGCCGCGCGCGAGGCCGCCGCGCAGGCCCGCTGGCTGGACCAGTCGGCGCTGCGGCGCGTGGCACTGGACCATCAGGTCTGCCCTTATTACCTGGGCCACGACATGGTGCGCTGGAGCGATGTGGTGGTGGGCGACTACAACTACTACTTTGACCGCTCGGCCATGCTCTATGCGCTGACGGTGGAGTCGGGCTGGCGCGTCAGTGTGCTGGTGGACGAAGCGCACAACCTCTACAGCCGCGCCTGCGCCATGTACAGCGCGGAACTCAGCCAGGCCGAGGCGGTGGCGGTGCGCCCGCAGGTGCCGGCGCTGATCCGTGCCCGGCTGGACGAGTGGATCAACCAGTGGCAGCTTTTGCTCGATGCCCGGCAGCGCGCCGAGCCGGGCAAAACATGGCAGGTGCTGGACGAACTGCCCGACCACTGGACGCGGGCGCTGCAGAAACTCAACAGCACCATCGGTGAGTACCTCAATGACCACCCGACCGAAACGCATGGCGCGTTGCTGCCGTTTTACTTCCGCACGCTGTCCTTTGCGGCGCTGGCGGCGGACGCGGGCGAGCATTCACTGTGCGAGCTGAGCAGCCTGCAGCCGCCAGCCGGCCAGGCCGTGCCGGCGGCCCTGGCGCAACTGCAACTGCCAGGCGCGCAAGGCCTGGATGATGGTGCGGACTGCCCCGGCACGCTGACCCTGCGCAACATCGTGCCGGCGCCCTTTCTGGCGCAGCGCCTCAAGGCGGCCGACGCCATGATCCTGTTCTCGGCCACGCTCAACCCGAGCGACTACTACATGGACCTGCTGGGCCTGCCGGACAGCACGCAGCGGCTGGACATTCCGTCGCCGTTCCGGCCCGAGCAACTGAGCGTGCGCGTGGTCCCGGTGTCGACACGGCGTGACGACCGGGCCGGTTCGCTGGACGCGCTGGTGCAGGCCGTGGGCGTGCACTACAAGCGTGAACCCGGCAACTACATCGCGTTCTTCAGCAGCTTTGACTACATGGAGATGGCGCAGCGCGCACTGCAGGCGCGCTGGCCCGAACTGCCCGTGTGGTCGCAGGCGCGGCAGATGGACGAGGCCAGCCGAGCGCGCTGGCTGGAGCGCTTTGAAGCCCAGGGCCAGGGCATTGGCTTTGCCGTGCTGGGTGGGGTGTTTGGCGAGGGCGTTGATCTGCCGGGCCGGCGCCTGGTGGGCGCCTTCATTGCCACGCTGGGGTTGCCCCAGTTTGACGAGGTCAACCGCACCATCAGCGAGCGCATGCAGGCCCGCTTTGGCCGCGGCCATGAATACACCTATGTGTTCCCCGGCATGCAGAAGGTGGTGCAGGCGGCGGGCCGCGTGATCCGCACCGAGACCGACACCGGCACTGTGCTGCTGCTGGACGAGCGCTACCTGGAGCGGCGTTACCGCGCGCTGCTGCCCGACTGGTGGCGCATCACGTCAGCAGCTGTGCCAGCGTCCGTGCAATGACCTTGGTGGCACGGCGCAGGTCCTGCAGGTCCAGCCGCTCGTCGGCGCGCTTGGCGTGGCTTTCCAGCACCGTGCGGGGGCCGGCACCGTAGATCACACCCGGAATGCCGGCCTCGGCGTACAGCCGCACATCGGTGTACAGCGGGGTGCCCATCGCGGGAATGGGTTCGCCAAACACCTGCTGGCCATGCTTCTGGATGGCCGCCACCAGCGGCTGGTTGCCGGGCAGCGGCTTCATGGCGTTGGCCAGCAGCAGGCGCCGGATGTCCACGCTGATGCCGGGGCAGCGCGTGGTGGCCTCGGCAATGACCTGGCGAATGGTGGCCTCCGCCTCGGCCGGGTTCTCTTCAGGGATCATGCGGCGGTCGAGCTTGAAGCTGACCGTGCCCGGCACCACGTTGGTGTTGGTGCCGCCCTCGATGCGGCCCACGTTGAGGTACGGGTGGTTGATGCCCTCGACCTTCGAGCTCACCTTCCTGTACAGCGCGTTCTGCGCATACAGCGCGTTGAGGATCTGCACCGCGCCCTGCAGCGCGTCCACGCCGGTGTCGGGCACGGCCGCATGGGCCATCTTGCCGTGCACGGTGACTTCCATCTGCAGGCAGCCGTTGTGGGCGGTGACCACCTCGTAGCTGAAGCCCGCGGCAATCATCAGGTCGGGCCGGGTCAGCCCGTTCCTGAGCAGCCAGCCCGGACCCATCTCGCCGCCGAACTCCTCGTCGTAGGTGAAGTGCAGTTCCACGCCGCCCTTCAGGGGCAGCCGCAGCGACTCCAGCGCGCGCACCGCGAAGGTGAAGGTTGCAAAGTCGCACTTGCTCACCGCGGTGGCGCGGCCATACATCTTGCCGTCCACGATCTCGGCGCCGTAGGGGTCGTGGGTCCAGCCCTCGCCGGGCGGCACCACATCGCCATGGGCATTGAGCGCGATGGTCGGGCCGTCGCCATAGCGGCGGCGCACGATCAGGTTGGTGATGGACGCGAGGCCATAGGCCTTGACGTCGGCTTCGGGAACCGGGTGCTTCTCGGCTTCAAAGCCAAAGGGCATGAGCAGTTCGGCCGTGCGTTCGGCATGGGGCGCGTTGTTGCCCGGCGGCGTGTCGGTGGGCACGCGCACCAGTTCCTGCAGGAAGCGCACCTCTTCGTCAAAGTGGGCGTCGACCCAGGCGTCGAGTTGTTCGTCGTGGTTCATGGAGGGGTCAGTTCGGTTCCGTGGCCAGGTGGTCAAGCAAATGCTGGAAGGATTCCACCGCGAGCTGCATGTCGTCGCAGGTGGTGCTCTCCAGCGGGTTGTGGCTGATGCCGGCGTTCTGGCCGCGCACAAAGAGCATGGCCTGGGGCATCACCTCGTGCAGCTTCATGGCGTCGTGGCCCGCGCCGCTGGGCATGCGGAACAGCGGCACGCCCACGGCCTCGACCGCGCGCTCCCAGCGCTTTTGCCATGCGGGCGCGCTGGGCGCCGCGGCGGCGCGCATGGTTTCTTCCACACTGTGGCTCACGCCGCGCCGTTCGCAGAGGGCCGCCAGCTCGGCCAGCACGTCGGCCGTGAGGGCGTCGCGCTGCGCGTCGGTGGGGGCGCGCAGGTCCAGCGTGAACTGACAGCGGCCGGGCACCACATTGGTGGAGCCGCCCGGCACGTTCCAGATGCCGATGGTGCCCACCGAGTCGCCGTCGGCGGCGGCGCGCTTTTCAATGAAGAGCGACAGCTCGGCCACGGCCGCGGCCGCGTCACGCCGCCGGTCCATGGGCGTGGTGCCGGCGTGGCTGGCCATGCCCACCACCTCGCACAGGTAGCGCACTCCGCCGTTGATCGAGGTCACGATGCCCAGCGGCAGGTCCATTTCGTTGAGCACCGGCCCCTGCTCGATGTGCACCTCCACAAAGCCGATGTAGTCGGCCGGCTTGCGCTGGACGGCGGCAATGGCATCCAGGGTGGCGGGCAGGCCCGCGTGCTGCATGGCCGCGCGCATGGTGATGCCGTCAGCATCCTTCTGGTCCAGCCAGGCCGGGTTGAACTGGCCGATGAGCGCGCCCGAGCCCAGAAAGGTGGCCTTGTAGCGCTGGCCTTCTTCCTCGGCAAAGCCGATCACCTCAAAGTCAAACGGCAGGCGCCGGCCCTGCTGCGCCAGCGCCTTGACGCAGGCCATGGGCGTGAAGATGCCCAGCCGCCCGTCGTATTTGCCGCCGTTGCGCACGGTGTCGTAGTGGCTGCCGGTCATGAGGGTCCTGGCGCCCGCCCGCGCGGCCTTGTAGCGGCCCACCACATTGCCCACGGCATCGATGCCCACCTCGTCAAAGCCGCAGTCGCGCATGTTGGCTGCGATCTGCGCCGCGCAGGCGCGGTGCGCGTCGGTCAGGTAGGTCACGGTGAGCTGGCCCTTTTCGGCAAAGCCCGGGTCGCTGTGCCGCGCCAGTTGCTCCTGCCAGTCCCAGACCTGCTGGCCCAGCGCCGGTGTCACGCCAAACTTGTCGTTGAGCCGGATCTCGGCAATGCGGTGGATGTTGCGCAGCGCCTCGGCCTGCTCGAAGTCCGGGTGGTTGGCCAGGCGCCGCGCAAAGGTGTCAATGATGGCCTGGCGCGACAGGCCCGTGCCCCGGGGCCCGCGCACGGCCAGGATGAACGGGAAGCCGAACTTGGCGTTGTAGTCGGCATTGAGCTGCTGGATGCGCGCAAACTCGTCGGGCGTGCAGTCGGTCAGGCCGGCCTTGCCCTGTTCATGGGTGGACTCGGCGGTCAGGGTCCTGGCCACCATGGCCTTGCCGGCCAGCTCGGGGTGGACGCGGATCAGCGCCAGTTGGCGCTCGGGGCCGGCATCGGCCACGATGCGCGCCATGACATGCTTGAGCTGCGCCAGCGACCGGAAGGGGCGGTGGGCGAGCGCGGCTTCCGCAATCCAGGGCGAGTGTTCATACAGGCCGTCCAGCGCCTGCAGGGCGTCATCGGCCGTGGCCGTGTTGAAGGTTGTGAGCGTGAGGGTCATGCCGTTTCCTGAAAGGGGTGGACCTGCTTCCAGTGGCGCGCAATGTCGATGCGGCGGCACACCCAGACGCGGTCGTGCTTTGCGATGTGGTCCAGAAAGCGCTGCAGCGCCGCCATGCGGCCCGGCCGGCCGAGCAGGCGGCAGTGCATGCCGATGCTCAGCATCCTGGGTGTGTCGGTGCCTTCGGCGTAGAGCACGTCAAAGCTGTCGCGCAGGT
Organism: Ramlibacter sp.; assembly: GCA_019635435.1. Classification (NCBI taxonomy): domain Bacteria; kingdom Pseudomonadati; phylum Pseudomonadota; class Betaproteobacteria; order Burkholderiales; family Comamonadaceae; genus Ramlibacter; species Ramlibacter sp. The sequence continues at coordinate 3,890,548 of JAHBZM010000001.1, read as the reverse complement.
AGATGAAAAAGTCTTCGGCCTGCGCGAACCCCTGGGGCAGCGAGAAGCGCATGTCGTTGGTGTCCAGCGTGTAGGGCACGACCAGGTGCGGCACCACGGCGCCGTCGGTCTTTTTCACCTTCATCCAGAAGGGCAGGTCGTCACCGTAGTAGTCGCTGTCGTACTCAAAGCCGCCGTAGTCCGCGACCAGCCGGCGGGTGCGCGGGCTGTCGCGGCCGGTGTACCAGCCCAGCGCCCGCTGGCCGGTGAGCTGTTCGATGGCCTGCATGCCCAGGCGCATGTGCTCGCGCTCGGTGGCTTCGTCGGTGGTCTGGTAATGGACCCAGCGCCAGCCGTGGCAGGCGATTTCGTGGCCGAGCTCAACGAAGGCACGGGTGAGCTCGGGGTGGCGCTGCAGCGCCATGCCCACGCCAAACACCGTGAGCGGCAGGCCGCGCTTTTCAAACTCGCGCAGGATGCGCCAGACGCCGGCACGCGAGCCGTATTCGTAGATGCCCTCCATGCTCAGGTGGCGGTCGGGGTAGCTCGCGGGGTTGAACATCTCCGACAGGAACTGTTCCGAGCCGGCGTCGCCATGCAGCACGGCGTTCTCGCCGCCTTCTTCGTAGTTGAGCACGAACTGCACGGCAATGCGGGCCTGGCCGGGCCACTGCGCCTGGGGCGGGTTGCGGCCATAGCCCACGAGGTCACGGGGGTAGGGCAGGGTCGAGTCGTACACAGCGTCAGGAGAAGAGGGCATGGCGTTTTCCTGTGGGGGCCACCGCGAAACCGGCTTTGCCGGGCCGCTGGTGACGCCCCCTTGAGGGGGAGGCGTCGCAGGCGCTTCGGGGGTGGGCTTTCATGTCAGGCGAGCGCCATCGAGATGTCGTTGGTGGGGACCTGGCGGTCGAATGTGAGCGCGGCTTCCACATGCTGAAGGTGTTCGTCCATCAGGCGCACGGCGCGCTCCTCGTCGCGCGCGGCCAGGGCCTTGACGATCTCGGCGTGCTCGTCGTTGGAGTGCTCGGCGGCGCTGGCGGTCTGGTACATCAGCGTGATCAGCGCGCAGCGCGAGATCAGCTCGCCCAGCATCTGGGCCAAGACCTCGTTGCCCATGAGCTCGGCCATGCGCACGTGGAAGTCGCCCAGCAGCTCGGTGCGCCCGGGCACGTCGTCCTTTTCCACCGCGGCCTTTTCCTGGGCCACATGCTCCTTGAGCGCGCGGATCTTGGCGGGCGTGACCTCGCGCACAAAGGCGCGCGTCATTTCCGCCTCCAGCATGCGGCGCACCGCAAACACCTGGCGCGCCTCGGCGGCCGAGGGCGCGGCCACAAAGGCGCCGCGCGCCGGCTCGAGCCGGATCAGCCGGTTCTGCGCGAGCTGGAACAGGGCCTGGCGCACCAGCGTGCGCGAGACGCCAAAGTGGTCGGCCAGCTTCTGCTCGGCCAGCTTGGTGCCCGGCTGCAGGCGGTGGTCAACGATGGCGCGGGTCAGTGACTCGACAATGAAACTCGTGGTGGAGGATTCCATGCGCGGCATGATAGCCTGAAATCCAAAAAGTGTATACACTTCTGTCGACTGATATGGCTGTTCTCTCTTGTCCTCCTTTTTCTGGCTCGGGTTCTTGCCGGGAGTGCTTTGCGTTTGCGCTCGCGCTTCGCGGCAGGGGCTGGGTGGCGGCGGCTCACACTGGGGCGGTGGGCGCTGTGCGCCCACTTCGCTGCGATGCTCGGCCCAGGGTCGCACCGCAGAACTCGCTGCGTGCGCTTTGCGCACTCCGCTCAAACAGCTGCGGTGAGTCAGATGACGAAGCGGGCTGCGCCCGCCGACCCTGCGCCTGCGCTTCTCGCCGCCCCAGAGATCGCCTCCGCCGCCCAGCCCCTGCCGCGAAGCGGGGAAGTGGCGTGCCACCTGTGGGCGTGCCAACCCTTTCTCAGCAAAGGCGTGTGCGCCCGGGCTGGGGTGCGCCTCTGGCGCGCCGAGTAGCGCAGGGCGGGCGGCCGCGCGCGCAGCGCGCTTCGTCATCTGACTCGTCGTGGTTGTTTGAGCGCAGCGCGCAAGGCGCGCGTAGCGAGTTCCACGACGGGCCGCCAGCCCGAGCAACGCAGGGCAGTCACCGCAACGCGGTGACCGCGCCAGTGAAGCATCCCAGCCCGGGCGCACACGCCTTTGCCGCGCGGAATAACCCGAGCTGCAAGTCACCCACAAACCAATTGCAGACCAAGGAACCAAGATGGGATTGAGCACACATGTCCTGGACACCGCCCACGGCTGCCCGGCCGCCGGCATGGCGGTCGCGCTGTACACCACCGAGGGCGACCGCGCCACGCTGGTCAAGCAGTTCGTGCTGAATGCCGATGGCCGCAACCCCGATGGCCCGCTGTACGACAACGCCAGCCTCAAGACCGGCACCTACCGCCTGGTGTTCGAGGTGGCCGCGTATTTCCGCGGGCGCGGCGTGGCGTTGCCCGAGCCGCCGTTTCTGGACCGCGTGAGCATTGACTTTGGCGTGGCCCATGCCGACCAGCACTACCACGTGCCCCTGGTCTGCACGCCCTGGACCTACAGCACCTACCGCGGCTCCTGAGCCCCGCTGCCGTGAGCCATCGTCACCTCCACCAGCTGTTGCAGGCCCTGCAGGCCGGGCCCGTGGTGCTGGTCACGGTGCAGGCCGTGCAGGGGTCGGGCCCGCGCGAGGTGGGGGCGTGGATGGCCGTCACGGCCGGCGAGGTGATCAACACCATTGGCGGCGGCCATCTGGAATTCCAGGCCATCGATGAAGCGCGGCAGATGCAACCTGGCGCCGCTGCCGGTCTGCGGCGCTACCCGTTGGGCCCCAGCCTGGGCCAGTGCTGCGGCGGTGTGGTGCATTTGCGCTTTGAGTGGGTCACACCGGCCGACGTGCCAGCGCTGCAGGCGCGGCTGCTCGCCGACCTGGCACCGGTGGCGCTGTTTGGCGGTGGCCATGTGGGCCAGGCGCTGGTGCACCTGCTGGGCACCCTGCCGCTGGCCGTGGCCTGGGTGGACAGCCGCGACGAGATCTTCCCCGCCAACGTCCCGCTGAACGTGCGCTGCGAGCACTCCGACCCGGTGCAGGCTGCGGTGGCCGACCTGGCCCCGGGCTCGCGCGTGCTCATCATGAGCTTCAGCCACGCCGAAGACCTGGACGTGGTGGCGGCCTGCCTGCAGCGCCAGCGCACGGCGGGTGACCTGCCCTACATCGGCCTGATCGGCAGCAAGACCAAGTGGGCCACCTTCCGCCACCGGCTCGAGGCCCGGGGCTTTTCAGAGGCTGAACTGGCCTGGGTGACCAGCCCCATTGGCCTGCCCGGCATCACGGGCAAGCAGCCCGAGGTGATCGCGGTCAGCGTGGCGGCACAGTTGTTGCTGGCCCTGCAGACCCCCGTCACGGGAAAACCCTGAACCTCAAGGCTGGCATGACCCCATCAAAGTGTATACACTCCGGTAGACAGGTCGCAGCGGAGCCGGGCAACATCATCGTTCCCTTGTTCGCGGCCCAATTTCTGCTCAGAGCGCCCGCAGTGGTGAGCAGGTTTCAAGGTTGAGACATGGAAAGCTACCTCCTCGACTGGGCCAACCTGCTGCTGCGCTGGGTCCACGTCATCACCGCCATCGCCTGGGTCGGCTCGTCGTTCTACTTCGTCTTTCTGGACAGCAGCCTCACGCCGCCGGTGGATGACGACCTGAAGAAGCAGGGCGTCAGCGGCGAGCTCTGGGCCGTGCACGGCGGCGGGTTCTACCACCCGGTCAAGTTCAATGTGTCGCCGCCCAGGCTGCCCGAGCACCTGCACTGGTTCTTCTGGGAGAGCTACAGCACCTGGATCAGTGGCTTTGCGCTGTTCACGGTGTCCTACCTCTGGAACGCCAGCACCTACCTGATCGACAAGTCGCTCATGAACTGGTCGCCCGGCGCGGCCATCAGCGTGGCGGTGGCCTTTCTGGTGGTGTTCTGGATGCTGTACGACGCCATCTGCCAGTTCTTCGGCCAGAAGAAAAATGGCGACGCCATCGTGGGCGCGCTGGTGCTGGTGCTGGTGTGCGTGGCGGCCTGGCTGGCCTGCCACTGGTTTGCCGGGCGCGCGGCCTTTTTGCTGATGGGCGCGATGATCGCCACCAGCATGAGCGCCAATGTGTTCTTCTGGATCATTCCGGGGCAGAAGAAGGTCATTGCCGCGATCAAGGCCGGCCAGCCGGTGGACCCGGTCCATGGCCAGCGCGGCAAGCAGCGCAGCGTGCACAACACCTACTTCACGCTGCCGGTGCTGTTTGCCATGCTCAGCAACCACTACAGCTTCACCTACAGCCATCCGCAGAACTGGCTGGTGCTGATCCTCATGATGTTTGCCGGCGCGGCCATCCGCCAGTTCTTTGTGATGCGCCACGGCTGGAAGCTGGGGCGCAACAAGCACCCGCTGCCCTACGCGCTGGTGGGCCTGGCGGTGATCGTGGGCGTGATCGTGTGGCTGCAGCCCGCGCCCGTGGCGCCGCGCGCCGCCAGCGCGTCTGCTACCAATTCTGTAGCTGACAGTGGCCGCCCGGCAAGGACTCCAGGCCATTCTGACTATGAATCGGTGAAAAAAGTGCTGGCCCAGCGCTGCTACATGTGCCACGGCGAGCAGGTGCAGATGAAGAACGTGCGGCTGGACTCGCCCGAGGCCCTCAAGCTGCATGCCCAGGCGGTCTACCAGCAGGCCGTGGTCACCAAGGTCATGCCCATGAACAACGCCACGGGCATCACTGACGAAGAGCGGGCCCTGATCGGGCAGTGGTTTCAGGACGGGGCCAAGGTTCAGTGAGGGCGGGCGCGCTAAAGTGACGTTCCCCCAAGGAACGCGCCCATGACCGCCACCCCCCAATCCAAAGCCCAGCGCCTGCAGGCCCTGCACCAATCCGGCAACGCCTTCATCATCCCCAACGCCTGGGACGCCGGTTCGGCCCGGCTGCTGGCGGGGCTGGGCTTTGAGGCGCTGGCCACGTCCAGCGGCGCGGCGGCCATGGCGCTGGGCCGGCGTGACGGGCAGATCACGCGGGCCGAGGCACTGGCCCATGCGCGCGCCATCGTGGACGCCACCGACCTGCCGGTCTCGGCCGATCTGGAGAACGGCTTTGGCCACACGCCCGAAGCCGCGGCCGAAACCATTCGCCTCGCGGGCGAGGCGGGCCTGGCCGGCGGCTCGATCGAAGACGCCACCGGCAACCCGGACCAGCCGCTGTACAGCCTGAGCGAAGCCACCGAGCGCGTGGCCGCCGCCGTGCAGGCTGCGCGGGCCCTGCCTTTCCCTTTCCAGCTCACGGCCCGCGCTGAAAACTTCCTGCACGGCCAGGCGGATCTCGACGACACCATTGCGCGGCTGCAGGCGTTCGAGAAGGCCGGCGCCGATGTGCTGTTTGCCCCGGCCCTGCCCAGCCTGGAAGCCGTGCGCACCGTCTGCAGCGCGCTGGGCAAGCCCGTCAACTTCATGGTGGCGATCCCGGGCAAGTCGTTCAGCGTGGCCGAACTGCAGGCCGCGGGCGTGCGCCGCATCAGCCTGGCCACCTCGCTGTACCGCGCTGCGATGGCGGGCCTGCTGGACGCCGCGCGCGAGGTCCAGGAGCAGGGCAGCTTTGGCTACCTGGCCCGCGCCACGCCCACGGGCGCGCTGGTCAAGCTCATGGGGGAGCGCTGATGGTGCCCGGCCTGCGCAACCCCAGCAACTTCCGCGACCTGGGCCTGTACCTGGGCGCCGGGGGCCGGCCCCTGCGGCGCGGCCGGCTGTTCCGCTCCGATCACCTGGGTGCGTTGGCTGCGGACGACGTGGCCGCCCTGCAGCCGCTGGGCATTGGCCGCGTGCTGGACTTTCGCGGCGCCACCGAGCGCCAGGCCGCGCCTTGCGCGCTGCCCGGCGTGCCCGTGCATTCGCTGGCCATCGAGCCCACGGTGGTGCAGGCGCTGAGCGCGCTGCTGGCGGCCGGGCAATCCATCACGGCGGCCGACGCCGTGGCCTGCATGCAGGACACCTACCGCGGCTTTGTGCGCGACAGCTCGCACCGCTTCGCCGAATTGTTCGCCCACCTGCTCGCGACGGACGAACCGCTGGTGTTCCACTGCACCGCCGGCAAGGACCGCACCGGCTTTGCGGCGGCATTGATCCTGCTCGCGCTGGGCGTGCCGCATGACGACGTGATGCGCGACTACCTGCTCACCAACGAACGGCTCAGGCCGCCCGCAGGGGCGGGCCATGGCCTGTCGCCCGAGGTGGCACAGCTGCTGTGGCAGGTGCAACCGGCGTTCCTGGAAGCCGCGTTCGACGCCGTGCAGCAGGACTACGGCGGGCTGACCCCTTACCTGGCCGAAGGGCTGGGGCTGGGCGCGCCGGAGCGTGAGCGGCTGGCCAGTCTCTACCTCGCATAGCTCCTGTTTTGATAGCGCGTGGTGGCCGTCCCGCCTGGACTCCAGGCCGTTTTCATTCGCGTTCGGGGTGTTTTGACCAAGCTGCGGGGTTACCACCAGGTTACGGCGTCACAATGCTCGGCGGAGACACCTGATGACCGACACCCCTGCCCCCAACCCGGCCCAGTCGCCGCGCGAATTCCTTGAACACCTGTACCAGGCCGCGGTGCGCCGCGCGCTGCCGCTGCACACCACGGGCGCCTGCCTGCCACCGCCGCCCAGCCGCGAGAGCGGTGGCCGCACCGTGGTGCTGGGCGCCGGCAAGGCGGGCGGTTCCATGGCTCAGGCGGTGGAGGCCCTGTGGCCCGCCGACGCGCCGCTCAGCGGCCTGGTGGTCACGCGCTACCACCACATTCCACCGCGGCCCCAGGGCCTGAAGCAGCGCATCGAGATCGTCGAGGCCTCGCACCCCGTGCCCGATGCGGCGGGGCTGGAAGCGGCCGAACGCATCCTCGCGCTCACCCAGGGCCTGACCGCCAACGACCTTGTGTTGTGCCTGATCTCGGGTGGCGGCTCGGCCCTGCTGACGCTGCCGGCCGAGGGCCTGACGCTGGCCGACAAGCAGCGCATCAACAAGGAGCTGCTGAACAGCGGCGCCAACATCAGCGAGATGAACTGCGTGCGCAAGCACCTCTCGCGCATCAAGGGCGGCCGGCTGGCCGCGGCCTGCGCGCCGGCCCGCGTGGTCACGCTCACCATCAGCGACGTGCCGGGCGACGACCCGTCCATCATTGCCAGCGGCCCCACCGTGCCCGACGCCACCACCTGCGCCGACGCGCTGGCCATCCTCCAGCGCTACGGCATCGAGCTGCCGGCGCCGGTGGCCGCCGCGCTGCGAGGCGGGGCGCTTGAAACGCCCAAGCCCGGCGACGCGGCCTTTGCCGGCCACGAGGTGCACATGATCGCCACGCCCCAGCAGTCGCTGGAGGCCGCCGCCGAAGCCGCGCGTGCGGCGGGGCTGACGGCCTACATCCTCAGCGACGAGATCGAGGGCGAGTCCCGCGAGGTGGGCAAGGTGCATGCGGCGCTGGCCCGCGCCGCCGCGCGCGGCAACGGCGCGTTCCGCAAGCCCTGCGTGATCCTGAGCGGGGGGGAAACCACGGTGACCATCCGCAAGCAGCCCGAAGGCACACCGCGCGGCCGCGGTGGCCGGGCCGGTGAGTTCTGCCTGGGTCTGGCCCAGGCGCTGCAAGGGCAGGCGGGGGTGTGGGCGCTGGCCGCCGACACCGACGGCATTGACGGCGTGGAAGACAACGCCGGCGCCTTTGTGGCGCCCGACACGCTGCAGCGCGCCCAGGCACAAGGCATGAAGGTCGATGCCTTCATGGACCGCAACGATGCCTATGGCTATTTCGAGCCGCTGGGCGGGCTGGTCGTGACCGGACCGACCCACACCAACGTGAACGACTTTCGCGCCTTACTTGTTCTGTGAGGCGGCGGGCGCGGGCGCGGGTGCAGCGGTGGGCGCGGGTGTGGCAGCCCCCACGCGCTCGAACTTGCGCCGGTTCAGGGCGGCGTCGGGCGCGGCTTCTTCCTGGTCTGCTGCGATGTTGGCAGCGTACAGGTCGTCACCCAGCTGGTAGAAGTTGGCGCAGTTGCCCCGGTCGCCTGCCGGGGCCTTGGGCAGGTGGGTGCAGAACAGCCCGCCCTTGCTGACCGTCCAGGTGGCCTTGACCGGCGACATCCACTCCGGCGTCCAGGCGTTGCCGGTGAGCTGGCCATTGGGTGCCAGGTCGAACGCAAAGGTGAACGACTTGTTGTTGGGCTGGTAGGACACGCCGGTGAGCGTGGCCCCGGAGGCCAGCTTGGTGAGCTGCTCGGCGTTGAGCTTCTTGCCCCCCTTGTCGAGGAGTTCCTTGACCGTGGTCTGGGCTTGCGCGCCGAGCGCGGTCAATCCGAGAAACAGGAATGCAGCAACTGCTTTTCTAGACATCATGGCTTTCTGGGCGTGAAAAGGAAAAAAAGTTCCCGGCGCGGCCCCGGGGACCCCGCCGGACGGAAACCCATAAGTGTCTCATGCCGGCCTTTTCCAGGACGCCTATTGGCACATCTCGCGCAGGGTGGGCGGAATGGGCACCGCCCGGATCGCCGTGGCCTCGCCCTCGCGCCGCGCGGCGAAGATGCGGACCTCGTCGCACTCCATGATGAGGTCGGCCGGGCCGCCGGCGCGCGCGCGCTCGATGCGGTAGCGCTGCACAAAGCTCTTGCTGCGCCACTCGGCGATGTGCACGTGGATCTGCAACACGTCGCCATAGCTCGCGGTCTGCACAAAGCGCGCGTGGGTGTCGACCAGCGGTGTGCCGATGACGCCCAGCGTGGCCTCGGTCTCGTGCCAGGGGGGCACGCCGCAGCTCACGAAGAAATGGCGCGAGGCGGCGTCGATCCAGCGGAAGAAGTTGGGGAACCACACGATGCGTGCCGGGTCGCAGTCGCCAAATTCGACGGTCACGGTGTGGACCACGGTGCGCGGGGTCGCCGCGGGGGAGGAAATCGCTTCAGTCATGCCCCCGATAATCGCACCAAATGCCTGTCTCCCTGCCCGAACTCCAGCTCGCCGTCCTCGATGTTCAACCCGGCGCCGCGCTGGAAAGCCAGTCGGGCCTGCAACTGCTGCGCCCGCGCATCTACGGCGCCTGGCGCGCGGCGGCAGGTGCGCAGAAGGTGGCGGCCATCGTCATGCACCCCACCAGCAACTTCATGGGCCACTACCTCATCGAGCCGCTGGCCGCGCGCGGCGTGGCCTGCATGGGGCTGAATTCGCGCTACGCGGGCAACGACACGCTGCTGCTCATGGAGCGCGTGATCCAGGACCTGGGCGCGGGCGTCAAGTTCCTGCGCGCCCAGGGCTATGACAAGGTGGTGTTGATCGGCAACTCGGGTGGGGCCTCGCTCGCGGCGCTGTACCAGGCGCAGGCCGAGCAGCTGACCATCACCCACCTGCTCGATGGCGACCCGGCCGGCCTGGCTCCGCAGGACCTGCCGCCCGTGGACGGCCTGGCCCTGTGCGCCGCGCACGAGGGCCGTTCCACGCTGATGCGTCACTGGATCGACCCGTCGGTCACCGACGAACAGGACCCGCTCGGCGTGGACCCGGCGCTGGACATGTACGACCCGGCCAACCAGCCGTTCACGGCTGATTTTCTGCAACGCTTCAAGGCGGCCCAGCAGGCCCGGCTGCGGCGCATCGAGGACTGGGTGGCGCGGCGGCTGGCGCTGCTTCGCTCGCAGACCGCGCCGGGCAGCCCGCGCGACCAGACCTTCATCATCCACCGCACCCATGCCGACCCGCGCTGCCTGGACCTGGGCCTGGACGCCAATGACCGCGCGGTGGGCAGCGTCTGGGGCCAGGGCGCGGCCGGCGCGCGCGCCGTGAACTACGCGGCCAGCCAGATGGGCCGCATCACCTCGCTCACGGCGTTTCTCTCGCAGTGGTCGTCGCAAAGCCGGGCCGACGGGCCGTCCAACCTCGCGCGCACCCAGGTGCCGGTGCTGCTGTGCACCCACACGGCGGACCAGAGCACCTTCCCCAGCACCCGCGACGCCTGGCTGCGCGCGGCGCCGGGCCGCATCCGGAATGTGGATGTGGTGGGCGGCAACCACTACCTGGCCGGCCAGCCTGCGCTGGTGCGGCAGGTGGCCGACGAGATGGCCGCGTGGATGCTGGCGCTGTAGCGAGCCATTCCCCGGGGTTGCCCGGTGCTTCGCCACGCAGCAGGCGGCCCTGCGTCGGGCATGGGGCGCTCAGGCTGAAGCGGACTGCCGCGCGCAGGCCACCTTGTGCAGCAGCTCGATCAGGATGGTCTGTTCGCCCAGGCTCAGGTGCGACAGGGCCTGTTTTTCGGACGCGAGGATCTGCCCCGTCGCCTTGCGGGCCAGCTCGGCGCCGCGCGGCGTGGTGTGCAGCACCTGCGAGCGGCGGTCGTTCTCGCTCTGGGTGCGTTGCACCCAGCCCCGGGCTTCCAGCCGGTCCACCACGGCCGTGATGTTGGGCGCCGTGACGGCCAGCGCGCGCGCCAGCCGCACCAGCGAGCCCCCGGGGTTCTCGTCAATCAGGGTCAGCACCGTGTATTCCACGGGCCGAAGGCCAAAGGGCTCGCCCGCGTGCTCCAGAAACACCTGGTGGGTGACGATGGTGGCCTGCGCCAGCTGGTAACCCAGCACATGGTGCAGGCAGGCCTCGCTGAGTTTGCCTGCGGGGGTCACGTCGGTGCGGGGAAGAGGGCGTTTGGCGGGCATGGGGGCTATTGTGCCAAGTCGGTTCCGGGGAATTTATAGATAAGTAACTGAACTAAACATGCTTCTTGTTAAGGGAAAACACGGAGAATTTTCAGTCCATAAGCTTCACTAAATGAACAATACTGCGGTCCTTGCACAACAAGGAGACACCCATGACCCGAGTTCCCGGATACCTGCTGTGGGCCGTGCCGGCCGTTGCCGCCGCCGCCCTGGCCGCCTGCGGAGGCGGCAGCAGCGGCAGTGCCAGCGCCCTGCCGCAGCTGGCGCCCGCCACCCCCGCCGCCCTGGCCTTCACCTGCGCCGACCTGCCCGGCAAGCTCACGGGGCTGGCCAACACCACCATCACGGCATCCACCCTGGTGGCGGCCGGCACCCTCACGTTGGGTGGCGAGCCCGTCCCTGAGCACTGCCTGGTTACCGGCAACATGTTCAGCCGCACCAGCGCGGTGGATGGCAACGCCTACGCCATCGGCTTTGAAATGCGGTTGCCCGTGGTCTGGAACGGGCGCTTCTTCCACCAGGGCAATGGGGGCATTGATGGCAGCGTGGTTGCCGCCCGGGGCGAGTTGGGTGGCGGTCCGCTGACCGGCGCGCTCAAGCAGGGCTTTGCCGTGCTGAGCTCGGATGCCGGCCACGCCGGCGCGCTGGGCCCCACCTTTGGCATCGAACCCCAGGCCCGGCTCGACTACGGCTACCAGGCGGTGGCCAAGCTCACGCCCATGGCCAAGAACCTGATCAAGACCGCCTATGCCAAGGGGCCGGACCGCTCCTACTTTGGCGGCTGCTCCAACGGCGGGCGTCACGCCATGATCGCCGCCACCCGCTACGCCGCCGACTACGACGGCGTGCTGGCCGGTGCCCCGGGCTACAACCTGCCCAAGGCGGCCATTGCCAGCATTGCCGGCGGCCAGCTCTATGCCAGCGTGGCCACCAACCCGGCCGACCTGTCCACCGGCTTCACCACCGCCGAGCGCACCCTGGTGGCCAACGCCGTGCTGGCCAAGTGCGATGCGCTGGACGGCGCCACCGACGGCCTGGTGCAGGACGTGGCGGCCTGCCGCGGCGCGTTTGACCTGCAGCGCGACGTGCCCTCGTGCACCGGCGCGCGCGACGGCACCTGCCTGAGCGATGCGCAGAAAACCGCCATCGGCAAGATCTACAGCGGCCCCAGGACCAGCGCCGGCGCGCTGGTGTATGCGAGCTTCCCGTACGACGCGGGCGTGTCGGGCTCGGGCATCCCGTTCTGGGAGTTCACCGCGCCGCTGGCGCTGGACTCGGGCGCGGTGGGCATGATCTTCAAGGTGCCGCCGGTGGCCGCCGCGGGCTTCAATGGCCCGGCCTTCACGCTGGGCGCGAACATCGACGACCTCGTGGCGCAGATCAACGCGACCAACGCCACCTATGTTGAATCGGGCATGAGCCTGATGACGCCGCCCACCCCGTCCAACATGAGCGCGCTGAAGAACCGTGGCGGCAAGATCATCGTCTACCACGGCGTGAGCGACCCGATCTTCTCGGTCAACGACTCCGAGGCCTGGTACCAGGGCCTGCAGGCCGCCAACAACGGCGACGCGTCGGACTTTGCGCGCTTCTACCGCATCCCCGGCATGGGCCACTGCTCGGGCGGCCCGGCCACCGACCAGTTCGACGCGCTCTCGGCGCTGGTCAGCTGGGTTGAAAAGGGTGACGCGCCCGGCGCGCTGACCGCATCGGCCCGCGGCGCGGGCAATGCCGGCGGCGTCAACGGCGACGTTCCGGCCAGCTGGTCCGCCACGCGCACCCGGCCGCTGTGCCCCTACCCGCAGGTGGCGCGCTACAACGGCACCGGCAGCCTGGAGTCGGCCAGCAGCTTCAGCTGCAAATAGCCCCAGCCTGCTCTGATTTTGATAGCTGCCAGTGGCCACGGGGCGTGGACTGGCGGCTTTTTCTATGGAAATTTGACGAGTTCGAGCACGGCCTCGGCAAACACCTGGGGCGCTTCCTGCGGCAGGTTGTGGCCCGCGCCCGGCACGATGCGGTGGCTGCGCGGCCCGCTGAACCGGTGGGCGTGCGCGCTCGCATCGGCTGGCGGCCGCACACCGTCATCGGCCCCGTCAAAGGTGATGCTGGGCACGCTGATCACGGGCTGCGCTGCGAGCCGCGCCTCGATGCCGGCCAGCGCCGGGTCGCCTGGCACCAGGCCAAAGCGGTGGCGGTAGGACTGGATCACCACGTCGACAAAATCAGGGTTGTCAAAGGCGGGTGCCGAGCGTTCAAAGGTCGCGTCGTCAAAGGCCCAGGTCGGTGACCACAGGCGCCACAGCAGCTTGACCAGGCTGCGCCGGTCCCGCACCAGGCCCGCGCGGCCCCGCTCGGAGTGAAAGTAGTACTGGTACCAGAGGCTGTGCTCGTTGGCGGGCGTGTCGGGCTCCATCGCGCGCGCGATGTCCTGGATGTTGTAGCTGTTGAGCGAGACCAGGCCCGCGCAGCGCTGCGGCCAGAGCGCGGCCACCACGCAGGCCGCGCGCCCGCCCCAGTCGTAGCCGGCCAGCACCGCGCGATCGATGTTCAGCGCATCCATCAGGGCCAGCAGGTCCGCGCCCAGGGCCGCTTGCTCGCCCGAACGCGGGGTGGCCTCGGACAAAAAGCGCGTGGGACCGAAGCCGCGCAGATAGGGCACGAGGACGCGGCAGCCGGCGGCGGCCAGCCGTGGCGCCACTGCTTCATAGGCGTGGATGTCGTAAGGAAAGCCGTGCATCAGGAACACGGGTGGGCCGTTGGCCGGGCCGGATTCGGCGCAGGCGATGGACAGCGGGCCGGCGGTGAGGTACTTTAGGGCTTGCATGTGAACGCATGCTACCAAGGCACACCGGACCCGGTGGCCGAGGGATGACGGCACAGGCGCAGGGAGGGCAACATCATGCGATGCAAAAGAAGGCACGCGCGGCCGCGGGCCGCGTTCGACACGGGGCGGGCTGCCCATGCGGGAGGTGCCGATGGCCGTTCGTAAAATCCCGCCCGACCCCCTGGTCGGTGGACGGGTTCGCAAGACCGACGTGCGCCGCGAGGTCATCACCAGCAATTACGGCGTGACGCGCAGCTATGGCGCCTGCCCCCACACCAATCCCGCCAACCAGATGGTTTGCACCGGCGGCTCCGCCATGACGGCCCTGCTCGGCCCCGATCTGGGCGATGGCCAGCGGCGTGGTTCGCCCACGACCCAGAACAGCCTGCAGCCATTGATGGGGCTGCTCAACGGTTTCGGCGCCAAGAAATGGAAGGCGGGGCATCTGCTCAACGCCGAGTTCGGAGGCAGCGGCCTGAGCGACCGGAATCTGACGCCCCTGACCAGCGCGGCCAACAATGCCCACAAGGTCTACGAGGGCCACATCAAGCGCATGCTGCTGCTGTGCAACCAGATTGATCGCGCCTACCAGGACTACACCCATTGGTATGGGGTGCTGTACACCGTCAATGTGTCAGCCGTGTCCTATTCGAACGCACCGGCGGTCAACGACATGTACAGCTACGCGTACTCACACATCACGCTCGCCTACGGGTTCGTGAAGCTGCCGAAATTCCCGGCGATGGGCGCGCCGCCCCACACTGCCCCGCCGCCGCCCAATAACCATGTGGCGGTACCGGTACTCGTGGGCCCCGACCCGCGGCTGGCCGATTTGCGGGGCGTGGTCCAGCCCAATCCGGCGCCCAGTGCCAACATTGCGAACTGGGCTGGCGGGCTCAACGCCATCCAGTTCAGCGTCGAGATTCACAACGAGCCCTGAGGCTGCCGCGCCACCAGCGCGCAGGCCTTGAGCACGTTCTCACCGGTCGCTGGGGCCTGCAGCGGCACCGGCAGGGGCTCAGGGCTGGTCGCTCCCACGGCTTCCCGCAGCGCCTCCCACACGCTGATGGCCAGCATGAACGGCGGCTCGCCCACGGCCTTGCTGCCGCCCACGTTGTCCTCGCGGTTGGCCTCGGGCCAGAGATCGACCCTGAAGTGTTCGGGGATGTCGCCGGTGGCGGGGATCTTGTAGGTGCTGGGCGCGTGGGTGGCCAGGTGGCCCTTGTCGTTCCACACCAACTGCTCGGTGGTGAGCCAGCCCATGCCCTGGACGAAGCCGCCCTCGATCTGGCCGATGTCGATGGCCGGGTTCAGGCTGGTGCCCACGTCGTGCAGGATGTCGACCTTGAGCACGCGGCTTTCGCCCGTGAGCGTGTCAATGGCCACCTCGGTGCAGGCCGCGCCGTAGGCAAAGTAGTAGAACGGCCGGCCCGAGAGGGTGGTCTTGTCGTAGTGGATCTTGGGTGTGCGGTAAAAGCCGTCGCTCCACAGCTGGATGCGGTTGGCATAGGCCTGCTTCACCACCTCGTCAAAGTGGCGTGTGGTGGTGGGCGTGGTGATCTGGCCGCCGGCAAAGCTCACGGCGCCCGCGCCGCAGCCATCCAGCCCGCTCACAAAGGCCGCCAGGTTGTTGCGCACATTGCGCGCGGCGTACTGGGCGGCGCGGCCGTTCAGGTCGGTGCCGCTGCTGGCGGCGGTGGCGCTGGCGTTGGGCACCTTGCTGGTGTCGGCCGCGGTGCTGCGCACGCGCTCGAACGGCACGCCCAGCTCGTCGGCCACGATCTGCGCCACCTTGGTGTTCAGGCCCTGGCCCATCTCGGTGCCGCCGTGGTTCACCTGCACGCTGCCGTCGGTGTACACATGCACCAGCGCACCGGCCTGGTTGAAGAAGGTGGCCGTGAAGCTGATGCCGAACTTGACCGGCGTGAGCGCGATGCCGCGCTTGATCACCGGGCTGCCCGCATTCCAGGCCGCAATCGCCTCGCGCCGCGGCCGGTAAGCCGCCGTGCTTGCCAGCCGGCTCATCAGGGGCTGCAGGATGTTGTCTTCCACCTTCATCTGGTAGTGGGTGGTGTTGCGGTCTTCCACGCCATAGAGGTTGCGCAGGCGCACGTCCAGCGGGTCCAGGCCCAGGGTGCGCGCAATGTCGCCCAGGATGGCCTCGATCACGATCACGCCCTGCGGCCCGCCAAAGCCGCGGAACGCGGTGTGGCTCTGGGTGTTGGTCTTGCAGCGGTAGGAGGCGATCTCCACATCGCTCAGGAAGTAGGCGTTGTCGGCGTGGAAGATCGCGCGGTCGGCCACCGGGCCGCTCAGGTCGGCGCTGAAGCCGCAGTCGGCCAGCATGGTGAGCTTGAGCGCGGTGACCAGGCCGCTGTCGTCAAAGCCCACCTCCCAGTCGTAGGCAAACGGGTGGCGCTTGCCGGTGACCATGAAGTCGTCGTCGCGGTCCAGCCGCAGCTTCACGGGCCGGCCGGTCTTGCGCGCGGCCAGCGTGGCCCACACGGCCAGATGGCCGGCCTGGGTTTCCTTGCCGCCAAAGCCGCCGCCCATGCGCCGGCACTCCACGGTGACGGCGTTGTTCTCGATGCCCAGCGCGTGCGCCACCCAGTGCTGGATTTCGCCGGGGTGCTGGGTGCTGCTGTAGATCCACCACTGGCCCTGTTCCAGCGGCAGCGCGTAGGCCACCTGGCCTTCCAGGTAAAAGTGCTCCTGCCCGCCCACGGCCAGCTGGCCGCTGAGTTTGCGGGCCGAGCGCTTCATGGCGGCCTCGGGCTCGCCGCGGCGCACCACCACGGGCGGCAGCACATAGCTTTGCGCGGCATGGGCCTCGCGTGGCGTCATCACGGCGGGCAGCGGCTCGATCTGGAGCTTGACCTGGCGCGCGGCACGGCGTGCCTGCATCACGGTGTCGGCCACCACGATGGCCACCACCTGGCCCACATGCTGGACCGTGTCACGCGCCAGCACCGGCTCGTCGTGCACATGGGTGGCCAGCACCGGGTCGCCCGGAATGTCGCCGGCCAGCACCACGGCGCGCACGCCGGGCAGGGCCAGCGCAGCGGCCGTGTCCACGCCCAGCAGGCGGCCGTGGGCCACGGGGGACAACACGGGCGCCGCATGCAGCGTGCCCTTGACCTCGGGGATGTCGTCCACATAGGTGGCGGCGCCGGCCACCTGGGCGCGCGCGCTTTCGTGCGGGCGCGACACGCCGGCGGCCGGGCCCGCCGCCGCGGGCGCGTGCGGTGAATCGGTGGCCGGCGCCATGTTGAGTTCACCCGCGCGGGCGTTGCCGCCGGGCGCCACGGTGTTGAGCTTGCTGTCGCGCGCGTTCATGCGGCCTCTCCCTCGAGCTGGAACGACTCCAGGTTGATCTGCCGCAGGCCCTGGCTTTCAAGCCAGAAGCGCTGCATCAGGTTGCCCAGCACCTCGCTGCGGTAGCCGGCACTGGCGCGCATGTCGCTGATGGGCCGGAACTCGGCGCGCAGCGCGGCGGTGGCGGCCTGCACGGTGGCCAGCGTCCAGGGCTGGCCGCGCAGCGCGGCTTCGGCCTGCACCGCGCGCACCGGCGTGGCGGCCACGCCGCCGGCGCCGATGGACACCGTTTGCACGGTGTCGCCGGCCAGGCTCAGGTTGACCACCAGGCACACGGCCGAGATGTCGTCGTCATAGCGCTTGGAAATCTTGTAGGCCTTGAGCTTCTCGCCCGGCGCGGGCTTTGGCACCTTGATCCAGGCCAGCACCTCGTCCGGAGCCATCACGTTCTGGCGGTAGCCGGTGTAGAGCTTTTCCAGTGGCAGTTCGCGGTGGCCGCGCACGCTCATCAGCACCACGTTGGCGCCCAGCGCAATCAGCAGCGGCATGCTGTCGCCAATCGGCGAGCCGTTGGCCACGTTGCCGCCCAGCGTACCGGAGTTGCGCACCGGCAGCCCGGCAAAGCGGTTGGCAAAGGTCTTGAGCTGCGGCCGGTCGGCCACCAGCGCGGCAAAGGCCTCACTCAGCGTCACCGCCGCGCCGATGGCGATGTGGTGGGGGTAGCGCTCCACGCGGCGCAGCTCCTTCACCTGGGTCACGTCCAGCACCTGGGCGAACTGCCGGTGCTGCTTGGTGACCCACAGGCCCACGTCGGTGCAGCCGGCCACCAGCTGGGCTTGGGGGTGGGCGGCGCGCGCCGCCAGCAGCTGGGCCAGGTTTTGCGGCAGTTTGTAAGCCGAATCGGGCTGGAGTCCAGGATGGGCGGCCTTGATCTGCTCCAGTTTTTGTAGCAAAGCGGCTTCGTCCACGGGCACGGGCGGCAGGCTGGCCATCTGCTGCGCGGCGTCCAGAATGGGCCGGTAGCCGGTGCAGCGGCACAGGTTGCCCGAGAGTTCTTCCTGCGCCAGCGCACGCGTCACGGGCTCGCCCCGCGCCACATGGTTCTGGTAGGTGCCAAACAGGCTCATCACAAACCCCGGCGTGCAAAAGCCGCACTGGCTGCCGTGGCACTGCACCATGGCTTGCTGCGCGGGGTGCAGGGTGCCGTCGGCCGCGGCAATGTCTTCCACGGTCCACAGTGCCATGCCGTCGATCGAATGCGCCAGCCGGATGCAGCTGTTGATGGCCTTGTAGCCGATGCGCCCGCCACCGGCCTGGCCCGGTGGCGCGGGCCTCATTTCTCCAATGACCACGGTGCAGGCGCCGCAGTCGCCCTCGCCGCAGCCTTCCTTGGTGCCGGTGCAGTGCAGGTCCTCGCGCAGCACTTCCAGCAGCGTGCGCTCGGGTGGTACATTGGTCAGGCACACTTGCTCGCCGCGCCGGATGAATCGAATCGTCTTGGTGTCCATGAAGCTCAGTATGGTTGATTTGTCTTTGCTCGTGAGGGTAGAACGCAGCCCCCGGTCGCGACATAAGCATTGCCATATGACAGGAATGCAGGCCCCGGTATGAGAGACCAAGCGCTTTTCGACAAGATAGACCTCCACTTGATAAGGGTCTTGCACACCGTGTTAACCGAACGCAGCGTCTCACGCGCCGCCATCCGTCTGGGCATGCACCAACCCGCCGTTTCCGCCGCGCTCAAGCGCCTGCGCGACCTGGCGGGAGACCCGCTTTTGGTGCGTTCAGGCGCCGGCATGGTGCCTACCGATGCGGGGCTGCGCATGATCGAGCCCAGTGCAAGCATCCTGCGTGCCGCCGAAGTGCTGTTCACCGACGTGCGTGGCTTTGACCCCCAAACCTCCACCGGCACCTTCCGCGTGGCCGCGAGCGACTACCTCGACCCGCTGTTCCTGCCGCAGCTGGTGTCGCAGATCAAGGCCCAGGCGCCGCTGTGCCACATCGAGATCCACCCGCTGTCGGCCGACTCCGACTACCACGCCCACCTGGCGCAGGGCGACGTGGACGTGGTGATCGGCAACTGGCTCAAGCCGCCCGAGGACCTGCACCTGGGCAAGCTGTTTGCCGACGAGGTGGTCTGCCTGGTGTCCAGCGAACACCCGGCCGTGCGCCGCGGCTGGACGGCCGAAAGCTGGCTGGCGGCCGAGCACATCGCACCCACGCCCACCCACCCCGGCGCGCGCGGCGTGATCGACGAGCACCTGGCGGAGCTGGGCCTGTCCCGCAACATCACCGCGCGCTGCCCGCATTTCGGGCTGATCCCGGGCATGGTGGCATCGAGCTTGCTGGTGCTGACCACCGGCCGCCAGTACTGCGAGCGTTACCTCGACAGGTTGCCGGTCAAGGTGCTCGAATGCCCGATCGATTTTCCGCAACTCATGTACTACCAGCTCTGGCACGAACGCGCCCATGCGTCCGACTCGGCCCGCTGGCTGCGCGAGCGCGTCAAGGCGGTGGCGGCCGCCCTGAGGCGGTTGCCGCCCGCCGGGCCGGCGACGCCGCCGCTGCATTGATTCCCACCCAAAAATACCGATAAGCAAAGAGAGACAAACCCCGTGATTCCAAGACTCCAACTCGCGCACATCACCAAGCGCTACCCGGCGGTCGTGGCCAACAGTGATGTATCGCTGACGGTCCTGCCCGGGCAGACGCATGCGGTGCTGGGCGAAAACGGCGCCGGCAAGTCGACGCTGATGAAAATCATCTACGGCAGCGTCAAGCCCGACGAGGGCAGCGTGATGTTCAACGGCCAGCCGGTGCACATCCGCAACCCGCAGGAGGCGCGCGCCCTGGGCATCAGCATGGTGTTCCAGCATTTCAGCCTGTTCGACACGCTGACCGTGGCCGAGAACGTCTGGCTGGGTTTGAACAAGAGCCTGTCACTCAATGAAGTCACGCACAGCATCACCACCAAGGCTGCCGAGTACGGCCTGGACATCGACCCGGCCCGCCCCGTTCACACGCTGAGCGTGGGCGAGATGCAGCGCGTGGAGATCATCCGTTCGCTGCTGACCAATCCGCAGCTGCTGATCCTGGACGAACCCACCTCGGTGCTCACGCCGCAGGCCGTGGAAAAGCTGTTCGTGGTGCTCAAGAAGCTGGCCGCCGAGGGCTGCAGCATCCTGTACATCAGCCACAAGCTGCACGAGATCCGCGAGCTGTGCAACGCCTGCACCGTGCTGCGCGGCGGCAAGGTCACCGGCGTGTGCAACCCGCAGGTGGAGAGCAATGCCTCGCTGTCGCGCCTGATGATCGGGGCCGAACCGCCGGCGCTGGAGCACCATGCCCGACAGGCCGGCGAGACCGTGCTGCAGGTCCAGGGCCTGACGCTCGCGCGCGAAGACCAGTTTGGCGTGGACCTGGACGGCATCTCGCTCGAGGTGCGCGCGGGCGAGGTGGTGGGCATTGCCGGTGTCTCGGGCAACGGCCAGCAGGAACTGCTCTATGCCCTGTCGGGCGAGGACACACGGGCCGAGCCGGCCATGATCCAGGTGTTTGGCCAGGACGCCGCGCGCCTGGGGCCGGGCCCGCGCCGCGCGCTGGGCGTGCACTTTGTGCCCGAGGAGCGGCTGGGCCGCGGGGCCGTGCCCACGCTGGGCCTGGCGCACAACCTCATGCTGACCCGCACCAATGCCATTGGCCGAAGCGGCTGGATCAACGTCAAGGCGCTCGAAGCGCAGGCCGCCGACATCATCCGGCGGTTCAACGTCAAGGCCGGGGGCCCCAACGCCGCGGCCAGGTCGCTGTCGGGCGGCAACCTGCAGAAGTTCATCGTGGGCCGCGAGATCGACGCCAACCCCAGGCTGCTGATCGTGTCCCAGCCCACCTGGGGCGTGGACGTGGGCGCGGCCGCGCAGATCCGCGGCGAGATCCTGGCGCTGCGCGACGCGGGCTGCGCCGTGCTGGTGGTGAGCGAGGAGCTGGACGAGCTGTTTGAAATCAGCGACCGGCTGCATGTGATTGCCAAGGGGCGGCTGTCGCCCTCGATCGACCGCGCCAAGGCCACCGTGACGCAGATCGGTGAATGGATGAGCGGGCTGTGGAATGTGGTTCCCGTTCGCGGCTCTCCGGGGGCTTCGGCGGGCTCAGCCCGAGCGGATCATGTTGGCGAGGAGAAGAACCATGCTCAAGCTTGAACCGCGCCCGCAGGCGTCGCGCTGGTGGAGCCTGGGCTCGCCGCTGCTGGCGCTGGCCATCACCGTGGTGATTGGCGTGCTGCTGTTTGCCGCGCTGGGCAAGGACCCGGTCAAGGGCCTGCAGGTGTTTTTCTGGGAGCCGGTCAAGTCGTCTTACGCGCTGGGCGAGCTGATGGTCAAGGCCACGCCGCTGCTCATCATCGCGCTGGGCCTGTCGGTGTGCTTCCGCTCCAACGTCTGGAACATTGGTGCCGAGGGGCAGTTCGTGATCGGCGCCGTGTTCGCGGGCGGCGTGGCGCTGCTGGCCGACAAGACCACCGGCGGCTGGATCGTCATTGCCATCCTGCTGTCGGGCATTCTGGGCGGCATGGTCTGGGCCGGCATCACGGCGCTGCTGCGCGACAAATTCAGCGCCAATGAAATCCTGGTGAGCCTGATGCTGGTCTATGTGGCCGACATGGTGCTGAGCTACCTGGTCTATGGCCCGTGGAAAGACCCGGCGGGCTACAACTTTCCGCAGTCCAAGACCTTCGAGGCGGTCACGCAGATTCCGCGGCTCATGGCCGGCTCGCGCGTGAGCATCGGCCTGCTGCTGGCGCTGGGCGGCGCGGCCGCGCTGTGGGTGTTCCTGTTCCGCACGCGCGCCGGCTTTGCCCAGCAGGTGGGCGGGCTGGCACCGGCGGCGGCGCGCTATGCGGGCTTCTCGTCGCGCAAGGCGCTGTGGATCGCGCTGCTGACCTCGGGCGGCGCGGCCGGCCTGGCCGGCGCGCTCGAGGTGGCCGGGCCCATCGGCCAGCTCACGCCCTATGTGCCCGCGGGCTATGGCTTTGCCGCCATCATCGTGGCCTTTGTGGGTCGGCTGCACCCGGTGGGCATGGTGTTCTCGGCCATTCTCATGAGCATGTTCTACATCGGCGGCGAACTCGCGCAGTCGCGCCTGGGGCTGCCCAAATCGCTCACGGGCGTGTTCCAGGGCCTGCTGCTGTTCACGCTGCTGGCCTGCGACACGCTGATCGTCTACCGCCTGCGTTTCATGCCCTCCCTCACCGTGAAAGGCGCACAGTAATGGAATCCTACGCCTTGCTCCTGGCCGCCACGCTCAACGCGGGCACCGTGCTCGCCATTGCCGCGCTGGGCCTGCTGATCAACGAAAAAGCCGGCATCGTCAACCTGGGCGCCGAGGGCATGATGCTGTGCGCCGCGGTGGCCGGGTTTGCCACCGTGGTGCACACCGGCAACGACTGGATGGGCTTTGCCGCCGGCATGGGGGCCGGGGCCCTGCTGGCCGCCGCCTTTGGCCTGCTGGTGATCTGGCTCAACACCAACCAGTACGCGACCGGGCTGGCGCTGAGCCTGTTTGGCGCGGGCTTCTCGGCCTTCGCCGGCATCAAATACGTGCAGGAGAAGCTGCCCGAGCGCCCGCATTTCTCGATCCCGCTGCTGGGCGACATCCCGCTGCTGGGGCCGGCGCTGTTCCGCCAGCACCCCATGGTGTACGCGGCCATGGCGCTGGTGGCGGGGCTGATCTGGTTCCTCTACCGCTCGCGCACCGGCCTGGTCCTGCGCTCGGTGGGCGAGTCGCCCGAATCGGCCCACGCGCTGGGTTACCCGGTGCGGCGCATCCGGCTGGCCGCCGTGGTGGCCGGTGGCGCGCTGTGCGGGCTCGCGGGGGCCTACATCTCGGTGATCTACACGCCGCTGTGGGTCGAGGGCATGGTGGCTGGCAAGGGCTGGATCGCGCTGGCGCTGACCACCTTTGCCACGTGGCGCCCGGCACGGGTGTTGCTCGGGGCCTACCTGTTTGGCGGCGTGACCATGCTGCAGTTCCACCTGCAGGGCGTGGGCGTGCAGGTGCCGAGCCAGTTTTTAACCATGTTGCCTTACATCGCCACCATCGTGGTGCTGGCGTTGATCTCGCGCAATCCCGCGTGGATTCGCATCAATATGCCCGCGTCGCTTGGAAAGCCGTTCTACCCCGGTTCATAATCTTTTTTTCACCAACTGTCGCAACCCCCTCAAAGAAGGACCTGACATGACTGATCTGACGAAACGTTCCCTGCTCCAAGTGGCGGCCTTGTCCGCGGTGGCGGCGGCAGCCCTGGTGGGTTGCGGCAAGAAGGAAGAGCCCGCGCCCGCGCCGGCCCCGGCGGCGGCCGCGCCTGCACCTGCGCCCAAGCCCGAGCCGCTGAAGGTGGCCTTTGCCTATGTGGGCCCGGTGGGTGACGGCGGCTGGACCTTTGCCCATGACAACGGCCGCAAGGCCGTTGAAAAGGAATTTGGCGACAAGGTGGCCACCAGCTTCGTCGAGAAGGTGCCCGAGTCGGCCGACGCCGAGCGCGTGATCCGCGACATGGCGGCCCAGGGCAACAAGCTGATCTTCGGCATCACCTTTGGCTACATGGAGCCCATGCTCAAGGTCGCCGCCGACAACAAGGACGTCAAGTTCGAGCATGCGACCGGCTACAAGACCGCCGAGAACATGCGCACCTACGACAGCCGCACCTACGAAGGCGCCTACATGGCCGGCGTGATCGCCGGCAAGATGACCAAGTCCAACACGCTGGGCGTGGTGGCCTCCATTCCAATTCCTGAAGTGGTGCGCAACATCAACAGCTTCACGCTGGGCGCGCAGTCGGTCAACCCCAAGGTCAAGACCAAGGTGGTGTGGGTCAATGAATGGTTCAACCCGCCCAAGGAAACCGAAGCCGCCACCGCGCTGATCAACGGCGGCGCCGACGTGCTGATGCAGAACACCGACTCGTCGGCCGTGCTGCAGACCGCCGAGAAGATGAACAAGCGCGCCTTCGGCTGGGACAGCGACATGACCGCCTACGGCCCCAAGGCCCACCTGGGCTCGGCCGTGATCAACTGGGGCCCGTACTACATCAAGGCCGTGCGTGACGCGCTGGACGGCAAGTGGACCACCGGCCAGAGCTGGTGGGGCGTCAAGGAAGGCGCGATCGACATGGTGTCCATCGCCGCCGACGTGCCCGACGAAACCAAGAAGAAGATCGACGAGGTCAAGGCCGGCCTGAAGGACGGCAGCTTCTCGATCTGGAAGGGCCCGATCACCGACAACACCGGCAAGGTGGTGGTGGCGAAAGACGCCGTGGCCGACGACAAGTTCCTGGGCGGCATCAACTTCTACGTCAAGGGCGTGGAAGGCAAGGTGCCTGGCGACAAGAAGTAAGCCAGGAGATGCATCAAGGGGCCGCCCGTGGGCGGCCTTTTTTTGCGGAGTCCTGAACGCCAGCCGCAGTAAGCGACAGGGCATCATGCGGTTCTGGGTGGCCCGTTCGAGCCGCGGGGCTGGATCATGCGCAAGCCCCTTCAAGTTGCCCTGCGACTCCGATAAAATCTCCACCATGCCCCAAATCGCACAGCCCCTGCCCACGCGCCCCAGCCGCAAAGCCATCGTGCGCGCCGTGGCCAGTTCCACCGCCGTGGAAACGGGGCGCAGCGTGGCACAGCTGGAGCAGCAACTGAAGCAGAACTCGCTGCGTTTCCCGCATATCAAGCTAGCCCGTTGAGGCTGGGTCGCCGGCCTCCATGGCGCTGGCCACCAACGTGCACATGGGGCCATAGTCACCCGAAAACCCGGCATGAATGGCTGCGATGTACACGGACTTGTGCTGCTCCCATCCGCTGTAATCCAGCGGCTCGTGCCCGGCCTGAACGGCCATCACGTCGGCCAGCAGACGCGACAAGCGCCCGTTGCCCTCCCGGAAGGGGTGAATCACGATCAATTCCACGTGGGTGACGGCGATTGAATTCACCAATTCTTCGGGCGCCAGGCGCCCACAGGGTGTCCAGGGCTTCAGGTACCTGCGTTCGAATTCGTCCAGCAAGCCAGGCAGCAGCCCGGCAGTGGCGAACTGAAACCCGTCCTTACCCAGGTTCACTGAGCGCTCTTTTCCCGCCCACGGGTACACATTGCCAAGCCACAGGCGGTGCCAACGCCTGAGGTCTGTCACGCTCAGGGCCCGGTTCGGGAAGTCGTTCAGCAGCACCTCCTCGTACAAATCCCCCAACAGTTGCAGTTCCAGCGTGTCCATGTCATCGGGCGAGGTGATGCCGGCCAGATTGCGTAGCACCCGTTCATTCGAGCCCGGCTCGAACTCGCCTTCGGCCCCTGTGGTCTGGTAGCGGTTGGTCATGGCACTCTATTCAGAAGTCTGATTGCATCCCCATGCAGACTGGCAATTCTGCTGAGATCTTCTTCGATCAGAACAATCAAATCTTTGGCGTCTCGAAAATATCCTCAGCAGCTTGCTGCGGAATCAGCCGTTCCGCTTCTTGTCCTCCACGGCAAGTCCATCCAGCCTCCCGTTCGTGGACAATCTTGCCAGACAATCACCTTGAAAGAGAACCCGCGAAAACCTCATGATTGAACAGCGCCATGGGCACCCTGCGGCGCTGGCGAATGAAGTGGCCTGTGCGCCAGCGGCGGACAAGGCCTCGTCGGCCTACCGCCGCCACCTCAAGAACCTGGGCATTACCTTTGGAGTCTGTTGATGATTGCCGTTCCCCCCATTGCCGCCGACCGCCTGCCGGCCCTGCTGCGCCAGATGCCCAAGGCCGAGCTGCACATGCACATCGAGGGCTCGCTGGAGCCCGAGCTGATCTTTGCGCTGGCACAGCGCAATGGCGTGGCCCTGCCGTATGCGAGCGTGGACGCGCTTCGCCAGGCCTATGCCTTCACCAACCTGCAAAGCTTCCTGGACACCTATTACGCGGGCGCCAGCGTGCTGCTCAAGGAACAGGATTTTTACGACATGGCCTGGGCTTACCTGCGGCGTGCGCAGGCCGACCATGTGCTGCACACCGAAATGTTCTTTGACCCCCAGACCCACACGGCGCGCGGGGTCAGCATGGCCACCGTGGTCAACGGCCTGCACCGGGCCTGTGTGGACGCGCGCGCGCAGCTGGGCGTGAGTGCGTCGCTGATCCTGTGCTTTCTGCGCCACCTGAGCGAGGAAGACGCGTTTGAAACGCTGGAGCAGGCGCTGCCTTACCGCGACCGGTTCATCGGCGTGGGGCTGGACTCCAGCGAGGTCGGGCACCCGCCCGAAAAGTTTGCACGGGTGTTCGCGCGCTGCCGCGAGCTGGGCCTTCACCTGGTGGCCCATGCCGGCGAGGAAGGCCCGCCCGCCTATGTGTGGACCGCGCTGGACCTGCTGAAAGTCGAGCGCATCGACCATGGCGTGCAGTCCACCAAGGACCCGGCCCTCATGAAGCGGCTGGCGCAGGACCGCATCCCGCTCACGGTGTGCCCGCTGTCCAACCTCAAGCTGTGCGTGTTCCCCTCGCTGGCCGACCACAACCTCGGTGCGCTGCTGGACGCCGGCCTGGTGGCCACCGTCAACTCCGACGACCCCGCCTACTTTGGCGGCTACCTCAACGAGAACTTCACGCAAACCTTTGCCGCCACGGGACTGGCGGCGCAGCAGGCCTACCAGCTGGCGCGCAACAGCTTCGAGGCCGCCTTTGTGGACGCCAGCGTGCGGCGTGCCTGGCAGGACCAGCTGGACGCGTGCTTCGCGGCGGCGGCCTGACGCCCGCACACGGCTGTCGCAAGGGCAGCCGCCGCGTCACCCCGCGTGGGTCACGCGGTCCAGCATGTCCTGGCCGACCTGCCGCACCGCTTCATGGGGTGAGTCGAGCAGCAGGCGCCCGGCCTCGGCCATGAAGCCGGGGGTCGCGGTTTCGGGCACCTTGCGCAGCCAGTGCAGCGCCTGCTCGACCTGCCCCTGCGCGGCCAGCATGCCTGCGTAGCAGAACTGGCCACGGAAGTCGCCGCCCTCGGCCGCCTGGCGGTAGCTGCTGAACGCGAGCGACAGGTCCTGCGGCACCACCAGCCCGTCTTCAAAGTAGCGGCCCGCCTTGGTCATGGACTTGGCGTGGCCCAGGCTCGCGGCCTGGCTGTACCAGCCCAGGGCCTTGCGGTGGTCCTGTGGCACGGCCTTGCCCGAGGCCAGCTGGTTGGCGTAGTTGTACATCCCCACGTCCAGGCCCCGCTCGGCGGCCTGCTGGTACCAGCCGGTGGCGGCCACCAGGTCGGGCGCCGTGCCCCAGCCGTTCTCCAGGCAGCGCCCGGCCATGGTCATGCCCATGGCGTGGCCTTGCCGCGCGGCCTTGAGAAACCACTGGAAGGCGGCCACCGCATCGCGCGCCACGCCGTGGCCGTCGAGCAGCCACTGGCCCAGCACCGCCTGCGCCTCGGCCAGGCCCAGCCGCGCCGCGGCCGAGACCCAGGGCAGCGCCTGCGCGGGGCCGCCGGCCAGCAGGGCCTGCAGGCCTTGGGGCGTGACACGCGCCAGGTCGTCAACAGAGCGGGGCGGGGCGGGCGGTACGAATGACATGCAGGGGGGCAGGCGAAGCGAAGGGCCTTGATTCTAGGCACCTGCGGGCCACGGCTTAAAATGCGGGCTGGCGCTGTTGCCCCGCAGCGCCTGTTTTTTTGTTGGGGCCATGTAGAGGAACACCATGTACAAAAACCTCGCCGCTTCGCTGCGTTCAGCTTTGGCCTGCACGCTCGCCGCCGCCAGTTTTTTCTCACCCGCCATTTCGCAGACCGTCACGCCGCCCGATAAGGTGCACGGGCCGCTGAAAATCGGTTTTGTCTATGTCGCCCCGCTCACCGAGGCCGGCTGGGTGCGCCAGCACGAGGAAGGCCGCAAGGCCGTGCAGGCCGCGCTGGGCGACCGGGTCAAGACCACCTATGTCGAGAACGTGCCCGAGGGCGCCGACGCCGAGCGCGTGATCCGCGACCTGGCGCAGCAGGGCAACCAGCTGATCTTCACGCCCAGCTTTGGTTATATGGAGCCCACGCTCAAGGTGGCGCGCGATTTTCCGGGCGTGAAGTTCGAGTCCATCACCGGCTACAGGACCGCGCCCAATGTGGCCACGGCCAACGCGCGCTACTACGAGGGCCGCTACCTGGCCGGCATTGCCGCGGGGCGCATGACTCGTACCCATGTGGCGGGCTATGTGGCGGGCTTTCCCATCCCCGAGGTGCTGCAGGGCATCAATGCCTTCACGCTGGGCATGCGCTCGGTCGACCCGAAGGCCGTGGTCAAGGTGGTCTGGCTCAACGCCTGGTTTGACCCGCCGCGCGAGCGTGACGCGGCCATGAGCCTGTTCAACCAGGAGGTGGACGTGATCGCCTTCCACACCGGCTCCACCGCCGTGATGGTGGCGGCGCAGGAGCGCGGCAGGATGGCCGTAGCCTACCACTCCGACATGCGCAAGGTCGCGCCTGACGCGCAGATCGTGGCCGTCACCCACGAGTGGGGCGGCTACTACACGCAGCGCGCCCGCGCCGTGCTCGACGGCAGCTGGAAGACCGGCAGCGTCTGGGGCGGCGTCAAGGAGGGCATGATCCGCGTCGGCCACTTTGGCGCAAAGGTACCCAGGGCGGTGCAGGACGAGGTGCTGGCCCGCCAGAGCGACATTGGCGCCGGCCGGCTGCACCCGTTCCACGCCGTGGCGCCCATCAAGGACAACGAGGGCAAGCTGCAGGTGCCCGCGGGCCAGACGCTCAACGACGGGCAGATTCTCAACATGAACTGGCTGGTCGAAGGCGTGCAGGGCAAGATCGCGGGCTGAGCCGCGGCCCGGGCGGTGTGGAGCGGCCCGATATAGCCCTTATCCGGCACGGCATATGCGTGGGGGCCGTACCCCCGGTTAAGCTCCCGCCCCATGAAAGCCTACCGCGCCGCCATTCTCCGTTTTGCCGATGACCGCTCTGCGATCTACGAGGCCGATGGCCTGCTGGTCGTCGGGCCGGACGCCACGGGCCGCCAGGTGGTGCGGGCCGTGGGCGCCTACAGCGCGCTCGCGTCCAACTACCCGGGCGTGGCCATCGAGCACCTGCCGGGCCGCCTGATCGCGCCCGGCTTTGTGGACCTGCACATCCATTTTCCGCAGACCGACGTGATCGGCTCACCGGCCGAGGGCCTGCTGCCCTGGCTGGAGAACTACACCTTTCCCCACGAGTCACGCTTTGCCGACGCCGCCTATTCGGCGCAGGTGGCCACGGTGTTCCTCGACGAGCTGCAGCGCCATGGCGTGACCACCGCGCTCACCTTCTGCACCTCGCACCCCGCTTCGGTGGACGCGCTCATGGCGGCGTCGCAGGCGCGCGGCCTGCGCATGATCGCGGGCAAGGTGCTGCAGGACCGCCACTCGCCCGACGGCGTGCGCGACCAGACCGAACAGTCCCTGGCTGACACCGAAACGCTGATCGGCCGCTGGCATGGCCAGGGGCGCCTGGGCTATGCCAT
This sequence comes from Ramlibacter sp., assembly GCA_019635435.1. Taxonomy (NCBI): domain Bacteria; kingdom Pseudomonadati; phylum Pseudomonadota; class Betaproteobacteria; order Burkholderiales; family Comamonadaceae; genus Ramlibacter; species Ramlibacter sp. Next base: position 3,861,262 of record JAHBZM010000001.1, on the reverse strand, counting down.
CACGCCGCGCTTTGCGCCCAGCTGCTCCGAAGCGCAGCTGCGCGGCGCGGGCGAGCTGGCCGCCAGGTACCCCGATGTGTGGATCCAGTCGCATGTGGCCGAAAACAAGGACGAGATCCGCTGGGCGCGCGAGCTGTTCCCGCAGTCGCGCAGCTACCTGTCGATCTACGACGACTTCGGGCTGATGCGCGAACGCGCCGTGTACGCGCACTGCATCCACTTTGACGACGACGACCGGGCCCTGATGCGGTCCACCGGCGCGGCCGCCGCCGTGAGCCCGACCAGCAACCTGTTCCTGGGCAGCGGCTTTTTTGACTACGAGGGCGCGGACCGCATCGGCTTCAGGTACGGGCTGGCCAGCGACGTGGGCGGCGGCACCAGCTTCAGCCCGTTCCACACCATGCTCGCGGCCTACTACGTGGGGCGCGAGGGCCAGACCAAACCCGGCCTGAGCCTGGGCCCGCAGGCCCTGTGGTGGCAGCACACGGCAGGGGCCGCGCAGGCGCTGGGGCTGGATGGCGTGGTGGGCAACCTGCAGCCCGGTTGCGAGGCCGACTTCGTGGTGCTCAACCCGCAGGCCACGCCGCTGCTGGCGCGCAAGACCACGCAGGCCCGCAACCTCGACGAGCTGCTGTTCGCGCTGATCGTGCTGGGCGACGACCGGGTGGTCGACCAAACCGTGATTTCCTGATCAAAAGTGGCTGGAGTCCAGGCGGGGCGGCCACTGTCTGCTATCAAATAAAGAGCAAACCGGGGTCACGCCCAGACCGCCGGGCTCAGACCGAGAGGCCCACCTGCAGCGTCGCCACGTAGCCCGCGGCATTGCTGCCGGTCACCGAGGCCAGTTGCAGGGCCGAGCCGTCGCTGAAGACGTTGTCGCTGGTCAGGCTGGTTCTTGAAAGATTGGCCGAGCTGCCGGTGTAGCGCGAATCGGCGTAGACCGCGCTGCAGGCTGCGGCGGGCAGGGCCAGCTGCGAGGTCTTGATGTCGTTGTTGCCGCTGGTGGCGCGCGCCAGGCTGGCGTACACCTCGAAGTGAATGTGGGGCCAGCGGCCGTCGTAGCAGCCGGGAAAGATGCTGTTGAACGTGACCTCGCCCGAGCTGTCGCTCACCTGCACGCCGCGCAGGTAGTTCTCGCCGGTGATGCCCTGCGAGTACATCGAGTAGCGGCCCAGCGCGTCGCAATGCCACAGGTACACCGCGAAGCCGGCCAGCGAGGCGCAACTGCTGGCGCTGTTGACCAGCTGCAGCTTGATGCTCAGGGGCACGCCCGTGGCGGTGCCGGTGGCGCCCGCGAAGCTGCTGGTGATGTCGCTGCGCACGATGCCGGCCGTGGTCAGCGCGTTGGCGATGCCGTCGCTGCCGCCGTTGTTGGTGCCGTCGCCGGGGTAGGGGCCGGCGGTTTCCTCGGGGATGGTGGCGCAGCTGGCCGATGTGCTGCCGGACGAGGTACCGGTCGATCCGGTGGTGGTGCCTGTGCTGCCGGTGGTTGTAGTGGTTGTGGTCGTTGTGGTGGCGCTGGCTTCGTCGCCGCCGCCGCCGCAACCGGCCAGCGCCACCGCGGCGCCGGCGCCCAGCCAGCGCAGCGCGTTGCGGCGGCCGTGCCTCAGGCGCAGCAGGGTATCAAGGTCGTGGGCAAGACGGGGGTGGGGGTGGAGGTGGTTTTGCATGCCATGAAGCATGGCCCCCAATTTTGGAGAAATCTGGCAGAAAGATGCATTTTGTCAACGCGGCTCGAAACTGAAGCCCACGCCGTACACCGAGCGTATCCATTCGTGGCGGGCGTCGCGCGCCGCAAGCTTGCGGCGCAGGTTCTTGATGTGGCTGTCCAGCGCGCGTTCGCTGGCCTCCAGCGCATCGGGGTAGACGAGGTCCATCAACTGGGCGCGCGGGAAGATGCGCCCTGGGCGCGCCGCCAGCACCCGCAGGATGCTGAACTCCTTGCGCGTGAGTTCCAGCCGGTGCCCGTCGAGCATGGCGGTGCCCTGGGCGTCGTCCAGCCACAGGCCGTCTGGCGGCACGGCCTGTGCCGGCGCCTGGCGCGGCGCGGTGGCGGCCTGGCTGCGCCGCAGCACGGCCTTGATGCGCGCCACCACTTCGCGCGGGGAGAAGGGCTTGCAGATGTAGTCGTCCGCGCCGGCCTCCAGGCCGAGCAGGCGGTCAACCTCCTCGACGCGGGCGGTCAGCATCACCACGGGCAACTGGCTGCGCTCGCGCACCGCGCGCAGCACCTGCAGGCCGTCGAGCCCGGGCAGCATCAGGTCCAGCAGCAGCAGGGCCGGGGGCGTGGCCAGCGAGGCCCGCAGGGCGGCCCCGCCGTCGCCGAAGTGCCGCGGTGCGTAGCCCGCGGCGCTCAGGTAGTCGACCAGCACCGAGGCGATGTCGGGCTCATCCTCGACCACGAAGACGCTTGTCATGGCGCCGCCGGCAAGGTGAGCGTGATGCGCAGGCCGCCCAGGGGCGACGGCGCCGCGCTGATCTGGCCACCATGCGCCTGCACGATGGACTGGCAGATGGACAGGCCCAGGCCGGCACCACCGCTGGCGCGGTCGCGCGAGGCCTCGCCGCGAAAGAAGCGCTCGAACAGGCGGGCATAGTCCTGCGCACGGGGTGCCGGGGCCGAGTCCTCGACCACCAGGCCGAACGCGCCAGGGGCGGCGCTGCTGGCTTCCAGCCGCACCAGGCCGCCGGCATCGGTGTACCGCAGGCTGTTTTCCAGCAGGTTCACAAACACCTGGGCCAGCCGCGCCGCGTCGGCCTGGATCACGGGCGCTTGCGTGGCGGCAAGCGCCTGCAGCGCGGCGAGTCCTTCAAGCCGAAGGCCGCGCTGCTGCAGGCGCGGCTGCATGGATTCGATCACCTCCACCAGGATCCCCAGGGGGCGCGTGGGGAGCAGGGCCAGCGCGCCGGGGGCGTCGGTGTCCTGCGTCACGAGGCGCAGGTCTTCCACCAGACGGCCCAGCCGCATCACCTGGCCATGCAGGCGCCGGGCGGTGGCGGGATCGAAGCTGCGCACGCCGTCCTGCACCGCCTCGATTTCGGCGCGCAGCGCGGCCACCGGGGTGCGCAGTTCGTGGGCCACATCGGCCAGCCACTGCTGGCGCGATTGTTCGGTGCGGGCCAGGCGCTGCGCCATGTCGTTGAAGGTCCGTGTCAGATCCGCGAACTCGTCGCTGCCCTGCACCGGCACGACCACGTCGCGGCGGCCTTCGGCCACCGACCGGGCCGCCCCCACCAGCCGCTCCACGGGCCGGACCCAGCGGCGCGCCAGCCATGCCGACATCAGCAGCGCGAGCAGCAGCCCGGCCAGCCCGACGTAGATCACAAACGCCGATTGCTGCGCCACGAAGGCGCGGTCGGCACTGGAGCCCAGCCCCTGCAGCGGGGCGAGCCCGAGAAAGCCCACGGTGCGGCCGTCCACCTGGATCGGCTTGCGCAGAATGCCCTCGGCCGGCGCGGCCAGGCCGGCCAGCGGCTGCCTGCCATCGGCGTCCCACAGCGAGAGCCGGCGGTACAGCGAGTCGGGCGAGGCGCGGGGGTCCCCGGGCTGATCGGGCGGTGGCGGCGGCGCGAGGTGCTGTGGCAACAGGTCCAGTTGGGGCTCAGCCGGTCCGCCGCCGTGGTGCGGGGGCGGAGCACCCCGCGGCAGCGGCGGGCGTTCGGCCGCGGGTGGAAAGCGGGCGCCGCCATCAGGCATCTGCAGCCGGTGCCAGGAAGCCGGGTCCTGGCGCACGAAGGCCCAGTTGCCCTCGCGCGCGTAGGCCCGCGCAAGGTTGGCCACCAGCCAGTCGAGCCGCGACAGTTCGATCTCCGCCACATAGGGGCCGATGCCGCGCTGCAGCCCCAGCCGCGAGAGGCCCACAAACAGACCCATCAGCAGCACCAGCAGCAGTGCCAGGGCCATGAAGAATTTTCGCTGCAGCGTCAGACGGGGCATGACCTCATTTTGCAGGACGCTCCCGCGTGGCCTCCTACAAACTGGGGATGCCAAGCGGCGCGGCGGCTCCTAGGATGCGTGCCAACCGGTCGTTGAACCGGGCACAACCCCACAGGAAGGAATTCCCATGACCGCCGTAATGCCCCTGCGCGCCGCGCCGCCGCGCCTCAATGTCACATCCCCGCTGGGCCTGCTGGCCGATCTTGAAGGCACCTGGGCGGGCGCGGGCTTCAACCTGATCGCCGTGCCCAACTTCCAGAATCACGGCGATTTCCGCCTCATGCTCAATGCCACGAACGAGGTGATCCAGTTCAATTCGATTGGCGGCGTGGTGCCCAACCGCGGCTCGGTGCAGGACGACATCGGCATCTTCGGGCTGACCTACCTGCAGCGCGTCAACGACGCGGTCACGCACGAGGGCATCCACATCGAGCCGGGCATCTGGCTCAATGTGCCGGCCACCACCGATCCGTCGGCGCCGCCGAGCATCGTGCGCCAGTCCACCATTCCGCATGGCGACTCGTTGCTGGCCCAGGGCACGGCGTTCAGCGTGCCCGGGGGGCCGCAGATCGCGCCGGTCAGCGCCAAGCCCACGGGCCCGGGCCTGAGCACCAAGCTGCCGGGCTACCTGGACCCCTATGGCCACTCCAACCTGCCGCCGGGCATGAAGCAGGCCTATGTGGCCAACATGAACCAGGCGCTGGTGGATGACATTGAGGGCCAGACCATCATCAACACCGTGGTGCTGGAGGTGGCCTCGATCCCGGTGGGCGGTATCGTGAACATTCCGTTTGTCACGGTGAACGCCAACGCCACGCGCATGGACGCGATCTTCTGGATCGAGACGGTGCAGCGCCCCGACGGCTCAACCTTTCTGCAACTGCAGTACACGCAGACCGTGATCCTGAACTTCCTGGACATCGACTGGCCCCACATCTCGGTGGCCACGCTGATCCGGACCTGAGCGTTCCGCCGGCCCCGGCGCCCGGGGCCCGTGGCCGCCCACAAAGCCCTGGACCTCGAAGTTGCCCAGCCACAGGCGCAGCAGCCCCAGGTCGGGCACGGGGCGCAGGCCCAGCGCGGCCACGGCCGGTAGCAGGCGGCTGACGGGGGTCTGGCCATCCAGGCGGCGCAGCAGTTCCCATTGCACGGGCGCCAGTTCACGCGTGTGCAGCCGGTAGCGGGCGCGGCTGAGTGCCAGCCAGACCGGCCGCGCGGGCGGAATGTCGGGCGCGGCGTGCAGCCGGCTGTCGGCGGTGTGGCGGCGCAGGGCCTGCAGGTAGTCGTGCACCGGGTGGCTGAGCAGGAGCAGCCGCAGGCAGGGGGCGGCGCGCGGGCACCATGCCAGCAGGTCGGCATCGGCCATGCCGCGCACTGCGCTGGCGTCGGCGTCGTCGGCTGTGGCGGCCTGTTCGAGCCCCGGGGCTTCGCTGACCTGCAGCAGCGTGCTTTCCAGTTCGGCCAGGGCCAGCAGAAAATCGGCCCAGTCCGGCGCGTTGCCCTCGCGCGGCGGCCGGGTCGCGGCCAGGTGCGCGGCAAAGCCGTCGGCCACGCGGTTCACCGAGTGCGAGCGCGGCGGGTGTTGCGTCAGAAAGTCCACCGCAAAGGCGTTCAGCATGTCGGCGCCCGTGGCATGCAGCAGCCCCGGGAAAATCGCGTGGAAGCCCTGCAGCAGCCGGGCCCGGTAAGAACGCTGGTAGATCGCCAGGCGGGCCTCGGCGCCGAGCCTATCCGACGACTGCAGGTGCTGCGGCGCCAGTGCCTGCAGGTCGGGCTGGCCCGGCTCGCGGATGGCCTGCTGCATCCAGGCCTGCAGCGCGGGCAGGCTCATGCGCCAAACTCCGCGCCCGCGAGTTGCGGGTAGCCGCCCGCGGCGTCGTGCGGGGCATCGGCCCGGGGCTGCTGCGGGGCATGCGCCGCGCCGCCTGGCCTGGCCGCGGCTGGCCGCGCCAGCCAGTCGCGCGCCTTGAGCAGCTCGGCATGCAGCGCGTCCAGCGCGGGAATGTGGTCGTCCCATTCCAGCAGCGTGGATACCGGGCCGGTGCGCGCGATGGCCTGGCGGTACAGCCACCACACGGCGTCGCACACCGGGGCGTCGTGGGTGTCGAGCAGGTAGCCGTCGCAGGGGCGGTGCCCGGCCAGGTGGATCTGCACCACGCGGTGCGCGGGCAGCGCGTCGATGTAGTCGCTCGCGCTGAAGCCATGGTTGATGCTGGAGACGTAGACATTGTTCACGTCCAGCAGCAGGCCGCAGTCGGCCTCGTCGGCCAGGCGCGCGAGGAACTCCCACTCGGGCAGGGTGTCGGCCTGAAAGCGCGCGTAACTGCTCGGGTTTTCAATCACCAGTGGCCGCTCCAGCAGGTCCTGTGCCTGGCGCACCCGGGCCACCACATGGGCCAGGGTCTGCTCGTTCAGCGGCAGGGGCAGCAGGTCGTGGGTGGTCTGGCCGGCCACGCCGGTCCAGCACAGATGGTCAGACACCCAGCGCGCGTTGACCTCGCGCGCCAGCTGCTTGAGGCTGGCCAGGTAGGCCCGGTCCAGCGGGTCGCTGCTGCCAATGGACAGCGAGACCCCATGCAGCACCACCGGGTAGCGCTGCGCCACCTGCTGCAGCGCATGGCGCTGCCAGCCGTGGTTGTCCAGGTAGTTCTCGGTGATGGCCTCGAACCAGTCGATGGCCGTGGGCCCCTGCAGCAGCTGCGGCACATGCTGGCTGCGCAGGCCCAGGCCCAGCCCGAGGTCGGGCAGGCCCAGGCGCGGCGGGCGCGCCGTCACTTGGAGGTGGGGGCCACGGCGGCGCGGCGGTTGGTGCCGTTGAACTGCTTGCTGCTTTGCGGCGTGGGCAGCGAGCTGATCTTGTTGCGCGCGGCAAACAGCGTGCGCGCCTGCTCCCACACGGGCTGGCCGATCAGCTTGAGCAGCGCCGCCTTGGCCTCGGGCGTCCAGCCCTCGCCCGTCTGGGCGTTGATGCTGGCCGCGGCCGTGCGGTCAAACACCTGCAGCGGACCGATGGGCGTCTGGCAGCCGCCGGTGGCCTTGCCCACGTTTTCGCCGGGAATCCACTGGTCGGCCGGCCCCAGCATGCCGCTGCCCGGCAGGCTGGACAGAAAGCCGCAGCCGCCCTGCGCGCTGCAATCGTTGTTGCCGCCGCAGGTGTGCAGGTCGGCGGTGGCGCAGGCGCCATCGCCCTTTTGCGTGGCAATGCCGCCCCAGCCGCGGCCGCTGCATTCGTTCAGGCCCTGGCAGGCGTTGAGCGCGATGTCGCCCTTGGCCCATTTGGCGCGCAGCTTGGCCGTGGTTTCGTCCCAGTGGAACAGCGACAGCGGGTCGGCCGTGTCCATGGCCTTCTGCGCGTCGGCGCCCGTGGCGCCGGCGCTGTACTGGTAGCCGATGACCTTGCCCCATTGCCACAGCATGGGCGTGATGTACTTGAAGGCCAGCATCGCGTCATTGAAGCCGGGGCTGGTGGTGGTCTGGCCGCTGCCGGCCTCCAGCGTGCCCCTGGCAAAGCCTTTTTGCATGGTGTCGGTCAGGTAGCTCCAGATGGTGGAGGCGGATTTCTGCAGGGCCGTGGCGCTGGGCGCCCAACTGGGCAGGTCGGCCGACTTGACGTTGTTGGCCGCGTAGAACATGGGCTGGCCACCGGGCAGGGTCGGGCCCGACCGGGCGATGTCGCTGTTGCCCTGGATCTTCGCCACCACGGCCTGCACATTGACAAAGCGCGTGTAGTGCGACAGCGCGCCCCAGCGCGCAAACCGGCTGCCGGCCACGGGCTGGAACTGCGGCAGCACGTCGCCCGCGGGCGCGGACTTGAACAGGCCCCCGGCCGCCTTGGCCACCAGGCCGCCTTCGCCCTGGTCGGTGATGGCGTTGGCCGCGGTGTTGACGTCGGCCCGCGTGGCGATGGTGGGGATCATCGGGTAGGTGCTCTGGAAGGTCGCGTAGTTCACCTGCTTGTTGTTGGGCCGGAAATGCGGGTCGTCTTCGGGCGCGATGCCGGCGTAGGCGCGCATGTAGCGGTTCAGCAGCACCAGCGTGGCGTGGTACAGGTCGGCGATGGACTGGTAGATCACCTCCTTGTTGGGCGGCGCAAAGCCGCCAGCGGCGGGCTTTTCAATCGCAATCAGCGCGGCAATCACATCGGGCAAATTGCCGATGGTGGTGGTGAACGGTTTGCCGGGCGTGGGTTCAAGGTGCGGCACCACGATCACCTGGCCGGGCTTGACGTTGAGCTGGGGGATCTGCGGCGTCACGCCAAAGGCGTTGCAGATGTTGCAGGCCAGCTGCAGGTGCAGCATTTCCTGCACCGCCACCGAGAGCACTTCCTGCTGCGCGTCATACAAGGGCGTGGTCTTGCCCTTGTCGGGGCTGTAGCCCAGCGCGGCCTCGGTGAAGGAGTAGACCGCCGTCAGGTACAGCGGGATGGTCATGAACTCCACCTTCACGATGGCCTGCAGGTGGGCCTTGAGCAGCTTGGCGTCGTTGGTGGAAAACAGTTGGGCGGCGGTGCGCAGGGCGGCGGTGGAAGTCATGGGGGTCCTTCTGTCAGTCTTTGGCGGTCAGCGGATGCCGTTGTCGAAGGCTGCATGATAGGAAGCGCAGTGCCGCCTCGCCTCCCCCATTTGTAGGAGGGCTGGCGCGCGGGAATTCCGCCCGTTCAAGGGGAAAATGGCCGCTGGTCCTTGCCTGGTGGCCTTCGTCTGCTATTGAACCAATAGCAGATGAGCGGTCAGCGGTTGAGCTTTTTCTCGCGGATGTAGCGCGCCAGGCCGCAGTAGCCTTCCTTGAACAGCAGGTCGTTCTCGAGTTTGGCGGGCATCAGCTTTTCCTTCAGGTCGGCGGCGGCCTGCGTGCCCTGGTTCTGGCGGATGAATCCGATGGCCTGCTCGAACTTCGAGACCTCGGCGCGGCAAGGGTCCTGGGCCTGCTGGCTCGGGTCCACCGGGGTCTGGGCCCGGCCGCTGCCCAGCGCCAATGCCAGTGGCAGGCCGATGAGGATGGAAACCAATGAGGGGGTTGAACGCATGGGGCACTCCCGGTAGATGCCGGTTGCCAAGCATGAACCATTCCCGTGGCGGTTTCATGATCAAACGCGTATGGGCCCCATCCGCCGCGCCATATGCACCGGGCTGGGGCGCGGGCGCCTGCCTACAATGGCGCAGCAGGAGCGTGAGCAATGACGATTAAAAGCGACAAGTGGATTCGCCGCATGGCGGAACAGACCAGGATGATCGAGCCTTTCGAGCCGGGGCAGATCCGCGAACGGGAAGGCCACAAGATCATCAGTTACGGCACCAGCAGCTATGGGTATGACATCCGCTGCGCGCCCGAATTCAAGGTGTTCACCAACATCCACAGCACCGTGGTGGACCCGAAGAACTTTGACGAGAAGAGCTTTGTCGACTTTCATGGCGACAGCTGCATCATCCCGCCCAACAGCTTTGCGCTGGCGCGCACCCTGGAGTACTTCCGCATCCCGCGCAATGTGCTGACCATCTGCCTGGGCAAGAGCACATATGCGCGCTGCGGCATCATCGTCAACGTGACGCCGTTCGAGCCCGAGTGGGAAGGCTATGTGACGCTGGAGTTCAGCAACACCACGCCGCTGCCCGCCCGGATCTACGCGGGTGAAGGCTGCGCCCAGGTGCTGTTCTTTGAGAGCGACGAAGTCTGCGAGACCAGCTACAAGGACCGCGGCGGCAAGTACCAGGGGCAGCGCGGGGTGACGTTGCCGAAGGCGTGACATAACGCCTGTTCAGTCGCCGGTGATCTCTTCTCCGGTCCATCCGTCCCTGTATCCCCAGTCCAGGATGCCCATCAGGGCATGCAATTTCTTGCGCAGCGCAGCTGCATTGGGCGGCTCAGTCTTGGTGAGCCACCGGGAGAAGAGCCCGCTACGGGTTGTTGTGGGTGGAAAGTGGGCAATGACCAGAACCTTGCCGTCAAGCTTGCGCACCAGCTCGACGCGGCAGCGGGGTTTGCTTCCAACGTAGCAGAGATTGGTCCGCACGCAGTGAAACTCTTCAAAACGATAGCGGTGCGTTTTGCTGCGGAATCTCCAATCCGTTGTGGTTGATTCGATGACGCCCGCAGCAGTCTGGAAGCTGATCTTTCGCTTGCAGAGCAGTTGGTTGACAGCAAGGTAAGCCCACACGGGTACCAGGCAGATCGCCATAACGACAGCGGTCCAACGCGAATGAAGGGACACTCGCCCCAGCCACGTCGCCGTAGTCAGCATCGTCACCCAGGTGAGGTGGCCTACCTTGGGCTCACTCAAGGTGAGCTTGGGCTTGCTCCGCTCAGCCATCACTCGCCACCGCCACCCGCGCCGCCGCCAGATCCCACCCCGCCCAGCCGCAGCTCTTGAACAGCACCGGCCCCTGTCCCGCAGCGGCGGAGCCACGCACCACATCGCCCAGCGACGCAAACGCTGATACATCCAGCCCGGCCTGAAGCAGGTCGCCGGCCTCGTGGGCCGCGTCGGGCGTGTCGACGAATACGCGGCCCAGTTCGGCAAAGTGCCGGCACAGCCTGGGCGCCAGTTCCACCATGGTGGGGGTGAACGCGCCCACGGCGGCGACGAAGCCGTCTTCCCGCGGTAACACGCGCAGCACCACCTCATTGGCCGGCGTGCAGGTCACGGCCAGCGGGCAATCGGCCAGCGCGGCGTTGGCGTCGGGGGTGGCGCGGGCCTGCAGGCCCAGGGTGCGCGCCTTTTGTGCCAGTGCCTCGGCGCTGGCCTGGCTGCGCGACGCCACCACCACCTCGGTGATGCCCAGGCCCTGGGCAAAGGCCTCCAGGTGCGCGAGCCCCTGCGCGCCCGCACCCACGATGAGCAGGGGGCCGTCCGGATTCGGCGCCAGCCGCTGCGCCGCCAGCAGCGACACCGCGGCCGTGCGCCGGGCCGTGACGGTGGGGCCGTCCAGCAGCAGGCGCCGCTCGCCCGTGGCCACGTCAAACACCACCACGTCACCCTGGATGGTGGCGCGGCCGGTGCCGGCATTGGCGGGGGTGAAGGTGATGAGCTTGGTGATGGCGATGCGCGCGTCCAGCGCCGGCATCACAAACAGGCTGCCGCCGCCGGGCAGGGCCTGCACCAGCCGGGGCGGCACCTGGACCGTGGGGTCGCGCAGCAGGGTGGCCATTTCGGCCGCCAGCGCCGGGTAGGGCAGGCGCAGCGCGGTCTGCGCGGCATCGAGCACGTGGGTCATGGGGCGATGGTAGCGGCAGGCGATGCGATCTTGTCCTACGCCCTGACAAGCCGCCAGCCGTAGCACGGGCGGCCGCCCGGTTCCTACGATGAAGCCATGTTCCGAGGAGATCCAACATGCTGTCCACACTGATCGAAAAAGTAGCCGATGCCCCGCGCGAAAGCCTGTTTCTTGCCGTGGTGCTGGCGGTGGTGGGAGGCTTGCTGTCGGCCATGTACCTGGTCTGCGACGCCCAGACGCGCCAGGCCCAGGAACGCCGCGCCTTGCTGGAAACCCAGCGCCTTGCGGTGCTGGACTGCCTGGGCAGCGACCCGCGCGCCAGCTATGCCTCGTGCCGGCAGGAGGTGGCGCTGCGTTTTGACCCGCAGGGCGCTGAAGCCCGGACCGCCAATGAGGTGCTGGCCGCCGCGCCCCTGAGCCACGTGACCATGCTGGTGCCCGTGGCCTACGCGGCGCGCTGACACCCGGCGGTTGCCGGCCTACAGCTCTGCCCCTTCCACCAGAAAGCGCACGCGCTTGACGCCCTGCCATTCATCGGCGTCCAGCCGGAAGGCCAGCTTGACCCGGCCCGGCAGCGGGTCGGTGTGGCCGAACCAGATGCCGTCCACGGGCTGGCCCTGGTGCCGCAGCTTGAGGGCCAGGTGCTTCTCGCCCACCAGCCGCTGTGACAGCACCTCGACTTCCTCACTGAACACCGGCGGCGCAAAGCCCTGGCCCCAGACCTCGGCGTGCAGGGTGTCCACCAGGTCGGCGCGGCGGTACTCGGGCGCCAGCGGGCCGTCGGTGTCGATGCGCCGGGTCAGCGTGGCGGCATCCAGCCACTCCCCGGCCACCGCGCCCAGCGCCTGCGCGAACACCTCAAACTGATCCCGCGCCACGGTGCAGCCGGCCGCCATGGCATGCCCGCCAAAACGCAGCAGAACGCCGGGGTGGCGCTTGGCCACGAGGTCCAGCGCATCGCGCAGGTGAAAGCCCGGAATCGAGCGGCCCGAGCCCTTGAGCTCCTGTTCCTTGCCCGGCGCCTGGCTGGCCGCGAACACAAAGGTCGGGCGGTGCAGCCTGTCCTTGATCCGCGAGGCCACGATGCCGACCACGCCTTCGTGAAAGCCGGGGTCGAACACGCTGATGGCCGGCGGCGCAACGGCCGCGCTGTCCAGCAGCGACTCGGCGATGCTGAAGGCCTGTTCGCGCATGTCGCCTTCAATGACGCGGCGCTCGCGGTTGATGCCGTCCAGCAGGCGGGCCAGTTCGTCGGCGCGCACCGGGTCGTCGGTGCTCAGCAGTTCAATGCCCAGCGTCATGTCGGCCAGCCGGCCGGCCGCGTTGATGCGCGGGCCCAGCGCAAAGCCAAAGTCAAAGGTGGTGGCCACGCGGGCATCGCGCCCCGCCGCGCGGAACAGCGCCGCCAGGCCGGCGGGCAGCGTGCCCGTGCGGATGCGCCTGAGGCCCTGCGCCACCAGGCGCCGGTTGTTCGGGTCCAGCTTGACCACGTCGGCCACCGTGCCCAGCGCCACCAGCGGAAGCAGCCCGTCGAGCTTGGGCTGGTCGGCCGCGGTGAAGCGGCCGCGGCGGCGCAGTTCCGCGCGCAGGGCCAGCAGCACGTAGAACATCACGCCCACGCCGGCGATCGATTTGCTCTCGAAGGCGCAGCCCGGCTGGTTGGGGTTGACGATCACGGCGGCCTCGGGCAACTGCGCGGCCGGCAGGTGGTGGTCGGTCACCAGCACCGGCAGGCCCAGCGCATTGGCGGCGGCCACCCCCTCCACGCTGGCAATGCCGTTGTCCACGGTGATGAGCAGGTCGGCGCCGCTGTCCTTCACCCGGTGGGCAATGGGCGGTGTGAGGCCATAGCCATCGACCACGCGGTCGGGCACGAGGTAGCTGACATGGGCGGCGCCCAGCAGCCGCAGGCCGCGCAGCGCCAGGGCGCAGGCGGTGGCGCCGTCGCAGTCGTAGTCTGCCACGATGCACAGGCGCTGTTGCCGTTCAATGGCGTCGGCCAGCAGCACGGCGGCTTCAGGGGCGCCCTTGAGCGCCGTCAGGGGCAGCAGCCGCGCCAGGCCGTCGTCGAGCTCGTCATGGCCCACCACGCCCCGCGCCGCGTACAGGCGCGCCAGCAAGGGGTGCACGCCGGCCTGCTCCAGCGCCCAGGCCGCGCGCGGCGGCACGTCTCTCGCTACTATTTTCATAGCGGCTCGAGCAGGCTGTGGGCGGGCTGGCGGGCGATCTTGCTTGAAATCTGGCGGAACAGGCTGCGCGGCAGGGTTTCAAAGGTCTGGGCGCTGCGCTCCCCGCACAGCGTGAGCGTGACGCGCTGGCCCGCGTCCAGCGCCTCGATCAGGCGGGCGCATTCCCCGGCGTCCAGCTGGCGCCAGGCCTCGGCCCAGGCGGGCCAGTCCGCGCGCAGCGCGGCATCGCGCAGGTAGTGCGTGACCCGCAATGCGCTGGCCTGCGTGGCCGGAGGGGTGGCCGCAGCGGTTGCGGCGGGCAGGGCGCCCGCGCCGCTGACCCAGAAGGAATTGACGGGCAGCAGCCCGCCCCGTTCCCGCGCCTCGTTCAGCGGGTGGGTGTACAGCAGCATCTGCATCTCGCTTTGCAGCCGGCGCAGCGTGCGGGCCGGGTCTCCCTGTGGCAGCCAGGGGTTGATGGGGCGGCCGATCACCCGGTCCAGCGAGGCCGTGCGCAGATCCCCGAACACCGGGGCGCGCGCCAGCCACAGCGTGGGCGCGTCGAACACCAGCTCGATGCCGTCCTGCGCAAAGAACGGCTGCATGGCGGCCAGCAGCGTGCGCGCGTCATCGGCGTCCAGTTGCAGCGCCTGCGGGTGCAGCAGGGTGATGTGGTCGGTGGCCAGTTGCCAGTGGCAGGGCGTGATCCAGGCCCAGGCGCCGCCGTGGTCGTCCGGTCGCGTCTGGCGGGCCTGCCAGGCACCCCAGGGGATGCGCCCGTCCAGCGGCTCCAGGCCGTAGGCGCGTGCCAGCGCCCGCTCGTGCGGGGGCGACAGGCTGTCGTCGTCGCCCGGGTCGGCCTCGGTGGCGGTCAGGCGCGACAGCAGCTTTTCCAGGTGGGGCAGGCTCAGCGCGCGCAGGGCCTCGCGGGCGGCGCTGGAACTGCAGGCGGCGAAGGGAATCAACAAGTGGGTGCTGTCCGACATGGCCCTATTGTCCGGGATGCCACAATCACGCCCAACAAACAATCCCCAGATGCAGATTCCCTACGAACTCGCGGTGGGCTGGCGCTACACCCGGGCCGGCCGGGCCACCCGGCGCAACGGCTTCATTTCCTTCATCTCCGGTGTCTCCATGCTGGGCATTGCGCTCGGGGTGGCGGCGCTCATCATCGTGCTGTCGGTCATGAACGGCTTCCAGAAAGAGGTGCGCGACCGCATGCTCGGCGTGGTGGCCCACATCGAGATCTTCGCACCCGGTGGCGCGGCCCTGCCCGACGTGAACCGCACCATGGCCGAGGCCCGCAAGAACCCGCAGGTGATTGGCGCAGCGCCTTTCATCGCCACCCAGGCCCTGCTGGCGCGCGGCGAGGACATGAAAGGCACCATCGTGCGCGGCATTGATCCGGCCGCCGAACCCGCCGTGACCGATGTGACCGCCGCGCTCAGCCCACAGGTGCTGAAGCAACTGGCGCCGGGCGGCTTTGGCATCGTGCTGGGGGGCGAGCTGGCGCGTTCGCTGGGCGTGCGCGAGGGTGACCCGGTCACGCTGATCGCGCCCAGCGGCCAGGTCACGCCAGCCGGCGTGGTGCCGCGCCTCAAGCAGATGACGGTGGTGGGCACCTTTGACTCCGGCCACTACGAGTACGACTCGGCGCTGGCCATGATCCACATTGACGATGCCGCGCGCATCTTCCGCCTCGAGGGGCCCAGCGGCGTGCGCCTGCGGCTCAAGGACCTGGACCAGGCGCGCGAGGTCGCGGGCGAACTGGCCGGCACCTTGACCGGCCCGGTGCTGGTGCGCGACTGGACGCGGCAGAACCGCACCTGGTTCGCCGCCGTGCAGCTGGAAAAACGCATGATGTTCATCATCCTCACGCTGATCGTCGCGGTGGCGGCGTTCAACCTGGTCAGCACGCTGGTGATGACCGTGACCGACAAGCGCGCCGACATCGCCATCCTGCGCACGCTGGGCGCCAGCCCGCGCAGCATCATGGGCGTGTTCGTGGTGCAGGGCGCGATGGTGGGCGTGATTGGCACGCTGGCCGGCCTGCTGCTGGGCCTGGGCGTGGCCTACAACATCGACGTGATCGTGCCGGCGCTGGAACGCCTGTTCCACGCGAGCTTTCTGCCCAAGGACATCTACCTGATCAGCCGCATGCCCAGCGACCCGCAGCGCGGCGACATCATGCCGATCGCGGTGATCTCTCTGCTGCTGGCCTTTGTGGCCACCATCTACCCGAGCTGGCGCGCCAGCCAGGTCAACCCGGCGGAGGCCCTGCGCTATGAATAAGCCACCGGTGCTGGGCGCGCGTGGCCTGACCAAGCGCTTTCACGAAGGCCTGATCGACGTGACCGTGCTGCAGGGCGTGGACCTGGACGTGCATGCCGGCGAGACCCTGGCCATCGTCGGCGCCTCGGGCTCGGGCAAGAGCACGCTGCTGCACCTGCTGGGCGGGCTGGACGCCCCCACCAGCGGCACGGTGCACTTGCAAGGCCAGGCCCTGGCCACGCTGGACGCGGCGGCCCAGGGCCGCCTGCGCAATGCGCACCTGGGCTTTGTCTACCAGTTCCACCACCTGCTGCCCGAGTTCAGCGCAGTGGACAACGTGGCCATGCCGCTGTGGATCCGCCGCACGCCGCGCGAGGAAGCCACCCGGATCGCCACCGCCATGCTGGCGAGCGTGGGGCTGCAGGCGCGTGTGCACCACCGTCCGGCCGAACTGTCGGGCGGCGAGCGCCAGCGCGTGGCGATCGCGCGGGCGCTGGTCACCCGGCCGGCCTGCGTGCTGGCCGATGAACCCACGGGCAACCTGGACCGAAGCACCGCCGATGGCGTGTTCGAGCTGATGATGCAGCTGGCGCGTGAGCATGGCACGGCGTTTGTCGTGGTCACGCATGACGAAACGCTGGCGGCGCGTTGCGCCCGCGTGCTGCGGCTGGTGTCAGGCCAGCTGGCCTGAGGCCGGGCGCAGGCCGTTCACAGGATCCGGTTGAACCAGAGCACCGACAGGCCCGCCGACACCAGGGCCAGCGCGGCGGCCAGCAGCGCCAGCAGGCCGGAGATCTCGGTCTCTTTCTTCTCCACGGCAAGGCGCGAACTCAGGGTCTGGTAGACCTTCTTGAGGTCTTCCGAGGTGCCCGCGTAGTAGTACTCGGCCTGGGTCTTGTTGGCGATGGACTTGAGCGTTTCCTCGTCCAGCCGCACCCGCATCGACCAGCCCTCAAAGCCGATGGTCTCGCCGTCCACCGTGCCAATGCCCACGGTGTAGACCCGCACGCCGCGGTCGGCCGCCATCTTGGCGGCTTCGAGCGGGTCCACGCCGGTGGTGCGCTGGCCGTCGGTCAGCATGATGATGGCGGCCGAGCTGTAGGAGCCGGGTGCGACCGGGGTGAACTCCTTCTTTTCCTTGGCCGGCTCGTCCAGCGAGCGGCCGACCGGGCCGAAACGCGAGCCGCCCATCTGCTGCAGGTCGATGCCGGCATCGGGGAACAGCGTGGCCAGCGAGATCACGATGGCATTGCCTGTGGCCGTGGCGCGCTGCAGCTGGAAGCGGTCGATGGCGGTGACCAGGTCCTCGCGGTTGATGGTGGGCAGCTGGGCCACCTGGGCCGAACCCGCAAACGCCACGATGCCCACCTTCACATGGCGCGGCAGCTCGGTGAGGAATTTCTTGGCGGCCTCCTGCGCCGCCACCAGCCGGCTGGGCTGCACGTCGGTGGCGCGCATGCTGCCGGAGACGTCCATGGCGAGAATGATGGTCTGCTGCGTGGACGGCAGCGTGATGACGGCCACCGGGCGCGCCGTGGCCACCAGCATGGCCGTGAACGCCAGCAGGAACAGCACCGGCGGAATGTGGCGGCGCCAGCCGATGCCGCTGCCCATGGCCTCGCGCACGATGGACAGCGAGGCATAGCGCACCGCGGTCTTCTTCTTGCGGCGCAGCAGCCACAGGTACAGGCCCACCAGCAGGGGCAGGGCCAGCAACAGCCAGAGGAACTGGGGCCAGAGGAAATGCATGTCAGTCTCCGCCGGGCTGAGTGACGCGGGGCATCATTCAGGCGGCCTTTCTCAGGTGGGCGGGCAAGCCGCCCGAAGCGAGCTGGCTGCGGCGCTTGCGCAGGTCGGTGAAGCGCAGCAGGGCGTCCAGCAGATCGTCGTCGGTGGACAGTTCCAGGCTGTCCACGCCCGCGCGCGCCAGCGACTCGCGCAGTTCGGCCTCGCGCTGCGCCGCGATCCGCGCAAAGCGGTGGCGAAAGCCCGCGTCATGGGTGTCCACCAGCAATTGCTCGCCGGTTTCAGCGTCGCGCAGGGTCACCAGGCCCAGGTCGGGCAGCTCCAGTTCCAGCGGGTCGAGCAGGCGCACGGCCACCACCTCGTGGCGCTGCGCCAGCCGGGCCAGCGGCTGCTCCCAGCCGGGTTCGCTGATGAAGTCGGAGACCACGAACACCGTGGAGCGCCGGCGGATGGCGTTGGCCGCGGATTTGAGCAGCTCATCAAGCCGGGTGGTGCCGGCCTCGTTGCCGGCCGGCCGGCTTTGCAGGCTGTGCAGCAGGTGCAGCACATGGCGGCGGCCGCTGCGCGCCGGGATCAGGGTGTCGGGCCCCGCGCCATGCAGCAAGGCGCCCACCCGGTTGCCATGGCGTGTGAGCAGGCGCGCCAGCACGGCGACGAATTCCGCCGACACGTTGCGCTTGCGCTGTTCACCCGAGCCGAAGTCGACCGAGGCGCTGAGGTCCAGCAGAAACCAGGCGGCCATCTCGCGGTCTTCGGTGTAAACGCGCACATGGGGCATCTGCAGCCGGGCCGTGACGTTCCAGTCGATGTGGCGCACGTCGTCGTGGTGCTGGTACTCGCGCAGGTCGGCCAGGTCCAGCCCGGCGCCGCGCATGAGCGTGCGGTAGTCGCCCTGCAACAGGCCGTCGAGCCGGCGCAGCGTGGTCCACTCCAGGCGGCGCAGCACCTGCTCGGCGCTGGGCGCGCCGGCCATCGGAGCCGCGGCCACGACGGGCGTGGGCTCAGCGGGGGGCTTGCGGGCGAACAGGCGCATGGCTCAGTGCTCCAGGCCCGGGCCGGGGAGGGTCAGGCTGGCGTGGATCTTGTTCATGCGGCCAGCTTTTCATGTTCGAGCGGTTTGGCGGGCACCGGCACCTTGGCCATGATCCTGGCCACGATGGCGTCGGCGCTCAGGCCCTCGGACAGCGCCTCGTAGGACAGCACCAGCCGGTGGCGCAGCACGTCGGGCACGAGGTCGGTCATGTCCTCGGGCAGGGCGTAGCTGCGCCCGCGCAGCATGGCCAGCGCGCGCGCGCCCTCGGTGAGGTTGATGGTGGCCCGCGGACTGGCGCCGAAGGTGATGTAGGGTTCGATCTCCTTCAGGCCATGGCGCTGCGGCGTGCGGGTGGCCGACACCAGCTTGACCGCGTACTGGATCAGCGACGGGTCCACATAGACGCGGCGGCACTCGGCCTGCAGCGTGGCGAGCTGTTCGGTGGTGGCCACGGGCGACACGTTCACGGCCGGGCCGGTCACACGGCTCACGATGACAAATTCTTCCTCGTCGCTCGGGTAGTCCACCAGCACCTTCATCATGAAGCGGTCCACCTGGGCCTCGGGCAGCGGGTAGGTGCCCTCGGTCTCGATCGGGTTCTGCGTGGCCATGACCAGGAAGGGGCTGGGCACCCTGTGCGTTTCGCCCGCGATGGTGACCTGGCGTTCCTGCATCACCTCCAGCAGGGCGCTTTGCACCTTGGCGGGCGCGCGGTTGATTTCATCGGCCAGCAGCAGGTTGGTGAACACCGGGCCCAGCGAGGTGCTGAAATCGCCGGTCTTCTGGTTGTAGATGCGGGTGCCCACCAGGTCGGCCGGCACCAGGTCGGGCGTGAACTGGATGCGCTTGAACTGGCCGCGCACGGTGTTGGCCAGGGTCTTGACCGTGAGCGTCTTGGCCAGGCCCGGCACGCCTTCGACCAGCAGGTGGCCCTGGGCGAGGATGGCCACCATCACCCGCTCCAGGAACCGGTCCTGGCCCACGACCACGCGCTTGACCTCGTACAGGATCTGCTCCATGAGCTGGGCGGTGGCGGTGTCCTGGGGCGTTGCGGTGTCCATGCGTGGCTTTCAGAAGGAAAAGGTCAGAAAGGGGGCAGGCCGGCCGCCGAGGCGGCGTTCTCGATGGGCACCGCAAAACCGATGCCAATGAAAGTGCGAGCCGGGGTGGGGTTGAGGATGGCGGTCACGATGCCCACCACCTCGCCATCCATGGTGACCAGCGGCCCGCCCGAGTTGCCCGGGTTGGCGGCGGCGTCGAACTGGATCAGGTTGCTCATCTCCTGCTTGCCCTCGGGCGAGCGGAACGCGCGCTTGAGTCCCGACACCACGCCCGCCGACACCGACGGGCCAATGCCGAACGGAAAGCCCACGGCCACCACCTGCTCGCCCGGCGCGAGCTGGGACGTGGAACGCAGCGTGGCGGCGATCAGGTCGTCAGGGATCTGGTGGGCCTGCAGCACGGCCATGTCGTTCTCGGCCTGCATGCCGGTGATGGAGGCGGTGGCCTCCAGCCCGTCGGCAAAAATCACGACGATGCGGTCGGCGCCACGCACCACGTGCAGGTTGGTCAGGATGGTGCCCTTGTCGACAATCACCACGCCCGAGCCCACGCCCTGTTCGACCTCGTCGTCGGCGGGTTGGGCCACCCTGGCGGGCCCCGGAGGTGGCGCGGGCGCCGGCGTGGCCGGCTTGGCGGCGTGCGGTGACTTTGTGTCTTTCAACTTGCTTTTCTTCACATAGCTGACCACCCGCACCACCGAGGGGCGGATGGCCTCGGCCGCGCGCGCCGAGGCCGAGGGCAGCACCGTGCTTTGCAGCGTCTTGAGCACGGCCGCGTTGATGTCGTCCTGCGTGATGCGGCGCTGGCCGGGCCGCAACGCCAGGCCCAGGCTCAACAGCAGCAACAGCGCGAGGACCGCGATCGTGGACCACAGCACCCGCGGATTGATGGCGGCCAGGCGGCGCGACGCTGGGGTGCCGGGGGAAGTCCGGGAGGTCTCGGAGGTGGGCAAGGGGGCGGCCGCCACGCCGGAAGGGTCTGGCGCGGGGCCCTGCTGATCCCGCAGGGGTCGGGCGGAGCGGCTGTAAAGGGCGGGCCTGCGCATCGGTACACCTGTAACACTGCCTGGAGAAACGGGAGACGCGAAATCGCACGGTATCACGGTTTGCTTTGCGATGCACGTGCTTCGGGCATCATCGGAACATGACGGTCTGGATCGACACCCATTGCCATCTGGATGCCGCTGAATTCGGCCACGACGTGGCGGCGGTGCGGGCCCGCGCCGCCGACCGCGGCGTGGCTCGCTGCGTGCTGCCCGCCGTGTCGGCCGCCAACTTCGAGGCGGTGCGGGCCCTGGCGCACCAGCATGGGGATGCCTATGCGCTGGGCATCCACCCGCTGTACACCCCTGGCGCGACAGAAGCCGACCTGGCCCTGCTCGACGGACAACTGGCCCGCCACCGCGACGACCCGCGGCTGGTGGCGGTGGGCGAGATCGGGCTGGACCACTTCGTGCCGGGGCTGGACCGCGAACGCCAGGCTTTTTTCTACCGCGAACAGCTGCGGCTGGCGCGCCGCCACGGCCTGCCCGTGATCCTGCATGTGCGCCGCTCCGCCGACGCATTGCTCAAGCACCTGCGCGAGGTGGTGGTCAGCGGCGGCATCGCCCACGCGTTCAACGGCAGCGCGCAGCAGGCGGGCGCGTTTACCGGGCTGGGCTTCAAGCTCGGCTTTGGCGGCGCCGTGACCTTTGACCGCGCGCTGCAGTTGCGCCGCCTGGCGGCCAGCCTGCCGCTTGAGGCGCTGGTGCTGGAGACCGACGCGCCCGACATTCCGCCGCACTGGCTGTACACCCCGGCGGGTGAGCGCGCCGCGGGTGGGGCCCAGGGCCGCAACGAGCCGGGCGAACTGCCGCGCATTGGCGAGGTGGTGGCCGGCCTGCGTGGCATGGCGGTGGCAGAATTGGCGCGCGCCACTGTTCTCAATGCCTGCCAGGCCCTGCCGAGGCTGGCGGCCCTTTCGGAATCCCCATGCTGAGCCCCTCCGGGCCGCCTGCAGCGTCACAGCGCCTGCAGGGGCTCCCCCCGCTGATATCCGACGCCACCGCGCTCCTCATCCTGGGCAGCTTCCCGGGCGGCGTCTCGCTGGCCCGGCGTGAGTACTATGCCCATCCGCAAAACCAGTTCTGGCGGATTCTTCAAGCCATTTGGCCCGGGAGTCCAGGCGGGGCGGCCACTGACAGCTATGAAAATCGTAGCAAATGGCTGCTTGGCCATGGCCTGGGCCTGTGGGACGTGTACGCCAGCTGCGAGCGCCAGGGCAGCCTGGATGCCGATATCCGCCATGCCGAGCCCAACGACTTCGTGGCGCTGGCGCGGCGCCTGCCCAAGCTGCGGGCCGTGGCCCACAACGGCGGCGAGAGCTGGCGGCATGCGCGCCACACGGCGGCGCTGGGCCTGCCCGCGCACAAGCTGCCGTCCACCAGCCCGGCCAATGCCTCGTGGAGCTTCGAGCGCAAGCTGGCCGCCTGGCGCGCGGTGTTCGAGCAGCACGGCCTCGCATGACCCGCCGCAAAACCCCGTCCACGCTGGCGCTGCCCGAGGTCAACTTCTCGGACTACGGCGACACTCGCTACCTGCACCTGGGCACCGAGTGGGTCCAGGGTTCGATGAAGCTCGATGCGCCGTTCGAGCTGGACCTGGAGTACGTGCAGCGCATGATGGCCTGGCTGCTGTTCGCAGCGCCGGCCACGGTGGCGAAGCGCCACGCCATGCAGCTGGGTCTGGGCGCCGCGGCGCTGACCAAGTTCTGCCACAAGAAGCTGCGCATGAAGACCACCGCCATCGAGCTCAACCCCCAGGTGGTGGCGGCCTGCCGGCTGTGGTTCAAGCTGCCGGCCGATGATGTGCGCCTGTCGGTGGTGCTGGGCGATGCCGCCCAGGTGGTGGCGCACGAGCACTGGCGCGGCCAGATCGACGCCCTGCAGGTGGATCTGTACGACCACGAGGCCGCCGCGCCCGTGCTGGACAGCGCGGCTTTCTACGCCGACTGCCGCCGCCTGCTGACCGAAGACGGCTGCATGACGGTCAACCTGTTCGGCCGGGCCTCCAGCTACGACGCGAGCCTGCAGAAGATCGCGCAGGCCTTCGGGGAAAAGGCGGTCTGGGCCTTCAAGCCCACGCGCGAGGGCAACACCGTGGTGCTGGCCCAGCGCACCCCGTCGCGGCCCGCCCGCGGTGCGCTTGCGCAACAGGCCGAAACCATCCAAACTCGATGGGGATTGCCCGCGCCGAAGTGGCTGCGCGTGTTCAAACCCATGACCCTATGAGCGCCATCCTGAAAACCCCTCCTTCCCTGGCCAAGACCCCGCACCGCGGCCCGATCGACTGGCGCAGCATGGTCGAATGGCTGGCGGCCGACGGCGTGATCTCCGCCGATGAGGCCCGCCGCACCATCGCCCGCTGCGCCCAGGCCGAGAGTGCCCAACACCCGCTGGTGCGCCTGGCCAGCGTCTCCATGGTGCGCCAGAGTGACGGCAAGCCGCTGGACGTGGAAATGCTGGCCCAGTGGCTGGCCGCGCGCGCGGGCCTGGACTACCTGCGCATTGACCCGCTCAAGGTGGACGTGGGCAAGGTGGCCGACACCATGAGCGCGGCCTATGCCGAGCGCCACCGCGTGCTGCCGGTGCAGGTCACGTCCAAGGAGGTGGTGGTGGCCACGGCCGAGCCCTTCCTCACCGACTGGGTGGACGAGGTCGAGCGGCAGTCGCGCCGAACCGTCCGCCGGGTGGTGGCCAGCCCGCAGGACATCCACCGCTACACGGCCGAGTTTTTCGCGCTGGCCAAGTCCGTGCGGGCCGCGCAGAAGGCCGGCGGCAACGCCGGTGCCGCCAGCTTCGAGCAGCTGGTGGAGCTGGGCAAGACCAACAAGCAGCTGGACGCCAATGACCAGGGCGTGGTCCAGGTGGTGGACTGGCTGTGGCAATACGCCTTTGACCAGCGCGCCTCCGACATCCACCTGGAGCCGCGGCGCGAACAGGGCGTGATCCGCTTTCGCATCGACGGCCTGCTGCACTCGGTCTACCAGATGCCCATGGGCGTGCTCAACGCCATGACGGCGCGCATCAAGCTGCTGGGCCGCATGGACGTGGTCGAAAAGCGCCGGCCGCAGGACGGCCGCATCAAGACCCGCAACCCGCGCGGCGACGAAATTGAAATGCGCCTGTCCACGCTGCCCACCGCCTTCGGCGAGAAGATGGTGATGCGGATTTTCGACCCCGACACCGCGGTCAAGGACCTGGACGCCCTGGGTTTTTCCGAGCACGACGCCAAGCGCTGGGAGGCGCTGGTCCAGCGGCCCTACGGCATCATCCTTGTGACCGGGCCCACGGGCTCGGGCAAGACCACCACGCTGTACTCCACGCTCAAGCGGGTGGCCACCGAGGAGGTCAACGTCAGCACCGTGGAGGACCCGATCGAAATGATCGAGCCCTCGTTCAACCAGACCCAGGTGCAGCCGCAGCTCGATTTCAACTTTGCCGAAGGCCTGCGCGCCCTCATGCGGCAGGACCCGGACATCATCATGGTCGGCGAAATCCGCGACCTTGAAACCGCCGAGATGGCGGTGCAGGCCGCGCTCACGGGCCACCTGGTGTTCTCCACGCTGCACACCAACGACGCGCCCTCGGCCATCACGCGGCTCATGGAACTGGGCGTGCCGTCGTACCTGATCAACGCCACCATGCTGGGCGTGCTGGCGCAGCGGCTGGTGCGCACGCTGTGCCGCCAGTGCAAGGTGCCCGACGACGACGCCTCGCGCGAGGAGCTCGATGCCGTCGTCAAGCCCTGGAAGATCAATGGCGGCTACCGGCCCTACAAGCCCGTGGGCTGCGTGGACTGCCGCATGACCGGCTTCATGGGCCGCATGGGCCTGTATGAACTGCTGACCATCAACGAGGCTTTCAAGGACAAGGTGACCCAGTCCCCGAGCATGGACGTGCTGCGCCGCCAGGCGGTCACCGACGGCATGCGCCCGCTGCGGCTGGCCGGCGCGCTGCGGGTGGCCGAGGGCGTGACCACCATCGAGGAAGTGCTCACGGCCACGCCGCCGCTGGATTGAGGCATTGACCGCACCGCTGCACACAACGGCCTTGGTGACAGGGGGCGCCCAGGGGATAGGGCGGGGCATCGCGCTGCGGCTGGCGGCCGACGGGGCCGACATTGCGCTCAATGTGCTGCGGGATGACGAGCGGGCCGAGGACATGCGCCAGCGCATCGAGGCGCTCGGCCGGCGTTGCCTGGTGTTGCCGTTTGACGTGTCGCGGCTTCAGGACATGCGCCAGGCGCTGGACCACGCCGTCGCGGTGCTGGGGCCGCTGGGCATCCTGGTCAACAACGCCGGCATCGAAAAGCGCGCTGCGTTCCTGGAGGTGACCGAGGCCGACTACGACCGCGTGCTGGCCGTCAACCTCAAGGCCGCCTTCTTTCTCACGCAGGCCTTTGCCGCGCATTGCCGCGAGGCCGGCCATGGCGGGCGGGTGATCAACATCAGCTCGGTGCACGAGGAGCTGCCTTTTCCCAACTTCGCGCCCTACTGCCTGAGCAAGGGCGGCATGAAGATGATGACGCGCAACCTCGCCATCGAGCTGGCGCCGCTGGGCATCACCGTCAACAACATCGCGCCCGGCGCGGTGGAAACACCCATCAACGCGCGCCTGCTCGCCGACCCGGCGCTGCGCGAACCGCTGCTGGCCAACATCCCGCTGAAGCGGCTGGGCCAGCCCGCGGACGTGGCCGGGGTCGCGGCCTTTCTCGCCTCGGCCGATGCCGCTTACCTCACCGGCACCACCACCGTGGTGGACGGGGGCCTGCTGTGGAACTACACGGAGCAGTGAGCGCCCCGGCCCCGGCCAAGGCCACCGCTCACCGGGCCCACCGCCAGCGGCAGGCCGCGCAGGCTCCGCCACCCGACACCCTGTCGCCCGCCGACCGCTACCAGGAGCTGTTCGAGGCGGTGCAGCGCAGCGATGTGTTCCCCGACAGCAAGACCTTTGTGGACTGCGTGCCGCTGGGCACGCCCGCGGACATTCTTGACGCCTACCGGGCCCGCTGCGGGGCCGCCGGCTTTGACCTGCGGGAATTTGTAGCGCAGCACTTTCGCGTGGTCATGCCCTCGCCGTCGGACTACGAGTCGGTGCCGGGGCAGAGCCTGGCGGGCCACATCGACGGGCTGTGGGGGGTGCTCACGCGCAGGCCGCAGGCCCATGCGCCCCATGCCTCGACCCTGCAGCTGCCGCACCCCTACGTGGTGCCGGGCGGGCGCTTCGGCGAGCTGTATTACTGGGATTCGTATTTCACGATGCTGGGGCTGGCCGCCAGCGGGCGCACCGGGCTGCTGCGCGCCATGGTGGACAACTTTTCCTTCCTGATCGACACCTACGGGCACATTCCCAATGGCACGCGGACCTACTACCTGAGCCGCTCGCAGCCGCCGGTGTTCGTGCTCATGGTGGAGCTGGCCCAGCAGTGCGGCGTGGGGCATTGCGCCGACCATCTGCCGCAGCTGCGCCAGGAGCACGCCTACTGGATGGCCGGTGAAGCCGGCCTGGCGCCCGGCACCGCGAGCCGGCGCGTGGTGCGGCTGGCCGACGGCACGCTGCTGAACCGCTACTGGGACGACCGCGACACCCCGCGCGAGGAGTCCTGGCTTGAGGACGTGACCACCGCCCAGTCCAGCCGGCGTGAGGCCGCGCAGGTCTACCGCGACCTGCGCGCGGCGGCCGAATCGGGCTGGGACTTCAGCAGCCGCTGGCTGCGCGAGCCGGCGCCCGAGGCTTCGGCGGGCACGGCGGCCGCGCGGCGGGCCGGCACGGCGCCGTCGCTCGCGAGCATCTGCACCACCGCCATCCTGCCGGTGGACCTGAACGCCTTTCTCTACAAGCTCGAGCAGAAAATTGCCGAACTGGCCGACCAGCACGGCGACGAAGCCACCGCCAGGGCCTACAGCGCCCGCGCGGTGGCCCGCGCCGCCGCGGTGCAGGCGCTGTGCTGGGACCCGGACCAGGCGGCCTTCTTCGACCACGACTGGCGCCTGGGCCAGCGGCGCCGCTGTTTGACCGCGGCCTGCGTGGTGCCGCTGTTTGTGGGCCTGCTGGCACCCGGGCAGGCGGCCGCGCTGGCGCGCACCCTGAAGCAGCGCATGCTGGCGCCCGGGGGCCTGGCCACCACCGAGTGCCGCAGCGACCAGCAATGGGACCGGCCCAATGGCTGGGCACCGCTGCAGTGGATGGCGATCAAGGGCCTGACCGACCAGGGCCAGGCCGCGCTGGCCGCCACGCTGACCGACCGCTGGCTGACCACCGTGGGCACGGTCTACGGGCGCAGCGGCAAGCTGGTCGAGAAATACCGGCTGCGCGAGGTACCGCAGGAAGACGCCGCGGGCGGCGGCGGCGGCGAGTACCCGCTGCAGGACGGCTTTGGCTGGACCAATGGCGTGACGCGTGCGCTGCTGGCCCTGCAGCCCGACCCCGGGGCAAGCCGGGCCAGGGCCGTTTCCTCGGCCGCTGAAAGCTGACTTGTTTCTCGCGCCGCGTGTCTTTTAGTATTCAAAAGTCAGCGGGCAGTCAGTGCAGTTGGGGTAAGTGAAACCCACATACGGTGTGCGGCACCCAGCACGGACAATCCCCGGAGCAGTTTGCTGGAGACACACACCATGAAAATCAAGAGCCAGAAGGACTTCTTCTCGGGCGTCATGTTCAGTGCCGTCGGCGTGGCCTTTGCGGGCGGCGCCTTCAACTACACCATCGGCGAAGGCGCCCGCATGGGCCCTGGCTACTTCCCCCTGATGCTGGGCGTGATCCTGGCGCTGCTGGGCCTGGCCATTGCCTTCAAGGCCATGGTGGTGGAAACCGAGGACGGTGACCCGATCGGCAAATGGGCCTGGAAGCCCCTGTCTTACGTGCTGGCCGCCAACCTGCTGTTTGGCGTGCTGCTGGGCGGCCTGCCCAGCATCGGCCTGCCGGCCATGGGCATGATCGCCGCGATCTACGGCCTGACCATCGTCTCCAGCCTGGCGGGCGACAGTTTCAAGCTCAAGGAGGTGCTGATCCTGGCCACCGTGCTGGCCGCCGGCAGCTACCTGGCTTTCGTGGTGCTGCTCAAGCTGCAGTTCCCGGTCTGGCCCACCTTCATCACCGGTTAAGGAGCGGCCCCCATGGATCTGTTCAACAATCTCGCGCTGGGTTTTGGCGTTGCCTTCACCTTCCAGAACCTGGTCTACGCGTTTATCGGCTGCCTGCTGGGCACGCTGATCGGCGTGCTGCCGGGCATCGGCCCCGTGGCCACCATCGCCATGCTGCTGCCGGCCACCTATGCGCTGCCGCCCGTGGCCGCGCTGATCATGCTGGCCGGCATCTATTACGGCGCGCAATATGGCGGTTCCACCACCGCCATCCTGGTCAACCTGCCCGGGGAATCATCGTCGGTGGTGACCGTGATCGACGGCTACCAGATGGCGCGCAAGGGCCGGGCCGGGCCGGCGCTGGCGGCCGCGGGCCTGGGCTCGTTCTTCGCGGGCTGCATGGGCACGCTGATCCTCGCGGCGTTTGCCGCGCCGCTGACCGAGGTGGCCTTCAAGTTCGGCCCGGCCGAATACTTCTCGCTGATGATCCTGGGCCTGATCGGTGCCGTGGTGCTGGCCTCGGGCTCGCTGGTCAAGGCCGTGGCCATGATCATCCTGGGCCTGCTGCTGGGCCTGGTGGGCACCGACGTGAACTCGGGCGTGGCGCGCTACGCGTTCGACATCCCCGAACTCACCGACGGCATTGGCTTCATCGTGATTGCCATGGGCGTGTTTGGCTATGGCGAGATCATCAGCAACCTGTCGCAGCCCGAGGACCAGCGCGAGGTCTTCACCGGCAAGGTCCAGGGCCTGATGCCCACCAAGGAAGACTTCAAAAACATGGTGCCTGCCGTGCTGCGCGGCACCGCGCTGGGCTGCGCCCTGGGCATCCTGCCCGGCGGCGGCGCGCTGCTGTCGGCCTTTGCGGCCTACACCATCGAGAAGAAGACCAAGCTGCGACCGGGCGAGGTGCCGTTTGGCCAGGGCAACATCCGCGGCGTGGCGGCGCCCGAGTCGGCCAACAACGCGGGCTCGCAGACCTCGTTCATCCCGCTGCTCACGCTGGGCATTCCACCCAACGCCGTGATGGCGTTGATGGTCGGTGCCATGACCATCCACAACATCCAGCCCGGCCCCCAGGTCATGACCAGCAACCCCGAGCTGTTCTGGGGCCTGATCGCGTCCATGTGGATCGGCAACGCCATGCTGGTGATCCTGAACCTGCCGCTGATCGGCATCTGGATCAAGCTGCTCACCGTGCCCTACCGCTGGCTGTTCCCGGCCATCGTGCTGTTCTGCGCCATTGGCGTGTACTCCACCAACAACAACACCTGGGACATCTGGATGGTGGCCATCTTCGGCTTCATCGGCTATGTGTTCATCAAGCTGGGCTGCGAGCCCGCGCCGCTGCTGCTGGGCCTGATCCTGGGCCCGATGATGGAGGAGAACCTGCGCCGCGCCATGCTGCTGTCGCGCGGCGACTGGAGCGTGTTCGTCACGCGCCCGCTGTCGGCCGGCCTGCTGGCGGCGGCGGCCCTGCTGCTGGTGGTCGTGCTGCTGCCCGCGATCCAGAGCAAGCGCGAGGAGGCCTTCGTCGAAGACTAGGGCAGGCCTCCCCCTTGGTAATGCCCCGCGGCGCCTTCGGGCGCCGTTTCTCTTGGGGCCTGCGTCACAATAGCTGTCCGAGGGAAGCATGCCACCGACAACACAGATACGCCCCCATCCCCAGCGGATGGCTTTGCACAACGAAATCCACGCCAGGCCGCCCGAGGCGCTGAACGCGCCGCTGGCCATCTCGCATGTGGTGATGGTCTGCGACGCGGCCGAGCGCGAGGCCAGCCGTGCCCATGTGGTGGCCCTGCTGCGCGACCACCACCTGCCCCAGCCCGACGCCGAATCCACCCACATCCGCATGGACCTGGGCGCCTTCCGCATCCGCTGGGAACTGCACACCGAATTCGTGACCTGGACGTTCACCCGCCTGATCAACTCCGGCGGCTTCGGCGAGCGCCAGCCGCCCACCGCGATCGAGGCCGTGCCCCAGGACTGGCTGGGCGGCCTGCCGGGCCAGTGCCTGGCCAGCGTGAACCTGTGGCTGCTGCCCACGCAGAGCCTGGGCACCAGTTCGCTGGTCAAGCATGTGCTGAACGAGGACACGCTGGTCGCCTCCACCGTGGCCGATGGCCATGGCGAGGTCTACACCGACTTCGCCGTCCATGCCGACGGCTTCTCGCGCATGGTGCTGCTGGCCGGCTCCATGACACCGCGCCGGGTCGGCCGCCTGGTGCAGCAGCTGCTGGAGATCGACACCTACCGCATGGCCGCGCTGCTGGGCCTGCCCGCCGCGCGCGAGGCTTCGGCCGCGCTGGCCTCTGCCGAGCGCGAGTTGGCGTCGCTGGCCATGGCCATCCGCACCGTGAACCGCGATGGCGAGCCCGACCTGCTGGACCGCCTGACCCGGCTGGCGGGCCAGGTCGAGAGCCAGTACGCGGCCACCCATTCGCGCTTTTCGGCCAGCGCGGCCTACTTCGAGCTGGTGGACAAGCGCATCGCCGACATCGCCGAATCGCGCCTGGCCGGCATGCAGACCATTGGCGAGTTCATGGACCGGCGCCTGACACCCGCGCGCAGCACCTGCGAATGGGCCAAGCGGCGCCAGGACGCGCTGTCCGAGCGCGTCTCGCGCATGAGCAACCTGCTGCGCACCCGCGTGGAGATCGAGCAGCAGCAAAGCAGCCAGGCGCTGCTGGGCGCCATGAACACGCGCCAGGGCCTGCAGCTCAAGCTGCAGTCCACGGTGGAGGGGCTGTCGGTGGCGGCCATCACCTACTACATCGTGGGCCTGGTGAGCTACCTGGCCAAGGGCGCGCATGCCGTGGGCTGGCCCTGGAGCCCCGAGAGCACGGCGGCCTGCGCCATTCCGGTGGCGGCGGGCGTGGTGTGGTGGTCGCTGCGGCGGCTGCACCACAAGGTGTTCGAGGTGTGAGGGTGACACCTCCCGCACCCGCCCCAACCCCGGTTTCTGAATCAAATCAGCCAGGAGTCCAGGCCAGCCGGCCACTGGATGCTAGCAAAAGTGTAGCAACCGGCCTGCTCATGGCGGTCATCGGCGCCATTGCCTTCAGCGGCAAGGCGATCATCGTCAAGCTGGCCTATCGCTATGGCGTGGACGCCGTCACGCTGCTGATGCTGCGCATGCTGTTCGCATTGCCGTTCTTCGCGGTCATGGCCTGGTGGGCCAGCCGGGGCAAGGCCGCGCTGACCCGGCGCGACTGGCTGGGCGTGCTGGGCCTGGGCGTCACGGGCTACTACCTGGCGAGCTTTCTGGACTTCGCGGGGCTGCAGTTTGTCAGTGCCTCGCTGGAGCGGCTGATCCTGTACCTCAACCCCACGCTGGTGCTGCTGCTGGGCTGGTTCATGTACGGCCGCCGCTTCAATGCGCGCCAGCTCGCGGGCATGGCGGTGAGCTATGGCGGTGTGATCCTGGTGTTCGGCCACGAGATCGAGCTGCAGGGCGGCAGCGCGGCGCTGGGCGCCACGCTGGTGTTCCTCAGCGCGATCAGCTACGCCATCTACCTGGTCTACAGCGGCGAGCTGGTCAAGCGCATTGGTTCCATGCGGCTGGTGGGCTTGGCCACCACGGTGGCCTGCGTCTGCTGCATCCTGCAGTTCGTGCTGCTGCGGCCGCTGGGCTCGGTGGCCGCGGTGGCGCCGCAGGTGCTGTGGCTGTCGGTGCTCAACGCCACGCTGTGCACCGCCGTGCCCGTGCTGCTGGTGATGATGGCGATCGAGCGCGTCGGACCCGCGCTCACCGCGCAGACCGGCATGGTCGGTCCGATGTCCACCATCCTCATGGGCGTGGTGATCCTGGGCGAACCGTTCACGGCCTGGGTGGCGGCGGGCTCGGTGCTGGTGATTGCGGGGATCTTTGTGTTCACGAGGTCGGCGCGGTAGCCTGGTTGGCGCTCGGGCGTTCGTCCGCGCCTGCGCCCAAGCGCATGCCCAGGTCACGCGGCCCAAGCCGCAGCCCCCTTCGGGGGGAGCCGCTGCAGTACTCAAAACTGCTGGATCGATCAGTCCGGGTTTGATGTGGCTGGCGCGTCGATGCGCCACGGCAGTTTTTCCGTGCTTCGCGCCTGCGGCTTTGATCGGGCCGCGTGGCCTGGGCATGCGCTTGGGCGCGAGTACAAAAGGCGGAGCGCCCACAAGGAAGCCCGGGAAGTCCGCAGAGCAGGTTGAGGTTCTGGAAAATCGCACGCCCAAAGCCTGCGGGTGGGGCGCGGCCCTTGCGCCACCGATCAAGAGTCCCGGGCGCGAAGCACGGAAAAACTGCCGTGCGTCGTTGGCGGGCTA
The DNA here is from genome assembly GCA_019635435.1 of Ramlibacter sp. NCBI lineage: Bacteria > Pseudomonadati > Pseudomonadota > Betaproteobacteria > Burkholderiales > Comamonadaceae > Ramlibacter > Ramlibacter sp. Next base: position 3,829,423 of record JAHBZM010000001.1, on the reverse strand, counting down.
CAGGGTCAAGCCCCAACTGGTCGGGTGAGCAGTTTTGAGTACTGCAGCGGCTCCCCCGAAGGGGCCGGGGCTCTGGTGGCGCAAGGGCTGCGCCCCACCCGCAGGCGTGCAACGTGGCAACTTGCGCTGCGGCACAAGACTCAGGGCGTCCCCACCCGCTGAGCCAGCGAAACAGAAGGCTTGCCCGCAAAAGCATCAAGCCGTGACCCCATGGCCACCTCCACCTGGTCCAGCCGCTGCTGCGCCGGCGGGTGCGTGCTCAGTGACAGGGCAAACAGCGGGTCGTCCGCCGCCGCGCCGCGCAGCTGCTGCAACACGGCCACGAGGCCATAGGGGTCGAAGCCGGCGCGCGCGGCCAGCGCCACGCCGTTGCGGTCGGCCTCGAATTCATCGCCCTGGTCCAGGCCGCTTGAGTACAGGTCGCGCCCCAGCGCCAGCAACTGCGCCGACACCATGCCGCCCAGGTTGTTGTTGAGCTGCGAGCTGATCACCTGCGTCAGCGCGCCCGCGCGCGCCTTGGCGCCGATGGCCTTGAGATGGTGCTTGCCCGTGACGTGGGTGATCTCGTGCGCCAGGATGCCGGCCAGCTCGGCTTCATTGCCCACGCGGTCGATCAGCCCCTTGGTCACGAACACATAGCCCCCGGGCGCCGCAAAGGCGTTGAAGCCCGGGTCGTCGAGCACCGCAAAGCTCCAGGGCAGTTGCGGCCGCGAGGACTGCAGGCTGATCCAGCGGCCCAGCTGGTTCACGTAGCGCTGCAGCTTCATGTCGGGGTGCAGCGGCTTGCTGCCCAGCAGCACGGCCGACAGCTGGCGGCCGATCTCGATCTCCTTGGGCTCGTCGATCTGCTCCACCGACTTGGCCAGCAGCTGCACCAGGTCGCCGGCCAGCGCGGCATTGTTGCCCGCGGGCGCCGCGCCACTGCCCAGCATCTGCGTGAGCGGGTTGGCGGGCGCGGCCTGGTTGCCCTGTGGCCGCACCAGCGAGTTGAAAAAGTTCAGCGCCTTGGCGGCATCGCCGCTCTGGGCCTGTGCCAACGGGGCCGTCAGGGCCAGCGCGGCCAGCAGGGTGGCGGCGATGAGGCCGCTGCGGTGGCTCATTGCTGCACCTCGTTGCCCGGCGTGCCGGCGGCGGGCGCCGGCCGTGGCGGCGCGGGCAGCGGCGCCACGTCGGCGGGGGTCAATGCGGCGGCGCTGGCAAAGCGGCGGGCCTGTGTCTCGTTCTGGCGCAGCGCTTCCATCCGGCCCACGGCCTCGAGGTTGGGCTGGGCATTGGCCAGGTCTTCGGCGCCCAGGCCGCGGATGCCCACGGTGGGCGTGGCCGCCGAGTTGCCGCCCCCACTGCTGCGCCGGTTGAAAAAGCCGGTGAGACTGCGCAGCGCACCGGTGGCCGCATTGCCACCGCTGGGCTGGGCCGAGGTGCCGGGCGCGCCCATGTCAAACAGGTGGACCCAGCCGGTCACGCCGGCCTCGGTCTTCACCTGAACCCAGGGGCCTTCGCGGCCGCCCAGGCGGGTCACCGGCGTCTGCGCCGGCAGCGCGGCGAGGCTGCGCGAGGTGGCGCCAGGCGCCTCGCGCAGTTCGGCGGTGCGGCGGATCACGGCCGCCTCGGTCTGCGCCAGGGCGGCAGTGGCGGGCGCCATCAATGCGAGCGCCAGCGTGCAATAACCTGCCCATTTCATGGTGTTGAACCCTGCCCGTATCATGTTTTTGTCATTTCAAACACAAAACGGAGATTGTTATGGATTTGGGAATCGCGGGCAAATGGGCGCTGGTGTGCGGCGCCAGCAAGGGGCTGGGCTTTGGCTGCGCGCAGGCGCTGGTGCGCGAGGGCGTGCATGTGTTGCTGGTGGCGCGCGGCGCCGAAGCCTTGCAGGCCGCGGTCGCCAGTCTGAAGGCCGACCCTTTGCGGCCGGCCGCGGCCCAGGTCGAGTCGGTGGCGGCCGACATCACCACCGAGGCCGGGCGCGCCGCGGTGTTCGCGCAGCGCCGTGACTTTGACATCGTGGTCACCAATGCGGGCGGCCCGCCGCCCGGGGACTTCCGCGACTGGGACCGCGAGGCCTGGATCAAGGCGGTGGATGCCAACATGCTCACGCCGATCGAGCTGATCAAGGCGTCTGTGGACGGCATGGCCGCACGCGGCTTTGGCCGCATCGTCAACATCACCTCGAGCTCGGTCAAGGCGCCGATCGACATCCTGGGCCTGTCCAACGGCGCGCGCAGCGGGCTCACGGGCTTTGTGGCCGGCGTGGCGCGCACCGCCAAGCTGGCCTCGGCCAACGTCACCATCAACAACCTGCTGCCCGGCAAGTTCGACACCGACCGCATTGCCGTGACCTTCGAGGCCGCGGCCAAGCGCACCGGCAAAACGGTGGACGAAGTCCGCAAGTCGCAGGCCGGCCTGATCCCGGCGCAGCGCCTGGGCACGCGCGAAGAGTTTGGCGCGGCCTGCGCCTTCCTGTGCAGCCAGCAGGCCAGCTACATCACGGGCCAGAACCTGCTGACCGACGGCGGCGCCTACCCGGGCACCTACTGACGCGGCGGCTCGGCCTCCGGGGCGCCACCTGCGGGCTGGCGCGCCATGTCTTCCATCTGCTTGACGATGTCGGCCTCGGAGGGTGCGGCCGAACCCGCCGCCGGCGCAGCGGTGGGCCGGTCCAGCCAGTGCACCGTGGCGGGCACGCAGAACACCGTGACCAGCACGGCCACCTGGGCCAGGCCGTAGGGCAGCATGGCTGCCAGCAACGCGCGCGTGCTGACCCGCGCGAAGCCGCCGCGCGACTGCACCACCAGCACGGCGTAGCCCATGGGCGGCAGCAAGAAGCCCAGCTGCAGCACCAGCAGCAGCAACACGGCCGATTGCTGGGCATCGCCCAGCCGCGCGATCAGCGCGGGCGCCAGGATGGGGATGATCACGAAGATCATCTCGAAGGCGTCCAGCACCCAGGCGCAGGCGGCCACGAACAGCAGCACCGCGGCGGCCGTCATGGCCGGCCCCAGGGGCGAGGTCAGCACGAGGTCGGACAGCCAGCGGTCGGTGCCCCAGCCGCGAAACACCAGGCTGAAGGTGGTGGCGCCCACCAACAGCGCAAACAGCGCGCCACTGAGCTGCAGGGTCTCACCCAGCAGGCGGCGCCAGTCCACCGCGCTCATGGCGCCGCTGGCCAGCGCCGTGATCACCAGCAGGCAGCCGCCGGTGGCCGCGGCTTCCACCGCGAGCAGGGCCCCGCTGAACACGCTGGCCAGCAAGGCCACGATGGTGCCGATGCCCGTGAGCGCCAGGACGGTGTCGCGGCGCGTCAGTGATTCGGCGGGCGCGCTGGCCGTGCCGCGCCCGCGCCACCAGGCCACCCCGGCCCACAGCAGCACCAGGGCCAGGGCCGGCACCAGCGCCGCCCGCAGCACGTCCTGGGTGTTGATGATGCGCAGCCCCGCCAGCGGGAAGCCGGGCAGGTTGCTGGCCTCGGTGTGGGCACGCAACATGGCGTCGCCCAGCAGCAGCAGCACCAGCGAGGGCGGCACCACCACCCCGATGGTGGCGGCCACGCTGAGCATGGCAATGCCGCGGGCCGGCGCCAGCGACTGCAGCCGGGGCCCCACCAGGCGCGACAGCAGGCTGGCGCTGGACGCCACCGACCCGTTCATCGGCGCCACCAGCACGCCCACGCCCAGCGCGGCCAGCGGCGCACTGCCGCCCAGCGGGCGCAGGAGTCGGTTCAGGAACAGAAAAATGGCGTTGGCCAGGGTCAGGCGCTGCAGCAGCAGGCCAATGAACACATACAGCGGCAGCGCCTGCAGCAGGTCGTGTTCGAGCAGGCCCACCAGCCGGCCGGGCACCGCGCCCAGCAGGCGGGCATCGATCACCCCGGTGGCCAGGCCCAGCCCGGCAAACAGGCTGGAGGTGCCCAGCAGCAGGGCCCACACCGGCAGGCCGGTGCCGATCACCAGCGCGCCCAGCATCAGCAGCATCCACAGGCCGGCGCTGGTCATGGCAGCTCCCGGCGCGGGCGCACGGCGTCAATCAAGGCCAGCAGCGCGAGCACCCAGACCGACAGCTTCACCAGGAAGTAGCCCGGGTTGGCGGTTTCCGGGAAATGCTCCAGATGGGCCAGCGAGGCCCACACCTCGGGGGCCGACGCCAACAGCACAAAGCCGGCCCAGGGCGCGACGCACAGCGCGAGCAGCCAGCGGCGCCATCGCGTGGGCCGCGCGGGCCCGGTGCTGCCATGCGCCGCCAGGTGGGCGCTGTGGCGCGAGGCGGCGGTGACCGCCACCGCCGCGTACAGCGCAAACAGGATCTGGGCCAGATCGTTGGCCTCGCGCGAGCCGGCATGAATCCAGTCGCGCAGCGGCCATTGCGCAAACAGCAGCCCCGCCAGAGGCAACACCAGCCAGGCGGCCCAACCGAATACCTTGTTCATGGAGTGCGCCGGCCGGCGCAAATGGCGCCGGTGGCGGGCGCGATGCTACCCAGCCAACCTGACTGCTACCGGATGCAACCGGACTTCAGCGTCGCGAGGACACCACAATCCCGCCCACGATCAGCGCAAACGCCAGTGCGTGGTACAGGTGCGGTACTTCGCCCAGCAAGGCCGTGGAGAACACCGCCGCAAACAGCGGCGTGAGGTTGGAGAAAAACCCCGCCACGCTCGGGCCCACGCGCTGCACGCCCAGCCCCCAGCAGCGGTAGGCCAGGATGGCCGGGCCCACCGCCACATACAGCAGCGCCGCCGCCACCGGCCAGCTCCACACGATCTGCGCGTCAGTCAGCGCCCACTCGGCGCCCGCGAACAGGCCCGACCAGCCCAGGCCAAACACCACCTGGGCCATCAGGAACGCGGCCCAGTCCTGGCGGATGGCCGGGGCGTCCCCGGGGCGCGCGATCAGCCAGCTGTAGAACGCCCAGGCGGCGGTGGCCACCAGCACATACAGGTCGCCCGGCACCAGCCGCAGCTGCATCAGCTGGGCCCACTCGCCATGGCTGAGCACCAGCACGACGCCGGCGATCGAGAGCGCGGCGCCAAGCCACTGGCGCCGCGACACCGCCTGGCCAAAGAAGGCCCGGCCAATGCCCAGCATGAACACCGGCGTGCTGGCCGCCACCAGCGTCACGTTGATCGGGGTGGAGGTCTTGAGCGCCAGGTATTGCAAGGCGTTGTAGCAGCCCACGCCCAGCAGCCCCAGCAGGGCGTAGCGGCGCCAGTGGCTCCACAGGCCGCTGCCGGGGCGCAGGACCCAGGCGGCCAGCGGCAGCAGCAGCACGAAGGCGCCCACCCAGCGCAACAGGTTGAGCGTGATGGGCGGGACCAGCCCGTTGAGCATGCGCCCGACGACGGCATTGCCGGCCCACATCAGGGGCGGCACCACCAGCAGGGCCGCGGTGGCGGGGGTGAGGCGTTGGTTCATGGAAGGCGACACTGTACGGGGTTTGGCAATGTCCCGCCGAGGCAGGGCCGGGCGAATCGTGGCAGCATTCAGGCCCTACCAACCCGCAGGAGCAGGCCATGAGCAAAGCAGTACAGATCAACCAACACGGTGGCGCGGAAGAACTCAGGATCGTGGACGTGAGCGTGGGTGACCCCGGCCCCGGCGAAATCCGCATCCGCCATCACGCCATCGGACTGAACTTCATCGACGTCTACCAGCGCACCGGCCTGTACCAGCTGCCCATGCCGGCCACGCTGGGCATGGAGGGCGCGGGCATCGTCGAGGCCGTGGGCGAGGGCGTGACCCACCTGAAGGCCGGCGACCGCGCCGCCTACGCCAGCAACCCGCCCGGCAGCTACAGCGAGGTGCGGGTGATGCCGGCCCGCCAGGTCTGCAAGCTGCCCGACGCCATCAGCTTTGAAACCGGCGCCGCGATGATGCTCAAGGGCCTGACCGCCCAGTACCTGCTCAAGAAGACCCTGCCGGTGCAGGGCCTGCAGGCCGGCGACTTCGTGCTGTTCCATGCCGCCGCGGGCGGCGTGGGCCTGATCGCCTGCCAGTGGGCCCGGGCGCTGGGGCTGCAGCTGATCGGCACCGCGGGCTCGGACGCCAAGTGCGCGCTGGCCCGGGAACACGGCGCGGCCCATGTCATCAACTACAGCACCGAGGACTTCGGCGCCCGGGTCAAGGAGATCACCGGCGGCAAGGGCGTGAAGGTGGTGTACGACTCGGTGGGCAAGGACACCTGGGACAAGTCGCTGGACTGCCTGCAGCCGTTTGGCCTGATGGCCAGTTTTGGCAATGCCTCGGGGCCGGTGGCGCCGTTCTCGCCCGGCATTCTCGGCCCCAAGGGCTCGCTCTATGTGACCCGCCAGACCCTGTTCACCCACATTGCCACGCGCGAAAGCACGCAGGCCATGGCGGATGACCTGTTCGCGGTGGTCCAGAGCGGCCAGGTCAAGCTGCGCATCGACCAGCGCTACCCGCTGGCCGACGTGCAGCAGGCGCACCGCGACCTGGAAGCGCGCAAAACCACGGGTTCGACCATCATCACGCTGTGAGCCCGCTGGCGCCCGATGCGCAGTGGCTGGCGGCGCAGCAGGCGCGCGCCAGCCTGCCGCCGCGCGTGCCGCGCTGGCCGCTGCTGGCGGGCGCGGCGCAAATTGGCTCGGTGGAACCCGGGTTTCTGGAACAAATCGGGCTGGAGTCCAGGACTGGCGGCCTTCATGCGCTACAAAAAGATGAGCAAAACGGCCAGCCGGCCTGGCGCCTGACGGGCGACCTCACGGCCGCGCTGGCAGCCCTGGCGCAGGCCCTGCGCGAGGCCGGCCTGGCCGGTGCCTGGCGCGATGAGCTGCTGGCCGTGGCCGACGGGCAGGGCCGGGTGCTGGGCGCGGTGGAGCGCGCCGCCGTGCGCCCGCTGGGCATCGCCACGCGGGCGGTGCACCTGGTGGGCCGCAGCCCGGACGGCGGGCACTGGGTGCAGCGCCGCTCGCTGACCAAGGCCAATGACCCGGGCCTGTGGGACACCCTGATGGGCGGCATGGTGGCGGCCGCCGACACGCTGCACAGCGCGCTGGCGCGCGAGACACAGGAAGAGGCGGGGCTGCCGCTGGCGGCGCTGCAGAACCTGCGCCATGGCGGGTTCGTGCGCATGACGGCGCCCGCGCGCGATGGCGGCGGCGCGGGCTATGTGGTCGAGCACCTGGACTGGTTTGAATGCACCGTGCCCCGGGGGCAGGTGCCGGTCAATCAGGACGGCGAGGTCGAGGAGTTCCGCCTGCTGGCGCCCGGGGAGCTGCGGGAGCGGCTGCACCGCGGCGAATTCACCCTGGAAGCCGGCCTGATCCTCTGCGCGGCGGGCCTGTAACGCGGGCCGTCGTGGCCCTGCTCCTACAGACGGTAGCGACGGCCGCTTGCAGCCAGCGGACGGCCTGGTGTTTACATTGGTCTTCAACGTAGTACGCAGCCTGTTCGCGCCATGGCGCCCAGGGGCTGAAGGAGAACACCATGAAATTCCGGGCCTATATCGTCGAAGACAGCGCCACCATCCGCGAAAACCTCATTGAAACCCTGCGGGAACTGGCCCTGGTGGACCCCGTCGGCACGGCCGAAACCGAGCAGGAAGGGCGCGACTGGCTGGCCCGCAACGGTGCGCAGTGGGACCTTGCCATCGTGGACCTGTTCCTGCGCGAGGGCAGCGGGCTCAACATCCTGGAGGCCTGCCGCTGGCGCAAGCCGGGGCAGAAGATGATCGTGCTGAGCAACCATGCGACCCGCGACGTGCGCTGGCGCTGCACCCAGCTGGGCGCCGACGCCGTGTTCGACAAGTCCACCGAGATCGACGCGCTGCTGGAGTACTGCATCCACGAACGCGACAACCGCCAGCGCGTGACGGCCTGAAGCAGGCTGGCGGCGCGGCGCTCAGCGGTGGTCGGCGTCCAGCAGCACGTTCTGGCGCAGCCGGTTGGGTGCCAGGGCCCCGGCCGAGTCGAGGATGGGGTAGGCGATCGAGCAGATGTGCGAGTTGATGCGCTTGAGGTCGCTGATCAGGTCGATGTGCAGCGAGCTGGTCTCGATGCTCTGCATGGTGTTGTCGGACAGGCGGCCCAGGTGGGTGGTGGCGTACTCGCGTTCCAGGTCACGGAAGCGGGCCTTTTCCTCGAGCAGCTTCTGCGCGTCGCGCACCGTGCCATTGAGGAACACGCTCATGCCCAGCCGCAGGTTGGCCACCAGGCGGGCGTGCAGCTCGCAGATCTCGGCCATGCCGGCCACCGAGAAGCTGCGGCCCTTCTTGATCTTCTTGTCCTCGATGTCCAGCAGCACGCGCTCGATGATGTCGCCGATCTGCTCCATGTTGATGGTGAAGCTGATGATGTCGGTCCAGCGCCGGCTCTCTTCCTCGCCCAGGGCCTCGCGCGAAATCTTGGTCATGTAGTACTTGATGGCCGAATACAGCTCGTCCACCGTGTCGTCGAGCTTGCGCAGGTCCTCGGCGAGCTTGAGGTCGTTGTCCTTGATCACCTTGAGCACCCCCAGCATCATGGTTTCCACGATGTCGGCCTGGTGCAGGGCCTCGCGCGCGGCGCAGGAGATGGCCAGCGAGGGCGTGGCCAGCGCCGACGGGTCCAGGTGATGCGGCCGCCCGGCCAGGGTGCTCTTGTCGGGCTTGGGCAGCCAGCGGCTCACCCAGAGCGCCACGATCTGCGTGACGCCGATGAACAGCGCCCCCACCAGCAGGTTGAAGACCAGGTGGAACAGCACCACGAAGGTGGCGTTTTCATTGATGTAGGGGCGGGCATAGGTCAGCCACAGGCCGGTGAAGGGCGCGACGATCAGCACCCCCAGCGCCTTGAACACCAGGTTGCCCATGGGCACCTGGCGCACTTCAATGGCCGAACGCGCCGTGGTCAGCACGGCCAGCAGGCCGCTGCCCAGGTTGGCGCCCAGCACCAGGCCCAGCGCCACGTCCAGCGGCACCACGCCCGAGGCCGCGAGCGTGGCGGTCAGCAGCACGATGGCCAGGCTTGAATACGAGACCACGGCCAGCACCGCGCCCATGGTGATCTCCAGCAGCCGGTCGCTGGCCAGCGAGGCCAGCAGGGCCTTGACCGCGGGCGCCTGGGTCAGCACGGTGGTGGACTCCGTCACCAGCCGCAGCGCGAGCAGCATCAGGCCCAGCCCGATCAGCACCCGGCCAAAGCGCCCCACGCTGGACGACTGGCGCGAGATGAACAGCACCACGCCCACGAAGATGAACAGCGGGGACAGCCAGGACAGGTCAAACGAGAACACCACGGCCATCAGGCTGGTGCCCACGTCGGCGCCCAGCATCACGGCCAGGGCCAGCGGCAGCGTGACCAGGCCCTGCCCGACAAAGGAGGAGACGATCAGCGCCGTGGCCGTGCTGGACTGCACCAGCGCGGTGACGCCGATGCCCGAGATCGCCGCCGTGTAGCGGTTGCTGATGCTGCGGGCCAGCACATGGCGCAGATTGGCGCCAAATACCCGCAGGATGCCGGTGCGGACGAGATGGGTGCCCCAGACAAGCAGCGCGATCGCCGCCAGAAGATTCAACAGGTGCTTCATTGCTTCAAGCTTCAACTATACGCTTGATGCAATGCAGCAATCGCACGGCTCAGCGGGCCCTGCGCACGCGCAGCAACTCGTCGAGGATCAGGCAGGCCGCGCCCAGCGTGATCGCGCTGTCGGCCAGGTTGAACGCGGGGAAATGCCAGCCGCGCAGGTGGAAGTCCAGGAAGTCCACCACGTAGCCGTGCAGCAGCCGGTCCACCACGTTGCCGATCGCGCCGCCCAGCACGCAGGCCAGCGCGAACGAGAACAGCTTCTGGCCCGGGTGCGAGCGCAGCATCCAGATGATGAACAGCGCCGCCGCCACGCCGATGCCCGTGAACAGCCAGCGCTGCCAGCCCGAGGCCGCGGCCAGGAACGAGAACGCCGCGCCGCTGTTGTGCACCCGCACCACATTGAAGAAGCTGGTGACCCAGGTGCTGTCGCCCACCGCGTAGTAGCCCAGGATCAGCACCTTGGTGAACTGGTCGGCGATCACGATGATCAGGGCCAGGGCCAACCAGGGCGTGACGCTGCTCGAGGTGTTTCTGAACATCAGGCGACCTTCCTGTCTTCACCGGCGCCGAACAGGTTGCTGGTGCAACGGCCGCACAGCGTGGGGTGGGCCGGGTCGTGGCCCACATCCGGCCGGTAGTGCCAGCAGCGCTCGCACTTGGCGTCACTGCTGGCGCTGACCTTCGCGGCGGTGGCGTCGGCCGCCACCAGGTCCACGGCCGAGGTGATGAAGACGAACTTCAGGTCGTCGCCCAGGCTGGCGAGCAGGGGCAGGTCCGCGGGGGTCGCGCCCAGCGCCACCCGGGCCTGCAGCGACGAGCCCACCTGGCCGTCGGCGCGCAGCGCCTCGATGTCCTTGTTGACGCTGTCGCGGATCTCGCGGATGCGTGCCCACTTGGCCAGCAGTGCCTCGTCGGCCGCGGGCAGTTCGGCGTAGGTCTCCAGGAAGATCGATTCCGAGCTGCCGAAGATCTTCCAGGCTTCCTCGGCCGTGAAACTCAGGAACGGCGCCATCCAGCGCAGCATGGCATGGGTGATCTGCCACAGCGCGGTCTGGGCGCTGCGCCGCGCCAGCGATTTGGGCGCCGTGGTGTACAGGCGGTCCTTCAGCACGTCCAGGTAGAAGCCGCCCAGGTCCTCGCTGCAGTACAGCTGCAGCTTGGCCACCACGGGGTGGAATTCATAGACCTCGAAATGCGCGAGCACCTCGGCCTGGAACTGCGACGCGCGCGCCAGCGCGTAGCGGTCGATCTCCAGCATCTGGTCCGGCGGCACGGCGTCGGTGGCCGGATCAAAGTCACTCACATTGGCCAGCAGGAAGCGCAGCGTGTTGCGGATGCGGCGGTAGGCATCGACCACGCGGGCCAGGATCTTGTCATCGCCCGCGATGTCGCCGGAATAGTCCGACGCGGCCACCCACAGGCGGATGATTTCCGCGCCGAGCTTCTTGCTGGTTTCCTGCGGGTCCACGCCATTGCCCATGGACTTGCTCATCTTGCGGCCCTGGCTGTCCACGGTGAAGCCGTGGGTCAGCAGGCCGCGGTAGGGCGCGCGGCCGTACATGGCGCAGGCGGTCAGCAGCGAGCTGTGGAACCAGCCGCGGTGCTGGTCGTGGCCTTCCAGGTAGAGGTCGGCCTCGGGGCCGGTGTCATGGGCGGCACCGGCGTGCGACTTGCGCAGCACCGTGGTGTGCGTGGTGCCGGAGTCAAACCACACTTCCAGGATGTCGCTGCTCTTGGTGTACTGCGCCGCGTCGGCGCCGGCGCCCACTTTGGCCAGGATGTCCTCGGTGCTGGCCTTGCTCCAGGCCTCGATGCCGCCTTGTTCCACCATGTTGGCGGCCAGGTCCAGGATCTCCATGGTGAGCGGGTGCAGTTCGCCCGAGTCCTTGTGCAGGAAGAAGGGCAGGGGCACGCCCCAGCTGCGCTGGCGCGAGATGCACCAGTCGGGCCGCCCGGCGATCATGTCGCGCAGCCGGGCCTTGCCGTTCTCGGGGAAGAAGCCGGTTTCCTCGATGGCGGCCAGCGCCATCTGGCGCAGCGTGGCGGGGGCCTTGTCCCTGGTGAACACGCCTTCGCCCTCGTCCATGCGGATGAACCACTGCGCCGCGGCGCGGTAGATCACCGGCGTCTTGTGGCGCCAGCAGTGCGGGTAGCTGTGGCTGATGGTCTCGGTGGCGAACAGGCGGCCGGCGTTCTTCAGGGTCTCGATGATCTGGGGCACGGCCTTCCAGATGTTCAGGCCGCCAAACAGCGGGAAGTCAGGCGCGTAGGCGCCGTTGCCCTGCACCGGGTTGAGGATGTCGTCGTAGGCCAGGCCATGGGCCACGCAGGAGTTGAAGTCGTCCAGGCCGTAGGCGGGCGAGGAATGGACGATGCCGGTGCCGTCGTCGGCGGTGGCGTAGTCGGCCAGGTAGACGGGCGAGAGGCGGCGGTAGCCGTAGCTGCCGTCCTCGTTCTTCACGTCGTACAGCGGGTGGCGGAAGTTCAGGCCGCCCAGCTTCTCGCCCTTGACCGTGGCCAGCACGGTGCCGCTGAGGTGGAAGCGCTCCATGCACTTTTCCACCAGCACCGAGGCCAGCACCAGCAGGCCACGCTCGGTGTCGACCAGCGAGTAGTCCAGCTCGGGGTTGAGGTTGAGCGCCTGGTTGGCCGGGATGGTCCAGGCCGTGGTGGTCCAGATGACGATGTAGGCGTCTTTGGTGAATGCAGGGACGCCGAAGGCTGCAGCCAGCTTCGCCGGCTCGTCGCTCAGGAAGCCGACGTCCAGCGTCTGCGACTTCTTGTCGGCGTACTCGATCTCGAACTCGGCCAGCGAGGAGCCGCAGTCAAAGCACCAGTACACGGGCTTGAGGCCGCGGTAGACAAAGCCGCGCTCGACCACGCGCTTGAAGGCGCGAATCTCTTCGGCCTCGTTGACGAAGTCCATGGTGCGGTAGGGGTGGTCCCAGTCGCCCAGCACGCCCAGGCGCTTGAAGTCGGCCATCTGGATGCCGATCTGCTCGGTGGCAAAGGCGCGGCTCTTGGCCTGCATCTCGTCACGCGGCAGGTTGCGGCCGAATTTCTTCTCGATCGCGTTCTCGATCGGCAGGCCGTGGCAGTCCCAGCCCGGGATGTAGGCCGCGTCCAGGCCCTTGAGCTGGCGCGCCTTGACGATCATGTCCTTGAGGATCTTGTTGACCGCGTGGCCCATGTGGATCTGGCCATTGGCATACGGCGGGCCGTCGTGCAGCACGAACTTGGGCGCATTGCAGCGCGCATCACGCAGCTTTTTGTACAGGCCCTGGTCTTCCCACTCCTTGACCCAGCCCGGCTCGCGCTTGGGCAGGTCGCCCCGCATGGGGAAGGGGGTGTCGGGCAGGTTCAGGGTGGCGCGGTAATCGGTTTTGTCGGTCATGGCAAACAGCAAGAAGGCTTCGACAAGCTCAGCCCGAACGGGCAATGGCAATGCGGGGGAAAGCAGACCGTTCGCCCTGAGCCTGTCGAAGGGCGGCGAACGGGGCCCGTTCGTTAAATTCGGTCGCGCGTGGTCTGGCGCCGCGTGGAGGCAAAGTACGCGCGTGCGTCGCCGCAGTCGCGGGTGATGCCCTGGGTCAGGGCGTCAAGGCCGTCGTACTTGAGTTCGTCGTGCAGTTTGTGCAGCAGTTCCACGCGGATGATTTTACCGTACGCCCCTTCGGGGCCCAGGCCGTCGGGCCAGTCCAGGCAATGGGTTTCGAGCAACACGCGGCCGCCGTTGACGTCGCTGGCGTCCAGCGAGGGGCGGATGCCGAGGTTGGCCACGCCGGCCAGCGGCTCGCCCAGGCCGTGAACCCGGACGGCAAAAATGCCGCTGGCGGCCGATTTCCAGTGCGAAAACCGCAGGTTGAGTGTTCTGAACCCGAGCTCGCGGCCGAGCTTGCGGCCGTGAACCACGTGGCCGCTGATGCTGTAGGGCCGGCCCAGCAGGGCCGCGGCCCGGTCCATGTCGCCCTGGCTCAGCGCCTCGCGCACCGCCGAGCTGGAAACGCGCTGCCCGTGCACCTCGTAGCTGTTCATGCGGGCCACGTCAAAGCCGCTGGCGGCGCCGGCGGCGTCCAGCATGGCGTAGTCGCCGGCGCGCTTTGCGCCAAAGCGGAAGTCGTCACCCACCAGCACATAGCGCACGCCCAGCCCTTTGACGAGCACCTCGCCGATGAACGCCTCGGGCGACAGTGACGACAGCCGTGCATCGAAGGGCAGCACCACGCACTGGTCCACACCGCATTCGGCGAGTTCAAACAGCTTGTCGCGCAGCGTGGCGATGCGCGCGGGCGCCAGTTCGGGCTTGCGTGCCAGCCGGGCGAAATAGTCGCGCGGATGCGGCTCGAAGGTCATCACGCAGCTGGGCACGCCGCGGTGGCGGGCCTCGTTGCGCAGCAGCGCCAGCATGGCCTGGTGGCCGCGGTGCACGCCGTCGAAGTTGCCGATGGTCAAGGCGCAGGCCGGCGCGACGCCGGGGTGGTGAAAGCCTCTGAAGATGCGCATGGCCCTTGAAATTTGATATCTTTTTGATAGCAGCGGGGGGCCGCCACTCATGCGCTGGCGGCGGCCGCGACATGGAAGCGTCGCTGAAACAGGGTATATTGTGCTGCACCCGCGACAAACGCGTTGCCTGGTCCGTTCAACGGTTTCTCATCTCTGATGGAGGCGTGTCTTGAAGGTCTTGAAGCTGTCTGCCCAAGGGTTGCCCCAGTCCTGGATTTCACTGGAGCAGGCCGTCCTGCATTACGCCGCGCAAGAGGTGCGGTGGGAGGTGGGCGCGGAAGTCGCGGTGTTCCGCGGCGGGCACAACGCCATGACGGGCGAGCAGTCGGTCATCACGGTCAGCAGCATCATCGGCACCAAGGGCGTGCCCAACATCAATCCCTTCGACCTCAAGCCGGGCCTGACCAACAGCAAGCTGTTCGCGCGCGACCGCAATGTCTGCGCCTACTGCGGCAACCATTTCCACGAAGAAGACCTGACGCGCGAGCACATCACCCCGTTCGCGCAGAATGGCCGGGACCACTGGATGAACGTGGTCACCGCGTGCCGGGCCTGCAACCACCGCAAGGCCAACCGCACGCCAGAGCAGGCGCACATGCCGCTGCTCTACACGCCCTATGTGCCCAGCCTCTGGGAGGACTTCATCCTGCGGAACCGCCGTATCCTGGCGGACCAGATGGAGTTCCTGATGGCGCACTTGCCCAAGACCTCGCGGCTGTACGCCTAGGCCCGGGGCCCCGGGCTCGGGCTGCCCCGCCCCCCGGCACGACCGGCGCCACGGCCGGCGGCGCAAACCCACCTGCATCGGCCGCCGCCAGCAGCAGCGGCAGCTCATCTCCCATCGGCGGTGTCAGTTGCCCGGTGGCCGTCACGGTGCAGGGAATGCTGAAGGTGGCCGTGGTGTTGGGCGGGAAGGTGGGCGTGAGGAAAATCCCCGTGCCCTGCAGCGCCGAAATGGTGGGCACCGTGGGCGTGATCGTGACCGAGCCCACGGGTGACGACGTGAAGGTCGGGGTCGAGCAGCTCAGGCCGAGCACATAGCTGTCGGTCAGGCGCGTGCCCGCCGCGCTGCTGGGCCCGGAGTTGACCACGGTGACGACATAGACCGTGGTGCCGCCCGAGGTCAGCGTCGTGGTGTTGTTGGTCTTGGTGACGGACAACAGCGCCTGGCGGCTGATCAGCGTGTTTTCAAACGCGCAGCCCGCATTGGTGGCGCCGCCCGCCGCATAGCCGGAGGCGCCGCCGCCGTCCCAGCCTTCGTTGCTGGCGTCGCAGGACGAAAGCGGCCCCGTGGTGGTGATGGCCGCTTTGTTGGGGTCGCCACCGCCCGCGACCTTGGCGACGTTGTCCACCGATGTGGCGGTCACGTCGGGACTGACCGACACCGTGAGCGTCAGCACCGTGCTGGCGCCATTGCCGGCGAGCACCGTGGTGCCGCGGCTGCAATCGGCCGTGTCGCTGGCAAAGGTGGTGGTGGACAGCGTGCAGGTCCAGCCGCCGCCCGGCGCCTGGGGCGAGATGAAGCTCAGGCCCTGGGGCAGCTGGTCGCGCACGAGGATGGGGCTGGCCGCCAGCGTCTGGGTGCCCCCCTGGTTGGTGATGGTGAGCGTGTAGGTGCCGGTGTTGCCGGCCACAAAGGTGGGCGTGGTGTCGACCTTGACCATCGACAGGTCGCGCCGCGGCACGCAGTACGAGAAATTCTGGAACCCGACCACCTGCCCGACCGAGGGATTGATGCCGGGGTTGCCGGCCAGGAAGTCGATGCGAACGGCATCCACCGGGTTGGCGAACGTCACGGTCACGTTGCAGGCCGCGCTGGTCGCGGCGCAATTCCCGCCAGCGGCCAGGGCGGTCACTTCGGTTGTGCCTGCGGCCGGGCTGTTGGTGGCGATGCTGAAATTGGCCGGGGTGCCGACCGCCATGCCCGGGGCAATCACGGTGTTGCCATTCAGCGAGCCCGTGACGCGCAGCACGTCCTGCCAGTTGTTGGCCTGGTAGTCCACGTCGCCCATCACCAGCAGCAGCTTGTCCATGGGCCTCGAGAAGGTCAGCGTCAGGTGCGTTCCGAAACCGGCGGTGGTGCCGGTCATGGCCAGAGCCAGCGAATTGGTGAAGCCGCCGTAGTTGGCCAGGCGGGGCGCATTGGGCGCGGTGCCGCCGGGCGCGGACCAGCTGGAGGCGCCGTCGATCGACGCCTGGAAGGTCACGGTGTTGGCCGTGATGGAGCCGGTGGACGTGCCCACCCCGAAAGAAAACGGCCCCAGTGCCGCCGATGTCCAGGTCCCCGTGCCGCCGGTGGCGCTGGTCGAACGCGTGGCCCCGAAGACGAAGGTGACCAGGCTTTCATTGGCATCGCAGGCGCTGGCCTGGGCCCAGGCCCCCTGGCACGCGCACAGGGCCCACAGAAAGCCCAGAAACATTCGCACAAATGAACCCGTCACGCGTACCTCTTGAATTTCCAACGTGGCAGAAATTCTGCGGCAGGACGGGAGTGGGCGATCACGGGAACTGCAAATTCAGTCGGTCGTGGCGCTTCGGCGCCACAGAAACCGGCATTAGTTTCCAGTGCCGTGCGCAGGCGGCTAAGGCAGGCCGGTGGCGGTCACCCCGCAGGTCAAAACGAAGGTGGCGGTGCTTCCGGCGGGGAAGGTCGGAATGGCTATGCCCGTGGCGGATTGCAGTGCGCTCACGAACAGCTGGATCGGCAGCGGACAGACGGCGCCCCCGGAGGCCGAACAGTTGATGGAGGTGCAGTTCAGGCCGGTGGCGGCTGGGTCCTTCAGTGCCGCGCCATCGGCGTCGGCCGGTCCCAGATTGGCCACCGTGATGGTGTAGTTGTTGGTTTGCCCCGGCACCAGCGTGGTGACGCCGTCGTCCTTGACCACGGTCAGATGGGCGGCGGGCTTGATGGTCAGCACCACCGTCGAGGAGTTGTCGGTCGTGCTGGTGTCCAGCGCGCCGGTCACGGTATAGATACCCACCGTGTTCGTAGCGGTGGAAACCACCGAGGTCACGCTGACCCGCGCCACGACCGTGATGTCGCAGCCCTCGTCAATGGCCGCGCTCGAGATGGTGCCCCGGACCACGGTGCGCCCGCCGACCACGGCGGTGCTGGTTGCGCAGCCGGCGGATCCCACGGGCGTCGCCGACACCGACAGCACGGGTGTGATGAGGGCAGGCAGGGTGTCCGTGAAGGTTCGCGTGCCCTCGACCCCGCCTCCGTTGCGTATGTTGATCACGTAGGAGATCGTGGCGCCTGAGGGCACGTCGATGTTGCTGGTGGTGGTCGCCCCTGTTGCGCCGGTGCGCTGGCTTTTCTCGACCGAGAAGTCCGAGGCCCGTAGATAGAAGCTGGCCGTGGCGGCGTCGGCGTTGGAGCCCGATACGGTGGTCAGGCTGCCCGCCGGAATGGTGTTGAGGCTGAAGGCGGCCACGGTGCCCGTGACCCGCACCACGAAGCTGCAACTGCCGCCCGTGGTGCCGCCGGGTATGGCGCTTCCGTTCAGGATCGTGATGCGGGTGGTCGCGGTGGTCGCACTGGTGGAGGCGGGCTTGGTCACCGGCGAGCCGTCGGAGAAGCAATTGATGGACAGCAGGGACGGTCGGGTGATGCGCAGGTTGGTGGGCAGCGTGTCCGTGAGCGAGGACGTGAGTGTGTTGGTGCTGGTGTTGGGGTTGGTGATGACGATGGTTAACGTGGTGGTGCCAACCGCCGAGGACGAGGTCACGGGGCTGAACGACTTGGTGATGATCGGCAGGTTTGGCAGCGACAGGTTCTGGACCTGGAACGATGCCGAGGCGGCCACGGTGTTGGTCCCGGCGGAGGTGGTGAGGCTGCCGGCCGGGACGGTGTTGTTGTAGAGATTGGCCAGCGTGGCGGACACCCGCACGCTGAACGAGCAACTGCCACCGCTGCTGGAGCCCCCGGGGATCAGCGAGCCCGAGGCAATGACCGCGCTGCCCGCGCCAGCGGTCCCCGTGATGGTGGTGCTGGTCGGCAAGGAGGCCAGTGGAGTTCCGTCAGAGTAGCAGGTGCCCGTGAGTGATGGCGTGGGGTGGACCACCATGCCGGTGGCGAAGGTGTCGGTCACGGGCAGCGTGACGAAGATGGGCACCTTGTTCGGATTGCTGATGGTGATGTCCAGGGTCGACGTGCCAGGCGTGGTGGCCGTGGTCGGGCTGAACGATTTGGTGATGGTGGGCGGATCGGGGGGCGCCACGCAGTTGCCGGCGTCATTCACGGGTGTCGTGTTGTCCACCAGCGTGGCCGAAATGCTCGGCGACGCCGTGTGGTCGTCGAGTTCGTAAGTGATGTTGCTGGTGCCCGCGCCGCCGATGTAGACCTTGCCGGTCTTGGGGTGGACCGCCACCGAGGCGATCTGAAACGCCGTGACCGCGACGGTGGCGGTCTGGACCACCTGGGCGCTGGTGATGGTGTAGCCCGAGTAGGTGAGCGCCAGCTTGAGCACGCGAATGGGGTTGGTGTTGGTGACCAGCCAGATATCGCCGGTCTGCTGGTCGGCGAAGATGTCGCCGCTGCTGTTGAGCAGCGGATAGGTCACGCTGCTGCCCACCACCGACGAATAGACCGTGGTCCAGCTCGTGGAGGTCGGGTTTTCCGGGTCGAGCAGGCCGATGGCCACCAGTTGGGTGCTGGTGCTGCCATCGTCCACATAGACATTGGTGACCGCCGTGTTGACCGAGCCGAGCAGGAACATGCGCCGGCTGCTGGTGTCGCGGTCCAGCGTGGCGCCCACGAGGTAGTTGATGGATTGCGTGCCCGTGGTGAGGTTGCTCCGGGTGTAGGTGAACGAGGCCGGCACCGAGATGTTGGCTCCACCCCCCGTGGTGGCGAAGGTGATGCTGCCCGTGGCGTTGCTGAACGTGGCCTTGTACATGGGCATCGGAACCGTCACGCCAGCCGAGAAGTACAAGGCACCGTCGCCTTCATACCCCGAGAGCGAATTGCCGCCTACCGGCGTGGCTGCCACCGTGACCCACTGACTGGTGGCGGAATTGAAATAGACCAGGTTGTTGCCGGAGTTGGCCCACAGCGCGGTACACGCCGAAGGCACGGCCCAGGCTCCCCCGCCAGCCGCCAGCAGCAGGCTTGCGAAAAGGACCCAACGCAAGAATTGACGCAAGCCGGAGAACATCGTCGCAGGTGGCACCGCCAAAAGGGGATTGGGGTGGCGGCAGGCCCGAGCCTCCCGCCCTGCGAGCGATGGTATGCCAGAAAGTCCATTTGTGGAAACAAATAGTTGCACTTTTGCCGCTTTTCCGGCGGCGGGCGAGGAGGGCCCTGGCTACTGGCTCAATTCGATCAACGTGACCTGCTGCTGTTCCAGGGGCCAGACGCGGCCCACGATTCGTTCGCCGTTGAACTCGGCTGTCACGCTACGGGCGGTCGCGTTGTCCAGCTTCAGCCGGCTGCTCGAGACGCCGGCGCCCGGCGGCACGCCGGGCAACTGGGTCTGGCCATCCAGGCTCATCCGGTCGCGGGGCGGGTCGAAATAACCGCGTGGCCGGGTGAAGGTGAGCAGGGCTTTGGCGCCCTGATCGGCTGTGGCTATCCGTTCCGCGCGGAAGTGCACGATGTCGCTGCCCCGAGGGAACGGGCTGCGGTAGATGTGGGCGGTGGCATAGCTCGGTGCCGCCACGACGAATTCATAGCGGCCCCCCGGGTCGGCGGTGAATGGGCCCCACTGGCCATCGGCACCCACGGTCTTCTGGTGGACGGGAGCGCCGCGGCGCTCGCCGGTGGCCGGGTCCACCGCGTAGATGGTCATGCTGGCGCCGGGAACCGGCAGGTTGTTGCCGAAGCTGCCGGTCCGCGCATCCAGCGGGTCCACGCCCAGGCCCGTGATCTTGCCGTTGAGCACCGCAGTGGGGGCAACGATGACTTGTGGGGTCGCGGGCGCGCTGCCCGTGATGAAGCGCCACGCGGCCTCGAAGGCGGCCGGCGAGAACGAGGTTTCGCGGTGGTCGAGCCCGGCAATCACCACGTTGGTCGCGCCGCGCAATTCGGGGCCGGCAAAGCTCACGCCGGTGGGCTTGCCCTTGGCGCCAATCCACAGGCCGTCGGGCTGGGCGTACTTGTCGTTGTGGTCGGAGCGGATGGTGAGCCAGCGCACCGGGCCGGTGACCTCGTCGCCCGCGGCGTTCTTGGGCGCGTTCAGGGCGGTGAGGAAGGGGCCGGTGCCCGCAAACTCGTTGCCTTCGCGGAACCCCTTGATCGACCAGACGCCGTGGTTGGGCGCGCCGCCCAGGACGGCGTGGCTCACGGTCTTGTCGCCGCCACCGTTCTGGATGTAGTTGCGCACCGCGTAGCCGCCGCGCGAGTTGCTGATCAGCACCACGCGGCTGGCGCCAGTGGTTGCCAGCACCTTGTCGACCTCGGCCTTGAGGAAGGCCATGGCCTCGGCGGTCGAGCTGCGGCCCGCCTGGGGCTTGGCGTCCTCGTCGCGGGCCAGCGGGTAGGGCATGTCGATGGCGTGCAGCCGCTCGCGCGGCCAGCCGTTGGACTCAAAACGCCACAGCGTGGTCTGCCACAGCGCCGCGCTGTCGCCATTGCCATGCACAAACACAATGGGCGGGCGGTCGGTGCCTGGCGCGGGGGTGGCGCAGCCCGCCAGCCACAGGCCCGCGATGCCCAGACCCATCAGGGTTCTACGCTGCAACATGAATGTCTCCTTTGAAGGAAAAAATGCCTGCAGCCCCCGCGGGTCTTGCGCTTTTTGCTATTGATTCAGTAGCAATCCGGTCCGCGTTCAGGCAAACACACCGGCGGTGTCCTGCATGCGCGCAGAGACTTCGCCCAGGTGGTGCATGCTGTCGCCAAACGTCATTTCAAGCTGGGTGAGCTTCTTGAAGTAATGGCTCACGATGTACTCGTCGGTCACGGCGATGCCGCCATGCATCTGGACCGACTGCTGTCCGATGTAGCGCATCGAGCAGCCCAGCTGGTACTTGGCGCGTGCCATGGCCGCGCGGCGCTCGTCGGCGGGCGCGTTGAGCTTGAGGCTGGCGTAGTAGCTCATGGAGCGGGCCAGTTCGAGCTGCATCTTCATGTCGGCCACCCGGTGGCGCAGCGCCTGGAAGCTCGCGATCGGCACGCCGAACTGCTTGCGCGTGTTCATGTACTCGACGGTGATGGCCACAGTCTTGTCCATCACCCCCACCGCCTCGGCGCAGGTGGCCGCGATGCCGATGTCCACCGCGTGTTCCAGGGCCGCGAGGCCGTCGGTGGTCACCAGCGCGGCGGGCGCGTCCTTGAACGTGACCTCCGCGGCGCGGCCGCCATCCTGCGTGCCATAGCCGCTGGTGGCCACGCCCTTGGCGCCGCGCTCAACCAGGAACAGGGCGATCTTGCCCTTGACGGTGGCGGGCACCAGGAAGGCATCGGCCTGGTCGCCCACGGGCACGACGCTCTTGGTGCCGGTGACCGTGAAGGCCGCGCCGGCCTGGCTGGCCTGCGCCTCGCACAGGTCCAGGCGGTAGCGCGCCTTGCGCTCCTGGTGGGCCAGCACCACCAGGGCCTCGCCCGAAGCGATCCTGCCCAGCCAGGCGTCCTTGACGTCCTTGGGCGCGTAGCCGGCCAGCACGCCGCCGGCGATCAGGGTCTGCGCGAAGGGCTCGAGCACGATGCCGCGGCCCAGCTCTTCCATGACCACCATGCCCTCGGTCGGGCCCATGCCCAGGCCGCCATCGTCCTCGCTGATGTACAGGCCGCACAGGCCGAGCTCGGCGATTTCACCGTAGGCCGCGCGGTCAAAGCCGCCGGCCTTGGCCGCCTTGTGGCGGCGCTCGAAGGTGTAGCCCTTGTCGACCCATTTGCGGACCGCGTCGCGCAGCTGTTCCTGGTCGTCAGAAAAATCGAAATCCATAGCTTGTTTCCTAATCAGTTGGGGACAGAGCTGAAGGTCTGTCCCGCAATTACCCAAGAACCGTCTGGGCCACGATGTTGCGCTGCACTTCGTTCGAGCCGCCGTAGATGGTGGTCTTGCGCATGTTGAAGAAGGTGGCCGCCAGTGGCGCGTTGCCCGTGGCGCCGCCGGGGAAGTCGCCCTGCCAGCCGGCTTCCATGGCTTCCTTGATGAAGGGCAGGCTGTAGGGGCCGGCGGCCAGCATCATGAGTTCGCTGTAGCGCTGCTGGATCTCGCTGCCGCGGATCTTGAGCAGGCCCGCGATGTCCAGCGAGTTCTTGCCCGACTTCTCGGCGCTGAGCACGCGCAGCACCAGCATCTCGAGCGCGACCACTTCCACTTCGAGCTTGGCGATTTCGTCGCGGAAGCGGGTGTCGTCATACACGCCCTCGGCCCTGGCGATGCGCTTGAGGCGCTCGAGCTCGCGCTTGGCGCGGTTCACGTCGGCGATGTTGGTGCGTTCGTGGCTGAGCAGGTGCTTGGCATAGGTCCAGCCCTTGTTCTCTTCGCCGATCAGGTTCTCGGCCGGCACCTCGACGTTGTCGAACCAGACCTCGTTCACCTCGTGGCCGCCATCCAGCATGATGATGGGGCGCACGGTCACGCCGGGGCTCTTCATGTCGATCAGCAGGAAGCTGATGCCGGTCTGCGGCTTGCCCTCGGTGCTGGTGCGCACCAGGCAGAAGATCCACTCGCCGTACTGGCCCAGCGTGGTCCAGGTCTTTTGGCCGTTGACGATGTATTTGTCGCCCTTGCGCTCGGCGCGGGTCTTGAGCGAGGCCAGGTCCGAGCCCGAGCCCGGTTCGCTGTAGCCCTGGCTCCACCAGACTTCGCCGCTGGCGATGCCGGGCAGGAAGCGCTTTTGCTGCTCGGCATTGCCAAAGGCCATGATCACCGGCGCCACCATCACGGGGCCGAACGGAATGACGCGCGGCGCACCGGCCAGCGCGCATTCTTCTTCAAACAGGTGCTTC
This sequence comes from Ramlibacter sp., assembly GCA_019635435.1. Lineage (NCBI taxonomy): Bacteria > Pseudomonadati > Pseudomonadota > Betaproteobacteria > Burkholderiales > Comamonadaceae > Ramlibacter > Ramlibacter sp. The sequence continues at coordinate 3,806,504 of JAHBZM010000001.1, read as the reverse complement.
TGCACCGCGGTCCAGCCCGGGCCGCCGAATTCCTTGGGCCAGCCGTGGCCCAGCCAGCCCTTCTTGCCAAGAATCTTGGCCCAGCGCTGCATGTCGTCGCGCGTGAGGTGCAGGGCGTTGTGCACCTTGTGCGAAATGTCCTTGGGCAGGTTCTCCTGCACCCAGGCGCGGATCTCTTCGCGGAATTTCTGTTCTTCGGGGGTAAAAGCCAAATCCATGACGGTATCTCCTGTGCGATCCGAGTTTACGTACGGTCGTTCTATTCTGTGTGTCCGGGTTGCGACATCCCGAGCTGTTCGAGGACATTTTGCAGTGCAGAACGCAGCGTGCCCACCTCGTTTTCGAGTGCGCGGATGCGGGCCTCGAGCCGGCGCACGTCATCCAGCGGAACACCGGAAGGCTCAACCGGCGCGGCGCTGGCGCCCAGGTCCACCGGGCCGCACAGCAGATGGGCCCAGCGCTGCTCGCGGGCGCCCGGCGCGCGTGGCAGCTTGACCACCAGCGGGCCGCCTTTTTCCTCGCTGCGGTCCTGCAGTTCTTCCAGAAAAGCGTCGACCGAGGAGATGTCGGCAAAGCGGTACCAGCGCTCGCTGTTGATGCGCAGTTCACCCGCCGTCTGCGGGCCGCGCAGCGCCAGCAGGCCCAGCAGCACGGCCGACTGTTCGGGCACGCCGACCACGCGCTGGAAGTTGTGTTCGTAGCGCGGCACGCGGCTGCCGCTGGACTCGAACACCAGGCTCAGCAGCTTGAGCGAATCCAGCGCCTCCTGCACCTCGGTTTCAACCAGGTTCATCAGCGGCTCGCGGCTGGTTTTCTGGTTGCAGCCGGTCAGCAGCGTGTTCAGCGTGAGCGGGTAGCTGTCGGGCACGGTGCGGGCTTTTTCCATCAGCGTGGCGAGCACGCGGGCCTCGTTCGGGGTCAGGGGGCGCAGGGGCATGGCAGGGATAATTGCAGGTGAATGAAAAACATCGTGATTCTGATCTCAGGCAGTGGCTCCAACATGGCCGCCATTGTCCGCGCCGCCCAGCGCGACAACTGGCGCAAGACCCTGGACGCGCAGGTGTCCGCGGTCATCAGCAACCGGCCGCAGGCCGAGGGCCTGGCCCTGGCCCGCGAGCACCTGATCGCCACCGACGTGGTGGACCATACCCGCTTTGCCACCCGCGAGGCCTTTGATGCCGAGCTGGCCACGGTGATTGACCGGCGCCAGCCCGCGCTGGTGGTGCTGGCGGGTTTCATGCGCATCCTCACGCCGGGGTTCGTGGCCCGCTACGAGGGCCGGCTGCTCAACATCCACCCGTCGCTGCTGCCGGCCTTCACGGGCCTGAAGACCCACCAGCGCGCCATTGACGCGGGCTGCCAGGTGGCCGGCGCGACGGTGCACCGCGTGACGGCCGACCTGGACCATGGCCCCATCCTGGCGCAGGCTGCCGTTCCGGTGCTGTCGGGCGACACGGGCGAGACGCTGGCCGCGCGCGTGCTCACCCAGGAGCACCTGATCTACCCCCGCGCGATTGCCGATTTGCTTCGAAATTCATAGCAAGGAGTGGCCGCCAGTCCTGGACTCCAGCCCTGTTGGGTCATCAACCCGGGCAAAGCGGGGCTGCCGGACGCCGTCAACCAACACCTCTTCGCCAAACATGGCGGCGGGGCGCACCCACAGCCCGTGGCCGCCGTAGAGCGCGCGGTACAAGGTCATGGGCTCCAGGGTCTCGCTGTGGCGCACGGTGCCCAGCACCTCGTACGGCAGGCCCTTGTAGTGGCGGTAGCGGCCGGGCGGCGTTTCAATCAGCGGGGGCAGGTCGGTGTCGGGCATGGTCGGCTTCTTCAGGCTGAAGGGCAGGTGGGACAATACGGCCATGCATCCTAAAGCCCTGCTCGACGCCTGTGCCGAGCTCGTCAAGCTCACCCTCAAGTTCGATCACCCGGCCGACGCCGTGGTGTCCCGCTATTTCCGCGACAACCGTTCACTGGGCCCGCGTGAGCGCGCCACGCTGGCCGAGACGGTCTACACCGTGCTGCGCAAGAAGCTGCTGTTCGACCACATGGCGCCCTCGGGCAGTGGGCCGCGCGAGCGCCGCCTGGCGATCCTGGGCTTTCACGGCCCGCGCGACTTTCTCAAGAGCGCGCTGAGCGACCAGGAGAAAAAATGGCTGGACCAGTGCGACAGCATCCAGCCCGCCGACCTGCTGGAGCGGCACCGCCACAACCTGCCCGAATGGCTGGTGCCACCGCTCAAGGAGCAGCTCGGTGACGGCTTCTGGCCGCTCGTGAACGCGCTGAGCCAGAGCGCGCCGCTGGACCTGCGCGTCAATGCGCTGGCCGACAAGCGGGCCGATGTGCAAAAGGAACTGGCCAGGGCCGGCATCGCCGCCGTGCCCACGCCGTATTCGCCCTGGGGCCTGCGCATTGAAGGCAAGCCGCCGCTCAACAAGGTGGACGCCTTCACCCGGGGTGCCATCGAGGTGCAGGACGAGGGCTCGCAGCTGCTGGCCCTGCTGCTGGACGCCAAGCGCGGCGAGATGGTGGTGGACTTCTGCGCCGGCGCCGGCGGCAAGACCCTGGCCATTGGCGCCTGCATGCGCAACACCGGCCGGCTCTATGCCTTTGACACCTCGGCCCACCGGCTGGATGCGCTCAAGCCCAGGCTGGCGCGCAGCGGCTTGTCCAACGTGCATCCGGCGGCCATTGCCCATGAGCGCGACGACCGCGTCAAGCGGCTGGCCGGCAAGATCGACCGCGTGCTGGTCGATGCGCCGTGCTCGGGCCTGGGCACCCTGCGTCGCAACCCGGACCTCAAATGGCGCCAGTCGCCGCAGTCGGTGGAGGAGCTGGTGGCCAAGCAGACCGCCATCCTGCAAAGCGCGGCCCGGCTGCTCAAGCCCGGTGGCCGGCTGGTCTATGCCACCTGCAGCGTCCTGCCGCAGGAGAACGAGGCGATTGCCCAGGCCTTCACCGCCGCCAATAGGGAGTTCAGCCCACTTTCAGCGGGCGACATCCTGTCCAATCTCAAGGTCGAGGCGGCCGCCAGCCTTTGCAGCGGCGGTGAATCGGGCGCTGACTACCTGAGGCTGTGGCCTCACACGCATGCCACCGACGGTTTTTTTGCGGCGGTTTGGGTGAAAACTTGATGAAAGTCACGGGCGAGACGGTTAAAAGCCCCTGATTCACAGGTTATGCACATGTTATACAGGGGGTAAGCCCTAAAATGCTTGTAAACCAGAATAACAGCCTCCACCTGACGTCGTTCCCCTGAGAGAGACCCCCTTACTATGTTGCTTCCTGACTGGGCCGTGCTGAACGCGGCAATCGACTGGCTCGGCCACGGCCTGTGGAATCTCGCCTGGTGGCAGATCGTGCTGTACACGCTGGTGACCACGCACCTGACCATCATGGGCGTGACCATCTTCCTGCACCGCGCGCAGTCGCACCGTGCGCTGGAGCTGGGCCCGATCCCCTCGCACTTCTTCCGTTTCTGGCTCTGGCTGGGCACGGGCATGGTCACCAAGGAATTCGTGGCCATCCACCGCAAGCACCACGCCAAGGTCGACACCGAGGAAGACCCGCACAGCCCCCAGACCCGCGGCATCAAGAAGCTGCTGCTCGAAGGCACGGAGCTGTACCGGGCCGAGTCCAAGAACAAGGAAACCATGGCCAAGTACGGCTATGGCACGCCCGACGACTGGCTTGAGCGCAACCTCTACACCCGCTACTCGTGGCAGGGCGTGGGCCTGATGCTGATCCTGGACCTGGCGCTGTTCGGCGCGGTGGGCGCGGCCGTCTGGGCCGTGCAGATGGCCTGGATTCCCGTGATGGCCACCGGTGTCATCAACGGCATTGGCCACTACTGGGGCTACCGCAATTTCGAGTCGCCCGACGCCAGCACCAATGTGAGCATCTGGGGCATCATCATTGGCGGCGAAGAGCTGCACAACAACCACCACACCTACCCCACGTCGGCCCGGTTCTCGGTCAAGCCCTATGAGTTCGACATTGGCTGGATGTACATCAGCCTGATGGAAAAGCTGGGCTGGGCCACGGTCAAGAAGGTGCCGCCCAAGCTGCAGCTTGGCGCGGTGAAGCCGGTGGCCGACGAGAAGACGCTGGAGGCGCTGATCGCCAACCGCTACGAGGTCATGGCCGGCTACGCGCGCGAATTGCGCCGCGTCTGCCAGGCTGAAATCGCGGCCCTCAAGGCCCGCCAGGGCGACCTGTCCCAACTTGCGGCCGCCAAGCGCTGGCTCCACCGTGACGATGACAAGGTCCCCGCCAGCGCGCGTCCGCGCCTGGCCCAGGCCCGCGCCGCCCATCCGGTGCTGGACAAGATGGTGACCATGCGCGAAGAGCTGCGCCAGATGTGGCTGAGCACCGGCCATTCGCGTGAGCAGCTCGCGTCTGACCTCCAGGCCTGGTGCCGTCGCGCCGAGGAAAGCGGCATCGTCGCACTGCAGCAGTTCTCGATGAAGCTGCGCGCCGCGCACGCATAAGCCGCCCCGGGCGGGCTGGCCAGCCTGAAGCGGGCCTGTTGCTGCGCCCCGATCTTGACCCACAGGGGCTGGTCCGCGCGCCAGCCCTGGCCGGCGGGTAGCCGCCTGGCCCCGGGCGCCAGCCCTTCGGCCGGCCCGGCGCCTGCCAGCGTGAGCCACAGGACCCCTGATTCGCAGAACAGCTGCGTTCCTTCGGCCACCCAGAAGGCGACTTCCTGGCCTGGCTGGAGCCTTTGGTCAGCGTTCATCGCCGGCCTCAAGGCTCACGGTCATTTCAATCTCCACCGTCGCGTTCTTGGGCAACTGCAAAACGCCCACGGAGGTGCGCGTGTGGGCTCCGGCATCGCCCAGCACCTGGCGCAGCAGGCCCGAGGCCGCGTCGGCCACCTCGCTTTGCTGGCCGAATTGCGGCGCTGACTGCACGAACACGCCTACCCGCAAGACCCGCCTGATCCGTTCCAGGCTGCCCAGGGATTGCCGCAACAGCAGCAGGGCGCGAACGGTGCAAATGACGGCGGCGCGCTGCGCGTCCTGCAGCGTGACGGCCGAGCCTGCCGCCCCGGTCACCACCACCACCGTTCCCACGCGCGGCACCTGGCCGCTCACGTAGGCCGTCGGGCCGTCAATCACGACCGGCAGGTAGTCGCCTCCCGCCCTGATCTCGCCGCTGAAATCGTGGCCCAGCCCGGCGATGATGCCGTCCAGCGCTGCCTGCCTTGAAGAATCCATGATGCCGCCTTTGCCGTGGGTGGATAGGGTTCAAGCGTAGCGCCACGCTGGTTGCCGGGGCAGGCACAGCGGGCCTCTTGAGCAGGCGATCAGCGTCTGCATCGGTGCTCTGTTATGGTTGTCTGGTACCGTTTTTGTATCTGTTTCGAAGCAGCAAATGCGGTCAAGATCGTCTGCGCCCGGCATGACCACCGATTCAACACCGCTGTACCTGCAACTGGCTTCGCATTACCGCGACGCCATTGGCAAGGGCGCGCTGCTGGCGGCTTCCCGCATGCCGTCGGTGCGCGACATGATGCGCCGCCACCAGGTCAGCCTGTCCACCGCGCTGCAGGCCCTGCGCTCGCTGGAGGAGCAGGGCTGGCTGGAAGCCAGGCCCCGGGTCGGCTACTTTGTTCGCGGGGCCCGGCCGTCGGCGCTGGGCGAACTGGCCGAGCCCGACCTGCGCAAACCGTTTGCGGCAGACCCCACGCGTTTTGCGGGCATCAACGAGCGCATCTCATTGCTGCTGGAAAGCGGGCGCCGGGCCAGCCTTCGGGTGGATCTGGGCGGCGCCACGCCGGGGCCTGAGCTGTTTGATGCCGCCATGATGAACCGGAGCGCCGCCGCCTTGCTGCGCGAACAGCCGGGCATCCTGGCGCACGGGCGGGCGCTGACGGGCGCGCACCCCGAATTCCAGGCGGCGATGGCGCGGCGTGCGCTGGACGCCGGCATGGCGCTGAACCCGCGTGACGTGCTGGCCACCAGTGGCAACACCGAGGCGGTTCACCTGGCCCTGAGCGCCGTGGCGCAGCCGGGCGACGTGGTGGCCGTCGAGTCGCCCACCTACTACGGCCTGCTGCAGGTCATCGAGTCGCAGGGGCTGGAGATTCTCGAGATCCCCTGCAGCCGGCACACGGGCATTTCGCTGGAGGCCCTGGAGCTTGCCGTGCGCACGGAACCGCGGCTGAAAGCCGTGGTGGCCATGCCGCACCTGCAGATGCCCCTGGGCACGCTGATGCCCGACAGCCAGAAAGCGGCCCTGGCGGCGTTCTGCGGCGAGCACGGGCTTGCCCTGATCGAGGACGACTCCTACCGCCTGCTCGTGGAGGGCAGCGCGGTGCCGCGGCCCGTCAAGGCCTGGGACCAGAGCGGTCACGTCATCTACTGTGAGTCATTCAACAAGACGCTGGCGCCAGGCCTGCGTCAGGGCTGGATGAATGCGGGGCGCTGGCACGAGCGGGTGCACATGCTCAAGTTCGCGCAGAGCCGCAGCACGCCCGCGTGGGGGCAGTTGCTTGTGGCGCGCTGGGCCGCGTCGCCGGCTTTTGCACGCCATCTGCAGCGGCTGCGGCTGCAATTGCGCAGCCAGCGTGAACGCACCGCCCAGGCCATTGCCCGGTACTTCCCGCCGGTCACGCGCCTGGCCTTGCCGCCGGGTGGCCTGTGCCTGTGGGGTGAATTGCCGGCGGGCGTGTCGTCGTCGGTGCTCTACGAAGATGCGCTGCGTGAGGGCATCCGGATTGCCCCGGGCGCGATGTTCTCCAACACCGGCCGCTATGACGGCTTCATGCGCTTTGGCTGCGCGATGGCGATTTCACCCGAGATCGAAGAGGCCTATCGCGTGCTGGGGCGGCTGGTGCGCCGGCAGATGCGCTGAAGACGCCCCCAATAAAAAACCCCGCAATGCGGGGTTTTTTATTGGGAGGAGCCTGAATTACTTCAGCTTCATTTCCTTGTACTCGACATGCTTGCGAGCCTTGGGATCAAACTTCATGATCGCCATTTTCTCGGGCATGGTTTTCTTGTTCTTGCTGGTCGTGTAGAAGTGACCGGTACCGGCCGTGGACTCCAGCTTGATCTTTTCGCGTCCGCCTTTGCTTGCCATGTCAGTGCTCCTTAAGCTTGGCCACGGGCACGCAGGTCTGCGAGCACGGAGTCGATCCCGTTCTTGTCGATCAGGCGCAGCCCGGCGTTGCTGATGCGCAGGCGCACCCAGCGGTTCTCACTCTCGACCCAGAAACGGCGGTATTGCAGGTTCGGCATGAACCGGCGCTTGGTTTTGTTGTTGGCGTGGGAAACATTGTTCCCGACCATCGGGCCCTTGCCCGTTACGTCGCAGACGCGTGCCATGAGCACTCCAATTTCTATTCAACGGCTGTTACTGCCGGCCGGAACCTGCGCTCCGGCCTCGCACCAGCCTCACCTCGCCAGAAGGGTGGCGGTAACCCATTGCTGACCTTCGGCCTCCCGGCCAAAATCAGCAAAGCCTTGAATTATAACGAATTTCCTGCGCGTGCCGGTCAGGCCTGGTTCTGCTCCAGGAAACGCTGGGCATCCAGCGCGGCCATGCAGCCGGTGCCGGCACTGGTGATGGCCTGGCGGTAGACATGGTCCTGCACATCACCCGCGGCAAAAACGCCGGGCACGCTGGTCATGGTGGCAAAGCCCTTGAGGCCGCTCTGCGTGACGATGTAGCCGTTTTCCATGGCCAGCTGCCCCTGGAAAATGTCGGTGTTGGGGGCATGGCCGATGGCAATGAAGCAGCCCTTGAGCGTGAGGTCTTCGGTGGCGCCGGTCTGCGAGTTTTTCAGCCGCACGCCCGTCACGCCGCTGGCGTCGCCCAGCACCTCTTCCAGGGTGTTGAACAGCTTGAGCTCGATCTTGCCGGCCTTGACCTTGTCCATGACCTTGTCTACCAGGATCGGTTCGGCCTTGAACTTGTCGCGCCGGTGCACGAGGTAGACCTTGCTGGCAATGTTGGACAGGTACAGCGCTTCTTCCACGGCGGTGTTGCCGCCGCCGATCACGCAGCAGACCTGATCGCGGTAGAAAAAGCCGTCGCAGGTGGCGCAGCCACTCACGCCCTTGCCCATGAAAGCGGTCTCCGACGGCAGGCCCAGGTACTGGGCCGACGCGCCGGTGGCAATGATCAGCGAGTCGCAGGTGTATTCGCCGCTGTCACCCTTGAGCCTGAACGGGCGTTGGCTGAAATCGACGGCGTTGATGTGGTCGAACACCACTTCGGTCTTGAAACGCTCCGCATGCTCCAGAAAACGCTGCATCAGCTCCGGGCCCTGCACACCGTGCACGTCGGCGGGCCAGTTGTCCACATCGGTGGTGATCATCAGCTGGCCTCCCTGGGCAATGCCGGTGATCAGCACCGGGTTCAGGTTGGCGCGCGCCGCATAAACAGCGGCGGTGTAGCCGGCGGGGCCGGAGCCGAGGATCAGGACTTTGGCGTGCTTGGTTTGGGACATGGTAATTACCTGTGTGGAAAACACCACAGGTCGGTGTACAGTTTGGGGGCAGGCCGCCGAGTATCAAGCTTGCGGCCCACGTGGACGATGTGCAATTTCAATCTGTGCGATTGTAAGAACCCCTGAACCGGGGCATGCCTGAAGGGATTTGAGAATGTCGATGCTGTCCAACCTGGAACTGATACGCCGGGTACCGCTGTTTGCTCTGCTCACAGCCGTGCAGGCCGAGGCGGTTGCAGACGCGGTCACCAAGCGCCGCTTCAAGCGCGGCGAGGTGGTTGTCGAGCAGGGCGAGAAATCCAACACCCTGTTCATCATCCTCACGGGCCGGGTGCGCGTGGTGACGTCGGACAAGCGGGGCCGCGAGGTCATCCTGGCCACGCTGCAGCCCGGCGACTACATCGGCGAGATGAGCCTGATCGACAACGAGCCGCACTCCGCCACCTGCCGCGCCGAGGTCCAGACCGACATGCTGGTGCTGGGGCGCGCCGAGTTCGCGCGCTGCCTGCCCGAGAACAGCTCCATGGCCTACGCCATCATGAAGGGGCTGGTGCAGCGCCTGCGCCAGGCCGACCGCAAGATCGAGTCGCTGGCGCTGATGGACGTGTATGGCCGGGTGGCCCGCTCCCTGTTGGAATTCGCCAAGCCCGACCGCGACGGCGAGCTCACCATCCGCGACAAGATTTCCCGCCAGGACATCGCCAAGATGGTGGGCGCCTCGCGCGAGATGGTCAGCCGCGTGATGAAAGACCTCGAAGACCGGGGCTTCATCGAAACCCGCGAGGATGGCTCCATGGTGATCAAGGACCGGCTCACCACACTGGGCTGAGCCTGCGCCCGATGACGGTGGCCGCGCCAGCGGCCTGCGGTAAGCTTGGGTGCTGCCCATGACCTACTCCCTCAATACCCTGAATGCTTCGGCCAGCGACGGCCATGCGGCGCGCACCGGCGTGGGCCGGTTCGCGCACGAGATCGCGCTGGTCCTCGGGCTGGCGGCCCTGGTCTTCTGGCTGCTCGCGCTGTGGAGCCATTCCGCGCTGGATGCGGCCTGGTCCACGTCGGGCGCGGGCGGGCCGGTGCGCAACTGGGGCGGGCGCCTGGGCGCCTGGCTGGCCGACCTCAGTTATTACAGCCTGGGCTTTTCCGTCTGGTGGTGCGTGGCGGCCGGTGTGCGGGCCTGGCTGGCCACCCTGGCGCGCTGGATGCGCGGCAGCGCCACGCCGCGCGAGACGCCTGTGCGCTTCAGCCGCTCCCGCACGGCGTTCTGGCTGGGCCTGGTGGTGTTGCTGTGTGCCAGCACGGCGCTTGAATGGTCGCGGCTGTACCGGTTTGAACCGCGCCTGCCCGGCCATGGCGGGGGCGTGCTGGGCTACCTGACCGGACCACCCGGCGTGCAATGGCTGGGGTTCACCGGTTCGGGGCTGGTGTTCATTGCCCTCACGGTGCTGGGGGCGGCCCTGGTGTTCCGCTTTTCCTGGAGCCAGGTGGCCGAGCGCATCGGCGCCTGGGTGGACACGTTCATCGAGTCGCGCCGCGAGAAGCGCGAGATTGCCGAGGACCTGGCCCTGGGCCAGCGCGCCGCGCGCGAGCGCGAGGAAGTGCTGATCGAGGAGCGCATCGAGATCGAGGAGCACCACCCCACGCCCATGCTGATCGAGCCGGTGCTGGTCGAACCGCCGCGCAGCGAGCGCGTGGCCAAGGAACGGCAGAAGCCGCTGTTCACCGAATTGCCCGACAGCAAGCTGCCGCAGGTGGACCTGCTGGATGGTCCGGTGGGCCGGCAGGAAACCGTCTCGCCCGAGACGCTGGAGATGACCAGCCGGCTGATCGAGAAGAAGCTCAAGGACTTCGGCGTGGAAGTGCGCGTGGTGCTGGCGCAGCCCGGCCCCGTGATCACGCGCTACGAGATCGAGCCCGCCACCGGCGTCAAGGGCTCGCAGGTGCTCAATCTCGCCAAGGACCTGGCCCGCTCGCTGAGCCTGGTGTCGATCCGCGTGATCGAGACCATTCCCGGCAAGAACTACATGGCGCTGGAGTTGCCCAACGCCAAGCGGCAGTCGATCCGCCTGAGCGAGATTCTGGGCTCGCAGATCTACAACGAGGCCAAGTCCATGCTGACCATGGGCCTGGGCAAGGACATCATCGGCAACCCCGTGGTGGCCGACCTGGCCAAGATGCCCCATGTGCTGGTGGCCGGCACCACCGGCTCGGGCAAGTCGGTGGGCATCAATGCCATGATCCTGAGCCTGCTCTACAAGGCCGAGGCGCGCGATGTGCGCCTGCTCATGATCGACCCCAAGATGCTGGAAATGTCGGTGTACGAGGGCATTCCTCACCTGCTGGCGCCCGTGGTCACCGACATGCGGCAGGCCGCGCACGGCCTGAACTGGTGCGTGATGGAGATGGAGCGCCGCTACAAGCTCATGAGCAAGCTGGGGGTGCGCAACCTCGGGGGCTACAACAACAAGATCGACGAGGCCAAGGCCCGCGGCGAATTCATCTACAACCCGTTCAGCCTCACCCCCGACAGCCCCGAGCCGCTGGAGCGCCTGCCCCACATCGTGGTGGTGATCGACGAACTGGCCGACCTGATGATGGTGGTGGGCAAGAAGATCGAGGAGCTGATCGCCCGCCTCGCCCAGAAGGCGCGCGCGGCCGGCATCCACCTGATCCTGGCCACCCAGCGGCCCAGCGTGGACGTGATCACGGGCCTGATCAAAGCCAACATCCCCACCCGCATTGCCTTCCAGGTCAGCAGCAAGATCGACAGCCGCACCATCCTGGACCAGATGGGCGCCGAGGCGCTGCTGGGCATGGGCGACATGCTCTACATGGCCAGCGGCACCGGCCTGCCGGTGCGCGTGCACGGCGCATTTGTGAGTGACGACGAGGTGCACCGCGTGGTGGCCTATCTCAAGCAGCAGGGCGAACCCAACTACATCGAGGGCGTGCTGGAGGGCGGCACGGTCGATGGCGAGGATGGCGACCTGCTGGGCGGCGGCGAAGGCGGCGGCGAGAAGGACCCGATGTACGACCAGGCCGTGGAGGTGGTGCTGAAGAACCGCAAGGCCAGCATCTCGCTGGTGCAGCGCCACCTGAAGATTGGTTACAACCGTGCCGCGCGGCTGGTGGAAGATATGGAGAAAGCCGGGCTGGTCAGCGCCATGAGTGGCAGCGGCCAGCGTGAAATCCTGGTGCCTGCGCGCGCCGAATGAGCTGGACCCATTCAATGAAAAAGCTGATCGCTACATTTTTCATAGCAGCCAGTGTCCACGCGGCGTGGGCTGGCGGCATGGAAAGCCTTGAATCCTTCGTCAAGACGGTGAAAAGCGGGCGCGCCGACTTCACCCAGGTGGTGACCTCGCCCGCGCGCGAGGGCCAGGCGCCCAAGGTCAAGACTTCCACCGGCACCTTTGAATTCCAGCGGCCCAACCGGTTCCGCTTCAACTACCTGAAACCGTTTGTGCAGACCATCGTGGCCGATGGGCAGACGCTGTGGCTGCACGATGTGGACCTGAACCAGGTGACGGCGCGCAAGCAGGCGGCCGTGCTGGGCTCGACCCCGGCGGCGCTGATTGCCTCGGCACCCGATCTGGCCGCGCTGCAAAAGGACTTCAAGCTCGAGGCCGCGCCCGACCGGGACGGCCTGCAATGGGTCCAGGCGCTGCCCAAAACCAGGGATGGCCAGTTGCAGAGCGTGCGCGTGGGGTTCAAGGGCGAGCAGCTGGCGGTGCTGGAGATTCTGGACAGTTTTGGCCAGCGCTCGGTGCTGACGTTCAGTAACCTGCAGGCGCCAGCGACCCTGGCAGCCGACACCTTCCAGTTCAAGCCGCCCGCGGGCGCCGACGTGCTGCGCCAGTAACCGGCCAGCAACGGGTCAACCCAGCTCGAAGCTGGTGATGCCGAAGATGCGCTGCAGTGGCAGGCGGGGCGCGGCGCCGGTGTACATCCGCGCAGTTTCAAAAACGGGCTTCATGCCATGCCGGTGGGCCAGGGCCGTGGCGCCATCGTTCGGCCCGGGCACATCCAGAAAGACCGTCTCGCCGGCGGGCACCCTGGCCTGAAGCGCCACAAAAAGCCTTTCGGCCAGCGACTCATGGTCGGCAAACAGCGGCCCGATCTTGAAGCCCTGGCGGCAGGGCCTCAGCACGCCGTAGCCCTTGAGGTCGCCACCGTCGATCACGCCCAGGGCCGTGGACCCCGGCTGTGCAATCCAGGCGCGCAGGAATTCGGGCCGGCGGGCGCCAAACAGGGGCAGGTCGTAGGCGGCGAGCTGCGCAAAGGGGAGGGTGGTCAGCGGCACCACGCCAGGGTCCACCGGGGCTGTGGTGCCTGCCAGCCCTTCATAACGTGCGTTGCGCCAGGCCAGCCCAAAGCCCGAGCGGCGGTAGTTGTCCTGCTGCGCCACCACGCCATCCAGCCCCACCGTGCGCCCTGCCAGCCGCGCCAGGCCGGCCTTCCAGAGCTGCAGGCCCAGTCCGCGGCCGCGGTGTTCGGGGTGGACGATGTACAGACCCAGAAAGCCGTCTGCCTCGCCGTAGCGCACGACCGATATCGTCGCCACGGGCTGATCGTCCACCACGCCCATCAGGAAGCCGCCGGCATCGGCCGCATGGAAGCAGGCCGCGTCGTTCAGGCCGGGGTTCCAGCCCTCTGCCGCCGCCCAGTCAATCGCCAGGGCCACGTCGCGCGGGGCCATGGGCCGGACAACCAGGGAGTGGGCCATGGGCAGCTTCAGTCTCCCGGCTGGATGTCCCGCGCGATCTGGTCCAGTGCCTTGCGCTCCACATACTCGTCCATGCGCGACAGCAGGCGCCACCACTCGCTGCCATCCTCGCGGTAGACGCGGATGGCGCCCGCGCGCACCAGGATCTTGCGCAGTTCGTCGTCGGCGAAGCCGCCCAGGTTCTTCTGCAGTGTCTCGAAGGAGCGGTCGGTGAAGCTCTTGTGGCTCAGGAAGTGGCGGGCGGTTTCCTCGGCCATGAACTCGGTCTTGTGCTGCTCATGCAGCATCCGCAGCTGGTTGGCGAACTGCTGGCGGTTGAGCATCCAGCTGATGCCGCCACCCACCAGGGCGCCCAGCAGGGCTGAAAAAGTTGACCACAGGGCTGCTTCCATATGGGGCGGACTATAAACTCCCGGCAGACCATGGCTGCCCCTGACCCCGCGCGCACCGCCGCCCCCGCCCACACGCCCCTGGCCGAACGCCTGAGACCGCGAACGCTGGCCGAGGTGATTGGCCAGCAGCATCTGCTGGGCGAAGGCATGCCCCTGCGCATTGCGTTCGAATCGGGGCAGCCCCACAGCTGCATCCTCTGGGGCCCGCCGGGCGTGGGCAAGACCACCATTGCGCGGCTGATGGCCGATGCGTTTGACGCGCAGTTCATCACCATCAGCGCCGTGCTGGGCGGGGTCAAGGACATTCGCGAGGCCGTGGAGCAGGCCCAGATTGCGCAGGGCACCGCCCTGGAGCAGGCCCATGGCGGCGGTGGCCGGCGCACCCTGGTGTTCGTGGACGAGGTGCACCGTTTCAACAAGAGCCAGCAGGACGCCTTTTTGCCCCATGTGGAGAGCGGCCTGTTCACCTTCATCGGGGCCACCACCGAGAACCCGTCGTTTGAAGTGAACTCCGCCTTGCTGTCCCGGGCCGTGGTGTATGTGCTGCAACCGCTCGCGCCCCAGGATCTGGAGCAAATAGTGGCCAGAGTCCAGGAGGCGCGGTCACTTCCTGCTATGGAAAGCGTAGCAATCGAGCGCCTCATCGGCTACGCCGACGGCGACGCCCGGCGCCTGCTCAACACGCTGGAAACCCTGGCCGTGGCCGCGCAGCGGGAAAAAATCGACCCGATCACCGACGCCTGGCTGCTCAAGGTGCTGGGCGAGCGCATGCGCCGCTACGACAAGGGCGGTGAGCAGTTCTACGACACCATCAGCGCCCTGCACAAAAGCGTGCGTGGCTCGGACCCCGATGCGGCGCTGTACTGGTTCGTGCGCATGCTCGATGGCGGCGCCGATCCCCGCTACATGGCGCGCCGGCTGATCCGCATGGCCAGTGAAGACATTGGCCTGGCCGACCCGCGCGCGCTGCGCCTGGCGCTGGATGCCGCCGAAACCTATGAGCGCCTGGGCACCCCCGAAGGCGAACTGGCGCTGGCGCAGTGCGTGGTCTACCTGGCCGTGGCGCCCAAGTCCAATGCCGTCTACAAGGCCTACAACGAGGCGCGGGCCCTGGTGAAGAAGGACGGCACCCGCCCCGTGCCCCTGCACCTGCGCAACGCGCCCACCCAGCTCATGAAGGACCTGGATTACGGCAAGGACTACCGCTATGCGCATGACGAGGAGGGCGGCTTTGCCGCCGGCGAGCGCTACTGGCCCGACGGCATGGCCACGCCGCAGCTGTACCGGCCCGTGGATCGCGGCCTGGAAATCCGGATCGCAGATAAGCTGAGAGAGCTGAAGAAGTTAAATGATCAGAAAAACTAATTAAAGAGAAAAGCCCCTGATAAGGGCTTCTGTCGAGGGTAAACCCCGGGCAATACACGGTTTTTCACGCGCTCACCGATAGCTACAATCTCGTACACGAACCCGCCAAGGGACCTGCTTGGCGGGTTTTTTGCTAGATGGCTGGTTGTGCCCACAAGGCGCGCCGGTCAATCAACAGACCTGGTCACAAAAATCCTGGCTCAACCTGGCTATCGGCCGGTTACAAAAACGGAGAATTTCTATGGACATCTTGCTGCAACAGATCATCAACGGTCTGGTCCTCGGCAGCATGTACGCCTTGATAGCCCTGGGCTATACCATGGTGTACGGCATCATCCAGCTGATCAATTTTGCGCACGGCGAAGTGCTCATGGTGGGGGCGCTCACCAGTTGGGCCGTGATCACCGTGCTCCAGCCCGCCATGCCGGGCGCACCGGGGTGGGTCATCCTGCTGCTGGCCACCGTGGTGGCCTGCGTGGTGGCCGCCGCGCTCAACTTCACCATCGAGAAGGTGGCCTACCGGCCGCTGCGCAACAGCCCGCGGCTGGCCCCGCTGATCACGGCGCTGGGCATGTCCATCCTGTTGCAGACGCTGGCCATGATCGTCTTCAAGGCCAACTACAAACCCTATCCCACGCTGTTGCCGCCTCAGCCCTTTGAAATCGGCGGCGCGGTGATCACCGCCACCCAGATCATGATCCTGAGCGTGACCGTGGTGGCCCTGCTGTTCCTGGTCTGGCTGGTCAACTACACCAGCCTGGGCCGCGCGATGCGCGCCACCGCCGAGAACCCCCGCGTGGCGGGCCTGATGGGCGTCAAGCCCGACACCGTGATCTCCGCCACCTTCATCATCGGCGCCATCCTGGCGACCATTGCCGGCGTGATGTACGCCTCCAACTACGGCACGGTGCAGCACACCATGGGCTTCCTGCCCGGCCTCAAGGCCTTCACGGCGGCAGTGTTCGGCGGCATCGGCAACCTGGCCGGCGCCGTGATCGGCGCCGTGCTGCTGGGCCTGATCGAAGCCATCGGCTCGGGGTACATCGGCACCCTGACCGGCGGCGTGCTGGGCAGCAACTACGCCGACATCTTTGCGTTCATCGTGCTCATCATCATCCTCACCCTGCGGCCATCGGGCCTGATGGGTGAGCGCGTGGCGGACCGGGCCTGAGGAGAACACCATGAATCAGAAAAAACTCCTGACCTACCTCTTTGGCGGCCTGGCCCTGCTGGTGCTGCCCTTCATTCTCCAGAGCTTCGGCCACGCCTGGGTGCGCATTGCCGACGTGGCCCTGCTGTACGTGATGCTGGCCCTGGGCCTGAACATCGTGGTGGGCTATGCGGGCCTGCTGGACCTGGGCTATGTGGCGTTCTACGCCGTGGGCGCCTACATGTTTGCGCTGATGGCCTCGCCCCACCTGACGGAAACCTTTGCCTCGTTTGCGGCGATGTTCCCCAACGGACTGCACACACCTCTGTGGATCGTCATTCCGCTGGGGGCCGGGCTGGCCGCGCTGTTTGGCGTGCTGCTGGGCGCGCCCACGCTCAAGCTGCGCGGCGACTACCTGGCCATCGTCACGCTCGGCTTTGGCGAGATCATCCGCATCTTCCTGAACAACCTGGACCATCCGGTCAACGTCACCAACGGCCCCAAGGGGATCAACCAGATCGAGGCCATCAAGTTCTTCGGCCTGGACCTGGGCGACCCGCTGATGATCGGCAGCTACGAGGTGGCATCGGTCACGCTGTATTACTTCCTGTTCCTGGCGCTGGTGATTTTCAGCGTGCTGGTCTGCTACCGGCTGGAACTGTCGCGCATCGGCCGCGCCTGGATGGCCATCCGCGAGGACGAAATCGCCGCCAAGGCCATGGGCATCAACACCCGCAACCTGAAGCTGCTGGCCTTCGGCATGGGCGCCACCTTTGGCGGCGTGGCGGGCTCGATGTTCGGTGCCTTCCAGGGCTTTGTCTCGCCCGAGTCCTTCAGCCTGATGGAGTCGGTGATGATCGTGGCCATGGTAGTGCTCGGCGGCATCGGCCATCTGCCCGGGGTGATCCTGGGGGCGGTGCTGCTGTCGGCCCTGCCCGAGGTGCTGCGCTATGTGGCCGGGCCCTTGCAGGCCATGACCGGCGGGCGCCTTGATTCCGCCATCCTGCGCCAGCTGCTGATTGCGCTGGCGATGATCGTGATCATGTTGATGCGGCCGCGCGGCCTGTGGCCCGCGCCCGAGCATGGCAAGTCGCTGCAACAAGGCAACTGAGGACACCGCCATGACAGACACCGTATTGAAAGTAGCCGGCATCTCCAAGCGCTTTGGCGGCCTGCAGGCCCTGTCCGACGTGGGCATGACCATTGAGCGCGGCCAGGTGTATGGGCTGATCGGGCCCAACGGCGCCGGCAAGACCACCTTCTTCAACGTCATCACCGGGCTGTACACGCCCGACAGCGGCACGTTCGAGCTCGCGGGCAAGCCGTACAAGCCGTCCGCCGTGCACGAAGTCGCCAAGGCGGGCATTGCGCGCACGTTCCAGAACATCCGCCTGTTTGCCGAAATGACGGCCCTCGAAAATGTGATGGTAGGGCGCCACATGCGCACCCACTCCGGCCTGATCGGCGCGATCTTCCGCACCCCCGGCTTCAAGGCCGAGGAGGCCGCGATTGCCAAGCGCGCCCAGGAGCTGCTCGACTACGTGGGCATCGGCAAATTCACCGACTACAAGGCCCGCACCCTGTCCTATGGCGACCAGCGGCGCCTGGAGATCGCGCGCGCGCTGGCCACCGACCCGCAGCTCATCGCGCTGGACGAGCCGGCGGCCGGCATGAACGCCACCGAGAAGGTGCAGCTGCGCGAGCTGATCGACCAGATCCGCAAGGACAACCGCACCATCCTGCTCATTGAACACGACGTGAAACTCGTGATGGGCCTGTGCGACCGGGTCACCGTGCTGGACTACGGCAAGCAGATCGCCGAAGGCGAGCCCGCCGCCGTGCAGAAGAATGAAAAAGTGATTGAAGCCTATCTGGGCACGGGGGGACACTGACATGGCGCAGACGCTACTCAAGGTCAAGGGCCTCAAGGTTGCCTATGGTGGCATCCAGGCCGTCAAGGGCGTGGATTTCGAGGTGCACGAGGGCGAGCTGGTCTCGCTGATCGGCTCCAACGGTGCCGGCAAGACCACCACCATGAAGGCCATCACCGGCACGCTGGCCATCAGCGCCGGCGACATCGAATACCTGGGCAAGAGCATCAAGGGCCAGGGCCCCTGGGACCTCGTCAAGCAGGGCCTGGCAATGGTGCCGGAAGGCCGCGGCGTGTTCACCCGCATGACCATCACCGAGAACCTGCAGATGGGCGCCTACATCCGGCGTGACAAGCCCGAGATCGCCGCCGACATGGAGAAGGTGTTCACCATCTTCCCGCGCCTGCGCGAGCGCAAGGACCAGCTGGCCGGCACCATGTCGGGCGGCGAGCAGCAGATGCTGGCCATGGGCCGGGCCCTGATGAGCCGCCCCAAGGTCTTGCTCATGGACGAGCCCTCGATGGGCCTGTCGCCCATCATGGTCGACAAGATCTTCGAGGTCGTGCGCGACGTGTACGCCCAGGGCGTGACCGTGCTGCTGGTGGAGCAGAACGCCAGCCGCGCGCTGGCCATTGCCAACCGCGCCTACGTCATGGAGTCGGGCGAAATCACCATGAGCGGCGACGCCAAGGAAATGCTGACCGACCCGAAGGTGCGGGCAGCCTACCTCGGCGAGTAGCCGTCAGTAGCGGTACTGCAGGCCCACGCTGGTCATGCGCACCGGCTCCCGGCCGCCACCGGCAAAGTGGAAGTCGTGGCTGTCCCAACCCAGGGTGGCTGACACCTTGGGCGTGAACACGTAGCTCACGCCCGCCCCGTAGGAAATGCCAAAGCCGCTGTCGGAGCCGGGCGTCACGCCTGATCCCGCCGTGGCCGAGGTTTCGGTGCGGCCGTAGGTGGTGCCCACCTTGCCGTACAGGTCCACGGCCTGGCTGAGCGGCAGCTTGCCGATCAGGCTGAGGTTGAGGCCGTGGGCACGGGTGGTGCCGCCGCCCCGGTCAATCCGCCCCATGTTGAGGTAGCCCAGTTCGACGCCCCAGCGGTCGCCCACCATGCTGCCACCGTACAGGTGGCCCGCGGTAGCGGAGTCGCCACAGACAAACGCCCCCGAGCCGCAGCCCGTGTCGTAGTTGGAACGGCCCAGATTGAGGCCCAGGTAGCCGCGGCTGGCGCTGGAGCCGTAGCTCTGGTTCTGTTGGGCCGCGGCGGGCAGGGAAAGCATCGAGCCGGCCACCAGCACGGTGGGCAGCAGGATGCGGGACAGTTTTTGCATGGGTCACTCCAGGTCAGGTAAAACCCCGCGCCGTCAAACGGATGGCGCAGGCGTCCTGACAATCTAAAGAGGTCCCCAGTGGCGGCCTGTGGGACAGGCCGGCCGCTGCCTGTAGGACGGCTCGGACTTTTCAGTCCACGCGGGCCCCGGAGGCCTTCACCACCTTTTCGTACTTGGCGAGTTCGCTCTTCATGAAAGCGCCGAACTGCTCGGGTGTGGAGGGCACGGGCTCGGCCATCAGCGCGGCAAAGCGCGTTTTGGTCTCGGGTGCGTTCAGTGCATCCACAAAGGCGTGGCTCAGCCTGGCCAGAACGTCTTTGGGCGTCCCGGCCGGAGCCACCAGGCCCCACCAGGTGTCGATCGAGAAGCCCTTGAGCGTGTCGGCCACGGGGGGCACGTCGGGCAGGGCTGGCGAGCGGGTGAGCGAGGTCACCGCCAGTGCCTTGAGCTTGCCCGCGCGGATGTTGGGGGCCGCCGTGGCGAGGTTGTCAAAGTTGAAGTCGACCTGGCCCGAGAGCAGGGCCAGCTGGGCCGGGTTGCCTCCGTTGTAGGGGATGTGCACGGCAAAGATGCCGGCGTCGCGCTTGAACATCTCGCCGGCCAGGTGGCCCGCGCTGCCATTGCCGCCGCTGCCGTAGTTGAGCCTGGCCGGGTTGGCCCTGGCGTAGGCGATCAGGTCCTTCACGCTGTTGATGTTCAGGCGCTTTGCGGTGTCGGCATTCATGACCAGCACATTGGGCACGCGCACCATCTGTGTGATGGGGGCAAAGTCCTTCGCGGCGTCAAAGGGCATCTTGCTGAACAGCCAGGGGTTGATGGCATTGGTGGCCACGGCCGCAATGCCGATGGTCAGGCCGTCCGGGGGGGCCTTGGCCACGAGGTTGGCGCCGATGTTGCCGCCCCCGCCGGGCTTGTTGTCGATGATGACCGTGCCCAGCGAGTCCTTGACGCGCTCCGCCAGCAGGCGGGCCGTCACGTCAATCGGGCCGCCGGCGCCATAGGGCACCACCAGGCGGATGGTCTGGCCCTGGGCCAGAGCGCCGGTGGCTGGCAGTGCCAGCGCGGCGGCGAGGGTGGACAGAACGAGTTGTCGGCGTTGCACGGTCATGCGGTCTCCTTGTGTTTGTCGGCTTCAGTGGTGAACGAGTCGGCATAGAACTCATCAGGCGGCAGGCCCGCCTGGGCACTGTATTCGGCCCGCGCCGAGTCCACCACGATGGGCGCGCCGCAGGCATAGACCTGGTGGCCCGAAAGATCTGGGAAGTCTTCCAGCACGGCGCGGTGGACAAAGCCGGTGCGGCCGGTCCAGTTGTCTTCGGGCAGGGCGTTGGAGATGACCGGCACGTATTTGAGCTGCGGCATGGCCGCCAGCTGGTCCTGCACCCAGCTGTCCAGATAGAGGTCGTCAGGGCGCCGGCCGCCCCAGTACAGCGTGGCGGGGCGCGTGATGCCCTTGTGGCGCATGTGCTCGATCAGCGCCTTGATTGGCGCAAAACCGGTGCCCGAAGCCAGCAGCACCATGGGCTTGGCGGAGTCCTCGCGCAGGAAGAAGCTGCCGTAAGGCCCCTCGACCCGCAGGATTTCCTTTTCCTTCATGGCGTTGAACACATGGTCGGTGAACTTGCCGCCGGGCATGTGGCGGATGTGCAGTTCGATCCCGGGCGGCGTGGAGGGCGCGACCGCCGGGTCGCTCACCAGGGTATGGGGCGCATTGGCCATGGAGTAGCTGCGGCGCGCGCCGTCGCGCAGGATGAACTCGACGTACTGGCCCGCGTGGTAGCGCATGGTGTCGTTGGCTGGCAGTTGCAGCCGCACCAGCATCACGTCGTGCGACTTTTTCTCCAGCGCCAGCACGCGCGAGGGCATCTTCTTGATCGGGAAGGCGCTCTCGTCGGTCACCTGGCGCGACTCCAGCAACACGTCGGTCTGCGGCACGGCGCAGCAGGTCAGGATGTAGCCGGCCGCCTCTTCCTCGTGGCTCAGTGCCTTGGTCTGGTGGGTGCCATGCACCACCGTGCCCTCGAGCTTCTTGCACTTGCAGGAGCCGCAGGCGCCATCCTTGCAGCCATAGGGCAAGCCAATGCCCTGACGGATGGCGGCGGGCAGGATGGCTTCATCGGGTTCGGCGGAGAACGTACGCCCGCTGGGCTGCACAGTGATCTGGAAACTCATTCTTTGGGTATCCTCGGGGCCTGTTTTCATTGGTAGCCCCCCGATTTTGCCCTCAAACCAAAACCCCCTCGGCGCTTTGCCCGCGCGCTTTCGCCGCGAGAGGCTGCTGATCGTGGGTTGCGGTGATGTGGGGCTGCGCGTGGTCCGAGCCCTGAGGGGGCGGTTTGCGGTGCTGGCCCTGACCTCGTCGCCGGCGCGCAGCCCCTTGCTGCGCGCGCAGGGCATAAGGCCGCTGGCGGGCGACCTGGACGCGCCGGCCAGCCTGCGGCGGCTGGCCGGGCTGGCCACGCGCGTGCTGCATCTGGCCCCGCCGCCCTCGGAAGGGGAGGCCCAGTGGTGGCGCGACCCCCGCACCCAGGCGTTGCTGCGCGCGCTGCGCCTGCGCAGCCTGCCGGCGTCTATGGTTTATGGGTCCACCAGCGGCGTGTATGGCGACTGCCAGGGCGAAGTTGCTATGGAAACAAGAGCACTGAATGCCCACACGCCAAGGGCCCAGAGGCGTTTTGATGCCGAAACACTGGTTCGCCACTTTGGCCGGGCCGCGGGCGGCGGCGGGGCGGTGCGGGCCAGCATCCTGCGCATCCCCGGCATCTACGCGCCAGACCGCGAAGGCGGCACGCCCCGCGCGCGCCTGCTCAAGGGCACGCCCGTGCTGGCCGCGCAAGACGATGTGTTCACCAACCACATCCACGCTGACGACCTGGCGCGCGCCTGCCTGGCCGCCCTGTGGCGGGCCCGGCCTCAGCGCGTGTACAACGTCAATGACGACAGCCAGCTCAAGATGGGGGACTACTTTGACCTGGCTGCCGACTTGTTTGGCTTGCCACGCCCGCCGCGCGTGCCGCGCAGCACCGCGCAAGACGCGTTGCCGCTGAGTTTGCTGAGCTTCATGAGCGAGTCGCGGCGGATGGACAACGGACGGCTCAAGCGGGAGTTGGGGCTGCGGCTTCGCTACCCGACCTGTTCTGAAGGCCTTGCACCACTTGCTTCGCGGCCGTCTCAGGTGCAAAAAGTCTTCTGAAAAGCGCCCGGCAACGCTGACCGATCCCGGGGTCGCCTTCAATGTCCCGTACCAGACCTTCGGCCTCCCGTTGCAGGGACCCCTGGGTTTCATTGGCGGTAACGCGGCCCACTTGCTCGTTCATGATCAGCTTGATCAAGTCGTTGCCCTGGTTGATGCACGCCAGAACGGGGAGGCCCGACTGCATGTAGGTGAGAAACTTGCCAGGAATATTGTGTGTTTTGTGTCTCGGGTCCAGCGCGATCAGGCCCACGTGGCATTGGGCATAGAGACCGGGTATCTCGTCGGGATCGATCTCGTCGAAGAAAAGAACATTGCTGAGCTGACGGTCGCGGGCGGCGCCCTGGAGGCGGCGGGATTCGCTGCCCCGACCGACGAAAAGAAACCCCAGATCGCTCCGGTGAACCAGATGCCCGGCGAGGTCGATCAAGGCATCCATGCCTTGGGCAATGCCCATATTGCCGGCATACACAAAGATCTTTCGTCCCGCCAGCGGCGTCTGGCTCACCGTGATGCTGCAGCCCTTGTCCGGGGCGTCGGCCAGCCAGTTCTGAAGAACTTCAACGCGTGCGGTGGGCCGATCACCCAAGTCAGTGAAATAGGCCAGGTTGCCCGGCGACTGGACGCCAATGACGTCAGCCACCGAGTACTGGTGGCGTGCAATGGCCTTGAAGAAGAGGTAGGGCAAGCCCTTGCCCATCAAGCCCATGTCCACTGCCCATTCAGGGAAGATGTCGCGAATGATGAGATAAGCCCGGCAAGTGCTGGCCTTCTTCAGCATCTGGACTGCAGGCCCGAGGAAGATGGTGGGGGAATACCACACCACGCCGTCCCAACGCTGTTTGCCCAATGGGCTTCGGTGCAAATTGCGCTTCATTGAATGCGGCATCATCCATTCGCCCAGCGTGCGGCGAACATAGCCAACATCCTTGGTCTGGGGCGTCTTCAGGCGCATCACCTGTACGCCGTTCCAGACATCGAGGTGCCACGGCTGATCGAGTTCCGGGGAAGCCACCATGACAGTGACCTCATGACCCAGCGCCAGCAAGGCGAGGGACAGATCCCGCAACTGGACGGCGCCAGACGAGCGCAAGGGCGGATACACATCCGCAAGCAGTGCGATTCGCATTCGCGCGGCCCTTAGTACTTTTTCCAGACCACCCGGTTGACGTAGTCGGTGTAGCTGTGAATGATGCGGACCACCTTGTCCGATACGTTGGGCATGCTGTAGTCACCCACCTGGCGCAGCAGGCGGGCTGTGCCACGCGACTGGTTATCCAGAATGCGCAGCGCCTGCATCACCCGCTCAACGCTCAGGCCCACCATCATGACGGCAGCCTCCTCCATGCCCTCGGGGCGTTCATGCGCTTCGCGCAGGTTGAGCGCCGGGAAATTCAGGATGGATGACTCCTCGCTGATCGTGCCGCTGTCGGACAGCACGGCCCGGGCCGTGATCTGGAGCTTGTTGTAGTCCGTGAAGCCCAGCGGCTTGATCAGCCGGACGCCGTCGTGCAGCCGGACCCCTGACGCGTCCACCCGCTTCTGTGTTCGTGGATGGGTTGAAACCACCACAGGCAGACGATGGTGTTCGGCAAGGCCATTGAGCACATCCACAAGTTTGCCGAAGTTCTGGGCCGACTCAATATTCTCTTCACGGTGGGCGCTGATCAGGAAAAAGCCATTGGGTGCCAGACCGAGGCGATTGAGCACATCCGACGCATCAATGCCCGCCCTGTAGTGCATGAGCACCTCGTTCATCGGGCTTCCGGTCTTGATCACCATGTCGGGAGGCAGGCCTTCGCGCAACAGGTATTCGCGGGCAATGTCGCTGTAGGTCAGGTTGACATCGGCGGTGTGGTCAACGATGCGCCGGTTGATTTCTTCCGGCACCCGCATGTCAAAGCAGCGATTGCCTGCTTCCATGTGAAATGTCGGGATCTTGCGCCGCTTGGCGGGCAGAAGCGCCATGCAGCTGTTGGTGTCGCCGAGCACCAGCGCGGCATCGGGGGTCACCTCAGCAAGCAATGCGTCCACGGCAATGATCACCTTGCCAATGGTTTCGGCCCCGCTGCTGCCGGCGGCATCCAGGAAATGATCGGGTTTGCGCAGCCCCAGGTCATCAAAAAAGACCTGGTTCAACTCGTAGTCGTAGTTCTGGCCCGTGTGAACAAGCACATGGTCGCAGTACTCGTCCAGCCGGGTCAGCACTCGGGACAACCGGATGATTTCGGGCCGGGTACCGACCACGGTCATGACTTTCAACTTCTTCATGGGGCGACTCTCCGGGCGATGGTGTCCGGTTGCGCCGGGTCGAAGACCTCATTGGCCCAGAGCATGACGATCATCTCTTCCTCCCCCACATTCGTGATGTTATGGGTCCAGCCGGGAACCGTCTCGACAATCCGGCCGTCACCGCCCTGGACGATCAACTCATGGGTTTCGCCAGAGACGATGTGCCTGAAGCCGAACAGCGCGCGCCCCTTGATGACCAGAAATTTCTCGGTCTTGGCATGGTGGTAGTGCTCACCCCGGGTAATGCCTGGATGGGCCGTGAAATAGGAAAACTGGCCGCAATCCGGCGTTTTGAGCATCTCCACAAACACGCCTCGTGGATCGGCATGGACCGGAACGTCGTAGTGGAACTCCTGGACAGGCAGGAAACTGACGTAGGTGGCGTAAAGCCGCCTGACCAGCCCAGTGCCCACGCGCTCCGTGAGCAAGGCCTTGCGGCCGCTTCTGAAGCGCTGCAGCGTCTGCACCAGCTCACCGACGGTCAGCTGATATTCAGGGCCGGCTTCGCAAAACCCCGAGGCCGTCTTGCCGTCTGCCAGCAGCATGCAGAAATGTCCCACAACATCGTCAATATGAACCAGCCGGATGATGGCCTCCGGGTCATGGACGGTCACGGGAATATCTCTGGCAATGTTGTGGCAAAACGTGGCCACAGCAGAGTTGTAATTGGGACGCGACCACTTGCCAAAAACATTGGCCAGCCTGAACAGGTGGACCCTGGCACCCCTGCTCTCGCCGTAGGCAATCAATGCTGCCTCGGCGTTGCGCTTGCTCAATCCATAGGGATTGTCCAGCGCGGCCTGGATTGATGACGCAAACACGACCTTGGGCGGTGTGGCCAGGCCGGACAGGACGCGGCAAAGCCTTTCGGTGAAAAGGTGATTGCCCTGCTCGAATTCCCTGGCGTCGTCGGGCCGGTTGACCCCGGCGAGATGAAACACGCAGTCAGTGCCAGAAAGCAGTGCGTTCAGCACATCCTCATCTGCATCGTGCGGGATTGAGACAACGTCATGGCCAGCCGACTCCGCCAGGCGGACCTTGAGGTTCTGCCCGATGAAGCCATGGGAGCCCGTGATGGCAATTTGCATGTCAGTCTTCTGCGCGGGCGTGCTGCCCGCTGGCAACCAGTCGCATGAAATCCAGTTGAAGCAAGAGCTGGGTCATCCCGTCAAGGGTCAGGCGCTCGGTATTGTGGGAGTTGTAGTCATCGTCGGCACGGGTGCGATCTTCCCCAAGTTCGACAAACTTCTCATAGTTCAAGTCACGCCCGTCCGGTGGAATGCGGTAGTAGCGGCCAAGATCGTCCGCCACGGCGCGTTCTTCGCGGCTGAGCAGCGTTTCAAACAGCTTTTCACCATGGCGCGTTCCAATAATGCCGACGGGGTGTCCTGGCTTTTTCATCAGGCCCAAAATGGCGTGAGCCAGCACCTCAACGGTCGCTGCCGGTGCCTTCTGGACAAAGATGTCACCGTTGTTGCCATGCTGGAACGCGTAGAGCACCAGGTCAACTGCGTCATCCAGCGTCATCATGAACCGCGTCATCGAAGGGTCCGTGATCGTGATGGGCTTGCCAGCCAGTACCTGCTCCACAAAAAGAGGGATCACCGAACCACGAGACGCCATGACATTGCCGTATCGGGTGCCCGAGATGACCGTGCCGGTTCCTTCGAGATTGCGCGACGCTGCGACCATCACCTTTTCCATCAATGCCTTGGAAATTCCCATGGCGTTGATGGGATAGACCGCCTTGTCGGTGCTCAGGCACACCACGCGTTTCACACCCGAGCGGATCGCTGCCTCCAGCACGTTTTCGGTGCCCAGCACATTCGTCCGCACGGCTTCCATGGGGTGAAACTCGCACGAGGGAACCTGCTTGAGCGCCGCGGCGTGAAAGCAGAAGTCAACGCCGCGCATGACGGCCGATACGCTTCGCATATCCCGCACATCGCCGATATAGAACCTCAGTTTGGGGTGGTTGTGCCGCTTGCGGAGGTCATCCTGCTTCTTCTCGTCCCGGCTGAAGATACGGATTTCGCGCAGATCAGATTGCAGAAAGCGGCGCAGCACGGCGTTGCCAAAGGAGCCGGTCCCGCCCGTTATCAGAAGTGTCTTGTTGGTGAACATGGTTGCTTGTGCTCGAGCTGCGGTCAGTATCTTGGGGCAACGACTGTTGGTCCTATCCAATGTCTGCTGGCGAAGATGTGGCTACGCGATGAGTGTCGCGGGGCTCACGAAGCTTTTCGCTTGCCGCTTGCGGCCTGTGAGCCCGGGAAGTTACCAGTAGAGCCAAAACAATGAGCCCTCCACCGCTTAGGAGGGACGTTGACAACGGTGCATTCAGAAGCGACATCCAGAATCCCGTAAGCCAGAGAGCAACAAATCGAGTCGAAACTGGCTTCGAAAGGCCATTGATGATTCTCATCACTGCCAGAACTGCAAGGGTGGCCGGAATAATTCCCAGCAAGCCCATCGCAGCAAAACCATCGCTCGCCCAGAAATTGGCATTGAAGTTGGCATCCTCACTCCCTGAGTATTCGATGCCGATCATCTGCCCAAGCGAATAATTTCCGTATGGGTAGGCCTCGGTCAGAAATTTAACTACCCCTATGTGCGTGTAGTAAGTCAATTCATGCGAGGTGAAGAAGTCGTAGTAGGTCGTGAGATTCCATCCACCCGTGGCAAGTGTTCTCACTAAAAGAAGCGATTTAAATATCTCCAAGCCATCCACTTCGACGAGGGCAAAAAATCCCATGGCCATGCTCATCACCAAAAGGAGGCCAAGAAAAAAGTCTTTTCCATCTACGTAGAGCTTGCTGAGAACAAAAACTGCCAACGGCAATAAGAGCGTACTCTTTGCGCCATTCGTCATATAGACAACGATGGCGAGGCCAATTGAAAAGTACAGTGGGCTTCTGCTTTTTCCAATGGAACCGATTGTTGCGTAGTACGGAATGAAGCAGACAGACAGCCAAAGAATCAAGTAGCCAAAAATCCCTCCCCTTGCCGAATCTTGTGCGTCAAACCGTAGTTCATAAACGTCTTCAAAACCCACGAGGCGCATATGTCCCCAGTTAAAGTAGAAGGCAACCAATGTGCCCAGCACAGTGAGTCCAAATATCGTCAGCTTCGCTATTGGCCGAAGCCCGGAGGCCTGAATTCGTGGTGATCCATTCAACAATTCTTTGACTGGAAATCGACTCGAACAGTAAAAAATAGCCGACATGCTGGCGGAAAGAAAAAGCATGACGAAAAATACTTCCGCGACCGACCTGTTCAGCATGAAGAGTACCGTCAGAAGGCCTGGCGCGTAGCACATTGTGTATAACAAGGTCGCGCCGTAGTTCGACGGAGTCATCACATTTGAATAGGCAAGTACGGGAGCCAGGGCCAAGACGTAGCCAAGTACGTACAAGCCGGTATGACGCGGAATGTAGTCATAGTGCGCATACCCAAAGACAGGATGAATGTATGTGAAATACATCCAGTGGTACAGCGCTAGATAGAGGCCGGCCAGAACAAGTCGACGAACCATGGTGAATTCTATTGCGTCAGTTTTAACTGCATCGGATATTCGTGCGGGTTAAGCGCCCATTTCTATGGACAAATCAACGGAGGTGGTTATGGTCATTTGGGGTGAGGAGACTGTTTCGGGAAATTTCACGGAGACTTCAGGTCGAGATGAATGGCGTAATAGACCACCAGGAAATAAATGAAGTAGGCGACAGCAAGAAACCATGACAGGTACATCATGGCGTCCATAAAAGGAA
The DNA here is from genome assembly GCA_019635435.1 of Ramlibacter sp. Lineage (NCBI taxonomy): Bacteria > Pseudomonadati > Pseudomonadota > Betaproteobacteria > Burkholderiales > Comamonadaceae > Ramlibacter > Ramlibacter sp. Next base: position 3,777,960 of record JAHBZM010000001.1, on the reverse strand, counting down.
CCGCATGGCGCGCGCATGTGTCAATCAGCAATGGTACGCCGAGCACGCGCAGAACGTCAGACCATACCTTGAGGTGCGGCTTGTTCACCGCGGCCAGCAGCCTTGAAATGGGGCTGGCAACAAAGGCCACGATCATGAAAGGCGTCATGGCCTGCGCAATGTGGGCTGCAAGGTCCCACGAGTTTCCCAGGACGAACGGAAATACCAGGGGTGCGAGCATGAGCACCGGCAGATAGATGGCACAACCCGCCGCGAGCAGTGCCAGGGCCACTTTTCTTGTGAAACGCGGTAGCTCTGATGGGGCATTGAGTCGAAGCGCTGCACCCCGGGTGTGAATGACGTCGGCAACGGCGGTGCCAATCAGGGCTGATGGCGCCACCAGGATCATGGCAACGAGAAAGTATTCACCAGCCTCCTTGGCTCCATACCGCGCGGCGAACAGTGGAGCGATCATCAATGAGGCGGCGGCATCAATCAGGGCGAGGGGCAGCATGGCCGCCGTGTACCTGCGCTCCCGCCGGACGATTGCCCACCAGGCGCTGACCCAGCCCACTTTCATGCGCAGGACGGCAAGCTTTGGCAGCAAGGGCCGCATCAGGCCTCCGACCCCAATGCCGCGCCCCGTGAGTTCGCCCAGCGCCAGGCCGCCCCATCCGGGCGCGAGGGCCGACCACAGGACGGGCGCAATCGCCCTGCCCAGGCTTTGCTTCAGTGAGGCGCGTGCGATGTGCTCAAAATGGTTGTCGCGAAGCGTTCGGTAACGGCTGGCCAGATAAAGCCCGTTTGACAGCACCATGATGCTGATCAGGGGGACGCTCCAGAAAGAAAGCTGACCGAAGCCTATCCAATGGTTGAGGATCATGACCCCCATGGCCAATCCGCTCATGGCAGACACCAACGCGGCGCTGATCACGGCGGCAACAAACAATTCGTCGGCCGCCTGGTCAGTGGAGCTCCCGACGATGGCAATGTCGAGGCAAAGGCACGCGCCCACGGTGGCCACGCCCACAAATCCGGTCAGCAGGCCGAAAAGACCGAAAGCCGCTGGGTCGTAGAGACGGGTCAGCAATGGCAGTGAGGCCAGAATGGCCAGCTGCCCCAGCCCGGTGGCGCCTGCCAGCACACCGACCGCCCGCAGTGCGGGCCGGTGCATCAGCCGGGTCAGAACTGACATGCCGTCACCAGGGCTGGACACCCGCACGGCGGATCAGGTTCTTGATCCCCACGGGGATCACGCGTTGAATCACGCGGCGCGCCAGCACGGCCGCTGCCGGCCGGATCCCGCCATTGAAGCCAGGCTCAATGGCCCTTATGGTGTTCAGCACCGATTCCAGCGCCGCCTCATAGCGGTGGTAGACACTGGCAGGTGGGGGAACGTCTGCCGAATAAACCGCGGAGACGTGGTCGTAGCGCATGCCCGTGAGCAGCTGGAACTGGTGGAAGTGATAAAAGAGCAGGGGGGCTTCGTCAACAAAGATGGCTCCGCCGGCTTCCCGAAACTGGTGGTTGGGGTAGTTCCATGGCGCGACACCAGCTCCCTTGTGCTGCAACACATGAACCGATGGATAGTCTTGCGGCCAGGCGTCGAGGTACTTCTGATCACCGAGCTTGCCATCTTCCAGCCTGGCAAAGCACCATTCGATGCACTGATCCCGCCAGCGCTGCAGGCATTGCAGGCCGTCGGCGTCGCGGCGGAAGCTGACCCATTCGACGTTGTAGCGGCCATAGGCTTCCAGATGCCGCAGCCGTGGTGTAAACCGGTGTTCGATGATGGCAATCGACTTTCCGCCAATTTCGTCGAACAACGGCTCCACCGGCGAAAAGAACATGAGGTCGGCATCCAGATAGGTCAGCATCTCGACGCCCGGGCGATTGCGCATCAGGTACCAGCACAGCGAGGCTGATAGCGTCCAGCAATACTCGGCAATGGAGCGCCCGGGTTTCACGCGCAGAAGATCCTCGTCTTCCACGGTTTGAAGACTGAGCGTCGTGACGCCCGGCAATGCGAGGGTCTGCAGCAGGCGCTGGGTCTGGCTGTCCATGCACAGGACTTCAACCTCCGCCGTCGGGCACCACTGGCGCAAGGTCTGCAGCATGACAACGCCTTTGAGCAGGTAGTTGCTGTCAAACAGGGTGCAGAAATGGCGAACCGGTTTCATTGCGCCACCTTTTCGCAAAGGTAGGTCTTGGTGGCAACGGCGTCGCCGTCTTGCCAGCTTGCATCCAGCGTCACGACGGCGCTGACAGCCAACCCATGGCGGCGCATGAGATGGACCAGTTCTTCTTCATTGAAATGAATTTCCAGGGTCTTGACGCCATATGCCATCTTGGTAAAGCGCCGTGTCTTGCTCTGGTGCAAGACGGGGGTGCGATGAAAGACCACGTGGTGACGTGCAACGCGCGCGGCTTCCGAAATGGCTTTTTCGTAATCTGCAACGTGAAGAATGCAGCAACCGGAAAGCACGATGTCGATGCTGGCATCCGGTTCGGGCAGGGCGCAGGCATCGGCCACCAGAAAGGCGAAATCGGGGTGAAGCCGCCGCGCCAGGTCAATAAAGGCGGGGGAAAAATCACACCCCCGATATTCCACGGGCAGTGACTTGATGGCAAAGGCCTCGCCGTGGTAACCGCTTGAGCACCCAACCTCAAGCAAGGTGGCCAACCCGGCCTGCGGGATGAGGGGACGCAAGAGGTCCACCAGCACATCAAAATTGCGAACCCCTTGCCCGCTTCGGTAAACCGCCAGGGCCGCGTCGACGCCTTTGCGCTGCGCTTGGGGAATGGAGGGGGCTTGCCACGCGTTTGCCAACTCGGTGGACACAGCTTCGGCTTCGCCGGGGGCCAAAGGCCTGTATTGCCCGGACACGCTAAGGCGAAATGGGGACGCCAGTGTCCGGAGAACGGACTTGAGCTGCGGGTGCCGGTTGGCAAAGCTCCGGATGAGGGATGTGATGGGCATCACTTTAGTCCCTGAGGCCCGGAAAGTGCGGGATAGTCTCGCAGACCGATTGCACGTCCTGTTCGCTGGTGGCAAAGGAAATGGGCAGACTCAGAATGCTGGAATGAATCTGCTCGGCGATGGGGTAGTCACCCGACAGAACGCCCTTCATGGCCTCTTGTCGATGCGGTGGGATCGGGTAGTGCACCTCTGTCTTGATGCCCTGGTCAAGCAACCAGCCACGCAATGCGTCGCGTCTGGCGTGGCGCACGGCAAATATATGAAAGACGTCGACCTCATCGTCCCGGCATGCGGGAAGTACCAGCTCCCTCGGCAAAAGGTTGAAATACATGGCTGCGAGCCGACGCTTGTGCGTGGTGATGGCGTCCAGATGCGCAAGCTTGACGCGCAGGATGGCGGCCTGCATTTCATCCAGGCGGGAGTTGTAGCCAGCATAGGTATTGACGTATTTGACCTTTGAGCCGTAATTGCGCCAGTGGCGCAGGCGGTCGGCAAAAGATTCGTCGTTGGTCACAATGGCGCCGGCGTCACCCAGCGCACCAAGATTCTTGGTGGGGTAGAAACTGAAGCACCCCGAAATGCCAAAGGTCCCGGTGGCCTTGTCCTTCAGACGGGCGCCATGCGACTGGGCGCAGTCTTCCACAACATGCAAGCCATGTTCGGTGGCGAACGCACAAATGAGGTCCATGCGGCAAGGCTTGCCGTACAGGTGGGTCACACAGATGGCGGCCGTATGGCGGGTCAATGCTGGCAGCAGTTGCCGGGGGTCCATGTTGTAGGTGGCCAGGTCCGGCTCGACCAACACGGGCGTCAGGCCCGCGTGAACGATGGCCAGGATGGTGGCAATGTAGGTATTGGATGCCACCAGGACTTCAGAGTTTGGCGCCAGTTCGAGTGCCTTGAACGATAGGGTCAGCGCGTCAAGGCCGTTCGCCACGCCGACACAATGAGCACTCTGCAGGGAATGCGCAAATTCCTGCTCAAAAGCCCGAACTTCCTCGCCCAACACGTACCAGCCTGAATCAATCACCCGCTTGACTGCGGCAAATAACTCACCAGACAGGCCCTGATTGGTGGCCTTCAGGTTTTCGTACTCAATCATCTCGCGTAGGGCTCATCTATGTATTCAGAACGATCGTACGGGGTTGAAGCCATGACCAGAAGAATGCTGGACGGGCCAAACAGCATTGTGTGCCAGTCCTCGGGCTCAACGAGCAGGCATTGGTTGGAGCTATCAAGAATGATGTCACTCCTATAATTGCCATTGTCCATATGAATCGTCACGCTGCCAGCTACAGCCACAAGCGCCTGGCGCGTCGTGCGGTGGCGATGGCCACCACGCACCTGCCCATCCGCTTTGCTAATCCAAAAAACGCGTCGAATGGGAAAGGGGAGCTCGTCCTGCAGTATGGCCAATTGACCTCTTTCATCGAAAACGCTTCTCAGAGAGATGAGGGTGAAGTTACTCATAAAATATCAATCTATTGACGGATACGTTTCACTATCTAGAGAATAGCCGAACCAGGGACGCTCCGTACAAGCACATCCAGTGCCCCGTGATGCGTTGACTTGATCAAAGGGGTCCAAGCGATCAGCCAGATCTGCATGACCGAGCCCCTCGCTCAGGCGCCCAAGGTAGTGATCAAAGCGTTTGGTCGCACTCGATGATCCTCCAACCCGAAGTCGAGAAGATCGCAGCATGTCATTTATGACACAGTAAGATTGACTTGAAGCGCCAGGTTCTAGTTTTTGCGTAGTGCCAATGGCTTGCCCGGATTCCCGACAATTGTCGAGTCGGGGTCGACGTCCTTGAGAACAACAGCGCCCAGGCCAATGACAGCGCGGTCCCCAATGCGCACCTGGTTCTTGACCGTGACGCAGGGTGCTATCCATGCGCCTTGCCCGATGATGACTCCGCCACTGATTTCGGCGCAGGCAATGACAAAAGCATCCGGGCCAACATCGACGTTGTGTGCAATGTGAACATGATCGTCGATCTTGGCGCCACGCCGAATCACGGTGTGTCCCAACGTGCCCCTGCAGACTGTCGTGAGCGATCCCACTTCCACGTCGTCCTCGATCAGTACGCCGCCAATGTGCGGCAGCCTGACCGCGGCCCCGTTGGCATCTCTTTCAAACCCAAAGCCTTCCTCCCCTATGATTGCCCCCGACTTGATCAGACAGCGCTCGCCTATGGCGACCTCGTCGCCGATCACGACGTTATGAAGCACCCGAGTGCCAGCGCCGATGTGAACACCTTTTCCCAGAACTACGTTGCAGCCTATCGTTGCTGTGGGGTGAATGGTTGGAGCGTCAACAGACCAAGTGAAGCCTGTGCAGCTCTCGAGATCGGCCAGCGCCCTCGCAAAATCGAGCCGAGGGGCGGGGCTGGGCACTGCGTGTGCACCTCGCGCTCGAACAGACTCCGCAAGTTGCTGAGGGCAGATAACGATGGCGCCTGGGGAGACATCGGCTACAAACTTCTCCGCCTTCACAAAGCAGAGCTGCCCAGCTTGTGACCCCGCAATTGCGCCGACATGCGTGACGTCGAGTGGAGAGCCCAATGGCTCCAACCCCAGGCGCCCCAAGGTGGCGTTGAGCGGCGCGGGGGATTTCAGTTGTCTTGCCATCTAAGGACCTCAAAGGCTTCAGCCAGGGGCACGCCGGCTTGGGCACCACGCACTGTGGCCAGCCCCTTCAGTAGTGCGCGTGTATCGGCAAGTCGCCAGCTCTGGGATTGGTAGCTCTCGAGTGCGGCGATCTTGGCGTCCATATTGGCTTCAGACACGGCCGAGAAGAACGCCGGGCTATAGCCCCTATTGTTGTGTGGGACTTCGTACCCCAGAATACTTTTCTTCTTGAAAGCCCGGAATGCTTCGCGGCTCAACGTTTCGTGGTCCTGATGGGTGTCTTCAGAACCATGAACCAGAATCAGGTCGGGGTTCAGCTCCCGGTTGAGGGCAACCAGTACCTCCAGAATTTCCTGGCGCATGGCAGGAAATTTGCGTACCGGAAAGTCAAGCACCCTTACGGCCGAAGCCTGAATGCCAATGAGTTTTGATGCAGCAAGGATTTCTTTGCGCAGAATGTCGCGAGGGAACTCGGGCTTCAATGATTCCTCTGCTGCTGAGAATGCGACATAGGTGACAGCCGCTCCCTCACTCGCCCACTTGTGGATACTCGCGCCGCAGCCCCATTCGCCATCATCAGTATGGGCTCCGAGAAGAAGAATTCTTTCTGGTGCGATTTTCATAGGTACGTGAGGTTAGTGATCAACAAGAGTGAGTTCTCCAATTCGGTCCCAGTCAAGCAGGTGATCGGCGGTGTACAGGGCGCCCTCCGACATAGCCTTGCGAAGGGCCGGGTCACCTGCCAATCGGTTGATCTCCGAAACGATCTGTGGCACCAGGGGTTGGCTACCATCGATCACATGAATATTCTCGCGCAGGTTAAGGTAGCTGACATCTTGCGCCCCCTTGCGCACGGCCGTTCTGTCGCCGATCAACGCGGGCAAACCCATGCTGATGGCTTGTTGCCAAAGAACGGACTGACTGGCGGGAAACACAGCGAAATCTGACATGGCCATGTGCTCCAAGAGTTGTTCTGCGCTTACCCACCCCGTAAAGAAGATATTTGGGATATCAATAGCCTGTTGGCGAAGTTGCACTCCGTACGATTTGTTGCCCGGCGGACTTTCGCCAACCACCACAAGAAACAGGTTCGGATGCTGACACTGCCGGAATGCCTCGATAAGTGCATCGGTTTGTTTGAGTGGGTCGAGTTTTCCGCCGGTAAAAATGACAATCCCTTCGGGCGGAATTCCCAACTGCAATCGAAGCCGATCGCGGGCATCGGATAGTCGAATCCGTCGTGCCATGTCCATGTCGACCCCAAGGGGTAGAAGTGTCATTTCTTCCGGTGTAACGCCATAGACTTCGGCAAGAAAATTTGCGCTGGCCGGGACAACGGGATAGATGCGATCCAGGCTAGGCCGGGCGCGATCAAGCACAGATTTTCGAATGACGCCGTGCAAAACCTTCAATGAAAGCCAGTTCTTGGCGGAGTTGCTGTAGTCAGCGTGATAGTCCATGACCAGACGCGTACCAGGATGTGCCAATTTATATTGCGTGGCCTCCGGCAGGTTCATGTGAATATCGTGCACGAAGATGAGATCTGGTTGAATCTCCTGCAGAAGCTCGGATATCGGCGGAAATATCCGCACACGATTCAGGATATTCCATCGGTAGGCTCGTTTGACGATTCTGATGCCATCGGCCACATAGTCGCGGTTGGGCCAGCTAGGGTCATATCGGTCGCTAACGAAATCAAACAGATTCTCAAATGTTGACGCCAGCACCGTAACTGCATGGCCATGTTTGACATAGAACCTTGCCAACATGTTTTCTTGGTAGGTCAGCGCTTCGTTGAAGAAGTTGCAAAGCATGACTATTTTCATAGTCGGTTCTCAGGGTGTGAATTCTTCAAAGAGCTAGGGGGGATTGCCAAAGGCTGTGATAAACATTGCGCCCCTTTTTTTCGCGCTGAATGCAATGAGACGATGATGCGAAGCCCACCTCCAGATTGAAGTGCAGTCGTCAATGGCGTATTCAAAAGCGCCATCCAGAAGCCAACCGACCACGGTGCAGTGAGTCTGGCCGGGTAGCCGGACGCGGCTCGATTGAATGCCAAAAGCACAGCCCCCAAAGCAAGAGTTACGATTGAAATGCCAAGCAGGCCCATAGCTGCAAAGCCGTCGCTGGCCCAAAAATTTGCATTGAAGTTGGCTTCTTCCGTGCCGGAGTAGTGCACTCCGATAGCCTGACCAAGCGACAGGTTGCCATATGGATATCCACCCACAATGGCCTTGACCGGCCCGATATGGAGGTAGTAGGTGTAGCCGTGCTCTGTGAAATAGTCGCTGTAGGTTGATAGAGTCCAGCCACCGACACCAAGTACGCGTACCAAGATCAAGAATTTTGCCCAGAGCGACACTCCTTCAGCAGGAAGGAACCAATGGACAATGCCGATGCACGCAATCAACGCAATCAGAAGTTGGATTTTTGCTGCGTATCGGTACTCCGCCGCACACGCGCGCAGTTGCAGAAAGCTTGAATACATCGCTGCGAATGCGATGCCCAGAGGTAGAAGAAAAAAGTGAGCACGTGGGGTTGTGCTTCTCCATAGGGCATAGGCGATCAGCACAAATATGACAAGCAGCGAGGAAAGCAGTGAAAGAGTGAGTGTTGCAAGTGTCAGATTGACAGCTCGGAGGTCTTGCTTGGGCAGCACAATGGCCGTGTCGTATTTGAGTGTTGATACACCAGCCACAAGCGCATTGGTGGCCATGAATATCGCCAGCGCACTGAATGCCCTTGGGGAGAACTGCCGCGCCAGCAGGGGCGTGGAGGCAATAAGCACCAACTGCCCTAACGCTGATCCGGTCGCAATACGGGCAATATTCCTTTCGAAGCGCGCGATAGGTTTCATAGGCGGAAGGCTTCGCGCGCCAAGCGAATTCGGACTGAATGCCGCATGCCTAGGAGCAGTTCCGCATCGCATTGGCAAATGCATCCACTACACGTTCAACATCCTCAAGTGCCAGGTCAGCACTCATGGGAAGGCTGAGGACTTGTGATGCTGCCTCGTCAGCGACGGGCGTGCACCCTGGGCAGCAATCGTGCTTGTAGGCAGGCTGTCGGTTCAACGGCGTGGGGTAATGCACTGCAGTGGGTATGTCCACTGCTTTCAGCGCGGCCTGCAATTCAGCCCGGTGGGCGCATTTCAGCGTGTACTGGGCAAAAACGGATGTGCGGTCCGGGCGCTGGGCAATCCGCGCGATGCCTGCCTCATCCAGCAACTGGTTGTAGCGCGTCCCGATGGCCATGCGTTGGGAAATTTCCCACTCAAAGCGGTCAAGCTTGCCCAGCACAACGGCGCATTGCAGTGTGTCCATTCTGCCGCCCACGCCCACTCTCGTGTGGGTATAGCGTTGGCTTTGCCCGTGCACACGGATCTCCCGGCAGGCCTGGGCCAGCGCGTCGTCGTTGGTAAAGATGGCCCCACCATCGCCATAGCAACCAAGGGGTTTGCTGGGGAAGAAGCTGGTGCAGCCAAAGGTGCTGAGGTTGCAGCTCTTGCGGCCTTTGTAGGTGGCGCCAAAGCTCTGGGCCGCGTCTTCAATCACTGGCAGGTTGCCATGCCGTGCCGCAATGGCGTTGATTTCGTCCATGTCGGCCACTTGCCCGTACAGGCTCACGGGCATGATGGCCCGGGTGCGGGGGGTGATGGCTGCTTCAATCTTGCGGGGGTCGATGTTGCAGGTGTCGGGCTCGATGTCCACAAACACGGGCTTACCGCCCAGCAGCACAATCATCTCTGCCGTGGCCGCAAATGTAAACGGCGTGGTGATCACTTCATCACCGGGCCGCATATCCAGCGCCATCAGCGTGATCAACAGTGCCTCGGTGCCGCTGGCCACGGTAATGCAGTGTTTGGCGCCGCAAAACTCTGCCAAGCGTTGTTCAAGTTCTTTGACTTCCGGCCCCATGATGTACTGTCCATGGTCCAGTACCGTTTGAATACGGGCGTTGATTTTGTCGCGCAGGGCAGCGTACTGCGCTTTGAGGTCGACAAACTCCATGGCGTGGCTTGTGTGCGTGGTTATCGGGGACTGGTCGGTTTGGGGTTGGCGGGCAGAAGGGTGACGCTACCGCCGACAAGTTGATAGTGGTCGCCGGTGTGGGGGCATTGCGCGGTGCCATGCCCCTCCAAGTCAAGCGCCAGGCGTTCGCCGTGCCGGCTCATCCACCCCAGCTGGCGCGCGGGCACACCCACCATAAGGGCGAAGTCAGGCACGTTGCGGTTAACCACGGCGCCAGCACCCACAAAGGCGTATTCACCAATGGTGGTGCCGCAAACAATGGTGCAGTTGGCGCCCAGCGTGGCCCCACGTTTGACAACTGTGCGGCGGTATTCCTCTTTGCGGGTCACCGCCGCGCGGGGGTTGTACACATTGGTGAAGACCATGCTGGGGCCGCAAAAAACATCGTCTTCCAGCGTCACAGCGTCATAGACCGAGACGTTATTCTGAATCTTCACGTTGTTCCCAATCCGCACGTCATTACCCACGTAGACGTTCTGGCCCAGGGAGCACCCGGCACCAATCACGGCGCCAGCGCTGACGTGCACAAAATGCCACACCCGTGTGCCTTCGCCCAGGGTGGCGCCGCTGTCAACAATGGCGCTGGGGTGGATGGTTGCAGGCATGTCAATGTTCAAGTGGCAGTGACACTGTTTTGCCATCGCGGGCCGAGAGGTAGGCCGCCACCAGCAGCTCTAGCGACTTCAGGCCTTCGCGGCCGTCCGTCTCCGGTTCCGCATCGCCGCGCATCACGTCCACCACGTTCTTGTAATACAGCGGGTGCCCCAGGCCATAGACCGATGTGGTCTGGTAGTTGGCCTGCTGGATGTTCTGGTCGTAATCCTTCTGGTCGGCAAACTGCCAGACCTGAATGTCGTTCACGGCCACCCCGCCAACACGGGCGGTCCCTTTTTCGCCAAGGATGGTGATGCTGCCTTCCAGGTTGTTGGGGTAGGTGAGCATGGTGACGCTCATGGACCCCAGGGCGCCATGGCGCCAGCGCACGTTCAACACGCCGGTGTCTTCGACTTCAATGTCTCTTGTGGTGCTCATCATGGCCTGCACTTTTTCAACCGGACCAATCAGCCAGTCAAGCAGGTCAACGTAGTGGCTGGCCTGGTTCATGAAAGCGCCGCCGTCAAACTCCCAGGTGCCGCGCCATTCGGCCTGGTCGTAATACGACTGCGGACGGGTCCAGAACACATTGAGGTGGACCATGTGGATCTTGCCAAAGCGCTTTTCTTCCACCGCACGCTTGAGCAATTGCAACGTGGTGTTGCGCCGGTTTTGTTTGACGACAAAAAGGCGCACACCCGCAGCGTCGCACGCCTTGACCATGCGCACGCCGTCTTGCCATCGGGTGGCCATGGGTTTCTCGGTCATCACATGCACGCCATGCCGGGCGGCCAGCACGGCCTGGTCTGCATGGGTGCCGCTGGGGGTGCACAGCACCACGATGTCGAGTTGCTCGTTGGCGAGCATGCCCTCCAGCTGAGGGTAGCCAGCGACCTTGTGCTTGTCGGCGTACAACTTGGCAGCTGCAGGGTCGATGTCGCATACCGCTACCATTTCCAGGTTGTCGGCATGCCTTTCGATGGATTCAAAATGATTTTTGGCAATGCGACCGCAACCGACCAGGCCGATCCGGATTTTTCTGCCCTTAATGGGGGTGTAACGATGCATGGGTTAGATTCCGTGTGGCGTAAGGCGCTCAGAGCCGAAAGACGGTGAAGCCAGCCGCCTTTGCGGCATGCTGGTCGTACAGTGATTTGATGTCTGCCAGCACTGGCTTGTCACCCCGGCAGAGTTTGCGCAGGCTAGGCAGCGCCAGCTCCCGGTAGGTTTTGTGCCCAACGGCGACCACCAATGCGTCGAGTGGCGCCTGATGGCTGGCAGGTGCCAGTTCCAGCCCGTATTCGTGCAACACCTCAGCAGGGTTGGCCCAGGGGTCGGTCACCACCACGTTGACGTTCCAGCTTTGCAGTTCCTTGATGAGGTCAACAACCTTGCTGTTTCGAATGTCAGGGCAGTTCTCTTTGAAGGTGATGCCCATCACACCCACGGTGCTTCGCGCTACATCAATGCCATTGCGCAGCATCAGCTTGATGACGTTGCGCGCCGCATAACGCGCCATGTTGTCGTTGATGCGCCGGCCGGCCAGGATGACCTGGGGGTGGTAGCCCACTTCTTCGGCCTTGTGGGTCAGGTAATAGGGGTCCACGCCAATGCAATGGCCCCCGACCATGCCGGGCCGGAAGGGCAAAAAATTCCATTTGCTGCCCGCCGCCTCCAGAACCTCCAGGGTGTCAATGCCCAGCCGGTTGAAGATGACAGACAGCTCATTGACCAGCGCAATGTTCAGGTCGCGTTGGGTGTTCTCGATCACCTTGGCGGCCTCGGCCACGCGTAGGCTGGTGGCCGGGAATGTGCCGGCGGTGATGATGCTGCCGTACAGCTGGTCAACCGCTTTTGCGGCTTGGGGTGTGGAGCCGCTGGTGATCTTCTTGATTTTGGTGAGCGTGTTGACCTTGTCCGCCGGCACGATGCGCTCGGGACTGTAGCCGCAAAAAAAGTCCTGGTTGAACTTCAATCCAGAGGCTCTCTCAAGGACCGGTACACAAACTTCTTCAGTGCAACCGGGGTAGACAGTCGACTCATAAATCACCAAGGCTCCGGCCTTCATGACCTTGCCAACGGTTTCGCTGGCCTTAAGCAGCAGGGTGAGGTCTGGTCGATTGACCCGATCAATCGGCGTGGGCACAGTGACGATAAATATGTCACATTCGTGTAGATCGGATGAGTCGCTACTGAAGCCGAGAAAAGCGGCGCTTGCCAGTTGGTCCGGGGTGACCTCCAACGTGTGGTCCTGGCCCGATTTAAGTTCGTCAATGCGGGCTGAGTTGATATCAAAGCCCAGAACAGGACGATGTTTTCCGAATTCAACGGCGAGCGGGAGCCCAACATAGCCCAGCCCCAGTATTGCGATACTCTTTTGGGTCTGATTTGGGTTGTTCATTCTTTCTCTCATAAACTTGGGCAGCGCTGTGTATTCATCATGAAATCCGATCAGACACATCACGCTTGCCCCGGGACTCAGACTCAGCCTTGAGTGCCTCAATTTCCGATCTCAGGGCGTCGTACTCTTCCATCTTCCTTTTGAGAAACCGATTCGTCAGAGCCGCCTTCTCGGCGATGCCGCTAGGGGTCAGCATATAAACGTAGCCGAACTTGTTTTTGCTGTGGCTGAAGTTCTGTATCTTCACCCATCCCTTCTGCACGAGAGCTTTCAGGCAATAGTTAAGTCCGCCGACGCTCACTCCCAACTGGTCTGCGAGTTCGCGTTGCGTGATGTCGGGGTTGTACTGCAGGATTCTCATGACGCGAAAATACGTGTCTTCCTGCAGCTTGCTTTGGCGGCTGTGCATGGCTCAAGTTTGTTCGAAGTCGAGCAGTCTAGCCAGAATCATGGATGTTGAAAAGCAGGGATGCGATGAGCCCTCATTCGCAGGGGCCAGCCGCTGTCCCGCAATGCGTATCGATTAACATCGTGCAATGGTCTGGGATTTTTTGCAGTTAAACAATGGAAATGGGTCGCTGGGCATGAAGACACCAAAGGGCACGGCGGTTTTTCGGTTTTTCGGCTTTCTCGCCTTCAGCGTGGGGCTCGCGATGGGCTCAACGGGGGTCTGGGCGCAGTCTTCGTCTGGCGGGGCTGCATCGGCTCCCTTGAGTCTGACGCCCTCGTTCGCATTGGGCTCTGGCGGCTCATTGGCCCCGGAGCGGCTCAATCAGCCCGGCAAGCAGGAGGTGGGTGGGGAGGGGCGCCTTGTAAGCAAACGGGAAACCGTTTCATTACCCAGGGAACGCGACGCCAGCCCCCCTTCGCTGGGCACCACCGAATACCAGCGGTTTGTGCAGGCAACCACTGGGCGCAGTCTTCCCCTGTTCGGCTACAACCTGTTCGCGACAGGTGCTTTTCCTGCATTGCAGAATGTACCGGTTCCAAGCGACTATGTCCTGGGGCCTGGAGACGAGGTTGATCTGAAGCTCTGGGGTGCGGTCGACGCCGATTTGCGTCTGGCGGTGGATCGTAATGGCCAGATCAGCATTCCGCGGGTGGGCACGGTCAATGTGGCGGGCGTCAAGGCCTCGCAACTCGAGCAAGCCTTGCGCGGCCAGATCAGCCGTGTCTACAACAACTTCCAGCTTAGCGCCACGCTGGGGCAGTTGCGTTCCATCCAGGTGTTCGTGGTGGGGCAGGCCCGCCGGCCGGGCGCCTACACCGTGTCCAGTCTCTCGACGCTCATCAGCGCGCTGTTCGAGAGCGGCGGCCCGTCAGCCACGGGCAGCATGCGCCACGTCCAGCTCAAGCGTGACGGCAAGACTGTCACGACCCTTGACCTCTACAAGTTCATCAACGAAGGCGACAAGTCTGCCGATGCCCGCCTGTTACCGGGTGATGTGATCGTATTGCCGCCGGCCGGCCCGCGCGTGGCGGTGACCGGCGCGTTGGACCAGCCCGCCATTTTTGAGTTGGCAACCGCAGAAGAGCCTCTTGGCAAGCTGTTGTCTTATGGGGGGCGCACGCAAGCCCTCACCACTCCGCACAAGGTTCTGGTGGAACGCATTGATGCGGGGCGTGCCAAGGCGCCGCGCAGCGTGGAAGAACGTGCCCTGGACGCCAAGGGTTTGCAGAGCACCGTACGCGATGGTGACGTGGTCACCCTGTTCCAGATCAGTCCCGAGTTTTCGAATGCAGTGACATTGCGGGGCAATGTAGCCGCGCCGTTGCGCTATGCCTATCAACCCGGCATGCGCGTGTCCGATCTCATCCCGGAGCGCGATGCACTGATCGTGCCGGACTACTACACCCGACGCAATCTGACGGTCCAGTATGAATCCGGACGACGCGTGAGCGATGGCCGTGTGGCGGACGAAATCAAGAACCTGCTTGAGGAAATCAACTGGGATTACGCCGTGGTCGAGCGACTGGATCCTAAGGAAATCCGCTCGCAGCTCATCCCGTTCAATCTGGGCAAGGCTGTCCGTGACAAGGACCCCACGGCGAACATCATCCTGCAGCCTGGTGACATCGTCACGGTCTTCGGCATAAACGACCTGCCCGTTCCCGTGAGCAAGCGCACACAGTATGTGCGCATCGGTGGCGAAGTGCAGGTGCCGGGCGTCTATCAGCTGTCGCCTGGAGAAACGCTTGACCAACTGATCCGGCGCGTGGGCGGCTTCACGGCCAATGCATACGCATATGGCACGGTATTTACCCGTGAAACCACACGCATCCAGCAACAGAAGAATCTGGATCAGGCCATACGCCGCATGGAGGCCGATATCAACGCCCAGGCCATCGCGTCTGTCCAGAGTGCCCGGCAAGGAGAAAAGGCAGACACTTTGCAAGCCAATCTAGCGGCACAGCGCAACATTGTGAGTCGTTTGCAGGGCTTGCGTGCCAGCGGCCGGATCGCGCTGGAGCTGGATCCGCGCAGCCAGAGCCTTCCCCATGTGGTGCTGGAGGACGGGGACGAGATCACCGTACCCACGACACCGAGCTTTGTCGGGATTTTTGGCGCGGTCACCGCAGAAACATCGTTTCTGCACCGCTTCAACTTCACCGCCCGGGATTACCTTGGCCGTGCTGGGCCCACGCGCGACGCGGACGACGATAATGTCGCCGTCATTCGCGCGGACGGCACAGTGGAGAGCAACTACCAGTTGACGGGAAGCGGCTTCATGGGGTTTCGTGAAAACGTGCTCGACAAGCGCCTGAATCCGGGCGACACGATTTTCGTGCCCGAGAAGTTCGACAAGCGCACGGCCTATACCCGCTTCATTGATGGTGCCAAGGACCTGACCACGATCTTCTATCAGTTTGGCCTCGGGGCGGCTGGCCTCAAGGTGCTGAAGAACTGAGGGCGCGAGATGAACGAGTTTGATGAACAAGCAGCGGCCGCTGAATCTGAGTTCGGTCTGATCGACGTCGTAACCGCTTTTGGGGAAGACAAGGTCCTGGTCGCTGGCTTGGCCGTGCTGGCCACGGTCGTAGGGCTGGCGGTCAGTCTCATGCTGACTCCCATCTTTACTGCCAGAACCACGTTATTGCCGCCTCAGCAGGGGCAAGGAGGGGCGTCTGCCGCCCTTGCTTCGCTTGGCGCCCTGGCAGCCACCACGGGTCTGGGGGCAGCTTTCAAGAATTCGGAGGAGCTGTATGTCGGGTTGCTGAAGACTGACTCAGTGGCCAATGCTGTCATCAAGCGTTTCAAGTTGCAGGACCGCTACGAACAGAAAACCTTGGTGAATACGCGCAAGGAATTGGCCGACAATGTTCGGGTTTCCGCAGATCGAAAATCCACGTTGATCTCAATTGAGGCCGATGACAAGGACCCTGACTTTGCTGCCCAGCTGGCCAATGCCTATGCTGAAGAGCTGCGCACATTGATGGGCCGTATTGCCGTCACCGAGGCGCAGCAGCGGCGCACCTTTTTTGAAGGGCAGATGGGCAAGGCCAAGGACGAATTCATCAAGGCGGAGCTGGCAGTCAAACAGGCGCAGGAAGCCGGTGGGCTGTTCAGTGTGGATGCTCAAACGCAGACCATGATTGGAGCCGCCGCCCAGATCAGGGCCCAGATCGTTGCGCGGGAGGTTCAGTTGCAGGCGATGCGGGCGTATGCCGGACCCGAGAACGCAGAGCTTCGCCGCTTGCTGGCCGAACTGGGCAGTTTGCGCACTCAGTTGACGAAAATGGAAGGTGGCCCGGTTGACGGCGCAGTCAAGTCGGTTGATAGCCGCGATGCGTTGGGCAATGTGCGCCTTTACCGCGAACTGAAATACCAGGAGGCCATTTACACGGCCATGCTGCAGCAGTTCCAGTTGGCCAAGGCTGATGAGGCGCGTGACGCGCCGCTGGTGCAGCAGATCGACGTGGCAATACCTCCTGATCGCAAGAGCAAGCCATCGCGCACCTTGATTGTTCTGGGCGCAGCTTTGCTTGGGCTGTCGTTGGGGTTGGCCCTGGCCTTTGTCCGGCGGGTGGCGCGCAAGGCTGCGAATGACCCGGCCACGGCGGATCAGTGGCGTGCATTGCGTGCTGCATGGTCCATGGGCCGGCGGTAGGGGCACCATGCAGTCGTTGTCCATGGCATTGATGGCTGGCGGTGCAACCAGCTTCCTGGTCAGCCTTGCCCTGGTGGTCACCAAATCAGCTCATGGTCATTTCAGTTTGGACAGCCCGATCGGGGTGCAAAAGGTGCACGGTGCACCCACACCGCGCATCGGCGGGGTCGCCATTGCGCTGGGCCTCATGGTTTGCGTTGCACTTGCGGCGCCGGGATCTCCGCTCTTGATGTTGATGTTGCTGGCCAGCGCGCCCGCCTTTGCCATGGGCCTGTGGGAGGACGTGACCAAGCGGGTGCCCGTTTATGTGCGCTTGCTGGCGACCATGGCGTCTGGTATTTTTGGCTGGTGGCTGACGGATACCAGCCTGAGCCGGGTTGATGTGCCGGGTCTCGATTGGCTGCTGAAGTTCGGTCCTGTGTCTGTCCTGTTCACGGCTTTTGCCGTTAGCGGAGCCGCCAATGCCGTCAATATCATCGACGGTTTCAATGGCTTGGCCGGTGGAGCGGTGCTGGTGGCGCTGGCAGCGCTGGGACTGATAGCCGCGCATGCCGGGGATACGGAACTGGTCCAGATCTGCCTGATACTCGGCGTGGTCATTGTCGGTTTCCTGGTCGTCAATTTCCCGTTTGGCAAGATTTTTCTGGGCGACGGTGGCGCCTATTTGCTCGGGTTCCTGATGGGCTGGATCGCAGTTCTGCTGCCCATGCGCAACCCGACTATTTCAGTCTGGGCGACCTTGCTGGCCTGTGCCTACCCCATTCTGGAAACCGTTTTCAGCATGGTGCGCCGCCGCCGCCACCGCCGAAGTCCGGGGGCGGCGGACAGGTTGCACCTGCACAGTCTGGTCAACCGCAGGCTGGTACGCGGCTGGATCCCACAGGCCAGCGGCCTGTGGGCCAATTCAGTGACTGGCGCATTGATGTGGAGTGGTGCTCTGATGCCAGCCTTGCTGGCCGTGCTTTGGCCGGAGAGCAGCTTGAAGCTCGCACTTTCATTTGTGCTGTGCGGGCTGGCGTATTCCGCCAGTTATGCCCGCCTGACCCAGTTTCGATGGTGCATCAGTCCTGCGACTCTCTCCGTAACCGAACTGGCGTGATGCAATGGCGATGATGGGCCGATCTCGATCATTGCAATTGATTGGGTTGTTGTTGGTTGTGGGAAAGGCCTTGTCCTGCGCTGCGGAGCCGATCGGTGTTTCGACCCAGGGGAACACGGGGGGCCTGGTCATCCCCTCCGCCCGCGTCTTGCCGGAAGGTGATGTGGCGCTCACGCGTGGCAATTACGCTGAACCACAACTGGGCGCCTTCAGTCAGCGGCGCAATTACAGCCTGGGTATTGGCCTTCTGCCCAACGTCGAGCTGTTTGGCCGGTTTGCCGACTTTCAAAATCCGTTGCCCGGTTCGACGATCAATGGGCCCAGGGATCTTTCGGCCAACATCAAGCTCAAACTCCCCTCATTCTGGCGCGGGCAACCGCACGTGGCACTGGGTTTGAATGACATCAGTGGCGGGGCGTCTTTCTTCAAGTCGAAATACGCGGTAGTCAGCGATGAGATAGGTCCTGTTCGCTGGTCTGCGGGCTACGCACGGGGTTCACATATTGTCGGCAATAGCGCCAATGGCTATGCATTCAATGGCGCGTTCGGCGGGGTGGAATGGTCGCTGGGGCAAAGCGGCGTTTCCCTGCTGGCTGAGTACGATGGGCAGCAGAAACACGCGGGGGTCCGGTACTCGTCGCCCGAGCTGGCTTTTCTGGGGCACGCCCGGCTGGTGGCGACGCTGCAGCGCTCCTCGGGGGCCAGTAGCAACGCCGGGCTCCCGGCCAACCGCACCAGCGCGGCGCTGAGTCTGGTGGTGCCATTGGAGGCCAATGCCAGGCGGCCTGCCAATTTCAACCCCGAGGTGGCCTTGGCACCGATGGAGATTGGGCCTGGCGCTGTGCCGGGCATGGTCCCCACGTCTGAAGACCGGCAAGAGTCCTTGCTGCGGGCCCTTGCGGCTGCGGGGTTCGAGCGGATCCGGGTGGGGGTGTGGGGCAGCAGCTTGTTGGTGGAGTACGAAAACCATCGCTACGAACAGACCGAGGCTGATGCGATTGGTCTGGTGCTGGGTCTGGCTGCCGAGAGCGCTCCATCCGGAGTGCGCCGGGTATCTGCGGTCACATTCAAGAGCGGACTTCGCCAATACGAGACGTCGGTCGATGTATCTGTTTATCGCGCTTTCCTGCGCGACGGCGACGCCAGCCAGGCGCGCACCAGCCTGGCAACAGACCGCTTCCCGGACTACCCCGAAGCGGAAGTCCGTTGGCTCAGCCCGCAACCCACGCGGCGTACGCCCGTGCGCGTGGAGATCAAGCCGGATATCAACTACACCGTGGGAACCGAGGTGGGGGCTTTTGACTATTCGCTGGCTGCCAATGTGCAGGGTATCGTGCCCTTGTGGCGCGGCGCCGAGCTGTATACAAGCTACATCCGCCGAGTATCGAACTCCGACAACTACGAGCCTGGATTTGCATTTTCCGGGTCTCGTCAGCGTAACGGCCTCAAGGTGGCCGCTGTCCAGCAGTCCTTCTGGCTGGGGCCGCAGGTGTTTGCCAATGTGGGGGCGGGCCGCTACAACTACGACGCCTATGGGGTGCAAGGTGAAGCGTCGCTCTTTGTGCCGGGGCGCGATGATGTGATTCGCGTCAGAGCCGGCGCCTACCAGCGCCAACCGGGCCAAACCAGCGCCCAGCGGTTGCAGGCTTCGGGCAGCTACCGCTGGGCTTATTCGCCAAGCACCTGGGTGGAAGCCGGCTTGCAACAATACAGCGATGGAACGCGAGGTCCTTCCTTCGTGCTGACCCGCTGGTTTGGCGACGTGGGCGCGCATTTGTTTTTCCGCAAGGGCGGCAACCGGCAGTTTGCCGGGCTGGAGATTTCGATTCCGCTGACGCCGCGCAGAGGAATGGAGCCGGGTCTTGTTCAGTTCACGGGCACACCGCAGTTCCAGCGTGGCATCCGGACCCGAATCACGGGCGGGAGCACGGCATCCAATAACGTTGAGCCCAATGCGGTGCGTGACATGCAGCTGGACTACAACGCTGAGCTGCGTCAGCTCAACGCTGGCCGCACCAGCCAGCGCTACTTCATCAGCCAACTGCACCGCATGCGTGAGGCTTTTTACCTGTACGGCCGTGATTTGTTGCCGCGGTGATACAAAACAATAGCGATCGGTGTGCCATGTTTAAAGGCAGAATTGCAAAAGGGTATTTACGAGCCACCGCCTTTCTTGTAACCTTTGGACACTATGGGCTGGTGAGCTTTGAAAAAGCTGTGGCTTCCTGAATCGATGAAAGGGTCAATCATGAAAAGCGTTAAGGTCATTTGGGCTTCGGTCTTGGGTTCTGTGGTGTTGGCGGCGGGCCTTGTGGCTTGCGGGGGGGGCAGCGACCCTGTGCTGGTGGCGACGTCCGACGTGAACGTCAAGCTTGCTTCCACCAACGGAGGCGCTTTCGTCGGCACCACCCTGAGCTTCCCAAGCGGTGTGCCGGACTTCGGTACGGCCGGCACCACAACGCTGAGCATCGGGGGCTCCACCACCAGCACCACCCAGACGGCCACCATTTCCGCGGACGGCAAGACGGCGTCTGGCGACATGGGTTACGGCTCCTGCTTCTTCGTTATCAAGACGTCCAATTTTGCTGACAACTCCGCGCTGGCTGTGGGCAAGACCGTGGTGGTGAATCCCTGCGAGATGAAGGTCACGACCGCTGGCCTGGTGGCCAATGGTGGCGAGCAGCTGACCCGGGTGTCCATGACGCTGGGCACACAGTTGGGCGCTGGGTCCATCAAAATCACCATCACGCCTGATGGCATTGTGAAATCCGGCAGCAGCCAGCTTGCCAACCTCAGTCTCACGCCTGCCACGGGTGCCGGTTCCTGATCCAGCCCCGGCTTTGTGCCAAACTCAAAACCCCGCTGGTTCCAGCGGGGTTTTTTGTTGATGGGGGTGTGTGGTGACGATTCTTTTGACGGGTGGGGCGGGCTACATCGGCACGCATGCGGCCGTGGTGCTGCTGGCCGCGGGGCACGAGGTGGTGTTGCTGGACAACCTGTGCAACAGCCACCGGGCTGTGCTGGAAAGGCTGCAACGCATCACCGGTCGGGCGATCCCGCTGGTGGAGGCCGATGTGCGCGACACCGCGCGTGTGGCACAGGTGCTGCGCGAGCATGCTTGCAGGGCTGTGGTTCACTTTGCAGGGCTCAAGGCCGTGGGCGAATCGGTGCGCAAGCCGGTGGACTACTACGCCAACAATGTGCAGGGCACGGTGAGCCTGCTGCAGGCCATGGGCGAGACAGGGGTGCGCGAACTGGTGTTCAGCTCCAGTGCCACGGTTTATGGGGCGCCGCAGTACCTGCCGCTGGACGAAAAGCACCCCACCTCGGCCACCAACCCTTACGGCCGCAGCAAGCTGCACATTGAAGAGATTCTGGCCGACTTGTGTGTGTCAGATCCCGCCTGGCGGGTGGCCTGCCTGCGCTACTTCAACCCGGTGGGTGCCCACGCGTCGGGCCTGATCGGCGAAGACCCGCAAGGCATCCCCAACAACCTCATGCCCTATGTGGCCAAGGTGGCCGCCGGCGAGCTGCCGCGCCTGGGTGTGTTTGGCAACGACTACGAAACGCCGGACGGCACCGGCGTGCGCGACTACATCCACGTGATGGATCTGGCTGAGGGCCACCTGGCGGCATTGCGTTTCCTGCAGGGTCATGCAGGCTGGCATGCATTCAACCTCGGGACCGGGCAGGGCTACAGCGTGCTGGACATGGTGCGGGCTTATGAACGGGCCAGCGGGCTGCCCGTGCCTTACGACATCAAGCCGCGCCGGGCAGGCGATGTGGCCAGTTGCTATGCCAATCCTGCCAAGGCAGCCCATCTGCTGGGCTGGCGCGCAACGCGCGGGCTCGAAGAGATGTGCGAAAGCACTTTCCGCTGGCAGTCGTCAGACCGCTACTGATGGGAGCCTCGACCATACTCGTCGCTGATTCGCACGATGTCATCCTCGCCCAGGTAGTCGCCTGATTGCACCTCGATGATTTCCAGGGGCTCATGGCCGGGGTTGCCCAGCCGGTGGGCTTCGCCGGGCGGAATGTAGGACGATTGATTCGCTGTCAAGGTGATCACATCGTCGTTGTGGGTGACCGTGGCGATGCCCTTGACCACGATCCAGTGTTCGGCGCGATGGTTGTGCTTCTGCAGGCTCAGGCTGGCGCCCGGCCGGACCCAAATCCGCTTGACCTTGAACCGGGGCCCGCTGTCGAGGATGTCGTACCAGCCCCAGGGCCGGTGGGTCTTGCGGTGGGACGCGGCCTCCTCGCGGTTCCGGTCAGCAAGCAGGTCAACGATGGACTTGATGCCTCCACATGACGACCGGTGTGCCACCATGACGGCATCGGCGGTCTCGACCACGATGAGGTCCTGAACACCCACGAGGCTGACCAGCCGGTTTGAGGCATGAACCAGTGTGTTCTCGCTGTCTGCCATCAGCACGTCGCCGTGGCTGGCATTGCCATGCTGGTCTTTGGGCAATTCCTGCCAGACGGCCTCCCAGGTTCCCAGGTCGCTCCAGCCCGCGTCAAGCGACGCCATCTTCAAGCTGAATTCGCTGCCAGCGCAATGCTCCATGACAGCGAAATCAATGGAGTCAGAGGGGACGGCGGCAAATTCTTCATGGCCGGGTCGTGTGAACTCGGCAGTGCCCGCGCGATCCGCATGACGGGCTGCCCATGCCGCGCGCGTGGCGTGGGCCATGTCCGGCCTGAAGCGTTCCAGCGCCGCCAGCCAGACCGACGCTTTCAGCACGAACACGCCTGCGTTCCAGAAATAGCCGCCTTCGGCGAGGTAGCGTTGCGCTGTTGGCAAGTCAGGTTTCTCGCGAAAAGCAATGACGTCTTCCACGGGGCTGTCGGGGGCGGAGGCGCGGCCTGTCTTGATGTACCCGAAGCCGGTTTCTGGCCGGCTGGGCGGGACGCCAAGAATCACGATGTTTCCCGAGCCAGCTTCCTGGATGGCATTTCGCGCTGCAGAAAGGAATCGGGGCAGGTCGGCAATCTCGTGGTCCGCCGGCGTGACTACCATGATGGGGTCGGCTCCCGCCGCTTGCGCTGCCAGTGCGGCCAGGGTGAGCGCGGGCGCTGTGTTGCGTGCCACCGGCTCCAGAAGCATGGGCCCGCACCCGATGCCGGTCTCCCTGAGTTGCTCGGTTACGAGGAAGCGGTGATCCTCGTTGGTCACGATCGCCGGCGGCGAGACCGAAAGGTCCTCGCTGCGCAGGGCCATCATTCTTCCCAGGGTTTTCTGGAACAGGCTTTGATGGCCGGTGAGGCAAAGAAACTGCTTGGGAAAACCCGACCGGGACAGTGGCCACAACCGGGTGCCGGAGCCCCCGCAAAGAATCACGGGAAGAATCGAAACCATGCGTTCGGGTTCCTTGATTTCCGCGGTGCGCGGGGCTGAATGCTGGGTGCCGCAGGGTCCTGCGAACCGCTTGGTGCCCGGGGCCGGAATCGAACCGGCACGGATTTCTCCGGGGGATTTTGAGTCCCCTGCGTCTACCAATTTCACCACCCGGGCAGGGAAGGAAGCAAGCCGGAAATTATGGCACAGTGATGCCCATGAACTACCCGACCATTGAAGACGCCATTGGCAAAACGCCATTGGTGGCGTTGCAGCGCATCGGCGCGGCGGACAATGCCAAACGCGGCAACGTGATCCTGGGCAAGCTGGAGGGCAACAACCCGGCCGGATCGGTCAAGGACCGGCCGGCGCTGTCGATGATCAAGCGCGCCGAGGAGCGCGGCGACATCAAGCCGGGCGACACCCTGATCGAGGCCACCTCGGGCAACACCGGCATTGCGCTGGCCATGGCGGCCGCCATCAAGGGCTACCGCATGGTGCTGATCATGCCGGAAGACCTGTCGGTGGAGCGGGCCCAGACCATGAAGGCGTTTGGCGCCGAGCTCATGCTCACGCCCAAGAGCGGCGGCATGGAATACGCGCGCGACCTGGCGGAAAACATGCAGCGCGAGGGCAAGGGCCGGGTGCTCGACCAGTTTGCCAATGCCGACAACCCGCGCATTCACTACGAAACCACGGGCCCCGAAATCTGGGCCGACACCAAGGGCAAGATCACGCATTTCGTGAGCGCCATGGGCACCACGGGCACCATCACGGGCGTCTCGCGCTACCTCAAGGAAAAGAACCCCGCCATCAGGATCATTGGCGCGCAGCCCAGCGAAGGCTCGCGCATTCCTGGCATCCGCAAGTGGCCCCAAGAATACCTGCCCAAGATCTACGACCCGCAGTACGTGGACGAGATGGTCTATGTGAGCCAGGACGAGGCCGAGGAAATGTGCCGCCGGCTGGCCCGCGAGGAGGGCATTTTTGCGGGCATCTCGGCGGCCGGCGCCTGCTGGGTGGCGCAGCAGATTGCCAGCCAGGTCGAGAAGGCCACGGTGGTGTTCATTGTGTGCGACCGGGGCGACCGCTACCTGTCCACGGGCGTGTTTCCAGCGTGAGCGCCGCCTACCAGTTCTGCCCCAGTTGCGCCACGCCGCTGCAACTGCTGGCCCAGATGGAAGATGGCGGCGAAAAGCAGCGCCTGCGCTGCCCGGCCTGTGGCTGGACCCACTGGAACAATCCCACGCCCGTGCTGGCAGCGGTGGTGCAGTACCGCGACCAGATTTTGCTGGCGCGCAATGCGGCCTGGCCGGGGCGCATGTTCGCGCTGATCACGGGTTTCATGGAAGCGGGCGAGACACCGCAAGAGGGCATTGCCCGCGAGATCAAGGAAGAAACCAACCTGGACGCGAGTGAGCTCAACCTGATCGGCGTTTACGATTTCCAGCGCATGAACCAGGTCATCATTGCCTACCACGCCGTGGCGGACGGCGAGGTCAACCTCTCGCCAGAACTGGTTGAGTACAAGCTGTACGACTATGACGCCGTCAAGTGCTGGCCTGCGGGCACGGGCTATGCGCTGGCCGACTGGCTGCGCTCCAGGGGGTATTCGCCCGAGTTTGTCGAGTTCCCCAAGCGGGGCTGATTAAAATCAGGGCAATCCCAAGGACTTCCGATGAACATCGACAAAGAACTCGATACCCGTGGCCTGAACTGCCCGTTGCCCATCCTCAAGGCCAAGAAGGCGCTGACCGACATGAGCACGGGCCAGTTGCTGCGGGTGGTGGCCACCGATGCGGGCTCGGTGCGCGATTTCCAGGCCTTTGCCAAGCAGACCGGCAATGAGCTGGTGGAGCAGCAGAACGCGGGCGCCGACTTCATCCACGTGCTGCGCCGGCGCTGAAGCGCCTCGGCGGCGCGGCCCCGGTTACTTGGGTTACTTGGGAAAGGGCAGGGCGTTGAGGTAAGCCCTGAAGTGCTCGCCCACCTCGGGATGCTTGAGCGCGAATTCCACCGTGGCTTCCAGAAACCCCTCCTTGCTGCCGCAGTCGTAGCGCTTGCCCTCGTAGAGCAGGGCGTGCACGCCTTCGGTTGCCATGAGTCCGGCAATCCCGTCGGTCAGTTGGATTTCGCCGCCTGCGCCGCGCGGCTGGTCACGGATCAGGTCAAACACCCCCGGTGTGAGGACGTAGCGGCCCGCCACGCCCATGCGCGAGGGCGCGGCCTCCGGTGCCGGCTTCTCCACCATCTGGCTCACCTTGATGAGGTTGGGGGCCACCTGCTCGCCGGCCACGATGCCGTAACGGCGCACCTGGTCCGCGGGCACTTCCTGCACAGCTAACAAAGATGTCCCCAGTTGTGCGAAGGCTGTGACCATTTGTGTCAGAACGCCGGGGCCATCCTCCACACCGGTCATCAGGTCATCGGCCAGCAGCACGGCAAAAGGGCTGTTGCCCACGAGATGCTCTGCGCACAGCACCGCATGACCCAGGCCCAGCGAACGCGGTTGCCGTACATAGGAACAGACCATGTCATCGGGGGAAAGCGTCTGCACAAGGTTCAGCAGTTCGTGCTTCTGGCTCGCTTCGAGCTCGGTCTCGAGCTCGTAGGCGGTGTCGAAATGGTCCTCAATGGCACGCTTATTGCGGCCCGTCACAAAGATCATGTGGCGAATTCCGGCGGCATACGCCTCTTCCACCGCATACTGAATCAAGGGCCGATCTACGATTGGTAACATTTCTTTCGGCTGGGCTTTGGTGGCCGGCAAAAAGCGGGTTCCGAGCCCTGCCACAGGGAAGACAGCCTTGTTGATTCTTGTGATTTTGTTCATGGACGGGGTTGGGGATTCTCGCTAAAGTGTGGCCTTATTGAAACAATCAGTAAGCAAACACTTCAGCTTCTGACAACACCAAGGGCCGAATGGAAAAAGGGACCGAACAGGGTGGACATCTTACTTCTTGAGCGACTGGTACCCGAAGCGCTGGCGTGGCTGGAGTCCCGCCACGCCGTCGAGTACCGTCCCGAGTTGGCCACCGACCCTTCGACGCTGCGCAAGATGGCTTACCGTGCCGAGGCGCTGGTCCTGCCGCGCAAGGTGGTGGTAACCAAGGAGTTCCTGGATTTCGCGCCGCGCCTGCGCGCCATCGCGCGCATGCACGTGAGCACCGACAACACCGACCTCGAGGCCTGCCGCGACCGCGGCGTCAAGGTCATCCAGGCCACCACGGCCAATGTCCGCTCCAATGCCGAGTACCTGCTGGCCAGCCTGCTGCTGCTGTACCGGCGCGGGATTGGTTCGGCGCTCATTGGCGACCGCCATGCCGACATCCGCCTGGGGCGCGAGCTCAACGGCAGTGTGGTCGGCATCTTTGGTCTGTCTTCCACCGCCCACGCGCTGGCGATGATGCTGCACTCGCTGGGCGCCAAGCTGATCGGCTACGACCCCGCGGTGCACCACACGGCACCGATCTGGCAGCGCCTGCAGGTCAAGCCGGTGAGCCTGTCCGACCTCATGGCGCAGGCCGATGCCATGGCCGTGCAGGTGATGTACGCGTCGCGCTACAAGGGCTTCATCAATGACAAGGTGCTGGCCCACTGCAAGCCGGGGCAGCTGTGGGTGGGCACCAGCCGCACCGCGCTGTTTGACGAAACCGCACTGGCCAATGCGCTGACCGATGGCCGGATCGAGGCCTGCGTGCTCGATGGGGCCGAGTCGGGCTTTGCCTCGCGCGGCACCCCGCTGCATGAGCTGGACAACCTGTTCCTCACCCCGCGCATCGGCTCCCACACCCGCGAGTCACGCCTGCGTGCCAGCTGGTATGTGGCGCACCGCATCCATGAAGCCCTGACCACGGTGCGGGGCAGCGGGCTCGACTCCCTGACCAGCGCACCCATGGCACTGGACTCCG
Source organism: Ramlibacter sp. (assembly GCA_019635435.1). Taxonomy (NCBI): domain Bacteria; kingdom Pseudomonadati; phylum Pseudomonadota; class Betaproteobacteria; order Burkholderiales; family Comamonadaceae; genus Ramlibacter; species Ramlibacter sp. The sequence continues at coordinate 3,750,885 of JAHBZM010000001.1, read as the reverse complement.
CACCCGCGCCGATCGAGCCCGAATTCATCATTCGCTAGCCAAACAGGCCTGGAGTCCAGGCCGGGCGGCCACTACGCGCTATCAAACTCGTAGCAACCGGGTGTCTGGCGCCAGCTCAACCGAGTCGCTTCAGTTGCTCACGCAGTTTGGCCAGGGTGGCCGTGAAGTCCGCCACGCGTTTGCGCTCCTGCTCGATCACCGCGGGTGGTGCCTTGGCCACGAAGGCTTCGTTGCCGAGCTTGTTGTGGGCCTTGGCGATCTCGCCTTCCAGCCGGTCGGCTTCCTTGCCCAGGCGGGCCTTCTCGGCCGCCACGTCGATCTCCATGTGCAGGCACAGCCGGGCTTCGCCCACCACGGCAACCGGCGAGGCCTGCGCCGCCGTGGCCCAGGCGGCCTCGTCGTCAAACACCTTCACCTCATTGAGCTTGGCCAGCGCCTGCAGCACGGGGGCGGCAGCGCGCATGAAACCGGCGTCGCCCACCACATACAGCGGCAGGCGGGTGGCCGGTGACACGTTCATCTCGCCGCGCAGGTTGCGGCAGGCGTCCACCAGCGACTTGAGCCTGGCCACGTGGGCGATGGCCGCTTCGTCGATCTTCTGCGGCTGTGCCTCGGGGTAGCGCGCGATGCTGACCGATGCGCCCGGCAGGCCGGCCACCACCGACACCTTCTGCCAGAGTTCTTCGGTGATGAACGGGATGATGGGGTGCGCCAGCCGCAGGATGGCTTCCAGCGTGCGGATCAGCGTGCGGCGCGTGGCGCGCTGCTGGCTTTCAGTGCCGGTCTGGATCTGCACCTTGGCAATTTCCAGGTACCAGTCGCAGAACTCGTTCCAGACGAAGTCGTAAATGGCGTTGGCCACGTTGTCCAGGCGGTACTCGGCAAAGCCCCTGGCCACCTCGGCCTCCACCTTCTGCAGCACGGACGAGATCCAGCGGTCGGCCTGGCTGAACTGCATGTAGCCGTGGAACTCGCCGCCCGGCTGGCACTGCGCCTTGGTGTGCTCCGCCAGCCCGCAGTCCTGGCCCTCGCAGTTCATCAGCACAAAGCGCGTGGCGTTCCACAGCTTGTTGCAGAAGTTGCGGTAGCCCTCGCAGCGCTTGCTGTCGAAGTTGATGCTGCGGCCCAGCGAGGCCAGCGCCGCAAAGGTGAACCGCAGCGCATCGGCGCCATAGGCCGGGATGCCTTCGGGGAATTCCTTTTGCGTGTTCTTGCGCACCTGCGGCGCGGTCTCGGGCTTGCGCAGGCCGGTGGTGCGTTTTTCCAGCAGCGGGTCCAGCGCAATGCCGTCGATCAGGTCCACCGGGTCGAGCACATTGCCTTCGCTCTTGCTCATCTTCTTGCCCTGCGCGTCGCGCACCAGGCCGTGGATGTACACATGCCTGAACGGCACGCGGCCCGTGAAGTGCGTGGTCATCATGATCATCCGGGCCACCCAGAAGAAGATGATGTCGTAGCCCGTGACCAGCACCGATGAGGGCAGGTAAAGGTCATAGTCCGTCAACCCCGTGTCTCCCCGTTCGGGCTGAGCTTGTCGAAGCCCTTCGACAGGCTCAGGGCGAACGGAATTTTCTGCACCCACAGCACCCGGCCAACCCATGGTGCTGAACGGCACCAGGGCCGACGAGTACCAGGTGTCCAGCACGTCTTCGTCGCGGCGCAAGGTTTTGCCGGGTGCCCTGGCCTGGGCTTCGGCTTCGTTGCGGGCAACGATCACGTGGCCGTCTTCGTCGTACCAGGCCGGGATCTGGTGGCCCCACCACAACTGGCGCGAGATGCACCAGTCCTGGATGTTGTTCATCCACTGGTTGTAGGTGTTGACCCAGTTCTCGGGCACAAAGGTCACCTCGCCGCTGGCCACCGCGTCAATGGCCTTTTGCGCAATGCTTTTGCCGGTTGGGTCCTGCTCGCTCACCTTGCTCATGGCCACAAACCACTGGTCGGTCAACATGGGCTCGACCACCTGGCCGGTGCGGGTGCAGATGGGCACCATGAGCTTGTGCTTTTTGGTTTCGACCAGCGCGCCCGAAGCTTCCAGATCCGCCACGATGGCCTTGCGCGCCACGAAGCGGTCCATGCCCCGGTATTTTTCGGGCGCGTTGTCGTTGATGGCGGCCTGCAGCGTCAGCACCACGATCATCGGCAGCTGGTGGCGCTGGCCCACCGCGTAGTCATTGGGGTCGTGCGCGGGCGTGACCTTGACCACGCCGGTGCCAAAGGCCTTGTCCACATACTCGTCGGCAATCACCGGAATCTCGCGGCCCACCAGCGGCAGGGTCACGGTCTTGCCGATCAGGTGGGTGTAGCGCTCGTCCTCGGGGTGGACCATCAGCGCCACGTCGCCCAGCATGGTCTCGGGCCGGGTGGTGGCCACGGTGAGGCTGCCGCTGCCATCGGTCAAGGGGTAAGCGATGTGCCAGAGCGAGCCGTCTTTCTCTTCGCTCTCCACCTCGAGGTCCGACACGGCGGACTGCAGCTTCGGGTCCCAGTTGACCAGACGCTTGCCGCGGTAGATCAGGCCCTGCTCGTACAGCCGCACAAAGGTTTCGGTCACCACGGCGGACAGCTTCTCGTCCATGGTGAAGTACTCGTGGCCCCAGTCCACGCTGTCGCCCATGCGGCGCATCTGCGTGGTGATGGTGTTGCCCGACTTCTCCTTCCATTCCCACACGCGCGCCACAAAGTTCTTGCGGCCCAGGTCGTGCCGGTTCTGGCCCTGGTCCTGCAGCTGGCGCTCCACCACGATCTGGGTGGCGATGCCCGCGTGGTCGGTGCCGGGCACCCACAGGGTGTTGTGGCCGCGCATGCGGTGGTAGCGCGTCAGGCTGTCCATGATGGTCTGGTTGAACGCATGGCCCATGTGCAGCGTGCCCGTCACATTGGGCGGCGGCAGCTGGATCGAGAACGCGGGTTCTCCCGCCTTGGCCTGGCCCGTGCCGCGGTGGCCAGCGGCCGCATAGCCGCGCTTTTCCCATTCGGGGCCCCAGTGCGCCTCGATGGCGGCGGGCTCGAACGATTTGGACAGGCTTTCAAGGCCGGGCTGCTGGGGCGTGGGTGCGGTCATGTGGGTATCGGGATGAAAAACGGCACCCCGCAGGATGCCGTTTGGTCGTCAGGTGTGCTGGGCCGATTTTATTCGACGCCAGCCTGGCGGCGCGTGCGCCTGGCCGCTCAGGGCAGCGGCGCGTAGTTCACGGGCAGCCAGCGGTAGCCGCTGCCCTGCTTGCGCACATGGCCCAGGCCCGGGAACGACAGGTGGGCGCCCGCCACGAGGTAGCCGTGCTTGGCAGCTTCGGCGTAGGCCTTGGCGCGCTGTTTGGCGGCCTGCCTGGAGTCGGTGTCGAACTGGATGGTGACCGAGGGGTGCTCGAACTGCACGGCCGCCACATGCATCAGGTCGCCCCAGAGCACCAGCTTCTGGCCCTGGCTTTCGACCATGTACACGCTGTGGCCGGCCGTGTGGCCCGGCGTTGCGATGGACCGGATGCCGGGCACGAGTTCGGTGTTGCCCTCGAAAGGCTTGAACTTGCCGGCCTGCACATAGGGGTTGAGCGAGGCCATGGCGCCCTGGAAGAAGCCCTTGGCTTCCTTGGGTGCCTTGTCCATGTTCTCCTGGCTGAGCCAGAAGTCGGCGTCGTGCTTGTCGGCGCGCACCACGGCGTTGGGGAAGGCCGGCTTGTCGCCCGCCATGAGGCCGCCCACATGGTCGGGGTGCATGTGGGTGATGTAGACCTCGTCCACCTGCTCGGGCTGGTAGCCCGAGGCCTTGAGGTTGGCCAGCAGCTTGCCCAGCGTCGGACCGAACAGGCCGGCCGCGCCGGTGTCGATCAGCACCAGCTTGGCGCCGGTGTTGACCAGGTAGCCATTGACCGAGGTCTCCAGCGGCGTCTTGAGGTAGGAGCGCGCCAGGGCCTTTTCGACCTTGGCCGGGGTGGTGCGCGTGAGCAGCTTGTCCACCGGCAGGGCAACGGTGCCGTCCGACAGGGCCGTGACTTCAAATTCCCCGAGCATGACGCGGTAAAAGCCGGGCGCCGAGGTCTTGGCCATGGGCGCGGCGGCCTGGGCGGCGGGGCTGAACATCAGGCCGGCGGCGCCGCTGGTCAGCAGGGCCAGCGTGGTGGCGCGAAGCAGTCTTGAAACTTTCATGGCATCTCCTTGAAGGTGTCGGGTCCGGAAGAAGCCGCACTCTAAACCCATTCCTGAAAAGTTGCTTCTTGGGGCCATGAGACCTTGCGATGCTGGCATGGCTTCGGGATCAGGTGGGCCGGGCACTCTGCTCCGCGACTGTCCCCCGGGCCGGCTGCGCCGACCCTCCTCCTTGATGTCGCTGCGCAGAGCGCCCAACCCGCCTGATCCTGCTGACCATTTTGGAGTGCGACATCTTCAACGCGTCCGCGCTCCACGCGCAGCGGTTTGGCGGTGATGGGTACCCGCCGCAGCGAGGTCAAGGAGGAGGGCCGTGCGCAGCACGGACCGGGGGACACGAGCGGAGACGGGTACCCGTCGCCGCCAAACCGCGGACCGGAGACCAATGGCGGTCGCCGCCAACAGAGCCGAGACTAAGCCGCCCCGGACTTCGCTGCCGCAATGCAGTCAGACAGCACCCGCGCATCGCCTACCTGGTTGGCCAGCAACAGGATCAGCCGCGCATTGAGCAACTCGGACTGCTCACGCGTCAGGCCTTCATGGGCGTCCAGCAACTGCTCGTAGAACGTGTCGGCGTCCTGAAGATGAAGAGCGGTTCTCATGCGGCATCTCCTGTACCCAGGCATTGCGAAACGGCGTGCACCAGCGAGGCATCCATGCTCTCGCCCGTGGCGGCCACATAGCTGTCGGGCCGCACCAGGGCCCAGGCGTGGCCGAACACATGGCAGGCGCCCTGCAGGTGGCCTTGGGCGTCAATCACATGCTCCAGTGCGCCCGGTCGCCCGTCCTGGCCCACCACCTGGACGCAGCGCACGGGGGCCGTGCCCGCCAGCGCGCGCAGGCGCTGCAGGCCCTGCGCGTTGACGTCGCCGAACACCAGCACCAGTGGCCGGCCATGGGCCCAGCGCAGCAGGTCGTTGGTGGTGCCGGCGCTGCCATCGGCCCAGCGGAAGGCCACGTTCTGCACCGACAGGCCGCCATTGGCGCCGCAGGCACTGGAGGCGCTGTAGGGGTTGGCGATGGCCATGCGGCCGGTGTTGACGAACTGCCGGGCAAACGGGTATTGCTTGGCCAGGCCAATCGCGGCCGTGCGGAACAGGCGTTCCACGCCGTCGGCCGGGCGCAGGAAGCGCGCCGTGCGGTTGGTCACCTGCACGTTCTGGCGCGCGGCTTCGTGGCGCTCCTCGTGGTAGCTGTGCAGCAGGCCGGGCGCGGCGTGGCCGCGCATCACCGCGGCCAGCTTCCAGGCCAGGTTGTCGGCGTCGGCGATGCCGGTGTTGCCGCCGCGCGCGCCAAACGGGCTGACCACCTTGGCCGAATCGCCCATGAAAAAGACGCAGCCATGGCGCATGTGGTCAATGCATTCGCTGCGGTAGGCGTAGGGGCCGACCCAGACGATCTCGACCTCGCAGTCCGCCCCGAACTGGCGGGTCAGCCGCTCGCGCACCACGTCTTCGCGGCTCACGTAGTCGGGGTCGGCATGGGGCGCCATCTGGTAGTCGATGCGCCAGACGTTGTCACCCATCAGGTGCTGCCAGACCGCGCGGTTCTCGTTGAAGGGCGCCTCGATCCAGGTGTGGCGCTCGGTGGGCGGCTGCCTGGAAAAGCGCACGTCGGCAATGCACCAGCGGTCGTCGCCCTTTTTGGCGGTCACACTGGCACCACACCACTGGCGCAGCGGGCTGCGCGCGCCGGTGGCGTCGATCACGTGGTCGGCGCGCAGCTGGTAGTCGCCCGCCGGCGTGCTGACAGACAGTGTGGCGCCCTGGCCTTCTTGCCGGAAGGCGGTGACGCGGTTGCTCCAGCGCAGGTCCACATGGCCCAGCGCCTGGATCTGGTCGACCAGGTAGGCCTCGATGTAGAACTGCTGGATGTTGATGAACGGCGGCTGGGTCGAGAGGTTGTAGGCGCTTTGCTGGCGCAGGTCGAACGAATAGACCTCGTCATCGCCCGCGAAGGTGCGGCCCACGCTCCACTGGATGCCCTTGGCCGCGATGCGCTCGTAGATGCCCAGGCGCTGGAAGATTTCCAGCGACTTCTGCGTGTAGCAGATGCCGCGGGACGATGCGCCCTTGACGCCCACGGTGTTGTCCTCGTCCAGCAGCACCGCGGGCACGCCATAGTGCGCGAGCGCACAGGCCAGGGTGAGGCCGGTGATGCCGCCGCCCACGATCACGATGGGGTGGTGGCCGACCTGGCCGGATTGAATCTCCGGCGGTTCGACAAACGGGTATTCGGGCAGGACATAGCCCGAGCCCTGCGTGAATTCATAGCCGCCGGTGGCAGCCGTGGCGGTGTAGTTCGCGGGCATGGCGGGTCAGGACGGTGTTTTGGCGGTGAACTCCGGGCGGTCGTTCTGCTGGGGCTTGAGGGGCTCGGCGGCCTTGCCCTCGGCGCGGTCACGGCGCCACTGCTCCTTGCGCGCCGTCCATTCGTTCAGGCGCTGGTGCGCGGTCTTGCTCTCCTTGAGCATCTGGAACTCGTCAGCCAGCTGCGCGGTCAGCTCCAGACGTACCCCGTTGGGGTCGAAGAAATAGATGCTCTTGAAGATGTGGTGGTCGGTCACGCCGATCACATCCACGCCATGGGCCTGCAGCCGGGCCTTCATGTCTTCCAGGTGCCGCACCGAATCGACACGGAACGAGATGTGGTTGACCCAGGTCGGCGTGTTGGGCGAGGGCAGGGCCGCTTCGTCATTGCCCAGGTCAAAGAAGGCGATGAACGAGCCGTCCTGCAGGCGGAAGAAGAAGTGGGTGTAGGGGCAGTACTCGCCGGTGCTGGGCACCACGTCGCTCTGGATGATGTGGTACAGCGGCAGGCCCAGGATGTCTTCGTAGAAATGCCGGGTTTCCTCGGCGTCCTTGGCGCGGTAGGCGAAGTGGTGTAGCTGGTGGATGGGGGCGGGTGCCGGCAGAGCGGCAAGGTCTTTGAGGACGGCGGCCATGGGTGTCTCCTTGGGTCAAATGCAATTTACCATTGCGTAACGCGTTTACTATAACGTAATTGCTCCGGTCGGCCAATGGGGTTGGGCCGCGTTATTGAGAACTGTTATCAATACTATCGATCACATAGCCCTTTTCAATTCTGCGGATTGAGGCAGGCAATTAGACGCAGGCCTCTAACCGGGCTAATCTCTGTGGGTCTTTGACCCAACCTGAGCGCAGGCGGCCGAGTCATTTGTTCAACCCACGAAGGAGATTTCCATGGCAGCACTCAAAGGCTCCAAGACGGAAGAGAACCTGAAAGCCGCATTTGCGGGCGAGTCTCAGGCCAACCGCCGTTACCTGTATTTCGCAAACAAGGCCGACATCGAAGGCCAGAACGACGTGGCGGCCCTGTTCCGATCCACCGCGGAAGGCGAAACCGGCCATGCCCACGGTCACCTCGAGTGGCTGGAGCAGTGCGGCGACCCGGCCACCGGCCTGCCGATCGGCCCCACGCGCGACAACCTGAAGGCCGCCGTGGCCGGTGAAACGCATGAGTACACCGACATGTACCCGGGCATGGCCAAGACCGCGCGCGAGGAAGGCCACGACGAAGTGGCGGACTGGTTTGAAACGCTGGCCAAGGCCGAGCGCTCGCACGCCAACCGCTACCAGAAGGCCCTGAACGAGCTGGTGGATTAACTGACCCACCCCCGAGGCGCTGACGCGCCTCCCCCTCAAGGGGGCGCCACCTGTGGCCCGGCAAAGCCGGTTCCGCGGTGGCCCCCGCCAAAGGATTCCCATGACTGCGCGCGAAGGCAACCTCGAAGCCCCCACCCGACACCCCATCGCCTGGCAGGACGCCGAGTTCTGGAACGAGGACGCGGCGTTCAAGGAGATGGAACGCATCTTCGACATCTGCCATGGCTGCCGCCGCTGCGTGAGCCTGTGCGGCTCGTTCCCCACGCTGTTTGACCTGGTGGATGAGAGCGAGTCGATGGAGGTCGATGGCGTCAGGAAGGCCGACTACTGGAGGGTCGTCGACCAGTGCTACCTGTGCGACCTGTGCTACATGACCAAGTGCCCCTACGTGCCGCCGCACGAGTGGAACCTGGACTTCCCCCACACCATGCTGCGGGCCAAGGCCATCAAGTTCAAGAAGGGCGACGTGGGGCTGGGCGAGAAACTCCTGGCCTCCACCGATGTGCACGGCCAGTTTGCCGGCATCCCCATCGTGGTCCAGGCGGTCAATGCGGTCAACAAGACGGCCTTTGCGCGTGGCGCCATGGAAAACCTGCTGGGCGTCGACAAGGACGCCTGGCTGCCCGAACTGGCCACGCGCAAGTTCCGCTCGGGCGCCGCCGGCTCCACGCCCTTCCCCGTGAAAGACGGTGCCAGGACGCCCGGCAAGGTGGCCATCTATGCCACCTGCTACGTCAACTACAACGAACCCGGCATTGGCCACGACCTGCTCAAGGTGCTGGACCACAACGAGGTGCCGTATGTGCTGGTCAACAAGGAGCAGTGCTGCGGCATGCCCAAGCTCGAGCTGGGCGACCTGGACTCCGTCAACCGGGCCAAGGAAGCCAACATCCCCGTGCTGGCCCGGTACGCGAAAGAGGGCTACGCCATCCTGACCGCGGTCCCCAGCTGCACCCTGATGTTCAAGCAGGAGCTGCCGCTGATGTACCCGCAGGATGCCGATGTGCAGTTGGTCAAGGAAGCGATGTGGGACCCGTTCGAGTACCTGATGCAGCGCAAGCGCGACGGCCTGCTCAAGACCGAATTCACGCAGCCCCTTGGCAAGATCAGCTACCAGATCCCCTGCCACGGCCGGGTGCAGAACATCGGCAAGAAGACCGAGGAAATGCTCAAGATGATCCCCGACACCTGGGTGCAGACCAACGAGCGCTGCTCGGGGCACGCCGGCACCTTTGGCGTCAAGAAGGCCTACCACCAGCAGGCGCTGAAGATCGGCAAGCCGCTGTTCAAAAAGATGGCCGACCACCCCGGCTCGGGCAAGGCCGAAGACGGCTCGGTCAAGGCCGAGGGCGGCCTGCCCGACTACATCAGCTCCGACTGCCCGCTGGGCGGCCACCACATTGCGCAGGGCTTTGAGGTGAACAGCCTGGGCGCGCCCACCCTGCAGCACCCGCTCACGCTGGTACGCATGGCCTATGGATTGAAATAAACATGCAACTCACCGGAAAAATCACCCGCGACAGCCTCATGACGCTGGAGGCCTACGCCAGATTCCGCAAGGCGCACAAGGCCGAGATCATTGCCCACCGCAAGCTGCGCTCGGTGGCGCTGGGCGAGCACGTCACGCTGCAGTTCGAGAGCGAGACCAGCATCCGCTACCAGATCCAGGAGATGCTGCGCATCGAGAAGATCTTCGAGGAAGAGGGCATCGAGCAGGAGATCGAGGCCTACGTCCCGTTGATGCCCGACGGCGGCAACTGGAAGGCCACGATGATGATCGAGTACCCCGACGAGAACGAGCGCAAGCGCGAGCTGGCGCGCCTGATCGGGGTGGAAGACCGCATGTTCGTCGAGGTCGAGGGCCACGCCCGCGTGTATGCCATTGCCGACGAAGACCTGGACCGCGAGAACGACGAGAAGACTTCGGCCGTGCACTTTGTGCGCTTTGAGCTGACGCCGGCCATGCGGGCCGCCGTCAAGGCCGGCGCCAGCGTCAAGCTGGGCTGCGACCACACGCATTACCCGGCGCACACCCGCATTGCGCCGGAGACCCTGGCCTCGCTGGCCGGCGACCTGGCCTGAATTTGCTACACAAAAGATAGCGGCCAGTGGCCGCCCCGTCTGGACTCCAGGCCTTTTTGGCTTGAAAGTCGGGGGCGGCGATGCGGATGACCGTCCAACGCGGCTGTGCGTTGGGCACCACACGGCCCGCGCCATTTTGTATCCCCCTGTAAATCACAGGCCTGCCGCGGCCACGCCTTGCACGCGCTGATTTCTGGCGCGGCGCTGCCGTCTTTGAGAGAGGAAAGCGCGGGGCCTTGCGGGCCGTGGCGGCTGGCCCGCGTGCGATCGCATCGTCGCGCCGGTGACCGCGTTAAGCCTTTTGGGCGATCGATCGCAGCGCCCGTTTCTCCTATGCTTTTTGACGGGACGCAACACAAGCGCCCTGCAGTGTTGGAGCTGCAAACGAAGGTCAACAAGAGGGAGTTTCAATAGCATGAAAGCATTGATTGCAGGTTGGGTGCTCGCGGCCATGTCGGGGCTGTGCAGCGCAGAGGGATTGATTTTTGCCATCAGCGAGGGATCGTCCGGCGGCACCGACCACGCGCGTGTGATTGCCAAGTACAGCGGCCTGGCCGATGTGCTGGCCAAGACCATGAAGCAGAGCGTGCAGGTGGTGTTCATCCGCGAATTCAGCGCGCTGGAAAGCGGGCTCCAGGAGGGGCGTTTTGACTTTGCGATGGCCCGGCCCAGCGACTACCCGGCGCGCGGCATGCGCGACTACGGCTACAAGTACGTCGCCACGGCCCAGCCCGACGGGCAGTGCCTGATCGTGGTGCCCAAGGCGTCCACGCTCAAGACCGTGGCCGACATCAAGGGCCGCAAGGTGGTCACGCCCAACCCCGCGGCCTACATGACCAAGTTCTGCGAGGCCGAGCTGCGCCGCAACGGGGTGGACCTGTCGAAGGAGCAGGTGCAGCGCGTGCGCGAGCAGGGCGCGGTGATCTTTTATGTCAAGAGCGGGTTTGCGGAAGTCGGGGCCGTGGCCTCGTATTCCGGCGTGGCCAAGACGCTCGACGCCGACGGCATGCGCGTGCTGCACGCCAGCGTGAAGCAGCCCTATTTCCCGTTGATCGCGGGCAAGAAGGTCACGTCGCAGCAGGTGGCGTCGATCCAGAAGGACCTGGTCGGATTGGCCGGCAGCGATGCGGGTCAGGGCGTGCTCAAGCAGATTGGCGTCAAGGGCTTCGACACCACGACCGAGCCCAAGCTGCGCGAGCTGCTGGCCTGGCTGGGGCTCTAGTGGCCGGCCAGAATGCTACTGATTTGATAGCTGAAAGTGACCGCCGCTGCTGGACTCCAGCCACTTTTGATGCCTAAACCGGGCTGAAAAGGTCAACCCGGTCGGTGATGATGCCGTCGGTGCCCAGATCGATCAGGCGCTGCGCGGCCCATTCGTCGTTCACGGTGTAGCTCAGGGTGCGCAGGCCCGCGCTTTGGGCCTGGGTGACGCTGGAGCGGTCCCACAGCGCGTGGTTGCAGACGACGGCACTGCAGCCCAGCGTGAGCGCGGTTTCCAGCCAGCCTGTCCACAGCGTGTCCAGCAGCAGCCCGCGCGGCAGCTGCGGCGCGGTGGCCTGGGCGCCGGCCAGCGACTCGAGGCGAAACGAGGTCAGCAGCGGCGCCACGGCGGCCCCGGCCCACAGGCGCGCGGCCTCGCGCGCCACCACTTCACCGGTGAGCTGCTCCAGGCCCGGCGTGGGCTTGATTTCGATATTCAGGCAAAAGCCATTGGCCAGGCAGTAGCGCGCGGCGTTTTCCAGGGTGCACAGGGGCTCGCCCGCGTACGCGCGCGAATGCCAGCCGCCTGCGTCCAGCTGCGCCAGCGCCCCCCAGGGCTGTTCGCCGCCGATGCCGCGGCCGCTGGTGGTGCGCTCCAGCGTGGCGTCGTGCATGAGGAAGACCACGCCGTCGGCTGACAGCTTGGCGTCGCATTCGAACATGCGGTAGCCGTGCTGCGCGCCCAGGCGGAAGGCCGCCAGCGTGTTCTCGGGTGCGAGCCGGCCGGCGCCGCGATGGGCCACCCAGCGCGGGTAGGGCCAGGGCGCGCTCATGGCAGGCGCTTGCCGGTGGCGGCGTCGAACCAGTGGACCCGGTCCTCGCGCGGCGCCACGTGGATGGTGCTGTCGGGCTGCGGCGCGGGGTGCTGTTCGTCGGTGCGCACGATCAGCTGCTCGTCGCCCAGGCGGCAATACACCAGGCGCTCGGCGCCCAGCAGTTCGACGGTCTCGACCTTGATCTCCCAGCCCGCGCTGCCGATGTCCAGGTGCTCGGGGCGGATGCCCATGATGCTGCCTTCGCGCGCGCCGGGTGCGTGCTTGAGCAGGTTCATGGGCGGCGAGCCGATGAAGCTGGCCACGAAGGTGGAGGCCGGGCGGTGGTACACCTCTTCAGGCGTGCCGAACTGCTCCATCACGCCAGCGTTCATGACCATCATGCGCTGCGCCAGCGTCATGGCCTCGACCTGGTCGTGGGTCACGAACAGGCTGGTGATGCCCAGCTCGCGATGCAGCTTCTGGATCTCCAGCCGGGTCTGCGCGCGCAGCTTGGCGTCCAGGTTGCTCAGGGGCTCGTCAAACAAAAACACCTGGGGCTGGCGCACGATGGCGCGGCCCATGGCCACGCGCTGGCGCTGGCCGCCCGAGAGCTGGCGCGGCTTGCGGTCCAGCAGGTGGCCCAGCTCCAGGATCTTCGCGGCCTTGTCGACGCGGGTCTTGATCTCGTCCAGCGGCACCTTGGCGATCTTCAGGCCATAGGCCATGTTGTCGAACACGCTCATGTGCGGGTACAGCGCGTAGTTCTGGAACACCATGGCGATGTCGCGCTCGGCCGGCTCCAGGTCGTTGACCACGCGCCCGCCAATTGAAATTTCGCCGCCCGTGATCTCTTCCAGGCCGGCCACCATGCGCAGCAGCGTGGACTTGCCGCAGCCCGAGGGGCCGACGATGACGATGAATTCGCGGTCGGCGATGTCGGCGTTGACGCCGTGGATCACCTTGACCGTGTGCTTGCCGCTGCCGTAGTGCTTGACGACGTCTTTGAGTTGGATGGAAGCCATGATTTCTGATTTACTTTTCGGTGTCGACCAGGCCCTTGACGAACCAGCGCTGCATCAGCATGACCACCGCCGCGGGCGGGATCATGGCCAGCACGGCCGTGGCCATCACGATGTTCCAGTCGGTCGCGGCGTCGCCGCCGCTGATCATGCGCTTGATGCCGATGACCACCGGGTACATGGTCTCGTTGGTGGTCACCAGCAGCGGCCAGAGGTACTGGTTCCAGCCGTAGATGAACTGGATCACGAAGAGCGCGGCGATGCTGGTGGTCGATAGCGGCACCAGCACGTCCTTGAAGAAGCGCAGGGGCCCGGCACCGTCCATGCGCGCGGCCTCGACCAGTTCATCGGGCACGGTCAGGAAGAATTGCCGGAACAGGAAGGTGGCCGTGGCCGAGGCGATCAGCGGGATGGTCAGGCCGGCGTAGGTATTGAGCATGCCCAGGTCGGACACCACCTTGTAGGTCGGCCCGATGCGCACCTCCACCGGAAGCATGAGCGTGACGAAGATGGCCCAGAAAAAGAGCATGCGGAACGGAAAGCGGAAATAGACGATGGCAAACGCCGAGAGCAAGGAAATGGCGATCTTGCCAACCGCGATGACCAATGCGGTGATCAGGCTGACCATCATCATGCGACCGACCGGTGCGTTCGATGCCCCGCCCTTGCCCGTGCCACCGAGCGCGGCCGTGTAGTTCTCGATCAGGTGCGAACCGGGCACCATGGACATCGGCGCCTGCAGGATCTCATCGGCGGTTTGCGTGGAGGCGACGAAGGTCACGTAAAGCGGAAACGCCACGACGAACACGCCGGCGATCAGCACGAGGTGCGACAGGATGCGCAGGAAGGGGCTGCGTTCGACCATCAGCGGCCGCCCGGCCGCCCGAAGGACGCTGAGCGCCCCCTCGGGGGGCAGTGAACAAAGTGAACGTGGGGGCTCATGTCAGTATTGAACCTTCTTCTCGACAAACCGGAACTGGATGATGGTCAGGATGATGACGATGAACATCAGCACCACCGACTGGGCAGCCGAACCGCCCAGGTCCAGTGCCTTGAAACCGTCGTAGTAGACCTTGTAGACCAGAATGGCCGTGTCGCGCCCCGGGCCACCCTCGGTCGCCGCGTCAACAATCGCGAACGTGTCGAAGAAGGCGTAGACCATGTTGATCACGAAAAGGAAGAACGTGGTGGGCGACAGCAGCGGGAACTGGATCGACCAGAAGCGGCGCCACGGCCCGGCGCCGTCGATGGCGGCGGCCTCCACCAGCGACTTGGGGATGCTCTGCAGGCCGGCCAGGAAGAACAGGAAGTTGTAGGAAATCTGCTTCCAGACGGCGGCAATCACGATCAGCGTCATGGCGTGGTTGCTGTTGAGCAGGCTGTTCCATTCAAAGCCGAAGCGGCGCAGCGCATACGAGACGATGCCGATCGACGGCGCAAACATGAACAGCCACAGCACGCCGGCCACGGCGGGCGCCACGGCATAGGGCCAGATCAGCAGGGTGCGGTAGACCAGCGTGCCCTTGACCACGCGGTCGGCGAACACGGCCAGCACCAGCGAAAGGCCGATGCCGAGAAAGGCGACCAGCACCGAGAAGATGGCCGTGATCTTGAACGAGGCCAGGTAGGTGGCGTCGTGCATCAGGTTGGTGAAATTCTTGAACCCCACCCATTCGGTGGACAGCCCGAAGGCATCGGACTGCTGGAACGACTGCAGCAGGGCCTGGGCCGCAGGCCAGAAAAAGAAGATGGCAATGACGGCCACTTGCGGTGCCAGAAGCACCCAGGGCAGCCAGGCAGAACGGAAGACGACGCGTTTTTCAGAAGCCACAGTGTTTCAACCCGAAAGGGAGCCGCGCCCCGGTCGGGGCAGCGGCAGGCGGAGCCGGGAGTGTAGTGCGGGTGCGCACCTCCCCGGCCCGCGCGTCAGCCTCAGTTGGCTTTCTGGAAGCGTTCGAGTTGCTCGTTGCCGCGGCTCACGATGGCGTCCAGCGCTTCCTTGGCCGACTTCTTGCCAGCCCAGACCTGCTCGAGTTCCTCGTCCTCGATCGCGCGGATCTGGATGAAGTTGCCCAGACGGATGCCGCGTGACTTGTCGGTGGTCTTGCGGATCATCTGGTTGACCGCGACATCGGTACCAGGGTTGTTCTTGTAGAAGCCGGAATCTTCGGTGAGCTTGAACGAGGCCAGGGTGATCGGCAGGTAGCCGGTGCGCTGGTGGCTCTTGGACTGGATGTCGGCGTTGGTCAGGTAGTGGAAGAACTCGGCCACGCCCTTGTACTCGGCAGGCTTCTTGCCCCCCATCACCCACAGCGAGGCGCCGCCGATGATGGTGTTCTGTGGCGCGCCGGCCACGTCAGGGTAGTAGGGCAGGGGCGCAATGCCAAATTCGAACTTGGCGTTCTTCTTGATGCTGGCATAGGACGATGACGATGCCGTTTGCATCGCGCACTCACCCGCGTAGAAAGGGGCGTCGCCCTTGTTGCCACGTCCGCGGTAGACAAACAGGCCCTGCTTGGCCATGTTGGACAGGTTCTCGATGTGGCGCACGTGCAGCGGGCTGTTGGTGACCAGGCGGGCGCTGGTGCCGCCGAAGCCATTGTTTTGCGTGGCAAACAGCGTGTTGTGCCAGGTGGAGAAGCTCTCCAGCTGGGTCCAGCCCTGCCAGCTGGTGGTGAACGGGCAGCTCACGCCGGCGGCCTTGAGCTTGGCCGCGGCCAGCACCAGCTCAGGCCAGGTGGCCGGCGGGTGGTTGGGGTCCAGGCCGGCTTTCTTGAACAGGTCCTTGTTGTAGTTCAGCACGGTGGTCGAGCTGTTGAACGGGAAGCTCAGCATCTGGCCACTGGGCGCGGTGTAGTAGCCCACCACGGCCGGGATGTAGGCCTTGGGGTCGAACTTGTAACCGGCGTCGGTCAGCACCTTGCCCACCGGCACCACGGCGCCCTTGGCGGCCATCATGGTGGCGGTGCCCACTTCAAACACCTGCAGGATGTGCGGGGCGTTGCCGGCGCGGAAGGCCGCCACGGCGGCGGGCATGGTTTCGTCATACGTGCCCTTGTAGGTGGGCACGATCTTGTAGTCTTTCTGACTCTTGTTGAAGCCGTCGGCCAGGTCGGTGACCCAGTCGTTCAGGCCGCCGGTCATCGAATGCCACCACTGGATCTCAGTCTGGGCCTGGGCCGGAAAGGCGAGTACAGCCGCGAGTGCCGCGGCAGAAAGTTGCAGTTTCATGAAAACTCCTGAATTGGATGCTTCAGATTACGATGGAAATGTGACAGGCGATTTAACGCGCCGCGTCCCGCCCGCCACAAGCGGGATTTCCATGAGGCTGCCACCCCGGCGACAGGGGCATGCTGCGCTGCGGTAACATCCCTTTTCAGCCGGGTAGTCGCTTTGGCTGAGCACCCAACCACCCGATGAACGCCCCCACTACGCTCAATCACCTCATGGCCGCGGTCGATGACGCGCCGCGCTTGCGAGAGATACCTTATAACTACACCTCGTTCTCCGACCGCGAGATCGTGATCCGGCTGCTGGGCTCCCGGGCCTGGGATGTGCTCAGCCGCCTGCGCGACGAGCGCCGCACCGGCCGCTCGGCCCGCATGCTCTATGAAGTGCTCGGTGACATCTGGGTGGTGCAGCGCAACCCCTACCTGCAGGACGACCTGCTGGACAACCCCAGGCGCCGCCGGCTGCTGGTGGACGCGCTGCGGCACCGCCTGGGCGAGGTCGAAAAACGCCGCGAGCCCGACAAGGACCCCGAGCGCGATGCGCTGGTCGGCGAGCTGCTGATCGCCGCCAGCGCCGCCGTCCGGGCCTTTGATGACACCTTCGCGGCCACCGCCGACCTGCGCCGCAAGGCCCAGCGCGTGCTGGGGCGGCTCACGGCCAGGGACAACATCAAGTTTGACGGGCTGAGCCGCGTCTCGCACGTGACCGACGCGACCGACTGGCGCGTGGAGTACCCCTTTGTCGTGCTCACACCCGACACCGAGGCCGAGATGGCCGGCCTGGTCAAGGGTTGCATCGAACTGGGCCTGACCATCATTCCGCGCGGCGGCGGCACCGGCTACACCGGCGGCGCGATCCCGCTGACCTGGAACAGCGCGGTGATCAACACCGAAAAGCTCGAGGCCATGACCGAGGTCGAGATGATGGCCCTGCCCGGCCTGGACCAGCCGGTGCCCACCATCTGGTCCGAGGCCGGCGTGGTGACGCAGCGCGTGGCCGATGCGGCCGAGCGCGGCGGCTTTGTGTTCGCGGTGGACCCGACCTCGGCCGAGGCCTCGTGCATTGGCGGCAACATTGCCATGAATGCCGGTGGCAAGAAGGCCGTGCTCTGGGGCACGGCGCTGGACAACCTGGCTTCGTGGCGCATGGTCACGCCGCAGGCCCAGTGGCTGGAGGTCACGCGGCTGAACCACAACCTGGGCAAGATCCATGACGCCGAGATGGCCAGCTTCGAGCTCAAGACCTTCGAGGCCGACGGCAAGACGCTGGTGCGAACCGAGCGCCTGGACATTCCGGGCAGGACCTTCCGCAAGGAGGGCCTGGGCAAGGACGTGACCGACAAGTTCCTCAGCGGCCTGCCCGGCATCCAGAAAGAGGGCTGTGACGGCCTGATCACCAGCGGCCGCTGGATCGTGCACCGCATGCCGGCGCACACCCGCACGGTCTGCCTCGAGTTCTTCGGCAATGCCCGCGACGCGGTGCCCAGCATCGTGGAGATCAAGGACTTCATGTTCGCCGAGCAGAAGCGCTCGGGCGTGCTGCTGGCCGGGCTGGAGCACCTGGACGACCGCTACCTCAGGGCCGTGGGCTATGCCACCAAGAGCAAGCGCGGCGGCCTGCCCAAGATGGTGCTGGTGGGCGACATTGCGGGCGATGACGCCGACGCCGTGGCCCGGGCCACCTCCGAGGTGGTGCGCCTGGCCAATTCGCGCAGCGGCGAGGGCTTTGTGGCCATCAGCCCCGAGGCGCGCAAGAAGTTCTGGCTGGACCGCAAGCGCACCGCCGCCATCAGCAAGCACACCAACGCCTTCAAGATCAACGAGGACGTGGTGATCCCGCTGCCGCGCATGGCGGAGTACACCGACGGCATTGAACGCATCAACATCGAGCTGAGCCTGCGCAACAAGATTGCGCTGACCGACGCGCTCGAGGCCTTTTTCAGCCGCGGCAACCTGCCGCTGGGCAAGAGCGACGATGCCAGCGAGATTCCGTCGGCCGAGCTGCTCGAGGACCGGGTGGCCCAGGCCCTGGCGCTGCTTGGCGAGGTGCGGACCCTGTGGCAGGGCTGGCTGCGCGACGCCGATGCGCTGTTTGCGCAGTTGCAGGACCACTCGCTGCGCGCCAGCTGGAAAACCCAGATCCGCGCGCCGCTGGCCCACATCTTCGCCGGCGACGCCTTCCAGCCCATCCTGGACGAATGCAATGCCATCCACAAGCGCGTGCTCAAGGGCCGGGTCTGGGTGGCGCTGCACATGCACGCGGGCGACGGCAATGTGCACACCAACATTCCGGTCAACAGCGACAACTACGAAATGCTGCAGACGGCGCATGAGGCGGTCAAGCGCATCATGGTGCTGGCCCGCAGCCTGGACGGCGTGATCTCGGGCGAGCACGGCATTGGCATCACCAAGCTGGAGTTCCTGAGCGACGAGGAACTGCGTCCGTTCACCGAATACAAGCACCGGGTGGATCCGGAGGGGCGCTTCAACAAGGGCAAACTGCTACGAAATCAGGAGCACACTGTGCCCGACGGGCCTGGACTCCAGCCCGAAATGTCTTCAAAGGTGGGCCTGTTCGCCGATCTGACCAATGCCTACACGCCCAGCTTCGGCCTGATGGGGCATGAGTCGCTGATCATGCAGCAGTCCGACATCGGGGCCATTGCCAGCAGCGTGAAGGACTGCCTGCGCTGCGGCAAATGCAAACCGGTGTGCGCCACCCATGTGCCGCGCGCCAACCTGCTGTACAGCCCGCGCAACAAGATCCTGGCCACCTCGCTGCTGGTCGAGGCCTTCCTGTACGAGGAGCAGACCCGCCGCGGCGTGTCGATCAAGCACTGGGAAGAGTTCGAGGACGTGGCCGACCACTGCACCATCTGCCACAAGTGCCTGAGCCCGTGCCCGGTGGACATCGATTTTGGCGATGTCTCCATGAACATGCGCAACCTGCTGCGCAAGATGGGGCGCAAGAGCTTCCGGCCCGCGGCAGCGTTGCAGTCGGCCTTCATCGGCATCACCAGCCCGCGCGCGATCAACATCGGCCACACCCTGACCGACTGGAGCTTCAGGGCCCAGCGCCTGGCCAACGACCTGCTCAAGGCGGTGGCGCGCAAGCAGACCAAGGCGCCGCCAGCCACGGTGGGCACCGCGCCCATCAAGGAACAGGTCATCCATTTCATCAACAAGAAGATGCCGGGCGGCCTGCCCAAGAAGACCGCGCGCGCGCTGCTGGACATCGAGGACAAGGACTACGTCCCCATCATCCGCGACCCCAAGCTCACCACGGCCGAAACCGAGGCGGTGTTCTATTTCCCGGGCTGCGGCTCCGAGCGCCTGTTCAGCCAGGTGGGGCTCGCCACCCAGGCCATGCTCTGGCATGCCGGGGTGCAGACGGTGCTGCCGCCGGGCTACCTGTGCTGTGGCTACCCGCAGCGCGGCAGCGGCCAGTTCGACAAGGCCGAGAAAATCATCACCGACAACCGGGTGCTGTTCCACCGCGTCGCCAACACGCTGAACTACCTGGACATCAAGACGGTGGTGGTCAGCTGCGGCACCTGCTACGACCAGTTGCAGGGCTATGAATTCGAGAAGATTTTCCCTGGCTGCCGCATCGTGGACATCCACGAGTACCTGCTGGAGAAGAACATCACGCTGGACGACAGGAGCGGCGGCTACCTGTACCACGACCCCTGCCACAGCCCCATGAAGCTGCAGGACCCGATGAAGACCGTCAAGTCCCTGCTGGGCGACAACGTCCGCAAGAGCGACCGCTGCTGCGGCGAGAGCGGGGGGCTGGCCATGTCGCGCCCCGACGTGTCCTCGCAGGTGCGCTTTCGCAAGGAAGAAGAGATCCGCAAGGACGAAGCCGCCCTGCGCGCCACCGGCGCCGTCAGCGCCACCCAGAACATCAAGATGCTGACCTCCTGCCCCAGCTGCATGATGGGCCTGGGTCGCTACCAGGACGACCTGAAGAACGGCCTGCTCGAAGCCGACTACATCGTGGTCGAGATGGCCAACCAGATCCTGGGCGACGACTGGATGTCCCGCTATGTGGCCGCGGCCAACACCGGGGGCATCGAGCGCGTGCTGGTGTAAGGGCCAGATCGAGTGACCCACGAAGCCTGCAGCCTGTGTGAAGCCGATGGCGGCGAGGTGATCGTGCGCACCCCCCGCCTGCGCGTCATCCGGGCCGACGAGCCCGGCTTCCCGGCGTTCTACCGCGTGGTCTGGCAGGCCCATGTGGCCGAGTTTTCGCAGCTTGAACCCGCCGACCGGCAGCATTGCATGGAGGCGGTGGCGGCGGTGGAACAGGTGCTGCGCGAGCACCTGCGGCCCGTCAAGGTCAACCTGGCGGCGCTGGGCAACATGGTGCCCCATCTGCACTGGCACGTGATTGCGCGCTTCGAGTGGGACAGCCATTACCCCGCGCCCGTCTGGGCCGCCGCAAGGCGCGAGGTGTCGCCCGGCGACGTGGCCGGGGTGGTCTCGGCCCGGCGCGAGCTCGAAGCGGCCATGGTTCAGCGGCTGCTGGCGCTCGGCGTTTAAAACCACGGGATCGTGAAAATCGCACGCTTGGCAGGCTGTGCGGGCTTTTGCCGGTGAATTTTGTTGCTGGTCCTGAGAGCTAAAACCACCTACAGTTTGGGTATTAATTTGTAAGCGTGCGCGTACTGCCTTCGTCGGGAAGGGCCCGGACGCGATGGCGCGGACGGTCCGCACGGATTTTTTGGAGATTGCGATGCTTGCCCCACATGTTCACGCCAGGCCCCTGGCGCCCATTGCGATGGGTGTTTGCATGCTCCTGCTTTCTCTTGGCGCCCAGGCCCAGCAGGCCGGTGAGGTGGAGTTCTCGCGTGGCGTGGGGTTCGCCCAGTCGCCGGGGCAGTCGCCGCGCACGCTGGGCCGGGGCTTGCCGCTGCAGGAAGGCGACCGCCTGACCACGGCCGACGGGGCCTCGGCCATCATCAAGATGGCCGACGGCACCCGCATGACCGTCCGCCCCAATTCGGAGATCGTGGTCCAGCAGTACCGGTTCAAGGAAAACGCAAACGACAACAGCATGCTCATGCAACTGCTGCGGGGCGGCTTCCGGGCCGTCACGGGGCTGATTTCCAAGAGTTCGCCCAGCGCGGCCCGCGTGCAGACCAACACCGCCACCATCGGGATCCGCGGCACGGACTTCGACGCCCGCATCTGCGCCAAGGACTGCGGCGCCGAGTCGGCCAAGGTGCCCGAGAAGGCGCGGCCCAATGCCGTGCTGGCCAGCGCCAAGGTGGTCGCGGCCCAGGGCGTGATCAACGCGGTGGACAGCGAGGGCAAGCGCCGCCAGCTGGTCGACGGGGGCAGCGTCTATCCGGGGGACCTGGTCGAAACCGGCAGCGGCACCCGCGCGGTGCTGGCCTTCCGCGATGACAGCCGCATCACGCTGGGCGCCACCACCAAATTCCGCGTCGACAACTTTGTCTACGACGAAAAGAACGCGGGCGAGGGCCGCTTCCTGGTCTCGCTGCTGCGCGGCTCGGTGCGCGCGCTGACCGGCCTGATCGCCAAGGCCAACAACCGCAATGTGGGTTTCAGCACCGCCACGGCCACCATCGGCATCCGCGGTTCGGGGGGCGACATCAGCTGCACCGGGGCCTGCGCTGGCGAGCCCGGAGGCGACGACACCGGCCTCACCGTGTTCACCTGGCTGGGCTCCTTCACGGTCACGCAGTCGGGCCAGAGTGCCTTGCAGGTGCTCCAGGCCGGGCAGGGCCTGTTCATTTCGCCCTCGGGCATCCGGGCGATTGCGTCGCAGCCGCCGGCCGATGGCCCCCGGCCAGACCAGGTCACCGTTCCCGACAAGTTGTTTTCAAGCAACGATGTATCCGACAACGAGGAAGGCCTGTTCGTCTTCGTGCGCGACGGCCACATCGAGATCGCGACCAAGGACGAGGTCCTGCAACTGGGCCGCGGCGAGGCGGGCTTTGCCGGCAACGATGGCAACACCGCGCGACCCACCACCATCCCCAAGTTCCTGGACTTTGACAAGCTGCCCCTGCCCACCAGCAAGAACCCGTTGCTGGTCAGTGTGCTTGCCGACGCGGGCATCAAGCCCTCGAACCAGTGCAAATGACGCCGGTTACAGGGCGTGACAAAAGCGGCGCGGCGATGCGACAATCCCAGTCAGTGCTGACTGACTTGAGAGGGTGATAACAAGATGAACAAAGGCGCAAAGGTCCGTCAGACCCAGGTGGCGATGGCGGTGGTTCTCATGGGACTGGCCTCGGTCGCCCACTCGCAGGCCGCAACCCCCATGGCGCCCGCGCCTTCGCCGGTCTTTGCCATCAAGGGTTTCAAGATCACCGGGGACAACCCGCTGGGCGACGGCGACACCACCCGCATCCTGGCGCCGTTCCTGCGCACCGATGCCAGCATCGAGACGCTCCAGAAAGCCACCGCCGCGCTCGAGGCGGCCCTGCGCGACAAGGGCTTTGGCCTGCACCGGGTGGCGCTGCCGCCGCAGGAGGTGGGTGACACCGTCACGCTGGACATCGTCAAGTTCACCATCAGCAAGGTCACGGTCGACGGCAACAAGCTCAACGACGAAGTCAATGTGCGGCGCAGCGTGCCCGAACTGCGCGAGGGCCACACCCCCAACTTCAAGAAGATGGCCATCCAGACGGCCATTGCCAACGAGAATCCCAACAAGCAGATCCAGGTGGGCATCAAGGAGGGCGACGAACCCGACAAGATCGACGCCACCATCTCGGTCAAGGAAACGCGGCCCTGGACGTTCTCGCTGGGCCTGTCCAATGCGGGCTCGCAATCGTCCGGGCGTGACCGCTTCACGGTGGCCGGAGGCCATACCAACCTGTTCAACCGGGACCACCAGTTCACGGGCGCCTACACCACCTCGTTGCAGCGCACCAGCGATGTCAAGCAACTGGGCCTGTCCTACCGCATTCCCGTGTACGAGTGGGGCGGCGTCATTGGCGCCAGCTACACCCGCTCCGACGTGGTGGGTAATTTCGGCGCCTTCACCAGCACCGGCGCGGGCCACACGCTGGGTCTCAACTACACGGCCTACCTGCCGCCCAACGGGGGCCGCCGCAGCTACGTGACCCTGGGCTTTGACGACAAGGTCTTTGACCCCTCCAAGATCAACGACATTCCGGTGCCGGGCCAGCTCACGCGGCGCAGCCGCCCGGTCACGCTGGGCTACACCGCGCGCACCGAATCCGACAACGCCTTCTGGGGCTACAACGCCGAACTGGCGGTCAACACCAGCAGCGGGCGGGGCAACGACCTGGCTTCCTACCAGACCGAAGACCCGCGGATCACCACCACCCGCTGGAAAGCCCTGCGCGCCGGGCTCAACTATTCGGCCGGCTTTGCCGGCAACTGGATCTGGGGCGCTCGCGGCCAGTTCCAGTACAGCCCCGACGTGCTGATTTCGGGGGAGCAGT
Source organism: Ramlibacter sp. (assembly GCA_019635435.1). Classification (NCBI taxonomy): domain Bacteria; kingdom Pseudomonadati; phylum Pseudomonadota; class Betaproteobacteria; order Burkholderiales; family Comamonadaceae; genus Ramlibacter; species Ramlibacter sp. The sequence continues at coordinate 3,727,319 of JAHBZM010000001.1, read as the reverse complement.
TCGGGATCGGCGGTGTTTCGTCGGTGCGCGGCTCGCGCAGCGAGCGCCCGGTCTCGGGCGACCGTGGCCTGTCGATGTCGGTCGAGGTCACCACGCCCGAACTCACGCCGGGCCTGCGCCTGGTGGGCTTTGTCGACGCGGGCTGGCTGGGCAACAACAACTCCAACGGCGCCAACAAGCCCTCGAGTGACCGGCTGGCCGGCATCGGGCTGGGGCTGCGCTATGGCAGCGGGCCGGTGTCCCTGACGGCCGATTACGGCCGCCTGGTGCGCGGCAGCGTCGTGCCCCTGAGCATCAACTCCGGCTCTCCGCAAAAGGGCGACGACAAGTTGTACGTCAACCTGTCGGTCCGCTTCTGAGCGGCGCCGCCCCCATGGCAGGTCTTCAGGCCGGGTCGCCGACCCCTGTATCACTGACCGTGCACCGCCAGTCGCGCGTGCTGGAGGTGGCTTTTTCTGACGGGGCGGCCTTCCGGATTCCGTTTGAACTGATGCGCGTGTACTCGCCCTCGGCCGAGGTCAAGGGGCATGGCCCGGGCCAGGAGACACTGCAGACCGGCAAGCGCGACGTGGACATCGTGGCACTCGAACCCGTGGGCCACTATGCGGTGCAGCCGACGTTCTCGGACGGGCACGACACGGGCATCTTTTCATGGGACTACCTGTACAGCCTGGGCCGGCAGGAGCGTGAACTCTGGGCCGACTATGAACGGCGCCTGGCGGCAGCTGGCGTGCAACGCGATGCGCCCATGCCCGTCAAGGGGGGTTCGGCCTGCGGCACGCACTGAGGCCGCTGGCTCGGCTCTTCACGGGTGCGCGGGATGCCCGATTGCTATGAATTTCAGAGCATCTGGAGTGGATTCCGGGCGGGCTGGCGGGCTTTTTTCGTCATAATCCCGACAGATTCCCCGCTTTGGTGCAGGGTTGTCGGCCGCTGCGAGCCCATTCACCCCTAGCATTTCACCCATGGCAACAACGCATTTTGGTTTCGAGTCCGTCGAGGAGCGCGACAAGGCGCGGCGTGTGCGCGGGGTTTTTGATTCGGTCGCCCCGCGTTATGACGTGATGAACGACCTGATGTCCATGGGCCTGCACCGCGCCTGGAAGGCCTACACCGTGATGGTGGCCAACCTGCGCGAAGGATCCCGCGTGCTGGACATTGCCGGTGGGACCGGAGACCTCGCCCTGGCCTTCGCGCGCAAGGTCGGGGCTTCGGGCCAGGTGGTGCACACCGACATCAACGAGGCCATGCTGCGCACCGGGCGCGACCGCCTGCTCGACGCGGGCGTGGCCCTGCCCACCCTGGTCTGCGATGCCGAGAAGCTGCCTTTTGACGAAGCGTCGTTCGATGTGGTCAGCGTGGCCTTTGGCCTGCGCAACATGACGGACAAGGACGCCGCGCTGGCCGAGATGAACCGCGTGCTCAAGCCCGGCGGCAAGCTGCTGGTGCTGGAGTTCTCGCGGGTGGCCAAGCCCCTGGAGAAAGCCTACGACTGGTATTCGTTCAACGTGCTGCCGCGTCTTGGCAAGCTGGTGGCCGGGGACGACGCCAGCTACCGCTACCTGGCCGAGTCCATCCGCATGCACCCCGGCCAGGCCGAGCTCAAGGCCATGATGAAGCGCGCCGGTTTCGGCCATGTGGACTGCCACAACCTCACGGCCGGCGTGGTGGCACTTCACGCGGGGATCAAATGTTGAAGCAGTGCATGACAAGGAAAGCGGGATGAAGCTGTTGACTCTCTTGCTGGCGGGCGCCCTGGTGCTGGCCAGTTTCCAGGTGGACGCCAAGCGGCTGGGCGGCGGCAAATCGATCGGGCGCCAGTCCGGCAACGTCACCCAGCGTGAGTCGGCGTCGCCGGCGCCGGGCGCGCCCACCCAGAACGCAGCCAACAGCGCCGCAAAGCCGGCGGCGGCCGGCGCCGCGCCGGCCGCGCCCCGCAAGCCCTGGGGCGGGCTGCTCGGAGGGCTGGCGGCGGGCCTGGGGCTGGCCTGGCTGGCCCACACGCTGGGCTTTGGCGAGGCATTCGGCCAGTTCATGCTGGTGGCCTTGCTCGGGCTGGCCGTGATGATGGTGGTGGGGCTGGTGATGCGTTCACGCCGGGCCGCGCCGCCCGTCGCTCGGCCGTATGCGTTCCAGGGAGCAAGCTCGGCCACGGAGGCGATCGCCCCGCCCCAGTACAGCCCGGACAAGGTGGGCAACGATGCCTCGGCCCGGCCCTGGGAGCGCAACAGCATGGCATTTGACGCCGGCAAGCATGGCGCGCCCGCGGGCGTCCCGGCGGGCGTGCGCATCGGCTCGGCGCTCATGGGTTCGCAGTCCTGGGGGGTGCCCGCGGGCTTTGATGCCGAGGGCTTTCTCGCGGCGGCCAAGCGCAACTTCGTGACCCTGCAGGATGCCTGGGACCGCGCCGACATGCCCACGCTGCGCTCGATGATGACCGATGCAATGGTTGGTGAAATCAGTGCCCAGCTCGCCGAACGTGAGAACCACATTGGCGCGCAGGTCAACAAGACCGATGTGGTCATGCTCGAGGCGCAGTTGCTCGGCATCGAGGACCTGGGTGATGACTACATGGCCAGCGTGGAGTTTTCCGGCATGATCCGAGAGGACCCGTCGGCCGGCCCGAGCCCGTTCCGCGAGGTCTGGAACATGACCAAGCCGCGCAGCGGCAGCTCCGGCTGGCTGGTGGGTGGCGTGCAGGCCCTGCAGTAGCGCGCACCATTCAGTGAATAATCGGGGGACTATGGCAACACAGTCCCCCTTTCCCTTTCTGGACGACCTGCTTGGCAAACTTCCGGCGGGCCTGCAACCGCCGGCCTGGGCCGTGGAGGAGATTCACCAGCGCGTGGTGCTGCTGATCAATCATGTGCTGCAGCAGGAGCCCGAGGCCCAGGCCCGGCTGGTGCGCCAGTCGGGGCGGGTGCTGCAGGCGCGCTGGCGCATGTTCACCATCCGGCTGGCCGCCACCCCTGCCGGCCTGCTCGAGGTGGCGCCCGAAGGCGGCCAGACCGACCTCAACCTGACCCTCACCGAGGAATCTCCCTGGCAACTGGCCCAGGCCGCGCTGCGCGGCGACAAGCCGCCCGTGCGCATCGAGGGTGACGTGCAGTTCGCCGCAGAGATCAACTGGCTGGCCGACCATGTGCGCTGGGACCTTGAAGAAGACCTGTCGCGCCTGATCGGCGACGCGCCCGCCCATGCCCTGGGCCAGGCCGCGCGTGGCATGGCCCAGGCGCTGCGCAGCTTCATTGGCACGCGCGGTCGCGGAACGGCCGTGGCGCCCGCGCCGGATGCCCCCCGGGCCGCTCCATGACCCGCATGTTCCGGGGCGCCTTCATCATCTGGGTGGCGCTGCGCTACGGCCTGGATGAGCTGGTGCTCACCAGCTTCCGCAAGCCCTGGTTGCGGGTGCTGGCGCGCGTGATGTCAGTGGGCCGCAACCTGCGGGCCCCGCGCGGCCAGCGCCTGCGCGAGGCGCTGGAGCGGCTGGGCCCCATCTTCGTGAAGTTTGGCCAGGTGCTGTCGACCCGGCGCGACCTGCTGCCGGCCGACATCGCGGACGAGCTCGCGCGCCTGCAGGACCGCGTGCCGCCGTTTGACTCGGCCGTGGCCATCGCCATCATCGAGCGGGCTTTCCGCCGCCCCGTGGGCGAGGTGTTCGTGAGCTTCGAGCGCGAGCCGGTGGCCAGCGCTTCCATTGCACAGGTCCACTTTGCCGTGGCCCGCGACCGCCATGGCCGCACGCGCGATGTGGCGGTCAAGGTGCTGCGACCGGGCATGCTGCCCGCGATCGAAAAAGACCTGAGCCTGATGCGCATGATGGCGGGCTGGGTCGGCAGCCTGTCGGCCGATGGCAAGCGCCTGAAGCCGCGCGAAGTGGTTGCCGAGTTCGACAAGTACCTGCACGACGAGCTCGACCTGGTGCGCGAGGCCGCCAACGCCGCGCAACTGCGCCGCAACATGTCCGGGCTGGACCTGGTGCTGATCCCCGAGATGCTCTGGGATTTCTGCCATCCCGAGGTCATGGTGATGGAGCGCATGACGGGCATCCCCATCAGCCAGATCGAGCGCCTGCGCGAGGCCGGCGTGGACATCCGCCAGCTCGCGCGCGATGGCGTGACCATCTTTTTCACCCAGGTGTTCCGCGACGGCTTTTTCCATGCCGACATGCACCCGGGCAACATCCAGGTGAGCGTGGCGCCGGCCACCTTCGGGCGCTATATCTCGCTGGACTTCGGCATCGTGGGCACGCTGACCGAGTTCGACAAGGAATACCTGGCGCAAAACTTCACGGCCTTTTTCCGGCGCGACTACAAGCGCGTGGCCGAGCTGCACATCGAGTCAGGCTGGGTGCCGCCCGGCACGCGGGTGGACGAGCTCGAGGCCGCGGTGCGCAGCGTCTGCGAGCCCTACTTTGACCGGCCACTCAAGGAAATCTCGCTGGGCATGGTGCTGATGCGCCTGTTCCAGACCTCGCGGCGCTTCCATGTGGAGATCCAGCCCCAGCTGGTGCTGCTGCAGAAGACCCTGCTGAACATCGAAGGCCTGGGCCGCCAGCTCGACCCCGATCTGGACCTGTGGAACACCGCCAAGCCGTTTCTTGAGAAGTGGATGCTCGAGCAGATCGGCCCGCAGAAGTTGCTGGATGAGCTCAAGGCCCAGGCGCCGCGCTACGCCAAGCTGTTGCCCGAGTTGCCGCGCCTGTTGCACCTGTACCTGCAGCAGCGGCCCGCCGACCAGCGCCATGCGCTGGAGGAACTGCTGACCGAGCAGCGGCGCACCAACAAGCTGCTTCAGGGCCTGATTTACGGCGGCATTGGTTTTGCATTGGGGTTGATCGCCATGCAAATCATCGTCCGGGTGCGGGTTTTCTAGGCATTTTTTTCCGATAATGCCCGGCAGTCCTTCCGGCCCTGCCGGGTTCATCAACCATTACGGAGCACTGTGATGCTGATCACCTTTGTCGTGTTGTACCTGCTGGGTTCTGTGGCCATCGGCCTGTATGCCGCCAAACGGGTCCATAACACCGCCGACTACGCGGTCGCCGGGCGTAGCCTGCCACTGGCCGTGGTCATTGCCACCACCTTTGCCACCTGGTTCGGCTCCGAGACCGTGCTGGGGGTGTCGGCGCGGTTCGTCTCCGGTGGCCTGGGTTCGGTGGTCGAGGACCCGTTCGGCGCCTCGATGTGCCTGATCCTCGTGGGCCTGTTTTTCGCTTTCAAGCTCTACCAGAAGAACCTGATCACCCTGGGCGACTACTACCGCCAGCGGTTTGGCCGCAGCATCGAGGTGATCTGCTCCGCCATCATCATCTTCAGCTACCTGGGCTGGGTGGCCGCCCAGATCACGGCGCTGGGCCTGGTGTTCAACCTGCTGTCGCAGGACAGCATCTCGGTGACCACGGGCATGCTCATCGGCATCAGCATCGTGCTGGTCTACACCCTGTACGGCGGCATGTGGTCGGTGGCGCTCACCGATTTCGTGCAGATGATCGTGATCGGCGTGGGCCTGATCGCCATTGCCTGGTTCGCGGCCGACCTGGCCGGCGGCGCCGACAAGGTCGTGGCCTATGCAGCCAGGGAGGGCAAGTTCCAGTTCTTTCCCACGGGCGACGGCAAGGAATGGCTGTTCTTCGGCGCCGCCGCAATCACCATGATGCTGGGCTCGATCCCGCAACAGGACGTGTTCCAGCGCGTGATGTCGTCAAAGAACGCCAAAACGGCGGTGCGCGGCCCGGTGATCGGTGGCTCGCTCTACTTCCTGTTCGCGCTGATCCCGATGTTCGTGGTCACCGCCGCGGTGCTGGTCATGCCCGAAACGGCGCAGGCGCTGCTCAAGGACGACCCGCAGAAGGTCCTGCCCACCCTGGTCATGCAGAAGATGCCCGTGATCCTGCAGGTGGCGTTTTTTGGCGCGCTGCTGTCGGCCATCATGTCCACCGCATCGGCCACGCTGCTGGCGCCCAGCACCACCTTTGTCGAGAACATCCTGCGCAACCTCAAGCCCGGCATGAGCGACGCCGCCACGCTCAAGGCCATGCGCATCAGCGTGCTGGTGTTCACCGCTTTCGTGCTGGTGTATGCCATCACCATGCAGGGCACGTCGATCTATGAGCTGGTTTCGGGCGCCTACCAGGTGCCGCTGGTGGGCGCGTTCGCGCCGCTGGCTTTCGGGCTGTACTGGAAGCGCGCCACCACGCAGGGGGCGCTGGTCTCGGTGGTCCTGGGCCTGGGAACCTGGCTGCTGTTCATCGCCATGCCGGGCTGGGCCGAGGCCTTTCCGCAGCAGCTCGCGGGCCTGCTCGCGGCCATTGCGGGCATGGTCGTGGGCTCGCTCGCGCCCCAGGTCCTGGCCGATCACAAGGGCCATGTGCACCATTTCGAGGGCAGCCCGCAGACCTGAGCCGGCGGGTGGCGCGCAGGCCGCGCCGGCGCGCAGGGTCTTGCAGCAGACCCTGCCGCCTATAATTGAGGGTTTTGCACTTTGGCCCTCCAATCCATGCCTATTTACGCCTACAAATGCGAATCCTGCGGGCACAGCAAGGATGTGCTGCAGAAAATCTCCGATGCGCCGCTCACCGAGTGCCCGGCCTGCGGCAAGGCCACCTTCACCAAGCAGGTGACGGCCGCTGGTTTCCAGCTCAAGGGCTCGGGCTGGTACGCCACGGATTTCCGTGGCGGCAATGCACCCGCGGCACCAGCCACCGGCGCCAAGACGGAGGGCAAGGCCGCTGACGCCAAGCCCGCCGAGTCCAAGGCAGAACCCGCCACGGCGGCGCCCGCGCCCGCCACCGGCAAGGCGGACTGAAGGACCCGATGGCTTCGTTGCGCAAATGGCTGTTCGCGGGCTTGCTGGTCATCGTGCCCGTGGGCATCACGGTGTGGGTGCTCCAGTGGATCATCGGCACGCTCGACCAGACGCTGCTGATCCTGCCGGCGTCATGGCGCCCCGACCAGCTGCTGGGGGTGCACATTCCCGGTTTTGGCGTGCTGCTGGCGCTGGGCATCCTGCTGGCCGTGGGCGCCGCGGCCAGCAACTTCTTCGGCCGCACGCTGCTCGAATGGTGGGACGCGCTGCTGGGCCGCATCCCCGTGGTGCGCTCGATCTACTCCAGCGTCAAGCAGGTGTCGGACACCCTGTTTTCCGAAAGCGGCAATGCCTTTCGCACCGCGGTGCTGGTGCAGTGGCCGCGCGAGAACATGTGGACCATCGGCTTCGTCACGGGCACGCCCGGCGGTGACGTGGCCAACTACCTCCAGGGCGACTACCTCAGCGTCTACGTGCCCACCACGCCCAACCCCACGGGCGGCTACTTCGTGATGCTGCGCAAGACCGACTGCATCGAACTCAGGATGAGCGTGGATGAAGCGCTCAAATACATCGTGTCGATGGGCGTCGTCGTTCCCGGCGGCCCCTTCAACCAGAACATCAAGTAACGCGCCCCTCCGGCGCCGGAAAAGCCATGTCTCAAATGCGTACGACCTATTGCGGTCTGGTCACCGAAGCCCTGATGGGGCAAACCGTCAGCCTGTGCGGCTGGGTCAACCGCCGCCGCGACCATGGCGGCGTGATCTTCGTCGACCTGCGTGACCGCGAGGGCTACGTGCAGGTGGTGTGCGACCCGGACCGCGCCGACATGTTCAAGGTGGCCGAGGGCCTGCGCAACGAATTCTGCGTCCAGGTCAAGGGCCTGGTGCGGGCCCGCCCCGAGGGCACCACCAACGACAACCTCAAGAGCGGCAAGATCGAAGTGCTGTGCCACGAACTGGTGGTGCTCAACCCGTCGGTCACGCCGCCGTTCCAGCTGGACGACGACAACCTCAGCGAGACCACCCGGCTCACGCACCGCGTGCTGGACCTGCGCCGCCCCTACATGCAGAACAACCTGATGCTGCGCTACCGCGTGGCCATGGAAGTGCGCAAGTTCCTCGACGCCCACGGCTTTGTCGACATCGAAACCCCGATGCTGGGCAAGTCCACGCCGGAAGGCGCGCGCGACTACCTGGTGCCCAGCCGCGTGCACGACGGCATGTTCTTCGCGCTGCCGCAGTCGCCGCAGCTGTTCAAGCAGCTGCTGATGGTGGCCGGCTACGACCGCTACTACCAGATCACCAAGTGCTTCCGCGACGAGGACCTGCGCGCTGACCGCCAGCCCGAGTTCACGCAGATCGACATCGAGACCTCGTTCCTGACCGAGGAGGAAATCCGCGACCTGTTCCAGGGCATGATCACCACGGTGTTCAGGAACACGCTGGGGGTGGACCTGGGCGAGTTCCCGGTGATGCCTTACTCCGAGGCCATGCACCGCTATGGCTCCGACAAGCCCGACCTGCGCGTGGCCATGGAGTTCACCGAACTCACCGACGTGATGGCCGACGTGGACTTCAAGGTGTTCTCGGCGCCCGCCACCATGAAGGGCGGCCGCGTGGTGGCCCTGCGCGTGCCCAAGGGTGGCGAGATGAGCCGCAGCGAGATCGACGCCTACACCGAGTTCGTCAAGATCTACGGTGCCAAGGGCCTGGCCTGGATCAAGGTCAACAAGCTCGCCGATGGCCGCGAAGGCCTGCAGTCCCCCATCGTCAAGAACCTGCACGACAAGGCCGTGGCCGAGATCCTCTCGCGCACCGGTGCGCAGGACGGCGACCTGATCTTCTTTGGCGCCGACAAGGCCAAGATCGTGAACGACGCGATTGGCGCGTTGCGCGTCAAGATCGGCCACAGCGAGCTCGGCAAGAAGGCGGGGCTGTTCGAGAAGGGCTGGCGCCCCATGTGGGTGGTGGACTTCCCGATGTTCGAGTTCGACGAGGACGAGCACCGCTACACCGCTGTTCACCATCCGTTCACCGCGCCCAAGGACGGGCATGAGGACTGGATGGCGACGGCACCCGAGAAATGCATCTCCAAGGGCTACGACATGGTGCTCAACGGCTGGGAGATGGGCGGCGGTTCCGTCCGTATCCACCGCGCCGACGTGCAGCAGAAGGTGTTTGACGCCCTCAAGATCACGCCCGAGGACGCCCAGCTCAAGTTCGGCTTCCTGCTGGATGCCCTGCAATATGGCGCGCCACCCCATGGCGGGCTGGCCTTTGGCCTGGACCGCATCGTGACCCTGATGACCGGCGCCGAGTCGATCCGCGACGTGATTGCCTTCCCCAAGACCCAGCGCGCCCAGGACCTGCTGACCCAGGCACCGGGCCCGGTCGACGAGAAGCAACTGCGCGAGCTGCACATCAGGCTGCGCAACGCCGAGCCGGCCTGACGCATTCCTGCGGCAGAACAAAATGGCGCCGGCACGGCGCCATTTTGTTTTGGGGAAGCGACGGCGGTTTCCGACTGCGGACGCAGTCGGGATAGCCTTGATTCATGGCTAAAATAGCCATCAACACATGAGGAGTCCTCGATGCAAATTTCCGCGACTGAAGCCAAAAACCGCTTCGGGCATTTTTGTGCCCAGGCAAAGATCGAGCCGGTCATCGTTGAAAAAGACGGGCGCCCCGATTCGGTGATTGTTTCCTATGAAAGCTACAGTGCGATGCGTGACGCATCGCAGGGCAGGACGCAGGCGCAACGCAAGCGACAGTTCTACGAGCAGCACAAGGAATGGTTCGATGAGCAGCACCGCATCGTCGAGGAGTTTGGTGTGTTTGGCGAAGAACATCGTCCCTGGTAGTCGCTCATGGCCCAATTCGACATTCACGAGAACCCATACGCTCACCAGCGCACCGTGTTTCCCTATGTGGTTGAGGTCCAGCATGATTTCTTTGACCAACTGCCCACGAGGCTGGTGATGCCGTTGCAGCGTGCGCGCATCAGCGTGGATGCATTTCCGCGCCGCCTCACGGAAACGATCCGGGTGCAGGGTGAGAATGTCTTCCCCGCCGCACACCTCATGGCACCGTTGCCGGCGAAGATTCTGCGAAAGGCTGTGGCCAGCGCCAAAGACCAGCAAAACCTGCTGCGTGATGCGATTGATGCATTGCAAAGCGGTGTCTGATTCCCGTCCTTACAAGATCCCCGAGTCCGTGCTGGTGGTGATCCACACCCCGGCGCTGGACGTGCTTCTGATCCGGCGCGCGGATGCGGGCACCTGGCAGTCGGTGACCGGCTCCAAGGATGCGGTGGACGAGCCCTTCAGGCTCACCGCCGTGCGCGAGGTGGCCGAGGAAACCGGCCTGGCCTGCGGGCCCGGCAGTGCCCTGCAACACGGCCTGCACGACTGGCAACTGGAGAATGTTTACGACATTTACCCGCGCTGGCTGCCGCGCTACGGGCCGGGCGTGACGCGCAACACCGAACATGTCTTTGGCCTGCAGGTGCCGGCCGGCACGGCCATCCGCCTCAATCCGCGCGAGCACACCGAGCTGCGCTGGCTGCCCTGGCGCGAGGCGGCCGACGCCTGTTTCTCGCCGTCCAACGCCGAGGCCATCCTGCTGCTGCCACGGTTTCTGCGGTAAGGTTTGCGCATGGACACATTGCGCATCGCCACCTACAACATCCACAAGGGCGTGCAGGGCATCGGGCCGGCGCGGCGGCTCGAGATCCACAACCTGGGCCACGCGGTGGAGCAGCTGGACGCCGATGTGGTCTGCCTGCAGGAGGTGCGCAAGCTGCACCGGCGCGAGGAGCGCTATTTCACCCGCTGGCCCGAGCTGCCCCAGGCCGAATTCCTGGCGCCCGAGGGCTACAAGGCCGTCTACCAGACCAACGCCGTGACCCGCCATGGCGAGCACGGCAATGCCCTGCTGTCGCGCTGGGAGGTGGTCTCGCACGGCCATGAAGACATGTCGGACCACCGCTTCGAGCAGCGCGGCCTGCTGCACGTGATCGTCCAGGCCCACGGGCACCCGGTGCATGTCGTGGTGCTGCACCTGGGCCTGATCGCATCGAGCCGGGTGCGCCAGGTGCAGCAGGTGCGCAATTTCATCGAGCGCGAGGTGCCGCGCGGCGAGCCCCTGGTGGTGGCCGGCGACTGCAACGACTGGGGCGCCAAGCTGCGTCCGGCCATGAACGCCATGGGCCTGTACGACATGGTGAGCGAGCGGCTGCGCACCTACCCGGCGCGCCTGCCGCTGGCCCAGCTCGACTATGTCTATGCGCGCGGCCTGCGCCCACTGTCGGCCGAGGTCCCCAAAGGCCGCATCTGGTGGCGCATGTCGGACCATCTGCCATTGATTGCCGAGTTCGCGCTCTAGCCATGTCGCGCAGCGCCTTGCCCCTGCTGGACGGCCACCAGGCCTGGCTGCTGGAAGGCACGCGCGCGCTGTACCCGGCGCTGATCGGGGCCATTGGCCAGGCGCGCGCCGAGATCCTGCTGGAAACCTACATCCTGGACTTCACCGGCAGCACCCAGGCCGTGGTGGAGGCGCTGATGGACGCGGCCCGCCGCGGCGTGCGCGTGCAGCTCACGGTCGACGGCGTGGGCACCGGGCCACTGCCCGATGAGTGGGCCCAGCGCCTGCTCGATGCCGGCGTGCAGTGGCATGTCTACTCGCCGCTGGGCGCGCTGGGCCTGCTGATTCCCAGCCGCTGGCGCCGCCTGCACCGCAAGCTGGTGGTGGTGGACCGCGAACTGGCGTTTTGTGGTGGCATCAACCTGCTGGATGATTTTCATGACCCCCACCACGGCGTGCTCACGGCGCCGCGGCTGGACTACGCCGTGCAGGTGACCGGCCCGCTGGTGGCGCAGGCGCATGACACCATGAGCCAGCTGTGGCAGCGCATGGAGGCGGTGCGCCAGATCCGCCAGCGCCAGCTCTCGGGCGCCATGGCCTCGTTGCGGGCGTCGCGCCGGCCGCCGCCACCGCCGCGGCCACCTCCGGCCGCGGCGCCGCAGCCCGTGCCCGCCGCGCTGCTGCTGCGCGACAACCTGCGCAACCGCAGCAGCATCGAGAAGGCCTACCGCAAGGCCATTGGCTCGGCGCGCCACGAGGTCATCATTGCCAACGCCTATTTCCTGCCCGGGCGCAAGCTGCGCAAGGCGCTGGTCACCGCGGCGCGGCGCGGTGTGAGCGTGCGCCTGCTGCTGCAGGGGCGCTACGAATACTTCATGCAGTACTACGCCTCACGCCCCGTGTACCTGGACCTGCTCAAGGCGGGCATCGAGGTCCATGAGTACGCCCCCAGCTTCCTGCACGCCAAGGTGGCGGTGGTGGACGGGCACTGGGCCACCGTGGGCTCGTCCAACCTCGACCCGCTGAGCCTGCTGCTGGCGCGCGAGGCCAACGTGGTGGTGGACGACCCCGCCTTCGCGGGCCAGCTGCGCGAGCGCCTGGTGCAGGCCATGCAGCAGCAGGGCCAGCGCATCGAGATGGACGGCTTCTCGCACCGCTCGCTGCGCGAGCGGGTGCGCGAGCGGCTGGCCCTGGGCCTGATGCGGCTGGCGCTGTTCGTGACGGGCAAGCACTACTGATGGCCGACCTGGTTGTCCAGCGCCCGCAGGGCCTGTACTGCCCGCCCGGGGACTTCTACATCGACCCCTGGCGGCCCGTGGACCGCGCCGTCATCACCCATGCCCACGCCGACCATGCGCGCGCCGGCCATGGGCACTACCTGGCGGCCGCGCCGGGCGAGGGCGTGCTGCGCGCGCGGCTGGGGCCGATCACGCTGCAGACCCTGGCCTATGGCCAGACGCTGACGCACCATGGCGTGACCGTTTCGCTGCACCCCGCGGGCCATGTGCTGGGCTCGGCCCAGGTGCGGCTGGCGCATGGCGGCCAGGTCTGGGTGGCCAGCGGCGACTACAAGGTGGCGCCCGACCGCACCTGCGCGCCGTTCGAGCCGGTGCGCTGCGATGTGTTCATCACCGAATCCACCTTTGGCCTGCCCATTTACCGCTGGCAGCCCGACGCCGCCGTGTTCGCCGAGGTCAACGCCTGGTGGCTGGGCAACGCGGCGGCGGGGCGCGCCAGCGTGCTGCTGTGCTACAGCTTTGGCAAGGCCCAGCGCCTGCTCAGTGGCCTGGATGCGTCCATCGGGCCGCTGGTGGTGCACGGCGCCGTGGAGCCGCTGAACCGCGCCTACCGCGAGGCCGGCGTGGTCCTGCCGCCCACCGTGGCCGCGGATCAACTGACCGACCCCGCCATGCTGGCGCGCGCGCTGGTGCTGTGCCCGCCGGGCGCGGCGGCCGGCCCGTGGCTCAGGCGCTTTGGTGATTACAGCGACGCTTTTGCGAGTGGCTGGATGCAGCTGCGCGGCGCGCGGCGGCGCGGTGGCTACGACCGGGGCTTCGTGCTCAGCGACCATGCCGACTGGCCGGGCCTGATGGGGGCCATTGACGCCACCGGCGCGCAGCGCGTCATCGTCACCCATGGCAGCGTGCCCGTGATGGTGCGCCACCTCGGTGAGCGCGGCCTGCAGGCCGGCTCGTTCGACACCGAATACGGCGATGAGGCCCTCGAGGCGCCAGCTGGCGCGCCACCCACCGCGGAGCCTGCCGCGCCATGAAGCGTTTTGCCCAGCTGTTTGCCGAGCTCGACGCCACCACCTCAACCAACGCCAAGGTGCAGGCGCTGCAGCGCTACTTTGCCCAGGTGCCCGCGCAGGACGCGGCCTGGGCCGTCTATTTTCTGGCCGGCGGCAAGCCGCGCCAGGTCGTGCCGACGGCGCAGCTGCGCGCGCTGGCGCAGCAGCTGGCCGGCATGCCGCCGTGGCTGTTCGAGGAGTGCTACCAGGTGGTGGGCGATCTGGCTGAAACCATCGCGCTGGTCCTGCCGCCGGGCGCCAGCACGTCGGACCGGGGGCTGGCGGAGTGGGTGGAGCAGCGGCTGCTGCCGCTGCGTGGGCTGGCCCAGGATGAGGTGGCGCAGCGCGTGGCCGGCTACTGGCAGGAGCTGGACCTCGCGGGCCGCTTTCTGTTCACCAAGCTGGTGGGCGGCGGCTTTCGCGTGGGCGTGAGCAAGCTGCTGGTGCAGCGCGCGCTGGCGGCGCACGCAGGCGTGGATGCCCGGCGCATCGCGCAGCGCATGATGGGCTACACCGACAGCCGCCAGGGCCCGACTGCTATCAAATTCGAAGCACTCATTGCCCGTGCGCAAAGGACTCCAGCCGGGTTTGATCCTGATCCGGGGCAACCGTACCCGTTTTTCCTCGCGCATGCGCTGCCGGGGCCGGCCGACACACTGGTGGCGCGGCTGGGCCCGCCCGCCGACTGGCAGGTGGAATGGAAGTACGACGGCATCCGCGGCCAGCTGGTCAGGCGCGCGGGGCAGGTCTGGCTCTGGTCGCGCGGCGAGGAACTGGTGACCGAGCGGTTTCCCGAGGTGCAGGCGCTGGGCCGGCAACTGCCCGACGGCACGGTGCTGGACGGTGAAATCCTCGCCTGGGACGCGGGCGCCGGCGATCCGGCCCCTGGCGATCCGGCCCCGAACGAGGAGGGCCGGCCCGCGCCGTTCGCGCTGCTGCAGCAGCGCATCGGGCGCAAGACGCTGGGCCGCCAGCTGCTGGCCAGCGCACCGGTGACCTTGATCGCCTATGACCTGCTGGAGCACGATGGCCAGGACATCCGTGCGCTGCCCCAGCAGGAACGGCGGCGCCGGCTGGAGGCCGTGCTGGCGCCCACGGGCTTCAGGCTCTCGCCGCTGGTGCGCGCCGCCACCTGGGACGCGTTCGCGCGGCTTCGCGCGCAGTCCCGCGCGCGCGGCGTCGAGGGGCTGATGCTCAAGCGGCTTGACGCCGCCTACGGCACCGGCCGCACCCGGGCCGAGGGCCTGTGGTGGAAGTGGAAGGTCGAGCCGATGACGGTGGACTGCGTGCTGATCTACGCGCAGGCCGGCCACGGACGCCGGGCCTCGGTCTATACCGACTACACCTTCGCCGTGTGGAGCCGCGCGCCCGCAAGCGCCGCCGAGGCCCAGGCCGTGCTCGACGCCATCGCGCGGCGCGAACCGGCGCAGCCCGGCGCGCTGCAGCTGGTGGCCTTTGCCAAGGCCTATTCGGGGCTGACCGATGACGAGTTCAAGCGCGTGGATGCCGTGATCCGCAAGACCACGCTCGAAAAATTCGGCCCGGTGCGCAGCGTGCGGCCCTCGCTGGTGTTTGAGCTGGGCTTCGAGGGCATCAGCCGCAGCCCGCGCCACAAGAGCGGCGTGGCCGTGCGCTTCCCGCGCATGCTGCGCATCCGCGACGACAAGCCGCTGGCCGAGGCCAACACCTTGCAGGACCTTGAATTGCTATTGAATTCGTAGCGCACAGTGGCCGCCAGGCAAGGACTCCAGCCTGATTGGTCTCGAACCGGGGGCCAGAAACCCCCGCGACGCGGTGGTGGGCACCCCGGTGTTAGCATGCCGGGATGTTGATGAAAGCTGAACCCTCCATGAACCCAGCCGACGACGAGGCTGGCACTCCGGTGTCGGTCAAGATCCGCGAGCGCATCCGGGCTGCCCGCAAGCGCTTCCATTCCAACGACAACATTGCGGATTTCATCGAACCCGGCGAGCTGGACAAGCTGCTGGACGAGGTGGAGTCCAAGATGAAGGGCGTGCTGGAAAGCATGGTCATCGACACCGAGAGTGACCACAACACCGGCGCCACGGCGCGGCGCGTGGCCAAGATGTACCTCAACGAGGTGTTCCGCGGCCGCTACGTCAAGGCGCCGGCCATCACCGAGTTCCCCAATGCCGAGCACCTGAACGAGCTCATGATCGTGGGCCCCATCACCGTGCGCTCGGCCTGCAGCCACCATTTCTGTCCGGTGATCGGCAAGGTCTGGATCGGCGTCATGCCCAACGAGCACACCAACGTGATCGGCCTGAGCAAGTACGCGCGGCTGGCCGAGTGGGTCATGGGCCGCCCGCAGATCCAGGAAGAGGCCGTGGTGCAACTGGCCGACCTGATCATGGAAAAGACCCAGCCCGACGGCCTGGCCATCGTCATGGAGGCCAGCCACTACTGCATGGCCTGGCGTGGCGTCAAGGACATGGACAGCAAGATGATCAACTCGGTCATGCGCGGCGTGTTCCTCAAGGACGCGGCGCTGCGCCGCGAGTTTCTCGCCCTCATTCCCCGTAAAGGTTGAACGCCATGCTCGTACGCCTTCTCTATGCCAGCCGCGCGGTGGACACCCGCCCCGAGGCCATTGAATCCATCCTCGCCCAGGCCCGCCAGCACAACCCGGTGTCGGGCATCACCGGCATTCTCTGCTATGGCGGGGGCATCTTCCTGCAGGCCATCGAGGGGGGCCGCATGGCGGTGAGCGACCTGTTCGGCCACATCCAGCGCGATGCGCGCCACAAGGACGTGGCCCTGCTGCACTACGAGGAAATCTCGGAGCGCCGCTTCGGCAGCTGGACCATGGGGCAGGTCAACCTGTCCAAGCTCAACCACTCCATCCTGCTCAAGTACTCCGAACGCGCGGAGCTCGACCCCTACTCGGTCTCGGGCAAGGTGTCGTTCGCGCTGCTCGAGGACCTGATGGCCACCGCCGCGATCTGCGGCAAGGTCTGACATGGCCCCCACGCTTGCCGCTGCGTGCGCTGCGCTGCCCCCCGGGGGGGCTTCAGCCGCCTTGGGGCGGCCCGGCGGCGTCTGAGCGCCTCCGTGCTCCTGCTGGGCTGCGATTTTTCCAGCGCGCCCACCCGCCGCAAACCCATTGTTCTTGCGCTTGGCCAGGCCACGGGCCCGCGCGTGCAGCTGCAGCGGCTGGAGCGCCTTGAGTCGCTGGCGGCCTTTGGCGAGTGGCTGGAGCGCCCCGGCCCCTGGGTCGGCGGGTTTGACCTGCCCTTCGGCCTGCCGCGCGAGCTGGTCGAGCACCTGGGCTGGCCCCTGCAATGGCGTGACTGCATGGCGCACTATGCGAGCCTGAGCCGCGCTGACATCCGCGACACCTTTGCCGCGTTCTGCGATGCACGGCCCGCGGGCGGCAAGTTTGCCCATCGCGCGACGGACCGGCCCGCGGGCTCCAGCCCGAGCATGAAGTGGGTCAACCCGCCGGTGGCCTGGATGCTGCATGCGGGCGTGCCCCTGCTGCTGGCCGCCGGTGTGCACCTGCCGGGCCTGCACGACGGTGACGCGACGCGCGTGGGCCTGGAGGCCTACCCCGGACTGCTCGCGCGCGAGCTGATCGGGGCGCGCAGCTACAAGAGTGATGACCGCGCCAGACAAACGCCCGAGCGCCTGATCGCGCGCAAGGACCTGATCACCGCGCTGGAACAGGGCCGCACGCGGCTGGGCCTGCGGCTCAAGCTCAGCCATGCGCAGCGCGACCTGCTGGCCGACGACGCGAGCGGTGATTCACTGGACGCGGTGCTGTGCCTCATGCAGGCCGCGTGGGCCCGGCAGCAAGGGGCGCCACGCTATGGCTTGCCAGAGGCGATGGACCCGCTGGAAGGCTGGATCGTCACGGCCTGAGTAAGAAAATTTCTTAGGAAATCCTCCTAGGCTCAACCGCCCAATTCACCTAATCGACCAAGCACTCGCTCAACCACACTGAATGCCATCACATTCAGGAGAGCGAGATGAGCCAGCACCACACACACCAGACCATTGCGCGTTGCGGTCATGCCGCATTGCTGGCCACTTGCCTTGCGGTTCTCGCGGCCTGTGGCGGCGGCGGAGGAGGCGGCACCAGCCCCGCGACCAGCGCACCGTCCGCGGTGCCGGCGCCGCTTGCCACGGCCGTGGTGGTGACGCCATCACCCGCCGCACCGGCCGGTGCCGAAGCGGATGCCGCCGCGGGCCATTTCGCGCAGCTCAATGCCATCCGTTCCCAGCTCGGCGTGCGCGCCCTGCGCTGGAATGGTTCACTCGCCGGCGCCGCCCAGGCCCATGCCGACTACCTCTTCATCAACCAGGCTTCGGGCCACGAAGAGCAGGCCGGACTCGCGGGCTTCACCGGCAGCTACATCGCGGACCGCGCCCGGGCCTTTGGCTACGGCGGCGCCCTGGTTCAGGAGGCCAAGACCGGCGGCCAGTCCTTCACCTTCGCGCAGGGCCAGGCCAAGATGCGCGAGCTGCTGCTGGCGCCTTTGCACCGCCTGCAGCTGATCGCGCCCGAGTTTGACGACGGCGGCGTGGGCATGGCATCGGCCGGCGGACCGCTGGTGACCAATGTGGGTTCCTCGGGGGGGCGCATCAATGTGTCGCAGCGCCGCTGGATGTTCCCGTTCGATGGCCAGGAGGGCATTGCGCCCTCGTTCATGCCGGGCTCCGAGGTGGGTCTGGCCGACGGGCTGCCGCAGACCACGGGCACCCCGCTGACCCTGAGCGGCTTCATGTTCTCGATGCTGGTGTATTCCGACGTCGGCCTGTTCGAGGCGCAAAGCGGTGAGCAGATTCCGCTGATCCCCATGGCCAAGGCCGGTGACGTCAGCGGCGCGCTGATCTTCTTTCCGGCCCGGCCGCTCAAGCCGCTGACCCGCTACACCTGGAAGATCACCGCGTCGGTGGACAAGCAGGCCGCGAGCAGCAGCGCCACGTTCACCACGGGCGCCTGACCCCCGGCCCCTTTCTGTTCATGTTTCGGGCGGCTGCGCGGTGGGCCGCCCGAAGGCTTGCAGGGCCTCGGCATCGGTGCGGTACAGCCGCAGCAACGGGTCTTCGTCCAGCGCCCCGGCCTTGCGCAGCACCCGCTCCACCGGCAGCTTGATGCCGCTGATGTGCAGCGTGATGCCGCGGTCCCGCAACGCGCTGCGCAACTGGCCGAACACCTCCACGCCGGTCGCGTCAATGCGGTTGATGGGCTGGGCAAACAGGCAGACCTCGCGGGTGTCCGGATGGGCCGCCAGATGCGCCAGCAGGTCGCGTTCCAGTGCGGTGGCCGAGGCAAAGTCCAGTTCCGCGTCCATGCGCAGCGCATACAGCCGTGGCGCCAGGGGAGCCAGTTGCCACAGGTGGCGGTCGCGCAGGCTGCCGTCGGGGTGCAGGCCCACTTCAATGATGCGCGGGTGCAGCCGCAGGTACAGGAAATGGGCCAGCCCCATCAGCACGCCCGTGAGCACCCCCCAGTAGATCCGCGGCGCCGTGAGCAGGGTCACGGCAAAGGTCACCAGTGCCGTGCTGGCCTCCACCCGGTCGATCTGCCACAGCCGCGCCAGCGAGCGCGGCTTGACCAGGCTGGCCACGGCGGCCACCACCACGGCCGCGAGCACCGCGCGTGGCACATGCGACAGCGCTGGCGTGAGAAACAGCAGCACCACCAGCACCACCACGGTGGCTGACACCGTGGCCCAGCCGGTGCGCGCGCCCGCGTACAGCGTGATGGCCGAGCGCGAGAACGAGGTGCTGGTTGGAAAACTGCCTGACAGGCCTGACACGATCTTGCCCAGGCCCTGGCCGATCAGGTCCTGGCTGGCGTCCCAGCGCCTGGCGTCGTGCTGGCTCTCGATCTTGGCGCTGGACGCCATTTCGAGCGAGCTCACCAGCGTGATCACGGCGGCGGGCACCACCAGCGTGCCCAGGGTCTCCCAGCCCGGCCAGCCCGGCCAGTAGGGAACCGGCAGGCCCACCGGCAAGGCGCCGATGACCGCGCCCGTGAGCGAGTAGCCGCTCCAATGGCTCAGCGCGGCCGCTGCAGCCACCACCACGAGCACGGTGGGCAGGCGCGGCGCCCAGCGCTTGCCGGCCACGAACAGCCCGAGGCTGCCCAGGCCAAAGGCCAGGGCCGCCAGGTCAAAGTGTGGCGCGCTCCACAGGCTGGCCAGCGGCCCCTGCAGGCCGATCAGGGCCGGCACCTGCGAGGCGATGATGAGCAGTGCCGCTGCCTGGCTGAAGCCCGTGAGCACCGGCGAGGTGACCAGGTTGAGCACCCACGACGCGCCGGTGGCGCCCAGCGCGAACTGGATGAACCCCGCCATCAGCGCCAGCCAGACCGCCAGCGACACCCACTGCGCGCTGGCCGGCGTGGCCAGCCCGATCAGCGAGGCGCCCACCAGCACGCTGGACAGCGCCGAGGGCCCGACCGACAGCCGCGTGGAGCTGCTGAACATCACGGCCACCAGCATCGGCAGGAAGGTGGCGTACAGCCCGGTGACCAGCGGCATGCCCGCAAGCGCGGCGTAGGCCACCGACTGCGGGATCATCACCACCGCCACGGTCAGGCTGGCGCCGACCTCGCCGCGCAGCAGCGCGGCGCCAGGGCGAGGCCACTTGAGAAAGGGGAACCAGCGGGAGAGGTCGCTCATCCGCCGAGCTTAACGCTGGGGCATGTCCTTGACCGAATAGCCCAGGCTGACCGTGGCATCGGCCGGTATCGCGGGCATGGTGTCGTTCCAGGCTTCCCAGTGCGCGCGCATCGCGTCCAGCCGCTCGGGCTGGTGGGCCGCCAGGTTGGCGCGCTCGCGCTCGTCGGCCGACAGGTCGAACAGGTAATCGTGGCCGTCCACGCGCAGGTACTTCCAGGGCCCCTCGCGCAGCGCGCGCTGGCCACGGTGGTTCATGCGCCAGTGCAGCGGGCGGTTGAACTGATGCGCCGGATCGCCGAGCACGGGCATCAGGGAAACCCCGTCCAGCGGGTAGTCGGGGTGGGGTGCCACGCCTGCGGCATCCAGCATCGTCGTAGACCAGTCCATGGTCATGCACAGTTGCGGGCTTTCACCGCCGGGCGCGATCGCGGCCGGCCAGTGCGCGATCCAGGGCACGCGGATGCCGCCTTCGGTCAGGTCCATCTTGCCGCCCACCAGAGGCCAGTTGTCGCTGAAGCGCTCGCCGCCGTTGTCACTGGTGAACACCACCAGCGTGTTGTCGGCCAGGCCGTGCTGCCTCAAGGCGTCCATCACCCAGCCAATGCCCTCGTCCATGTGCTGGATCATGCGGCGGTAGGTGTGGATGTTGCCGCCGTGCAGGTGGAACAGGTTGTTCTTCACCTCCTGCGCCAGGGCTTCGTCGTCGCGTGTCTCCCAGGGCCAGTGTGGCGCCGTGTAGTGCAGGCTCAGGAAGAAGGGCGTGCCCTCCCGGGCACCCGGCGCCACGCGGTTCACGTAGTCCACGGCGCGGTGCGAGAGCAGGTCGGTGAGGTAGCCTTGCTCCTGCTTTTCCTCTTCGCCAAACCACAGGTCATGGGCGCCGTTGGAGGAGCAGTGGGTGAAGTAGTCCACCCCGCCCGACATGGGGCCGAAGAACTCCTCATAGCCCGAGCGCAGCGGGCCAAAGCTGGGCGGGTAGCCCATGTGCCACTTGCCGACCAGCGCTGTGCGGTAGCCGCTGGCCTTGAGCAGCGAGGGCAGGGTGGGGTGCCCGGGCGGCAGGCCCAGCGTGGTGCTGCCGCGGCTTTTGCTGTTGATCGGCTCCTCGGCCGCGCCGCGCAGGCGGTACTGGTAGCGCGCGGTCATGAGCGCGAAGCGCGTGGGCGAACACACGGGCGAGTTGGCATAGCCTTGCGTGAACTTGATGCCGCGCGCCGCCAGCTGGTCCAGCACCGGCGACACCGGCACCCGGCCGCCGTAGCAGCCCAGGTCGGCGAAGCCGAGGTCGTCGGCCACGATGAAAACGATGTTGGGTCGGGTCATGGGGGGGTGAAGGATGGTCCGGTGGCGTCGCGGTGCCTGGGGTGGCGCTAGTTGGCTTTCAGGTCGAGCCGCTTGACCAGGGGCTCCCAGCGCGCCATCTCGGCCTGCAGGACCTGCTGGGCCTGGGCCATGCTACTGCCCTGGGCCGTCAGGTCGACGGCCAGCAGCCGGGTGCGCACGTCGGGGTCCCTCATGATGTCCATGATCGACTGCTCGATGGCGGCCAGCACGGGTGCGGGGGTGCCCCGGGCCACCTGCATGATGAGCCGGAAGCTCACGTCCAGGCCCGGCTGGTTCAGCGCCTTGGCCAGCGTGGGCACCTCGGGCGCCAGGGCCGACGGTGTGCCGGCCGACACGGCCAGCGCGCTGAGCTTGCCGGCCTTCACGTGCTGCACCACCGTGGGCGTGGCCAGGAAGCCGCAGTCCACCTCGCCCGACAGCACGGCGAGCGTCGCCGGCGCGGGGCCGCGGTAGGGCACATGCTCCATCCTGGCGCCCGTGCTCTGCAGGAACATCTCGGCGGCCAGGTGCCCGGGCACGCCCGGTCCGCCGGAGGCATAGGTGGCGCGGCTGGCCTTGGCCTTGGCGACCAGTTCGGCGGCCGTCTTCACGCCAAATGCCGGGTTGCACACCAGCATCTGGCTGAAGCTGTTCACGATGGACACCGTCACCAGGTCGGTGCGTCCGTCAAAGCCGCCCGAGGTGCCGTACACCAGCGGGTTCACGGTGAGCACGGTGTCGGGGCTGAGGACCAGCGTGTGGCCATCGGGCTCGGCCTTGGCCGCCAGGCCGGCCGCCAGGTTGTTGCCGGCACCGGGGCGGTTCTCGACCACGGCGGGCTTGCCGGTGCGCTTGGACAGCGCGTCGGCGAACAGCCGGGCCGTGATGTCGGAGGGGCCGCCCGGGGGCGAGCCCACCAGGATTTTGACGGGCTTGGTGGGCCAGACCGGGGAGGGCGTCTGGGCCAGGGCGGACAGGGCCGTGGTCTGCAGGGTGGTCAGGGCCAGGGTGGCGGCGAGCAGGCCGCGGCGGCGGGGCAGGAAGGGCATGTCGCGGTCTCCCGGGTCAGTCCAGGCTCACGCCCGTGGCCTTGATGGGCTTTTCCCAGCGCGCGAGGTCGGCGCGCTGCGCGGCGGCCAGCTCGGCCGAGGTCGAGCCGATGGGCTCGTAGCCCAGCTTGAGCAGGCGCTCCTTCATGCCCGGGGCCTGCACGGCGCGCTGCACGGCCTTCTGCAGGCGGGCGGTGACTTCAGGGCTCAGGCCGGCCGGGCCATACATGGCGAACCAGGCCACGGCCTCCATGTCGATGCCTGACTCCTTGAGCGTGGGCACCTCGGGCACCTGCGGGTCGCGCGCGGGGCCGGTCACGGCAATGATGCGGACCTTGCCGTTGCGGTGCAGTTCGGCCGTCTCGGACACCACATCGAACTTGTAGCCAATGTGCCCGCCCACCAGGGCCGTGTTGGCCGGCGCGCCGCCCTGAAAGGGGATGTGGGTGAACGGCACGCCGCTGCTTTGCTCCAGCAACACGCCCATGAAGTGAGGCAGCGTGCCCAGGCCCGGGGAGCCGTAGGTGTTGCTCTTGGGGTCGGCCTTGGCCTTGGCAATCATTTCGGCCACGGTCTTGACGTTGCTCGCGGGCCCCGACACCACGCCGAACTGGAAGCGCGCAATCTGCGAGATGGGCGTGAAGTCCTTGACCGGGTCGTAGTCCAGCTTCTTGTAGACATGCGGGAACAGCACCATCGGCCCGCTGGGCAGGATGATCACGCTCTGCCCGTCGGCCTTGGCGGCCTTGACCGCCGCCAGGGCGATGCGCCCGCCCGCGCCGGGCTTGTTCTCCACGATGACCTGGCTGAAATCGTTGTGCATGGCGTCGCCGATCAGGCGGGCCAGCACGTCGGCCGAGCCCCCGGGCGGGAAGCCCACGAAGATCTTGAGCGGTGGTTTGTCCTGCGCCTGAGCGGCCAGGGTCGCGAGCGCGGCAAACAGGGTGACGCCGAGGCGGCGCAGGGAGTGTGTCATGAGTGTCTCCGTTGTAGGGTGCAGCCAGATTGCCGGACAACTGTAGACGCCTGACAATTGATTGATCAAATCAACCATTGCCCTCGTTAACCCTGATGCCTGAGCCCAACCGCCTGAGCCAGCCTGAATCGCTGCACGACCTGCTGCTGTACCGGACCAACCGCATGGTGGGCCTGGCCGGCAGCCTGGTGATCCGGCTGTGCGAGGGCCGCTTCGGCATCACCCGCCGGGAATGGGCCCTGATGGCCCTGCTGGCCCCGGCCGAGGGGCAGCTGTCGTCCGAACTGGCCGGGCGTGCCCAGCTGGACCGGGCCCGCACTTCCAAGGCCGTGACCTCGCTGGTGGCCAAGGGGCTGGTCGCGCGCCAGTCCCGGCCCAGCGACCGGCGCCAGGCGCTGCTCACGCTGACCGCCGAAGGGCGCGGCCTGTATGAAGCCATGTTCCCGCTGGTGTGCGACCTCAACCGCGGCCTCATGCAGGACCTGTCGCCCGACGAGATCGCGCTGCTGGACCGCATGCTGGACACCATGCACCGGCGCGCCGAGGCCATGGTGTCGGGCGCGTCGGCCCTGCCCCGGGCGGACCGGCGGCGCGGTGGCCGTTTCCCCCGCAAGGCCGCATGAGCGCTGCGGCAGCCTGGCTGGCGGGCCGGGGCTGGCGAGCCTTCCCGTTCCAGCGCGAGGTCTGGCGGGCCATCGCCCAGGGCCGCAGCGGCTTGCTGCATGCCACCACCGGCGCGGGCAAGACCTACGCGGTGTGGCTGGGCATGCTGGACCCACTGTTGCAGCGCCACCCGCTGCGGGCCCGGGCCGAGCCGCTACGCCTGCTCTGGCTCACGCCCATGCGTGCGCTGGCGGCCGACACCACGCAGGCGTTGGCTGCGCCGCTGCGGGACCTGGCACCGGGCTGGACCGTGGGCGCGCGCACCGGCGACACCCCCACGGCTGAACGTGCTCGGCAGGACCGGCGCCTGCCCACCGTGCTGGTGACCACGCCCGAGTCGCTGAGCCTGCTGCTCAGCCGCGAATCGGCGCCCCAGGACCTGAGCGGCGTGGCCTATGTGGTCTGCGATGAATGGCATGAGTTGCTGGGCAGCAAGCGCGGGGTGCAGGTGCAGCTTGCGCTGGCCCGCCTGCGCCGTTTCAACCCCGCGCTGGTGACCTGGGGCCTGAGCGCCACGCTAGGAAATTCAGAGCAGGCCATGCACGCCCTGTGCGGACTCCAGCCCGATTCGCCACCAAAACTGGTGCGCGGGAAGATCGACAAGGCTCTGGTCATCGACACCCTGATCCCGGCGGACCCCGGCAGTTACTCCTGGGCCGGCCATCTGGGTTCGCGCATGCAGGATGCGGTAGTGGCCGAGATCGAGAAGTCCGGCACCACGCTGGTCTTCACCAACGTGCGCTCGCAGGCCGAGATCTGGTACCAGCTGCTGCTGGAGCGCCGGCCCGAATGGGCGGGCCAGATTGCCTTGCACCATGGCAGCCTGGACAGGTCGGTGCGCGAATGGGTGGAGCAGGGCCTGAAGGCCGGGACCCTGCGCGCGGTGGTGGCGACGTCGTCGCTGGACCTGGGCGTGGATTTCCTGCCGGTGGAGCGGGTGCTGCAGATCGGTTCGGCCAAGGGCGTGGCGCGCCTGTTGCAGCGCGCGGGGCGCAGTGGCCACGCGCCGGGCCGCGCCAGCCGCGTCACACTGGTGCCGACCCACACCATGGAGCTGGTCGAGGCCGCGGCGGCGCGCCGCGCGGCGCAGGCCGGGCAGATTGAAAAGCGCGAGTCGCCCGACAAGCCGCTGGACGTGCTGGTGCAGCACCTTGTCACGGTGGCGCTGGGCGGCGGCTTTGAGCCCGACGCGCTGTATGCCGAGGTGCGGGAGGCCTGGGCCTACCGGGCGCTCACGCGCGAGGAGTTCGACTGGGCGCTGGCGTTCTGTGAGCGCGGGGGCAGCAGCCTCACCGCCTACCCGGACTACCACCGCATCCAGCCCGACGGCGACGGGGTGTACCGGGTGCCTGACCGGGCCCTTGCGCGGCGCCACCGGCTGTCGATTGGCACCATCGTGAGCGATGCCTCGGTCCAGGTGAAATACCTCAACGGCGGCAGGATCGGGACCATGGAGGAGGGCTTTATCGCCCGCCTGCGCAAGGGCGACTGCTTTTTCTTCGCCGGACGGCTGCTGGAGTTCATCCGGGTCCAGGACATGGCGGCCTATGTCAGGCGCGCCACCCGGGCCCGGGGCATTGTCCCGGTCTGGAGCGGCAGCAGGATGCCCCTGTCCACCGAGATGGGCGAGGCGGTTCTGGCGCTGATGCAGCAGGTGGCGCAGGGCGACTTCAGCGAACCCGAGCTGGAGGCCGCGCGCCCCCTGCTGCAGACCCAGATGGCGATGTCGCGCCTGCCCACGCCCACCACCCTGCTCGTGGAGCATTTCGAATCACGCGAGGGCTGGCACCTCTTTTTCTACCCTTTTGCGGGGCGGCTGGTGCATATGGGCCTGGCCAGCCTGCTGGCCTGGCGCCTGTCGCGGGAGCAGCCCAACACCTTCAGCCTGTCGGTCAACGACTACGGCTTCGAACTGCTGGCCGCGGCGCCGCTGGATCCGGCGGACGTGCTCGACGCCCGCTTGCTGGACACCACTGACCTGCTGGCCGACGTGCTCGCGTCGCTCAACTCCTCGGAACTCGCGCAGCGCCGTTTCCGCGAGATCGCACGGATCGCCGGGCTGGTGTTTGGCGGCTTTCCGGGCGCGCCCAAAAGCCTGAGGCAGGTGCAGGCGTCCAGCAGCCTGTTCTTCGAAGTGTTCCGCAAGCACGATCCAGACAACCTGTTGCTCACGCAGGCGCAGCGGGAGGTGTTGAGCCAGGAGCTGGACATCACAAGGCTCACGGCAACGCTGCAGCGGATGGCGGCGCGGCGTCTTGATTTTGTCGGGATCAGGCACCCCAGCCCCATGAGCCTGCCGCTGATGGTGGAGCGCTTTCGCGAGAAGCTCAGCACCGAACAGCTGGCCGACCGGCTGGACCGCATCCTGCGGGATGCGGCGCGTGACCACAGGTAACTCCGCGCTGTCCTACAGCAGCATCGGCGCCGGCTGACGCCCTGGCCTGTCCAGGCAGCCTAGAGTGGAACCGTGACAGGCCGCTGCCGAGCGGTCCCTCCATCAACCAACCGGAAAGGGAACTGAATGAACAAGGATCAGATTGAAGGCCGCATCGACCAGGCCAAGGGTAAGGTCAAGGAAGTGGCCGGCAAGGTCGTGAAAAGTGACAGGCTGAAGGCCGAAGGCCAGGTCGATCAGGCCGCGGGCAAGGTGCAGGCGACCTATGGCGACGCCAAGCAGTCCGTCAAGGACACCGCTCAGCGCACCGTTGACCGGATTTGACTGAAGAAAGGAAACACCATGAAACCCCAATTGAGCAAACCCTTGCTGGCCGCCTCTGCCGTGGCCGTTGCCCTCGCGCTCGGCGCCTGCGGCAAGAAGGTGGACGATGAGACCGTGGGCCAGAAGCTCGACTCATCGGTGAACAAGACCGAACAGATGGCCCGGGACACCACGACGGATGTCAAGCAGGGCATGTCCTCCGCGGGCACGGCGATCAAGGATGCCGCCCAGGATGCCCAGGCCGCCGTGAAGGACACCGGCGACAAAATTGCCGAGAAGCTGGATGACGCGACCATCACGGCCGAAGTCAATGCCGGTCTGGCCAAGGACGCGACGCTCAGCGCCATCAAGATCAACGTGGACACCCGCGATGGCAAGGTGACGCTCAAGGGCCCTGCGCCCACCGCCAATGCGCGGGACCGCGCGACCGAGATTGCCAAGGCCGTCAAGGGCGTGCAGTCGGTGGACAACCAGCTCACGGTCCAGTCAAGCTGAGTCGGGCGCGCAGCCGAAGATCAGGCAGGCCTTGGGGCCTGCCTTTTTTCATGCCTGCGCAGGGCTGCTGCGCACCGTCCCGATCAGGTCATGGACAAATCGCAGCTTGTCCAGCGCGCCGGGGCTCAGCGCGAAGGGGTAGGCGTCGTTCTGCCCCAGGCTGCGGTTCAGGCTGTTGAGCAGCAAGGTCACCGGAATCCACTGCGACACCAGTTGGTCGAAGTCCGGCAGCCCCGCGCCGAAGGGGTTGCTCACGCAGGCAGGTGCATCATTGCCGGAACCGGGAACAGCGACCTGCACGCCGTAGGACGCCGCTGTTTCCAGCAGGTCCACCATGTGCAGGTAGTGGGCCCAGGTTTCGGCCCAGTCCTCCCAGGGGTGAGAGGTGGCATAGGCACTCACATGGTGATGCTGCCACTGCAGCGTCTGGCCGCCCGCATAGTGGTCACGCAGGGCCTGCGCGTAATCAAGCGACTCGTCGCCGAAGATATCCCGGAATGCGGGCACCTGGCCACCGGCCAGCACCAGCCGGTCCCAGTAGTAGTGACCGGACTCGTGGCGCAGGTGACCCAGCAGGGTGCGGTAGGGCTCGTGCAGCGCCACCCGTCGGCGCGCGCGCTCGTCATCGTCGGCCTCTGCCACATTGAGGGTGATCACGCCATGGTAGTGGCCGGTGAGCACCGGTGCGGCGCCGGGCTGGTCCGCTAGAAATTCGAAGACCGGGCCCTCCATGCCAGGTGAGTCGGCAGAGGGGGACACCAGCCCGAGCCGCGCCAGCGTGTAGTAGAGGCGTCGCTTGGCGACTTCGATGCGGTACCAGCGCTCATGGTTCGCCGGCACGGACAGGTCCGGCAACACGCGTGTGAGCCGACAGGACACGCACAGGCTGTTCGTGTCCGTGGCGTTGACGGCAAAGTTGCAGGCCTGCAGCGCGGCGTGGTTGTGGCACAGGCGGTAGCGGCTCCCGGTCGCGCCAGGAGCTGCGTCCTCGCCAGGTACCCGCCACAGACCTGGCTCCTCGCCGGCAGCCGGTTCAATGGCCGCGAGCGCCAGCCGGTCCGGCAGAAAGGCAAGCGCGCAGCCGCAATGCAGGCAGGCCACGTTTTCAAAGAAAACGGGCTGCCCGCAATGGTCACAAAGAAAGATCCTCACCCTGCAGGATCAGGGGCGCACTTCGATGTTGTTGCGCACTTCACGCACGCCCTTGGTGTTGCGCGCGATGTACTCGGCCTGCGACTTCTCGGCGGCGGACTTGGCGAAGCCCGAAAGAGCCACCGTGCCGTTGAGTGTTTCCACGCTGATGGAGGTGGCTGCGACCGTCTTGTCCTTGGCGAACTTGGCCTTCACCGCCGTGGTGATGGCCGCGTCATCGACGTAGGCGCCGGTGGTTTCCTGGCCACGGACCACGGCGCAGCCGGTTCCGACGATGGTGATGCCGGCAAGGGCTGCAAATGCCATGGCGCGAATGTATTGGCTGGATTTCATGTTCTTCTCCTTCGGGTTGATGGATGGTGCTGCTTCAATCAAGGCCAGGGCGCGGCACCGCGCGTCCTGGCCCGGGGATGGGTGAGTGGTCGGGCATGAGGGGGCCGCTGAATCGGGGCGCGTTGCTCATGGTGTGCGGTCAACCGCGGAAGGGGGGGCGTCCTGGGAAAACAGCGAGATCAGCAGGGTGCTGAGGTCGGATGTCTTGAGTGTGGCGGCCACCAGGGCACCCAGCGAGATCAGGCGCCAGGGCCGAAGGACCACGGCGGCTGCCCCGACACTGGCGGCGACGCCGATCAACTGCAGGGGCTTGTCCTGCGCATAGGCTTGCAGTGCAGGGCGTGCGACCTGTGCTGCGGCATGGGCCGGATGATGGCGCCACCAGATGGAGAGTGTGCGTCGGGCCAGTCGCCACCAGCCGCCACGTGACGGAGCGCCATGGGTGGACGCCTCCTCGTCGGGCACCTGACCGGCCTGCGAAGGCCGATGTGGTGGACCTGGACGCTCGCCGCGCAACTGGCGCGCGATGGCTTCGCGGCTGGCTGCCAGGCTCTGGGCGGGCGTCATGCCTGTCCTCCAGCCTGGCGCAGGGTCGCTGCGTCGGCGTCCAGCTGTGATTTGAGTTCATTGAAGTGGTCCGCCGAAAGCGGCCGCCGCGCCTGGCGCAGGGCCACCAGGGCCAGCGCGAGACTGACCACGGGCACGGCCAGCAGCACCCAGTGAAACTGGGACATCAGGGTGCCGAGCATGAGCGCCGTGCCAGCCAGTACGCCGAAGACCGAGAAGCACAGAGCCGTGATCCCCCAGGCGATGGCCCGGCGCGCAACCTCGGCGCCGGCCGTGGAAGCCTCCTGCCGGACCAGCGCGGCATAGGCCGCGGCATGCTCAACCACCAGGTCAGGACGGTTGATGAACAGGGAGAACAACGGGTGGATCATGAGGACGTTGAGCGGACGTGCGGCCAGGGAATCAGCAGCGGTTGTGGCGGTTGTTGCGCGCGGCCATGAGCAGCGCTGCCAGCGCGGCGCCGGCCGCAGCGGCGATCAGCACCGACTTGACGGGCTGATCCGCCACATAGCGGCCCGTGGCCTCTGCGTAGTGGTTGAGCTGCTTCTGGACCTTGGCGGAGGCATCGGACGCGGCGTTGGCGCCGCGGCTGGCCAATTGCTGGGCACGCGAAGCGATGTGCTCGATGGCCGGTTCGATGTGACTGCGCAGGTCGCGCACGCCTTCGGCGGCCTTGTCCATCTGGTGATTGGCGAAGGCGCGTGTGTTGCCGACGGCTTCTTCAGCGGTCTGCATTACCTCGCCTGACAGCCGGCGTGCATCGGCGGCCGTGTCGTGGTTTGTCTTGCTGGCGGTGGTGTTGGTGGAGGGCATGTCGGTTCCTTGCTGGGTTGGGGGAAAGCCATGGGCGGGGAGCCTTCTGGCCGTGTCGATGCCGGGCTATCCCCGTCGCACGAGACTGATGACGAAACTGACCACGGCCATGATGGCGAAGATGAAGAACAGGATCTTGGCGATCTCCACCGCGCCGGCGGCGATGCCGCCAAAGCCAAACACGGCGGCGATGAGGGCAATCACCAGGAACACAACGGAATAGTGCAGCATGTGAATCTCCTTGCGGGGCGGAACTCCCGGGGTTGTCTGGCGAAACGTCTGCCGATTCGCCTGCTGCTAGGTTAAGGAGTCGGGGCGGCGTTGTTGATCAGCAGGGGGCCTGTGCCCTTGTCGGCATGCACGAGGCCGCCCTGTAGGAAGAGGCCCACCCGCGCCGGGCAGGGCCGCATGCCGGAACGCTCAGGCGCCGCCGCTCCTGGCGAAGCTGGTGATGGGCAGCACGCCCGTGATGCGCGTGCCTCCGCCCGGAGCTGACTGGACGGACAGCCGGCCGCCCGCAGCCTCCACGCGATGGCGCATGCCGGCCAGCCCGTGGGTGGAGGCCTTGACCAGCTTGGGGTCGAAACCCTGGCCGTTGTCGCTGATGCTGATCTCGATGTGGCTTTCGTAGCGACGCAGGCTGATCTCGACCTGGTTCGCCTGCGCGTATTTGCCGATGTTGGTGAGCGATTCCTGCACCAGACGGTAGACAGTCAGCTGCGCCGATTCGTCCAGCGTCACCTCCTCGAGCGCGGTGGCCACTTCCATGCCCGAGCGCTCGGCAAATTCGCGTGAGAGGATTTCGAGCGAGGCGTGCAGGCCCAGATTGGTGAGCGACGATGGTCGCAGGTCCTCGATGATGCGGCGCTTCAGGGCGATCCCCCGGTTCAGCGTTTCAGTCAGATGCTGCAGGCGCTCCAGCAGGTCGGCCGAGCCGGTGCTGCTCGTCAGCTTGGACTTGATGCGCGCCACATCCAGCTTGGCGGCCGTGAGCAGCGCACCCAGTTCATCGTGCAATTCACGGGCCAGGTGGCCGCGTTCCTGTTCGCGCACCTGCTGCAGGTGGGTGGCGAGCTCCGCCAGACTCGCGGTGCGTTCGCGGACCTGCAACTCCAGCAGGTCGCGCTCCTTTTGCAGGGCTTCCTTGCTGTGCTCGTCCGCAAGTTTGAGCGCATTGGTCTGGCGCAGGTACAGGTAGAACGCGAGCAGGCCGGCCGCCGCCACCGCCGCGATGCCGATGCGTGACAGCTTCAACGACCGGATCACCTGCGCCTGGCCCACCTCCATGCGTTGCGCCGTCGAGTCGATCAGGTGGGTGGCTTCGCCGCGGATCGCGTCCATGTGCTCCTTGCCGACGTCGGTCATGAGCACGAACTTCCACGCGTCCTCATTGCCCTGCTTGCGCATGCGAACGCTCAGGTCCATCTCGGCGAGCTTGCGCTGCACATTGCGACCCAACTGGGCCATCCGGGCAAGTTCCTCGGGAACCGGTGTGTAGAACTCGCGCAATTCGTCCATGGTCTGGCCGATGTCGCCCAGCGCGACGTTGTAGGGCTCGAGGTACCGCGGATCACCGGTGAGCAGATAGCCGCGCTGCCCGGTCTCGGCGTCCAGCATGTGCTGCAGCAGCTTGTTGAGCGAGCTGCGCGCGTCCGAGGCCCTGGAGATCGCGTTCAGGGCCTGGGTTGACTGGTCATAGCCGGTCTCGTTGATGACGAGCAGGATGCAGGTGGCCAGCAGCGCCAGGGGCAGGCTGATGGCCATCTTGGGCAGCGTCAGGGGCCTCTTCAAGGAAAACCAGGACATGAGGCCCTCCGCAGGAACGGTACTGTGAATAGAATCATGGACAACTCGGGTTGGCCGGTCTCAGGGCCGCCGACATGCCGGCATCCCGCCGCGAAGCAAACCACGGAAACGAAAAGACATGATCAAAGTCGGAATTGTGGATGACCACGCCATTGTGCGGACCGGACTCAAGCAGTTTTTCTCCGAGCAGGTGGATCTGCGTGTCGTGGGCGAAGCCGCGAGCGGCCGTGAAGCGATCGACCTCGTCCGCACTACGGAGCTCGACGTGCTGGTCATGGACCTGTCCATGCCAGGGCAAAGCGGCATCGACGCACTGGGCATGATCCGGGCCAAGGCGCCGGACGTCGGCATCCTGATCCTCAGCGGTTATCCCGAGGAGCACTATGCAATGAACCTGATCCGTCAGGGCGCGAGCGGCTACCTCAACAAGGAATGCGATCCCATGGAAATCGTCAACGCGATCCGCACGATCTCGCTGGGTCGCCGCTACATCTCCCCATCGGTGGCCGAGCTGCTGGCCCAGCAGCTGAACCGCAAGGAGGGGGGGGCGCCTCACGAGCATCTGTCGGAGCGCGAGTTCCAGGTCTTCCTGAAGCTGGCCAAGGGAGAAACGGCTGGCGACATTGCCAAATCGCTTTCGTTGAGCGTCAAGACGGTCAGCACCTATCGCACGCGCCTGATGGAAAAAATGAGCCTGGCATCGAACAGTGACCTCACGTATTACGCGCTCAAGAACAAGCTGATCGATTAATCCGCGACGCGGCACTGGTCGATGCAGTAATCGACCAGCGCATCGATCTCGTTGGATTTGTCAAAGACCGCGTCGGCGCCAAGTTGCGCGCATCGCTTGCGCATGTCGGC
Source organism: Ramlibacter sp. (assembly GCA_019635435.1). Classification (NCBI taxonomy): domain Bacteria; kingdom Pseudomonadati; phylum Pseudomonadota; class Betaproteobacteria; order Burkholderiales; family Comamonadaceae; genus Ramlibacter; species Ramlibacter sp. The sequence goes on along the minus strand of JAHBZM010000001.1, from coordinate 3,694,448 downwards.
AGTGGCGTAGTTGCTCAGCACCACCAGTTTCTGGCCCGGCTGGCGCGAGCGGCAGGCTTCCAGCACACCCAGCCCGCTGCCCTGCTTCAAGAAGAGGTCCACGATGGCCAGTTCCCAGGGCTGGCCACTGCGGGTCAGCCATTCGCGCCCCTCGTCTTCCGTTTCCGAGAAACCCACCGCCTTGATGCATGTCAGCTCTTCGAGCGTACCAATCAGGTTCTCGCGAATGGTCGCATTGTCCTCAACGATATAGGTTCTCAGTTGCGGCATGGGTTGTTGCTCGAGCCGCAGGACGAGGGGACATGTTGAAGGTGGGCGCAAGGCCGCACTGCTGCGTGGGGAAAAGCTGACATCTGTATCGCAATGTATCGTTTTTGCTTGCGAAATTGTGCCAGTCGGTTCGTCGCCTCCGCGTAGGACGTTGCCTACAGTTGCCCGGCTTTACGTCGTGGCTCGCCGTGCTGTAGGTGCAGGCTGACGGTGGCTGCCGTAGGCCGCTGATGGCCCGGACCGGGTCCCGGCGCGAGACTCAGTCTCGGAGGGCAAGTTCTTGTCCTCGGGGACATTGTGATGAAGCCGTTTCTCAATTCCATCCTGATGGTTGCCGCCACGCTGGCATCGGCGGCTGCGGTGGCGTTCGGCGAACCCGCGCGGGCTGACCTGTTGCTCGCCAGTGCGGCGACGCAGGTGGTGTCGGCGTCGGGTCTGTTGCTGCCCGAACCCACCCGCGGCGCTGAAGCGGCGGGCCGGTGACCGAAGGATCGCCCCCCGAACCGCTGCGCTCGCGCGGTGGGCCAGGCCGGTGGTGGGCACGGGGCCTGGGCATCGTGGCGGCTGGCCTGGCCTTGTTCGTCCTCGCGATCTGGCTGCTTCCCTGGGACTGGATGCGCGGCCCTCTCAATCATTTCGTCAGTGAGCGCACGGGCCGCCATTTCGAGATCGTGCGACGGCTTGAGGTGCGTCCGGGCTGGACAACCCATGTGAGGATGGATGGGGTGGTCTTTGCCAACCCTGCCTGGGCCAGCGACCGCTTCCTGATCCGTGCCGAATCGGCTGAATTCGAACTCAGGCTGCTGCCATTGCTGGCCGGGCGGCTGGAGTTGCCCTCGCTGGTGCTGCATCAACCCGAACTCGGGCTGCAGATCGAGGCCGACGGCCGGCGCACCTGGGCGCTGGGGCGAGAGACCTCTGACCCCGGCAACGTGCCCAGGATCGGCTCGCTCACCATCGACGGCGGCACCCTGCACTATGTGGCTGCCGAGCAGGGCGCCGACATCCGGGCCGCGTTCGAGGCGCAGGAGCCTGACTCGACACTGCCGTTTCACTTTCAGGCCAAGGGGCATTGGAAGGGCCAGGCGGTGGCGGCCACCGGGCGCACCGGCAGCGTTCTGGCGCTGGAGGCGCCGCTGAACCAGCCCTTCCCGGTGCAGGTCAACGCGACGGCCGGGTCCACCAGCCTGCGTGCGACGGGCACGATCGCCAGCCTGGTGAGCGCCGATGGCCTTGATGCCGCCTTTGAACTGCAGGGTGCCAGCCTGGCCGATCTGTACCGGCTCGTGGGCGTCGTGTTGCCCGAGACACCGCGCTACGCCGTGCGTGGCCGGCTGAGCCGGCAGGGCGATACCTGGAGCGTCGGGGACGTGCGCGGCAGTCTGGGCCGGTCGGACCTTTCGGGCGAGCTGAGCTACGACCTGTCGGCGACTGTGCCCTTGCTGACGGGCTCACTTCGCTCAGCCAGGCTGGACTTTGACGATCTCGCACCCTTGGTGGGCCTGCCTGTGCAGCCCCGCAGCGCGGCAGCGCCCCTGCCGGCGCCACCCCCCACCGAGGGCGCCACGCCTGACCGGTCGGCGCCCGCCCGTCCCCAGGGCCGGGTGCTGCCGGTGGCCACGCTGGACCTGGAGCGTTTGAAGGCGATGAACGCCGACGTCCGGTACCGGGCGCTTGACATCACCCACGCCCATGCGCTGCCGCTGCAACGCGCGGACCTTCATGTGCATCTTCGCGACGGTGTTCTGGAACTGGATCCGCTGCAGATCGGCATTGCGGGGGGCGGCGTCGCCGGGCGATTGCGGATCAACGGCGCCACCAGCCCGGCCAAGGTGGTGGTCAATCTGGAAATGGAGGGGCTGCACCTGAACCAGTTGTTTCCCGCGGTGGAATCCACCCGCAGCAGCCTGGGACAGTTCAATGGCCGGATTGACCTGGCGGGCGACGGCAACAACGTGGCGCGGATGCTGGCCACCTCGTCGGGCAACGTGGCGATGCTGATGGGTGAGGGCGAGATCAGCAACCTGCTGCTCGAATTCGTGGGGCTTGATGGTGGCGAGATCATCAAGTTCCTGGTGGGTGGTGACCGCAATGTCAGGTTGCGCTGTGCGGCGGCTGCATTCGATGTTCGCCAGGGCGTGATGAGCAGCCGCGCCCTGGTGCTCGACACGGTTGACACCGTGGTCCAGGGCACCGGACAGATCAGCTTCGCGGACGAAACCCTGAACCTCGTCCTGCGCCCCCAGCCCAAGGACGCGAGCATCCTGAGCCTGCGCTCTCCACTGAAAATCCAGGGGAGCTTCGCGGCGCCCACGGCAGGGCCGGACAAGGCCGCGCTCGCGGGACGTGCCGGCGCCGCGGTGGCACTGGCCGCCATCAATCCCCTGCTGGCGCTTGCCGCCACGCTGGAAACCGGGCCGGGCAAGGATGTCAATTGCCTGAATGTGCTCAACCGGGCGGCGACACCTGCCATCTCGCACCGCACGCGCTAGGGGCTCAGGCGCCGCCGTGGCCGCAGACCGGGCAGCCTGGCTGGCGCGGCACGCGCACTTCGCTGAATGCCATGCTGCGGCCGTCGAGCATGAGCAGGCGGCCTGCCAGCGGTTCCCCGGTGCCCACCAGCAGCTTGAGCGCCTCGGCGGCCTGGATCGCGCCCATGATGCCCACCAGTGGCGCGAACACGCCCAGGGTTGCGCAGCGGGTTTCCTCGAAAGAGGCATCCGCGGGAAAAACGCAGGCATAGCACGGAGAAAGCGGGTCGCGGGGGTCGTAGACCGACACCTGGCCGTCGAACCGGATGGCGGCACCCGACACCAGGGGCTTGCGGTGAGCCACGCAGGCCGCATTGACCCGTTGGCGGGTCAAAAAATTGTCGCTGCAGTCCAGCACCAGATCGACCCCGGGGAGCAGGTCATCCAGCAGTGCGGCGTCGGCACGCGCCACCACCGCGTCGACCACCACGTCGGGGTTGATGGCGGCAATCGCCGCCCTGGCCGAGCCGGCCTTGGGTTCACCGAGCCGGGACATGTCATGGGCGACCTGGCGCTGCAGGTTGGTGAGGTCCACCTCGTCATCGTCCACCAGCGTGATGTGGCCAACCCCGGCGCTGCCCAGGTACAGCGCCACGGGAGAGCCCAGCCCGCCGGCCCCGATCACCAGCACCCGCGCTTCCAGGATGCGCTGCTGGCCTTCGATTCCGATCTCGTCCAGCAGGATATGGCGCGAGTAGCGCAGCAGTTGGTCGTCGGTCATGGGGGTGATTGTGGCCGCAATGAAAAAGGCCGGATCCGCGCAGCGGATCCGGCCCTGGCCAGGGCGTGGAAGATCAGTTTTCCTTCTTTTCTTCCTTGCGCTCGACCATGGTCTTGCTGATCAGGACCGGACGGCCCTTGAGCTGGTTCAGCGCCTGGGCCAGCTGAAAGTCCTTGTCACCGCCGAACTCGGGAATCTTGCGCTCCTGGGGGGCCTTGCGGGCTTCTTCCTCGAGCTTCTTGCGGGCTTCCTCGCGCGCCTTTTCACGGGCCTCGTCCTTGACTTCGGCGCCCTGGCCGCTGTTGAGGTGCTTCTCGAGATCGGCCTCGCGGGTGCGCAACGCGGCGAAGAGGTTGCCCTCCTCGGTCTCATCAACCATCACGTCCGGCAGGATGCCCTTGGCCTGGATCGACTTGCCGCTGGGCGTGTAGTAACGGGCGGTGGTGAGCTTGAGGCCGGTGTCCGGGCCCAGCGGACGAACCGTCTGGACCGAGCCCTTGCCGAAGGTCTGGCTGCCCAGAATGGTCGCCCGCTTGTGGTCCTGAAGGGCCCCGGCCACGATCTCACTCGCCGATGCCGAGCCTTCATTGACCAGAACCACCAGGGGCACCGACTTGAGGGCCGCCGGCAGGCGCTTGAGCGGATCGACACCGTTGCCGCGCTGGTAGAACTCCGGCGAGGCCTTGTAGGTGAACTTGCTTTCGGCGAGCTGGCCGTTGGTGGAGACCACGGTCACGTTGTCAGGCAGGAACGCCGCGGACACCGCGACGGCGGCGTCCAGCAAGCCTCCGGGGTCGTTGCGCAGGTCCAGCACCAGGCCCTTGAGGTGGGGTTCCTTCTGGTAGATGTCGGTGAGCTTGCGCGCGAAATCCTCCACCGTGCGCTCCTGGAACTGGCTCAGGCGAATCCACGCATAGCCGGGTTCGATCACCTTGGCCTTGACGGATTGCGTCTTGATTTCCTCGCGGGTGATCGTGACCGGGAAGGTGCGGTTCTCGTCCTTGCGGTAGATGGTGAGGAGGACCTTGGTGTTGGCCTCGCCGCGCATGCGCTTGACCGCTTCGGTCAGCGAGAGGCCCTTGACCAGGGTCTCGTCAATCTTGGTGATCAGGTCATTGGGCTTGAGGCCGGCCCGGAAGGCAGGCGAGCCTTCGATCGGTGAAACCACCTTGACCAGGCCGTCTTCCTGCGAAATCTCGATGCCCACGCCCACGAAGCGGCCGGAGGTGCCCTCGCGGAATTCCTTGAAGGACTTTTTGTCGAAGTACTGAGAGTGCGGGTCCAGGCTCGACACCATGCCCGAAATGGCGTCCGAGATCAGCTTTTTCTCGTCCACGGGCTCGACGTAGTCGCTCTTGACCATGCCGAACACGGCGGCGAGTTGCTGAAGCTCTTCCAGCGGCAGTGGCGCCAGCGATCCGCGGGCGACCGTCTGCAGCGACACCGTGGTCAAGGCGCCCGCCAGCGCTCCGACCGTGATCCAACCCGCTATCTTGAGTTTGTGGCTCATAAAACTAAGTCCTCTTGACTTCAATATACACCGACCCAGACGGTGAGACGCCCAGGTTGGCCCGCAGTTCCAGAGGAGGGGGCGGAATTGAGGGAAAGTACCGGGATTTACCCGGCCTTTACGCCTTGATGCGCCGGTGGCTCAGGGCTTTTCCCTGGGCGTCCCGCGTCTCAGCCCCGGCCTTGGGAGGCCACGGCGGCGGCCGCCTTCGCCACGGCCTGTTCATCGCCCAGGTAGTCGTGGCGCAGGGGACGCAGATCGGCGTCGAGCTCATAGACCAGGGGCGTGCCGTTGGGAATGTTGAGCCCGACGATATCGTCATCCGAAATGCCGTCCAGGTACTTGACCAGCGCGCGGATGGAATTGCCATGCGCGGCAACCACCACGCGCTGGCCTGACCGGATGGCCGGCGCGATGGCTTCGTTCCAGAAAGGCAGCACGCGCGCCACGGTGTCTTTGAGGCATTCGGTCAGCGGGACCTGGCCGGGTGCCAGGTGCGCATAGCGGATGTCCGCGCGCTCGCAGCGTGGATCGGTGGGCTCGAGCGCGGGCGGCGGCGTGTCGTAGCTGCGGCGCCAGGCGAGCACCTGATCGTCACCGAATTTCTTTGCGGTTTCGGCCTTGTTCAACCCTTGCAGCGCCCCGTAGTGGCGCTCGTTGAGGCGCCAGCTGTTGACCACGGGCAGCCAGGTGCGGTCCATTTCGTCCAGGCAATGCCAGAGGGTGTGGGTGGCCCGCTTGAGCACGCTGGTGTAGGCCTGGTCGAACTCATACCCTTCGGCCCGCAGCAGCCGCCCCGCGCTTCTGGCCTGTTCGATGCCGGTGTCGGTCAGCGGCACATCGGTCCAGCCGGTAAAGCGGTTCTCGAGGTTCCAGGTGGATTCGCCGTGGCGGATGAGGACGAGTTTGTGCATGAAGGGTCGCAAAAACAGGGCGCAATGGCCGGTTGAAAGGAAGGGATGAGCCCTGCATTCTAAAATCCCTGCTTTTGCCGTTCGGTCACTGGAAAGGTTTGACGTGAAATTCATTGTGGACAACTGGACGCTGATTGCGGTGGCGCTGGCCTCCGGGACGATGCTGGCCTGGCCCCTGCTCGCGGGCGGGCTGGCTGGCGGCACCCTCACGGCCAATGGCGCCGTGCAGCTGATCAACCGTGAAAAGGCCGTGGTGGTCGACGTGAGCGAGGCCGAGGAATTTGCGGCGGGCCACGTGGGTGGCGCGAAGAACGTGCCGGTGGGGCAGTTCGAGCAGCGTCTGCCCGAGGTGGTCAAGAACAAGGGCCTGCCCGTGATCCTGGTCTGCGCGACGGGCGCGCGGGCCAACCGGGTGCTGGCCCAGGCCAGGAAGCTGGGCTATGAAAAAGCCCAGGTGCTGCAGGGCGGCCTCAAGACCTGGAAAGAGGCCAATCTCCCGCTCGAAAAAGCCTGAGGCCAACCGGACTCCACCATGCAGACTGTGAAGATGTACACCACGGCCGTTTGCCCCTACTGCATCCGCGCCAAGCAGATTCTCAAGGGCCGGGGGGTCGAGCAGATCGAGGAGATCCGTGTCGACATGCAGCCTGAAGAGCGCCTGAAGATGATGGAAATCACCGGGCGGCGCAGCGTGCCGCAGATTTTCGTGGGCGAGACCTATGTCGGGGGTTGCGACGATCTGATGGCCCTGGACAGCCGCGGCGCTCTGGTGCCGCTTTTGAACGGATAATCTCCGCATCGCGACAGGCCCGCGTGGGAGCATTTCCAGGCGGGCCTTGTCTTTCCGAATTTCGTTTTTTGAACTGAAAGAGTGCCATGGCCGAAGCGCAAGATCCCGTGTTCCAGATTCAACGTGTTTACCTCAAGGAAGCGTCGCTGGAGCAGCCCAATTCCCCGCAAATCCTGCTGGAGCAGGAAGCGCCCGTGGTCGACATCCAGCTGGGCGTGGACGCCGTGCCCGCCGCCGAAGGCATTTATGAAATTGCCGTGACGGCCACGGTGCAGGCCAAGATCAAGGACAAGACGGTGTTCCTGGTGGAGGTCAAGCAGGCTGGCATCTTCGAGATCCGCAACCTGCCCGAGGACCAGATGGGCCAGATCATCGGCATCGCCTGCCCGCAGATCGTTTACCCGTACCTGCGTGGCAATGTGTCCGACATCATCACCCGGGCTGGCTTTCCGCCCGTGCATCTGGCCGAAATCAACTTCCAGGCCATGCATGAACAACAGCAGGCGCAAGCCGCTGCCGCCGCCGAGGCCGATGCACCGCGCATCGTCACCCAGTAAGTTTTCAGACCCTTTGGGCCTGCAGTCCGCCAGCATCGGGCACTGCGTGCTATGAAAATCATAGTAATCGGCGCCGGTGCCTGGGGCACGGCGCTGGCCGTGAGTGCCGCTTCGCGGCACGCGGTCACGCTCTGGGCGCGTGATGCGGCGCAGGCGGCGGCCATGGCCGCGCAGCGCGAGAACGCGCGCTATCTCCCCGGTGTGCCCCTGCCCGCCGCGCTCGCGGTGACGGGTGAACCGGTCCAGGGGCTGTCTTCCCTGGTCCGCGAGCATGACCTGGTGGTCATTGCCACACCCATGTCCGGCCTGCGCGGCATGCTGGGCCTGTTGCGCGACTGCGGCCTGCCCGTGGCATGGCTGTGCAAGGGCTTTGAGAGTCCACAGGCCGGTCACGATGGGCTGCTGTCCCATGAAGTCCTGGCCCAGGTCGCGCCCGGGCTGGCGGCTGGCGCGCTCAGTGGACCCAGTTTTGCGCAGGAGGTGGCGCGCGGCCAGCCCTCCGCCCTGGTGGCGGCCAGCGAGCATGCGGCGGTTCGCCAGGCGCTGGTCGCGGCGTTTCACGGCCCTTCGTTGCGGGTGTATGCCAACGACGACCTGGTGGGCGTGGAAACGGGGGGCGCGGTCAAGAACGTGCTCGCCATCGCCACCGGACTGTGCGATGGCCTGGGGCTGGGGCTCAATGCCCGGGCCGCCCTGATTACGCGCGGACTGGCCGAAATGACACGGCTGGGTCTGGCCCTGGGAGCGCGCGCCGACACCTTCATGGGCCTGTCGGGCCTGGGCGACCTGGTGCTCACGGCCACCGGTGACCTGAGCCGCAACCGGCAGGTGGGTCTGCTGCTGGCCCGGGGCCAGACGCTGCAGCAGGCGGTGCAGTCGCTGGGCCATGTGGCTGAGGGTGTGTACTGCGCCCGCACCGTGGTGCAGCGGGCGCGGCATCTGGGCTTGCAGATGCCGATTGCGCAGTCGGTGGTGTCGCTGCTTGACGGCCAGCTGGACCCGCGCACGGCCGTGGCCGAATTGATGGGGCGTGACCCCGTCGCTGAATCCGCCTGAAGCCTCCCGCTACGAACCCGACGCCGACACATTGCAAACGACGGTGACGGTGACCTGCCCGCCCGCGGGCAGGGAGGGGATGGGGAAGCCGCTTTGCAGCGTGGCGACCGGGACCGTCGGACTTCCGCATGAGGCGCCACCGCTCGCCGTGCAACTGGCCGCGCTGGTACACGACAGGCCGGTCACGGCCGGGTCAGTGAGCACACTGTTGTCGGCCGGCGAAGGGCCCGCATTGCCCACCGTGATGGCGTAGGCCGTCGTGCTGCCCGAGGCCACCGTGGCCGTGCCATTGCTCTTGCCGATGGTCACATTGACCAGGCCCTTCACGTTGTCGATGTCCTGCGCGTTGTTGTTCGCGAGGTTGCTGTCGGTCAGCCCCGGGGGCAGCTGCAGCGCCACCGTGCTGGTCACCTGCCCCTGCAGCGCGGTGATGGAGGCGGTGATGGTGAAGGTCACCGTGGTGCCGGCCGGCAGCGCCGGGATGGTCAGGCCCGCGCCCTCGATGCCCCCCACGGTGGTGGACACCGGGCACAGCGCGCCCGTGCCCGTTGCCTGGCAGGCGATGTCCAGCTTGCTCAGTCCGGGCTCGACCGGGTCCTTGACGATCACGCCGTCGGCCGCGCCGGGGCCGTTGTTGGCCACGGTGAGGATGTAGCTGGTGGTCGAGAGCGTGACCACGGTGGTTGTGTTGTCGGTCTTGGTGACCACCGGGTCGGCATTGGGCGCGCACTCGCGCAGCGCGATCTGGGCGCTGGCAAAACTGTCGCCATTGGTGCCGGTGCGCGTGTCCCACAGGGCCAGCACCACCGAGGTCACGCTGGCGGTGAAGGTGCGCTGCTGCATGGACCACACATCGCCGCCACCCAGCGTTTCCAGCGGATAGCTGTCGGAACCTCCCAGGGTCTGGGTGGTCGGCCCCGATGTCAGCCGGAACTCGATGCGGGGCTGGGCCGTGGCCGTGGTGTTGCCCGGCACGATGGCGTTGGAGCCGTAGTACAGCCACGTGTAGGTGCGGCCCACGGTCAGGCCATTGACGGTCTGGGACCAGATCCGGTAGGCCGCGCCGGTGTTGTTGCCGTTGTTGTAGAGCCAGGTGGTGGCGCCCGCCACGCCGCGGCTCACGTCGCCGGGAAAGGGGTTCTGGACAATCAGGCCTCCGTAGTTGCGCGCGCCGGACTGGATGCCCACCCCCGTGTCGGGCACGTTGGTGTTCAGCGGGTACTGGCTCACCCCCGCGCCCAGGCCGGCTCCGGTGTCGGAGAAATCGCCGTTGGTCACCAGGTTGGCGGCCTGTTCGGTGGTGCCGGCCGGGCAGATGCCGGCGGCGGTCACCACCGTGGTGTTGGCCACGCCCACGGCGTCGCTGTCGCTGGCGCTGTTGTTGCCCGGGTTGGGGTCGGTCAGCCCGGCGGGCGGCGTGATCGTTGCCGTGTTGATCACCGACCCGCTGACGGCAGTCACCTGGGCGTTGAGGTCGAAGGTCACGGTGCTGCCGGCGGGCAGGGTGGGGATGGCGATGCCCGCTTCGAACGTGGCTGTGGTCAGGCCGCCGGGGCAGATGGCGCCGCCCGCGGCGAGGCAGCTCACGCCCAGCTTGGTCAGGCCTGCGGCCGCCGGGTCGGCGATGGTCGTGCCATCGGCCGCCGAGGGCCCCGGATTGGCGACCACGATCGCATAGCCGGTCACACCGCCCGAGGTCACGGTCGCCACACCGTTGGACTTGGTGACGGACACGTCGGCCACGGGCACCGAGATCACGGTGTCCGCCGTGGCCTGGTTGTTGGCCGGCGAGGGATCGGTGAAGCCGGGCGTGATCGTGGCCGTTGCGGTGTTGGTGACCGTGGCCGCGCTGGCGGCGGTGCCGTCAATCTGGATGCGCAGTTGCGCACCGCTGTCGATCTGGATGCGCGGCAGCGTGACGGTATTGCCGCTGCCCGCGGCGCCCGTGCCCGCACCCGCGGTGTCGCAGTCGGCGCTGCCGCTGGTCACGGTGCAGACCCAGGTCACGGTGCCGATTGCCGCGGGAACGAGGTCGCTCACGGTCACGCTGCCACCCAGGTTGGCGGGGCCTGCGCTGGTCAGCGTGAGCACATACTGCACGGCGTCACCCGTCTCAACCGCCGGCGGCCCGGTCTTGGTCAGCGCCAGGTCGGCCGAGGTCGCGGGGGCGCCGGCCACCACGATGTCCTCCTGCGTGCTCGACCCGGCCGCGTAGTTGCTGCCCCCCACCGTGTTGCCGGCAGCGTCGAGGCCGCCCGGGCTGACGCTGGCATTGATGCCGGCCAGCGCGGCCACGCCGCTGTTGCGCGTGGGGTCGGTGAATGCCACCGTGGCGGGGTTGTTGTAGGTGCCCGATGTTGCGCTGTTGAGGCTGACATTGAAGGTCAGCGTGAGGCTGCCGCCCGGGTCCAGCGTGAAGCCGTTGGCGGGATCTCCGGGCGAGCCCAGGGCGAGCGTGGAGGTGCCGCCGACCGCGAGCGGCGAGCCCGGCCCCGAGGCGCCTGCGCCGTAACTGACCACCGCCGTGGTGCCGCTGAGCGTGAAAGGCGGGGGCAGGGCGTCGGCCAGTGACACGCCATAGGCCGTGCCGGCCGTCGCGGCGTTGGACAGGCTGATGGCGTAGCTTGCGCTGGTGTCCGGCGGCACCGTTCGCGAGGGGGTGCTGGTGCGCTTGGCCACCGTCAGCAGAGGTTCGCATTCATAGCCGGGCCTGGCGCCATCGATGGCGGCCGACGATATCGAGGTCGCACTGTTGCCGGCATCCCCGGGCCGCGCCTGCATGTTGCCCGAAAAGCCCTGGGACAGGTCTTCGCGTGACTTTCCATTGGCGCCACCCGCCAGATCGAGCAGCCCCAGCGAGGCGTTGGAATACACCGCACCGCCGCCACCGCCGCCGCCTGGTCCTTCGCGCTCGCCGGTGCAGCAGCCGCCTGTCTGCACGCCATTGGGCGGTGCAAAGGGCAGGCTGTTGGTGTTGAGGTTGGAGTCCGCACCCTCGCCGCCGCGGGCCTGCACCGAGACACTGCCGTGGCCGCTCCCTGCGATCACCAGCACTGAGCCGCCGGCGCCGCCACCGCCGCCGGCGTCCTGCCCCACGTCGGAATCCCAGCCGCGCTGGCCGTCGCTGCGCAACAGGCCCGATCCGATGAAGCCGCCCGCGCGGACCACGATGATGCCGCCCCCGTTGCCGCCCGAGCCGCGCGGGCTGGTGCCATCGTTCAGGCTGCCGGAGCCACCGCCGCCGCCCATGAAGATGTGGGTGGGCAGCAGCACGCCATCCTGCGGCGAGCGGGCCCCGCCATAGCCGCCGGTGTCCAGCAGGCCGTCGCCATCGTAGGTCTGTCCGCCGTTGCCGCCTTGCCCGCCGTTGCCACCCCCGCCGCCGGCCGCGTTGTGGGAATTGCCGCCGCCGCCGGCATTGCCCGGCGCGCCGCGCAGGAAGTCTCCGTTGGGGTAGCCGCCCGCCGTGCCATTGTTGATGAAGGTGGGCGCGGCGTCGCTGAAGCGTGTGCCACTGTTGTAGCCGCCCGCGGTGGAGGTCTGCACGTACTGCGGCGTGCCGGCCATGCCCTCGCCCTTGCTGCCGCCGTCGGCCGTGTTGTTGCCGCGGTAGAGCAGGGTGCCTGACGGGAACGTGGAGTTGTTGTTGCCCTGCACGCCACCGCGGAACCCGCGGCTGGAGGCATCGATGTGGGGCCCGGCGCCGGTGAACGTCAGCTTGCCGGCCACGTCGATCGCGACCACACCGCCCACCAGCCCGTCCCACGGCAGGGGCACCACGGGGCTGGCTGCGTTGATGGTGGCGCTCGGGTACTGGGGCACGCGGATGACCTGGTAGGCCCGGCGGCGGGTGCTGCCCGTGTTTTGGGTGTAGTCGTTGGCAAGGGGCGGCGTGAAGGTGATGTTGTTGCCCGCCACCGCTGTCACCCGAAGGAACTGGTAGGCCCCGGCATTGTTGAGGTTGGTGTAGCCGTTGGCCTGCGACACCGAGCTGAATGGCCGGCTGTTGTTGGTGCCCACGCCGTCGCCGTAGCGCTCGTCGTTGCTGGTGTTGAGGCTGGCGCCCTGCATCTGGATGATCAGCAGCAGGTCGCCCACGGCCACGGCGCCGGCAGCTCCGGATGCGGCGCCGAGCGTGAGCGTGGTGTTGCCCGCGGCACGGTTGCCGTTGCCCTGGTGGTAACGGTTGACGATGCCCGAGAGCGTGCCGGGTGCGTCCTTGCCGGGGGCCGCACAGACCTGGGCCCGGGCCACCAGCGGAATTCCCAGGCCAAGCAGCCACAGGGCCAGCAGCAAGCGTTGCACGAGGCGGTGCGCCCGGTCTGGTCGCCGGGCTGACGCAAGGCCCCCACCGGCTGCACCGGTCACCTGCGGACCCGATGAAGAATCGGGGTAGTACATTCGGACAATAGTAACTGAATGAAACCGACTTGCCCACCTTCAAAGTCCTGTGCCGTGGGGACAAAGTTGACATCGGGGCGACCTGGTTGCCGATCTGGCTATGCTCGGGGCCATGACTTCTGTATTTGACTTTTCAGCCGCTGCCGTCAGGGAACTGGCCCGCGCCGATGCGGCGCGCGCGCTTGACGAGGACCTGGGCGGCGGGGACCTCACGGCGGGGCTGGTGGACCCTTCCCGCCGCGCCCGGGCCCGTGTGCTGGTGCGCGAGGCTGCCGTGATCTGTGGTGCGCCCTGGGCCGAAGCGGCGTTGCGGCAGCTTGCCCCCGATGCCCTTGTCACCTGGCATGTGGCAGAAGGCCAGCGCAGCCAGCCCGATCAGGTGGTGCTGGAGGTTGAGGCCCCGGCCCGGGCGCTGCTCAGCGCCGAGCGCACGGCACTCAATTTCATGCAGTTGCTCAGTGGCGTGGCCAGCAAGACCGCGGCTTACGTGGAAGCGGTCAAGGGAACGCGCGCGCAGATCGTGGACACCCGCAAGACGCTGCCCGGCCTGCGGCTGGCGCAGAAATACGCCGTCAAGACCGGCGGCGGCACCAACCACCGCATTGGCTTGTATGACGCGGTGCTGATCAAGGAGAACCACATTGCGGCAGCGGGTGGCGTCACGGCCGTGCTGGCGGCGGCCGAGAAGGTGGCGCAGCAGGCGCGCTTCGTCGAGATCGAGGTCGAAACCCTGGCCCAGCTCGAAGAGGCTCTGGGGTGTGGCGCCCGCATGGTGCTGCTCGACAACATGGACCTGCCCACGCTGCGCGAGGCGGTTCGCCTCAATGCCGGGCGCGCGGTGCTCGAGATTTCGGGCGGGGTGACCCTGGACGGCCTGCGCGCACTGGCCGAGACCGGGGTTGACCGCATCTCCATTGGCGCCCTCACCAAGGACGTGAAGGCCACCGACTTTTCCATGCGTTTGCAGGAGTTGCCATGAGCGCAGTGATTGATGTGGAATACGACCAGCCCGCCGGGGCAGGCTCGGTCTGCGATACCCGGCATGCCTGGGCCCGGGTGCCGGTGGAGCCGGGTCCGAAGCAGCGCGCCGAGCTGAAGGACAAAATCCGCCGGCTGCTCAAGGAGAAAAACGCGGTCATGGTGTCGCATTACTACGTGCACCCGGACCTGCAGGACCTGGCCGAAGAGACCGGCGGCATTGTCAGCGACTCGCTGGAGATGGCCCGCTTCGGCCGCGACCACGCGGCGCAGACCCTGGTGGTGTCGGGTGTGCGCTTCATGGGCGAAACCGCCAAGATCATCTCCCCCGAAAAGCGGGTGCTGATGCCCGACCTGGACGCCAACTGTTCGCTCGATCTGGGCTGCCCGATCGATGAGTTCAGCGCGTTCTGCGACCAGCATCCAGGCCGCACCGTGGTGGTCTATGCCAACACCAGCGCCGCCGTGAAAGCGCGCTCGGACTGGCTGGTCACTTCCAGCTGCGCACTGGACATCGTGCGCGCGCTCAAGGACAAGGGCCACAAGATCCTGTGGGCGCCCGACCGCCACCTGGGCGGCTACATCCAGCGCGAAACCGGCGCCGACATGGTGTTCTGGAACGGGGCCTGCATTGTGCACGACGAGTTCAAGGCCTTTGAGCTGGAGGCGCTCAAGAAGGAGCACCCCCTGGCCAAGGTGCTGGTGCACCCGGAGTCGCCTGCCGAAGTGGTGGCACTGGCCGATGCGGTGGGCTCCACCTCGGGCATCCTCAAGGCGGCCAGCGACATGGACGCCAGGGAGTTCATCGTTGCCACCGACAACGGCATGATGCACAAGCTGCGCGCGCTCAACCCCGGCAAGGTGTTTTACGAGGCTCCCACCGCCGGCAACAGTGCCACCTGCAAGAGCTGCGCCCATTGCCCCTGGATGGCCATGAACGGCCTGGCCGGCCTGGCGCATGTGCTGGAGACCGGTGCCAACGAGATTCAGGTCGATCCGGCGCTGGGCCTGCGCGCGCGCTTGCCCATCGACCGCATGCTGGCGTTCACCGCCGCGCTCAAGGGCGGGCAGAACGCCGGCGCGCTGGTGCCCGGCATTGGGGCGGCCTGACGCAACGCCACAGGCACGCCAGCTTCTCCTCTGATTGCAGGAGAAGGCCGGGCATCCGGGTACTTTGTCACCGGGGCTGGCGCGCTCCCGGCCCGACAATGCCTGCGAATCAGGGCATCGCATGTCGCGATGCACGAACCGGAGGACCCATGGACATCCAGCTGAACTTCATCAACGACTCGAACGACGCCAACAATTCCGAGATCGTGATCTTCCAGAAAAATGTCGCGACCGACTATGACGAGCTGGCGGTGGCCTGGCAGGTCATCCGGTACTGCGGCCAGGGCGACAACCATCCCTTCACCTACCCGAGTTCGATGACCGTCGGTGCCAGCGACAGCTATGGCAACTTCACGCCACAGCTCAATGCCCGGCATGGGGATTCATTCCAGATGGTCTTGACCCCCTCGGGCGACCAGCTGGTGGCCAATGGCAGCGCGACCAGCGCCAGTGAAGTTCAGGTGCTCAATGGCCTGTCCAAGGGCGCGATCAATGCGAATGTCTACAAGGACGGCAAGCTGCTGGCGACCAAGACCTCCGTCGCGCCCGGACAGAAGGCCGTGTTCCAGTTCAAGCCCACGCTGTGGATCGGCGTGGCCTCGCAGGTGGTCCAGGGCCAGGTGATGAACTCGGCCATCATCTCCAGCATCAACACAGAACTTTCGCTGCTGGGCATTGCCTCGGCCGACATTGTGATGACCGGCGGTGGCCCGGGAGCCGGTGCCGAGCCGTTCCGGTTCAACCTCCAGAACATCCAGATGGCCTGAATCCGTCAGACCTCGATGTTGTCGATCAGCCGCGTCTTGCGCATCCATGCCGCGCCCAGCACCACCAGGGGCTCGCCGCCCTGGGGCGGCAGCAGATCGCTGCGGCGGCGCACGGTCAGGTAGTCGGGCCGCCAGCCGCGCGTGGCCAGCGATGCCATGGCGTCGGCCTCGAGCGCCGCGAGGTCTGTTTCGCCGCCACGGGCCGCCTGCGCCATGCGCTTGAGGGTCAGCGACAGTTGCACCGCCTCGCTGCGCTCTGCGGGTGACAGGTAGCCGTTGCGCGACGACAGGGCCAGGCCGTCCTCGGCGCGTTCGGTTTCACCCGCCACGATCTCGATGGGCAGCGCGAACTGGCGCACCATGCGGCGAATCACCATCAGCTGCTGGTAGTCCTTCTTGCCGAACACCGCCACGCCGGGTTGCACGCAGGCAAACAGCTTCATCACCACGGTGCTCACGCCCGTGAAGAAACCGGGGCGGAAATGGCCTTCGAGGATGTCGGTCAGATCTCCCGGGGGCTGGACCTTGAACGTCTGTGGTTCGGGGTACAGCTCTTTCTCGGTCGGCGCGAAAAGCAGGTCACAACCCGTGGCCTGGAGCTTGGCGCAGTCGGACTCCCAGGTGCGTGGGTAGGTGTCAAAGTCCTCGTGCGGCAGAAACTGCAGGCGGTTCACGAAAATGCTGGCCACCGTGATGTCGCCCAGCGCCTTCGCCTGGCGCACCAGCGCCAGATGCCCCTCGTGCAGGTTGCCCATGGTGGGCACGAATGCCGGCCGGCGGCTGGAGGCCAGGAACTGGCGCAGGTCGTCAAGGGTGCGTGCAATGTGCATGGTGTCAGTAGGTATGCAGGGCGGGGTCAGGGAAGCTGCCGTCCTTCACCGCCGCCACGTAGCGAGCGACGGCGGCCTGGATGCTGGTGCTGCCTTCGAGGAAATTGCGCACGAAGCGCGGCGCCTTGCCAGGCGTGAGGCCCAGCAGGTCATGCAGCACCAGCACCTGGCCGCCGCAGTCCACGCCGGCACCGATGCCAATCACCGGAATGGGCAGTGCCTGGCTCACGGCGCGGGCCAGCGCCGAGGGCACGAGCTCCAGCACCAGCATGGCGGCGCCGGCCTGCGCCAGCTCGGTTGCCTGCCGCGCCAGGATGTCAGCGGCTTCGTCGGAGCGGCCCTGCACGCGCCAGCCGCCCAGCGCATGCACCGACTGCGGCGTGAGTCCGAGGTGGCCACACACCGGGATGCCGCGTTCCACCAGGAAGCGCACTGTGTCGGCGGTCCAGCCCCCGCCCTCGAGCTTGACCATCCGGGCGCCGGCCTGCATCAGGACGGTGGCGCTGTGCAGCGCCTGCTCGCGCGAGGCCTGGTAGCTGCCAAAGGGCAGGTCGCCGATGACCCAGGCCGTGCGCTGGCCCCGGGCCACGCAGCGTGTGTGGTAGGCCATGCTCTCGAGCGTGACCGGCACGGTGCTGGACTCGCCCTGCAGCACCATGCCCAGCGAGTCGCCCACGAGCAGGCAGTCCACGCCGGCGTCATCAAGCACCTGGGCGAACGTCGCGTCGTAGCAGGTCAGCATGGCGATCTTCTCGCCGGCCGCATGCATCTCGCGCAGCCGGTGCAGGGTCAGCGGCTTTCGGGGGGCGCTGCTCCCGCTCATGGCGCGCAGAGGGGGTCTGGCCGCCCCGCCTTCAGGCCCAGCCGGCCCAGCAGGGCCAGGTCGGCTTGCGTGTCGGGGTTGCCGGTGGTCAGCAGCTTGTCACCGTAGAAGATGGAATTGGCGCCGGCCAGGAAGCACAGGGCCTGCACCGCCTCGCCCATCTGCTGGCGGCCGGCTGACAGGCGCACGCGCGCGCGCGGCATCGTGATGCGCGCGACCGCGATGGTGCGCACGAACTCAAAGGGGTCCAGCGGTGCCTGGTCCGCCAGCGGCGTGCCCGGGACCCGCACCAGGTGGTTGACGGGCACCGATTCCGGATACGGATCGAGGTTGGCCAGCAGCGCCACCAGGCCGGCGCGCTGCAGCCGCGACTCGCCCATGCCCACGATGCCGCCGCAGCAGACCTTGACGCCGGCACTGCGCACGCGCTCCAGCGTGTCCAGCCGGTCCTGCAGGACGCGGGTGGTGATGATGTCGCCGTAGAAGTCCGGGGCGCTGTCCAGGTTGTGGTTGTAGTAGTCCAGGCCGGCATCGCGCAGCGCCTGCGCGTGGCCGTCTTCCAGCATGCCCAGCGTGGCGCAGGTCTCCAGGCCCAGCGCCTTCACGGTGGTGACCAGTTCGGCCACTTTTTCGATGTCGCGGTCCTTGGGGGCACGCCAGGCGGCGCCCATGCAGAAGCGGCTCGCGCCGGCGTCCCTGGCGCGCTGAGCGGCCCGCAGCACCTCGGCCGGCTCCATCAGCCTGGACGCCTCGACGCCCGTGTCGTAGCGCGCCGCCTGCGGGCAGTAACCGCAGTCCTCGGGGCAGCCCCCGGTCTTGATCGACAGCAGCGTGGCGAGCTCGACCAGGGTGGGGTCGAAATTCTCGCGATGCACGGTCTGCGCGCGATGCAGCAGTTCAGGCAGGGGCAGCTCGAACAGCGCCAGCACGTCGTCAACGCGCCAGCGATCCGTGCCAGCGGGCGCGGCCTGTGCGCGCGGCGCGCGATGCAGGGTCATGGGTTGCCCGGAACAGGAAGACATCGGGGGCTCCTGTCAGGCCTGCTGGGCCGGAACCTGCTGGCGCAGGTCCATCTGGCGGTTGGCCTCGTCCACAAACACCAGCCGCGGCCGGTGCGCCGCCACCTGCTCCTCGTGCACCTGGGCAAAGGCCGCAATGATGACCAGATCGCCCACAGCCGCGCGGCGGGCCGCCGAGCCATTGACTGAAATCATGCCGCTGCCGCGCTGCCCGCGGATGGCGTAGGTGGTGAACCGTTCGCCGTTGTTGATGTTCCACAGGTGGACCTGCTCGTTGTCGGCGATGCCGGCGGCATCCAGCAGGTCTTCGTCAATGGCACACGAGCCTTCATAGTGCAATTCGCAATGGGTCACGGCGACCCGGTGGATCTTGGATTTGAGCAGGGTGCGGAACATGGGTCTCCTGACGATCAAGGGCTACGAATGCTGCAGCGCAGCAGATTGTAGTTCTTGCGAGGGACATGTTCCTTGAAAATGGAACTTTGGTTTCTTTTTTTGTGACAATGACGAGATCGTGCCGGACGCTACAACGCGCCCTGGTAAAGCACCCGCATCACTTTGGCGCCGTTCTCGTATTTGCGGCAGACGGTCGCGGTCCGGGTGCCGGCGTCGTAGGTGTAGACGAACTTGCCGTATTTGGACACCATCCGGTTCGAGTCGGTCGTCAGGCGGGTCACGGTGGCCTTGACGGTGTTGTAGGCCTGAATGATGCGCTCGGGGTGGTTGCGTGGCTGCGCATGCGGCGTGTCCATGTGGCGGATCATCTCCCGCAGCTTGAGCCGGCCCTCCGGGCTCTGGCACATGAACTGCTGCAGCTGTTCAAAATCGCGCGCGGCCCGGGCCGTCTGCCCTGCGGCCTGAAGCTCGGCCAGATCGATCTCCGCGTTGACAGCCGCTTCCGTCTGCACCTCCGAGCGACCGGTATCCGAATTGAACCCCACGGAGCCGGTCCGCGCGGTCAGTGTCACGCTGACCCGGGCGCATAGCCGCTTGAAGAACTTGTAGGCAAAACTGCTCTTGATGTCGTCTTCGGACAGCACGCCATCGTGGTCCACCCGGTAGTTCTGCGAGCGGGCGCCGAAGCACACGATCAGTGCCACCTTGTAGTGCCTGCGAGGCAGAAGAAAGCTGGCAATCAGCTCGGCGAACTGGTTGACATTGCCCACCACACCGCTGCCACGTTCCCAGCCCAGGCCAGCAAAACCCTGGTCGGTGTCGTCGTAGCTGCCATGAACGCCCAGCATGATTTTGTCGGCCTGGGCGCATAGCAGCGAAATGGCAAACCGTTCGCGCGCGGTGTCTGGCAGGCACCACATGTGGGGCGTGAGCATGTTCATGGGAATGGGCGCTACACCGGATCGAGGGTTGGGGTCCCGATTCAGGAGCCCGAACAGGTCAATCTGGTGGCACTGATTCTGGCCCGCAAACAGCTCGTAGATAAAGCTGTAGCCCGGGTACTTGCGGCGAAGCGCCCGGACACTGGTGCGAGCCAGGCCGTTCTCGTGCATGTCCGCCAGGTTGAAAAACACGATGGTCTTGGCCATTCCCCCTCCTGGCCCTTGCGGGCCTCCATCCCTTGGTGCGGCGTTCCTGTTGCCGGGACGCCAGGGTGCAGCATAGTCCCTGCGCGGGAATCTTTCATCCCGATGCGCACCGACGCGGTGGGCGGACGATCAGCCGCCGGGGGTGAGTGTGGTGGGTCGTGTGTCCGCGGCCTGCTGCGGATAGTCCCGGCTGAAATGCAGGCCCCGGCTCTCATGCCGGGCCTGGGCCGAGCGCACGATCAGGCCGGCCACCTCGACGAGGTTGCGCAGCTCCAGCAGGTCGCGCGTGACGTGGAAGTTCGCGTAGAACTCCTGGATCTCGCTGCGCAGCAGGGCGATGCGGTGGGCCGCGCGCTCCAGCCGCTTGTTGGTGCGCACAATGCCCACGTAGTCCCACATGAAGCGGCGCAGCTCGTCCCAGTTGTGCGAGATCACCACGGCCTCGTCGGCGTCGGTCACGCGGCTGTCATCCCAGGGCGGCACCGCCGGCGGCTCGGGCAAGGCCGTGGCCCGGATGTCCTGGGCCGCGGCCCGCGCGAACACCATGCACTCCACCAGTGAATTGCTGGCCAGGCGGTTGGCGCCATGCAGGCCGGTGTAGGCGGTTTCGCCCACGGCATGCAGCCCGGCCAGGTCGGTGCGGCCGGACAGGTCGGTGTGGATGCCGCCGCAGGTGTAGTGGGCGGCGGGCACCACGGGAATGGGCTGCCGCGTGATGTCGATGCCCAGCTCCAGGCAGCGCGCGTGGATGTTGGGGAAGTGCTCGAGGATGAACTCGCGCGGCTGGTGCGAGATGTCCAGGTGCACGCAGTCCAGGCCGTGCTTCTTCATCTCGAAGTCGATGGCGCGGGCCACGATGTCGCGCGGCGCCAGTTCGGCGCGCGCATCGTGCTGCGGCATGAAGCGCGTGCCTCCGGCCGATTCCGGCAGCAGCAGCCGGCCGCCCTCGCCGCGCACGGCCTCGGTGATCAGGAAGCTCTTGGCATGCGGGTGGTACAGGCAGGTCGGGTGGAACTGGATGAACTCCATGTTGGTCACCCGGCAGCCCGCGCGCCAGGCCACCGCGATGCCGTCGCCCGTGGCGGTGTCGGGGTTGGTGGTGTACAGGTAGACCTTGCCGGCACCGCCGGTGGCCAGGATGGTGTGCGGCGCGCGGAAGGTCACCACGCGGTCGGTGGCCTCGTCCAGCGCATACAGGCCAAAGCAGCGGTTCAGCGGCAGGCCGCGCTTCTTGCCGGTGATCAGGTCCACCAGCG
Source organism: Ramlibacter sp. (assembly GCA_019635435.1). Classification (NCBI taxonomy): domain Bacteria; kingdom Pseudomonadati; phylum Pseudomonadota; class Betaproteobacteria; order Burkholderiales; family Comamonadaceae; genus Ramlibacter; species Ramlibacter sp. The sequence continues at coordinate 3,673,371 of JAHBZM010000001.1, read as the reverse complement.
TGTGGTGCTCGAACAGCGTGATGTTGGGGGTCTGGCGGACCCGCTCGATCAGCGTTTTCTGCACGGCCGCGCCGGTGGCGTCGGTCACGTGGACGATGCGCCGGGCGCTGTGGCCGCCCTCGCGCGTCAGGTGCAGGTGGCCGTCTTCCAGCGAGAACGGCACGCCCAGCTCGCGCAGCCAGGCGATGCTCTCGGGCGCGTGCTCCACCACAAAGCGCGTGGCCGCAGGGTCCGACAGGCCGGCGCCGGCCACCAGGGTGTCGTCCACATGGGAATCAAAGGTGTCGCCCTCGGCCAGCACGGCGGCAATGCCGCCCTGGGCCCAGCCACTGGAGCCGTCGCTCATCGCGCGCTTGGTGAGGACCGCCACGCGGTGGGTGGGCGCCAGGTGCAGTGCCGCCGACAGGCCTGCCAGGCCGCTGCCGACGATCAGCACGTCAAAGTCGTGGGAGGTATCGTTCATGGTCAGGCCGGCGAGTAGGCCAGCCGCACGTAAATGGGAGCAAAAGCCTCGGCCTGCGTCACGTCGATCAGCAGTTCCTTGGCCAGCTCGAGCAGGGCGATGAAGGTGACGATCAGCACCGGGATGCCGCGCGAAACCTCGAACAGTTCTTCAAACTCGACGAACTTGCGCCCCTGCAGCCGGCGCAGCACGATGCTCATGTGCTCGCGCACCGACAGCTCCTCGCGCGTGATCCGGTGGTGCTGCACGAGCTTGGCGCGCTTGACGATGTCGCGCCAGGCCTCCTGCAGGTCCACCACGTTCACGTCTGGAAAGCGCGGCTGCAGCGACTGCTCGATGTAGACCTGGCCGCGCAGCACGTCGCGCCCGATCTGGGGCATTTCGTTCAGGCGCGCGGCCGCGAGCTTCATCTGCTCGTACTCCAGCAGGCGGCGGACCAGTTCGGCGCGCGGGTCCTCGGGCTCCTGGCCCTCGGCGGTCTTGCGCGGCGGCAGCAGCATGCGCGACTTGATCTCGATCAGCATGGCCGCCATCAGCAGGTACTCGGCCGCCAGTTCGAGGTTGCGGCTGCGAATCTCGTCCACGTACACCAGGTACTGGCGCGTGACGCCGGCCATCGGGATGTCCAGGATGTTGAAGTTCTGCTTGCGGATCAGGTACAGCAGCAGGTCCAGCGGGCCCTCGAAGGCCTCCAGGAACACCTCCAGCGCATCGGGCGGGATGTACAGGTCGGTGGGCATGGCGAAAAGCGGTTCGCCATACAGGCGCGCCAGCGCAACCTGGTCCACCACCTCGGGCATGCCGGGCACCGCCGGCAGGCCGGCCTCGGGCAGGCGCAGGGGTTGCGTCGGTTCGGTCATGAAATTGCTATGGATTCAATAGCGGCTGATGCACGCGCCATCTGGACTCCAGCCCTGTTTGACGCTTATTTGGCGTCGGTCTGGTAGACGTAGGGCTTCTGTGGCACTTCGGCCTCGCGGTACTCGCTCCAGGCGCTGCGGTCCACGTTCTTGTCCCACAGCAGGGCGCGGCCGGCACGTTGCTGGGCCTCCAGGTCGGGCCTGGCGGTCTTCATCTGCTCGATGAACTGGGTGACTTCCGACTGGTAGTCGGGGCGGCGGAAGAAATTGACGATGGGCATGGGTGGGACCTTTGGGGACTGATTTTACCGCCCGCCCCGCGGGCCGGGCTCAGCCCCCGACTTCGTCCGATGGGTGCCGGGCCGCCAGCTCGGCCGCGAAGCCGGTGCGCTCGATCAGGCCGCGCGGCTGCTCCTGCAGCCGGTCCAGCCGCATCGAGCCGCCGCGCATCAGCACGGCCTTGTGCAGCTGGCGCAGCGCGTCCAGGCCTGAGGTGTCCAGCGACACCAGCTGGTGCGCGTCCAGCACCACCCGCGGCGCCGGCGGGCCGGCTTCCACGGCCTGCACCACCAGGTCGATCTTGGCCACCGCGCCGAAGAACAGCGCGCCATACAGCTTGAAGGCCAGTTCGGGGCCCGTGCTGGCCACCGGCTCCACGCTGAACAGCGAGCTCATGCGCCGGATGAACAGCGCGCAGGCCAGCACCAGCCCCACCTGCACCGCCACCGTGAGGTCGAACACCACGGTCAGGAAGAAGGTGCCCAGCATCAGCAGCCGGTAGTGGTTGCTGTAGTGCTTGAGCCGCGCGAACTCGTGCCACTCGCCCATGTTCCAGGCCACGAACAGCAGGATGCCCGCCAGCACCGCGAGCGGCACGTGCAGCGCCAGCGGCGCCGCGATCAGCACCACGGCTGCCAGCGTCAGCGCATGCACCATGCCGGCCACCGGCGAGGTGGCCCCCGAGCGCACATTGGTCACGGTGCGGGCGATGGTGCCCGTGGCCGGCATGCCGCCAAAGAACGGCACCACGAAATTGGCCACGCCCTGGGCCATCAGCTCCTGGTTGGGGTCGTGCTTGGGCAGCGTGGTGAGCTGGTCGGACACGCGCGCGCACAGCAGCGACTCGATGGCACCAAGCAGCGCGATGGTCAGGGTGGGCGTGACCAGCAGCTTCACCGTTTCCCATGAAAAGTCGGGCAGCGCGAAGGCGGGAACGCCCTGCGGGATGCCGCCAAAGCGCTTGCCGATGGTTTCCACCGGCAGGCTGAACACCCAGGCGAACAGCGTGAGCGAGATCAGCGCCACGATGGGGCCGGGCACGCGCGCCGTGACCTTGGCCGCGCGCTTCATGCCGGGCAGCTCCAGCGCCGCGTGGATCGCATGGTGCACGGCCGATTGCTCGCTCCACAGCCGGGGCCACAGGAACAGGCCCAGCAGGCAGGCCAGGCCCAGGCCGAAGGCGTAGAAATTGAAGGTATGCAGATGCTGGCCAATGGTCTTGATCTGGGCGAAAAAGTCGGCCGGCATGTGGCCGATGTCCAGCCCCAGCCAGTCCTTGATCTGCGAGCTGGCAATCAGCACCGCGATGCCGTTGGTGAAGCCGATCACGATGCTCACCGGCACATAGCGCACCAGCGTGCCGAGCTTCAGCAGGCCCAGCAGGAACAGCAGCACGCCGGCGCAGGCCGTGGAGATCAGCAGGTTGGCCAGGCCGTAGCGCTCGACGATGCCGTAGACGATGACGATGAACGCCCCGGCTGGCCCGCCGATCTGCACGCTGGAGCCGCCCAGTGCCGAGATGATGAAGCCCGCGATGATGGCGGTCCACAGCCCGGCCTCGGGCTTCAGGCCCGAGGCAATGGCAAAGGCCATGGCCAGCGGCAGCGCCACGATGCCCACCGTCAGGCCGGCGCCAAGGTCGGTCAGGAACCGCTCGCGCCCGTAGCCTTTCAGCGCGTCCAGCAGGCGCGGTCGAAACCGGGCCAGCTGGATTCGGGAGACGCCTGGGACGTTCATGGGGGAGAAAGCATACACCTGCCTTCGCCGCCCACCGCCGCGGACCCGCCCGCCGCCGGGCGCCGCTCAGCGCACGCGCATGCCGGGCTGCGCGCCGGGCCAGGGGTTCATCACGTAGATGCCGGGGTGGGCCTTTTCATCGGCGTGGCTGGCGGCCAGCACCATGCCTTCGCTGACGCCAAACTTCATCTTGCGCGGCGCCAGGTTGGCCACCATCACCGTGAGCTTGCCCACGAGGTCGGCCGGCCGGTAGGCGCTGGCGATGCCGCTGAACACGTTGCGCGTCTTGCCCTCGCCCACATCGAGCGTGAGGCGCAGCAGCTTGGTCGAGCCCTCGACCGCTTCGCAGTTGACGATCAGCGCGATGCGCAGGTCGATCTTCACAAAATCATCAATGGAGATCACGGGCGCCAGATCCTCGCCACCCGGCGCTACTGTTTCCGTAGCGGATGGTGGCCGGTCTTCCTGGACTACAGGCTCAAAAAGTGCATCAAGCTGCTTGTCATCGACGCGCTGCATCAGGTGCTTGTAGCTGCCCACGCTGTGGCCCGCGCCCAGCGGTGTCGCGGCGTTGGCCCAGGTCAGCGGCGGGCACTGCAAAAAGGCCTCGGCCTGCGCGGCGAGCGCCGGCAGCACGGGCTTGAGGCAGGCCGTGAGCACCTTGAACATTTCAAGGCAATAACTGCCTACGTCGCCCGCTTCATCGGCCTTGCCCTCCTTGACGAGTTTCCAGGGCGCGGCGGCGTCGAAGGCGGTGTTCACCTGATCGGCCACTGCCATGATTTCGCGCAAGGCCCGCGCATAGTCGCGGCTTTCGTACAGCGACCGGACTTGCGCTGCCAGGGCCGCGCCGTCGAAACGGGCCCGGATGGCGTCCAGATCGCTTGTCAGTTTGCCGCCGGGCACGAACTTGACCGCCCGGCTCGCAATGTTCACGTACTTGCCGATCAGGTCGCTGTTGACCCGGGCCATGAAGTCCTCGGGGTTGAAGTCGATGTCCTCGTTGCGGCCATTGAGCTTGGCGGCCAGGTAGTAGCGCAGCCACTCGGGGTTCATGCCCAGGCTCAGGTACTTGAGCGGGTCCAGGCCGGTGCCGCGGCTCTTGCTCATCTTCTCGCCGTTGTTCACCGTGAGGAAGCCGTGCACAAACACCTTGTTGGGCACCTTGCGGCCGCTGAAGTGCAGCATGGCGGGCCAGAACAGCGTGTGGAAGGTGATGATGTCCTTGCCAATGAAGTGGTACTGCTCCACCCGCGGGTCAGCCATGAAGGCGTCATAGTCCACGCCGATCCTGCCCAGGTAGTTCTTGAGCGAGGCCAGGTAGCCCACGGGCGCGTCCAGCCACACATAGAAGTACTTGCCCGGCGCATCGGGGATCTCGATGCCGAAGTAGGGCGCATCGCGGCTGATGTCCCAGTCGCCCATGGCCGTCTTGCCGTTGTCGTCGGGCTTGAGCCATTCGCTGATCTTGTTGAGCACCTCGCTTTGCAGGCGCGGGTTGCCGTCGGCGTCGTTCTCCCGCGTCCACTGGTTGAGGAAGTCCAGGCAGCGCGGGTCCGACAGCTTGAAGAAAAAATGCTCCGAGCTCTTGAGCACGGGTGTGGCGCCCGACAAGGCCGAGTAGGGGTTGATCAGGTCGGTGGGGCTGTAGACCTTGCTGCAGACCTCGCAGTTGTCGCCGTACTGGTCCCTGGCGTGGCAGTTGGGGCACTCGCCCTTGATGAAGCGGTCGGGCAGGAACATGTTCTTCTCGGGGTCGAAGAACTGCTCGATCACCTTGCTGGAGATCAGTCCGTTGGCCTTGAGGTCGCGGTAGATCTGCCGGGCCAGCGCATGGTTCTCGGGCGCGTCGGTGCTGTGCCAGTTGTCAAAGCCGATGTGGAAGCCGTCCAGGTAGGGCTTGCGGCCCGCGGCGATCTCGGCCACGAACTGCTGGGGCGTCTTGCCGGCCTTCTCGGCCGCGATCATGATGGGCGCGCCGTGCGCATCGTCGGCGCAGACAAAGTGCACCTCGTGGCCCTGCATGCGCTGGAACCGCACCCAGATGTCGGCCTGGATGTACTCCATGATGTGGCCGATGTGGAACTTGCCGTTGGCGTAGGGCAGGGCGGTGGTGACGAAGAGTTGGCGCGGTACGGGCATGGGAGGGGATTCCGGGAGAGAACCGGCAATTTTAGGGGGCAGCCGCTGGTCGCGCTGCCTTGACCCTGCCGGGGTTTGAATCCATCATCGCCCGCCAGAGACGTGAGGGAGTGAAGCCAATGCCGAAATTGAGAGTGGTCGTGGGTCAGGGCACCGCCTCGGAAGTGTTCCAGGGCACCGTGGGCGCGGACGGGTACCACACCATTGCCATAGGCCCCACGGGGTTGTGGGCCGTGCTGCCCAACACCCATCGGATGGGGCAGCCCTCCCATCTGCTCACGCTGCCGGGCCAGCAGGTGCCCGCTTTCCAGGCCCCGACGGGCACATCCACCGTGGGGCTGTCGCGCTTCATGGATGTGCACAGCTACCAGTCCGGTCTGCAGGCGCTGGCACTCAAGACCAGCCAGGCGAGCGGACGGCTCCAGTTTCCGGGGGCCAAGGTGACCGATATCGAGCGTGACGAGGACACCGGCAATGTCCGGGTCCGTGTCACCGGTCTGCCCGAACCCACGGCAACGGGCTTTGTCGCCGAACAGGTCATCGTGGCCAGTGGCATCGGTCCGCAGAAGACGCCGGCCGACGCGGGCATCACCGTCACGGGGGTGCCCGACGATACGCTGGGCTTCAAGCAGATGGAAGAGGGCATCGACTACCTGACCCATCCGGACCAGCTGGGGCGCGTGACCATCGCCTATGGCGGGGGTGCCACCGGTGCCTGGGTTGCCCACGAACTCAGCGAGCGCTGGGATCAGGTGGACTGGTGCTGGATGGCGCGCATGGGGGGCGAGGGCTTTGCCCGGTCCACCCTGCCCGGTGACCGCAATGCACGCATCCTTTCCTTTACCGGCAAGCAGATCCGGCGCAACATCGTGGCCGCCGAGTATGTGGCGGCGGGCTCCGTCACACCAGCCACGCTGGACGCGCCGGCGGTGCCGCCGCGTTCGATGATCAAGCTGACCATCGAGCGCCAGGGCCAGCTCAGGGCCGATGTCTACGTGGACAAGCTGATCTACAGCATTGGCGGCCACCCCGGCGCGCGCGGCAGCGTGGCGTCCATGCTGGACGATGCGCTGGTCAGCGAGCTGGAGCCGGTGCGCGACCAGAACCGGATGGTCAGCGATGGCAGCGGCACCCTGGCCTGGGCCACGCCCAAGCGCGACCTGATCATCGTGGGCGCGTCCACCTACAACTTCACCGAGCCGTTCTTCAACAAGGCGAAGCAGCCGGCGCCCATGTCCACTCTGCCGACCAATGCCCAGGTGCCCGACGGCATTGCCGTGATCGTCTCGACCATCGAGGCGCTCAACCAGTACATGCCGGTCGAAGAGCGCCTGGAGGGTGGCCTGGACTGGACCATCAACTTCAATACCAGCAACCAGACCCAGATCGCGGCATTCCTGGCCTCCACCACCGATCTGGAGCCATACGCCGCCAATCTCGCGGTGGCGCTGATCATCCATTTCAGGAGCAACACCACCTTCGGCATCGAGGACCGGCATGTCCAATTCATCTGCCGTACCTGTGAGCGCGCCGTCGCGATGCTGCGCAGTACCGTGCCCAACTTCGAGACCTCGCGTCTGGCCGATGACAAGAGGCTGGGGGTCGAGGTCGCGCAGGCCGCGATGATTGCCAAGATGGTGAGCGAGCACTGGACGCCGGTGTGGCGGCGTGGGGGATTGCGGGCCTGAGCCCCGGCGTGGCGCGGTGGAAGGCTTAAACTGCGCCAGCTAAAAGGAACTCCGGCCCATGCCCACACAGGAACAGCTGCTCGCGGCGCTCAAGACCGTCACCGACCCCCACACCGGCCAGGACTTCGTGGCCACCCGGGCCCTGAAGAACCTCGTGATCGAGGATGGCAAGGTGTCCTTCGAGGTCGAACTGGGCTACCCCGCCCGCAGCGCCGAAGCCGGCCTGCGTGACGCGCTCGCGGCCGCCGCGCGCACCGTGGCCGGCGTGCAGGGGGTGGATGTCAGGGTGGTCACGCGCATCGCCGCCCACGCCGCGCAGCGCGGCGTGAGCCTGCTGCCCACGGTGCGCAACGTGATTGCGGTGGCCTCGGGCAAGGGCGGCGTGGGCAAGAGCACCACCGCCGTCAACCTGGCGCTGGCGCTGGTGGCCGAAGGCGCCTCGGTGGGCCTGCTGGATGCCGACATCTACGGCCCCAGCCAGCCCATGATGACCGGCACCAGCGGCAAGCCCGAGACGCTGGATGGCAAGACCATGGAGCCCAAGGTCAACCACGGGCTGCAGGTCAACTCCATCGGCTTTCTGGTCAGCGACGAGCAGGCCATGGTCTGGCGCGGCCCCATGGTCAGCCAGGCGCTGGAGCAGCTGATCACCCAGACCAACTGGAAAGACCTGGACTACCTGATCGTCGACATGCCACCGGGCACCGGCGACATCGCGCTCACGCTGTCGCAGAAGGTGCCGCTCACCGGCGCGGTGATCGTCACCACGCCGCAGGACATCGCGCTGATTGACGCCAAGAAGGGCATCCGCATGTTCGAGAAGGTCGGCGTGCCCATCCTGGGCCTTGTGGAGAACATGGCCGTGCACGTGTGCAGCCAGTGCGGCCACGCCGAGCACATCTTCGGCGAGGAGGGCGGCAAGAAGATGGCGGCCGAGCTGGGCATCGACTACCTGGGTGCGCTGCCGCTGTCCATGGACATCCGCGTGCAGGCCGACGGCGGCCGGCCCACGGTGGTGGCCGCGCCCGACAGCGAGGCGGCCCGCACCTACGGCGCCATTGCGCGCAAGGTGGCGGTCAAGGTCGCGCTCAAGGCCCGGGACTTTTCCTCCAAGTTCCCGACCATCACGATCTCCAAAGACACCTGAGCCATGAACCTGCTGGCCTCGCTGCGCTACCTGGTGGCCCTGCAGGAACACCGGCACTTTGGCCGCGCGGCGCAGTCCTGCCACATCACCCAGCCCGCGCTGTCCAACGCGCTGCGCGCGCTGGAGGAGGAGTTTGGCGCCGTCATCGTCAAGCGCGGGCGCACGTTCGCGGGCTTCACGCCCGAGGGCGACCGGGTGCTCGCGTCGGCGCGCGTCATGCTGCGCGAGCGCGAGCTGCTGCAGCAGGAGCTGGACAGCGAGGCCGGCCGCCCCCAGGGCAGCCTGTCGATCGGCGCGGTGCCCACGGCCGTGCCGCTGGCCGCGCGCTTCGCGGCCATGCTGCAGGCGCGGCACCCGGGCATCCTGCCGGTGGTCCGCTCCATGAGTTCGCCCGAGATCGAGGCCGGCCTGGACGAGATGACGCTGGACATGGGCCTGGGCTACACCGACCGGCTGGGCGAGCGCGGCATCAAGCTCAGCGTGGTGTCGCAGTACATCGAGCGCTATTTCCTCGTGCGCCGCGCGCCCAGGGCCGGCAAGGACGGCATCCAGCTGGGCGGCACCACCACCTGGAAGGACGCGGCGACCCAGCCGCTGTGCCTGCTCACGCCCGAAATGCACAACCGCACGATTGTGGACAGCGCCTTCGCCATGGCCGGCATGACGGTCAAGCCCGTGATCGAGACCAATTCCATCCTGACGCTCGCGCTCAGCGTGGTGGCCGGCGAGGTCAGCAGCATCCTGCCCGGGGCGCTGGTGTCGGCGGTGCGCGGCTATGGCGAGCTGGAGGCGATTGCGCTGATCCACCCCGAGCTGCAGACGCCCATCGGCTTCATGATGGCGCAGACCGAGCGCCCCTCGCGCACGCTGGACGCGGCCATGAGCCTGGCGCGCGACGCCATCTGGATCGAGCACGCGCGGCTGCACAGCGGCAGCCTGAGCGCGGCCGCCCCGGTGTCGGCCTGACGACCCGGCGGCGCGCGCCGTTGTGCGGCGCATCATTCAGGAACTGAATCGGTCCATAGCCGCCAGCGCGGCGCTGAATGGCCGCATGTCCATTTCCAATTTGACGTTCGCGCACCGTGCTCGCGACACTGCGCGGGCTGTTGCCGCTTCCGGGTGAGCTGCCCGCGGGGTGTCAAGGCCACGTGTGAAAACCAATACAACGGAGACAAACATGTCAGGAATCCTCGACAAGGAGCGCATCATCGCGGGCCCCGGTTTCAACCGGTGGCTGGTCCCCCCGGCGGCGCTGGCCATTCACCTGTGCATCGGCATGGCCTATGGCTTTTCGGTGTTCTGGCTGCCGCTGTCGCGGGCGCTGGGCATCAAGGAGCGCATGGCCTGCGGGCCCGATGTGGGCTTCTTCCAGCAGCTGTTCGTGACCGGCTGCGACTGGAACATCGCCACACTGGGCTGGATGTACACCCTGTTCTTCGTGTTCCTGGGGCTGGCGGCCGCCATCTGGGGCGGCTGGCTCGAGCATGCGGGCCCGCGCAAGGCCGGCTTCGTGGCCGCGCTGTGCTGGGGCGGCGGCATGCTGGTGTCGGCGCTGGGCATTTACCTGCACCAGTTCTGGCTCATGGTGCTGGGTTCGGGCGTGATCGGCGGCGTGGGCCTGGGGCTGGGTTACATCTCGCCGGTGTCCACGCTGATCAAGTGGTTCCCTGACCGGCGCGGCATGGCCACGGGCATGGCCATCATGGGTTTTGGCGGCGGCGCGATGATCGGCTCGCCGCTGGCGGCCGAGCTGATGAAGTATTTCTCGTCGCCCACCAGCGTGGGCGTGTGGCAGACCTTTGTGGTCATGGGCCTGCTCTACATGGTGGCCATGACGCTGGGCGCCTTTGGCTACCGCGTGCCCGCCACCGGCTGGAAGCCCGCGGGCTGGACGCCCCCCGCGCCCAACGCCGCCAAGAGCATGATCACCCAGCACCATGTGCATGTGAGCAAGGTCTGGGGCATTCCGCAGTTCTGGCTGGTGTGGATGGTGCTGACCATGAACGTGAGCGCGGGCATCGGCGTGATCGGCATGGCCAGCCCCATGCTGCAGGAGGTGTTTGGCGGCAACCTGATCGGCGTGGCCAGGAAGTTTGGCGAGCTCGACAAGACCCAGCTCACGGCCATCGCGGGCGTGGCCGCGGGCTTTGCAGCGCTGCTGAGCCTGTTCAACATCGTGGGCCGCTTCTTCTGGGCCAGCCTGTCGGACAAGCTGGGCCGCAAGCTCACCTACACCGTGTTCTTCATCCTGGGCGGCGTGCTGTATTTCAGCATTCCCGGCAGCGCGGCGGCCGGCTCCAAGCTGCTGTTCGTGGGCGCCTTCTGCATCATCCTGAGCATGTACGGTGGTGCCTTTGCCACGGTGCCGGCCTACCTGGCCGACCTGTTCGGCACGCAGATGGTGGGCGCCATCCACGGCCGGCTGCTCACGGCCTGGTCCACGGCCGGCATCATCGGGCCGGTGGTGGTGAACTACATGCGCGAGTACCAGCTGGGCCTTGGCATCCCGCGCGAGCAGGTCTATAACCAGACCATGTACATCCTGGTCGGCATGCTGGTGATCGGCCTGATCTGCAACCTGCTCATCAAGCCGCTGAACCCCAAGTGGTTCATGACCGAGGCCGAACTGGCGCACGAAAAGAAGCTGGCCCACGAGCGCGACCTGGCCAACCAGACCGGCGTGGCCGTGAACAACGGCGGCACCACCAGTTCCGCCACCGTGGCGCTGGCCTGGCTGGCCGTGGGCCTGCCGCTGGCCTGGGGCGTGTACCGCACGCTGGTCAGCGCGGCGAAGTTCTTCCAGTGAACTTCAGGGCCCTTTCACCTGTCCTACCTGAAGCATCCCGACCCTTGCACCATGACCGCTGCCCTTGACCCTGACTCCCTGGCCACCGTGAACCGGCTCGCCGACCAGCACCGTGACCAGCCCGGCGCGCTGCTGCCGTTGCTGCATGCGGTCCAGGAGGCGCTGGGCCATGTGCCGGGCGCGGCCGTGCCGGCCATTGCGCAGGCGCTGAACCTGTCGCGCGCCGAGGTCCATGGCGTCATCACCTACTACCACCACTTCCGCAGCCAGCCGCCGGGGCGGCAGGTGGTGCAGGTGTGCCAGGCCGAGTCGTGCAAGGCCATGGGCGCTGACGCGCTCATGGCCCATGCGCGGCAGGTGCTGGGGTGTGACGGGCATGGCACGCGCGCCGATGGCGCGGTGACGCTGGAGCCCGTGTACTGCCTGGGCCTGTGCGCCATGTCGCCGGCCATCATGGTGAACGACCGGTTGCATGCGCGCATGACGCCGCAAAAGTTTGACCGGCTCGCCGCCGTGCAGGAGGCTTCGGCATGAGCGCCGCGCCGGGCCGCCCCAAGCAAGCGAAGGCCCCCTCGGGGGGCAGCGCAGTACACGAAGTGACAAGCCTGGGGGTCAAGAACAACATGAATGCGGTGCGTGTTTTTGTGCCGCGTGATTCCGCGGCGCTGGCGGTGGGCGCCGACGAGGTGGCGCTGGCCCTGCAGGCCGAATGCGCGAAGCGTGGCGTGCAGATGGACCTGATTCGCAACGGTTCGCGCGGCCTGTTCTGGCTGGAGCCCATGGTCGAGGTGCAGACGCCGCAGGGCCGTGTGGCCTACGGGCCCGTCGCGCCCGACGACGTGGCGGGCCTGCTCGATGCGGGCCTGCTGAACGGCGCGCCGCATGCGCTGGGCCATGGCCTGACCGGGCAAATCCCTTTTCTGGCCAGGCAGGAGCGCCTGACCTTCGCGCGCATGGGCATCACCGACCCCTTGTCGCTGGCCGACTACGAGGCCCATGAGGGCTGGGCCGGCCTGCGCAAGGCCGCGGCCATGGACGGCGCGGCGGTGGTGGATGAAGTGCTGCAGTCGGGCCTGCGCGGGCGCGGCGGCGCGGCCTTTCCGGCCGGCATCAAATGGAAGACCGTGCGCGCGGCCCAGGCCGCGCAGAAATACGTGGTGTGCAACGCCGACGAGGGCGACTCGGGCACCTACTCCGACCGCATGACGCTGGAGGGCGACCCCTACATGCTGATCGAGGGCGTGGCGATCGCCGCGCTCGCGGTGGGAGCCACCCAGGGCTACATCTACATCCGCTCCGAATACCCGCACGCGGTGGCCACGATGCGCGAGGCGATCAGGCGCGCCACGGCCGCGGGCTTTCTGGGCGCCAATGTGTGTGGCAGCGGCAAGGCCTTGGCACTGGAGGTGCGCATGGCGGCCGGCTCCTATGTGTGCGGCGAAGAGACCGCGATGCTCGAAAGCATCGAGGGCAAGCGCGGCATCGTGCGCGCCAAGCCGCCACTGCCGGCCATCGAAGGCCTGTTTGGCCTGCCCACGGTGATCAACAACGTGATCACCCTGGCCAGCGTGCCGCTGATCCTGGCGCGCGGCGCCGCGTTCTACGCGGGCTATGGCATGGGCCGCTCCAAGGGCACGCTGCCGATCCAGCTGGCGGGCAACATCAAGCACGGCGGCCTGGTCGAGAAGGCCTTTGGCGTCACGCTGCGCGAACTGATGTTTGACTTTGGCGGCGGCACGGCGTCGGGCCGCCCGGTCAAGACGGCCCAGGTCGGCGGGCCGCTGGGCACCTACCTGCCCGAGTCGCAGTGGGACATTCCGCTGGACTACGAGGCCTACGCGGCCGTGGGCGCGGTCGTGGGGCATGGCGGCATCGTGGTGCATGACGACACCGCCAACCTCGCGGGCCTGGCGCGCTACGCCATGGAGTTCTGTGCGATTGAATCGTGCGGCAAATGCACGCCGTGCCGCATCGGCGCGGTGCGCGGCGTCGAGGTGATTGACCGCATCGTCGCCAATGAAGACCGGCCGCAGCAGATCAGCCTGCTGCGCGACCTGTGCGACACCATGGTCAACGGCTCCATGTGCGCCATGGGCGGCATGACGCCGTATCCCGTGCTGTCGGCCCTCAACCATTTTCCGCAGGACTTCGGGCAGGCCCAGACTGGCCCCCACGCTCCACCGCTTCGCGGGTCGCTGCCCCCTGAGGGGGCCGCAGTCGCCTTGGGGCGGCCCGGCGGCGACCGACCACTGCCACAACAGGAGGCATGACCATGCTGGAACATCTCAAGGAAACCGACTGGGGCACGCCCCGGCGGGAGTCGGCCGAAGAGGTCACGCTGGACATCGACGGCAAGCCCGTCACGGTGGCCAGGGGCACCTCGGTCATGCGCGCGGCCATGGAGGCGGGCGTCAAGGTGCCCAAGCTCTGCGCCACCGACAGCCTGGAGCCGTTTGGCTCGTGCCGCCTGTGCCTGGTGGAAGTGGAGGGCCGCAAGGGCTTCCCGGCCTCGTGCACCACGCCGGTCGAGGCCGGCATGAAGGTCGTGACCCAGTCGCCCCGCCTCGACCAGTTGCGCAAGGGCGTGATGGAGCTGTACCTGTCCGACATGCCGCCCAGCGTGCAGGTCAAGGTGGATGGTTTCCGCAATGAAATGCAGGACATGGTCGCCGAGATCGGCGTTGAGTCGGTGCGCTACGGCTTCAAGGGCGCCAACCACCTGGACGACGCCAAGGACGAGTCCAACCCCTACTTCACCTACGACCCGTCACAGTGCATCGTCTGCAACCGCTGCGTGCGCGCCTGCGAGGAAACCCAGGGCACGTTCGCGCTGACGATTGAGGGGCGCGGCTTTGAGTCGCGCGTGTCGGCCGGCCAGGGCGAGCCCTTCATGGCGTCCGACTGCGTGAGCTGCGGCGCCTGCGTGTCGGCCTGCCCGACCGATTCGCTCAAGGAAAAATCGCTGATCCAGCTCGGTGCCCCCGAGACCAGCACGGTCACCACCTGCGCCTACTGCGGCGTGGGCTGCGGCTTCAAGGCCGAAATGAAGGGCGAGCAGGTGGTCCGCATGGTGCCGTGGAAGGACGGCAAGGCCAACGAAGGCCATTCCTGCGTCAAGGGCCGCTTTGCCTGGGGCTATGCCACGCACCCGGACCGCATTACCACGCCGATGATCCGCAAGAAGATCACCGACCCGTGGCAGCCCGTGAGCTGGGACGAAGCCATCGGCTACGCCGCCAGCGAGTTCCGCCGCATCCAGGGCACGCATGGCACGGATTCGATCGGTGGCATCACGTCCAGCCGCTGCACCAACGAGGAAACCTACCTGGTGCAGAAGCTGGTGCGCGCCGCCTTTGGCAACAACAACGTGGACACCTGCGCCCGCGTCTGCCACTCGCCCACGGGCTACGGCCTGGGCCAGACCTATGGCACCTCGGCCGGCACGCAGACCTTCAAGTCCGTGGAAAAGTCTGACGTCATCATGGTGATTGGCGCCAACCCCAGCGCCGCGCACCCGGTGTTTGCCTCGCGCATGAAGCGCCGCCTGCGCCAGGGCGCCAAGCTGATCGTGGTGGACCCGCGCGAGATCGACCTGGTTGACTCGCCGCACGTCAAGGCCGACTACCACCTGCAGCTCAAGCCGGGCACCAACGTGGCCGTGATTACCGCGCTGGCGCACGTGGTGGTGACCGAGGGCCTGCTGGCCAGCGGCTACATCGGCGAGCGCTGCGACGAAAAGTCCTTCCTGCAGTGGAAGGAATTCGTGGCGCGTCCCGAGAACTCGCCCGAGGCCATGCAGGCCGTGAGCGGTGTGCCGGCCGAGCTGGTGCGCGGCGCGGCGCGCCTGTACGCCCGCAAGGGCAACTCGGCCATCTATTACGGCCTGGGTGTGACCGAGCATGCCCAGGGCTCCACCATGGTGATCGGCATTGCCAACCTGGCCATGGCCACGGGCAACGTGGGCCGCGAGGGCGTGGGCGTGAACCCGCTGCGCGGCCAGAACAATGTGCAGGGCAGCTGTGACATGGGCTCGTTCCCGCACGAGCTGCCGGGCTACCGCCACATTTCCGACAGCACGGTGCGCGGCCAGTTCGAGGGCGCCTGGGGCGTCACGCTCAATCCCGAGCCGGGCCTGCGCATCCCCAACATGTTTGACGCGGCGCTGTCGGGCAGCTTCAAGGGCCTGTACTGCGAGGGCGAGGACATCGTCCAGTCCGACCCCGACACCCAGCATGTGGCCAAGGCGCTGATGGCCATGGAATGCATCGTGGTGCAGGACATCTTCCTCAACGAGACGGCCAAGTACGCGCATGTGTTCCTGCCAGGCTCGTCGTTTCTTGAGAAGGACGGCACCTTCACCAATGCCGAGCGGCGCATCTCGCGCGTGCGCAAGGTCATGGCGCCGCTGGCGCAGTACGCCGACTGGGAGGTCACGCAACTGCTGTCCAATGCGCTGGGCTACCCCATGCACTACGGCCACCCCAGCGAAATCATGGCCGAGATTGCCGCGCTCACGCCCACCTTTGCCGGCGTGACCTACGACAAGATCGACCGGCTGGGCAGCGTGCAGTGGCCCTGCAACGACAGCACCGACGAGGCCGGCACGGCCATCATGCACGTGGACCACTTTGTGCGCGGCAAGGGCCGCTTCATCATCACGCAGTACGTGGCCAGCGACGAGAAGGTCACGCGCAAGTTCCCGCTGCTGCTCACCACGGGCCGCATCCTGAGCCAGTACAACGTGGGCGCGCAGACCCGGCGCACCCCCAACAGCCAGTGGCACAGCGAAGACCTGCTGGAGATCCACCCGCAGGACGCCGAGGACCGCGGCATCCACGATGGCGACTGGGTCGGCATCCAGAGCCGGGCTGGCGACACCGTGCTGCGCGCCACGGTGACCGAACGCATCCAGCCGGGCGTGGTCTACACCACCTTCCATTTCCCCGAATCGGGCGCCAACGTCATCACCACCGACAGCTCCGACTGGGCCACCAACTGCCCCGAGTACAAGGTGACCGCCGTGCAGGTGATGCCGGTGACGCAGCCCTCGGCCTGGCAGAAGTCGTACTCGCGCTTCAATGCCGCGCAGCAGCACCTGCTCGATGCGGCACGCCCGGCCGAGGCCGTGGCGACCACGGTTGCCGGAAAATAGCCGCGATCAGGCCTGTTCCATGCACCCCCACGACGCACCCCTGCAACCGCTGCCCGGCACGCGCAGCGTGCCCGTGCGCGGCCAGCGCGCGGGGCGGCGCTTTGATGCGCAGGATTGCGTGGCCGAGGAAGTGGCCGTGGCGCTGGAATACAACGGCGTCTCGCACGCCGTCATGCTGGCCTCGCCGGTGGACCTGGAAGACTTTGCCCTGGGCTTTTCGGTGACCGAGGGCCTGGTGCACAGCGCGGCCGAGGTGCATGACATGGAGGTCATCCCGTCCGCCCAGGGCATCACGGTGCAGCTCACGATTGCCTCGCAGTGCTTTGCCGCGCTGAAGGAGCGGCGCCGCACGCTGGCCGGGCGCACCGGTTGCGGCCTGTGTGGCACCGAGAGCCTGCCCGAGGCCGTGCGCCAGCCCGTGCCGCTCACCACGGGCCGGCAATTCGAGGTCAAGGCGGTGGTGGCGGCGCTGCAGGCCCTGCGCGCGCGCCAGGCGCTGCATGAAGCCACGGGCGCCACCCACGCGGCCGGCTGGGCCCGGCCCGATGGCGAACTGGTGCTGGTGCGCGAGGACGTGGGCCGGCACAACGCGCTGGACAAACTCGTGGGAGCGCTGCTGCGCGCGCGCCTGCCGGCGGGCGAAGGCTTCATCGTCATCACCAGCCGGGCCAGCTACGAGATGGTGGGCAAGACCGCGCGGGCCGGTGTGGCGCTGTTGGCGGCCGTCTCGGGCGTGACCGGCCTGGCCATTGACGTGGCGCAGCAGGCGGGCGTGGCGCTGGCCGGCTTTGCGCGCGGGCAAGACCTTTCGCTGTACGCACACCCCGAACGCATTCTCTGGAACCCCGACGATGGACAGTGACAACCTCATCCACATGGCCAACCGCATTGGCACCTTCTTTGAAGCCATGCCCGACCGGCCCGAGGCGCTCGAGGGCATTGCCATCCACCTCAAGAAGTTCTGGGACCCGCGCATGCGCCGGCAGTTCATCGCGTTGATTGATGCTGGCGGCAGCGGCGCCAGCGACATCGTGGTGCAGGCGGTGCAAAGCCACCGGCAGATGCTGATGCCGGCACCCGCGCCGGCCTGAGACCGGCCGCGCCGGCGAGCTGGCCTTGCCGGCCATTCGCTACCCTTTTGATAGCGAACAGTGGCCGCCAGTCCTGGACTACAGGCCTGAAAGACCTATTTGCACTGCTGGTCGGTGATCGCCGCGACGGTCTCGCCCTTGTCCTTCTTCTTGTCGGCGGCCTGCCGGTCCTCTTCGGTGATGAGCAGCTTCACGAAGCGGGTGACGGTGTTGTCCACTTCCTGGAGCACGTTCTGGATCTCCGCGCGTGAGGCGTCGTTGCGCAGGATGTCCGCGATGCGATCCACCACGGGTGTCGTGGAGGCAGGTGCCGGTGGCGGTGGCGGTGGCGGCGGGGGTGCCGGCTCGGGGGCCGGTGCAGGCGGCGGGGCCGAAGGGGGCGGTGGCGCAGGAGGGGGTTGCGGCGCGGGCGGTGGTGGTGGCGGTGGCGGTGGCGGTGGCGTGGGCGTCGGTGCAGGTGCCGGTGGTGGCGGAGGCGTGGGGACCGGCGTGGGCGCGGGTGCCGGCGCGGGCGCGGGGGGCGTGGGCGCCGCCACCGGCGTGCCATTGGCCGTGTACAGCACAGGCGTGCCCGTGCTGGTGGCCGAGGGGCCAAAGGTCACGGTGTTGCCCGCGGTGCCCGTGACGCCGGCGGGGCCGGACACCCCGGCGTTCTGCGTCAGGTCATTGGCGGCGTTCAGGACCACCGTGCCGGAGCTGGACGAGACATTGCCGTTCAGCGTCATGTTGCCGGTGCTGGTGAGGTTGGACGCGGTGAGCGTGATGTTGCCGGTGGCATTGATCCCCGCGGCGCCAACGGTCAACGGGCTGTTGGCGGTGATGCTCACATGGCCGCCGGCCGCGACGATCGCGCCCACGGTGTTGATGCCGCCGGTGTTGAGCACGGTGATGCCGCCGTTGGCCGTCGACACGCCCGCCAGGTCCAGCGCGCCGGTGTTGGTCAGGTCGATGTTGCCCGTGCTCGAGGTGCTGGCCAGGAAGGTGGCCACCTGGTTGCCGGCCAGGTTCAGTGCAATCCCCGACTGGGACTGGGCCGACAGCTGCCCGGGGGTGACCAGCGCGCCGCCCTGGGTGATGTCGCCGGCGGGGGCGGACAGGCTGATCGATGAGGCGCTGATGGGGCCCACCGCAAGGTTGCCGCTGGTTTGTGTGATGGTGACCGGGCCGCCCAGCGTGATGGCGCCGCTGGTCTGGCTGAAGCTGTTGCCGACATACAGGGAGCCCGCGCCGCTGAGCGCTCCGCCGCCCTGGCTGTAGTCCGCGGTGTTCAGGCTGCCCGCCATGATCAGGCTGCCGCTGTTCAGCGCCAGGCTGCCGTTGCTGGTCAGCGTCTGCAGGCTGGTGTTGCCCGGCAGGTCGTACACCACCGTGGCGCCAACCGGAATGCTCACCGCCTGCACGTTGGATGCGTCGGGCAGCGCGTCCCAGTTGCCGGCTGAACTCCAGAGCCCGTCTGATGCGGCGCCGCTCCAGGTGGACAGCGGGCGGACCAGGATGGTGCTGTTGGTGTTGGCAACGGGCGTGACCACGTAGTTGGCGCCGCCATTGCCGTCATTGACCGTGACGCTGGCCACGTTCACGGTCTTGCCCGTGCCCACGTTGCGGTCCGCGAAATTGAAGACACCGCCGGTCAGCGTGTCCGCGCCAAACAGGGTGCCGGCCGACACCACGGCGGTCCCGGCGGCGGCGGTGGTGCCGTCGTACACGCGCGAGACGTCGCTGGTGGTCACCGACAGCGGCGCCGGCGTGATGTTGCTGGTGGTGTTGGGCGCGTGGCTGACGGCGTAGTTGGCGCCGCCATTGCCGTCGTTGACGGTCACCCCGCCGACGTTGACGGTCAGGTTGCTGCCCGCGTTCCTGCTCACGAACGCAAAGCTGCCGCCGCTCAGGGTGTCGCCGCCAAACAGGGAGCCGCCGGTCACGGTGGCCGAACCCGCGGCGTTGGTCGTGCCGTCATACACGCGGTTGACATTGGTGGTGCTAACCGTGAGCGCCGCGGGGGTGATGGTGCCCGGGGCGGTGTTGGTGGTGACGGTGTAGTTGAGGCCCCCGTTGCCGTCGTTGAGCGTGTAGCCACCGTTGACCTGCAGGGTGCTGGCGTTGGCGCCCAGCACGTTCTTGCTGGTGAATGACTGGCTCAGGCCGGTGAGCGTGTCGCCACTGCCCAGGGTGCCAAAGGTGGGGATGGCCGCCGACGCGGTGCCGCCGTCAAAGGCACGGCTGTCGCCCACGGCCGAGATCGACAACGGCGCGGCCGTCACGCTCGCGTTGGCCGGCACATAGGTCAGGTTGTAGCCGCCGGGCGTCACCAGGGTGCCCAGGCCTATCGCATAGGTGCCCACATTGCGCCCGGGCGCGGTCACGGCGAGCGAACCGGTCAAGCCGTCCTGGGTGAAGACGTTGCCATAGGTTGCTGCGTTGACCAGGCCGCTGACCGAGTGGGTGGGCGAGGCGAAGCTGGCCGTTCCGTCATAGACCCGGCTCTGGGCGTTGGCGGTGACGGTCAGGCCGGGTTGCTGCGAGAAGACGTAGCGGTTGCCGGCCGCGATGGTGCCCGGCGCGTCGGTCGCGATGGTGGCGTTGTAGACCGCGTTGTTGCCCGAGAGCAGGCCACCAAAGGTGTTGCCCGCGGGCGATGTGGAGTACACCAGCCAGCGCCCGCCGCTGGCGGTCAATGCGGCGGCGCCGTTGGTGTTGATGTAGTTGCTCCCGGCGGCCAGCACGATGGCGTCGGCGCTGGCCGTGCTGCTGATGGCCTGGTTCTGCGTCAGCTGGCCGGCGGTGTGGACGAACACGCTGCCGCTGCCACCGGTGATCGCGCCGTCGATGTCCAGGTTGCCCGTGCTGTCGTACAGCGTGATGCCGCCCGACGCACTGGCCAGCGTGCCCACACTGTTGATCTGGTTGCCCGTGTTGGCCAGGTTGACGGCCCCGCCCAGGCTGTTGCCGCTGAGCTGCCCGACATTCAAGGATGTGGCGACTTGCTGCCCGATGGCGCCGCTGATGCTGGTGAGCGCCAGGGCGGTGCTGGCCGTGACATCGCCCAGGCTGGCCGATGTGGCGTTGGTCAGCGACACATTGGCACCCGCGACCGCGCCGTTGGCCAGTGCCAGGGCGCCGGTGCCCAGCGCATCCAGTGTCACCGTGGCCGAGCCCGAGGCGCTGGAGACTGTCTTGCCCGGTCCCAGGGTGATGCCATTGCCCTTGAGGGTGACGGGGCCGTTGACCGAGAACACGCTCTGGTTCACCGTCAGGGCGCCCGCACTCTCGATGTTGATCAGCCCGGTGGTGCTGCCCACCACGCCCGCGATGCCGTCGACCGTGCCGATCTGCAGGGCGCTGGTGCTCTTCATCTCGAACACCCCCGCATAGGCCCGGCCGCTGACCTGGCCGACCTGGTTGCCGGCGTTGTTGAGGCTGACGGTCACGGCATCGGCGTTCAGGTTGGCCACGGTGAGCGCCGCGCTCTGCGAGATGCCCGGGCCCGAGACGTTGCTGTTGATCAGGCTCAGTGCCGAGGTGCCCACCGGGTTGATGACGCCACCGGTGCTACCAATGGAGATGCCGCCGGTGTAGGTGCCCCCGCCCACCACCAGAACCGAGGCCGTGATGTTGTTCACCTCGGAAGCCGACAGGTTGAGCGCGGCGGTTTCGCTGCTGCCGCCCAGCGTGATGGACCGGTTGGTCGAGAAGGGCGTGATCACGGTGCGCCCGGCGCCCGAGTTGACGGTGCTCGCAATGGCAATGCGGTCGCCCACCAGCTTGATCTCGCCGCCCGCGGTGCTGAGCGTGGTGCCTGCCACGGACACGTCGTATGAGCTCGCCGGGGCCGGCGGCGGGGTGCCCGAGCCGGTCACGGTGAGGGTGGCGGCACCGCTGGCGCTCACGCTGCCCCCGGCCAGCTCGACCCCCTTGACGCCCGAAGCGCTGGGCGCCGACGCCGTGCCGTTGATGGCAATGTTGCCGCTGGAGGTCAAATTGCCTGCGATGGTGGTGGCCACGATCGCCGTGGCCGTGGTCGCGGAGGACACGCTGCCCGTGACCGTGAGCCCGCCCGGGCCGCCGATCAGTTGCCCCGTGGCCCCAATGTCCACGCCCGTGCCCGCGCTGCCGCCCACGGTGGCGCCGCCCGTGACCTGCAGCAGGCCGTTGGCCTGGACCTGGCCGTCGATCCGCACGGCGGCACCGTTGGCCGCCGAGGGGTTGTTGAAAGTGCCGTTCAGCGTGACGCTGCCGCCCGTGCTGACGATGGTGGAGCCGGTGTTGGACAGGATGCCCCGGCTGTTCACATAGGACGTCGATCCAGCGGTGCCGGTCACCGTGATGGGGCCGCTGCTGGAGACGACGGCGCCGCTGTCCAGCCGCACGCCCGCCGTGCCTTCCACATAGCCCGAGTTGCCGGTCACGCCGCTCAGCGTCAAGGCGCCGCCCGCCGAGGACACGGTGGCGTTGGCCAGCAGCAGGGCGCTGGGGGAGCCGAAGCTGGCCGTGTGGCTGGTGAGCTCGCCATCCAGGGCCACGGTGCCGGCACCGGTGTTCTGGATCAGGCTGGCCACGGCGCTGCTGTCCTTGATTGCCAGCGCGCTGGAGGTGGGCGCGGCGCCATCGCTGGTGCCCCGGCCCTTGACCAGCAGGTTGCCGCCCGAGGCCGTCAGGGTCGTGCCGGTCAGCAGCACGCGCGAGGTCAGGCTCTGCACCGTCAGGCCACTGGAGGCATTGACGGTGGCGCGGTCGATCAACACGCCCTGGGCCCCGGTGGCGGTGCTGCCGTCGATGGTGACCAGGCCCCCGGTGATCACGGGGGTCCCCGTGAACCTGAGGATCTGGGCGCCGATGCCGGCCGTGGACGTGCCCGCAATGTCCACCTGGCCGGCGCCTGCGTTCACCACGGCGTCGGTCAGGTCCACGCCGTTGCCGGCGTTGCCCCCCGTGCCCTTGAGGCTGATGCTGCCCCCGTTGGAGCCCAGCACGGCGCCGGTCATCAGCCTGACCGTGCCGCCGGTGCTCGAGGCCACGCTGCTGTCAAAGGAACGGCCCGACTGGAAGTCCAGGTTGAGCGCACCGGTGGAGGAGCTGAGGGTGACGCCGGAGTCAATCACCACATCGCCATGCGCCACGAGCTTGAGCGTGGCGGCGCTGCCGGCCGACTTGGTGATGTTTTCCGCCACGCGGATCTGCGATTCGTCGGGGGCGGGGGCCGTGGCCGGCCCGCTGGTCTTGATGGTGACGTTGCCGCCGGAATTCAGGGCGGTCTCGATGATGGAAGGGGCAATGTAGGACGACTGGGCCGTGCCCTCCCCGCCATAGGTGCCGGGGAAGGTGGGCGAGACAGCCGGCCCGCCCACGCTGGCGATCACGATTTCGTACGGGTCCAGCAGCCAGTTGCCGGCCAGGCCTGTGGCGGCCCGCGCGTTCACGGTGGCGGCCGACTGGACATCCAGCAGCGCCTTGCCCGAGGTTTCCACCTGCCCGCCATTGCCGCCATCCACGCCGCCACGGGCGCTGATGGCCGCGGCGGTGCGCGTGATGCCATCGCTCCACAGCACCACGGTCCCGCCATCGCCATGGTCCGTGGCGTCCGCGCGGAGGGTGCTGCCCGTCTCGGCCGTGGTCTGGCTCGCATTGGCCACGCGCGCATCCTGGCCCTGCCAGCCCCCGCCGATCAGCACCTCGCCGCCCCCGTGGGCGCCGCTGGCGTCGATCACCGCGCCGCTCCTGAGCATCACCTTGCTGGCGCTGGCCTGCACCTGCCCGCCCAGCGCGCCCTTGCTGGCCACGATCTGGCCGCTGATCTCGGCCTCCTGGCGGCCCTTGAGGATGACCTTGCCGCCCTCGGCGCTGACCGCGTTCGCGCTGATGTAGCCGCTGTGCTTCAGGGTGCCGGCGAACACGCCCACGGCGTCGCCCTTGAGGGTGCCCAGGTTCAGGGCCTGGTCTTCGGGGGCCTGCAACTCAAGCCGGATGCCTTCCAGCCCGCGCCCGGTGAGCTCGGCCTTCTGCCCGGCGGCCAGCACGGTGGCGCCGTTGGGCGATTCGACCAGGGCCTGGATGCCGGTGTTCACGCGCGGGGCGATCAGCACGATGTCGCCGCTGCGCGCCAGGATGCGGCCGTTGACGCTGAGCTCGCCGTTGGCGATGCCGTCGCCGCCAAAGACCAGTTGCCCGGCCAGCGCGTGGGCATCGCTCAGGCGCAGGGTGGAGGCGGTGAAGCCGGCGGTGTCCACGATGGCGCCGGCGCCCACGGCAATGCCCGCGGGGTTGACCAGCACCAGCTTGCCGTTGGAGCTGAGGGTGCCGAAGATGGCGCTGGGGTTGTTGCCCAGCACGCGGTTGATGCTGGTGCTGTCGGCGCCGGGCTGCAGGAAGCGGGTGGTGCTGCCCGCGGGGATGTTGAAGCTTTGCCAGTCCAGCGCGCTGTGGCTGGTGCCCGCGCCGTTGTGGGTGGTGATCAGGGTCTGGTGGCCCTGGGTGACCACGCTGGCGCTGCCGTGGATGGCTTGCAGGCCCACGGGCTGGGCCTGGGCCGCGCCGATGAAGGCCCCGGCAATCGCCAGGGCCGCCCCTGCCGGCCTGAAGCCCGCAACGGCAGGGCTGGCCACGCCCCGGGAGTGGCCGGGCAGCGGTCGCTGTCCGGCGGGGAGGAATCGTGTGGACAGCATGCTGGGCCCGGTTGTGTTGTTTACATTTTGCTACATCGACTTATAGCGGATCGCCTTGCCGGTGAACAGGGCTGGGCGTCTCATTCCCCCGGGAAGCGTGCAAAACCCCCCGAAATCACCGTCTGGCAACGGGCGGCGCGGGGCTTGGCCTTGACCGGGCTCATTCAGGGGTAAGCCAAATGCGTGAAACTCGGGCCCACAGGATTCACCCCGAGATGACCCCTTCCTTTCTTTCCCTGGGCTGGCGCACGCTGTGGCGCGATTTGCGCGCGGGCGAGCTGCGGCTGCTGATCGTGGCCGTGACGCTGGCGGTGGCGGCGCTGACGGCGGTCGGCTTTTTTGCCGACCGGCTGCAGGGGGGGCTGGCGCGTGACGCGCGTCAATTGCTGGGGGGCGATGCCATCGTGTCCAGCGACAACCCCACGCCGCCGGCCTTTGTGGACCGGGCCCGGGCGCTGGGCCTGCAGTCGGTCACCACACTGGGCTTTCCCACCATGGGCCGCGCCAGCGAGGCGCAAGGGGGCGCCAGCAAGCTGGTGGCGCTCAAGGTGGTCGGCGCAGGCTACCCGCTGCGCGGCAGCCTGCGCGTGGCGCCGGGGCCCGAGGCCGAGGGCGCGCCCACGCGCGAGGTGCCCGGCCCCGGCGAAGCCTGGATCGACGCGCCCCTGCTCGATGCGCTGGCGCTGAAGATGGGCGACGTGCTGTTGCTGGGCGACGCCAGCCTGCGCATTGCACGCGTCATCGTGACCGAGCCCGACCGGGGCGCCGGCTTCATGAGCTTTGCGCCGCGCGTCATGATCAACCAGGCCGACATTGGCGCGACCCGGCTGGTGCAGCCGGCCAGCCGCCTGACCTACCGCTTTGCCGTGGCCGGGCCCGACGCCGCCGTGCGCCAGTACCTCAACTGGGCCGAGGCCGAGGTCAAGAAGCCCGAGGTGCGCGGCCTGCGGCTGGAGTCGCTGGAGACCGGCCGCCCCGAGATGCGCCAGACGCTGGACCGCGCCAAGAAATTCCTCAACCTCGTGGCCCTGCTGTCGGCCCTGCTGTCGGCCGTGGCCGTGGCGCTGGCGGCGCGCGGCTTTGCCGCCAACCACCTGGACGACTGCGCCATGCTGCGCGTGCTCGGGCAGAGCCAGCGCACCATAGCGCTGGGCTATGCCGTGGAGTTCGCGCTGATCGGCGTGTTTGCCAGTGCGCTGGGCGTGGCGCTGGGCTACGGTGTGCACTACGTGTTTGTCTGGCTGCTGTCCGGGCTGATGGACGCGGCGCTGCCGGCGGCCAGCCTCTGGCCCGTGGTCTTTGGCCTGGGCATGGGGCTCACGCTGCTCGCGGCCTTCGGCCTGCCGCCCGTGCTGCAGCTGGCCCAGGTGCCGCCGCTGCGCGTGATCCGGCGTGACGTGGGCGGCCTCAAGCCGGCCTCGCTCGCGGTGCTGGGGCTGGGCGTGGCGGGCTTTGCCGCGCTGCTGCTGGCGGCCAGCTCCGACCTCAAGCTCGGCCTGATTGCCGTGGGCGGCTTTGCCGGCGCCGTGGCGGTGTTTGCCTCGCTGAGCTGGGTGGCCGTCAAGCTGCTGCGGCGCAGTGTGAATGAGGCCACGGCGCCGCGCTGGCTGGTGCTGGCCACGCGCCAGATCTCGGCGCGCCCGGCCTATGCGGTTGTGCAGGTCAGTGCGCTGGCCGTGGGCCTGCTGGCGCTCATCCTGCTGGTGCTGCTGCGCACCGACCTGATTGGCAGCTGGCGCAAGGCCACGCCGCCCGACGCCCCCAACCGCTTTGTGATCAATGTCATGCCCGAGCAGGGCGATGCCTTCCGGAAGGCGCTGCGCGACGCGGGCGTCAGCCAGTTTGACTGGTTTCCGATGATTCGCGGCCGCCTGGTGGCGGTCAACGGCAAGGCCGTGTCGCCGGACGACTACACCGACGAGCGGGCCAAGCGCCTGGTGGACCGCGAGTTCAACCTGTCGCACGCGAGCCGCAAGCCCGAGCACAACCAGATCGTGGCCGGCGCCTGGACCGAGGACGAGGCCGGCGCCATCAGCGTGGAAGAGGGCATTGCCCAGACCCTGGGCCTGAAGCTGGGCGACGAGCTGCGCTTTGACATTGGCGGCATTGACAGCAGCGCCCGCGTGACCTCGCTGCGCAAGGTGGACTGGGGCTCGATGCGCGCCAACTTCTTCGTGATGTACCCGGTGGCGCGCATGCCCGACCTGCCCGTGACCTACCTGAGCGCGTTCCGCGCGCCGGCCACCCGCGGCTTTGACAACGCGCTGGTGCGGGCCTTTCCCAACATCACCAACGTGGACATGACGGCCACGCTGAACCAGGTGCAGGGCGTGCTGGACAAGGTGATCCGCGCCATCGAGTTCCTGTTCGGCTTCACGCTGGCGGCCGGGCTGGTGGTGCTGTTCGCGGCCGTTACGGCCACCCGCGAGGAGCGCGCGCGAGAGTTCGCCATCATGCGGGCCGTGGGCGCGCGCGCCAGCCTGCTGCGCCACGTGCAGCGCGCCGAACTGGCCGGCGTGGGCCTGCTGGCCGGCTTTCTGGCCAGTGTGGTGGCGGCGGCCGTCGGCTGGGCGCTGGCGCGCTATGCGTTCGAGTTTGAGTGGACGGTGTCGCTGTGGGTGCCGCTGGTGGGCGCGCTGGCCGGCGCGGTGCTGGCGCTGGCGGCTGGCTGGTGGGGCCTGCGCGAGGTGCTGACCCGGCCGGTGGTGGACACGCTGCGGCGCGCGGCCGAATGAAGGGCCGCTGTTTTGCTACAAATTGGATAGCGCGCAGTGGCCGCCAGTCCTGGACTCCAAGCCTTTTTGACCATGAACATTGAAGAAAAACCCAAGTTTGCAACCCCGTTTGAATGGATTGGCGGCGAGGAGCGCATCCAGGCCATGGTCGAGCGCTTTTACGACCTGATGGACCTGGAACCCGGCTACGCCGCGCTGCGCGCCGCCCATGGCAGCGACCTGGCCAATGCGCGCCAGCGCCTGTTCTGGTTCCTGTGCGGCTGGATGGGCGGGCCCCAGCACTACACCGAGCGTTTTGGCCACCCCATGCTGCGCGCGCGCCACCTGCCGTTTCACATCGGCATCAAGGAGCGCGACCAGTGGCTGGCCTGCATGGACCAGGCCATGGGCGAGACCGGCGTGCCCGACGACCTGCGCGCGCGCCTGCGCAGCAGCTTTTTCCAGACGGCGGACTGGATGCGCAACGCGCCCGGCGGCTAGGCCCGCGTCGCTCAACCGGGCGACAGCAGCACCACCAGCGCACCCGCCCCGCCATCGGCCGGGCGGGCCTGCACAAAGGCCAGCACCTCGTTTTTCTGGATCAGCCAGCCCTGCACCTTGTTCTTGAGCACGGGCACCTTGCCGGGCGAGCCCAGGCCCTTGCCATGCACCACGCGCACGCAGCGGATGCCTTCGCGGTGGGCCGTGCGGATGAAGGCCGACAGGTCTTCGCGGGCTTCCTCGCGGCGCAGGCCGTGCAGGTCGATCTCGCGCTGGATGCTCCAGTCGCCCTTGCGCAGCTTGCGGGTCACGTCGGTGCCGATGCCCGGGCGGCGAAAGCTCAAGGCGTCATCCACGTCCAGCAGGGTGCTGGCGTCAAACTCGTCGCTCAGGCTCTCGTGCAGCACGCGCTGTTCGTCCAGTTGCTGCTGCACGGCAATCGGCGCGGGCGGCTCGGGCGCCAGCGGCACGCGCGGGGCCTGGCGGATCGGTTTGACCTCGCCGGCCGCGCGCTGGAACAGGTTCTGCTCGGCCTGCCGCCGGCGCTCGGCCGCCTCGCGCGCGGCCTGCCGCTGCGCATCGAGCTGGCGCTGTTCGTCCAGCTGCTTTTGCACCAGCTTGAGGTCCTGCAGCGAGCTGATCCGGTGGCCGGCCTTCACAGCAGCCCCCGTTCGGCCATCGACAGGGCCTCGCCCGTGCCGACGATGATGTGGTCGAGCACGCGCACATCCACCAGGGCCAGCGCGGCCTTGAGGCTTTGGGTGAGCGCCTCGTCGGCGCGGCTGGGCTGCACGCTGCCGCTGGGGTGGTTGTGGGCCAGCACCACACTCGCGGCCTGGTGGTGCAGGGCGCGCAGCACCACCTCGCGCGGGTAGACGCTGGTCTGCGTGAGCGTGCCGCGAAACAGCTCCTCCAGCGCCAGCAGGCGGTTCTGCGCATCCAGGAACAGCACGGCAAACACCTCATGCGCCTTGTGCGCCAGGTTCAGCTGCAGGTAGTGCTTGACGGCGCCCGGGGTGCTGAACACCTCGCGCTCCTTGAGGCGCTGGGCCACGGCGCGGCGCGCCAGCTCGAGCACGGCCACCAGCTGGGCCCGCTTGGCCGGCCCGCCCAGGCCCTTGATGCGCTTGAGGTCGTCGGCGCCGGCGTTGAGCAGGCCGGCCAGGCCGCCAAAGCCCGCGGGCGGCTCGCCCAGCAGCTCGTGCGCCAGGTGCAGCACGCTCTTGCCCGCAATGCCCGTGCGCAGGATCAGCGCCAGCAGTTCCGCGTCGCCCAGGGCGCCGGGGCCGCGTGCCAGCAGCTTTTCGCGCGGGCGCGCTTCGGCAGGAAGGTCTTTCAGGGCCATGGCGCTCGGGTTTCTACAATGGAGGCCAGTTTATCGAGAGTTTCATGACTTCCACGCTCCCCCGAATCCAGCCGGGTTCGTTCCTGACGCTGCACTACCGCCTGGCCGGGCCGGGCGGCGACATCATCAACACCTTCAACGACAAGGCCGCCACGCTGTCGCTGGGCACGGGTGAACTCTCGCCCGCCATGGAGCGCTGCCTGATCGGCCTGGAGGAGGGTGCGCGCGCCACCTTCGAGCTGGCCGCGGGCGAGGCCTTTGGCGAGCGCAACCCCGAGATGCAGCAGTGGGTCGCGCGCAAGCTGCTCAACCAGATGGGTGACCCCGACGAGCAATACCACGTGGGCGACGTGGTCCAGTTCCCCACGCCCGACGGCCTGGGCACCTACGCGGGCGCGGTGCAGAAGGTGGGCCAGGACGGCGATGGCGACGGCAAGGCCGACGCCGTGCTGTTCGACTTCAACCACCCGCTGGCTGGCCAGCCGGTGACGTTTGAAGTTCACGTGATTGGCGTGCTATGACTAGCGCCAAGGAAATCATCCTGGCCGAGCCGCGCGGCTTCTGCGCGGGCGTGGACCGCGCGATCGAGATCGTGGAACGCGCGCTGGCCAAGTTCGGCGCTCCCATCTATGTGCGCCACGAGATCGTGCACAACACCTACGTGGTGAATGACCTGAAAGCCAAGGGTGCGGTCTTCATCGAAGACCTGTCCGACGTGCCGCCCGGCGCCACGCTGGTGTTCAGCGCGCATGGCGTGAGCAAGGCCGTGCAGCAGGAGGCGCAAGCCCGCGGCTTCAGCATCTTCGACGCCACCTGCCCGTTGGTGACCAAGGTGCACGTCGAAGTGGCCAAGCTCGCGCGTGAAGGCTACGAGTTCATCATGATCGGCCACAAGGGCCACCCCGAGGTGGAGGGCACCATGGGCCAGCTCGACCACGGCATCCACCTGGTGGAAGACGTGGACGATGTGGCCCGGGTCCAGCCGGCGCAGACCGAGCGGCTGGCCGTGGTCACGCAGACCACGCTGAGCGTGGACGACGCGGCCGACATTGCCGCGGCCGTGCGCCGCCGCTTCCCCAAGGTGCGTGAGCCCAAGCAGCAGGACATCTGCTACGCCACGCAGAACCGGCAGGACGCCATCAAGATCATGTCGCCCCAGGTGGAGCTGATGATCGTGGTGGGCAGCCCCACCAGTTCCAACAGCAACCGCCTGGCCGAGCTGGCGCGCAAGCTCGGCGTTGAAAGCTACATGGTCGATTCCGCCGACGAGCTCCAGCCGGCCTGGCTGGAGGGCAAGGCCCGCGTGGGCCTGACCGCGGGCGCCTCGGCGCCTGAAATCCTGGTGTCCGAGGTGATTGACCGCATCAAGGCGCTCGGGGCCGTCGCGGTGCGCCGGATGGAAGGCATTGAAGAGACCATCAAGTTCCCGCTGCCCAAGGGGCTGCGCCTGGACGACTCGCAGGTCAACCCCGTGAGCCTGCTGCACGCGACCGGGCCACACGAATGAGCCGCTCTGAAATTGATAGCGCGTGGCGGCGGCTGCGCCTGGACTACAGCCACTTTTTGCTTGAAACCCCGCTGTGGAAGCTGCCCGCCGCGGCGCTCGGGCTGCCCGGCGCCGAGATCTGGCTCAAGCTGGAGCACCTGCAGGTGGGCGGCAGCTTCAAGGCCCGCGGCATGCTCAACCGCCTGCTCGCCAACCCGGTGCCGGCCAGCGGCGTGATCGTGGCCTCGGGCGGCAACGCCGGCATCGCCACGGCCGCCGCCGCGAAGGCCCTGGGCGTGAAATGCGAGGTGTTTGTGCCCACCGTGTCCAGCCAGGCCAAGCGCGAGCGCCTGCGCGAACTGGGCGCCGAGGTGGTGGTCACCGGCGCGGCCTATGCCGAGGCGTTGCAGGCCTGCCTGCAGCGCCAGCAGCAGACCGGCGCGCTGCTCACCCATGCCTATGACCAGCCCGAGGTGGTGGCCGGTGCCGGTACCCTGGCCCGGGAAATTGAAGCCGCGGGCGGCCTGCCCGACAGCGTGCTGGTGAGCGTGGGCGGCGGCGGGTTGATCGCGGGCGTGGCCAGCTGGTTTGGCCAGCGCGTGCGCGTGGTGGCGCTGGAGCCCGAACTGGCGCCCACGCTGTACCGGGCCCGCGAGGCCGGCCAGCCCGTGGATGTGACGGTGGGCGGCGTGGCCGCCGACTCCCTGGGCGCCAAGCGCATTGGCGCCATTGCCTGGGAGGTGACGCAGCGCGAAGTCAAGCATGCGCTGCTGCTGCCAGACGATGCGATCCGCGCGGCCCAGCTGCGGCTGTGGCGGCAACTGAAGCTTGCGGTGGAGCCGGCGGCGGCGCTGGGCCTCGCGGCGCTGCAGTCGGGGGCCTATGTGCCGCGCGCGGACGAAAAGGTCTGCCTGATCATCTGCGGCGCCAACGTGGACCCGGCGACGCTGGCGCAGGCCGCGTAGGCCATCAGGCTTCGGGCTGGGACTCGCAGTTGACCATCCAGCCCACGCCGAACTTGTCCACCAGCATGCCGAAATGCGCGCCCCAGAAGGTCTGCGCAAACGGCATGGTGATCATCCCGCCCGTGGCCAGGGCCTTGAACACGGCCTCGCCGCGGGTGGCATCCCCGGGCAGGTTGACCGACATCGAGAAGCCCGCATGCCCCGCGAACGGCTGGCCCGGCATGCGGTCGCTGGCCATGAAGCGGTGGCCGCCGGCCTCGAGCGTGGCGTGCATGACCTTGCTTTTCCAGTCGGCGGGCAACTGCTCTTCCATGGGCGAGCCCTCGTAGCGGTGCAGCGCGGTGATGTGGCCGCCCAGGCATTCGGCGTAGAAGCCCAGCGCGGTCTCGCAGTTGCCGTCGAAGAACAGGTAGGGTTCGATCCGCATCAGAAACTCCCGGTCGTGCTTTGGCAAATCCTACCGCCTAAATGACCGGGTGGGCAGAGGGAGTCCGCCCGCCCACTAAAATTCCGGCATGCTTGATATCACTCTGTTACGAAAAGACCTGCCTTCGGTCGTGGCCGCGCTCGAGACGCGCAAGACGCCGCAGGCCTTTCTCGACGTCGAGGCCTTCAAGGCCCTCGAAGCCGAACGCAAAACGATCCAGACCCGCACCGAGGAACTGCAGGCCAGCCGCAATGCGCTGTCCAGGCAGATCGGCCAGCTCAAGGCCAAGGGCGAGTCCGCCGACGCGGTCATGGCGCAGGTGAACGCGATCAAGGGTGAGCTGGACAGCTCGGCCGCGCGGCTGGAGCAGCTGCAGCCCGAGCTGCAGGCCTTGCTGCTGGCCGTGCCCAATCTGCCGCACGCCAGCGTGCCCGTGGGCGCCGACGAGCACGGCAATGTCGAGGTCCGGCGCTGGGGCACGCCGCGGGCTTTTGACTTTGCGGTACGCGACCATGTGGACATTGGCGAAACGCTGGGGCTGGACTTTGAAACCGGCGTCAAGCTCGCGGGCTCGCGCTTCACGGTGATGAAGGGCCCGGTGGCCCGGCTGCACCGCGCGCTGTCGCAGTTCATGCTCGACGTGCAGACCCAGCAGCACGGCTACACCGAGTGCTATGTGCCCTACATCGTCAATGCCGAAACCCTCCGTGGCACGGGCCAGTTGCCCAAGTTCGAGGGCGACCTGTTCGCCGCCAAGAAAGGCGGGCAGGACTGCGAGGCCGCGCCCGACAACGCCGCGCTGTACCTGATCCCCACCAGCGAGGTGCCGCTGACCAACTTTGTGCGCGACGAGATCGTGGCCGAGTCCGACCTGCCCATCAAGCTCACCGCCCACACGCCGTGCTTTCGCTCCGAGGCGGGCAGCGCCGGGCGCGACACGCGCGGCATGATCCGCCAGCACCAGTTCGACAAGGTGGAGATGGTGCAGATCACGCACCCCGACAAAAGCTACGAGGCGCTGGACGAGATGGTCGGGCATGCCGAGGCCGTGCTGCAGCAACTGGGCCTGCCCTACCGCGTGATGAGCCTGTGCACGGGTGACATGGGCTTTGGCGCGGCCAAGACCTTCGACCTGGAAGTCTGGCTGCCCGCGCAGGGCACCTACCGCGAGATCAGCTCGGTCTCCAACTGCGAGGCCTTCCAGGCCAGGCGCCTGCAGGCGCGCTTCAAGAATGCCGCGGGCAAGAACGAGCTGGTCCACACCCTCAATGGCTCGGGCCTGGCCGTGGGCCGCACGCTGGTGGCGGTGCTCGAGAATGGCCAGAATGCCGATGGCTCGGTGACCGTGCCGGCGGTGCTGCGGCCCTACCTGGGCGGGCTGGAAAGCCTGGTGCCTTGAGATAGAATAACGGGCTTCGCACCACGCGAAACCGAATCAGGAGCGGTGGCAGAGTGGTCGAATGCGCCGGACTCGAAATCCGGTGTACGGTTATGCCGTACCGTGGGTTCGAATCCCACCTGCTCCGCCACAGACCACGCCCGGTGGCCATCGATGAGATGGCCGCCGGGCGTTTTCATTGGTCCGCGCCCGCCGCGATCGCGGGCGCCAGGCCGTCGTCGGTGGACAGCGCTTCCATCGTGCGCTCGGGCTGCCGGCACAGGCCGTCGCGCCCGGGCAGGGCTTCGATAGCGAGCACGGGCTGGTGCATGCCCACGCCGCCAAAGATGGACGCAAACGCGCCATCGGCCGCGTCGCGGCCGGTGGCCAGCCGGATGAAGCCCATGGGAATGGCGGTGCCCGAGGGGTCAAACAGATACCAGCGGTGGCCGACATAGGCCTCCACATAGGCATGGAAGTCCTGCGGGCCCAGGGCCGGGTCGGCGCCGTAGTCGATGCCCGTGGTGAAGCGCGCGGGGATGTTCACCGCGCGGCACAGCGCGATCATCAGGTGGGCAAAGTCGCGGCACACACCCTGCTTGTCCATCAGGGTGTCGCAGGCCGTCGTGGTGCCGCCCGAGCTGTTGGAAAGAAAAACCACATGCTGGCCCACCCAGTCGCAGATCGCCTGCACCCGGCTGTAGCCCTGCCAGAGCACGCCGAACTGCGCCACCGCAAAGCGGTGCAGGCGGTCGGACTCGCAATACCGGCTCGGGTACAGGTAGGGCAGCACATGGCCCGGCAGGTTGGAGACCCAGACCTCGTCCAGGCTGGCGGGGCTGGCCCGGTGGTGGGTGATGTCAACCTGCGCGTCGTACTGCAGGCGCAGCGGGCCGGCCTGGGCGCGCAGCCGCAGGTAGCGCGCCCGCGTCACGGGATCGGTGTGGGACTGGGGCTGCACCGGCTGGCTCAGCGCCAGATGCTCCTGCAGCACCTCCTGGTTGCGGGTGCGTGCGGCCTGCACATTGAAGATGAAATCGGTGCCGTCGGTCAGCACGTCGTACTGAAGATCGACCGAGTACCGCAGCCGCAACGGGGCGGCCTGCTGGCTGGAGTGGGCTTGCTGCATCGGTCATGCTAGCACGCGTGCGCCCAGGGCGTGGGGGCGAGCCGGCGCGCGGCTAGACTCGTGCCATGAAGCCTGAACTGCCGCCGACCGTTGCAACCGCCGCCGAAAGCGAGTGGGTCAGCGGGGAACTGATCCGCAGCCTGATGCGCACCGCCCGCAGCACACGGCTGATCGGCCTGCTGCTCATCTTCCTGTTCGCCGGCGTGTTGTGGTCTGACGCCTCGGCGCTGGCGCTGGGCCTGTGGGGCGCGCTGGCCTTTGGCGTGGCCGCGCTGCGGCTGTGGATCATCCGGCTGTACGGGCAGCAGGTGCTGCACACCGGGGCCGCCGGACAGGCCGGGTTCTATGCGCGCTACGGCTGGATCTGGCCGCTCAGCGCGCTGGCCTGGGGGCTCTCGCCGGTGCTGCATTTCGACCGCGCGCCGCTGCAGGACCAGTTCATCTGCTGGCTCATCCTCGCGGGGCTGGGCATGTTCGCCATCAACAGCTTCTCGTTCCACCTGCGCACCATGCGGGCTTACCTGAATGTGCTGGCGCTGGTGCCGCTGGCGGTGATGCTCTGGCGCATTGGCGTGGACCTGCGCTTCCAGGGGCCGACCTACCACTACTGGCTGGTGGCCATGCTGGTGATGTTCTGGCTGCTGCTGCTGCAGGCCGGGCGCCGGCTGCACGTCACGCACCGCAAGAACTTCGAGCTGCAGTACCGCAACATGCAGCTGATCGAGTCGCTGACGCGGCAGACCCACGCCGCGCTGGACGCGGTCGAGATCAAGAACCGCTTCCTGGCCAGCGCCGCGCACGACCTGCGCCAGCCCGTGCATGCGCTGGGCCTGTACGCCGACTGGCTCAGCGGTGAGCCCGAACTGGTCAAGGAGATCGCGCCCAAGATCGTCGAGTCCACCAAGGCGGTCAATGCGCTGTTCGACTCGCTGTTTGACCTGGTGCGGCTGGACTCGGGCAAGATCAAGCTGACCATCGAGCCTGTGGACCTGGACAAGGTGCTGCACGACCTGGAGGTCCAGTACCGGCCGCTCGCGGAGGCCAAGGGCCTGCAGTTCCGCCTGCACGGCGTGCCGGGCTCCGTGATGTCGGACCCGATCCTGCTGCAGCGCGTGGTGGGCAACCTGGTGTCCAACGCCATCAAGTACACCGAACGTGGCGGCATCCTGGTGGCATCGCGCGTGACGCGGCGTGGCCGCCGCATTGAAGTCTGGGACACCGGAACCGGCATTGCGCCCGAGCACCAGCGCGAGATTTTCCGGGAGTTCTACAAGGTGCCGGCCCACGAAGGCACGCAGGACGGCTTCGGGCTCGGGCTGTACATCGTGGCGCGCCTGTCCAGCATCCTGGGGCACCCGCTGGACCTGGCCTCGCGGCCCGGGCGTGGCACCGTATTCCGGCTGGACCTGGACCCGACCGACCCGCGCCAGGCCGCGGAGCGGGCGGCTGCGGCTCAGCTGGTCAGCAGGCCGTGGGTGCGCGCGTAGTGGATGGTCTGGGTGCGGCTCTTGACGCCCAGGCGGCGGAACAGCCGCCACAGATGGACCTTGACCGTGTGCTCGCTGATGCCGAGTTCGTCGGCGATCTCGCGATTGGACAGGCCGCGGTCCAGCATCACGATGAGCTGCTTCTGGCGCTTGGACAGCTTGTTGTCAGCGGGCGTGAGTTCCTCGAAACCCCCGTCGGCGTTGAGCAGCGCGCGCAACGCAGCACCGATCTCGCTCGCGCCAGAGGATTTCTCGATGTAGATGTCGGCGCCGGCTTCAATGCATTGCTCCTCGGCGTCGGCCGCGGGCGAGGCTGACAGCACGGCCAGCGGCGTGGAAGGGTAGCGGCTCTTGAGCTCGTGGATGCCCGAGGTGCCCGTGGTGTCGGGCAGTTTCAGGTCCAGGCAGAACAGCTCGGGTTCGCCATGGGCCTTCACGGCTGCCTCGACGCCACCCAGGCGGTCCAGTTCCACCACATTGGCGCCGCCACGCAGGCGCCGCAGCAGCATGACCACGGCTTCACGCATCAGGGGATGGTCGTCGATGACAAAGAGGCTCATAAGCGGAAAGTATTTGGGTCTGAAGACAATTTAGTGATGAAGGATAACTCTTAATGCAGTTTTCTGCATACAGAATGCCAACAAAACCCGCTCAGGCGACGTCGGCGAACTGCTTCAACACGGTCAGCGGGTCTTCGCCGGATTGCCACCAGGCGCTGACCTGCTGCAACGCGTCAGGGTCCTGGCTCTTGAGCCGCGCAATCAGCTGGCCGGGTTCGCGGGGGCTGTCAAAGCCCGGGCTTTGCAGCATCAGCGCGCCACCGGCGTCCACCAGCTTGAAATAGAACTTGCCGTCGGCCTCGCGGTACTGCTTGAAGACCGGCAAGGCGGCCCTGGCGTTCTTGCTCGCTGCGCCGGCGGCCGCCTGGCTGCCCAGGTGGCGCAAGCCCACGGCCTGGCGCAGTTCGGCCATGAAGGGGCGCGACAGCGCGCGGGCCTTGTCGGCGCCGGCCAGCAGGATGCGCTCGACCTCGGCCGGGTTGGACACCATGGACTGGTACTTGTCGCGCATGGGCGCAATGTCGCGGTCAATGCGCTCGAACACCTGCTGCTTGGCGTCTCCCCAGGCAATGCCATCGGCATAGGCCTGGCGCAACGCGGCGGTTTCCTGGGGCGTGGCAAACGCCTGGTAGAGCTGGAACAGGGCCGAGCCCTCGGTGTCCTTGGGCTCGCCGGGCGCGCGGGAGTCGGTCACGATGCCCATGATGAGCTTGCGCATCTGCTCGCGCGGCACAAACAACGGGATGGTGTTGTCGTAGCTCTTGCTCATCTTGCGGCCGTCCAGGCCGGGCAAGGTGGCCACGGATTCATCAATCACCGCTTCGGGCGGCACCAGGTGCTCGCCATACAGGTGGTTGAAGCTGGCCGCCATGTCGCGGGCCATCTCGATGTGCTGGATCTGGTCGCGGCCGACGGGAATCTTGTGCGAGCGGAACATCAGGATGTCGGCCGCCATCAGCACCGGGTACATGAACAGGCCGGCCGTGACGTCGGCGTCGGCGTCGTTGCCGGCCGCGGTGTTCTTGTCCACCGAGGCCTTGTAGGCGTGGGCGCGGTTGAGCACGCCCTTGCCGGTCACGCAGGTCAGCAGCCAGGTCAGCTCGGGGATTTCAGGGATGTCGGACTGGCGGTAGAAAAACACCTTGTCTGGGTCCAGCCCGGCGGCCAGCCAGGTGGCGGCGATTTCCAGCGTGGAGCGCTGGATGCGCGCGGGCTCGTCGCACTTGATCAGCGCGTGGTAGTCGGCCAGGAAGTAGTAGCTCTCGATGCCGGGCGTCTTGCTGGCCGCCACGGCGGGGCGGATGGCGCCAACGAAATTGCCCAGGTGGGGCGTGCCGGTGGTGGTGATGCCGGTGAGGAAGCGGACGGGAGACGCGGAACTCATGGTGACGAACGGTGGTTTATCGGAACAGGGCCGTCAACGGCGTGAGCAGCAGGCCGATGGCGCCATAACCCAGGTCCATCAGCGGGCGCAACCAGTAGGTTCCCACCACACCCAGCAGCACCAGGCCCATGACGATGAAGAAGCCCCAGGGTTCGAGCCGGGACACGGCCTGCGCCTGCTTCCAGGGCAGGACCCCGACCAGGATGCGGCCACCGTCCAGCGGCGGCAGCGGGAACAGGTTGAAGGCCCACATCACCAGATTGACCAGCACGCCGGCGCGCGCCATCTCAAGGAAGAAGCGTTCCTGCACACCGCTGCCAGCCAGCAGCGTGAACACGACGGCCCAGGCAATGGCCTGGACGAAGTTGGAGGCGGGCCCGGCCAGGGCCACCCAGATCATGTCGCGCTTGGGGTTGCGCAACTGGCCGAAGTTGACCGGGACCGGCTTGGCGTAGCCAAACAGGAAGGCCCCCGAGGTGGCGAAGTACAGCATCAGCGGCATCAGGATCGTGCCCACCGGATCAATGTGCTTGACCGGATTGAGCGTGATGCGGCCCATCATCGCGGCGGTGTTGTCGCCGAAATGGCGCGCGGCATAGCCGTGCGCGGCTTCATGGATGGTGATGGCGAACAGCACGGGCAGTGCGTAGATCGCGATGGTTTGAATCAGGTTGGCTATGTCCACGGGGGGGATTGTCTCAGACGGCCCGCAGGCCACCCGTCTCAGAGTCCGAGCCGGGCGAGGTCGCCCCGGCCCTGGCGCACCACCACGGGTTCGCTGTCGCCGTCATGCATGTCGATCACGGTGGTGGGCTCGGACGGGCAGGCGCCCGCGTCGATGACGCCGGCGATCTGGTGTTCAAAGCGCTCGCGGATGTCATGGGCGTCGTTGAGCGGATCGGTTTCGCCCGGCGGGATGAGCGTGGTGGCCAGCAGCGGCGCGCCGTGCAGGGCCAGCAGTTCCTGCAACGCGCGGTGGTCGGGCACGCGCAGGCCAATGGTCTTGCGCTGCGGGTGGCTCAGGCGGCGCGGCACTTCGCGCGTGGCCTCCAGGATGAAGGTGTAGGCGCCCGGCGTGGCGGACTTGAGCAGGCGGTATTGCCTGTTGTCGACCCGCGCGTAGTTGGCCAGTTCACCGAGGTCGCGGCACAGCAGCGTGAGGTGGTGCTTGTCGTCCACCTGGCGGATCTGGCGCAGCCGGTCGGCCGCGGCCTTGTCGTCCAGGTGGCAGACCAGCGCGTAGCTGGAGTCGGTGGGAACGGCCACGATGCCGCCGCGTTCCAGCAGGCCCACGGCCTGCTTGAGCAGGCGGGTCTGCGGGTTCTCAGGATGGACTTCGAAATACTGGGCCATGATGGATTGTCATGATTCCACGGGTTCGACCACGATGCGGCTTTCCCGCACGGTCAGCCAGGCCCCCGCGGCACCGCACACCGCGACCAGCGCAATGCCCGCGAGCGAGGTGCGGTCGGGCACATGCTCGAACACCAGCCAGCCGCCCAGCATCGCAAAGCCGATCTGCGCATACAGGTAGGGCGTGAGCGTGGCGGCGGGCGCTTTCTTGTAGGCCAGGATCAGGAAGAAATGCCCCACAGTGCCCATGAACCCCATGAGGCACAGGCCGGCCCAGAGCGTCCACGAATCCAGCGACGCCCAGACAAAAGGCAAGGCCACCGAGGCCAGCAGCGTACCCACCCATCCGGTGTAGAAATGCATGGTGAGGGAGTCCTCGGTCTTGGCGAGCTTGCTGGTGAGCACCTGGAACCAGGCATTGGACGCCACCAGGCCCAGCGGCAGCAACAGCGTCCAGGTGAAGCTGCCGCCACCGGGGCGGATGATGATCATGGTGCCGGCAAAACCACCCGCCACCAGCACCCAGCGCAGCGACGAGACATGCTCCTTGAGCTGGGTGGCGGCCAGCAGGGTGATGACCAGCGGCGTGATCATCACGATGGCGGTGAACTCGCCCACCGGCATGTACTTGAGGCTGAAGAAGGCGAACAGGCTGGTGGTGAACAGCAGCGCGCCGCGCAGGCACTGGTAGCGGGGGTGGGCCGTGCGCAGCACCGACAGCCCGCGCAGGGGCAGCACGGCCACCGTGGTGGCCACGGCCTGGAACAGGTAGCGGAACCACAGCGCCATGAGCACCGGAACGCTCAGGCTCACGTACTTGGTGGTGGTGTCCAGCGTGGCAAAGCAGGCGACCGCGGCGGTTGCCAGCGCGATGCCGACCAGCGCGCGCTGCGAACGCGGGCCGCTCACTGGATGCGGTCCGCGAGCAATTCCCAGACCGGGGTGAGTTCACCAGGCAGGTAGGGCAGCTTGCCGAGGTCGGTGTGGCTTTCGTCGGGGCTGTGGAAGTCGCTGCCGCGCGAGGCGGCGAGGCCGAACTCGCGCGCCGTCTCGGCGTAGCGCACGGCCTCGGCGGCGGTGTGGCTGCCGGTCACCACCTCGACCGCCTGGCCGCCGTGGGCCTTGAACTCGGTGAACAGCGCGTATTCCTCGTTGGCGGTGAACTTGTAGCGCGCGGGGTGGGCAATCACGGCCGCGCCGCCGGCCTGCGTGATCCACTGCACCGCGTGCTGCAGCGAGGCCCAGCGGTGCGGCACATAGCCGGGCTTGCCTTCGGTCAGGTATTTGCGGAACACCTCGGCGGTTTCCTTGCAGACACCTGTTTCCACCAGGAAGCGCGCGAAATGGGTGCGGGAGATGAGCTCGGGGTTGCCCACGAATTTCAGGGCGCCTTCGTAGGCGCCGGGGATGCCGGCCTGGGCCAGCTGCTGCGCCATCTCGCGGGCCCGGCCCTCGCGTCCGCCGCGCGTGGCGGTCAGGCCTTGCCGCATGGCTGCGTTGTCGGGGTCAAAACCCAACCCCACGATGTGAACGGTTTCGCCGGCGAAGGTCACCGAGATTTCGGTGCCCGTGAGGTACTTCATGCCCTGCGCACGGGCCGCGGCTGCCGCCCGGTGCTGCCCGCCAATCTCGTCATGGTCGGTCAGGGCCCACAGTTCGACGCCATTGGCCGCCGCGCGCGCGGCCAGCTCTTCGGGCACGAGGGTGCCGTCGGAGACGACGGAGTGGCAGTGCAGGTCGGCGTTGAGAATGGACACGGACTGATTTTAGGCGCGATGGGCCTTGCAAGGTGTCAGCAGGGACATGGCGGTGGCTTAGGATGGACGCCAGTCAATCGAAAGGTTCCATCCATGATCGTCGTTCATCACCTCAACAACTCCCGTTCGCAGCGCGTGCTCTGGTTGCTCGAGGAGCTGGGTCTTGCCTATGAGATCAAGCGCTATGAGCGGGACCGCAAGACCATGCTCGCGCCGCCCGAGCTGCGCCAGGTCCATCCGCTGGGCAAATCCCCCGTGATCACCGACGGCGATTTCACGCTGGCCGAGTCGGGCGCCATCCTGGAATACCTGATCGACGGGCATGGGGCGGGCCGGCTGGCGCCGCTGCTGGGCACGCCCGAGCGCCTGCGCTACCGCTACTGGATGCATTACGCCGAAGGCTCGGCCATGCCGCCCCTGCTGCTCAAGCTGGTGTTTGACCAGATCGAGAAGGCGAAGATGCCGTTTTTCGCGAAGCCCATCGCCAGGGCCATCGCCGGCAAGGCCAAGAGCGGCTTCATCCTGCCCAACATCCGGCAGCACCTGGACTATCTGGAGGCCGAGCTGGGCAAGTCGCCCTGGTTTGCCGGCGCCGAATTCACTGGAGCCGACATCCAGATGAGCTTTCCGCTCGAGGCGGCCGCCGCGCGCGGCGGGCTTGACGCGAGCCGGCCGCGTCTCATGGACTTCCTGGCGCGCATCCACGCCCGCCCGGCCTACCAGCGCGCAGTGGAAAAGGGCGGGGCCTTCAGCATCATGGGCTGAGCCGCCGCGCCAGGCTTAGTGCAGCGCGCCGGCGCCCCTGGCAATGTCCACCGGGGTGAGCAGCGCCGCCCGCAGGGCGATGGCCAGGCCGCGCACCATGTCGTCCAGGGCCATGCCCGGTGTGCCCTGGCCGGGCAGCCAGGGCACGTGGATGAAACCGCCGCGCACCTTGCGCAGGCCGCGCCGCGTGGCCAGCACGTGCATCAGGCCGTAAAAGACATGGTTGCAGACAAAGGTACCCGCGGTTTGCGAGACCTCGCCCGCCACACCCTCGCGCTGCAGCGCCTGCCACATGGCCTTGACCGGCAGCCGCGTGAAATACGCCGCGGGGCCGCCCTCGATCACCGGCGTGTCCACGGGTTGGGCCTGGGCGTTGTCGGGGATGCGCGCGTCATTGACGTTGATGGCCACACGCTCCAGCGACAGCGCCGCGCGCCCGCCCGCCTGGCCCAGGCACACCACCAGCACCGGCCGGTGCTCGCGCAGCAGCGCGTCCAGCGCCTGAAGCGACTGGCCGAACACGGTGGGCAACTGTGCCCCCACCACGCGGTGGCCCGCGATGCGCCGGCCATGCAATGCCTGCGCGACGAGCCAGCTCGGGTTGAGCGCATCGCCGCCGAAAGGGTCAAAGCCCGTGACCAGCACAACGGGCAACGGGGTGCGGGCGGGGCGGGGGGCGGCTACCATTGGCTGACTTTAGCGCAGGAGACCGCTCGTGAAATGGGAAGGCAACCGTGAGTCGGACAACGTGGAAGACCGCCGGGGCGAATCGGGCGGCTCCGGGGGCGGTGGGTTGTTTGGCGGCCGCAGCATCGGCGTTGGCACCATCGTGATCGCGCTGGTGGGGGGCTGGATCTTTGGCATCAACCCGCTGACCCTCCTGAACCTGCTCAGCGGCGGCGGCGCGCCCACGGCCCAGGTGCAGCAGGCGCCGGCCCAGCGCCCGCCGGCCGACGACCGCCTGGCCAAATTTGTTTCCACCGTGCTGGCCGACACCGAAGACGTGTGGAAGCAGCAGTTCAGCCAGTCGGGCGCGACCTACCGCGAGCCGCGGCTGGTGCTGTTCCGCGGCGCCACTCGCACGGCCTGCGGCCAGGGCCACGCGGCCATGGGCCCGTTCTACTGCCCGGGTGACCAGAAGGTCTACATCGACCTGGGCTTCTATGAAACGCTCAAAAACCGCCTTGGCGCGCCGGGCGACTTTGCCCAGGCCTATGTGATCGCGCATGAAGTGGGCCACCATGTGCAGAACCTCATGGGCATCAGCCGCAAGATGGACGAGATGCGCGGCCGGCTCAGCCAGGTCGAATACAACGCGCTGAGCGTGCGGCTGGAGCTGCAGGCCGACTGTCTGGCCGGCGTCTGGGCCCACCATGCACAGAACGCGCGGCAGATCCTGGAGCAGGGCGATGTGGAAGAAGCCATGAATGCCGCCGCGAAGATTGGTGACGACGCCCTGCAGCGCGGCAGCGGCGGGGCCGTGGTGCCCGAGAGCTTTACCCACGGCACCAGCGCGCAGCGCCAGCGCTGGTTCTCGACCGGGCTGCGGACCGGGGCCGTCAAGGCCTGCGACACCTTCTCGGCGCGCAGCCTCTGAGCGCCTGAGCAGCCGGGCCGCCGGCGCCCTCAGTCGGTGGCGTTGGCGAGGTGGCTGAGCTCGAACACGATGGCCGCGAGCAGCTTGTCGCGCAGGCTGTTCGAGCTGACCCGGCCCACGCTGCGCGAGCCAAAGCCGCCCACGTCGAACACATTGGCAATGGGTGAAATTTCAATCACGGCCAGGCCGCGTCCGCGCACTTCATGGGCGGAGCGGCGCCAGTAGCGGAAGGCCTCGGTGTCCAGGAACTCGGGGACCGACACCAGGCAGTCGGGCACGGCGGTGGTGTCGGCCAGTGCCCGCAAGTCGCCCAGTGTGCGCAGGCGCTTCACATGCGGACGCAGCGTGTCGTAGGCCAGGGTGGCGAGGTTGCCGCGCGGCATGACGCACCACACCTCGGTCTGGTCGGGGTCAAACAGCGGTGCCCCGGACTCGCGGCCGGACTCGACCTCCAGCACCGCAAGGCCCGAGTGCTGGCTCATCACGCGGTCGAACTGAACCACCACGCGGATGCGGTCCGCCTCGATCTTGCGCTTGACCCGCACGCCCTTCAGGCGCGCCAGCTGCCAGAGCACGTACCAGTCCACCGAATTCAGGTGACGGTCCTGGTCGGCGTTGTGGTTGAGCTCGGTGATGCGGACCCAGACTTCGCCGCGCGGGCGGCCGGTTTCACGCGTGAGCTTGACGTTGATGTCCTGGCCCAGGTTGAGGCTCCAGCTCAGCAGCGAATCCATGGCGCTGGCCAGCGACTCGGGCTCGGCCAGCACATCCACCCGGGCCAGGTCGGCCACGATGCGGTGGCGCGGTGAGCGCTGCTGGTGGTGCGAGACCGCGTCGGCCACGACTTCATCAAGGGCGACGGCCTCGCCCGTGCGGGTGCTGGCCTGGTCGGCCAGGCGCGACAGGCGCTGGGCCGAAATGCCGGCCTGGTACAGGCGCTGCAGCGGCTCCTGCAGCCAGCGCGCCTCATGCGAGCCCAGCCGCCGCGAGCGCGTGAGTTCGGTCAGTCCGGCCAATGTCTGGCGGACCGATTCAGCCATGTCGGCGCCCATGCCGGCCACCAGCTCCTGCCACCGGCCGCCGGCCATGGCGTCCCCCAGCGACTGCTGGAAAACGGACTCGAACCCGGCGACGCTGTTCCTGAACACCGTGGTGCGCGGCGGCATGGTTGAACTCATGGATATCCTCCTTTGCGGGCCGGATAGGGCTTGTCGATATAGCGACTTATTATTACATTTTACGAATCGATTCGATGCGCCATCATGGCGCACCATGGCGCATGACGGGCCCTTCATGCGCGGGTCAAGCCAGCGTGCGACAATGGAAGGCTTGATGACCTCTTCCTTTTCCAATCTTTCGCTGGCCGAGCCGCTGGCGCGCGCCGTGGCCGACATGGGCTACGAGTCCATGACCCCGATACAGGCCCAGGCCATTCCCGTGGTGCTGACCGGCCAGGATGTGATGGGCGCGGCCCAGACGGGCACCGGAAAGACGGCGGCATTTTCGCTGCCGCTGCTGCAGCGCCTGCTCAAGCACGAGAACAGCTCCACCTCGCCCGCGCGCCACCCGGTGCGTGCGCTGGTGCTGCTGCCCACGCGCGAGCTGGCCGACCAGGTGGCGCAGCAGGTCAAGATGTACGCCAAGCACACCAACCTGCGCAGCGCGGTGGTGTTCGGCGGCATGGACATGAAGCCGCAGACGCTGGAACTGAAAAAAGGCGTTGAGGTGCTGGTGGCCACGCCAGGCCGCCTGCTGGACCACATCGAGGCCAAGAACGCCGTGCTCAACCAGGTGGAGTATGTGGTGCTCGACGAGGCCGACCGCATGCTGGACATCGGCTTCCTGCCGGACCTGCAGCGCATCCTGAGCTACCTGCCCAAGGAACGCACCACGCTGCT
Source organism: Ramlibacter sp. (assembly GCA_019635435.1). Lineage (NCBI taxonomy): Bacteria > Pseudomonadati > Pseudomonadota > Betaproteobacteria > Burkholderiales > Comamonadaceae > Ramlibacter > Ramlibacter sp. The sequence goes on along the minus strand of JAHBZM010000001.1, from coordinate 3,628,601 downwards.
GTTCTCGGCCACCTTCTCGCCCGAGATCAAGCGGCTGGCCAACAGCTACCTCAAGGACCCCGTGACCATCGAGGTGGCGCGGCCCAACGAAACCGCCTCCACCGTCGAGCAGCATTTCTACAGCGTGGGCGACGATGACAAGCGCCGCGCCCTCAAGCAGATCGTGCGCCAGCGCGGCCTCACGCAGGCCTTTGTCTTCGTCAACAGCAAGCTCGGTTGTGCCCGCCTGGCGCGCTCGCTCGAGCGTGAAGGCCTCAAGACCACCGCGCTGCACGGCGACAAGAGCCAGGACGAGCGCCTCAAGGCGCTGGCCGCGTTCAAGGCCGGCGAGGTCGACCTGCTGGTGGCCACCGATGTGGCCGCGCGCGGCCTGGACATCAAGGACGTGCCGGCGGTGTTCAATTTCGACGTGCCCTTCAATGCCGAGGACTACGTCCACCGCATTGGCCGCACCGGCCGTGCCGGTGCCTCGGGCCTGGCCGTGACCTTTGTTTCCGGCAGCGATGGCCGGCTGGTGGCCGATCTCGAAAAGCTGCTCAAGAAGAAGCTCGAGCTCGAGGCCGTGGAATTTGAAGAAGACCGCCCGCGCGGACGCATTAACGATGGCCGCCGCCACTGGCGCGACGAAGGCGAAGTGGGCGACCCGCGCGACGCGCTGGACGCCCCGCGTGCCCCGCGCGTGCCCCGCGAGTCGCGGCCCGCCGCCGCGCCGCGTGACCCGTTCTTTGACCAGCCCTACCAGCCGCCGGCCAATGACGCCGCCCCGGCCTGGGAAGGTTCGGGCAAGCCGGCCGGTGGCCGCGTGTCGGCCAACATCAAGCCCAAGCGCAAGGTCGCGGCCCTGTTCAAGGCGGGCTGACCGCCCGGCGGGCCCGGTTTCAGGCCCATTTCAAGCTCAATTCAAGCCTGTTAGGGCTGGAGTCCATGCCGGGCGGGCACTTCGTGCTACAAAAAGGCTAGCAGTTCACTCGCCAGGCCGCTGCGCCTGCTCACACTTCACCTGGATCAGTTCGTGCTGCGCGGCGTCCGCGCCCAGGCGCAGCGCGCTCAGGCAACCGCCCCAGACACAACCCGTGTCCAGCGACATCACGTCAGGCCGCAACAGCAGGCCCAGCGTGGACCAGTGCCCGAATGCAATGGGGGTGCCCGCGGTCCGCCGCCCCGGCACGTCAAACCACGGCAGATAACCCGGCGGCGTGGCCTCCAGCCCACCGCTGGTCTTGAGGTCCATCACGCCCTGCGGGGTGCAAAAGCGCAGCCGGGTGAGCGCGTTGACGACCACGCGCAGCCGGTCCGCGCCCGTGAGGCCGTCGTCCCACTGCGCGGGCTGGTTACCATACATCTCGCGCAAAAAGTCGGGCAGGTCGGGCCCGCGCAGCACGGCCTCCAGCTCAGCCGCCAGCGCCAGCGTTTGCGCGAGCGTCCAGCCGGGCAACACGCCCCCGTGAACCATGAGCACGCCATGGGCGTGCAGCGCCATGGGCCGCTGCCGCAGCCAGTCGATCAGCGCTTCGCGGTCGGTTGCGAGCAGCACGCTGTCCATGGTGTCGTTGCGGTGCGGGGCGCGGGCGCCGTGGGCCACGGCCAGCAGGCTCAGGTCGTGGTTGCCCAGCAGGCAGTGGGCCGACGGGCCCAGCGCCATCAGGCGGCGCAGCACATCGGCCGAGGCTGGCCCGCGGTTCACGAGGTCGCCCAGCAGGTACAGCGTGTCGCGGCTCGGCGAGAAATCAAGGGTGCCCAGCAGCCGCCCCAGCGCCGCGTCGCAGCCCTGCACATCGCCGATCAGGTAAATTGCCATGGTTGTCTCTTCGTTTGCAATTCATGGATTTTCTGCTGATCGCGTTCCTGACCCTTCTCAACGGCGTGTTCGCCATGTCGGAACTGGCGCTGGCGTCCAGCCGCAAGGCCCGGCTCAACGCCATGGCGGAAGACGGCGACAAGGGCGCGCAGGCCTCGCTGGCGCTGCTGGACAACCCCACGCAGTTCCTCTCGTCGGTGCAGGTGGGCATCACCTCCATCGGCATGCTCAACGGCATCATTGGCGAGGCCGCGTTCAGCGCCGACCTGGCCGTGGAACTGATGACCCTGGGCATGCCGGACACGGCCGCTTCCATCACCGCCACCGCGCTGGTGGTCACGCTCATCACCTTCATCACCATCGTGTTTGGCGAACTGGTGCCCAAGCGCATTGGCCAGCTTTACCCCGAAACGGTGGCCCGCCTGGTGGCGCGACCCATGGTCTGGGTGGCGCGCGTGGCCAAGCCCTTTGTCTGGCTGCTGTCGTTCAGCACGCAGACCGTGCTCAAGCTGCTGCGCATCGACAATGCCGCGGGCCGCCTCATGACCGAGGAGGAGATCGTGGCCAGCCTGGAGGAGGGCGTGGACGCCGGCGTGATCGAGCGCCACGAGCGCCAGATGGTGCAGAACGTGTTCCACCTGGACGACCGGCCGCTGACCTCGCTGATGGTGCCGCGCTCCGACATCGAGTGGCTGGCCGCCGGCCTGAGCATTGCCGAGGGCCTGCGCCAGGCGGGCACGGGGGGCACCCACTCGTGGTACCCGGTGTGCCGCGGCTCGCTGGACGACGTGGTGGGCGTGGTCAGCGTGGCCATCCTGCTGCAGCTGGGGCCCGACCACCCGGGCACGGTGGAAGCCCATGCCCAGCCCGCGCTGTTCCTGCCCGAGACGCTGAGCGGGCTGGAGCTGCTGGAGCAGTTCCGCGCCAAGTCGGGCCGCATGGTGTTCGTGGTGGATGAATATGGCGTGGTGCAGGGCCTGATGACGCCGGGTGACCTGCTCGAGGCCATCACCGGCGAGCTGCAGCCCGATGCCCTGGCCGAGGCCTGGGCCACCCAGCGCGAGGATGGCTCCTGGCTGCTGGACGGCCTCATGCCCGTGGCCGAGCTGCGGGCCCGGCTTGACATCCGCGAGCTGCCCGATGAGGACCGCGGGCTGTACAACACCGTGGCCGGCCTGCTCATGGCCGTGTCGGGCCACCTGCCCGCCACGGGCGAGCGGATTGAATGCGCGGGCTGGATTTTTGAGGTGGTGGACCTTGACGGGCGGCGCATCGACAAGGTACTGGCCATGCCCGTGGCCCCGGGGGGGCCGCCCGCCGACGGATTCTCATGACACAGGAAACACAGCATGTCTGACGCGGTCTATTACGAAAAGCCGGTGCTGCTGCACCGCGACACGCACCGCCACCGCAAGGTCGCGCAGAGCACCAGTTTTGCGTTCGCGCGCAAGGCCAATTCGCTGTACCTCGCGGGCGTGGAGTTTGGCGAGGCCGGCAAGGAATACGCCATCGTGTTCACGCGCGCGGCGGGCCGCAAGGTGGTGCCGGTGGCCATGCTGGGCCTGCGCCCGCGCGAGAACCTGTATGTGGATGACGATGCGCGCTGGACAGCGGCCTACATCCCGGCCTTTGTGCGGCGCTACCCGTTTGTGCTGTCGGAGCTGGCGGACGGCCAGTTTGGCGTGTGCATTGACGAGGCCTACCCCGGCCTGGGCACCACGAAGGGCGAGGCCCTGTTCGACGCCGCGGGCGGCAACACGCCGTTCCTGCAGAACGCGCTGGACTTCCTCAACCGCTACCAGCAGGAATACCAGCGCACCGACGCCTTCTGCCAGCGCCTGGTCGAGATGGACCTGCTGATGGAAATGAACGCCAAGGCCGACCTGATCGATGGCCGCAGCTTCACCGTCAATGGCCTCATGGTGGTGGATGAGAAGAAGCTGCTGGCCCTGCCGGACGCGCGGGCACTGTCGCTGTTTCGCAGCGGCGAGCTGCACTGGATCTCCATGCACCTGAGCAGTTTGTCGAACATGCAGCGCCTGGTGGACCGCGTGGCCGCGCGCAAGGCGCAGATGGCGCCACCGCCCAAACCGGGCGGGGCGGGCTGAGCGGGCTGGGTGGGCTCAGGCGGCCGGGCGGCTGAACTGCGCGGGGTCGATGACTTCCAGGTCGCCTTCGTCAATCAGCGCCCGGATCAGTGCGTCGGCCTGCGCCTCGGGCAGCTCGGTGCTCATCAGGAACCAGCGCCGGTTGACCGGCCGCGCGCTCATGATCGACAGCGCGCGGTAGACGTTGGCCGTGCGGTGGTCCGAAGGCAGGGCCGGCCAGCGGCGCAGCCGGTAGATCAGCTCGCCGGCCACCGGGCCCGGGCCGGGCTCGTTGGCCGCCTCGCCGAGCACCCACAGGCCCGCGAAGGATGAAGACGTCTTCACGACCCAGTGGCGCAGGTTCTGGTAATTCAACATGGCCTGACCAGTGTCGCGCCTGGCCTTGCGCCGCCTCTAGGGCATTGCGGCGATCGCCTTAGGGATGTGGCTTAAGCCGGCCGCGTGCCCGCGGATTTCGTATCCATTTGTCACCTGAAACCCTATACTGGCGCGTGCGGCCACCAGAAGACCGCATGCAGGGGGCAACCGGAACCAGCTGGACCTGTATGGCCACCATCCCCTGGCACGAGACCTGGATGCGCGACACCTACTCGCGCTTCGACGCCCGCAGCGAGAAATTCAAGGCCATTGACCTGGCCATCTTCGTTTACGACAGCAACAAGTCCGAGGAATGCCGCCAGGCCATCAAGAAGGCGCTGGACGACTACATCTTCGAGCACAAGCGCCGGGGCAAGGACTGGACCCAGAGCGTGCGCAACAGGAAGGGCGCGGTCACCAACCTGTACCGAGCCGTCAACGACCTGGATGCGCGCGCGCTCACGCAGGCCGACCTGGACGCCATCGAGGCCGCCGTCGAATTGCAGCAGGCCGCGCTCAAGGCCATGTTCCAGGGCAAGAGCCTGAGCCTGCGCAGCTTCAACAAGAAGCGCCATGCCGATGGCGTGAAGAACCTGGTCAAGGGCGTGCAGGGCACGGCCGCCAACATCCGCGACCTGAGCCTGACCAAATCGAGCCAGCAGGCCACCACGGGCGTCAACGTGGTGGCGGGCACGGCGGTGACCGACAAGTTCAAGGAACTCGTCAAAACCGTGTGCGGCGCGCTGGAGCCCGAGATGGTGATGCGAGAACTGGGCCTGGGCAGCGTGACTGACTTTGCCAAGAGCATGGCGCCTGCGCTGGGAATCATTGCCTCGGCCAGCGACACGGCCGTGGGCCTGTGCAAGATCGCCTACCAGAGCTGGAGCGCCTCCAGCCTGCGCGAAGCCAGCACCTGGACGCTGGCCCCCGGCGACCCGCTGGCGGCCTTCCACGCGCTGGAGACGCTGCTGGACCGCGAGATCAACAGCACCATTGCCACCACCGCCATCTCGGGGGCGGCCTTCACGGCCAAGATGCTGTGCGGCGCGCTCGATCTGGGCGCAGCCAGCGGCCCGGCCATCGGCCTGGCCGAAACCATTGCCAAGGCCATCCAGAAGATCACCGAGTTCGTGCGCGACGCGCTGGAAGTGGAGAAGGGCAACGCCTTGCTGGCGCGCGGCGACTTCGGCATCGGCCTGTTCCAGACCTGCCCCATCCTGGGCTGCTACTTTCTGGTCGTGCAGGACCACAGCACCATCATCAACATGGCCGTGGCCGACTATGGCACCGCCAACTGGAAGATGGATGTGGAACGCATGATGGCCGCGGCGCGCCCGGTGCTGGCCAAGGCCGCCGAGTTTGTGCGCGCCTCGCCCTGGGAAATTGCGGGATTCGAAAACGCCAAGGGCATCAAGATGGCGGCCTGGGAGAAGATGACCACCACCGAGAAGGCCGCCAACCTGAAGCAGCATGTGATCGACGGCCTGGTGGACGCCGTGTCGTCCGACAAATCCACGCCCGCCCCGCAGGTGGACCGCTCGCGCATCGTGGGCTTTGGCAGCGAGAACCCGCCACCGCCCACGCTGCAGCGCTCGGGCGGGCGCATCGTGCCACCACCACTGCCGCCCCGGCCCATCCGCACCACGCCCACCGTGCAGCCGCCGCCGTTGCCGCCACCGCCTTCCCCCGCGCCGTCAGGCCCGATGTCGCTGGGCGACTTTGTGAATGCCAACAAGGGGGCGCTACCGACGCGGGTGGAATAAGCCCCCGGCGTGCGGGGCCATCGGGGATGCCGGGGGCAATGTCACTGGTCCAGCCCGAACCACTTGAAGATGTAATAGGACGAGCAGAGGTTGACATCCAGGATGTAGGCGGCCGCCGTGCCGCATTGCTGCGTCGCGCTGCCCGGATCGATGGCCGTGCCGTGGCCCATGCCGGTGATCATGACGGTCTCGACCTTGGCCACGCCGCTGGCATTCTTGTAGACCTTGTGGACCTGTCCGGCGATCGTGTCGGTCACGTCAGGCGTCTGGTCAATGCCGTGGACGTTGGTCCATTGCTTCATGATTTCAGCCAGGTAGCCAGGGTCCACGGTGGCATCCGAGCTCCCGTGCCAGATCGACACCCGGGGATAGGGGCCGGTGTAGCCGGCAGGCCCCGCGGCGCGCACCATGTCGCCCCACTGCTGGGGTGTCTTGACCTGGAGCGCCTGCGAGCAGCTCAGGTCGCACTTGGACGAGACTCCGGCAATCGGCGCGCCCGCCGCGAAGACATCCGGGTAGGTCGCCAGCATCATCGTGGTGAAGGCCGCGCCGGCGGACAGGCCCGTGATGTAGACGCGCGCCGGGTCGATCGAATGATCGGCCTTCATCTTGTCGATCATCTGTTTGGCCGACAGGGCCTCGCCCTGGCCGCGCGTGCTGTCCCCGGCGAGCCACCAGTTGAAGCACTTGCTCACCTGGTTCGGGACTTTCTGCTGCGGGAAGACGACGGCGAATTTCCACAGGTCCGCGTATTTGATGATGCCCGGCTCGGTGTCATAGGCCGCGGCCGACATCGTGCAGCCATGCACCGCCATCACCAGGGGCGCGTTGGCCGGAAGGTTGGCCGGAACGTACTTGTACATCGTCAGGTTGCCGGGATTCGAGCCGAAGTTCGAGACCAGGGTGAGCGCATGCGCGCCGGTGGCCATGAAGGCAAGGGCAAGAAAGAGGCCGACGAGTCTGCTTGAAAAGGTTTTCATCTGGATTCTCCTTGCGGGCTCAGGAACTGGCGCAGGTAAAGCTGGACGCGAGGTTGACATTCAGGCCACCCCCCTTGTATTTCGGGAAGGTCGGGTAGTCGCACAGCGGACGGGTGCGGCCCGGCACACCGGCGCCATCGGTGATGACCTGGTTGGCCGGGGCCGTGCCGTTTTCAACCCAGTTTTCCAGCGCCGTGACCGAATCCCAGCCAGGCTGGAATGCGGTGGAGACGGCATGCCCGAGGCCCGGAATCTCGTAGTACCTGGCGAAGTTGTCGACCTGCGCGGGGCCGAACTGCGACTGCAGCTTCTGGTAGTAGAACTCGGTCGCACGGGTGCTGACCAGCACGTCCTGCTTGCCGTGGGCCAGCAGCAGCTTGCCGCCGCGGGCGACGAAGGCCGAGATGTCGGTGCTGGTATCGAGCTGGGTGCTCAGGGCGCTCAGGCGGCCGGCCCAGGGGCCTGGATTCTCAGGGTCCACCAGCAGCGGGTTGGAGGAGGTGGTCGGGTTGCGCATCACCGCATAGTTCAGGAACTGGTCGAGAAACGGGGTGATGTAGGGCGTGCCCGCGGGCGTTGGCCACGAGGGCTGGACCGTTCCCAGGGCCAGGAAGTTGATGGTCGGCTGCAGCGGTGAGGCCGAGGCCATGCCCAGGTCGGCGCCCCAGACGTTGTAGCCAGGGTAGGACTGCAAGCCACTTGCCAGTGGGAAATTGAATGTGGCACCCCCGGTCAACGCGTCCCCGTTCATGACGTTCAGCGCCGTGATCTGCGCATCCGACAGGCAGGTGTCCCCGGTGTCCGCTCCGCCGGCGCAGCGCACGACGGCGGGGTTGAACGTGGCATTGCATGCGGTCTGGTTGCTGATCAGTCCGTCCACCACACCGTCCAGGCCGTCGCAGGCCGCCATGGCCGCGTCGTAGATCACCCGGCGCTTGGCCTGGTTGGGGTAGGCCCCCGGCGCCGCGAGGGCCCGGTTCACCTTGTGGCCGAAGAGGATGGCCCCCATGTCATTCCATGCCGGGTACAGCGCAATCGCGCCGTTCCAGTCATTGGGCCAGCGCTGGATGGCGGCCAGTGCCTCGCGCCCACCCGTCGATCCGCCCTGGAAATACGACCGGGTCGGCAGGGTGCCGTAGCGGGCATTGATGATCGCCATGGCCGCATCGCGCGTCTTCTTGATGGCGTCGCCACCGAAATTGCGCTCGGCTTCGTCGTTGAGGCCAAACTTGTGGTCCTGCGAGCCCAGCGTGCCGGCCTGGTGGCCGGAGTCGCTGCCGAAGACGGCATAGCCGCGCTGCAGGGGCGTCGGCTTGTCCGACGGGCCGATGCCCACGTTCCCGCCCACCGCGGGGATCGAGCCATCGAAGCCGCCGCCGCCGTACATCATTGCCTTGTTGTTCCAGGTTGCGGGCAGGTTGATCTGGAACTTGATGTTGGGTGCCGTGGGGTCCACCGGTTTGATGTCGGCGAGCACCTTGCAATACTCGCCAACCGCCGTCGCCCCGGTGCCGGTGGCCGTCACGACGGTCGAACTGGCGACGGTGGCGCCGGTCGTCGGCAAGCCGATCGACGTGGCCGGGATGGTCATTCCATTGAGTTCCGCGCAGGTCCTGGCCGCAATGGGGGCGGCCGCGTCGCCACCGCCACCTCCCCCGCCGCAGGCCGCCAGCCCCAGGCCCAGGATCGCCGCCGAGGCCAATGCCGCGGAGACGGACTTCTTGTTGAAGCTATTCATGTCTCACCTCTTTGTAGTCAAGTTTCAATCGGCCGAAATGCGCATGGCCGCCTGCGTTGCACCCAATGCCGGAATGACTGGCCGCACCCAGGCGTCGCGTCATGCGCAGGCCCTGCGGCCCGCGATGCTCATCATTCCCATGTGGTCTGTCTGGATGGCTTGGGGGCTCCCGGCAAATTCTGGGATTGCGGGATTGGGCGATCAATGGCGCGGCCGCACACTTGCGTCCGTTGGTTGATGTTCTCGATGGCCACCGTAGAAACCCCTAGGGGCGCCCAGGGGTTGGGGTCTTTCAGTCCGCTTTTACCGGCGTGATCGTCCGCCTCACTGAACAGACGGCGTTCAATGTCTACGGCGGGTTGTTCATTCGGCACTTCCTTGACGATCGACTACGGCCTAAAATCCAGCGCCGTTCAGATTTGCCGGGCCGCTTCTGTGCTGAACGACTCGATAACTCCTCTTGAACATGCCTTCGCTTCCCACTACCCCTGCCACTCCTGTCGCAATCTCCGCCGTCTTGCATGCCCGCCTCTTACGCGCTGCGCTCTGGTGTTCCACGCTATGCATTACGCTAACTGTGGTCGCCTGCGGTGGCGGGGGAGGCGATGGGACTGGGAACGCGCCCATGCCGGTACCCAATTCCCCTGTCAACGTTTCCTCGACAGGGTTTGCCATCATCAAGGTGCGCTCGGAGGCGCAGGGCTACGTCGTGCTGGAAGAACGTCTCTCCTCAATTTTCGAGCAGGGTCCGCAGCGACGTGTCAGTGTGGCACTCAACAACGGAACAGCCAGTGGCACCTTTGTCGCACCGACCGGCTGGTCGGTGATTGACTTCGCGCTGCATCCCTCCGGGGACATTACCGTTGCACTTGCGGAGCTGCGCAATTTGCGATTGGTGCGCCTGGATCGATTCGCCAAAATTCGTTACGAATTGGCTCTCACCGATCCCCAGGCGCCGCAGGACCCCTATTTCGATTACGACGGTGGCGTCAAGGACGACACCGCCATGGTGCCGGTGATCATGCGCGACGCGATACGCCTGGTGCCGCTGGGCGACGATCTGGGTGTGACGCTACGTACCGGGCGTAACGCCGTGGTGACCTACCGCTACAACAGCGGTGTTGACGGGTACACGCGGGCCTGGCGCACGCTGGTGGAACCAGGCACGTCCATGGCTCTTCGTGCGCTGCGTGACGGCAGCTTTGATACCTTCGGTCAGCTTGAGAGTCATTTCCGGGTCACCTTCGATGCGGACCCCAACGGCAACATGGCTGTTGGCGTGGTCGGTGCCACCAACCATTCGTCTCTCTTCGAAGCCCACGCGCATTATTTTGGCGAGCCCATCCATGCCGCTTATGGCATCTTGGTGACTCGCCTGTCCTCCTCGGGAACGCGCTTGGGTACTACCTTGGTAGACACTGGCCGTATCAGCGAAGTGCACAGCCTGCGGGCGGCTCACGGCAACTTTGCGATGGTGGGCCGCGTATTCAGCGAAAAAAGAGGTGACGGCAGTGGCTGGAATGCGTATGCAGCCATCGTTGACGGTGCCGGCGGCGCCTTGCGCTCGTACAAGGTACTCGACGTGGATCGCGGCGATGCGCTATTCGACATCGCACCGCTTGCGCTCAGGCGCTATGTCGTTGGTGGCACAACTGGTTATACGCAGAATCCGGACGGCACCAGTATTTCGGAAGACGGGCAACCGCTATTGGCCGTTTTGGAAGAAGATGGCAGCCTGCGCCAGCGCGTCACTTTCCCATCTGGTGCTCGTCAGAACCAGGTGCGCTCGCTATGGCTGCACACCAATGGCAACTGGCTCGTTGGAGGGCTTGTCAACGGACCCGGCACACATTCCGGTGACGCGGCGCGATCCCTTATCACTGCCGATGGTTTCGTGCGCGAAACGTCGGTGACTGTTCCGTGACCAAGCTCGAGTTTCGCCGACCGTTTACGTTGAACTGGTGAATGATTCCTCGCTGGCCCTCCACGGGGAGGCTGGCAATGGGGCATTGATGCCCCCTCAGGAGGCTTGGAGGACTTGTCCAGTCTTCGCATGGTGTTGCGGCAAACTGAAAGCTAACCGACTTGCCGCTGCGCGCTCGAGGCCTGCAAGAAGCGCAGCGTAATTGCCAAAAGTTGGCTGCGCAGTGGCTACGCGGCTCTAAAAGAACAAAGGCGCTAGCATTTTTTGCTAGCGCCTTTGCCTTTATCAATGGTGCCGGAGAGATGAATCGAACACCCGACCTTCTCATTACGAATGAGCTGCTCTACCGACTGAGCTACACCGGCTAAGCCTTCGATTATAGCCAAATCAGGCGGCGTTTTCGCCGTGGTAGGCGGTGACGCGTTCCACCTCGTTCTTCGAGCCCAGGATCACGCTCACGCGCTCGTGCAGCTTGCCGGGCTGGATGTCCAGGATGCGCTGCCGGCCATTGGTGGCGGCGCCGCCGGCCTGTTCGACCAGCCAGCCCATGGGGTTGGCCTCGTACATCAGGCGCAGCTTTCCGGGCTTGTCGGGCTCGCGCTTGTCCCAAGGGTACATGAAGACGCCGCCGCGCGTGAGGATGCGGTGCACGTCGGCCACCATGCTGGCGATCCAGCGCATGTTGAAGTCCTTGCCGCGCGGGCCTTCCTGGCCGGCCAGGCACTCGTCGATGTAGCGGCGCACCGGGGCATCCCAGTGGCGCATGTTGCTCATGTTGATGGCGAACTCCCTGGTGTCGGCCGGGATGCGCACGTTCTCCTGCACCAGCACGAACGAGCCCTGCTCGCGGTCCAGCGTGAACATGGCCACGCCGTCGCCCACGGTCAGCACCAGCGTGGTCTGCGGGCCGTAGATGCAGTAGCCCGCGGCCACCTGCTGGCTGCCGGCCTGCAGGAAGTCCTTCTCGGTCACGCCGGGGTGGTCGTCGGGCTTTTTCAGCACGCTGAAGATGGTGCCGATGCTCACGTTCACGTCGATGTTGCTGGAGCCGTCGAGCGGGTCGAACAGCAGCAGGTATTCGCCCTGCGGGTAGCGGTTGGGCACCACATAGATGCCCTCCATTTCCTCGCTGGCCATGGCGGCCAGGTGGCCGCCCCATTCGTTGGCCTCGATCAGCACTTCGTTGGCAATGATGTCCAGCTTTTTTTGGATCTCGCCCTGCACGTTCTCGCTCTCGGCCGTGCCCAGCACGCCGCCCAGCGCGCCCTTGTTCACGGCCTGGCTGATGCTCTTGCAGGCCCGGGCTACCACCTCCAGCAGCAGGCGCAGCTGAGAGGGGATGAGGCCATCGACGCGCTGCTGCTCGACAAGGTAGCGGGTGAGGGAAATTTTTTGCGCCATTTGATCAAATGTCCTCAATTTTCAGTTGCCGCCCAACGACGCGGATACCTGTTTGTGCGCTGAATCGCGCAGAAATATCGGCGCGTGGCATACGCCCCTCAATGGCGACAATCCATGTCCTGATAGTGCCGGCCTCGCCTGGACAACATTGCTCCAGAATTCTCAGGGTGTCCTTTTTCTTGGCGCGCAGATCGGACTCAACATACTGATGAAATTCGACAGCATGAGATACGTTGGGCTGTGTGCTAGCCTCAATGAAATAGTCCCAGCGCTTGTGATCAGGATACAGACCACTAATACAGGCTTCGAAGTTGAGGCTCCGCAGGCAACGCGCGCGGCGAGTATCCATCAAGCGTGGTCTGTGCTTGGCCTCTATGCCGCCTTTGCCCGGTTCGATCTCGGCTTGAAATTGCTCGCACTCGGAAAAGGGAAGCATCAGAGCACCTCCGCGGGCAGCCGTGTCACCGCTTCGGCGATGCGAACCGAGTAATCCAGCAGATGTCCCCAGGTGGATTCATCCGAATCCAAGGCCTCGGCACGCAGACCGGATATGTCCTTGGAGACTACTTTCGATCCGGAATAGCCCAAGTAGTATGTGCGAGCCGTCTTGCCCAATACAGAGCGGGCGAGGGGTGCGGACTCGTTGCCCATTCCAAAAGACTTCAGCAGAGCCGAAAACTCTTTGATCCCCTTGTCTCCACATTCGCGGAATCGATTCAATGCCCAGGCGAAATCGATCAGCACAGGCGAGTGCGTGGAGATCGCAACGCGGTAACCTCGACTCATGAGGAAGAGTACGGCAACGCACACGGCCACCAACGCCGCTGGATGCAGGCCAAGTTCAGGTTCCTCCAGCACCACAGTTTCTATTTGCCGTAGCCGCTGCGCTCCTCCCGCTGGCATCAGCTCATACAGTGCCAAAAGAAGCGGGACGAACTCGCGCTGGCCTGCGGTCCAGGACATGAAAGGAATGGCTGCAGCTCTTTGATTGGGGCGTAAAACCAACCGGGCCTGCGGCGTTTTCTTGTCTACTTGAACGGACGCGCCGTGAAAAATGCTTTCGTCGAAAAGTTGCTTCAAAGATGCGTGAAGGCGACGATCAATCGGATAGACGAAACCGCTTTCGTCACTGAGCCAACGCGCCAATCGCTCGCTTTGCAGCTTTGCTACGTATGGCGTTCCGATTCCATGCTGCTCGAATCGTTTGGGCCAACCGTCTCCAAGCAATAACGCTCGATGTGCTGGAATGAAGTAGGTTTTCTCGGCAGCGCCTGCAGTCGAACCTTTGGATCGGAACAGGTTTTTTAACGCCAGCTCGCGAGCACCTAGAAGAACATTGCTTCCTCTGCGCCACCCTGCACCAATGCCCTCGCCAAAGTATTGATGGAGCGGACGCAGATAGTCTGTGTCTGATCGCCAGTTCGTTCCATAGCGGACCCAATCTTCACGGATCGCCGCGGCATCCGTGGCTAGTTTCAGCCATTGCAGAACCAAACTCTTTCCTGTTGCTTGTTGCCCAACAAGAATGGTCAGATCGCCGGCCGAGCCGAAATCAATATCCGCTGCCCGTATCTGCGCAAAGTTCCGAACTTGTAGTTTCATTGCTGGATCAGAATGTTTGTGCTTCTGGGGTAGATACTAGTCTGCCAGGGCGCGCGTGACCACTTCGCGCACATCGTTGCTCAGGTCGGGCCGGGCGGCGACGCGGGCAATGGCCTCGCGGGCCGCGCTGCGGCAGGGCTCGGTGAGCTGGTTCCAGCGGTCCAGCGCGCGGGCCAGCCGGGCCGCCACCTGCGGGTTGATGGTGTCCAGCTCGATCACGCGCTCGCTCCAGAACACGTAGCCGGCGGCGTCGGTGCGGTGGAAGGCGCCGGGGTTGGCGCTGCAGTAGCTGAAGATCACGCTGCGCGCGCGGTTGGGGTTGCGGATGTTGAAGTCCGGGTGCTTGAGCAGCTGCTTCACGGCCGGCAGCACGTTGCCGCCGCGGTCGGGCGCGCCGGCCTGCAGCGCAAACCATTTGTCCAGCACCAGCGGCTCGTGGCGGAACATGCTATGGAAGCGCGCCAGCGCCTGCGCCGCCAGCGGGTGGCCGCTGGACACCAGGGCCGACAGCGCGTTGAAGCGGTCGGTCATGTTGCTGGCGTCCTTGAAGCGCTGGTAGGCCTTGCCGGGCCACACCTCATCGCGGCTGGCCATGGCCGCCAGGCACAGGTGCGTGAGCGCCATGCCGGCCAGCGCACGGCGGCCCGACGACACCGGGTCGGGCTGGTAGGCGCCGTTGTCGCGGTGGGCCTCATAGGCCCACTCCCAGTCGGCGGCCAGCGCGGTGGCCAGCTGGGCACGCATGCTTTCGCGCACCGCGTGGATGCGCTGCGGGTCCACGGCGTCGAGCTGCTCGGCGATGTAGGCTTCGGAGGGCAGGGTCAGCACCAGTTCCTTGAAGGCGGCGTCGAGCGTGGGGTGGCGCAGAATGCTGCGCAGCGCCTCGATGTACGGCAAATCAAGGTCAAATGAGGCTGGAGTCCCCGCCAGCTGGCCACTTGACGCTATGAAATGCATAGCGCGGCGGAGTGACAGGCGTTGCGCGGCCTCCCAGCGGTTGAACGGGTCGGCGTCATGGGCCAGCAGCGTGAGCAGCTGGGCGTCGGTGTAGTCAAACTCCAGGATCACCGGCGCGCTGAAGCCGCGCAGAAGGGACGGCACGGGCTCGGCGTCGAGGTCGCTGAAGCTCAGCGTCTCACTGGTTTCGGTCAGCACCTTCATGCCGGCGCTGAGCTCGCGGCCGTCCTGCGCCAGCAGGCCCCAGGCCACCGGAATCACAAATGGCTCCTTGGCGGCCTGGCCGGGCGTGGCCGGGCAGCGCTGGGTCAGGGTGAGGGTGTAGCTGCGCGCTTGCGCGTCATGGTGGCCGCTGGCCTTGACCCGGGGCGTGCCGGCCTGGCTGTACCAGCGCTTGAACTGCGGCAGCAGCTGCGCCAGCTGCGAGCCGGGGTTGGCATCGGCAATGGCCTGGGCAAAGTCATCGCAGGTCACGGCGTGGCCGTCGTGGCGCTCGAAATACAGGGTCATGCCTTTGGCAAAGCCCGCCTGGCCCACCAGGGTCTGCATCATGCGCACGACCTCGGCGCCTTTTTCGTAGATGGTGACGGTGTAGAAGTTGCTGATTTCCAGGTACTGGTCGGGCCGCACGGGGTGGGCCATGGGGCCGGCATCCTCGGGGAACTGCGCGGTGCGCAGCACGCGCACGTCCTCGATGCGCTTGACGGCGCGGGCGCTGGCCACGCCGGCCAGGTCCTGGCTGAACTCCTGGTCGCGGAACACCGTGAGGCCTTCCTTCAGGCTCAGCTGGAACCAGTCGCGGCAGGTCACGCGGTTGCCGGTCCAGTTGTGGAAGTACTCGTGGCCGACCACGCTCTCGATGTTGGCAAAGTCGGTGTCGGTGGCCGTGGCCTGGCTGGCCAGCACGTACTTGGTGTTGAAGACGTTCAGGCCCTTGTTCTCCATGGCACCCATGTTGAAGTCGCTGGTGGCGACGATCATGAAGCGCTCCAGGTCCAGGCTCAGGCCAAAGCGGGCCTCGTCCCAGGCCACGCTGGCCATGAGCGAGTTCATGGCGTGTTCGGTCTTGTCCAGGTCGCCGGGGCGCACGTAGACCTGTAGCAGGTGTTCGTTGCCCGCGCGCGAGGTGATGCGCTGCTCGCGGCACACCAGTTGCCCGGCCACCAGCGCGAACAGGTAGGCCGGCTTGCGGTGCGGGTCCACCCATTTGGCGAAGTGGCGCGCGCCATTGGGACCGTCGTCCAGCGGGCCCTGGTCGACCAGGTTGCCATTGCTCAGCAATACCGGGTAGCGGGCCTTGTCGGCGCGCAGGGTCACGGTGTAGCTGGCCATCACGTCAGGGCGGTCCAGGAAGTAAGTGATGCGCCGGAAGCCCTCGGCCTCGCACTGCGTGAAGAACGAGTCATTGCTCACGTACAGCCCCATGAGCTTGGTGTTCTTCGCGGGGTTGCAGGTGGTGAAGATCTCCAGGTCAAAGGGCTCGTGGCCCTCGGGCAGGTTCTCCAGGATGAGCTGGTCGCCCTCGAGCTTGAACGAGGTGCCCTGGCCGTTGACCAGCACCCGTGCGAGGTTGAGCTCCTCGCCGTCCAGCCGCAGCGGCTGGGCCGCCACGTCGGCATTGCGGCGCAGGCGCATCTTGTTGAGCACGCGGGTCTTGGCCGGGTCCAGGTCAAAGCAGAGCTCGACCGTGTCGATCCAGAACGCGGGCGGCTGGTAGTCGGCCCGCTGGATCACGGAGGATTGTCCTTCTCGCAGCATGTGTGTGTCCTTAAACGCCCTGTTTCAGGCTGGCCTCGATGAAGGCGTCGAGGTCGCCATCGAGCACCTTCTGGGTGGCGGAAATTTCAACGTTGGTGCGCAGGTCCTTGATGCGGCTGTTGTCCAGCACGTAGCTGCGGATCTGGTGGCCCCAGCCCACGTCGGTCTTGGTGTCCTCGAGCTTCTGCTGCTCTTCCTGGCGCTTGCGCATCTCGTGGTCGTACAGGCGCGAGCGCAGCCGCTTCCAGGCCACGTCGCGGTTGCTGTGCTGGCTGCGGCCGTCCTGGCACTGCACCACGATGCCCGTGGGCAGGTGGGTCAGGCGCACGGCCGAGTCGGTCTTGTTGATGTGCTGGCCGCCCGCGCCGCTGGCGCGGTAGGTGTCCACCCGCACGTCGGCCGGGTTGATCTCGATCTCGATCGAGTCGTCGATCTCGGGGTAGACGAACACGCTGGCAAAGCTGGTGTGGCGCCCGCCCGAGCTGTCGAACGGGCTCTTGCGCACCAGCCGGTGCACGCCGGTTTCGGTGCGCAGCAGGCCAAAGGCGTATTCGCCCTCGATCTTGATGGTGGCGCCCTTGATGCCGGCCGTGTCACCCGGGGATTCGTCCTCGACCGTGGTCTTGAAGCCCTTGCGCTCGGCGTACTTGAGGTACTGGCGCAGCAGCATGCTGGCCCAGTCGCAGGCCTCGGTGCCGCCGGCGCCGGCCTGGATGTCCAGGAAGGCGTTGAGCGGGTCGGCCGGGTTGTTGAACATGCGGCGGAATTCCAGGCCTTCCACCTCGGTGGCGAGCTTGGCGGCTTCGGCCTCGATGGTCTTCAGGCCGGCTTCATCGCCCTCATCCTTGCTCATCTCGTAGAGCTCGAGGTTGTCGGCGAGTTCGCGCGTGAGCTTGTCCAGCGTGAGCACCACGCCGTCCAGGGCCTTCTTTTCCTTGCCCAGTTCCTGGGCCTTGCGCGGGTCGTTCCAGACCGTGGGGTCTTCGAGCGATGCGTTGACGGTTCTCAGCCGCTCTGCCTTGGCATCGAAGTCAAAGATACCCCCGTAAGTCCTGGGTGCGCTCGCTCAGGTCGGTGAGGGCGGTGCCGATGGCATTGATGTGTTCTGCGTCCATGATCTTGTCCTGCTGTGCTGGGAGTAACCGGGCATTTTCTCATGCCCCACCGCCGCGCAGGGATCAGGCGAGAAAGTCCTCGATCAGCGCCGCGAGCTGCTCCGGCTGGTCATGGTGCAGCATGTGGGCCGCGTCGTCGATCACCGCCACCTTCACCTGGGGCACGGCCTTGAGCCGCTCGTGGTACTCGGCCAGCGTGAAGCGGCCCTGCCACCACTGCTCCAGGCTGTTGTGGCTGGCCTCCACGGCCAGCACCGGCGCGGTGATGGCCTGGTACAGCGCCAGCGCCTCCTCGACCCGTGACAGCTGGGCGTTGGTGATCTTGTGGGCCGGGTCGCCCAGGATGGCCCAGCGGCCCTGGGCATCGGGGCGGGCCCAGTGGCCGGCCAGCCACTGGGCCTTGTCCTGCGTGAGGCGGGGGTTGGTTTTCATGAGGCGGCGGGCCACGCCGTCCACGCTGTCATAGGTCTTGAGCGCGAGCTCGCCGCGGTGAAAGGCCTTGAGTTCGTCCATCCATTTGGCGTAGCGGCCCGGCGCCTGCGCGGGCCGGGTCTGCGGCATGCCAAAACCCTCGAGGTTGACCAGACGGCGGATGCGCGCGGGCCGGGCCCCGGCGTACATCATGGCCACGTTGCCGCCCATGCTGTGGCCCACCAGGTCCACCGCCGCATCGGGGCTGTAGTGGTCGATCAGGAAGTCCAGGTCCGCCAGGTAGTCGGGGAACCAGTAGTTGTCGGCGTCGGGTGACTGGGTTTCGCCATAGCCGCGCCAGTCGGGCGCGATCACCCAGCGGTCGGCCTCGAAGGCATCGACCACGAACTGGTAGGACGCCGCCACGTCCATCCAGCCATGCACCATGACCAGCGGCGGCGTGCCGGCTGCGGGTTCACCCCACAAACGAACGTGGTACTGCAGGCCGCGGATCGGGACATGCTCGCTGCGGGAGGCTCTTTTGACTTGGTACATTCAGCGCATTATTCAGGAGACAGCAGATGGCCGTCAGTCAAGTCCCGGACAACTACGCCGCGCTGCACGGCGGCTTTGGCTGGCAGGTGCCGCGCCACTTCAACATCGCGCAGGCCTGTTGCGGGCGCTGGGCGGAGCGCCCCGACGCTAGCAAAAGAATAGCAATACGTGTCCACGGGGCAAGGACTGGCAAGCGTTTTCATACCTATGCCGAGCTGCAGGCGGCGGCGCACCGGCTGTCGCGAATGCTGCGCGGCCTGGGCGTGGCGCGCGGCGACCGCGTGGCCATCGTCATGCCCCAGCGCTTCGAGACCGCGGTGGCCTACATGGCGGTGTTCCAGCTCGGCGCGGTGGCCATGCCGCTGTCCATGCTGTTCGGGCCCGAGGCGCTGGAGTACCGGCTGCAGGACAGCGAGGCCGTGGTGGCCCTGTGCGACGAAAGCTCCATCGACAACCTGCTGGCCGTGCGCGCCCAGTGCCCAGCACTGCGCACCGTGGTGGGCGTGGGCGCGGCCGGCGAGCAGGCCGACGTCGAATACGAAACGCAGCTGGCGCTGCACAAGCCGGCGTTCGCGCCCGTCAGGACCGGGGCCGACGAGGGCGCCGTGCTGATCTACACCAGCGGCACCACCGGGCCGCCCAAGGGCGCCTTGATTCCCCACCGCGCGCTGATCGGCAACCTCACGGGTTTTGTCTGCAGCCAGAACTGGTTTGGTTTTGACGGCAAGACCAACGCGGCGTCCAAAGCCGTGTTCTGGAGCCCGGCCGATTGGGCCTGGACCGGCGGCCTGATGGATGCGCTGCTGCCCACCCTGTACTTTGGCCGGCCCATCGTGGCCTTCAATGGCCGCTTCAGCCCGGAGCTGGCCTTCACGCTGATGCAGGAGCACGGGGTGACGCACAGCTTCCTGTTCCCCACCGCGCTCAAGGCCATGATGAAGGCCTGCCCCGAGCCCTCAAAACATTACCGCCTCAAGCTGCAGGCCCTGATGAGCGCGGGCGAGGCCGTGGGCGACGCGGTGTTTGCCTATTGCCAGGCGCAGCTGGGTGTGACCGTCAACGAGATGTTCGGCCAGACCGAGGTCAACTACATCGTGGGCAACTGCGCCATGGAGTGGGGCCCGCCCGGCCGCGGCCCCCGGGCCCACCGCGGCGGCGGGCTGGGCTGGCCCGCGCGCCCCGGCAGCATGGGCAAGGGCTACCCGGGCCACCGCGTGGCGGTGATCGATGACGACGGCAACGAATGCGCCGTGGGCGTGCCCGGTGACGTGGCGGTGAACCGCCTGGATGTGCATGGCCGGCCCGACCCGATCTTCTTCCTCGGCTACTGGAAAAACGAGGGCGCCACGCGCGGCAAATACACGGGCGACTGGTGCCGCACCGGCGACCTCGCCACGCGCGACGCCGACGGCTACCTCTGGTACCAGGGCCGCGCCGACGACGTGTTCAAGGCCGCGGGCTACCGCATCGGCCCCAGCGAGATCGAGAACTGCCTGGTCAAGCACGCCGCCGTGGCCAACGCCGCCGTGGTGCCCAAGCCCGACCGCGAGCGTGGCGCGCTGGTCAAGGCCTATGTCGTGCTTGCTCCTGATTTTGTAGCGCAACGTGCCCGCCAGCCGGGGACTCCAGGCCTTTTTGACCAGAAACTGATCGCTGAACTGCAGGCCCACGTCAAGGGCAAGCTCGCGCCATATGAATACCCCAAGGAAATCGAATTCATCGACAGCCTGCCCATGACCACCACCGGCAAGGTGCAGCGGCGGGTGCTGCGGCTGCAGGAAGAGGCGCGCGCCTCTAAACTCACAGGCTGACCCCCACTTTCCCCGCATGACCATGAAAACTGTCCAGCTCGGCCAGAGCGACCTGCACGTCACCCCCATCTGCCTGGGCACCATGACCTTTGGCGAGCAGGTGAACGAGGCCACGGCCCACACCCTCCTCAGCCGCTCCCTGGAGCGCGGCGTGAACTTCATCGACACGGCCGAGATGTACGCCGTGCCCGCCCGCGCCGAAACCTTTGGCGCCACCGAAACCATCATTGGCAACTGGTTTGCCAAGAACCCTGGCGCGCGCCAGAAGCTGGTGCTGGCCACCAAGGTCGCCGGCCCCTCGCGCGGCATGCCCTGGGTGCGCGAGGGCGCGGGCATGACGGCCGCCGACATCGTGGCCTCGTGCCATGCCTCGCTCAAGCGCCTGCAGACCGACGTGATCGACCTCTACCAGATCCACTGGCCCGAGCGCAACGTGCCGGCCTTTGGCATGGCCTATTACGACCCGGCCAAGGAGCGCTCGCAGACCTCCATCCACGAGCAGCTGGAGGCGCTGGCCGGCCTGGTCAAGGCCGGCAAGGTGCGCCACATCGGCCTGTCCAACGAAACGCCGTATGGCGTGCACGAGTTTGTGCGCCTGGCCGAGCAGCATGGCCTGCCGCGCGTGGCCACAGTGCAGAACGTCTACTGCCTGATCAGCCGCACGGTGGACAACGGGCTGGACGAAACCATGCACCGCCTGGGCGTGTCGCTGCTGGCCTATTCGCCATTGGGCTTTGGCCTGCTGACCGGCAAATACGACCAGGGCGGCACCGAGGGCCCTGACGCCCCCAAGGGCGCGCGCATCGCCAGCTATGAATCCGTGCGCAAGCAGCGCTGGGGCCGCCCCGAGGCCCTGGCCGCCGCGCGCCGCTACAACGCGCTGGCGCGCGACCACGGCCTCACGCCGGCGCAAATGGCGCTGGCCTTCTGCTACACCAACTGGCGCGTGGCCAGCACCATCATCGGCGTGACTTCGATGGCCCAGCTCGACGAAGACCTGGACGCCTGGGGCACCACGCTCCCGGCCGGCGTGCTGGCCGAGATCGACAAAATCCGCTGGGAACTGCGCGACCCCGCGCTGTGACCCGGCGGGCCCGCCCCGCCTGAGCGCTTGCCCATGGCCAGGAAAGACCACGTCAGCGAAACCCCCGCCACCGCGCTGCTGCGCCAGCACAAGGTGGCGTTCACCGAGCACCCGTACGAGTACCTGGAGCACGGCGGCGCGCAGCACAGCGCGCAGGTGCTGGGCCTGGACCCCTACACGGTGGTCAAGACCCTGGTCATGCAGGACCAGGACGCCAGGCCCCTGCTGGTCCTGATGCACGGCAACCGCAAGGTGTCCACCAAGAACCTGGCGCGCCAGATCGGCGCCAAGTCGGTCGAGCCCTGCCAGCCCGAGGTGGCCAACCGCCACAGCGGCTACCTGGTGGGCGGCACCTCGCCGTTCGGCACCCGCCGGGCCATGCCGGTCTACATCGAGCAGACCATCCTGGCGCTGCCGCGCATCGCCATCAACGGCGGGCGGCGCGGCTACCTGGTGGGCATCGACCCGCAAGTCTGCGTGCAACTGCTGGCGGCCCGGCCCGTGCAGTGCGCACTGGCAGAATGACGCTTCTTGCTGGAGACACGTTTGCAACCGATCTATCCTTTCCTCGCGGCGCTGGGGGCCTACCTGCTGGGCTCGTTGTCGTTCGCGGTCCTCGTGAGCCGGGCCATGGGCCTCAAAGACCCGCGCACCTTTGGCAGCGGCAACCCCGGCGCCACGAACGTGCTGCGCTCGGGCAGCAAGCCCGCGGCCATCGTCACGCTGCTGCTGGACGCCCTCAAGGGCTGGCTGCCGGTGGTGCTGGTGCAGATGTTCGGCAAGCCCCTGGGGCTGGAAGACGGCACCATCGCCATGGTGGGGCTGGCCGCGTTCCTGGGCCACCTGTGGCCGGTGTTCTTCCGCTTCAAGGGCGGCAAGGGCGTGGCCACCTTCATCGGCGTGGTGTTCGGCGTCCACCCGGTGCTGGGGCTGGCCACGGGCGCCACCTGGCTGATCATTGCCTTCTTTTTCCGCTACTCGTCGCTGGCCTCGCTGGTGGCGGCCGCGTTCGCGCCCATCTACTACCTGCTGGGTGACCGGGCGGCCTGGTACTCGGAAAAATCGATCCTGTTCGCTCTGTTCATGATGGGGCTGCTGCTGGCCTACCGGCACCGCGAAAACATCAACCGCCTGCTCGAAGGCAAGGAATCGAAACTCGGAGGCAAGAAATGAGCGACATCAAGCGCTTTCACGTGGGCAACCGGCTCAGCGAAATCGCCATCCACAACGGCACGGTGTACCTCGCGGGCCAGGTGCCCGACGACCCGACCGGCGACATCGCGGCCCAGATGACCGAGGTGCTGGCCAACATCGACCGCCTGCTGGCCGAGGCCGGCACCGACAAGTCGCGCATCCTCATGACGCAGATCTTCCTGGCCGACCTGGCCGATTTCCCCGGCATGAACGCCGTGTGGGACGCCTGGGTGGTGCCCGGCCAGACGCCGCCGCGCGCCACCGTGCAGGCCAAGCTGGCGCGGCCCGAGTGGCGGGTGGAGGCGGTGGTGACGGCGGCGGTTTAGGCTGTTGGGTCAACACCCCATTGAGGGTGCGCGGCTAGCCTTCCGGTGGCGCACCCAAGCGCCTGGCCACATGCCGCAGTAACCCGACCCCGGCGTCCTCCACCAGATCCAGCACCTGTTCAAAGCCCTGGGCGCCGCCGTAGTACGGGTCGGGCACCACGGGGCTGGTGTGGTGCTGGCAGAACTCGGTGAAGCGGCGCACCTTGTGCTGGTGCTGCGGCGGGCATTCTTCCTGCACCAGGGCCAGGTTGTCCCAGTCCATGACCAGGATCAGGTCGTGCGCTTCAAAATCTGAATCACGCAGCTGGCGCGCGCGCAGGTCTGACAGGTCATAGCCGCGCCGCGCGGCGTGGGCCTGCGAGCGTTCGTCGGGCGGCTCGCCGGGGTGGTAGTTGTGGGTGCCGGCGGAATCGACCCGCACCACCGCGGCCAGCCCTGCCTGCGCCACCTGGTGGCGGAACACACCGTGTGCCGTGGGGCTGCGGCAGATGTTGCCCATGCAGACAAACAGCACCGACACGGCCGGCCGCGTCATGGGGCCTCGATGACGCAGCGCGTGACCACCGGCGGTGCCGCGCCGATGTGGAAGGCCAGCTTGCGGTCGCGCAGCGACACGTCGTCGGCCGTCACGCGGTCAAAGCGGCGCAGGTGTTCGGTCCACGACTCGTCGACGATCTGCTCCACATAACGGCCCGGGTCGTACATGTCGTGCAGCAGTTCCCAGCCCAGCGCGCCCTGGCGCATTCGGCTGCGCCGGCTCTCCTGCATGAGCGCGCGGAATTCCGTAGCGCGCGCCGGGTCGATGCGGTACTCGATGTTGACCTGGATGCGCCCGGCCGCGGGCGGGGCCTCGGCCACCGGCGCCTTGAACACGCGCGAGGGCGTGAGGTCTTCCTCGATGTTGTGGGCCGGCATCAGGCGCTGCACCGCGTACATGGCGGCGGCGCCGGTGCAGGCGGCAATGCCCAGGCTCATGTGGATGGTGCTCAGCGTGGCGACCTGGCCCCACAGTGCCGCGCCCGCCGCGGTCGAGCCCATGATGGCCATCTGGTAGATCGACATGCCGCGCGCGCGCACCCAGTCGGGCAGGGCCATCTGGGCCGCCACGGTGAGGGTGTTGGCCACCGTGATCCAGGCCATGCCGGCAATCACCATGGCGGGCACGGCCACGTAGATGTTGGGCGCCCAGGCCACCACCAGCGTGCCGGCCGACTGCATGACCGCGCCGGTCAGCAGCAGGCGCTCGTGCGGGATCCACTGGCGCACCTGCTGCATCGACAGCGCGGCAATGATGGCGCCCACGCCCATCGAGGCCAGCAGCAGGGTGAAGGTGCCGGCGCCGCCACCCTTGAGCGCGCGCGCCACCAGCGGCAGCAGCGCCAGCAGGGCCGTGGAGTGCAGGAAGAACAGCGAGATGCGCACCAGCACGCCCTGCAGCCGGCTCGACTGCTTGACGAACTGCACACCCACGCGGATGGCGCTGGTCAGGCGCTCGCGGCCCAGCGGGCTCACGGTGTGCTCGCGGCGCCAGCGCATGATCACAAAGCCGGCCGCCAGCGAGAGCAGGGCGTTGAGGCCAAAGACATACTCGCTGCCGGCACTGGCGATCAGCGCGCCGGCCACCAGCGGCCCGATGATGCGCGAGGCATTCATGGCCACGCCGTTGAGCGCGAGCGCGGCGGGCAGCTGGATGCGCGGCACCAGCTCGGGCACGATGGCGGCAAACACCGGCCAGCGCATGGCCAGGCCAATGCCGTTGGCAAAGGTCAGGATGAGCAGCAGTGGTGCGTTGATCCAGCCCATGACGATGGTCACGCACAGCAGGATGGCGGTGCCGGCCACCCAGAACTGGGTCATCATGAAGTAGCGCCGCCGGTCCAGGATGTCGGCCAGGGCACCGCTGGGCAGGCCCAGCAGGAACACCGGCAGCGTGGAGGCCGACTGGACCAGTGCCACCCACAGTGGCGAGGGCGCCAGCGAGGTCATGAGCCAGGCCGCCGCCACATCGCTCATCCACATGCAGGTGTTGGCGGTGATCCAGGTGGCCCACAGCATGCGGAACACCGGCAGACGCAGTGGCGCGAAGGCCGATGGGGGGCTGGTGTCGGCCGGAGGGTGCTGGGGACTGTCGAGAGGCACTCTCAATACCGGCGCTCCAGGGTCAGCTGGTCGTTGTCGCGCTTCATCTGGAATCGCGTGAGGAAACTGTTGCCCAGCAATACAAAGGGCATGGACTCCTGGGCCACAAAGGCGTCCACGTCAAATACTTCCACGTCACCAATGCGCACGGAACCGAGCCTGATGCGCCACGCCGGGGCCACGCCATTGGCGGTGCTCACGCGCACCGGCTGGCCACTTTGGTAATTGAGCCCGATGCGCGTGGCGTCCGACACCCCCATGGCCACGGCGGTGGCGCCGGTATCGACCATGAACTGCACGGCCTTGCCGTTGATGGTGCCCTGCGTGAGGAAGTGGCCACCGCTGCCGGCCGTCAGCACGATCCGGTTGCCGCGGCTGCCGCCGCCGGCGTCGCCCACACTGGCTGGCGCGTCGCCCACGCGCAGGGTGTGGCGCTTGCCGTTGATTTCGACCACGGCCTGGTCGCCGGCCGTGGAGACCACCTTGACGCCCTTGTGGGTTTCGCCGGCGGCCACGCTGCGCGGCGGGCTGCCATCGACGATCAGCAGGGCCTTGCTGCCCAGCATGCCCTGCAGCGCCACTGACTGCGCGCCGGCAGTGCCCGCCAGTGCCAGCAGGCAGGCGCCGAGGAGGCGGCGAAGAGGCATCAATCGCGGAAGTTGTTGAAAGACAGCGGCATGTCCGCGATGTCCTTCTTGATCAGGGCCATGGCGGCCTGCAGGTCGTCGCGCTTGGCGCCCGTGACGCGCACCGCGTCCCCCTGGATCGCGGCCTGCACCTTGAGCTTGCTGTCCTTGATGACGCGGGTGATCTTCTTGGCCTGTTCGGTCTCGATGCCGTTGCGCACCTTGATCACCTGCTTGACCTTGTCGCCGCCGACCTTCTGCACGTCGCCCTTGTCAAGGTAGCGCACGTCCACGCTGCGCTTGGTGAGCTTGCTGGTCAGGATGTCCTCGACCTGGACGAGCTGGAACTCGGCGTCGCCGAACAGCGTGATTTCCTTGTCCTTGAGTTCAATGGCGGCGGAGGTGCCCTTGAAATCGAAACGCGTGCCGATTTCCTTGGCGGCGTTGTCCACGGCGTTGCGGACCTCGACCAGATTGGGTTCGCAGACGGTGTCAAAAGACGGCATGAAATCTCCCTCGGTTGCATGTCCCTGGATGCGGGCTGATGCGACAATTCTCCCATGATCGTGGCGCAAAACGTACCCCTGCAGCCGTATAACACCTTTGGCATCGTCGCCAAGGCCCGTGCACTGGTGCGCGTGAGCTCGGCGGCCGACGTTCAGGCGGTGCTGGCCGACCCGGTGCTCGCGCGCGAGCCCAAGTTCGTGCTGGGCGGTGGCAGCAACATCGTGCTCACGGGCGACGTCAAGCCCGTGGTCCTCAAGGTCGAGGTCATGGGCCGGCGGCTGGTGGCTGAAACGCCCCGGGCCTGGATCGTCGAAGCCGGCGCCGGCGAAAACTGGCATGACTTCGTCACCTGGACACTGGCGCAGGGCTACCCGGGCCTGGAAAACATGGCGCTGATCCCGGGCACCGTGGGCGCCTCGCCGGTGCAGAACGTGGGCGCCTACGGCGTGGAACTGCAGGACCGCTTTGACTCGCTCGACGCGGTGGACCTGGAGACCGGGCAGCCGTTCACGCTGGACGCGGCGCAATGCGCCTTTGGCTACCGCGACTCCGTGTTCAAGCACGTGGCCACGCCGGCTGCCCAGGCCGGGGGATCACCGCGTGGGTTGGGCCTGGCGGGGCGGGCGTTGATCACCCACGTGCGGTTTCGCCTGCCGCGGCCCTGGAAGCCGGTGCTGGGCTACATGGACCTGGAGCGCCGCATGCACGACAGTGGCGTCCGCGAACCCTCCGCGCAACAGATCTACGACTGGGTCTGTGCGATCCGCAGTGCCAAGCTGCCCGACCCGCGCGTGATCGGCAACGCCGGCAGCTTCTTCAAGAACCCCACCGTGACCCCCGAGCAGTGCAGCGACATCATCGCGCGCGAGCCCGGCATTGTTCACTACCCCATGCCCGACGGCAGCGTGAAGCTGGCCGCGGGCTGGCTGATCGACGCCTGCGGCTGGAAGGGCAAGTCGGTGGGCAATGCCGGCGTCTACGACAAGCAGGCGCTGGTGCTGGTCAACCGCGGGGGGGCGCAGCACCCGGCCACGGGCGGCGAGGTCATGACCCTGGCCAAGGCGATCCAGACCAGTGTCTATGAGCGCTTTGGCATCCGGCTCGAGCCCGAGCCCGTGGTGGTCTGATCGGGGCGCCCGCGGGCGCTGCCTCAGGACGTGGCCGTCTTGAGGACCTTGTCGATCTCTTCGCGCAGCTGCGCCACGGCAGACTGCAGTTGCCCCAGTTCCGTGCCGAGGCTGGGGTTGACCAGTGGCGACTCGGCCAGCTTGAGCACGGCCTCGGCCTGCTCGGTGCGGCCATCCAGCAGCGCGGTGGCCGCCGCGGTGGTCAGGGCGTTGCGCAGCATGTGGCTGTGCTGCTGGCGCGCCACGGCGTTGTGCAGGGCCAGTCCCAGCGCGTGGGCAATGGTCTGGTACGCCGCCGCCGCCGCAAACGGCGCCTGCATGCCGGCCAGCGTGGCCTGAACCTGCGTCACCGAGTCGGTGATCTGGTCATTGACGGCGCTGGCGTCGGCGGGCCCGGGGTCAGGCTTGGCGTCGTCACTCATGTCGCACTGCCCAGGAGCCTCGCGACCGACTGGTTGGTCGCTGTTTGCGCCACGACTTCGATGGCCTGCTGTTGGGCGACCGCGTTCTGCGCGGCCAGCCCCAGGGCCAGCCCTGCGGCCTGGTAGACCATGCCCATGGCCTGCGCCGGGGCCTCGCCGACCACCTTCACGTTGGACTGAGTGACGGCGTCGGTGATCTCGTCGTTGACGGAAGTCGGGAAGGCCATGGCGTCAGGCCTTGTCGCTGGCGCTGCCCAGCAGGGTCTGCACGCAGCGCGTGGTCACGGCCTGGGCCAGCACGCCGGCCTGTTGCTGGGCACTGGTGGCATTGTGGGCGGCGTTGGCCAGTGCCTGCGCCGTGGCCTGGTACAGGTTGCCCAGCGCCATGGCCGGCGCATCGCCAAGGACCTTGACATTGGCCTGGGTCACGGCATCGGTGATCTGACTGTTGACTGCGGTAGGAAAGGCCATGGGATGCTCCGTCTTTTGGGGTTGGTTTGGAAATTCGGGGTTCAGTTTTCGGGCAGGTCAGGGTCGGCCGGGCCCGCGTCGGCGCCATCGCTCATTCGCCGGACCGCCGCGCCGACGGCGTCCTCGGCGGCCTGCATGGCCGAGAGAAACGCGCTCAGGGTGGCCGGCTCCCCACCGAGGCGGCGGGTCGGCACGCCGTCGTTGGCGGAGGCGAGCTCCTCGGACGGGTTCGCGGGCGGGGTGTCGGTGGGGTCGGGTGTTTCCATAAGACGAGCAGTGTGCGCGCCGCGCCCGGGCCTTGCATCCCCAGAAGTGATGAGAAAAGGGGCCCAGACCAGTGAGCGGCGCTGGCTGTCACCCGGCATGGGTGCCTCCCTGGGGCCACCTGGGGAGCTGGTGAACCCGGACGCTGCCCGGCATCCAGTGCAGGGCCCTGGGAGGATGCGTCGACGCGTGGAGAAACCGGTACTGGATATCCGCCATGAAAGCTGCCTGGGGTGAACGGGTGCAATCTAGGCCATGCCCCGGCGCAGGGCAATCCTGTCAAGGTTGACAGGGTGGGCGGCCACTTCAGCCCCCTCAAAGCGGGGGTTGTGGACGTTGTCACAGCTTCTTACAGTGAAGTTTTTCAAGATCGGTGCCCCATGACCCCCCTGCCAAGTTTGCGAGTCCTTGTGCTGGCAGCGGCCATTGCCGGCTTCGCATTGCCGGCTTCGGCCCAGTTTCCGTCGTTTCTGGGCAAGGTTTTAGGGGGTGGCTCCACACCGGACGCCGCCACGCCCACGGTGGCGGGCACGGCGCCAGCGCCTGTGCCGCCAGCCACTGCGGCGCAGATCGAGGAAGCGCTGAAGACCCCGCTGGCGCTCCTGGACGCGAGCGGCTCGGCCAAGGGCACGGTCGAGAAGCTCAAGGGCCGGAGGTTCTACGTGTCCGAGTACCGCGTCATGTTTGAACAAAGCGGCAGCATCACGGCCAGCAGCCGCGCGGCGTACCTGGGCGGCACCAACTATGGCGGCACGCGCATGACGGTCAAGTACGCGGCCTCCAGCCCCGACCTGGCCGTGTTGCAGGCGGTCACTGACAAGGCCTATGCCGACTTCCTCGCGCGGCTGGAAGCGGCCGGGGCCAAGCCCGAGCCGGCCGAAGCCATCATCGGCGAGTACGGCGCTGTCTATGAGGCCACGGTGGACGCCAGCAAGCCCGGCGCGCCCGTGGTCGAGGAGATGAATTTTGGTTACGGCAAGCGCAGTTACCTGGTGCTGGCGCCCAGCGGCATGAAACTCAATCCGCGTGGCTTTGCGGGACTGGGAGCGGGCAACATCAGCAACCGCATCGCCTACGGCAAGGCCGGCGTGGACGCGATTTCCGTGGTGATGAGCATCAACATGGCGGCGCAGGAGAGCTCGGGCAGCGGTTCGTCGCTGTTCCGCCGGGGCTCCACGGCCAATGCCTCGGCGGCCATGGAGGTGGCGGCGGTGCCCACCATGGTGCTGCTGCAAAGCCATGCGGCCACCCACATGATGCGGCTCGAGTCGCCGCTGGCGGTGCCAGGCCAGTTCGCCAGTTTCCGGGAGACCGGCGGCTACGACACCCGCAAGGACGGCGTGATGCAGGGCCTGACCATGCTGGGCGCCATCACGGGCCACGCCGTGAACCAGAGCAAGTCGGTCGAGATGGCGGTGGACATCGACCCGCTCGCCATGGCGCCCCTGGCGCTGCAGGGGCTCATGAGCGTGAACCAGGCCATCGCCGCGGGCATCCGGTAGCGGGTGCCGCCGGGGTTGCCGGCGCCTGCGGGTCTACTTCTTTGATTCGCCGCCCAGTTGCGGCAGGGCCGAACCGGTGCCCAGCGACAGCAGGCCGCTGCGCGAGTAGATGCCCAGCTTGTCGCGGGTGTCCACGATGTCCAGGTTGCGCATGGTCAGCTGGCCAATGCGGTCGGCCGGGGAGAAGGGCGCGTCTTCCACCTTTTCCATGCTCAGGCGCTCGGGCTTGTAGGTGAGGTTGGGCGACTCGGTGTTGAGCAGCGAGTAGTCGTTGCCCCGACGCAGTTCCAGCGTCACCTCACCCGTGACGGCGCGTGCCACCCAGCGTTCGGCGGTCTCGCGCAGCATGATGGCCTGGGGGTCGAACCAGCGGCCCTGGTACAGCAGGCGGCCCAGGCGCAGGCCGTTCATGCGGTACTGCTCGATGGTGTCCTCGTTGTGGATGCCGGTCACCAGCCGCTCGTAGGCGATGTGCAGCAGCGCCAGGCCCGGCGCTTCGTAGATGCCACGGCTCTTGGCCTCGATGATGCGGTTCTCGATCTGGTCGCTCATGCCCAGGCCATGGCGGCCGCCGATGCGGTTGGCCTCCAGGATGAGCTCCACCGGGCTGTCAAAGGTCTTGCCGTTCAGCGCGACGGGCTGGCCTTCTTCAAAGCGCACCGTGACTTCCTCGGCCTTGACCGGCACGTCTTCCTTCCAGAAGGCCACGCCCATGATGGGGTTGACGATGCGGATGCCGCTGTTCAGGTGCTCCAGGTCCTTGGCTTCGTGGGTGGCGCCCAGCATGTTGCTGTCAGTGCTGTAGGCCTTCTCGGCGCTCATCTTGTAGCCGAAGCCGTGCTGTGTCATGAACGCCGACATTTCCGACCGGCCACCCAGTTCGTCAATGAACAGCTGGTCCAGCCAGGGCTTGTAGATCCTCAGGCTCGGGTTGGTCAGCAGGCCGTAGCGATAGAAGCGCTCGATGTCGTTGCCCTTGAAGGTGCTGCCGTCGCCCCAGATGTTGACGTCGTCCTCGCGCATGGCCGACACCAGCATGGTGCCCGTCACCGCGCGCCCCAGCGGCGTGGTGTTGAAGTAGGTGATGCCGCCCGTGGAAATGTGGAAGGCGCCGCACTGCAGGGCGGCAATGCCTTCATGCGCGAGTTGCAGGCGGCAGTCGATCAGGCGGGCTTTTTCCGCGCCGTATTCCATGGCCTTGCGCGGAATGGCGTCGTAATCGGGCTCGTCGGGCTGGCCCAGGTTGGCGGTGTAGGCATAGGGCACGGCGCCCTTGAGCTTCATCCAGAGCAGCGCGGCGCTGGTGTCCAGCCCGCCTGAAAACGCGATGCCGACCTTCTGGCCGATGGGGAGGTTCTGCAGAATGGTTGCCATGGTGGACTTTGCTTTCAGCCGAAATGGCAGATGTAGTGGTAGGCCTCGGCCACGCGGATGTCGAACTGCGACTTGCCCGGGACGCTGAAGCTTTGCCCCGCGGACGACTTGATCCAGGCATCGCTGCCGGCCAGCCGGTACTCGCAGGCACCGGCCACGCATTCCATGACCTCGGGCGCGCCGGTGTTGAAGGTCAACGTGGCCGGCAGGATCACGCCCACCGACTTTTTGGTGCCGTCGGCCAGGGTGATGCCGTGGCTGACACACTTGCCGTCAAAGTAAACATTGGCCTGGGTGGTGACGGATACGCCGTCGATTTTTTCGGTCGTCATGGGCATGCACGCGCGGGCGTGCCGGGTTGTTGGGCTAAACCCACAATTTTAACCGGCTGGTCGTCGCTCGCTGTGAGGTGCCGTGAGGGTGCGCCCTGAAGGGCAGGGGTGACAAAACCCTGAATCCGCGCGCCGGGGTTTTGCGTACTGGACATGAAGCCCGACAATCCCCTTATGGCCACTGAACCCCAAGACCTCCACCTGATCGCCCTGATCAACCGCATCGCTGCCCGCCATTCCGACGGCGGCGAAGCGCGGCAAGCCGACAGCGCGGCGGCCCTGCGGGCGCTCTACGACCTGACCAGCTCCAAGCTCTACGGCGTGGCGTTGCGCGTCGTGGGCAACCGTGACTGGGCCGAAGACGTGCTCCAGGAGGCCTACCTCAACATCTGGCGCATCTCGGGCGATTACAAGGCCGTGCTGAGCCCGCCGATGGCCTGGATGGGCGTGATCGTGCGCAGCCGCGCGCTTGATTTTCTTCGCCGCCGCGCCAGCGAACGGGCCGATGCCGCGCTGGAGCTAGACGACATGATGAGCGATACCCTGGCCAGCGATGCCGCCAACCCCATGGACACCACCCAGGCCAGCGAACAGGCCTGGGCCTTGCACGAGTGCCTGCGCAAGCTGGAAGCCAGGCAGCGCGAGGTCGTGAGCCTGGCCTACCTGCGCGACCTGAGCCATGGCGAGCTGTCCGAGCAACTCAAGCTGCCGCTGGGCACGGTCAAAACCTGGATCCGCCGCGGTCTGGAACAACTGCGTGGCTGCATGGCCCGATTTGCCTGAGCCGCATCACGATGAACATCATCAACAACCCCTCACTCCTTGACCAGCTGGCGGCGGGCTACGCCCTGGGCACGCTGCGCGGCGGGGCGCGCCGCCGTTTTGAAAGCCTGGCGCGCCAGAGCGCGACGGTGCGCACCCATGCCCTGATCTGGCAGGAGCGGTTCGCCTCCATGACCGAACTGCAGGCCATGGAAATGCCCAGCCCCAATGTCTGGAAGCGCATTGAAAACCTGCTGGCCACCAGCGACCAAGCGGCCACCCGGTCCGCGCAGGAGGCGCCCATGCTTGACAAACTCAGGCGCGCGCTCGGCCTCTGGCGCGGCGCGGCGCTGGCCGCGGGCCTGGCCAGCGTGGCGGCGGTCGTGGTGGGCGTGAACCTGAGCCGCCAGGTGGATCACCAGGGAGGCCAGATTGCCCGGAGCGAGCAGGACAAGGCCAGGCTGCTGGCCCAGCTGCAGGCGACACCGGCCATTGAATACGTGGCGGTGCTGGCCGACGGCAAGGCCGACCCCTCGATGCTGGTCACGTTCGACCCCAAAAGCCAGCGGCTGACGCTCAAGCGGGTGGGTGGCTACCAGGAGGCCGAGGACAAGTCCCTGCAGCTGTGGGCACTGCCACCGTCCGGAGGGCCCAAGTCACTGGGCGTTCTGGGTCACGACAAGGTGATTCGCCTGACGGCGGCTGAAGGCCAGGTGCGCGAGGTGCCCGCATTGGCCATCAGCCTGGAGCCCCGGGGCGGCGTGCCGGGAGAGGGTGGCCCCACCGGGCCGGTGCTGTTCAAGGGCGCGCTGCTGCAGACCGGGTCCTGAGCGCGGCGGCTGCCGCTGCAGCTTTTGTCAGCGCCAGTGGCCGCCGTGGCCGTGGTGGCCATAGCCGCGGTAATAGCCCAGGTCCAGCGACAGGCTCACTGGCGGGTAATAGGGCTGGTAATACGGACGGGCGTACACCACGGGCGCGGGCGCGACCACCACCCCTTGCTGGATCACCCCGTAGGGGGCGGCCGAAGCAACAACCGCTGGTGGCTCCACCTGGGGCGCCGCGCTGCTCACGGGGGTGATCTGCAGCTTGACGTAGGGGCCCGGGTCGTTCGGCATCTGCACGCTGTATTGCTTGCCTGCGTACTCATAGACCACGTTGTAGGCGACCGTGCGGTTTTCGTAGAAGGTCTGCGTGCTGCATTGCTGCACGTTCTGGACCTGGCCGGCAGGCGCGCCTTCGATCCGGTCGCCCAGGATGGCGCCGCCCACAACCCCGAGGATCGTGGCCGCGGCGCGGCCCGTGCCATTGCCAATGGCATTGCCCATGGCGCCACCGGCCAGGGCTCCCATGGCGGCGCCCGCGCCGGATTTCTGCTGCGGCACCACCACCTGCTGGTTGTTGCAGACCTGCCGCGGCACGGCGACCTGCTGGATCACGGGGGTGCTGGAAATGACGCGGCCCTCTTCCTGGGCCGGCTGGGCTTGCTGGGCCTGCGCGCCGCCGGCGACCAGCGCCAGGCCGGCAAGAATGGAACTGCTGGGAATGGTTTTGTGAAACATGACGAACCTCGCCTTTCTGACTGGCATGCTGAAATTTTAAGCAGTTGGAGTGCAAATTCCAGCCGCAGTTCAGTAAATCATCGGTAAAAGTTGGCGCGGGCGTGGCCTTTGCGGCTCAGACGGCGGCGGCCAGTTCCGCCCAGCGGACGGGGTCAAAGCCGACGGTGAGGGCGGTGGGCCATTCCACCACCGGCCGCTTGATGACGCTGGCCTGCGCCAGCATCAGGGCCTGGGCCGTGTCTGCATCCTGCACGCCGGCCTGGGTGGCGGGCTCGAGCTTGCGCCAGGTGGTGCCCTTGCGGTTGAGCACGGTCTCCCAGCCGGCCTCACGGGTCCAGCGTGCCAGCCGATCGGCCGGCACGCCCTGCTTCTTGAAGTCATGGAACTGGTAGGCCACGGCGTGCTGGTCAAGCCAGGCGCGCGCCTTCTTGACGGTGTCGCAATTGGGGATGCCGTAGACGGTGATGACAGGGGATTTCATGCCCGGAATCATCCCACCAAACACCTCCGCCCCCGCGCGTGGGCGACAATTCCCGCCATATGGACACGCTAGAAGAATGGCTCGCGCACTGCGAGCGCCTGCACCCGAAAACCATCGAGCTTGGCCTGGACCGCGTCCGGGCGGTGGCTGCCCGCATGGGGCTGCGCTTCGACTGCCCGGTGATCACCGTGGCCGGCACCAATGGCAAGGGCTCGACCTGCGCCATGCTGGAAGCCATTGCCCTGCAGGCGGGCTGGCGCACGGGGGTCTATACGTCGCCGCACCTGGTGGATTTCGAGGAGCGTTGCCGCGTGCATGGCGAGATCGTGGCGGCTGCCGCGCTGGTGCCGCATTTCGCGCGGGTCGAGCAGGCTCGCGAGGGCGTGTCGCTCACCTATTTCGAGTTCACCACGCTGGCCATTCTGGGCCTGATGGCCAAGGCCCGGCTTGACGTGGCGATTCTCGAGGTGGGCCTGGGCGGGCGTCTGGATGCCGTCAACATCGTGGACCCGGATTGCGCGGTCATCACCAGCATCGACCTGGACCACATGGACTTTCTGGGCAACGATCGCGAGAGCATCGGCTTCGAGAAGGCCGGCATCCTGCGCGCCGGGCGGCCCGCGATCGTGAGCGACCCCATGCCGCCGCAAAGCGTGCTGGACCGCGCCCGCGAACTGGGCGCCGACCTGTGGCGTTTCGGGCACGACTTCAATTTTTCGGGTGACAAATTGCAATGGGCCTGGGCCGGCCGCGGCCGGCGTTATGCGGGCCTGGCCTACCCGGCGCTGCGGGGCGCCAACCAGCTGGTCAATGCCTCGGGCGCCCTGGCCGCGCTGGAGGCGCTGCGCGGGCGCATCCCGGTCACGGCGCAGGCGGTGCGCAACGGCCTGGCCATGGTCGAGTTGCCGGGCCGTTTCCAGATCGTGCCCGGGCAGCCGGTGCTGGTGCTCGACGTGGCCCACAACCCGCATTCGGTGGCCGCGCTGGCGGCCAACCTGGACGCCATGGGCTTTTACCCCACCACGCACGCTGTTTTCGGCGCCATGGGGGACAAGGACCTGGCCCCCATGCTGGCGCGCCTGGGCCCGCTGGTGGACCGTTGGTATTTCACCGATCTGCCCACGCCGCGCGCCGCGCCGGCCACCGGCCTGATGGCGCAATGGCAGGCGGGCGAAAGCCGCAAGGATGTGCAGGGCAGCACCCATGCCGACCCTCTGGCGGCGCTGCAGGCGGCCATCGCCGCGGCAGACCCCGCTGATAGAATCGTGGTCTTTGGATCGTTCTACACCGTGGGGGGCGTTCTGAAGCACGGGATACCCCGGCTTCACGCCACACATCTCGCGAACTGAGCCCAACCCAGGCGACACTTTTCATGGCCTTTTTCAAGTTCCGCAAGGCTGATGGCGACGCAGCGCCCAGTGCCGCCCAGACCGAAAGCGTCGAGGTGCTGCGCAAGCGCGCCAGGCACCGGCTGATCGGCGCCGCGGTGCTGGTTCTGGTGGGGGTGATTGGCTTTCCCCTGCTCTTTGACACCCAACCGCGGCCCGTGGCCGTGGACATCCCGATCGACATTCCCGACCGCAACAAGGTCAAACCCCTGGCCCTGCCGGCCCCGCCCGCGTCGTCGGCCGTGGCGTCAGGGCAGGTGAGTGCGCCCGCGCCCGCCGCCGCGCCGGCACCCAGTGCGGCCAAGCCCGCCGTGGCCGAAAGCCTGGGCCCGCGTGAAGAGGTGGTGCCCTCGGCCTCCGGCCAGGTTTCTGAGAAGAAAGTGGCTGTAGTCCCCGCCCCGTCGGCACCTCCTGCTATCAAAAACGAAGCAAAAAGCGAGCCCCCGGCAGCGCCGAAAGTCGAGCCCAAGCACGAGTCCAAGACGGCGGTGAAGGCCGACGATGGCGCTCGCGCCAAGGCCTTGCTTGAAGGCAAGACCCCGGTGGCGGCCAGCGCCGCCGCCGACTCGGGCCGTTATGTGGTGCAGGTGGGCGCTTTTGCCGACAACGCCAAGGCCCGTGAAACCCGGCTCAAGGTCGAGCGCGCGGGCCTGAAGACCTACACCCAGGTGGTGGACACCAAGGACGGCAAGCGCATCCGGGTCCGGGTCGGGCCTTTTGGCAGCAAGTCCGAAGCCGACCGCGCGGCCAGCAAGATCAAGGGACTGGATTTGCCGGCGGCCATCCTCACCTTGTAGGTGGCGCTCTGATGGCGGCGCTTGACTGGGTTTTTCTGGCGATTCTGGTGGCGTCCCTGGCGCTGGGCGCATGGCGCGGGCTGATTTACGAGGTGCTGTCGGTGCTGGGCTGGATCGCGGCCTTTGTGCTGGCCCAGTGGCTGGCGCCCGAGGCCGCGGCCCGCCTGCCCATGGGATCGGCGTCGGAGCCGGTGCGCTATGCGGCTGGGTTTCTGGTGGTGTTCATCGCTGGCGCATTTGCCGCGGGCCTTCTGGCCTGGCTCATGAAGAAGCTGGTGGAAGCCATTGGCCTGCGGCCGGTGGACCGCACCCTGGGCGCGGCTTTCGGGCTGGCGCGCGGTGTGGTGCTGCTGCTGGCGGCGGCGGTGGTGGTCAACCTCACGCCATTGCGTGGGGGTGCCTGGTGGCAGGAGTCCACCGGGGCGGAAGTTTTGACGGTGGCGCTCAGGGGCATGAAGCCTGTGTTGCCGCAGGAGTTTGGGCAGTATCTGCCGGGGTGACCGGCATAACGGGGCGCGTGGAAATCTATGTGTGGAATCGTCGGCGTTGTCAGCAACGCACCTGTCAACCAGCTCATCTATGACGGCTTGCTGCTCCTGCAGCACCGCGGCCAGGATGCGGCGGGCATCGTCACGCAGCTGGACCGCAAGTTCTTCATGCACAAGGCCAAGGGCATGGTGCGTGATGTGTTCCGCACCCGCAACATGCGGGCGCTGCCCGGCAATTGCGGCCTGGGCCAGGTGCGCTACCCCACGGCGGGCAATGCCTACAGCGAGGAAGAGGCCCAGCCCTTCTACGTGAACGCGCCGTTTGGCATCGTGCTGGTGCACAACGGCAACCTCACCAATGCACAGGCGCTCAAGAGCGAACTGTTCCTCACCGACCATCGGCACATCAACACCGAGAGTGACTCCGAGGTCCTGCTCAACGTGCTGGCGCACGAACTTGAAAAGGCCTCGCGCGGCCTGCCGCTCAAGCCTGAGGATGTGTTCACCGCCGTGCACCACGTGCACCGCCGTGTCAAGGGCTCGTATGCCGTGGTGGCGCTGATTGCAGGGCATGGCCTGCTGGCGTTCCGCGACCCTTACGGCATCCGCCCGCTGTGCATGGGCCGGGGCAAGGGCGGCGAGATCATGGTGGCCAGCGAGTCCGTGGCGCTCGAGGGCACGGGCCACGAGATGGAGCGCAACCTGCTACCCGGCGAGGCCGTGTTCGTGGACCTGCAGGGCAACGTGCATGCGCGCCAGTGTTCCGACACGCCGGCGCTGCACCCCTGCATTTTCGAGTTTGTGTACCTGGCGCGGCCCGACTCGGTGCTGGACGGCATCTCGGTTTACCAGGCCCGGCTGAATCTGGGCGAGTCGCTGGCCAAGCGCGTGGTCTCCACCGTGCCGCCCAGTGAAATCGACGTGATCATTCCCATCCCCGAATCGAGCCGGCCCAGCGCCACGCAGCTCGCGCACCTGCTGGGCATTCCGTACCGCGAAGGCTTTGTGAAGAACCGCTATGTGGGCCGCACCTTCATCATGCCGGGGCAGGGCGTGCGCAAGAAGTCGGTGCGCCAGAAGCTCAACGTGATCGCCAGCGAGTTCAGGGGCCGCAACGTGCTGCTGGTGGACGACTCCATCGTGCGCGGCACCACCAGCCGCGAGATCGTGCAGATGGCGCGCGACGCCGGCGCCCGCAAGGTCTACCTGGCCAGCGCCGCGCCGCCGGTACGCTACCCCAATGTGTATGGCATCGACATGCCCACCAGCAGCGAGCTGGTGGCGCACGACCGCACGCTGGAGGAAATCCGCGACGTCATCGGCTGCGACGCGCTGATCTACCAGGACGTGGACGCGATGAAAAAAGCCGTCGGCTCGCTCAATGCCAGCATTGCCGGCTTTGATGCCTCGTGCTTTGACGGCGTGTACGTGACGGGCGACATCAACGCCGACGACATCGCCCGCCTCAACCAGAACCGCGTGGGCGCCGAGGAGGGCGAGGAAGACACCTCCCGCCTGGCGCTGCCCAACGCCCAGGACGCCTGACGCCGTGAAGAAGAAACCGCTCCCCGCCGGCCTGCACCGCAACACCCTGGCGGTGCATGCCGCGCTCGCGCCCAGCCAGCACGGCGAAAACTCCGAGGCCCTGTACCTGACCAGCGGTTTTGTGCAGACCGACGCCGAAGCCGCGGCCCACCGCTTTGCGCACCCGCAAGAGGGCTACACCTACGGCCGAACTTCCAACCCCACGGTCACCAGCTTTGAGCAACGCCTCGCTGCCATGGAGGGCACCGAGGCCGCCATCGCCGCCTCCACCGGCATGGGCGCGATCCTCATGCTGTGCATGGGCCTGCTCAAGACGGGTGACCACGTGATCTGCTCGCGCTCGGTGTTTGGCTCGACCATGGCGCTGTTTGGCAAGGAGTTTGCCAAGTTCGGCGTCGAGAC
The DNA here is from genome assembly GCA_019635435.1 of Ramlibacter sp. NCBI lineage: Bacteria > Pseudomonadati > Pseudomonadota > Betaproteobacteria > Burkholderiales > Comamonadaceae > Ramlibacter > Ramlibacter sp. The sequence continues at coordinate 3,589,533 of JAHBZM010000001.1, read as the reverse complement.
CACCTTTGTCTCGCAGACCGACGTGGCCCAGTGGCGCGCGGCCCTGCGGCCCACCACGCGGCTGCTGTTTGCCGAAACACCCACCAACCCGCTGACCGACGTGTGCGACATCCAGGCCCTGGCCGACGTGGCCCATGGCGCTGGTGCGCTGCTGGTGGTGGACAACTGCTTCTGCTCGCCGGCGCTGCAGCGGCCCGTGGAGCTTGGGGCCGACCTCATCATCCATTCGGGCACCAAGTACCTCGACGGCCAGGGCCGGGTCATGGCCGGCGCCATCTGCGGCCCGTCCAGGCTCATCGTCGACGTGTTCGCCCCCATCGTTCGCGTGGCCGGCATGACGCTGGCACCCTTCAACGCCTGGGTGGTGCTCAAGGGGCTGGAGACGCTGGACATCCGCATGCAGGCCCAGTGCGCCAATGCCCTGGCCGTGGCGCAGTGGCTGCAGGCGCACCCCGCCGTGGCGCGTGTCTACTACCCCGGCCTGGCCTCTCACCCGCAGCACGAACTGGCCATGCGCCAGCAGTCGGGCATGGGCGGCGCCGTGGTGTCGTTTGACGTCAAGGGCGCTGGCGCCGGCGCGGCGCGGGCCAACGCCTTTGGCGTGATCAACAGCGCCCAGGTCATGAGCATTGCCACCAACCTGGGCGACACCAAGACCATCATCACCCACCCCGCCACCACCTCGCATGGCCGCCTGACCGAAGAGCAGCGCCAGGACGCGGGCATTGGCCAGGGCCTGATCCGCCTCGCGGTGGGCCTTGAACACATTGACGACATCAAAGCCGACCTTGCGCGCGGCCTGGACTCCCTTTGAACCCCATGACCACACCGGGCGCACGCGTGCGCACCCGCTTTGCCCCGTCACCCACGGGCTTCATCCACCTGGGCAACATCCGCTCGGCGCTGTACCCCTGGGCGTTTGCCCGCTCCACGGGGGGCGACTTCATCCTGCGCATTGAAGACACCGATGTGGAGCGCTCCTCGCAGGCCGCCGTGGACGTGATCCTCGAGGGCATGGCCTGGCTCGGCCTGGACCACGACGAGGGCCCGTACTACCAGATGCAGCGCATGGCGCGCTACAAGGAAGTGCTGGCTGAGCTCAAGGCCGCCGGCCATGTCTACCCCTGCTACATGAGCATGGCTGAACTTGACGCGCTGCGCGAAAAGCAGATGGCCGCCAGGGAAAAGCCGCGCTATGACGGCACCTGGCGCCCCGCGCCCGGCAAGACCCTGCCGCCCGTGCCCGAAGGCGTGCAGCCCGTGCTGCGCTTCATGAACCCGCAGGGCGGCTCGGTGGCGTGGGACGACAAGGTCAAGGGCCGCATCGAGATCAGCAATGATGAGCTGGACGACCTCGTGATTGCCCGCCCCGACGGCACACCCACCTACAACTTCTGCGTGGTGGTCGATGACATCGACATGGCCATCACCCATGTGATCCGCGGCGACGACCACGTGAACAACACGCCGCGCCAGATCAATATTTTTGAAGCGCTGGGCAAGACGCCGCCCGTGTACGCGCACCTGCCCACCGTGCTCAACGAGCAGGGCGAGAAGATGAGCAAGCGCAATGGCGCCAAGGCCGTCACGCAGTACGCCAAGGAGGGCTACCTGCCCGATGCCATGGTCAACTACCTCGCGCGGCTGGGCTGGAGCCATGGCGACGACGAGATATTCAGCCGCGCGCAGTTTCTGGAGTGGTTCAACCTTGACCACCTGGGCCGCAGCGCCGCGCAGTTTGACGAAGCCAAGCTGCGCTGGGTCAATGCCCAGCACATGAAGGCCATGGCCGACGACGCGCTGGCGCCGCTGGTGGCGCAGCAACTGGCGTTGCGCGACATTGCGGCCGACGAGCGCCTGCCGCGCCTGTGCGGCCTGCTCAAGGACCGCTGCGACACCACGGTGGCGCTGGCCGACTGGGTCGCGCGCTTCTACGCCGGCGTGAGCCCCACGCCCGAAGACCGGGCCCAGCACATCACCGACGCCATCCGGCCCGCGCTGGCCACGCTGGCCGACAAGCTCGCCGCCTGCGCCTGGGACAAGGCCGCCATTGGCGCCGCCATCAAGGAAGTGCTGGCCGCCCATGGCCTCAAGATGCCGCAACTGGCCATGCCCGTGCGTGTGCTGGTCATGGGCACGGCGCAAACGCCCTCGCTGGACGCGGTGCTGGAACTGCTTTCACGCGAAACCGCGCTGGAGCGATTGAAAGCCGTTTAAATTTCGGGCTATAATTCAAGGCTCGGAAATTGACGAGGCTGTGAGGAGCAATCCAAAGCGGCAGCGGCAAAATGGGGGTATAGCTCAGCTGGGAGAGCGCTTGCATGGCATGCAAGAGGTCATCGGTTCGATCCCGTTTACCTCCACCACCGAACAGTCCAGGTTTTGACCCTATCGTCTAGAGGCCTAGGACATCACCCTTTCACGGTGAGTACCGGGGTTCGAATCCCCGTAGGGTCGCCAGAATTCATCGCACGATGAGCAAGGCACAAGCCGCCAGCACTTGGCCCGCAAGGGCGAACGCAGGCTACCAGGAGTGGTAGTTCAGTTGGTTAGAATACCGGCCTGTCACGCCGGGGGTCGCGGGTTCGAGTCCCGTCCACTCCGCCAAGATTCGTTTTTCACCGTCCAGTACGGTCCGAAAAACACCCCTGAAAGCCCCTAACCACGGGGCTTTTTTGTTTTCTCACCTTCAGGCAAGCCCAAAGGCGGCTTCGACTCGCGCGAAGCCATCGAGCCCGCAGCCGGCTTTGCCCCGTGAACGCTGGCCGTTTACCGGTCCTGCTCGCCAATGCGGGTCGCTGTGGCGTCCGCGTCGAAAACAATGCGGGCGGGCCAGGGCTTCCAGTTCACGCCGAGTTGCGCCTGGTTGGGGTCACCACGGCGTGCAAATTCGCCCAGGCTCCGCATCATGGCGACGGACAGGGCTTGCCGCCCGGGCGCGTTTCTCTTCGTGAACAGGATGTTCGAGTAAAGCGAAGGGCTGAAATTGCCGAAGATGAATGGCAGGTCGAAGGTATGGGCTGCGCCGTAGATGCTGTCGAAGGGCGGGGGCAACTGGTCCCATGAAAAGTCATAAGCCCAGACACTGGATTGCCGAGTGCGCAAGGCGCCAAGCACGTCGTTTCGCATGGCGCCGAACCAGATGCGGTCCAGCTCCGCCGTCCGGGCATCAAACCCGGTCTGCGGCTGCGTCACAGGCAGGTAGGCAGCGGGGATCCATTGCTCTGCGGTGGAGGCCGCAGGCGCCTCCGGGTCGTAACCCGAAACAAGCTTGAATACGGCTGCGTCATCGAGCAGCCGCCCGCTGGTTCCGCCCAGGCTGGGCCGTATGGCGAGCAGTTGCGGGAACAGTTTGGTTTCATCGCGCGTCTTGCCTGCCATCACGGGGACCTTCAGGTAGCGGCCCTCGCGGATCGATGTGATCGGGTCGCGCGCGACGACCCAGCCATCAGGGATGGGATTGGATGCGGACATTCCACGCGGGGCCAGTCGTGTCCGCACGGTGCCCAGCAGCGTGTCGGCCGGGAGTTGGCGCAGATAGTCTGCCATCGCACGCGTTCCGCTTGCGTCCTTGATGCGTGCCCGGGCGTCGGCCTCGTCAACCGCCACCTTGTCGGCGATCAGCGACTGAACCACCAGGGCCTCACCCCGGGTGGCCCACAGCGACTCGGGCTGAATGGCCGCAATGGAGCCTGCGGGCAATGTGGCGGGCGTGGAGATTCCGCCGCTCAAGGCCACCAGCCGGTGGAACAGGGGCGTCGGGCGGGCGACCACCATTGGCGACGTGAGCAGCGCATACACGTTGACGGCACCGGCGGATTGACCCATCAGGGTCACACGGGTCGGGTCCCCGCCAAAGCCCGATATTTCGTTTCTGACAAAGTCGAGGGCCTTGACGATATCGAGCAGCGCGAAGTTGCCAGAGTCTTCCTCGGCCTTTCCGGTCTTGAGCGGCTGTGCGTTGAGGAATCCGAACACCCCGAGCCTGTAGTTGACCGACACCACCACCGCATCCTGGCTTTTTGCCAGGGCAGCCCCGTCGTAGACAGGGTCTGCCGTGTAGCCAGTGATGTTGCTGCCGCCGTGGACGAAAACAATCACGGGGCGTGCCGAGCGCGTGGCCGTCGCGGGGGCCCAGATGTTGAGATACAGGCAGTCCTCTGACCCAAGTGTTTTCCCAAGCGTGGTCCCGATGGTGGCGTCATAGCGGTTGTTCAGCCCGGGGCCATACAGGCGTCCGGTCTGCACGCAGGCGGGCGCGAACTGTGTTGCGGGCCGCGTGGCCGACCATGCCAGGGGTTCCTGCGGGGCTCTCCAGCGAAGCTCGCCCACGGGGGGGCGTGCAAACGGAACACCCTTCCAGCTGTAGGTGCCAGCGCCATCGTTGCTGCCCAGAACCGGGCCGTAGGAGGTTCGGCGAAGCGTCCCGTCAGGGGCCGGCGTGACGCTGGCGCACCCCTGAAGCAGGCAGAGCAACGCAACGGCACAGGTGAGGGCCAGGCGGATCATGAAAGTCTCCAGTTATCAGTTATGGAACACGGGCTGTCGGCGCCGACAATAGCGTGGCCTGCCATGCCTGAAAATTCAAATATCTTGATATCCTGATTACTGGCGGTGATTGCCAGGATCCCGCCGGGCCATCAGTTTTCCGGTGGGGGACGGCGCACAGAAGCTGCTGGCGCAGCATGGGTGGCTGCGCAGTGCCGGGTCGCAGATGGGCCCGGCGTTCGGGCTACAGGCACCCCATTCGCCGGGCCTCGTTGATCAGGCTTTGCACGATCGAATAACCACTCTGCCCGGCGCGCTGGTACTGAACCACCGTGGCCCGCTCCCGGGCGATGATGTCAGCATAGGCATTGCACTGCGGTGTGCGCTTGAATGAAGCAATCGCCTGGTTCAGGCGCACCAGCTGGTTGGCGGACTGCTCGCTCTTGTTGCGCTCGCGTTCCTCGTCCCAGGATTTCATCGCGGCCTCGGTCCGCTGGCGGATCAGGGCGGTCTCGGCCTGATTCTTCTCGGTGGCGGCCTGGGCTTCGGCGGCCGACGCGGCCTTGGTGCTCAGCACGCGGCACTTGATGACCTGGGCGTCCGTGCCCCATTTCGACAGGTCCCAGGGCACGGCCACATAAGGCAGCGACAGGGTGCGGGACTTGGGCGCGATGCCTGCGCGGATGGTGTGGTTGAACTCGGGCTCGACCGATTTCTCGTCACCCCAGGTTTCATAGAGCCCGCAGGCCACGGCGATCTCGCTGTAGGCGTTGCTGGTCTGGTTGGTCACCGACAGGTGGGTGAAGTAACCCCCGGAACTGCCGGGCTTGTTGCCGCCACCGCCGTTGGTGATCACCAGGGGCAGGGTGTCCTTTTGCTGGAAGTAGCGGTCGTCAGCGGCCTTTTGCAGTGGCAGCCATTGCGCTTCCAGCGCGGTGGCTATCTGCTCGGCCTTGCGGGTGGCCTCCTCGGTCGCTTGGCGCAGGCAGTCGGCGTCGAGCGCAGGGCAGGCCGCTTCGGGCTTGCTCCACAAGGCCAGGGCGGGCGCGACCACCTTGTCGGTGCCGGCCCGCCTGGCGCTGGCCTTGAGTTTCTCAAGGTGACGCAGCGACGTGCCCAGCTTCTGGTCAAGCTCCTTGAACAATCGGGCGACGGCCGGCGCTTCGCAAATCTGGAATTGCGCCGTGGAAAGGTCGGCCCGCGTGCAGTGGGCCCAGTCCGAAGGATTCCTGGGCACGCGCCCGGGCGCCGCGGCCTGGGCCTGGGCCGGTGCAGGTGCAGGTGCAGGTGCAGTGCCACGCGGCTCAGGCTGCGGCTCGGCCCTGGAGGGGGCCGGCGCCACCGGTGCGGGCTTGCGCTCCCGCGCCAGCATCTGCTCGGCTGCCAGCGCATTGGGGGCCACCTCGGCAATGTCGGACACCTTGACGCGCGTGCGCTCCAGCGTGGTTCGCAGCATGCCGCTGCGCTGCGAAATCTCGCGCGCCACGCACTCCGCCGTGGTGCACCGGTTGCGCTCGTTCTTCAGCCACTCGCGCTGGCTGGCGCGGTACGAGTCCCGCTCTGCGCCCGCCGTTGATTCGATGAGCCGCGCATAGAGCTTTGCCGATTCTTCATCGAGCGCGTTGAGGGTGGGGGATTCGCAGATCAGCTTTTCGACGGCAGTGGAGGCCTTGGTGCAGTCGAAGCTGGCCGCCAGCGCGGTAGAGGACAGGCCTGCGACGGATAGCGCAGCCAACATGGGCCCGAGGGTTGATCTGAAGGCCATGCGCATGAGGAATCCTCTGGAAGTCCGCCGGAATTTCCTCAGGATAACCCACCCACACAGCCCACCCGCCGTTGCCCGGCGGGCCCTTGGCGTGGCCCCAGCGGGGCCCGTTTCAGCTCTTGTAAGAAGCCACCGCCATGACCGCGTGGGCCTTGCGTTGCCGCGCCAGCGGCGTGGCGGCCAGGAAGGGCCAGGCCAGTTGGGGCTTGGCCCAGGCAGGGGCAGGGTCGTTGGCGGTGCGTGGCGCCGGCGCAGGGCGGTCCATCGGGACGGTGAGGGCGGCAACTATGGGCATGGCGGCTTCCTTGCGGCGGCAGGTGGTGGGTGCCCCTGATTTTCCAGACCGGGGTGGCGCCCACCAGCGGCGGGTTGCCCGTGCGGCTGTAGGACGGCGCCTGCGTGGCGCGGGTCACGGCCCGATGTCTTTGCGCAGCCTGACCTTGTCGGCGGCGCGCCGGGCCTTTTCGCTCTTGCGGTGCTCGCCGGCCTTGCGCGTGCGCGCGGCGGCCACCAGCGGGTTGCGCGGCCTGGGGGCCTTGAGCTGCAGCTTGAACTTGCGGGCCGAGGTCATTTGCCGAATTTGAGCAGGCCCGTGGACAGCGCCGTGCCCAGCACGATCACCGCGCCGCAGCCGACCATCCAGGGGCTGATGGTTTCGCCCAGCAGCACGGCGCCATAACCCAGCGCAAACACCGGCACCACAAAGGTCACGGCCAGCGCCCTGGCCGGGCCGGCGGTCTCGATCAGGCGGAAATACAGGATGTAGGCCAGCCCCGTGCAGGCCACGCCCAGCGCCACCAGCGCCAGCCAGGCATGCAGGCTGGGGTTGTGCTGGGGCCACCACCACAGCGCGGGCAGCAGCAGCGCCAGCGAGGCGCCCACCTGGCTGCCGGTGGCCGTGGCCAGTGGCGGCACGCCGCTGAGGTAGCGCTTGGCAAAGCTGGCCGAGATGCCGTAGCACAGCGTGGCCACCAGGCAGGCCAGCACGGCCCAGGCCGGCGCGATGCCGGCCGCGCCGGGCTTGAAGCTGGCCTTGTCCCAGGTCAGCAGGGCCACGCCCGCAAAGCCGATCACCAGGCCCAGCACGCGCGAGCCCGCGGGCCGGTCCTTGAGCCAGAGCCAGGCCACCACCGCGCCAAACAGCGGCACCGTGGCGTTGAGGATGGCGGCCAGCCCGGTGGTGATGACCAGCAGCGCAAAGGTGTAGCAGGCAAACGGCACGCCCGAGTTCAGCACGCCCACCAGCAGGGCCTTCTTCCAGTGCCGGCGCAGTTCAGGCACCAGGCCACGCAGCCACAGCAGCGGCAGCAGGAACAGCGCCGCCACCATCACGCGGCCGGCCGCCGCGGGCAGCGCGCCAAACTCCACGGCCGCCACGCGCATGAACAGGAACGAGGCGCCCCACAGGGCGGAGAGTACAAAGAAGTCGAGCAGGGCGGCAGGCGTCATAAATGTGAAGAGTTCAGGCCCTGGCTGGTTACAGGCAACAACCAGCCAGCCGGGCAGTGTGCGCCATGAAAACACGCGCAGGCCTTCATGCTTTGATGATGTTTTTGGCGGGTTTTGATGCCGCAATCAGATCAATGCGCCTTCCAGCTGCAGCAGCGCGGTCTTGCGTTCCAGCCCGCCGGCATAGCCGGTGAGGGAACCATCAGTGCCCAGCACGCGATGGCAGGGCACGATCACGCTCACCGGGTTGCGGCCCACGGCCGCGCCCACGGCGCGCACGGCGGCCGGCTTGCCGATGCCCTGGCTCAGCTGGCCGTAGCTCGTGGTCTCGCCTGGCGGGATGGCCAGCAGCGCTTGCCACACCGACTGCTGGAACGGCGTGCCGCCCTGCAGGTCCAGCGGCAGCTCAAAGCGGCTGCGCCGGCCGGCGTAGTACTCGTGCAGCTGCTGCACCGCCTGCGCCAGCACCGGGTGGTCGGGCTGGTGGGGCCAGTGCGCGTGGTCGGGCAGATGGCGCTGGCCCTCGAACCAGACGCCGGCCAGGCCGCGCGCCGTGGCCGCGACGATCATGGGGCCCAGCGGGCTCTCGAAACGGGTTTGAACGATGGTGGGGTCGAATTTCATGGTCAGTCCTTGACAGAGTTCATGGCGCTCCAGGCGCGGATCACGGCGTAGCTGCGCCAGGGCTTCCAGGCCTGGGAGGCGGCTTCGGCGGCGCGGGCCGGCTGCTTGCCGCCCTGCACGCCCAGCGCCTTGTGCAGCGCCACATCGCCGGCCGGAAAGGCGTCGGGCCAGCGCAGCGCGCGCATGGCGATGTACTGCGCGGTCCAGTCGCCGATGCCCGGCAGTTCCTTGAGCGCGGCGATGGTGGCCTGCACATCGGCACCGCCATGCAGGCTGATGCGCTGGTCGGCCACGGCGCGGGCAATGCCCACGATGGCCGCCTGCCGCTGCTTGACGATGCCCAGTTGCCCGAGCGCATCGCCTTCGGCCCGGGCCAGCACGGCGGGCGCGGGAAACAGCCGCGTGAGCTCGGCAACCGGCGTCTCGATGGGTTCGCCAAAGCGGTCGAGCAGGCGCTGGGCCAGCGTGCGCGCGGCGGCCACGGTGATCTGCTGGCCCAGCACGGCGCGCACGGCCAGCTCGTAGCCGTCGAGCGTGCCGGGCACGCGCAGCCCGTCGCCCTGTGGAAAGTCGGCGTGCAGCGCGGCGTTGATGGCCTGCGGGTCGGCGTCCAGGTCGAACGCGGCGCGCACGCGGCGGATCACCAGCGGCAGCACCGCGCGCAGCGACTCGCTCACCTGCAGCACCACCTGGCAGCGCGCCTCGTCAAACTCGCTGCGCAACCAGCCGGCGTGGGTCCGGCCCGCGATTTCCACGCGAAAAGTGCGTGCAGTCCAGAGCCCGTGGCCCTCGGGTGCTACCAATTCAATAGCGTTGATGGCCCGCTTGCGCAGAAAGGCCAGCATGGCGGCGACGTCGTAGGGCGGGCGGTAGCCCAGCCGCACGCGGGTGCCCTGGCCGGCGCCGGCCGGGCCGCGCCCCGCGCCTTCGCGGCGCAGCTGCGTGGGGTTGAGGTGGTAGTGCGCGACAAAGGCCGCGTTGAAGCGGCGCACGCTGGCGTAGCCGCTGATCAGCGCAACCTGGGTGATGGGCAGGTCGGTGTCGGCCAGCAGCTGTTTGGCGGTGAGCAGGCGGCGCGTCTGCAGGTACTGCATGGGCGAGACGCCAAACTGCGCTTCAAAGATGCGGCGCACATGGCGGTCGCTCACGCCCAGCCGGCTCGCGAGCCTGTCCACGCTGGGCGCGTCGCCGCCCCAGACCTCGGGCTCGTCCAGCAGGCGCGCGGCCTGGTGGGCCAGGATGGCGCTGGCGTCCTGGATCGACCAGTGCAGCTGGCCCGGCGCCAGTTCGGGCCGGCAGCGCAGGCAGGGCCGGAAGCCCGCCTGCTCGGCCTGCGCCGCATGGTGGAAAAAGCGGCAGTTCTCGCGCTTGGGCGCCCGCACGCTGCACACCGGCCGGCAGTAGATGCCGGTGGAGGTCACGCCGGTGAAAAAGCTGCCGTCAAAGCGCGCGTCCCGGGCCTTGAGTGCCAGGTAGCAGGCGTCGGCTTGCAGGGGGGCGGTGGCGGTGGACATGAAGGGGATGATACGCAGGGGTTCGCATTGGGCTAGCCGTTTCCGGACATGTGCCCGAAGGGGCAAAAGCAGCCCGTGCGAGAGGGGTGCGGCCTACAATCCGTCGGTTCCAGGTTCAATCGTTCGGGAGGCTTCTCAGTGCACGTGTCCGCAACCATTTTCAAGGCCTATGACATCCGGGGCATCGTGCCTTCCACGCTCACGGCGCAGGTGGCCGAGGCGCTGGGCCGGGCCTTTGGCATGGCCGCGCGGCGCGAGGGCGAGACCACGGTGGCGGTGGGCCGCGACGGCCGGCTCAGCGGGCCCGAGCTCAGCGCCGCGCTGACCCGCGGCCTGCAGGCCGTGGGCGTGAACGTGATCGACATTGGCCCGGTCACCACCCCCCTGCTGTACTTTGCCGCGAGCACGCTGTGCGCCAGCGGCATCCAGGTCACGGGCAGCCACAACCCCCGGGACTACAACGGTTTCAAGATGGTGCTGGCGGGCCGCGCGATCTACGGCGACGAGATCCAGGCCCTGCGCGAGGCCATCGAGAAGGACGACTGGACGCTGGCCGGCCACGGCCAGCAGGGCACGGTGCGCAACATCAACCTGCTGGGCCCCTACCGCGACCGCATCGTGGGCGACGCCAGGCTCGCGCGGCCCATGAAGATCGTGGCCGATTGCGGCAACGGCATTGCCGGGGCCTCGGCGCCGGGCATCTTGCGCGCGCTGGGCTGCGAGGTGATCGAGCTGTTCAGCGAGGTGGACGGCAACTTCCCCAACCACCACCCCGACCCGAGCAAGCCCGAGAACCTGCGCGACCTGGTGGCCAAACTGCAAGCCACCGACGCCGAGCTGGGCCTGGCCTTTGACGGCGACGGCGACCGCCTGGGCATCGTCACCAGGGACGGCCAGACCATCTACCCCGACCGCCAGATGATGCTGTTCGCGCGCGACGTGCTCAGCCGCGTGCCCGGCGGGCAGATCGTGTTTGACGTCAAGTGCACGCAGCGCCTGGCGCCCGCGATCCGCGAGGCCGGCGGCCAGCCGCTGATGTACAAGACCGGCCACTCGCTGATCAAGGCGAAGATGAAGGAGATCGATTCACCTCTGGGCGGCGAGATGAGCGGCCACATCTTCTTCAAGGAGCGCTGGTTCGGTTTTGACGACGGCACCTATGCCGCCGCGCGCCTGCTCGAGATCCTGTCGCGCCACGCCGACCCGAGCGCCGTGCTCAACGCGCTGCCCACGAGTTTTTCCACGCCCGAGCTCAACGTCAGGTGCGCCGAGGGCGAACCCCATGTGCTGGTGGCGCGGCTGGTGGCGCAGGCGCGCTTTGACGAGCCGGCCGAGGTCTCGACCATCGACGGCGTGCGGGTGGACTGGCCCGACGGCTTTGGCCTGATCCGCGCGTCCAACACCACGCCGGTGCTGGTGCTGCGCTTTGAGGGCCACACGAGCGAGGCGCTGGCGCGCATCGAGGCCGCCATGCTCGCGCTGCTGCGCAGCGTCAAGCCCGACGCGGCCATTGAAAAGGCCGCGCATTGAGCGGCGCGCGCCCTTGAAGATCCTGCTGGTCAAGCTGTCGTCACTGGGCGACGTGGTGCACGCCATGCCCGCGGTGCAGGACATCCGCGCGGCCCTGCCCGGCGCGCAGATCGACTGGGTGGTGGAGCGCGGCTTTGCGCCCCTGGTGGCGCGCTGCGAGGGCGTGCGCCGCGTCATCCCGTGTGAACTGCGGCGCTGGCGCAAGTCACCGTTCGCGGCCGACACCCGCGCGCAGTGGCGCGCTTTCAAGGCCGAACTGCAGGCCGAGGCCTATGACGCCATCATTGACCTGCAGGGCCTGAGCAAGTCGGCGCTGGTGAGCTGGCTGGCGCGGCGCGCGACCGGCGGCCAGCGCTATGCCCTGGCCAACCAGACCGAGGGCTCGGGCTACGAGGCGCCCACGCGCTGGGTGGCCGATGTGGCCGTGCACATCGCGCCGCACATCCATGCGGTGGCGCGCTCGCGCGAGCTGTGTGCCCGCGCGCTGGGCTATGCAGAGCCCGATTCCATGCATTTCGGGCTGCTAGCCCGCGCCAGCCGGCCACTGGGTGCTATGGAAAGTGAAGCAGACGCGGCCTCGCCGCAAGGCTGCGTGGCGCTGGTGCATGGCACCTCGCGCGACGACAAATGCTGGCCCGAGGACCACTGGCTGGCGCTGGGCCGGCGCCTGGTCCAGGCCGGCTGGGCGCTGGGCCTGCCGCATGGCAGCGCGGCCGAGCACCAGCGCAGCGAGCGGCTGGCCGCGCAGCTGGGGCCGCAGGCCCGCGTGTGGCCCGCCATGGACCTGGGCGCGCTGACCGACCGGCTCGCGGCCTGCGCCGGCGTGATCGGCGTGGACAGCGGCCTGAGCCACATCGCGGTGGCGCTGGACCTGCCGCATGTGCAGCTGTACAACTTCGACACCGCCTGGCGCACCGGGCCGCAGGGCCGGGCGCGCCAGCGCAGCCTGTTCGACCAGCCCGTGCCCCTGGTGGACGCGGTGTGGCAGGCCTGGTGCGAGGTGGCGGCCTGATGGTGCGCGCCCTGTACTCGCTGCTGATGCGCCTGGCGCTGCCGTTTTTGCGGCGCAAGCTGGCGCGCCGCGGCGTGGCCGAGCCGGGCTATTTGCACGCCGTGGACGAGCGCTTTGGCCGCTATGCCCTGCCAGCGGACAGCGGCCGCCTGTGGATCCATGCGGTCTCGCTGGGCGAGACCCGCGCCGCGGCCGTGCTGCTGGCGCGGCTGCGGGTGCAGCAGCCAGGCCTGCGTCTGCTGCTGACCCATGGCACGGCCACGGGCCGCGCCGAGGGCCAGCGCCTGCTGCACGAAGGCGATCTGCAGGCCTGGCTGCCCTGGGACACGCCGGGCGCGGTGCAGCGCTTTCTGGACCAGTTCCGGCCGCGCATCGGCATCCTCATGGAAACCGAGGTCTGGCCCAACCTCGCGGCGGCCTGCCGGGCGCGCGGCCTGCCGCTGGTGCTGGCCAACGCGCGGCTGGGCGACAAGTCGCTGCGCAATGCGCTGGCGCTGGCGCCCCTGTCACGGCCCGCCTACACGGCGCTGGCCGCGGCCTGGGCCCAGACCGAGGCCGATGCGCAGCGCCTGCGGCAACTGGGCGCGCCGGTGCAGGGCGTGTTTGGCAACCTCAAGTTCGACGCCACGCCCGACGCCGCGCAGCTCGCGCAGGGCCGGGCCTGGCGCGGCGCGGCTGGCCGGCCGGTGGTGGTGTTTGCCAGCTCGCGCGAGGGCGAAGAGGCAGCTTTTTTCCAGCTTCTCAAGCAAAAAATGGCTGGAGTCCAGGCTGGGCGGCCTTCAGGCGCTATCGAAACAGGAACAAATGCCGTGCAGTGGCTGGTGGTGCCCAGGCACCCCCAGCGCTTTGATGAGGTGGCGGCGCTGGCCCAGCAGCACGGCCTGAGCGTGTCGCGCCGCAGCAGCTGGGCCGCGGGCCCGCCGGCGGCCGGCGAGGCCGGTCAGGCCGATGTCTGGCTCGGGGACTCGCTGGGCGAGATGGCGCTGTACTACGGCCTGAGCGATGTGGCCCTGCTGGGCGGCAGCTTTGAGCCGCTGGGCGGGCAGAACCTGATCGAGGCCGCGGCCTGCGGCTGCCCGGTGATCACCGGGCCCCACACCTTCAACTTTGCCGAGGCGGCCGAGCTGGCCGAGGACGCGGGGGCCGCGCTGCGCGTGCAGGGCATGGCCCAGGCGCTGGATCTGGCCCTGCAACTCGCGTCGGGTGAAGGCCATGCCCGGGCGGTGCAGGCCGCCGCGGACTTTGCCCAGGCCCACCGCGGCGCCGCGCGGCAGACCGCGGCGGCGATTGCCGCCTTGCTGTGAAGCGGCGCGCCCCGCCGGCCGGGCCAGTGGCCCTCAGGGCACCAGCAGCGCGTTGATGGCCTGCAGATCCTCGGCCTTCAGCGTGCCGTTGGCCTGGCGCAGCTTGAGGCTGCCCAGCAGCACGTTGTAGCGCGCTTGCGCCAGGTCGCGCTTGGTCTGGAACAGCTGGCTCTGGCTGTTGAGCACGTCGATGTTGATGCGCACGCCCACCTGGTAGCCCAGCTTGTTGGCGTCCAGCGCGAGCTGGCTCGATTGCTCCGACGCCTCCAGCGCCTTGACCTGGCCCAGGCCCGAGACCACGCCAAAGAAGGCGCTGCGCGTGCCCTGCGCCACGGCGCGGCGCGCGGCCTCGAGGTCGGCCTGGGCCTTTTCCTCGAGCGACAGGGTTTCCTTGATGCGGTTCTGCGTGGCAAAGCCCGCGAACAGCGGCAGGTTGAACTGCAGGCCCACCACGGTGTTGTCGGTGCGGGTCTGGACGCCGCTGAGGCTGTTGGGCGCGCGCGAGGTGCCGTAGCTGGCCGTGAGGTCCAGCGTGGGCTTGTTGCCGGCCCTGGCCTTTTCGGTTTCAAGCCGCGCCACGTCCAGCGCGGTGCGGGCCTGCTGCACGGCGGGGCTGGCGTCCTCGGCCTGCGCCACCCAGGGGGCCACGCTGTCGGGCTGCAGCGGTGGCAGTGCCACGGGCAGGGCCAGGGGCCGGGGTTCGGCGCCGGCCTTGCCCACCACGTTGTCCAGCGCGAGCTTCTTCACGCGCAGGTCGTTCTCGGCGGCGATCTCCTGGGCCACCACGAGGTCGTAGCGGGCCTGGGCCTCGCGCGAGTCGGTGATGGTGGAGGTGCCGACCTCGAAGTTGCGCTTGGCCGAGGCGAGCTGCTCGGACACCGCGGTTTTCTGGGCCTGCACGAAGGCCAGCGTGTCGCGCGCGGCCAGCACGTCAAAGTAGGCCTGGCTCACCCGGATGATCAGGTCCTGGCTGGCGGCCGTGAGCTGGGCCTGGGCCAGCGCCACCTGCTTCTTGCCCTGTTCATAGGTGGCCACGTTGGCGGGCCGGTACAGCGGCTGCGAGGCGTTCAGCGTCACGCTCTGGGCGCTGTAGTCGCGGCTGGGCGCGGGCGGCGAGCGGACCTCGGCGTGCGTGCGCGAGGCGCCGGCCGACAGGCCGGCCGACGGCAGGACGCCGGCGCGCGCCTGCTCGGCGCGAAACAGGTTGGCGTCGTACTGGGCCTTGGCCGACTGGTAGGTGGCGTCATAGGCCCGGGCCGATTCGTACAGGGCCTGCAGGCTCTGCGCCTGGGCCGGGAACGCGGCCCCGATGGCGACGGTCAGGGGGAGTAGCCGCAACATGTTCATGAATGATCCTTGTGAGAAGCTGCAGAAGAAGGGTCAGTAGCGGGGCACGGAAGCGTCGCGCTCCTGGGCCCAGGCGTCGATGCCGCCGGCGATGTTGGCCACCCTGGCAAAGCCGTTGCCGGCCAGGAAGTTCGCCACGCGCTGGCTGCGCGCGCCGTGGTGGCACAGGCAGGCCACCGGCACATCGGGGTCGAGTTCGGCCACGCGCGCGGCGATCTCGCCCATCGGAATCGTCACCAGTGCAAAGCCGTCGGCCCGCACGCTGGCTGTCTGCAGTTCCCAGGGTTCGCGCACGTCCAGCACCACGGCCGGCGCACCGCCGGTTTGCGCCTGCATCCAGGCGGCGAGGTCTTGTGGGCGAACTTGGTCAATCATGGGCAGGGGCTTTCGGGTCAGAAGCTGAAGCGCGAGGGTTCAGGGAAGTTCACCAGCCGCGGGGCCACGGTGTCCCAGGGCTGCACGGTGCTGAAGGCGGCCTCGCCGGTGCGGGTGATCAGGGTGGCGCGCATCACGGGCTCCTGGCCCACGATGGCGGCGAGCCGGCCGCCGGTCTTGAGCTGGGCCAGCAGGGCGGGCGGCACCTCGGCCACCGAGCCGCTGAGCAGGATCACGTCAAACGGGCCGTCAATGGCCAGGTTGCTGGCGCCGTCGCCCTCGCGCACCTCGACGTTGTGCACGCCGGCCTTCTGCAGGTTGGCGCGGGCCGTCTGCGCGAGGCCGGGGTGGATTTCGAGCGAGATCACGCGCTGGGCGCGGTGCGCCAGCAGCGCGGCCATGAAGCCCGAGCCGGTGCCGATTTCAAGCACCTTCTCGTGCTTTTGCACATGCAGGTCCTGCAGCAGCCGGGCCTCGACCTTGGGCGCCAGCATGCAGTGGCCCTGGCGCATGGCTTCCTCGCTGCTGCCCAGCAGCGGGATTTCGAGGTCCATGAAGGCCAGGGACTTGTGGGCCAGCGGCACGAAGTCCTCGCGTTTGATGACGGACAGAAGCTCCAGCACGGCCGGGTCCAGCACGTCCCAGGGACGGATCTGCTGCTCGATCATGTTGAAGCGGGCTTGTTCAAGGGAGGCGGTCGAGGTCATGGGGTGTACTCCGGGAGGGCGATCAGGACAAACCCTTGATTTTAGAGGCCGGCACCGCGGCCGCCGTGGCGCCACCGCCCGCGCGGGGCGTGCCCGCGAACTTGCGCCGGATCCAGTGGGACAGGTCGTCCATGTAGCAGTACACGACCGGCACCACCACCAGGGTGAGCAGCGACGAGGTGATCACCCCGCCGATCACGGCCTGGCCCATGGGGGCGCGCTGCTCGGAGCCTTCGGTCAGCGCAAAGGCCAGCGGCACCATGCCGAAGATCATGGCCAGCGTGGTCATCAAAATGGGCCGCAGCCGCACCCTGGCGGCCAGCAGCAGGGCCTCGGCGCGCGGCAGGCCGGGCACCAGGCGGCCCTGTTCGTCGGTGTGGTCCTCGCGCGAGCGGATCGCAAAGTCCACCAGCAAGATGGCGTTCTTGGTCACCAGGCCCATCAGCATGACCACGCCAATGACCGAGAACATCGACAGCGTGGAGCGGAACATCATGAGCGCCAGCACCACGCCGATCAGCGTGAGCGGCAGCGAGGTCATGAGCGCCAGCGGCTGCAGGAAGCTCTTGAACTGGCTGGCCAGGATCATGTAGATGAAGATGATGGCCATGGCCAGCGCCGAGATCGCGTAGCCGAACGACTCGGCCATGTTCTTGGTCGAGCCGCCAAACTGGTAGCGGTAGCCCGGCGGGAAGCTCACGCTGTCCAGCGCCTTGCGGATGTCGCTGGACACCTCTCCGGCCGAGCGCTTGTAGACGTTGCCGTTGATCGCCACCTCGCGCGTGAGGTCGCGCCGGTTGATCTGGTTGGCGCCGGTGCTCTCGCGGATGTCGGCGACCTGGTTGAGCCGCACGATGCGCGCGCTGCCATCGGCGTTGGTGCCGGTGGCAAAGGGCAGGCGGTCCAGGTCCTGCGGGGCATTGCGCGCGTCGGGCGACAGGCGCACGTTCACGTCGTAGGTCTGGTCGTCGCTGGCGCGCCAGTTGCCCACGGTCTGGCCGGCCACCAGGGTGCGCAGCGAGCTGGCGATCTGCGCCACCGACAGGCCCAGGTCGGAGGCCGCGTCGCGCTTGACCGAGATCTCGATCACGGGCTTGTTGGGCTTGATGCTGGAGTCCAGGTCGACAAAGCCCGGGATGTCGCGGATCTTCGCGGTCACCAGCCGGGTCAGGCGCTCAAGCTCCTGCAGGTCGGGGCCCTGCAGCGAGAACTCCACCTGCTTGTTGCCCCCCACCGAGTCCAGCAGGCCCACGTGCGTGACCGTGATGCCCGGCACCTGCGCCAGCCGCTCGCGCAGCACGCCCGACATCTGGTCCACATTGCGGCTGCGGGCCTTGCGGTCCACCAGGCGCACGTAGATGTTCGCGTAGATCTTGCCCTGGGCGTTGCCGGTGTTGATGGTGGCCAGCGTGTACTTGACCTCGGGGAACTCGCGCACGATGGCTTCGACCTGCCTGGCCTTGGCCTCGGTGGCCTCCAGCGCCGAGCCCACGGGCGTGTAGAAGGTGATGGAGGTCTCCGAAAAGTCGGCCTTGGGCACGAACTCGGTGCCCAGCAGCGGCACCATGACGAGGCTGGTGATGAACACCCCCACGGCCAGCGCCACCGTGGCCAGCTTGTGGCCCAGCGACCAGCGCAGGATGCCCTGGTAGGCCTCTGACAGGCGCTCGGTGGCCGTGTCGAACCAGCCCGTGACGCGGCCGATGGTCCTGTCATACAGCGTGGCGGACGAGCCGTGTTTCCGATCGTCCTGAGCTTGTCGAAGGATCTCGGGGTCGTGCCAGATGCTGGACAGCATGGGGTCCAGCGTGAAGCTCACGAACATCGAGATCAGCACGGCGGCCACGATGGTCACGCCGAACTCGTGGAAGAACTTGCCGATGATGCCGCCCATGAAGCCGATGGGCAGGAACACCGCCACGATCGAGAAGGTGGTGGCCAGCACGGCCAGGCCGATTTCCTGCGTGCCGTCCAGCGCGGCCTGGTAGGGCGCCTTGCCCATCTGCACATGGCGCACGATGTTCTCGCGCACCACGATGGCGTCGTCGATCAGCAGGCCCACGCACAGGCTCAGCGCCATCAGCGTGATCATGTTGATGGTGAAGCCGAACATGTTCATGAACAGGAAGGTGCCGATCAGCGCGATCGGCAGCGTCAGGCCGGTGATGACCGTGGAGCGCCACGAATTGAGGAACAGGAACACGATCAGCACCGTGAGCAGCGCGCCCTCGATCAGCGTGCGGCGCACGTTCTCCACCGCCACGCGGATCGGCCGCGAGCCATCGGCAATGGGCTCCAGCCGCACGCCCGCGGGCAGCTGGGCCTGCATCTCGTCAATGGTTTTCTTGAGCCCGTCAATCACCTCGATGGTGTTTTCGTCCTGCGACTTCTGCACCGTGAGCAGCAGCGTGCGCCCGCCGTTGTACAGCGCCAGGCTGTCGATTTCCTGGGCGCCGTCCCGCACCGAGGCCACCTGCCCGACGCGGATGGCCGAGGCCGCGCCGGCCTGGCCCTTGCGCGTGATGATGATGCTGGCAAAGTCCTCGGGCCGCCGCATGCGCGCGTCGATCTGCACCACGCGCTCCTGCTTGAGCGAGCGGATCGCGCCCACGGGCAGGTCCTGGTTCTCGTTGCGCACGGCCGCCACCACCTGGTCGGCCGTGATGCCCAGCGACTCCATGGCCTGCGGGTTCAGGTAGATGTTGATCTCGCGCTTGGTGCCCCCCACCAGTGACACCGAGCCCACGCCGCGCACGTTCTCCAGCCGCTTCTTGAGCACCTGGTCGGCCCAGTTGGTGAGCTCGATGGCGGACATGGCCTTGCCCTTGCTGGCGTCGGGCAAGACGGCCAGTGACCAGATCGCGCGGCTTGCGGGGTCAAAGCGCAGCACGCGCGGCTCCTTGACCTCGGTGCGGAAGCTGGGGCGGATCGAGGCCACCTTCTCGCGCACGTCCTCGGCCGCCTTGCGCCCGTCCACCTGCAGCTGGAACTCGATGATCACCACCGCCTGGCCTTCGTAGCTGCGCGAGGTCAGCGCGTTGATGCCGGCAATGGAGTTGACGCCTTCCTCGATCTTCTTGGTGACTTCGCTCTCCACGATCTCGGGCGAGGCGCCGGGGTATTCGGCCGTGACCACCACCACCGGGAAATCAATGTTGGGGAACTGGTCGACCTTCAGGCGCTGGTACGAGAACAGGCCCAGCACCACGATGGCGAGCATCACCATGGTGGCGAACACCGGGTTCTTGAGGCTGACGCGGGTGAACCACATGGGGCGCTTACTTCGCGGGCTGGGTGAACTTGACGGCCGTGCCCTCGCGCAGGCTGCCCACGCCGCCCTGGATCACCACGGTGCCGGACGCCAGGCCCTGCACCGCCACCAGGGTCTCGCGGTTGGCATCACCGGTGCCGGTGCCGCGCAGGCCGGTCTGCACCGGCACATGCGCCACCTTGTTGTCGCGCACCACCTGCACATAGGGCGAGGGCTTGTCGGTGCGCACGGCCGACAGCGGCACGGTGAGCACCGAGGTCTGCGCCGTGCCCAGCGTGCCCTGGGCGAACAGGCCCTGGCGCAGGCCGTCGGTCTGGCCGATGGCAAGGTAGACCAGCACGCTGCGGCTGCCCGCCATGGCACTGGGGTTGATGCGGCTCACGCGCGCCGTCACGGGCTGGGCGCTGCCTTCGATCTGCAGGGTGGCCGACTGGCCCACGCGCACCGAGACCGAGTCGGCCGCGCTCAGCGTGGCCTCCAGCTCGAGCCGGCTCAGGTCGACGATCTCGATCACCTTGGCGTCAATGCCCACGCGCTCGCCGGGCTGGGCCAGGCGCTGCGACACCAGGCCCGAGATGGGCGCGCGCAGCACGGTGTCATCCAGCGACTTGCGCGCCACGTCCACCGTGGCCAGGGCCGCCTTGTGGTTGGCTTGCGCCGCGGCCAGGTTGTTGGCCGAGGTGTCGAGCGCGGTTTTGGAAATGAAGCCCTGGTCCACCAGCGCCTTGTTGTTGTCCCACTGGCGCTGGGCAATGTCGATCTGGGCGCGGGCCGAGTCGGCCTGTTCCTGGGCCTGGCGCACGCGCGACTGGTATTCGGTGGCGTCCACCCGGGCCACCACCTGGCCGGCCTTGACGGCGTCGCCCTCGCGCAGGCTCAAGCCCTGCAGCTCGCCCGCCACGCGGGCCTTGACCACGGCCGAGTTGACCGCCTTGAGCGAGCCCGAGATCGGCAGGCCCTGGGCCAGCTCGCGCACCTGCGCCTGCACCACGTCGCTGGCGGCCAGCTCGATCAGGGTCTGGGCCTTGGGGGCATTGGCCTCGGCCGCCTGCTGGGCCTTGCGCGCCGACAGCGCACGCAGGCCGCCGCCCACCAGAACGGCCAGCACCAGGCCGACCAACAGCCATTTGAGGGTTTTCTTCATGGAAGGCGTCATGAGGCTTGGGGCGGGCGGGCCAGCAGCCCGTTGAGGAGGATGTCGGCCTGGGAGGCGATGTAGCGTTGCGGGTCCAGCACGCCGCCCGCGGGCACGCAGGCGCCCAGCGAATGCTTGGACATGACGAGGAACACCATGGGCGCGATCACACAGTAGATGGCGTGGTCCATGTCGGCCACCACGAACTCCTTGCGCGCCACGCCGCGCTGCAGGATGCGGCGGATCAGCGACTGCCCGGGCTCGATCACTTCCTGCTGGTAGAAGGCCGCGATCTCGGGGAAATTGCCGGCCTCGCTGATCATGAGCTTGGTGATGCCCGAGGCGCGGGTGGCGCCCACGCGCTCCCACCAGACGTTCATGCAGTAGCGCAGCATGTCGGCCGTGCTGCCCTCAAAGGCCGCGAACTCGTCATTCCACTCGCTGAAGCGGCCCGAGATGTTTTCGCGCACCACGGCCTTGAGCAGCTCTTCCTTGCTCGGAAAGTACAGGAACAGCGTGCCCTTGGAGACGCCAGCGCGCGCGGCCACTTCCTCGGCGCGCGTGGCGGCAAAGCCTTTTTCCACAAACAGGTCGAGCGCGGCGTCCAGCAGCTCGCCCGGGCGCGCCTCCTTGCGGCGCTCGCGCTTGGGCGTCGCGTCGGCCTTGCGGGCGCTGATGAATTTGGACAGGGACATGAAGTTAATGACTGACTGGTTAGTAATGTAGCTTTTGGGCGCTGGGGCGTCAAGCCGCGGGGCCGGGAGAACCCGCGCGGCCGCCCGCGCTGGCGGGTAAAGCTGTGTAAAGGACGGCGGTTGCCGGAGTGGGGTGGGCGGGGCGGGCGCTCAGCGGGCCACGAGCCGTGCCAGGCACTCGCGCAGCACGTTGCGCGACAGGCTCAGCCCGTTGGCCGACGGCAGCCATTCGAGCAGCGGCGTTTCCTCGGGAGATGCCAACCCGGTCGGGGCGGGCGTGACGCTGAAGCCGCCCGCCTCAAAAGCCAGCGCCGCGCGGGGCAGGTGCCAGGCATCGGTCACCAGTGCGATGCGCTGGACGCCGTCGCGGCGCAACAACGCGCCCAGCAGGCGGGCGTTCTCGGCGGTGTCGCGCGACTGGTCATCGACCCAGCGCAGGGTGGCGCCAAAGTCCTGCTGGGCGGCGCGGCGCACCACCTCACCCTCGGGCGCGGCGCCGGTGCCGGCGGCCGCCCAGCCCACGCCGCCCGCAAAGCCCACGGGCAGGCCGGTGCGGCGGGCCAGCCAGAGGCCGTAGCGCAGGCGGGCCAGGGTGTGGGCGGCGGGCTGGGCCGCGCCATATTCAGGGGCCCGGGGCAGCACGCCGCCGCCCAGCACCACAATGGCCTGCACCCGCTGGGCCTGGAGCTGGGCTGGGGTGACCGGCGCAACGGCCGGCAGCAGGGACTGGGCCAGCCAGATGGCCACCGCATGGCAGGACAGCAGCCACAGGCCCGCCAGCGAGGCGGCGGCCAGCGTCATGCCGGCCACACGCGCGCGGCGCCAGACGAGCAGGCCGATGGCCGCCAGCAGCAGCGGGCCGGCCGGTGGCAGCACCAGCGCGGCGAGCACGGGCTTGAGCGGGCTGAGGTCGATCACGCTATGAGTTTAATAGCGCGCAGTGGCCGCCCCGCCTGGACTCCAGGCCTTTTTGACCCCCAAACCTCAATAAAACGCCTGCAAACCGGTTTGCGCCCGGCCCAGGATCAGCGCATGCACGTCGTGCGTGCCTTCGTAGGTGTTGACCGTCTCGAGGTTGATCATGTGGCGGATCACGTGGTACTCGTCGTGGATGCCGTTGCCGCCGTGCATGTCGCGCGCCATGCGGGCGATGTCCAGCGCCTTGCCGCAGCTGTTGCGCTTGATCAGGCTCACCATCTCGGGCACGGCCAGGTCCTGGTCCATCAGGCGGCCCACGCGCAGGCAGCCCTGCAGGCCCAGCGCGATCTCGGTCTGCATGTCGGCCAGCTTCTTTTGAATGAGCTGGTTCTGCGCCAGCGGCCGGCCAAACTGCACGCGATCCAGCGTGTACTGGCGGGCGCGGTGCCAGCAGTCTTCTGCCGCGCCCAAGGCGCCCCAGGCGATGCCGTAGCGCGCCTTGTTGAGGCAGCCAAACGGGCCCTTGAGGCCGGCCACGTTGGGCAGCAGGTTGGCTTCGGGCACGAACACGTCGTCCATCACGATTTCGCCGGTGATGCTGGCGCGCAGGCTCATCTTGCCTTCGATCTTGGGGGCGGACAGGCCCTTCATGCCCTTTTCGAGGATGAAGCCGCGGATGCATTCCTGGCCGCCCACCTTGCCGTCGGGATCGGCCAGCTTGGCCCAGACCACAAACACGTCGGCGATGGGGCTGTTGGTGATCCACATCTTGGCGCCCTTGAGCTGGTAGCCGCCGTCCACGGGCTTGGCGCGGGTCAGCATGCTGGCCGGGTCGGAGCCATGGTTGGGCTCGGTCAGGCCAAAGCAGCCCACCCACTCGCCGCTGGCCAGCTTGGGCAGGTACTTCTGCTTCTGCGCTTCGCTGCCGTAGGCGTTGATGGGGTGCATGACCAGCGACGACTGCACGCTGATGGCGCTGCGGTAGCCGCTGTCCACGCGTTCCACTTCGCGCGCGATCAGGCCGTAGGCCACATAGCTCAGGCCGGCGCAGCCATAGCCTTCAATGGTGGAGCCGAGGAAGCCCATGGCGCCGGCGTCGTTCATGATCTCGCGGTCAAACTTTTCGTGGCGCGCGGCCATCAGCACGCGGGTCTGCAGCTTGTCCTGGCAGAAGGTGTGGGCGGCCTCGACGATGGCGCGCTCTTCCTCGCTCAGTTGTTCGGACAGCAGGAACGGGTCTTCCCAGTTGAATTTGGCTTTCACGGTGTCTCCAGGTGCGGGCCGTCCAGTAGCAGAGGGCCCAGTGGCGGGTCGCCTATTGTTGGCGATTCAACAATAGCTGTCTAATATCAATTCCCTATCCGACGATATGAATTAGAGATTCATGGAATTCCGCCACCTGCGTTACTTCCTGGTGCTGGCCGAGGAACTGCACTTTGGCCGCGCCGCCCAGCGACTGGCCATTTCGCAGCCGCCGCTGTCCACCAACATCCAGCAGCTTGAAGCCTCGGTGGGCGCCCGGCTGTTCACCCGCAACAGCAAGGCCGTGCAGCTCACCGAAGCCGGCCGCGCCTTTGTGCCGCAGGCGCGCGCGCTGCTGGAGCAGGCCCAGCAGGCGGCCCGCCATGCGCGCGATGTGGCGCAGGGCCTGGCCGGTAGCCTGCAGGTGGGCTTTGTGGGCACCATGCTGTACCGCGGGCTGCCGGGGCTGCTCAAGCGCTTTCAGGTGCAGCACCCGCGGCTGCGGCTCACGCTCAAGGAGCTGAGTTCGAGCGACCAGCTGATCGAGCTGGCCCACGAGCGGCTGGACCTGGGCTTTGTGCACACCACGCGCGTGCCGCCCGGGCTGTCGCAGATCCTGGTGGCCAGCCAGCCCTTTGTGGCCTGCCTGCCGGCCGGCCATGCGCTGGCGCGCAAGCGGGCCCTGTCGCTGGCGGCCCTGCAGGGTGAGCCCTTCGCCTGCATCTCGCGCGGTGTGTCCGCCGACTACCACGAGCGCATCGTGGCGCTGTGCACCCAGGCGGGCTTCACCCCCGAGATCCGCTATGAGCTGCGCCACTGGCTCAGCGTGGTCTCGCTGGTGTCGCAGGGCCTGGGCGTGGCCCTGGTGCCGCAGGCGCTGCGCCAGTCGGCGCTGCCGGGCACGGCCTTTGTGCCGCTGGACAGCGCCAGCGCGCCCTATGACACCTATTGCCTCTGGAAGACCGCGCGCGACCACCAGGCGCTGGCCGCGTTTCTGGAGGCCGTGCGCGCCGGCGCCGGCAAGGTGGGCTGAAGGGTCAAAAATAAAGTTGGGTGGGCAACCGCCAAAGCTGTCACCATGGGTCGATCTTTGTTGGCTTCAGGAGAACGGCATCAACCCGTACATCTGGTGTTTTGTGGGGGGTGCCGTGGGCCTGCTGGCCGGTCTGGTCTCGGGGCATGGCGAGAAGACCATCGTGGTCGAGAACATGCTGGTGGGCGTGTTTGGCGCCTTCATTGGCGGTGATTTCATCGTGTCCATGCTCAACAGCGGCAAGGTGGACGACAAGGTCTTTCACCTGAGCTCGCTGCTGATCGCCATTGCGTCGGCGGTGGCCTTCCTGGTGGTGCTGCGGCTGATGCGCAAGGCCGTGGGGCCCATGCGCGCCAGCAAAGGCCCCGCGCGGCGCCGGGATTGAGCGGCCTGGGGCGCAGCGGGGCCGTCGTAAGATGGCGCCCTTTTCTGCGACTGACGGGTTTGACTGGAGATCCCCATGCCTTCGACCCCCCAAACCATTGTTCTTGGCGGCGGCTGCTTCTGGTGCACCGAGGCGGTGTTCGTCAAGGTGCGCGGCGTGACCGACGTGGAGTCGGGCTATAGCAATGGCCAGACCGAGCGGCCGAGCTACGAGCAGGTGTGCACCGGTACCACCGGCCACAACGAGGTGGTCAAGCTCGAATACAACCCCGACGAGATCAGCCTGCGCGAAATCCTTGAAATCTTCTACCTGATCCACGACCCGACCACGCTGAACCGCCAGGGCAATGACAGCGGCACGCAGTACCGCAGCGGCATCTACTTCACCACGCCCGAGCAGCAGCAGGTGGCCGACGAGATGATCCGCCAGATGAGCCAGGACAAGCTGTTTGGCCGGCCCATCGTGACCGAGGTGCTGCCGCTGGCCAACTACTGGCCGGCCGAGGACTACCACCAGGACTTCTTCGAGAAGAACCCCACGCAGGGCTACTGCATGGCGGTGGCCGCGCCCAAGGTGGAGAAATTCCGCAAGACCTTTCGCGACCGCGTGAAGGCCTGACCCATGGTGTGGCGGCGCGGCAGTCTGTGGCTGGTCATGGTGGCGCTGGTCGCCGCGCAGACGCTCGGCCTGCTGCACAGCCTCGTGCATCCGCCGGCGGCCACGGGCGGGCATCTGCACGGCTGGGTGGAGAAGTTTTTCGCGGACCATGCCGATGACGCGGACTGCCGCCTGTACGACCAGCTGAGCCATTCCGACGGCGCGCCAGGCGTGCCGCTGCTCGCCCTGCCGGCGCTGCCGCCGGCCTTCATCTTCCAGTTTTTCCAGGGCGAAGCCGTCGCCCGCTGGGCTGCGCTGTTTGACGCGCGCGGCCCGCCTTCCGTTCGTTGAAATCCCCGTGTTGACGGTTCCCGCCGCGCGCTGCCCGGTGGGCGTTTTCCTTTTTCAACGAACGCACCATGAAATCCATTTTTCGCTGCAGCGCCGTGGGCGCTGCCATCTTCTCGCTGGGCCACGCGCTGGCCCAGACCCCCGCACCCGCATCCAGCCTCAAGGAGGTCACCGTGACCGGCAATCCGCTGGGTGCGACCGACCTGATCGCGCCCGCGGCCAGCTATTCGGGCACCGGCTTGCTGCTGCGCCAGGGCACCACCCTGGGCGACACGCTGGACGGCACGCCCGGCGTGAGCAGCACCTACTTTGGCCCCAACGCCAACCGGCCCGTGATCCGCGGGCTGGACGGCGACCGCATCCGCATCCTGGCCAATGGCGGCGCCAGCGTGGACGCCTCGGGCCTGAGCTATGACCACGCCGTGCCCATGGACCCGATCAGCATCGAGCGCATCGAGGTGCTGCGCGGCCCGGGGGCGCTGCTGTATGGCGGCAGCGCCGTGGGCGGCGTGGTCAATGTGATCGACAACCGCATTCCGCGCGAGCCCCTTGGGGGTGTGGTGGGCAAGGTGGACCTGGGCCTGTCCAGCGGCAACGCGGGCCAGGGCGCGGGGGTGCTGGTGGAAGGCGGCAACGACCGCATCGGGCTGCATGCCGACGTGTTCAACCGCCGCACCGGTGATGTCCGGGTGCCGGTGGCGCTGGCCTGCACCAGGGGCGGGGGAGCGTCGTTTTCAAGGCGCATCTGCAATTCAGACAGTGATGTGCGTGGCGGCGCGGTGGGTGGGTCGGTGTTCTTTGACCACGGCTACCTGGGCGCCTCGGCCAGCACGTATCGCAATGACTACGGCACGGTGGCCGAGGACGATGTGACCATTGGCATGCGGTCGCAGCGCTACGCGCTGGAAGGCGAGCTGCGCAACCTGGGCGGCTGGCTCGCGTCCCTCAAGGCGCAGGCCGGCCACACCGATTACCGCCACACCGAATTCGAGGCTGGCGCGCCGGGCACGGTGTTCAGCAACAACGGCAATGACTTTCGCCTCGAGGCGCGGCACGCGAAGTGGGGCGCGCTGGAGGGGGTGTGGGGAGTGCAGGGCGAGAACACGCGCTTTGCCGCGGTGGGCGAGGAGGCATTCGCTCCCTTCAGCCGCACGCGGCAAAGTGCGGTGTTCGTGCACGAAGAGCTCGGCACGGGCTGGGGCCGCCTGAGTTTCGGGGCGCGCTCGGAACGGGTTCGCGTGGCCTCGCTGGGCAATCCGGACGTGGCGCGGTTTGCCCCGGCAAGCTTGGGCTTCAACCCCTCAAGCCTGGCGCTCGGCGCCTTGTGGCGGCTGGCACCGGCCTGGCAGGTCACGGCCAACCTTGCGCGCAGTGAACGCGCGCCCAAAGACTATGAACTGTTCGCCGACGGCCCCCATGTGGCCACGGGCGCCTGGGAGCGGGGCGACGCCACGCTGGCCAAGGAGCGCTCCCGCAACGTCGACCTGGGCCTGCAGTGGAAGCACGGCCCTCACCAGGCCAGGCTCAACGTCTACAGCACGCGCTTCGCCAACTACATCGGCCTGGAGGCCACCGGCGCCACCGAGGATGGACTGCCCGTGTTTGCCTACCGCCAGATGCCGGCGCGTTTCACCGGGCTGGAGGCCAGCGGCACGCTGCGGCTGCTCGAGGGGGGCTCAACGCTGGACCTTGAATGGCGGGCCGACCGGGTTCGCGCCACCAACCTCGCCACGGGCCAGCCCCTGCCGCGCGTGGCACCGGCGCGCGTCGGCGGCACGCTGGTCTGGGCGCGCGGCGACTGGGGCGCGCGCCTGGGCCTGGACCATGTGGCGGGGCAAAGCCGGGTGCCGGTGGGTGAGCTGGCCACCGGGGCCTACACGCTGTGGAACGCGGCGCTGACCTGGCGCACCAAGGCCGGGCCGTCCCACCTGCTGTGGTACGCCCGGCTGGACAACGCGGGCGACCGGCTGGCCTACAGCGCCACCTCCATCCTCACGCAGACGGCGCCCGGCAAATCGCCGCTGCCAGGGCGCAGTTTCAAACTGGGACTGCAGGCGACCTTCTAGCCCCCAACGCTCCCCCGCTTCGCGTGGGTCGCTGCCCCCCCGAGGGGGCCTTCGCGCCTTGGGGCGGCCCGGCGGCGCTAGGCACCGCGGAAGCACGACAGCCCCCAGGGCGTGAGCTTGACCGGCAGGTGGTAGTGCTGCGACACGTCAGACAGGCCGAAGCGGAAGACCTGGACCTCCATGAAGGCGGGCTGCGGCAGCGGCGTCTTGAGCGCACGGTAGTAGTCGCCTACATGCAGGCGCAGCTCATACACCCCCACGTCGAACAGGGTGTGGTGCCCGTTCAGGCCGTCCACCACGCCGTTGTTGCCCACGGTGCCGGTGACCACATGGGCCGCGGCGTTGGCCTCGAGGCGGAACACCTCGACCTTCATGCCCCGGGCCACCCGGCCATGGGCAATGTCGACGACGTGAATGGATACGGCTTGCATGGGACGGGTCTCCTCGGGTGGGGGATGGTCAGGGGCTGGTGCGCTGAAGCGGATGGTAAACGCCCCGCCGCGGGCCGGGAGCAGGCGGGCCGTTATATCCCCGGGCGTATCCTTGGGCGTATTCCCGGCCACTCCCCCTTGCGGACCCTGTCTTGAATCATCCCGTCGTTTCCGCGCTGTTTCCCGTGGTTCTGCTGATCGCCATCGGGGTGCTGGCGGGCCGCCTGCGCTGGGTCAGCGCGACGGCGGTCAAGGACCTGTCCAACCTGGTGTTCATGGTGCTGGCGCCGGCGCTGCTGTTTCGCACCATGGCCACGGCCCACGGTGGCCAGCTGGAGATCCGGCCGCTGGCCGTGTACTTTGGCGTGGCGCTGGCGGTGTATTTCGCGATGCTGGCCTGGCTGGGTTTCACGCGGCGCTCGGCGGTGCTGGCGCTGGCCTCGATGTTCAGCAACACGGTGATGATCGGGGTCCCGCTGGTCGGCCTGGCCTATGGTGAGCGCGGGCTGTTCACGCTGTTCACCCTGGTCTCGGTGCATGCGCTGGTGCTGCTCACGGTCGCCACGCTGGTGCTGGAGTTCGCGGTGGCGCGGGAGCGGGGCGCGCAGGGGCAGGCGTCGCCGCGGCACATCGGTGTCACCGTCTTTCTTGCGGTGCGCAATGCGGTGATCCACCCCGTCCCGCTGCCCATCCTCGCGGGACTGGCCTTTGCACAGACTGGCTGGGGCATCCCCGTGATGATCGACAAACCCCTGCAACTGCTGGGGCAGGCCTTTGGCCCGATCGCGCTGGTGATGGTGGGGGTGACCCTGGCCGCCAATCCGGTGGGAACGCACCTGCGCGAGGCGCTGGTCATCTCGCTGGCCAAGAACCTGCTGCACCCCGCGTTGATGGCAGCGGCCGGCTGGGCGCTGGGCCTGCAGGGTGTCACGCTCGCGGTGATGGTGATCGCGGCCTCGCTGCCCGTTGGCGCCAACGTGTTCCTGTTCTCCCAGCGCTACGAGGTGGCGCGCGAGGCGGTGACGGCCACCGTGGCGGTGTCCACCGCGCTGGCGCTGCTGTCGGTGTCGGCCGTGATGCTGCTTTTGGGCTTGCGTTGACTGCGGGTAAACCCGCCACGTTTTCGGCGGCGATGCAATTTGTGACGAAGACGGCGTGTAAGAACATCGTTCTTGAATCCGACACCAGAACTGCCGCGTAAAAGTGGCAGCAGGGGACAGGGGCAGATGCCCGGACCACTGCTTCTCTTTAACCGTTCGTCAATTCAATGGAGCGCAACATGAATGCAAAACTCATCAAGGGCATGACCCTCGCCACCGCCGCCGCCGGCCTGTTCGCCATGAGCGCCGGTGTGACCACCGTCGCCGCCCAGGATGCCAAGATCGCCTGCGCCGGTGCCAACGCCTGCAAGGGCCACAGCGACTGCAAGACGGCCAAGAGCTCTTGCAAGGGCCAGAACGCCTGCAAGGGCCAGGGCATGTCGCTCATGACCAAGGCCGAGTGCGACAAGGCCACGATGGAAATGAAGAAGAAGTAAGCTCACGCCGCGTCGCGCACTGCTGTTGCCGGCCCTGGCGGCGGCAGTGCGGTTTCTTTATGACTCACGGGTTTTCAATGACGGCTTCATCTGGCCAGCCCCACGGCCAGGCACTGGGTTTTGGCCTGGGCCTGCGGACCGTGCACTACGACGAGATCCTGAGCGGCAACCCGCCGGTGGACTGGTTTGAGGCCGTCACTGAAAACTACCTGGTCCCGGGCGGCAAGCCGCTGCGCATGCTCGAGCGCATCCGTGAGCGCTACCCCGTGGTGCTGCATGGCGTGTCCATGTCGATCGGCGGCACCGATCCGCTGGACATGGACTACCTGCGCCAGCACAAGGCCCTCACGCAGCGCATCGAGCCCGCCTGGGTCTCCGACCACCTGTGCTGGACCGGCGTGGCCGGCAAGAACCTGCACGACTTGATGCCCCTGCCCTACACCGCCGAAGCCGTGCGCCATGTGGCGCACCGTGTGGCGCGGGTGCAGGACTTTCTGGGCCGGCGCATCCTGCTGGAAAACGTGTCGAGCTACATGACCTATGCGTCGTCCGAAATGGACGAGTGGGAGTTCCTGGCGGCCATTGCTACCGAGGCGGACTGCGAGATCCTGCTGGACATCAACAACATCTACGTCAGTGCCTTCAACCATGGCTTTGATGCGGCGACTTATCTGGAACGCATTCCCGCGCACCGGGTGCGGCAGTTCCATCTGGCCGGGCACGACAATTGCGGGGACGTCATCATCGACACCCACGATGCCCCGGTGATCCGCGAGGTGTGGGACCTGTACGCCGCCGCCGTGCGCCGCTTTGGTCCGGTGGCCACGATGATCGAGCGCGACGCCAACATCCCGCCGCTGGCCGAACTGGTCACCGAGCTCGATGAGGCCCGCCGCATCGGCGCCGCCAACCTGCTGCGGGCGGCCGCATGACGGCGAGCAGCCTGCAGACCCTGCAGCGCGACATCCTGCGCCATGTCTATGAGCCTGCGGCGCCACGTGCGACCCGCTGGCGGCGCCATGTGCTGGATGCTGGCAAGCTGGATGCAGTGCGGCGCCTCTCGATTTATGCCGACGGCTACCGGCTGCGCCTGATCGAGGCGCTGGAGACCGACTACGCCGCCGTCAAGGCCGCTGCGGGGCACAAGCGCTTTGAGCAGTTGGCGCGCGGCTTCATTGCAGCCCATCCGTCGCGCCACCCCAACCTGCGCTGGTATGGCGCCGGCTTTGCCGCTTTCTTGCGCAAGGCCCTGCCGCGCCGCCCGGTGCTGGCCGAGTTGGCCGAATTTGAATGGGCCATCGGCCTGGCATTTGACGCCGCCGACGCACCGGTGGTCACCATGGAAGACCTTGCCCGCGTCTCGCCCGGGCTCTGGCCGATGTTGTCGTTCACCCTGCATCCGGCCGTGCAGCGACTGACATTGGAGACCAATGCCCCCGCGATCTGGGCGGCCGTGGACCAGGGCCGCACCCTGCGCGCCCGCCGCGCGGGGACTGCCCGCACCTGGGCGGTGTGGCGGCGCGAGCTCATGCCGCGCTACCGCATGCTGCCCGCCGATGAAGCCTGGGCGCTGGCCGCCGTGGCGCGGGGTCGCAACTTTGCGCAACTGTGCGCCGGCTTGTGCCGCTGGGTGCCCGAAGAACAGGCCCCGATGCGCGCCGCCAGCCTGCTCAAGACCTGGGTGGTCGAGGGCATGGTCCGTGCCGCGTCTGCGTTGCCGACGGCGTCAACCCCCAAAGTGATCTGATGGGTCTGGTTTCGGCATAATCCCCGGCGGCTCTCGGATCTTCTACCGATGCAACTTCGGCAAGCGTCGGCGCGTCACCTGGGCGGCTTCCATTTCTTTCAATGTTTCCAACACTTGGTAGCAAGGTGTGTAGATGCCAAATTTCATTCAGGCTGTGAATGCCATCAAGATGGCTGGACGCATGTGCCCTTCAGGCAGCTTTTCCGTTGTGCGTCGAGCTTTCCAGGCTGCACATCTTGTGTTGCTCGGGATAATTCTTGCCGCTTGTGGTGGCGGTGAGGGCGCAATGCCGTCACAAGCCCGGCAGGGCGAAAGCCGCGAAGCCATTCAGGCCGCGCCAGTGATGGACATTGCGACCGGATTCACGGGCAACGGTTGGTACTGGAATCCCGATGAAGGCGGCACGGGCTTCTTCATTGAGGCGCAGGGCAAGTCTGCATACCTGGGTGTCTATGTGTATGACGATGTCGGTCGTCCCACCTGGGTGGCGGCGTTGGGTGAGATGCAGTCCGACAGCGCGGGGTACTTTTTTTCGGGGACCCTCAAGCGCTATACGGGTGGGCAGGCGGCGAAGTCACTGGTGAACTCGGCGCCAGTGTCGACAGATGTGGGAACCGTGACCATTGCCTTCCGCGGCGATGGCATTCAGTCCAAGGCCACGATGCAACTCCCGGGTGGACGGACCATGGTGGCGCAGCGCTTTTCGTTTGACGCCGCGGGACCACAAACCTACGGCGTTGTTGGCCGCCCAGAGACGGGCTGGTATTGGGACCCTGCCAGTGCGGGCCAGGGATGGGGGATGGAAGTTCAGGGCAACACGCTGTTCATGGTCATGTACCACTATCGCGCAGATGGAGCCCCCACCTGGAATATTGTGCAGGGCAGTGTCATCACCGGGACGGTGGCTGCGACTTTTGACGCCTACGTCGGAGGGCAGACACTCACCGGCTCCCATAGGACGGCCTTTCCGGCACTGACCGAGGCGGCCTATACCGTGGGGCTGGCGACTTGCAGCCCCCGGGTGGCCTATGCCAGCCAGCCGGCGCGTGCGTTGCAAAGGTTCAGTTTTGGCCGCATCCCGACCGGCGCCGAATGCCGATCGACGTACGAGGCCTCGCTGACTTCGCCAGAAGAAGGATCGGTCGCCGCAATGCCGTTCGATGCCACCAATCTGGAAGGGTACTGGTCCAAAGGGGCCGAGTTTGGCGTCGTCGATTCTGATGGGCGGTTCTATGCTCAGACCACCTCGCTATGGAACATCTCCGGCAGGGGATTGACCTCGGTCACCACATGGACGCGCGGCCAGGGATACACGCTCGGGGGGACTGTCTGGTGGGGAACTCAGGGCGACGGCGCCACGTGGTCTCCCGCTTTCTCGGACGTCATGTATGGTGGCTCTGGAGGGGGTGACTACCTGGCGCGTAAGAGATTGGCGAGCCTTTACTTCAGCTTCAGCTACGCCAATGCCAACGCCCGTGCTGCAGATGTTGCGTCATTGCAAGGCCGATGGTCGGCAGACGACATTACGCTGAACGTGTCATGGGACGGGGGAGTGACCGGGCAGACGACTGGCGACGTGCGAGGCTACTGCAGCATCACCGGGAAGCTGACGCAAACCACGCCGGGCAGTCGCAAGAACCTGTTTGTGATTGAACTGGTGTCGTCCAATGCGGCGGTGGGCACGCAAAAGGCCTGCACCCTGGAATCTGCTTCGCGCGGCATGGGCGCAGTTGACCGCGTGATCCTGCCTGACTCAACCAACATCAAAATGGACAGATTCCGGTTTCACGCGATGTCCGCCAAGGCCGCTTGGACGGTTGACGTCATTCGGCAGTAGCATTCGCCACTTCTTAAGGCGCCAGCCGCTCGCGCAGCCAGCCACCCTCGCCCTGAAGCGTGTAGCGCAGCCGGTCGTGCAGCCGGCTCTTGCGGCCCTGCCAGAACTGCCAGGTGTCCGGCACCAGGCGGTAGCCGCCCCAGTGTGGCGGGCGCGGCGGGTTGAGCAGAAACTGCGCGCTGTACTTTGCGGCGTTGGTCACCAGCACGGTGCGGCTCGCAATGACCTGGCTTTGCGGGCTGGCCCAGGCGCCGATGCGCGAGTCCAGCGGCCGGCTTGAGAAATAGGCATCGCTTTCTTCAGCGCTGACTTTTTCCACCCGGCCTTCAATGCGCACCGTGCGTTCCAGTTCCACCCAATGGAACTGCAGCGCGGCAAACGGGTTGCCGGCCAGTTCCTGGCCCTTGCGGCTGTCGTAATTGGTGTACCAGACGATGCCGCGCTCGTCATAACCCTTGATCAGGATCACGCGGGTGCTGGGCCGCAGGTTGCTGGCCACCGTGGCCAGCGTCATGGCGTTGGGTTCGGGCACCTGCGCGGCGATGGCTTCGGTCAGCCACTGGCCAAACTGGTTCAGGGGCTCGGCGTGGGAGGCTTCTTCGTTGAGTTCAGCGCGCTCGTAGCTCTTGCGCAGGTCGGCGATGGAGGTCATGGCGCGAGTATAGGCAGCGCGACCGCCTACCGCGATCGACGCGTCCTGACTGTCTCGTTTTGCAACTTTATGTCACGTGCTAGGGCTTACCCGCATGCCACTCCCGAGGGGCTTGGCCTAACGTCCTGAGCGGAAAGTCAACAGGGCTGCGTGCTTCACGCCATGGCGCAGCCCCACACCAGGAGACCCACGATGAGCGTCAACTTCCAAGTCAATGGCAAGGCGGTCAGCGCCAATGCCGAACCCGACACCCCGCTGTTGTGGGTGATCCGCGACGAGCTGGGCATGACCGGCACCAAGTTCGGCTGTGGCATGGCGCTGTGCGGCGCCTGCACCGTGCATCTGGACGGCCAGCCCGTGCGCTCCTGCCAGACGCCGCTGTCCTCGGTGGCCGGCAAGAAGGTGGCCACCATCGAGAGCCTGGGTGTGGACAACCAGCACCCCCTGCAGAAGGCCTGGATCAAGCACGATGTGCCGCAGTGCGGCTACTGCCAGTCGGGCCAGCTCATGAGTGCGGCCGCGCTGCTCAGCGCCAACCGCAACCCGAGCGATGCCGACATCGATGCGGCCATGAGCGGCAACATCTGCCGCTGCGGCACCTACCCCCGGATCAAGGCCGCCATCAAGGATGCGGCCACCATGATGCGCAAGGCCTGAGGAGAACCACCATGACCATCGCTACTTCATCGCGCCGCGATTTCCTCAAGACCTCGGCCATTGCCTCGGGCGGGCTGTTGCTGGGCGTGGCCCTGCCCGGCCTGCGCAGCACGGCCGACGCCGCCGGCACGCTCTACACGCCCAATGCCTGGGTCCACATTGCCGACGACAACACCATCACGCTGATCTCCGCGCGCTCGGAAATGGGGCAGGGGGTCTACACCTCCATGCCCATGCTGATTGCCGAAGAACTCAACGTGGACATCCGCCAGGTCAAGGTGGCCTTTGCGCCGCCGGATGCCAAGCTGTATGGCAACGCGCTGCTGGGCGGGCCGCAGCTGACGGGCGGTTCGACCTCGGTGCGCGACGGCTGGGAGAAGCTGCGCGTGGCTGGCGCGCAGGTGCGCGAGATGCTGATCACCGCGGGCGCCACGACCTGGGACGTGGACCGCGACCTCGTGTCGGCAAAAAACGGCATGGTGATTGGCCCCAAGGGCCTGAAAGCCACCTATGGCGACATGGCGCAAGCGGCGTCGCGCATGCCGGTGCCGGAGAAGCCGCCGCTCAAGGACCCCAAGGACTTCCGCATCGTGGGCAAGCGCACGCCGCGCCTGGACACGCCGGCCAAGACCAATGGCACGGCCGAGTTCGGCATTGATGTCAAGCTGCCCGGCATGGTCTATGCCGCGCTGGAGCAGTGCCCGGTGATTGGCGGCACGGTCAAGAGCTTTGATGCCACCAGGGCCAGGGCCATGCCCGGTGTGATCGACGTGGTGCAGATTCCGGATGGCGTGGCCGTGGTGGCCGACAGCTGGTGGCGCGCCAACAAGGCGCGCCGTGAACTGGCCATCGTCTGGGACGAGGGCGCCGGAGCCAGTCTGAGCAACGCCAGCATGCTGGCGGGCACGCGCGCGGCCAGCACCACCGGCACGCCGCTGCCGCTGAAGGCCGTTGGCGATGCCGACGCGGTGATCGCCAAGGCCGACAAGGTGGTCCGTGCCGAGTACGTGAGCCAGCTGCTGAGCCACTCGCCGCTGGAGCCCATGAACTTCACGGCCTGGTATGACAAGGGCAAGGTGCAGCTCATTGGCCCGACCCAGTGGCAGGACGCGGCCCAGGGCACGGTGGCCAAGGTGCTGGGCGTGAAACCCGAGGATGTGTCGTTGCGCACCACCTTCCTTGGGGGCGGCTTTGGCCGGCGCATTGACATCGACTTCATCATCCAGGCGGCCCAGATTTCCAGGGCGGTGAACAAGCCGGTCAAGCTGGTGTGGTCGCGTGAAGACGACATGACGCATGACTTCTACCGTCCCCAGGGCGTCAATACGCTGGCGGCGGCCATCGGGCCCGACGGCAAGCCCACGGCCATGACCTTCCGCCTGACGTCGCAGTCCATCACGGGCCGCGTGTTCGGCCTGCCCGCGCCGGTGCAGGACCCCTTGATGATCGAGGCGGCCGTGGCGGGCTACGACATCCCGGCCACCCGGCATGACATCGTCAAGCACGATGCCGGCCTGCGCGTGGGCTACTGGCGTTCGGTCAGCCACATCATCAATGCCTTTGCCAACGAGAGCTTCATTGACGAGCTCGCCAAAAGCGCCGGCAAGGACCCGTATGAGTACCGGCTGTCGCTGCTGGGCAAGCAGCCGCGCTATGCGAATGTGCTCAGGCTGGCGGCCGAAAAGTCAGGCTGGGGCAAACCGTTGCCAGCGGGGCGCGCACGGGGCATTGCGCTGATGGAAGGCTATGACACCTACATGGCCCAGGTGGCCGAGGTCAGCCTGAACAGTGATGGCTCGGTCAAGGTGCACCGCGTGACCGTGGCCGCCGACCTGGGCCACATGGTCAACCCCGACACGGTGGAGGCGCAGATCCAGTCCAGCGTGGTGTTCGGCATGGGCGCCGCGCTGATGCAGGAAATCACGCTGGAAAAAGGCCGCGTGCAGCAGACCAACTTCCACCAGTTCCTGCTGGTGCGCATGAACGAGGCGCCGCAGATTGACATCACGCTGGTCAACAGCACCGAGAAGCCCGGCGGCATTGGCGAGCCGGCCACGGCGGTCGTGGTGCCAGCCATTGCCAATGCGGTGGCGGCGCTCACCGGCAAGCGGGTGCGCCAGCTGCCGATCACCGCCGAAGCGCTCAAGACGGCCTGATGCCGCAACCGGTGGTGCTGGTCCTGGCCTCGGGGCGCGGCGAGCGTTTCCGGGCCTCGGGCGGTACCACCCACAAGCTGCAGGCCCTGCTGGCGGGCAAGCCGGTGTTGCAGCACACACTGGACGCCGTGCGCGCCAGTGGCCTGCCCTGGCATCTTGAGGACGCGGGCCATCCCGGCATGGGCGACAGCATTGCGGCGGCCGTGCGGGCCACGGCGGGCGCGCCGGGCTGGCTGGTGCTGCCCGGGGACCTGCCGCTGGTCCAGCCCGGTACGCTGCGCGCCGTGGCGGCGGCGCTGGCCACCCATGACGCGGTGGTGCCCGTGCATGAAGGGACACGGGGGCACCCGGTCGGCTTTGCCCAGCCCTGCCTCGCGCAACTGCTGGCTTTGCACGGAGATCGGGGCGCAGTCCAGGTCCTGCGGGCACATCGTGCTATTGAATTGATAGTAGATGACCTGGGGGCGGTGACCGACGTGGACACCGTGCAGGGGCTGGCGCTGGCGGCGCAGCGCCTGGCGTCAGCCCGGTAGCAGCCTGAGCAGGCGCTCCAGCGCCTTGTCGTGGATGTTGTGGCGGCGCAGTTCCTCGTGCGTGAGCCGCGCGTAGTCGCGCGTGGTGCCGTAGCGGCCGCAGGCGTCCGCGAAAATCTGCCGGTACTGCGCTTCGGTCAGCACACCCGTGTGGTTGGGGCTGCGGCGCGACAGCGTGAACGCCAGCGCCGTGACCGGTCCGTGCGGGGTGTGGCAGGTGAGCCAGCGCGGGTCGTACACCGCCGTGATCATTTCGCGCTGCCAGAGCTTGTCCAGCGCGTCGCGCGCCTGCGCCTGGGGCACACGGAACACCATGCCCTTGCAGGTGCCGCCCGACAGCATGCCAAACACCAGGCCGGGGCACTCGGGCGTGCCGCGGTTGATGCGGCTCCACATCTTGAGCGCGCGGTGCCAGCCATGGACCCGGGCCGCACGCCGCTCGGCGTACTCAAAGTCGGGCTTCCAGATCAGCGAGCCATAGCCAAACACCCACAGGTCCGAATGACCACCCCATTCGCGCAACACCTGCGCCAGCATGGGGGCCGGGTCGCGCAGGGGTTTCAGTGCATCGCTCATGAACCGCGACTTTAGCGCTGCCACCGCAACTTTTCAGGGAGTGGGATTTGGCGGCATTTCGTAACCGCTTGGTAACCCCGATCCACCCTCGGCGGGCCCATCGGGAGTACGATGGTGGCCGTAATTTAGTTACTTGTCCGAGATGAAACTCCACCCTTCCGTGACCAACGTGACGCGCCGCGTCCGTGAGCGCAGCGCAGCCTCCCGCACCGCCTACCTGCACCGGCTGGACGAGGCCGCGGGCCGCGACCGGGGCGCCGACCGCATGGGTTGCGCCAACGTGGCCCACGCCTTTGCCGGCCTGCCGGCCAGCGACAAGTTCAAGGTGGTGGCGGAAAAAGCGCCCAACATCGCCATCGTCAATGCCTACAACGACATGCTGTCGGCCCATGTTCCGCTGGCCCGCTTCCCTGATCTGGTCAAGGATGAGGCGCGCAAGCACGGCGCCACCGCCCAGGTGGCCGGCGGGGTGCCCGCGATGTGCGACGGCGTGACCCAGGGCACGCCCGGCATGGAGCTCAGCCTGTTCAGCCGCGACGTGATTGCCATGGCCACCGCCGTGAGCCTGAGTCACGACATGTTTGACGCCGCGCTGATGCTGGGCGTGTGCGACAAGATCGTGCCGGGCCTGTTGATTGGCGCCCTGCACTTTGGCCACCTGCCCACGGTTTTCGTGCCCGCCGGCCCCATGCCCAGCGGGCTGAGCAACAGCGCCAAGGCCAAGGTGCGCGAACAGGCCGCCCAGGGCCTGGTGGGGCGGGCCGAGCTGCTGCAGGCCGAGTCGGCGGCCTACCATGCGCCCGGCACCTGCACCTTTTACGGCACGGCCAACAGCAACCAGATGCTGCTGGAGGCCATGGGCCTGCACGTGCCCGGCACGGCCTTTGTCAACCCGGGGGGAGACCTGCGTGACGAGCTCACCCGGGAAGCCGCGCGCGCGGTGCTGGCCATCACCCGGCGCGCCCGCTTTGCGCCGATTGGCCGGATCGTGGACGAGCGCGCCATCGTCAATGCCATGGTCGCGCTGCTGGCCACCGGCGGGTCGACCAATCACCTCATCCACTGGGTGGCCGTGGCACGCAGCGCGGGCATTTCGATTGACTGGGACGACTTTGCCGAGCTGTCGGCCGCGGTGCCGCTGCTGTCGCGCGTGTACCCCAATGGCAGCGCCGATGTGAACCAGTTCCAGGCGGCGGGCGGCACGGGCTACGTCATCCGCGAGCTGCTCGACGCGGGCTTCCTGCATGAAGATGTCCTCACGGTGCGCGAAGCCGGCCTGCGCGACTACACCCGGGAGCCGCGTCTGGTTGACGGCGCGCTCCAGTGGGCCGACGGCGGCCCGTCGAAGGACGAGGGGATTGTGCGGCCCGCGTCGGCGCCTTTCAGCCCCACGGGCGGCCTGAAGCTGCTGACGGGCAACCTGGGGCGCAGCGTGATCAAGGTCTCGGCCGTGCCGGACGACCGCCACGTGGTGGAGGCACCGGCCTGCGTCTTTGATTCTCAGGAAGCGATGCTGGCGGCGTTCAATGCCGGTGAACTGGAGCGCGACGTGGTGTGCGTGGTGCGCTGGCAGGGCCCGCAGGCCAATGGCATGCCCGAACTGCACAAGCTCACGCCCCCTCTGGCGGTGCTGCAGGGCAAGGGCTTCAAGGTGGCGCTGGTGACCGATGGGCGCATGAGCGGCGCCTCGGGAAAAGTGCCCGCCGCCATCCATGTCTCGCCCGAAGCCGCGGCTGGCGGCCCGCTGGCCAAGGTGCATGACGGCGACATCCTGCGCCTGGATGCGCAGGCTGGCACGCTGCAGGCGCTGGTGCCGGCGGACGAGTGGGCCGAGCGGGCCACTACCGCCATGCCGCAGGCCCAGCGCAGCGCCAACGGCCTGGGGCTGGGCCGCGAGCTGTTCGCCAGTGCACGCCGCAACGCGGTCACCGCCGAGGAAGGGGCCTGTTCATGGCTGTGAACCTGACCGCGCTGCAGGTGATGCAGGACGCACCGGTGATTCCCGTGATCGTGCTGCAGGACGTGGCGCACGCCGCGCCGCTGGCGCGTGCGCTGGTGGCTGGGGGCATCCGCATGCTGGAGGTGACCCTGCGCACGCCCGTGGCGCTGGCCTGCATCGAAGCCATCGCGCGCGATGTGCCAGAAGCCGTGGTCGGTGCCGGCACGGTGCGCAGCGCCGCGGATGCGCAGGCGGCCGCGCTGGCGGGCGCCCGATTTGCCGTGAGCCCCGGCTACACCCCTGCCGTGGGCCGGGCTTGCCACGATCTGGGTCTGCCCTTGCTGCCGGGCGTGGCGACGGGCAGCGAGATCATGATGGCGCAGGAAGACGGCTACACCGAACTCAAGTTTTTCCCTGCGCTGCAGGCTGGGGGGCTTGCCATGCTCAAGGCCTGGCAAGGGCCGTTTGGCGACGTGAGGTTCTGTCCCACGGGCGGCATCAGCCCGGCCAATGCGCCCGATTTTCTTGCGCTGGCCAACGTGGCCTGTGTCGGTGGTTCGTGGTTGACCCCGGCGGACGCCGTGGCCCGGGGCGACTGGGCGCGTCTTGCCGAACTGGCGCGCGAAGCGGTTGGTCTGGCCAAAACGCGGTGAGGCCCTTCTAGAATAAGGGCCATGCGCTACCAAAAAAATAGCAAACCTTATCTGTTTCAACAGGGCGGCTGGATGATCGCCGCGGTTTTTTTGATGCTGGGCCTCGCGGCCCCCGCCGCCCTGGCGGGTGATGCGGCGCCGGCGCCTGCGGACAAGCAGGCAACTGCCGTGCGCGTCCTGCGCGACGTGGCCTATGGCGCTGATGCGCGGCAGCGCTTTGACGTGTATCTGCCGGCCAAGCCCGCCGGCCCGGTGCTCTTCATGGTCCACGGCGGGGCCTGGGTGGTCGGTGACAAGGCGGCGGCGGGGGTGGTCAGGAACAAGGTGGACCACTGGGTCAAGCAAGCCGGCTATGTGCTGGTGTCGACCAACTACCGCGTGCTGCCCAGGGCGGCGCCGCTGGAACAGGCCCGCGATGTGGCCCGCGCGTTGGCGTTGGCGCAGAAGAAGGCGGCTTCATGGGGCGCGGACCCCGGGCGCTTCGTGCTCATGGGGCATTCGGCGGGTGCGCATCTGGTGACCCTGCTGAACGCGTCTCCCTCGCTGGCCACCGAGCTGGGTGCCCGCCCCTGGCGCGTAGCGGTCAGCCTGGACAGCGCGGCACTGGATGTCGAGCAACTCATGCAGGCGCCCCACCCGCGGCTGTACGACCGGGCCTTTGGAAAGAATCCCGAGGACTGGCGCGCTGCCTCGCCTTACCGCCAGCTCACGGCTGCGGCCCCACCGCTGCTGATGGTGTGCTCGAGCCGCCGTCGCGAAGCCTGCCCGGAAGCGCATCACCTGGAGCGCAAGGCGTCCACGCTGCATTTGCGGATCACCATCTGGGAGCAGGACCTGTCGCATGGCGACATCAGCAGCACGCTGGGCGCGCCGGGCGAGTACACGCGGTCGGTTGCCCTGTGGATCAGGTCGAACCTGTGAAGCGGGCGCTCAGCGCAGCCCCGCTCCCGACGCGAACTCGGCGCGCTGGATCAGCTCGATCTTGTAGCCGTCGGGATCGGTGACAAAGGCGATCACCGTGGTGCCGCCCTTGACCGGACCGGCCTCGCGGGTGACGTTGCCACCGGCGGCCTTGATTCTTTCGCAGGCCGCCTGCGCGTCGGGAACACCCAGCGCGATATGGCCATAGGCCGTGCCCATCTCGTAGCTGTCAACACCGTGGTTGTAGGTCAGTTCGATCTCGGCATGGTCGGGGTTGTTGCCATAGCCCACAAACGCCAGTGAGTATTTGTATTCGGGGTTCTCTGAAGTGCGCAGCAGCTTCATGCCGAGCACCTGGGTGTAGAAGTCGATGGAGCGCTGGAGATTGCCAACGCGCAGCATGGTGTGGAGGAGTCGCATGGCGCGATTATGGTGCTGGGGCCATCAACCCCATGAGGGAAGAGGAATCGCCAGGAGCGGATAAATTCAGTTACATAATACGGTCTTAAATAAATACATTCTTCTGCATTCAGGGCGCGATATGACGGGCATCCAGGCGATCAGAGCCGCATTGCGGACGGCGACGGACTTGGCTTGGATGGCATGGCGGCGACGAACTGACGAAGCACGCGGCGTTCTGGGTCGTACACTCCTGGTTTCGCTGGTCGGCATCGTTGCCGCTTGTGGTGGGGCTTCACAGGACACTTCGCAGGTAGCCAAGGAAGTCAGCACGGCAGCGCCCATCGCCGCTACACCGCAAAGCGATGTGGACGCGTGGAATGCGGCACGCAAGCCTGACGCAGTCGCGTCCTACATGCCGCCGCCAGAGACTGTTCCCCAGGAGTCCACGCAGCGTTTGCGGGGCGCGCGTCCATCGGTGCGCCAGCCAGCCAGGGTGGCATTGCCTGCCCTGCCCTCCGAGCGGCGCCATGCCGTGCTGTCCATGCCACGGGAACCGGGCGTTCCGCGCCTGGTGGCGCAAGGGCGTGCCAGTTCGACCACCCACGAAGCAGCAGATGTCGCGCAAAAGCTGATCTGGGAGATGCGTCCCGGCGGCGTCCAGGTGGCGGCCCTGCAAATGTCCAGTCCCGGGGCCTCCGGCTTGCGCATGGGCGTACGGGTTGACCAGTTGCCTGATCAGGCCCAGTTGCGATTTGTGGGAGCCGACGGTGTTCTGGAGCATGTCTTCACGGCGATCGAAGTCAAGGAAGTGCTCAAGCGGAACCGGGATGCGGGTGATCTGCGGGACTTTGCCCGTGTCTTCTGGTCGCCCTACATGGACGGCGACACCCTGACCGTCGAGTTCGAATTGCCGGCAGGCGCCGAGCCCAGCCAGATATCGGTGGCCGTGCCGCTGCTGTCTCACTTTTTTGAATCCCCGTCGGCCTCGCCTGATATCAACGAGCCGCGGATCGGTGAGTCGGCAAGCTGTCATGCCGATGTCTCGTGCTACGCCGAGTCGGGGCTGAGCAACGCCACGGCCAAGATGGTGTTCACAGCAGACGGCGGCGGTTCTTACCTTTGCTCCGGGACGCTTCTCAATGACCGGGCGAGCAGCGGGACACCCTATTTCCTGTCGGCCAACCATTGCATCTCCAAGCAATCGGTGGCCTCCACGTTGCAGACGTTCTGGTTTTACCGTTCAACGTCCTGCAACAGTGGACGGCTTTCCGCGTCATCGGTTTCGCGCAGTGGTGGCGCCACCCTTTTGTACTCCAGCGCAAGGACCGACACCTCGTTCATGAGGCTGGGCTCAACGCCGCCACCCGGCGTGATCTACGCCGGGTGGTCAGCGTCAGGTCCTTCCGTGGGCACAGGCATCACGGGGGTGCATCATCCCGCCGGGGACTTGCAGAAAGTCAGTTACGGTTCTCTCAGCGGCTACAAGACCTGCTTGGTGACCAATCCCACCACGGGAGGGTTTACCTGCCAGAACTCCAACCTTGCGGCCAGCACGTTCTTCGATGTCCTTCTCACCACGGGGACCACCGAGGGGGGTAGCAGTGGTTCGGGTCTGTTTGCCAATGTAGGAGGCTTGGGCAAGGTGCTGGTGGGCCAGCTCTACGGTGGCAGTTCAAGCTGCAGCAATCGCAGCGGGACCAACATCTATGGGCGATTTGATGTGGCCTACAACGCCGCACTGAATCTATGGCTGGATGCCGCCGGCAATCCCACGACCTATGTGCTGTCCGTGGCCAAGCAGGGCACGGGCGACGGCACAGTGGCCTCGGTGCCCGGTGGCATCAGCTGTGGCGGCGCTTGCTCCGCGTCGTTTGGTGCGGGGACCCAGGTCGTTTTGACGGCGTCGCCCGCCGCAGGGTCGACTTTCGGAGGCTGGAGTGGCGCCTGCACCGGCACGCAGTCGAGTTGCGTGGTTTCGATGGCGTCAGCCAAAAATGTGGTTGCCAGTTTTGTCGGGCCATCCATCTCGCTGGCCACGGCGCTGGACAACAGTGCCCTGACCTGGAGCACCGGTGGCAACGCGGCTTTTTTTGCACAGACCGCCGCCTACACGACTGGCGGTTCGGCAGTTCGTTCAGGCGGCCTCGCAGACCTGCAAAGCTCCAGCCTGTCGACCGTGGTTGCCGGTCCGGGCCAGTTGTCGTTCGACTGGAAGGTCTCATCCGAGGCCGACTACGACTTTCTCACGGTGTCGATTGACGGCGTCGCGCAGTACCGGATCAGCGGTGAATCCACATGGATCACCACAGTGCTCAACAT
This sequence comes from Ramlibacter sp., assembly GCA_019635435.1. NCBI lineage: Bacteria > Pseudomonadati > Pseudomonadota > Betaproteobacteria > Burkholderiales > Comamonadaceae > Ramlibacter > Ramlibacter sp. The sequence continues at coordinate 3,545,365 of JAHBZM010000001.1, read as the reverse complement.
ACCCGCTGGGTCGCATGCCGTGAAATGGGAATATGCCAAGGATGCCTTCGTGGCAGACGGCGAGGACGCGGGGTGGGTTGATCATGTGGTCTATGCCCAGACGGCAGCGGCGGTCAGCGCGCTGCGCAATGGTGATTTCGAGGCGGGTGGCCAGGGGTGGGTGGCCTCGTCTTCACTCATTGTGTTGCAGCCTCCCTCGCGCATCCCGCCCGTGTCCACAGGCAGCACCCGGGTGGCCTGGTTCTGCGGTTACAGCGGTTGCCTGGACACGCTGTATCAGGACATCTCCATTGCGTCCGGCGCCAGCAGTGCCCTGCTGTCGTTTTCCTACTATGTGGAGACCCTGGAATCAACGCTCAGCCGTGTGTACGACTACCTGACCGTGGAGATTCGAAGCGTTGCCAGCTCAGCCCGCCTGGCATTGCTCACCACGATCTCCAACTTGTCAACGAAGAATCGGTGGCAAACCTTCTCGGCCGATCTCTCGGCCTACGCCGGGCAGACCGTGAGGCTTCTATTCACGGGCATCTCGGATCTTTCCTTGACGTCATCCTTCTATGTTGACAATGTGTCGCTGAATGTCGTCTCAGGAGCGCCGGTAACAGGCGTGGAGCCGCAAAACGGCTGGTGGTGGAATGCCTCCGAGGGAGGTCGCGGCTTTGCGATCGAGCGCCAGGGCACCAAAATCTTCATCGGTGGTTTCATGTACGAGACGAACGGCGTCGCCACCTGGTACGTGTCGACGTTGACGCGCCAGGCCAACGGCAGCTACACCGGTGAATTCACGCGTTATGCCGGGGGGCAGACCCTGACGGGAAGCTTCCGCTCTCCGTCGTCCACATCGAAGGTCGCAGACCTTGTCCTGAACTTCAGCGCCTCCACGTCGGGTACCTTGGTTGTGACTCCCGTGGGAGGAACGGCAAGCACCATCAGCCTCCAGAGATTCCCGATCTCCACGCCCACATCGTTCGCAACGTCGAATGCCGCGTTTGAAAGCGGGTGGTGGTGGAACGCGGAGGAACCAGGCCGTGGCTATTTCATTGAAGTCCAGGGCAACCAGGCTTTTTTGGTGGTCTTCACCTATGAGGCTTCTGGCCAGCCCACCTGGTATGTCGCCAATGGCAGTCTGGCGGGCAGTCAGGGGCTCTCGGGCGTCTTGCAGCAGTACGGGAATGGGCAGTCCCTTCAGGGGTCCTACCGGACTCCCAGTCTCGCGGCCAATCCCGGGAGCCTCTTCTTCGTTTTCAGTTCAGCCAAGGCTGGCTCACTGGTGCTGCCGGATGGCCGCTTGATCAACCTGAACCGCTTTACCTTCTGAGCCCTGTAGGCAGTCAGCGTTTTAATTCGGCCGGCAATTCAAACACTAGGCAGGTCGTGGTGGCATGCGCGTACAGCGTGCCATCGGGCCCGGTGATGCGGGCTTCTGCCGTGGCCAGCTGGCGGCCGCAATGCAGCACCTTGCCTTCGGCGCGAACGCGCGGGGTTTTCTGCGGGTTGATGGCACGCACGAGGTTCACACCGAGTTCGGCCGTGGTGTACCCGCGGCCCACGGGCATCATGGTATGCACGGCGCAGCCCAGGGCCGAGTCGAGCAGGGTGGCGTACCAGCCCCCGTGAATGCCACCCATGGGGTTGAGGTGGGCGGGGCCGGGCGTGCCCTGGAACAACGCACGGCCTTCGTCGACTTCCATGAGCTGGAAATCCAGCGTGCGGGCAATGGGGGGCCATGGCACTTCCCCGCGCAGCATGGCCTGCATGACCTGCAGGCCGGTCTTGCCGGCGATCTGCGCCGGGGTGGCCACGCCGGGACCCACGCCGCCGTCAAGCCGGGCCACCACTTCACGTTCCTGGGCCAGCCAGGATTCAAGCTGATTCATTGTCGTCACGGGCTTTTTCTCCATAAACTTGCATATGCAACAGTTGCAGGTACAATAATTTACATGAACACCGCTGTCAAGTCCGAGGCCGACAGGCCCCAGGGTTGCACCAACATCAAGCTGCGCCAGCTGATGCGCCGCGTGGCGCGGCATTACGACGCGGAGGTCGGCAAGACCGGGCTGAAGGGGACGCAATATTCGCTGCTGTCCTATGTGTACAAGCTGGGGCCCCTGCGCCCGGTTGATCTCGCGCGCGAAATGAAGATCGACGCTTCCACGCTTAGCCGCAACCTCCGGCCGATGATCGCCGCCGGCTGGCTGGCCCAGGACGAGGGCGCCGACGGACGCAGCCATCTCGTGAGTATCACGCCCGCCGGTCGCGAAAAGCGTCAGGAGGCGCAGCGCCGCTGGCGCGTGGCACAGGAGGGCCTGAACGACCTGCTCGGTGCGGCCAACGTGGTGGCGCTGCACGCGCTGATTGACCTCAGCCTGGCGCGGCTTGCGCCGATCGAAGATGGAGAAACCCATGACGAATGATTCACGGCGCGGCGCCCATGCCGGGCTCTGGCTGGTGCTGCTGGCGGCTGCCGGCACCTTTGCCCTGACCATGGGCACCCGCCAGACCATGGGGCTGTTTCTCAGCCCGCTGAACACGGCCACCGGCCTCGGGCTGGGCAGCATCAGCCTGGCGTTCGCGTTCGGCCAGCTCTGGTGGGGCCTGACGCAGCCTTTTGCAGGCGCCATGGCCGACAAGATCGGGGCCGGACGGGTGCTGTTTGCCGGCGCGCTGCTGGTGGCCCTGGGCACCTTCATCACGCCTTACATGACCACCACCTGGGGCCTGATCCTGGCCATCGGGGTGCTGTCGGCCGGCGGTGCGGGCATGGCGGGCCCCGCGGTGCTGATGGCGGCCACCACGCGCCTGGTGCCGCCCGAGCGGCGCGGCCTGGCCACCGGCGTGGTCAATGCGGGGGGCTCGTTTGGCCAGTTCGTCATGGCGCCCATCGCGGCCGCGCTGATGGTGGGGCTGGGCTGGGCCAATGCCATGCAGGTGCTGGGGCTGCTGGTGTTGCTCTGCCTGCCGGCGGCCTTTCTGCTCAAGGGCAATTCAATGCAGGCCGCGCCGGCCGGGCAAAAGGTGGTGGGCACGCGCGAGGCCATTGGCACGGCGCTGCGCCATCGCAGCTACGTGCTGCTGGGCCTGGGCTTTTTTGTCTGTGGCTTTCACGTGGCCTTCCTGGCCACGCACCTGCCGGGCGTGATTGCCTCGTGCGGCCTGCCCACGCAATGGGCCGGCTGGTCGCTGGCCATGATCGGCCTGTTCAACATCATCGGCAGCGTGGCCATGGGCTGGGCCGTGGGGCGCTGGCGGATGAAGTCGCTGCTGTCGCTGGTGTATGCGTCGCGTGCGGTGGCCGTGATCGTGTTCCTGCTGGCGCCCAAGACCGGGCCGGTGATGCTGGTCTTTGCGGCGGTGATGGGCCTGACGTTCCTGTCCACCGTGCCGCCCACGGCCGGGCTGGTGGCCAAGTTCTTCGGTCCCGCGAACATGGCCACGCTGTTCGGCATTGTCATGCTCACGCACCAGATCGGCGGCTTCCTGGGTGCCTGGCTGGGAGGGCGGGTGTTTGAGGCGACCGGCAGCTACAACCTGGTCTGGTACGTCGACGTGGTGCTGGCCGTGGGGGCGGCGCTGATTCACCTGCCCATTCGTGAGGCGCGGTTGCCGGCGCGCGGTGCGATGGCTGCAGCCTGAACGCGTTCGACCCGCGTCATCGCTGGGGCGTGGCGCGCTGCGCCGGTGCCAGCACCCCGTCGCGGACCAGCCGGGAAACGGGGTCGTCGGCCAGGGGCACGGCGCGCGCCTCGGGGGCCTGCCAGGGCTTGATTTCAGGGGCGGCGACGGCGTTGACCGGCTCCACGGGCAGTGTGGCGGCGGCTGCAGGGCCCGGCACGTAGGTGGCGCGTTGCGGCGCCAGGGTGCGAAGTGCGATGAAGCCCAGGGCCAGCAGGATCACGCACAGCGTCGCGCACAGCACATACCAGGGCCATCCGCCAATGCCCAGCGGCGCAATGGGCACCACGCGGCTGCCCTGGACCGCGGCGTCCATGTCGCTGTCGTAGGCGGTGCGCCGGCTGGCATCGGACAGCACTTCATACGCCCGGTTGATCTGGGCCATGATGGCGGCCGCATCGCCCTTGCCACGGTACTTGTCGGGGTGGAACTTTTGCGCGCGGCGGCGGTATCCGGTGCGGATGTCGTCCGCCGTGGCCTCGCGGCCCACGCCCAGCAGCTCATAGAAAGTGGCGGCACGTCGCGTCATGCGCCGCAGTGTAGCGCTGCCCGCGCATGGGCGACAACATGTCGCCTGCGCGGCAAACATCACGGCAGCCTGCGCCGATACTGGTGCCCTGAAGGAGACTGACCATGGAATTCAAGGGCAAGGTAGCCATCGTGACCGGTGGCGCCAGCGGCATCGGGCGGGGCCTGGCGCTGCGGCTCGCGCAGGACGGTGCGCGAGGCGTGGTGGTGGCCGACGTGAACCTGGAGCGCGCCCAGGGCGTGGCGGCCGAGATGGGGGGCGTGGCGGTGCGCTGCGACGTGAGCCAGGAAGCCGACATCCAGGCGCTGGTGGCCATCACGCGGGAGCGCTTCGGGCAGGTCGATGCGTATTTTTCCAACGCCGGGATTCTGGGCCGCCCCGGTGGCATCGACCTGGAAGACCCGCTGTGGGACAAGATGTGGCAGATCCATGGCATGGCCCATGTCTGGGCGGCCCGCGCGGTGATGCCCGAGATGGTGGCGCGAGGCGAGGGGGCGTTCCTGGTCACCGCGTCGGCGGCCGGGTTGCTGAACATCGTGGAGTCCGCGCCCTACGGCGTGACCAAGCATGCGGCGCTCGCCATCGCGGAGTGGCTGCGCATTGCCTACGGCCGCAAGGGCGTGCGCGTGGCCTGCCTGTGCCCGCAGTCGGTGCAGACCGACATGGTGACCGGCGATGGCGGCTCGGCCGGGCAGGACGGCATCCTCACGCCCGCGCAGGTGGCCGAAGCAGTCATGACCACCCTGAGGGACGAAAAATTCCTCGTGCTGCCGCACCCCGAGGTGCTGGATTATTTCCGCGGCAAGTCGCAGGACTACGACCGCTGGATCGGCGGCATGCAGAAGCTGTACGCCCGCCACATGCAGGGCAACTGAGCGGGGCCGGCGGCGCCGCAATGAGACGGGCTCGCCTTCAGGGGCGGCTAGTGGCCCGGAACGGGCATGGTGTAGTTCAGCGTCATGCGCCCGCCGTCCACCACCACGATCTCGCCGGTGATGTAGCTGGCGGCATCGCTCGCAAGGTACGCCACGGCGTCGGCAATCTCGAAGGGTTCGCCCAGCCGGCCCATGGGAGTGCGGCTCATGATGCGGGCCTTGGCCTCGTCGCTGGTCAGCACGGCTTTGGCGGCCAGTTCGGTGGCGATGGTGCCGGGTGCCACGGCATTGACCCGGATGCCCTTGTCGGCCAGTGCCAGCGCCATCACGCGGGTGAGCTGGTTGATGCCGCCCTTGCTCACGTTGTAGCTGGAAATGGTGGGAATGGTGAGCGTGCCGTTCACCGAGCTCATGTTGACGATGGCGCCCCGCACCGCGGCGCCGCCCGGGCCGGGCTGCCCTGGCGCGGCCGCCATGGCACGCGCGACGGCCTGCCCGACCAGAAACGAGCCCTTGAGATTGACGCGCAGCACGGCGTCGAAGTCGGCCTCGGTGACGTCCAGAAACTCGGCGGCCCGGAAGATGCCGGCATTGTTGACCAGTACATCAATGCGGCCATGCCGGGCGAGGGTCTGGGCCACGAGTGCATCGACCTGCGCCTTGTCGCCCACGTCGCAATGGATGTAGTCGGCGCCCAGTTCAGCGGCCAGCGCCTGGCCGGGGGCGTCGGCCATGTCCACGATCATGACCTGCGCGCCCTCGGTGGCGAAGCGGCGCACGCAGGCTTCGCCGATGCCCTGCGCGCCGCCCGTGACCAGGGCCACGCGGCCCTTGAGTCCAAACGAAACGGCGCTCGGGTTGATGGATGAAAGAGTGCTCATGTCCTGATGATACCGGCACAGCTTGCTACGAAATTCATAGCGTTCTCGTGCACCTGGGCGGCGCTCATGCCAGGCTTGAACAGGGCCGAGCCGATGCCGAAGCCGGCCGCGCCGGCGGCCAGGTAAGCCGGCAGGCTGGCGGGCGAGACGCCGCCCACGGGCAACATCCGCGTGCCGGCCGGCAGCACGGCGGCAAGTGCCTTGACCGCGGCCGGCGGGATCATCTCCGCGGGAAACAGCTTGAGGCCGCTGGCGCCGGCGTCGAGCGCGGCGAAGGCCTCGGTGGCGGTCATGACCCCGGGCAGGCAGACCATGCCCAGCCGCGCGGCCTCGCGCACCAAGTCGGCATTGAAATGGGGCGAGACGATGAGTTGCCCACCGGCGTCGCGCACCTCGCGCACCTGCTGGACCGACACCACCGTGCCCGCGCCCACCAGGGCCTGCGGAAACCGGGTGGCCAGCGTCGCAATGCTTTGCAGCGGCGAGGGCGAGTTCAGCGGCACCTCGATCGTGGGCCAGCCCGCGTCGACCAGGGCGGTGCCAATGGCTTCGGCTTCCAGGGGCTGCAGGCCACGCAGGATGGCGATCAGCGGCAGCCGGGCCAGGGCGGAATGAAGGCGGTCGTTGGCGGTCATGGGGTGTCTTCCAGTTGCTGTGCCACGGCGTGCAGGCCTTGCCAGGTGGCTTGCGGGCCCATGCAGTGGGCCTTCATGCCGCAACGCTCCAGTGCGCGCGCGTAGCGCTGCGTCAGCGCGGGCGCTCCCACCACCAGGACGGTGTCGCCTGGCGCGGCCTGGGACCGCAGCTCTTCGCCGATGACCAGGCCGGACAGGTAGCTGGGCAGGGCGGTTGCGCTCATCTTCCCGAACAGCGCCAGGGTGCGCGCGCTGAACGCCGTGGCCAGCAAACTGGTGCCGTTCAGCGCCCGGTCCACGCCCTGGTCGAACGCGGGCAGGTCAAGCGGCCCGTCCTCGGCCGCCATGGTGCGCGACAGGATCGAGTGCTGGCGTAGCAGCGCGAAGAACTCGCCCGTCATGAAGGTGCGAAAGCGCTCGATGCGCTGCCCGCGCACCGTGACCCACTTGCTGTGCGTGCCCGGCAGCACCACGGTGGCGTCGGCCAGACCCGCGATGCGCAGCGCGCCGAACACCTGGACTTCCTCGCCGCGCATCACGTCGGGGACGCCGTCGTGCTCGCAGCTCAGCCCCGGCACGAAGGCGATGCGCACATCGCCCGCCGGCCCGGGCAACGCCGGCAACCAGGCCAGCGACCTGGCGATGTCGTCAAATCCCGCGGGGCAGGGGCAGTAGGGGGTTTCCATCCAGCCCTGGCGGCTGCCCGCCATCCCCGATATCAGGCAAAAAGTGCCTGTAGTCCTTAGCCAGCGGCCACAGGTTGCTATGAATACCGTAGCAAACTGGCCGGGCGCCACGTTCAGGATGCCGTCCCCCGAGGTGCGCTCCTCCAGCACCTGGCCCTGGGCATCCAGGTGCGCGGCGCGCAGGGAACTGGTGCCCCAGTCCAGCGCCACCAGCGAATTCACAACAGGCTCTCCACCTGGTCGGGCCGGGGCAGGGGCGCCACCGCGCCAAAGCCCTGCACGGCCAGCGCCGCCGCCGCGTTGGCATAGCCGGCGGCGGTGAACACGCCATCACCCCGGGCCATGCGCGCCAGCAGGTTGCCGCAGAAGCAGTCGCCGGCCCCCGTGGCGTCCACCATGCGGGCGGCCTTGCCGGGAACCTGCTGGCGCTGCGTGCCGTTGCTGACCAGGGCGCCGCGTTCTCCGAGCTTGAGCACCACTGTTTCCGCGCCCAGTGCATGGCCCCAGGACACGACGGCGCCCGGGTCGGTCAGGCCGGTCAGTGCCGTGACGTCATCCAGGCTGGGCAGGAAGATGTCGCACAGCGCGATGGCTTCCTCGATGCTTGCGCGGGCCTTGTCGATGGGCCACAGCTTGAGCCGCAGGTTGGCATCGAACGACACCAGCGTGCCGGCCTCGCGGGCGGACTGCATGGCCGCGAGGACCGTCGCGGCCGCGCTGTCGGACAAGGCCAGGGAGATGCCCGACACATGCAGCACGCGCGACTGCGCCACCACCTGCCGCGGGCGGCCCTCAAACCAGGCCGGGGTCATGCGCGAGGCCGCCGAGCCCTTGCGCTGGTAGCCGAACTCATGGCCATGGCCCTGGGGGCCGTGGCCGTGCGTCACGAAGTACAGGCCCGTGGGCGCATCGTCAGCCACTTCAATCGCCTCGCAGTCCACGCCCTCGTGCCGCCACAGTTCCAGCAGGCGCTGGCCCGACCAGTCGTCGCCCACGCGGCTCAGGTAAGCCGTGCGCGCCCCTGCGCGCGCGGCGGCGATCACCGCGTTGCTGGTGTCGCCGCCAAAACCCTGCAAGTAGGTGGGCTCGCCGGCCCGTGTCTGGTTGAACTCCACCATGCCCTCACCCAGGGCCACCACATCAAAGTGCTTGTGCATTCAATGATTGTCCTTGGGCACAAAGGCGCCGCGCTGGCCCACGAGAAAGTCCAGGTCGGCGCCCTGGTCGGCCTGCAGCACGTGGTCAATGTAGAGCTTCCAGTAGCCGGACGTCAGCGCGGGTGGCGGCGCCGTCCATTGGGCCAGGCGCTTTTGCAGCTCCTCATCGCTGATCAGCAGCTGGAGTTTGCGCTGCGGTACGTTGAGCTCGATCAGGTCGCCATTGAGGACGATGGCCAGCGGTCCGCCGGCCGCCGCCTCGGGCGTGGTGTGCAGCACCACCGTGCCGTAAGCCGTGCCGCTCATGCGCGCGTCGCTGATGCGGACCATGTCGGTGATGCCTTTTTTCAGGACCTTGGGTGGCAGCGGCATGTTGCCGACCTCGGCCATACCGGGGTAGCCCTTGGGCCCGCAGTTCTTGAGCACCAGGATGCAGGTCTCGTCCACGTCCAGGTTCTCGTCGTCAATGCGCTTGTGGAAGTCGTCGCTGTCTTCAAACACCACGGCGCGGCCGGTGTGGACCATGAGCGCGGGCGTGGCGGCGCTGGGCTTGATGACGGCGCCGCGCGGCGCCAGGTTGCCGCGCAGGATGGCAATGCCGGCCTTCTCCTTGAAAGGTGCGTCGAATTTCTTGATCACGCGCGGGTCGTGGTTCTGCGCATCGGCAATGTTCTCGCCCACGGTCTTGCCGCTCACGGTGACGATGTCGCGGTGCAGCAGGTGCTGGATTTCCTTCATCACCACGGGCAGGCCGCCGGCGTAGCAGAAGTCTTCCATCAGGTGCTCGCCGCTGGGCTGCAGGTTCAGCAAACAGGGCAGTTCGCTGCCCAGCTTTTCAAAGTCGTCCACGGTGAGCTTCAAGCCCAGGCGGCCGGCGATGGCGATCAGGTGGATGACCGCATTGGTGCTGCCGCCAATCGCCGCCAGCGTGCGGATGGCGTTCTCGAAAGCCTCGCGCGTGAGGACCTGGCTGATGGTCTGGTCGGTGTGCACCATCTCGACAATGCGGCGGCCCGCGTTGCGCGCCAGCACGTTGCGCCGGCCATCCACGGCGGGATAGGCGGCGTTGCCCGGCAGGCCGATGCCCAGTGCTTCGACCATGCTGGCCATGGTGCTGGCCGTGCCCATGGTCATGCAGTGGCCGTGGCTGCGGTGCATGCAGCTTTCGGCCTCGAAGAAGTCGGCCAGCTTGAGGGTGCCGGCGCGCACCTGTTCGCTCATGCTCCACACGCCGGTGCCGCTGCCCAGCTCTTGCCCGCGCCATTTGCCGTTGAGCATGGGCCCGCCGCTCACGCCAATCGTCGGCAGCCCGGCGCTGGAGGCACCCATGAGGAGGGACGGCGTGGTCTTGTCGCAGCCCATGAGCAGCACCACGCCGTCGATCGGGTTGCCGCGAATGGACTCTTCCACATCCATGCTGGCGAGGTTGCGGTACAGCATGGCCGTGGGGCGCAGCAGGGTCTCGCCCAGGCTCATCACCGGGAACTCCAGCGGAAAGCCACCGGCCTCGTACACGCCGATCTTGACCTGCTCGGCCAGGGTGCGGAAGTGGCTGTTGCAGGGCGTGAGTTCGCTGAAGGTGTTGCAGATGCCAATGACCGGGCGGCCATCGAACTGGTCATGCGGCACCCCCTTGCCCTTGACCCAGCTGCGGTAGGCAAAGCCGTCGCGGTCCTGGCGGCCGAACCATTGCTGGGAGCGGAGTTCTTGGGGTTTCTTGCGTGGTTTGACGCTGTCAGTCATAAGGGTTAGTCCTGAATTGCATTTCATATTATCGTCATACCATTGCCGGCGACCGTCAGTACAAACCATGATCAAGAACGTCCACGGCAACACGGTAGACCACCTCGGCGAAGCCATCGTCGCGGGTCGCTATGGACCGGGCCTGCCCATCCCGCCCGAGCCCCTGCTGTGCGAGGAACTGGGGGTGAGCCGCACCGTCGTGCGCGAGGCGGTCAAGTCGCTGATCGCCAAGGGGCTGGTGACCTCCGGCCCCAAGGTGGGCACCCGGGTGTTGACCGAGGAGCACTGGAACTGGTTCGACCCCGACGTGATCATCTGGCAGTCCAAGGCCGGACTCACGCCCGAATTCCTGCGCGACCTGCAGGATCTGCGCCGCGTGATGGAGCCAGCGGCCGTGCGGCTGGCGGCCGAGCGCGCCACGGCCCAGGACATTGCTGAGATCGAGGCCGCCTTCGCCGGCATGAAGAAGGCGGTGGAGGAGGGCGGCGACTATGTCACGCATGACCTGCGCTTTCACCAGGGGCTGCTGCGCGCCTGCCGCAACCGCATGATCGTGCAGATGAGCAAGGCCCTGGGCGCGCTGCTGCGCACCAGCTTCGAGATTTCCACCACGCGCAAGGATGGGCCGAAGAACTCCCTGCCGTTGCACCGCGCCGTGCTCGATGCCGTGATCGCGCATCAGCCAGCCAAGGCCGAGAAGGCCATTCTGGTGCTCATTGATGGCGCCCGCGAGGACATCGAGACCGTGCTGGCCTCGCGTCGCAAGCTGCCACGCCTGAACATTCCCGCGCCGCTGCTCAAGGCAGGCTGATCGCATTCGTCCGGAGACTCCGTTGCGCCGACTCATTGACTATTTTTTCAAGCTGCTGGAACTGCTGGTGGTGCTGAACCTGCTGGCCATGGTGGTCATGGTGTTCGGCAATGTGGTGCTGCGCTATGGCTTCAATTCCGGCATCACCACATCGGACGAAATGTCCCGCTACTGCTTCATCTGGCTGACCTACATCGGCGCCATGATCGCCATGCGCGAGAAGGGGCATCTGGGCGTGGACACCCTGGTCAAGCACCTGCCCGTGATGGGCAAGAAGGCCTGCCTGCTGGTCAGCGAATCGTTGATGCTTTTCTGCAATGTGCTGTTCTTCATCGGCACCTGGAAGATGCATGAACTGCAGGTGACCAATGTCTCGCCCGTGGTGGGCATTTCCATGATCTGGATCTATGGCATCGGTTACCTGGTGTCGGTGGTCATGGGGCTGTTCAACCTGGACGTGCTGTACCGCCTGTTCACCGGGAAGCTGCGGGACGACGAACTGGTCCAGGTGGTGGACTCCGAAGACGTTCCCCACACCGCCGTCGCTGGAAGCACCGGGGGACGGCCATGACCATTGCCGTCTTTGTGTTCAGCCTGCTGGGGGCCATGGCCATTGGCATGCCCATTGCCTATTCGCTGCTGGTCTGCGGCCTGGCCTTGATGGCCTACATGGCCGGCACGGGCGCGCTGCCGGCCTTCGACAGCCAGATCCTGGCCCAGCGCTTTGTTGACGGGGCCGACAATTTCCCGCTGCTGGCGGTTCCGTTTTTCCTGATGGCCGGTGAGTTCATGAACGCTGGAGGCCTGAGCCGGCGCATCGTCAACCTGGCCATGGCCTGGGTCGGCCACTTCCGCGGCGGACTCGGCTACGTGGCGGTCCTGGCGGCCGTGATCATGGCGTCGCTGTCCGGCTCCGCGGTGGCCGACACGGCAGCCCTGTCGGCGCTGCTGATTCCGATGATGAAGCGGGCCGGCTACGGCTTGAACCGCTCGGCGGGCCTGATCGCCGCGGGCGGCATCATCGCGCCCGTGATCCCGCCCTCCATTGGCCTGATCATCTTCGGCGTGGCGGGCAATGTGTCCATCACCAAGCTTTTTCTCGCGGGCATCGTGCCGGGCATTCTCATGGGCGCGGCGATCGGCGTGACCTGGTGGTGGCTGGCGCGGCGGGAGGATGTGCAGCCCGCGCCGCGCATGGGCATGACCGAGCGGCTGAAGATCACCGCCGACGGCGGCCTGGCGCTCGCGCTGCCCGTGGTGATCCTGGGCGGCATGAAGGCCGGCATCTTCACGCCGACCGAGGCGGCCGTGGTGGCCGCGGTCTACAGCTTCGCGGTGGGCATGTTCATCTACCGGGAACTCAAGTGGTCCACGCTGTACGGCCTGATCCTGGCGGCGGGCACGACCACCGCCGTGGTGATGTTCCTGGTGGCGGCGGCCATGGTCAGCGCCTGGCTGATCACGGTGGCCAACATTCCGACCGAAGTGGCGAACCTGCTGGCGCCGTTTTCCGGCAACAAGACGATGCTGATGTTCGTGATGATGGTGATCATCGTGGTGGTCGGCACGGCGCTCGACTTCACGCCCACGGTGCTGATCCTTACGCCGGTGTTGATGCCGGTGGTCTTGCAGGCCGGCATTGATCCGGTGTATTTCGGCGTGCTGTTCATCATCAACAACGCCATCGGCCTGATCACGCCGCCCGTGGGCACCGTGCTCAACGTGGTGTGCGGCGTGGCGAAGATCAGCATGGACGATGCCTTCAAGGGCGTCATGCCGTTCTTCCTTGCCGAACTGGCCGTGCTGTTCCTGCTCGTGTTTTTCCCCGACCTCGTTCTTGTTCCACTGAAATGGTGGATGCATTGACGGGTTTTTCAATCCACTGACCTTATGACTCCAGGAGACAAAACCATGTTCAAACGCAGAACCCTCGTATCCCTGCTGGCCGGCGCTTCGCTGCTGGTGGCCAGTTCGGTCTTCGCACAGTTTGCGGAGCGCACCATCAAGTTCACCAACGGTGTGAACGAAGACCATCCCGTGGGCCTGGGCGTGAAGAAGATGCAGGAAGTGCTCGCGGCCAAGACGGGTGGCAAGATGAAGATCAATGCCTTCTGGGGTGGTTCGGCCGGGGGCGACCTGCAGGCCACGCAGGCCTTGCGCGCCGGCACCCAGGAGATGGTGTGCACCTCGTCCAGCCCGCTGGTGGGCATCGTCAAGGAACTGGGGGTGTTTGACCTGCCCTTCCTGTTCGCCAACGAGAAGGAAGCCGATGCGGTGCTCGACGGACCGGCCGGCCTGTACTTCAACAAGAAGCTCGAAGAAGCGGGCGTCGTGAACCTGGCGTACTGGGAGAACGGCTTTCGCAACCTGACCAACAGCAAGCACCCGGTGAACAAGGTGGAGGACTTTGAAGGCGTCAAGGTCCGTGTGATGCAGAACAACATCTTCCTGGACACCTTCAAGACCCTGGGCACCAATGCCGTGCCCATGTCGTTTGGCGAGGTGTTCACCGCGCTGGAGACCAAGACCATCGACGGGCAGGAGAATCCTTTCGTCACGATCGAGACCTCCAAGTTCAATGAAGTACAAAAGTACCTGTCCGTCACGCGGCATGCCTACACGCCTTTCCTGATCCTCTACAGCAAGAAGCTGTGGGACCAGCTGAGCCCGCAGGAGCAGGCCGTGCTGCGTGAAGCCGCCATCGAAGGCCAGAAGGTGGAGCGCGCGGCCAACCGCACGCTCAATGAAAAGTCGCTGGCCAGCCTCAAGACCAAGGGCATGCAGGTCAACGAGGTCTCGCCCGCGGAGCAAAAGCGCATGTTTGACCGTGTCAAGCCGGTGTACGACAAGAACGTGCCCACGATTGGTGCGGAAGCCGTGACCACCGTGCTCGATGCGCTCAAGAAGGCACGGGGCGGTTGACGCACATAAACCACAGACGAAACGGGCATGCTCGGTACAATTGTCTATACAACATTCGCAGTTCCGGGGGCATGCCGCCGCCGGGCAAGCGGACATGTCCTTGGTGGCACTTGCCGCGCCGGGATTCGCCGTTGGAGAGTCGTACCGTTGACCGTTCCGTTTATCCCGCCCGTGCCACCACCGGCGGCTGAATTGGAGGACCCGGGCCGCTGGCTGGGGTCCACCAAGCTGCTGGACTTGGAGGACCCCAAGCTTCGTCTTCGGGCCCGGGCGCTGACGCAGCTTTGCAAGAACGAACGCGAAAAGGCTCTGGCGATCTACGGCTTCGTCAAGCGCATCCCCTTTGGCAAACCCTTCAAGCTGCGGCTGCGCAGCCCGCGCGAGGTGATCGACGCGGGTCGCGGCGATGCGCCTGACAAGATCGTGGTGCTGGTGGCGTTGCTGCGCCTGGCGCGCATCCCGGCGCGCATCCGCTACCTTGAACTGCAGGGCGACATCCTGCGCGGGCTCACGTCCAACGTCACCAGCGCGGCCCGGCCCGTGGCCGAAATCTGGCTCAAGGGCCACTGGGTGCGCACCGACACCTACATCTTCGACGCGACCTACATGGCCGCGGCGCGCCAGCGCCTCAAGGACAACGACTGGGAGTGGGGTTTTGGCATTCACCGCCGGGCCCAGACCCTCTGGAATGGCGTGGACTCCGCGTACCTGGGCGGCATGCCCACCGAGCAGGACCCGATGGTGATCGCTGACCTGGGGGTGTTCCACGATCCACTCGAGTACGTGTCGTCCGAGGTGTACCGGGGCAACCATCCGCGCATCGCCCGGGCCGTGCAATGGAACATGCTCGCGCCCATGATGGACCGCGTGGTGCGGGACCTGCGCGAGGACATCGAGCGTCCGATCGCCGTGAGCGTCAAGAAACCCTCCTGACCCGCCCCTGCGAGGCGGCTTTCAAGGCAAGTCTCATGAAAATCACGCAGCTGGAAACCGTCCGCCTGGGCGAATTTCCCAACATCGTCTGGGTGCGTCTGCATACCGACGAAGGGCTGGTGGGCCTGGGGGAAACCTTCATGGGCGCCGCCGCCGTGGAGGCCTACCTGCACGAATGGGTGGCGCCGCGCATCAACGGCAAGGACCCCCTGGCGATCGAGGCGCGCAACAAGGACATCACCGGTTACCTCGGCTGGCGCGGCTCGGGTGTGGAGACGCGCGGCAATTCCGCCGTGGACATCGCGCTGTGGGATATTTTTGGCAAGGCCGCCAACATGCCGGTGCACACCGCGCTGGGGGGCAAGAGCCGTGACAGCATCCGCATCTACAACACCTGTGCGGGCTACCAGTACATCCGCAGCAACACCAACCAGACCTCATCCAACTGGGGGCTGAAAAACGACGGCGGACCCTACGAGGACCTGCAGGGCTTCCTGCACCATGCCGACGAGCTGGCCGAGTCGCTTTTGTCGGAAGGCATCACGGCCATGAAGATCTGGCCATTCGACCCGGCGGCCGAACGCAGCGATGGCCAGTACATCAGCCCTGCCGATCTGGACCAGGCGCTGGAACCCTTCCGCAAGATCCGCCGCGCGGCAGGCAGCAGGATGGACATCATGGTGGAGTTCCACAGCCTGTGGCGCCTGCCCATGGCGCAGAAGATCGCGCGTGCGCTGAAGGAGTTCAACACCTTCTGGCACGAGGACGCGATCCGCATGGACAGCCTGGACCTGCTCAAGCAGTACGCGAAGGACTGCGACGCCCTGATCTGCGCCAGCGAAACGCTGAGCTACAAGTGGGGGTTCAAGGACTACCTGCAGACAGGCGTGGCCGGCGTGGCCATGCTCGACCTGAGCTGGTGTGGCGGCCTGACCGAGGCGCGCAAGATCGCTGCCATGGCCGACGCCTGGCAGTTGCCCGTGGCGCCGCACGACTGCACCGGGCCGGTGGTCTGGGCGGCCTCGACGCACCTGTCACTGCACGCGCCCAACGCCCTGATCCAGGAAAGCGTGCGCGCGTTCTACACGGGCTGGTACCGGGAACTGGTGACCGAGCTGCCACGCGTGGAAGGCGGCATGGTCAGCCTCAACAGCAAGCCCGGGCTGGGGCTGGAACTGCTGCCCGACCTGCACCAGCGCGCCGACGCCATCGTGCGCGTGAGCCGGGCCTGAATCAGTAGTTCTGCAGTTCGCCCGACAGCACGGTGTGCACGCCAGCTGGCCCGTCACGCATGCCCAGCAGCAAGGCGCTGGCCACCTTGCGCACGTCGATGGAGCGGTAGTTGGCGGGAATCAGCGGCTTGAGCCAGGTGGACACCTGCAGCGCCAGCGTTTCGCCCGGGCGCAAGGGCTGGCCCAGATTGCTGCGGTCACCTGCCAGAAAGGAAGGGCGTGCAATGACCAGGGTCGCAAAGCCCATGGCGCGCAGTGCGTCCTCGGTTTCGCCCTTGACCCGGTTGTAGAAGATGCCCGAGCTCGCGTCGGCGCCCATGGCGCTCACCACTCCCAATTTTGTAGCGCCATGTGCCCGTGCAGCCTGGGCTACAGCCAAAACTGCCTCAAAATCCAGAGCGCGGAACGCTTGCTGGCTGCCCGCCACCTTGATGGTGGTGCCCAGAGCGACAAAGGCCTCGTCCACGCGTGGTAGCGCGGGCAAGGCCTTGAAATCCACCCGATGCTGGGTGAGCTTGGGGTGTTGAAGTGGCAGTTCCCGGCGGCCCAGGCTGTGGACCGCCGCGACAGTGTTATCGGCTAAAAGACCGGCCAGGATTTCCCGGCCCACGAGACCCGTAGCCCCCGCCACCAGAACGGTTCGAGCGGCCCCCGCCGCCGCCACGGCGTCCGCTGCCGGCCATGCTGTCGATGCTGGTGCGCATGGGATCGGGCTGGCCTCCGTTGCCGTTGGCGGGTGCGCGGTTTTCATTGCGCCGATTGTGCAGGTTTGTCCGCAGCGGGTCCACATTGCGCGGAATGCCTTCGTCACGTCCGTCGAAGTCATCGTCGCGCGGTGCGGCGTGGCGCGGTTGCTGGTGCTGAGGCGCGCGTGCCTGCTGGGCCGGGCGCTGCGGTGGACGCGGGCCGTTGTTGCGGCCGCCGCCCCCGCCCCCGCCATTGCCGCCGCCATGGCCCTGGGCCCCGGCGCTGCGCGGCTTGGCCTGCTGGCCGCCGCGGCCGCCGCCTGCGTTGCCGCCGTTTGCCTTGTTGTCGCGGATGCGTTGCATCATTTCGGAGCGGGCGGCCTTGGCGGCCGCCGCCATCACTTCACGGCTGGGGGGCTTGCCGGCTCCGCCCCAGATGGTCTGGCGGCCCATCGCAATCGGCTCGGCGCGTTCGCCGGGTTCGGGGCCAAAGCCCTCGATCACCTTGACCTCGATGTTCTGCTTGGTAAAGCGCTCGATGTCCTGCATGAAGCCTTCCTCGTCCAGGCAGACCAGGCTCACGGCTTCACCGCTGGCGCCAGCGCGGCCCGTGCGGCCGATCCGGTGCACGTAGTCTTCGCTGATGTTGGGGATTTCGTAGTTCACCACGTGGGGCAGTTCGTCGATGTCGATGCCCCGGGCGGCGATGTCGGTGGCCACCAGGGCCCGGATCTCGCCGCTCTTGAAGCCGGACAGGGCCTGGGTGCGGGCGGCCTGGCTCTTGTTGCCATGCAGCGCCATGGCCTCGATGCCATTCTTGGTCAGGAACTCGGCCACGTTGTTGGCGCCGAACTTGGTGCGCGTGAACACCAGCACCTGGCTCCAGTTGTGTTCCTGGATGATGTGGGCGAGCAATGCCTTCTTCTTGCCGCGGCCCACGGGGTGCACCGTCTGCGTGATGCGCTGCACCGTGGTGTTGCGCGGCGTGACCTGGATGCTTTGCGGGTTGCGCAGCAGGTTGTTGGCCAGGTCCCGGATTTCGTCGCTGAAGGTGGCGGAAAACAGCAGGCTCTGCTTTTCCTTGGGAACCAGCGCGAGGATTTTCTTCACGTCATGGATGAAGCCCATGTCCAGCATGCGGTCGGCTTCGTCCAGCACCAGGATCTGCACGGTGGACAGGTCCAGCATGCCCTGCTGCTGCAGGTCCAGCAGGCGGCCTGGGGTGGCCACCAGGATGTCAACGCCCTTCTTGAGCTTGCTGATCTGCGGGTTCATGCCCACGCCACCGAAGATGACCGTGGACGACAGCTGCAGGTACTTGCCGTACTCGCGCACGGACTCTTCCACCTGGGCGGCCAGTTCACGCGTGGGCGTGAGCACCAGCATGCGGATGCCGGTGCCGCCAAACTTGTTCTGGGCGCTGCGGCTCATGCTGAGGCGGTGCAGGGCGGGCAGCACGAAGGCTGCGGTCTTGCCCGTTCCGGTCTGGGCGCCGCCCAGCAGGTCGTGGCCTTCGAGCACGGCGGGGATGGCCTGGGCCTGGATGGGGGTGGGGGTTTCGTAGCCCTGCTCGCGCACGGCTTTGAGAATGGCGGGTGCCAGTTTCAGTTCGTCAAAATTCATGATGAGGTGCCCGTTCCGGGGCACTGGGAATCAGCCTGTTTCAGCGTGTAACCGCTGAGCCAGTCATAGGCAGATGGGATTCAGGGGTGACCAGGAATCGCAAGATCCGGGTCCCAGCAGGTTGCTGGTGTTGCCCGCAACTGGTGGCGTTCAACAGGCCCTATTGTCGCACGTCTGCCGCGGCTGCGTTGACACCTTCACAACATCGCACCATTCAGGGACGCCAATTTGGCGATGCCACGGTGCGCCCGGACCATAATTGCAGTCCACGCCCGCATTGAACATGGCCAAGTTCCTGAAGCTCAGACTCGGGGTTTCCGATGACCCCACCGCATTGCAGCCGTCGTTGAGCGACTGCATGGAAGCGGTGATTCTCCACGCCGAAGCCCTGATGGCCGACGTCCTCAAGGGGCTGGAAGCGGCCGTGTTGCAAAACGGCCCGAGGCGCAGTGCCGCCCTGCAGTCACCGGCAATCCGGGTTGCCGTGCAGGCCCTGATCGGCCGCGCTCCCGAAGTCACCGCGCAGTTTCGTGCCGAGCTCAGCCGCGAGGTCTATCACAGCGGTGGCAAGGACGACAACAGTGGCGAGGTGCTGCGCTTTGAAGACCTGAAGCTTTTCGAGGACGCCGACCTCGACCAGAGCATTGAAGTGGCGCGTGCCCAGCAGGAGGTGTCGCTGGCCGTGGACGACGTGCTGCCGGGGCTGGACTCGTTGATCAGCACGCTGCTGGGGTGGCGGACCATCCAGCCGGGCCTCAATCCGCTGCGGCCCGAGGTGTTTGTGCGCGCCCTGCAGTCCTGCCTGGCCCAGCAGGTCACCGAAGCCACGGTGCGGGAGTCGCTGATCACGCCCGCCGCGGGCCTGCTGGGTGTTCATCTGCAGAAGATTTACCGCGAGATCACCGACTGGCTCAAGTCCAGCGGCGTGGAGCCCGCGGTGCCGCTGGGGGGCAAGGTCAACAAGGGCCAGGCGGGAACCTCGGTGGTGTCGGACACCATGGCCAAGACGCTGCTCACGCTCGACAAGCTGCGCAAGCTGCTGTCGGGCGACTTTGATCCGCAGGCACCCAAACGCGATTTCCTGCACACCGTGCCCGCTTCAATGGTGGCGCTTCAGGACCTCAAGCAGGTGGACGTTCTGGTCAAGCGCCTTGAGCAGCGTGCCAAGGAGGAGCCTCCCGCGACCGAGGCCGCGCCGTCCGCCAGTCCGCTGCAAAGCGACGAGCCGCCCCGCATGGGCCACCAACTGGGCGCCGAGGTGGTTCGCCTGATGTTCGACAACCTGGACCATGACGCGAGGCTGTTGCCACCGCTCAAGCGCCAGTTGCGTGCGATGGAACCCGCCGTGTTGCGGCTGGCCCGCGAAGACTCCCGGTTTTTCAGCGACCGCACCCATCCCGGGCGCCAGTTGCTCGATGTGGTGGCCCAGCGCAGCCTGGCCTTTTCTTCCGAATCGCATGAGGGCTGGCGCCGGTTCATGGAGTCGGTCGACGATGCCGTGCACTGGCTCTCCGGCAAGGTGGTGGACGCCGACGTGGTGGGCGAGCTGATTGATCACCTGCAGGCCGAATGGAACCGCCAGGACCAGAACATTCATGCGCGCAACGCGGAGGCAGCCCGTGCGCTGGCCCATGCCGAGCAGCGCAACCTGTTGGCGCAGAAGCTCGCGGGTGATTTCGAGCAGGCCATGGAAGGCCTGGAGATTGCCGACTTCGTGCGTGATTTCCTGCGCGGCTCCTGGTCGCAGGTGGTCGCTGACGCCCGGCTGTCCAGCCCCGATGGTCCGGATGATCCGTTTGGCTACCGCGCGCTCGTGGACGACCTGATCTGGAGTGTGCAAAGGAGCACGGCGCGGCGCGGTCGCACCAAGCGGCTGGCGCAGATGATTCCGGGCCTGCTGGCCAAGCTGCGTGAGGGCCTGGAGCGCATCAGTTACCCGCCGGAACTCAGCAGCCGGGTGTTTGACGGGCTGGGCGCGCTGCACCATGCTGCCTTGCAGGAAGGGCGTGACGAGGAAGATCAGGCCATTGCCCAGGCGGCGGCGGACGCGGCCGAGGCAACCCCCAGCCAGTTCACGGACAGTGGCCTGGAAGGCGTGGAACCCTGGCTGGCCGGCCACGAAGCCCAGGATTCGGGCTACGTGGGCAGCGACTCGGTGATGCCCGAGGATGTCGGTGCGGCCGAGCCCCTGCCCGAGGCCTTGCCCCTGGCCTCCGCGGCGGAATTGCGCACGGGGACCTGGGTCGAGCTCATGGTCAACGGGCAGTGGCTGCGGGTGCAGCTCACCTGGGCCAGCCCGCATGCCACGCTGTTCATGTTCACCTCGCCTGCCGGCACGGCGCACTCCATGTCGCGGCGCACGCTGGAGCGTTTGCGCGGCCAGGGCCTGATCCGCGTGGTGGCGGATCGCCATGTGGTGGACGAGGCGCTGGACCAGGTGGCCAAGGCCGCATTGCGCAACAGCATGTCCAGCAAGCCCTGATTCCGGGGCATGGCCTGATAATCAAGGGTTTGCACAACCGCAACCCCAGAAAACCCAATGGCCCAGTACGTTTACACCATGAACCGCGTCGGCAAGATCGTGCCGCCGAAGCGGCAGATCCTCAAAGACATTTCCCTCAGCTTTTTCCCCGGCGCCAAGATCGGCGTGCTCGGCCTGAACGGTTCGGGCAAATCCACACTGCTCAAGATCATGGCCGGCGTGGACACCGAGATCGAGGGCGAGGCCACGCCCATGCCTGGCCTGAACATCGGCTACCTGCCGCAGGAGCCGCAGCTCAACCCCGAGCACACGGTGCGCGAGAGTGTCGAAGAGGCCATGGGCGAGGTCTTCGCCGCCAAGGCCAAGCTCGAGGAGGTCTACACCGCCTATGCCGAGCCGGACGCCGACTTCGACGCGCTGGCGGCTGAACAGGCGCGGCTGGAGGCCATCATCGCCACGGCCGGCACCGATTCCGAGCACCAGCTCGAAATTGCCGCCGACGCGCTTCGCCTGCCGGCCTGGGACGCAAAGATCGGCGTGCTGTCGGGCGGTGAAAAGCGCCGCGTGGCGCTGTGCCGGCTGCTGCTGTCCAAGCCCGACATGCTGCTGCTCGATGAACCCACCAACCACCTGGACGCTGAATCGGTGGATTGGCTCGAGGTGTTCCTCAAGCGCTTTTCAGGCACCGTGGTGGCCATCACCCACGACCGGTATTTCCTGGACAACGCCGCCGAATGGATCCTGGAACTGGACCGTGGCGCGGGCATCCCCTGGAAGGGCAACTACAGCACCTGGCTGGAGCAGAAGGGCGATCGCCTGGCCAAGGAGCAAAAGAGCGAAGAGGCCCACGCCAAGGCGCTGAAGAAGGAACTGGAGTGGTCCCGCCAGAACCCCAAGGCACGCCAGGCCAAGAGCAAGTCCCGGCTGGCGCGGTTTGAGGAACTGAGCGACATCGAATACCAGAAACGCAACGAGACCCAGGAAATCTTCATCCCCGTGGCCGAGCGCCTGGGCCAGCAGGTGATCGAGTTTCACAATGTTTCCAAATCGTTTGGCGACCGGGTCCTGATCGACAACCTGAGCTTTTCCGTTCCTCCGGGCGCCATTGTGGGCATCATCGGCCCCAACGGCGCCGGTAAATCCACGCTGTTCAAGCTGATCAGCGGCAAGGAAAAGCCGGACAGTGGTGAAGTGGTGATCGGCTCCACCGTCAAGATGGCTTTTGTGGACCAGCACCGCGATGACCTGGAGAACCAGAAAACCGTCTGGGAAGATGTGTCCGGCGGGCTGGACATCCTGACCGTGGGCAAGTTCCAGATGGCCAGCCGGGCCTACTGTGGGCGCTTCAATTTCAACGGAGGCGACCAGCAGAAGCGGGTGGGCACGCTGTCGGGTGGCGAGCGCGGCCGGCTGCACCTGGCCAAGACGCTGATTGCGGGCGGCAATGTGCTGATGCTCGACGAGCCATCAAACGACCTGGATGTCGAGACCCTGCGTGCGCTGGAAGACGCCCTGCTCGAATTCGCGGGCTCCATCCTCGTCATCAGCCACGACCGCTGGTTCCTCGACCGCATTGCCACCCACATCCTGGCCGCCGAGGGTGACAGCCAGTGGACCTTCTTTGACGGCAACTACCAGGAATACGAGGCCGACAAGAAGCGCCGCCTGGGCGAGGAAGGTGCCAAACCGAAGCGGGTACGCTATAAAGCGCTGAAGTAGGGGGATACCAACATGCCAGCGCCCGCCAACCAGTACGAAGCCCCGTTCAAGGCCTGTATCGGGGAGGCAGCCCGGCGTGGCAAGCATTTGATGGAGCGCCTGGTGGACCAGGCGCTGCAGTCTTCACCCCAGCACGCCTCGCTCGCTGGCGACACCGACGAGCGAACGGCCCAGCATGAGGCCGCGCGGCTGCTGCTGCAATACCGCCCGGTTCTTTGCGGGGAGTTCCCTCAGGCCCTGCTGGCCGAGTTCGCGCAGGCCATTGCGGGCGCTGGTGACAAGGCCGCGGCCAAGGGCCTGAGTTTTGATGCCCTGGAACTCATGGGCGATGACCAGGTTCAGGAGCGGGTGGAGCAGGTGCGGGCCCAGCAGGCGGCCTCGCAGGCCGTCGAGGCCGAGCTGGGCGAACTCAACGCCCTGGTCTGCGCCGCCCAGGGCCTGAAGACGGTTCAGGCTGACCGCAACCCCTTGCGTCCCGAGATTTTTGTGCGCGCGCTTGGCACCGTGATTGCGGCAACCGGGGTCGCCGCCAGCGTCCGGCTGCGCTGGATGCAGTATCTGGGAGAGGCGTTGGGCCCCGAGCTGGCCCGTGTCTATGCCGACTTGTCGCTGTTGCTGCGTGGTCAGGGTGTCGAAGCCGCGGGCTTCAACGTGATTCATGCGCCTGAGTCGGTGGCGGCGCCCCGCCAGGGCGCAGGCGTGACCGGCCCGGCCAGCGAGCCCGCGCGCCATCCCGCCGATACCCTGTTGACCGTCACGCAGTTGCGACGCCTCTTGTCCGGCGGCTATGACGCGGGGCGCGAATCGTTCGATGCGCGCTTCACGCGTGAATTCGAGGCCGGCGGACAAAGCATCGCACGCCCCGAGTTCTCGCCCACGGTGCCGGCGGCCTTCGAAGCCTTGCAGGAAATGAAGCAGGTCGACCAGGTCATGCAGCGCCTGGCCGATCGGCGGGCCGCGCAGCCCGGGAGGGCCATGCCCGCGGACGGCACGGACCTGCGCGCGCAGTTGCGGCAACAAGCCAGGGGCACCGGACAGGCGCTCGGGCTGGAGGTGGTGGGCTTGATGGTGGACAACATCGCGTCCGATCCCCGGCTGTTGCGCGAGGTGCAGCAGACCGTGCGCGACCTGGAGCCCGCGCTGCTGCGCCTGGCCTTGATCGACCCCCGTTTTTTCAGCGACAAACGCCATCCCGCCCGGCGGCTGCTGGACCAGTTCACCGGCAAGAGCATGGCCTGGCCAACCGCGGATGCAGCCGGCTTTGCCGCCTTTCTGGAGCCGGCCCGGCAGGCGGTCCAGGCCCTGCTGACCACCGGGAAAGAAGGGGCCGAGCCCTTCGCGTTTGCCCTGCAGTCGCTGGAGGAAGTGTGGGACGAGCAGTCCCGTCATGAGCGCCGCAAGCGCGAGAAGGCCGTGCAGGCCTTGCTGCAGGCGGAGCAGCGCAACTTGCTGGCCGAGAAAATAGCGCGCGATCTGCGCCGTCGCGCCGAGACCGCCGGGGCACCGCGCGGCATCGTTTATTTCGTCGCGGGGCCGTGGGCGCAGGCGATTGCGCAGGCACGCCTCACCGATCCGCAGGGTCGGGCGGATCCTGAAGGCTACGAAGATCTGGTCACCGACCTGCTCTGGAGCGCCATGCCCGAAGTGGCGTCGAGCAATCCGGCCCGTCTGGCCCGCCTGATCCCCGGCCTGCTGGCCAAGTTGCGCGAAGGACTGGAGCGGATTGGCTATTCACGCTCCAAGTCGAACCGCTTTTTTGACGAGCTCATGGCCTTGCATGCCCGAGCCGGCAGGGCGGCCGCTGCCCCGGTGTCTGCGCCGCTGGATGCACGGGCCCGACTGGAAGCCCAGTTCCGCGAGGCGGACGAGGCCGGCCTCTGGCTGGCGCCATCGGAGGCCCAGGACTCCGGGTTCCTCGAAACCCAGCCTCCTGCCTCCGTCGTGCCCCGCCCCTTGTTCGAGGCCACGCAACCCGGCTTTGACGACACGCGGATTGAGACGGAACCTCGGGCTGAAGAAGCCACCGCTGCTGCGCCCACCGTGGTGGGCCAGATCGAACCCGGCGCCTGGGTGGAACTGCGCATGGACGAAGGCTGGGTGCGCACCCAGCTGACCTGGGCCAGCCCGCACGGCACGCTGTTCATGTTCAGCAATGCCGAAGGCGTGAACCATTCCATGACGCGCCAGTCCATGGACCGGCTGGCGGCCAGCGGCAACCTCAGGGTGTTGTCAAATCAGGCGGTGGTGGAGGGGGCGCTGGACGCGGTGGCCCAGGCGGCCCTGCGCAACAGCGTGGACTTCACGCTCTGAGCAGCTTCTTGCGCACCAGGTGGATGTTGCTGCGAAGCGCATAGAGCTCGTCGGTATAAGACAGCGGCACACTGATCCGGCCGGCCTTGCTGTCCATCGCATCAAGTTCCTCCAGCAGCTGGGGAGCGAGCGACGGCTCGGCCTCCCAGCGGCCCTCGATCTCGCGCAACTGCCCATACCAGCGGAACACGCGCGAGCGGATCCGGAACTCGTACAGCGGCGGTACGATGCGCGACAGCGGCAACAGGATCGCGATGATGATGCCCAGTGCCAGCCACATGCGTTCCACCAGGTTGGCCATCCAGAATGACAGCCAGCGTTGCAGCAGCGGCGGCCCGCCCTTGATGGCGCGTTCGGCTTCCTGGGCCAGCGGAAACTCGGTGTGCTGGGTGGTCGGGAAGGCGCCGGCCCGGTTGAACCACCCTGCCGATCCGTGCAGGTCACGCGCGGCCAGCGCGAACAGCTGCAACAGCGCGGGGTGCGTGCCGTCGCGCGCCAGCAAGGCGGTGGTGGATGCCACCAGACGGACGTTTTTCGGCGGCTGGTCCTGAGCCAGATCCACCACGCCGCGTGGCAACACGGCGGGCGTGAGGAAAGGGAAGCGGCGGGAATAGGCTTCACTCTGTGCGAAGTCCATGAGCTTGATGCCGGGCGTCTGCAGCAGCATCTGCACCATCAGCGACTCCGGGGCCGAGGCAAAGACGATCGCGTCCAGTTCTCCGCCGAGAAACGCCACCGTGGCTGGCGTCTGCCCGAGCTCCGACAGGTGCACGGCCTGGGGGTCCATGTGGTTGGCCTCGAACAGCCTGGCCATCAAGGTCGGCACACCGCTGCCTGCGGTGCCCACGTTCAGGCGCAGGCCCTGGAGCTGGGTCAGCGAGGTGAGGGTGCCGGCCTCGCCCGCTACCGGGCCTTTGGCCCCCTTCTCTTTGGGCATCTTCTTCGCGGCGTCCTCGCGGTAGAACAGCCAGACCGGTTCCATGAACAGGCTGCCCAGGGACTCGATGCCGCTTTCCGCCTCCTGCGCGGGGTCGACGCTGCCCCCCTGCACAAAGCCCAGATCGGCCTTGCCGGCGCGAAGCAGCGCCAGGTTGGCGGATGAGCCCTCGCTGGGCAGCAACACCACGTCAATGCCATTGGCCGCCAGCGCCTTCTTGTAGCGCTTGCCGAATTCGTCGTAGGCACTCTGGGCCGGTCCGGTGGCCAGTGTGACCCGCCGGGGCGGTGTCGGGTCCAGCCAGAAATAGGCCAGGACAAGCAGGCCCACCGCGAGCAGGGCCAGAGGCCCCGCGGAGATCAGCAGGTCGCGCAGCGAGAGCAGGGTGTGGCGGATGGCTTGTGGCATGGACCCCTGATTCTGCGTGATGGCGCGACTCGCGGGTTGGTGCGGCTCACAGGTCGCGCGCGGAAGGCAGGTGCAGCGCACCCACCCTGAGGCCCCGCGCCGCGAGCACGGCGCGCACCACGGCGCGTGCCGTGGCCTCGGCCGCCAGGGCGCCCAGCACCATCATGCCGGGGTGCTGGGCGACACGCCCGGTGCCCAGGGCAAACAGCGTGTCGCCATCGCTCATGGTGTGGACCGGGTTGATGCTGCGTGCCAGGCCATCGTGGGCCATCTGCGCCAGTTTGGTGGCCTGTATCTTGGTGATGACCGCGTCGGTGGCAATCACCCCGATGGTGGTGTTGGTGCCGGCCAGCAGGGGCTTGGGTGTGTCGCCCCGTAGCAGCGCGCGGCGGGTGTCCAGCAGCCGGCGGCCGTTGGCCGTCCGGGCGCCCGCCACCACCTGCGCGGTGTCAGGGTCGATCACGTCGCCGAGGGCATTGCAGGCAATCAGCGCTCCCACCGTCACACCGCCGGCCGACACCGACGCGGTGCCGATCCCGCCTTTCATGGCACGGTCGATGCCGAAAATCTTGCCCACGGCGGCGCCAGCGCCAGCCCCCACATTGCCCTCGGCGGGGCGGCGGGTGGAGGCTGCCTCGCAGGCGGCATACCCCGCATCGGCGTCGGGCCGGATGCGGGCATCGCCCACCAGCAGGTCGAACAGCACGGCCGCGGGCACGATGGGCAGGCGCCCCACGCGCACGTCAAAGCCCACGCCGCGCTCTTCCAGCCAGCGCATCGCGCCGCTGGCGGCGTCCAGGCCCCAGGCGCTGCCGCCGGCCAGCATGATGGCGTGCACCTGGTCGACCAGGTTGACCGGTGACAGCAGGTCGGTTTCACGCGTGCCGGGAGCGGCGCCGCGCACGTCCACCCCGGCCACCGCGCCTTCGCGGGCCATGACCACGGTGCAGCCCGTGGGCCGGCGCGGGTCGGTGAAGTGACCGGCTTCAATGCCGGCTACATCGGTGATGGCGCCCGCCTTGGCGCGGCGGGCAGGGGCAGTCGGGGTCGGGGACAGGGGCATGAATGGATTATCCGTTCGTGTTTCAAAACTGACGAAGGCAAGAAGGCGTAACAGCCTCGCCGCCAAGCGGCTTTGTCCTTCAATCGGGGGATGCCAGGCGGGCGGGACATCCCTACACTGCGACGGAAACAGGCCGTGCGCTGGATTCGCGCACGGCGATTTTCGGGGAAGGTGACATGTTGACCGATGAACAGTTCAAGCGCGGCGTCGAAAACTGCGATGGCCAGGTCAAGCCCTGGTGCCAGAACCAGCTCGTGGATGGCCGTGTCTACATGCACAAGGGCGCCTGCGCCCAGCTCGCGGCCGCGTGGATGCGCAATGAGAAGTTCATGGCTTTGGGCCAGCAGGTGCCCGGACGCCAGGACACCACCGAGGAAGTGAGCTGGATGTGCGAGCAGAAAAACAAGGGCAAGGACGTGATTGATGAGTTCCTGCGGGCCAACGGGCTCAGGAAGGACTCTGGCCAGATCCTGTTCAGCCGTCATTTCAACCTCACGGCCGTCATGCACTTCATTCGTGCCCAGAAGGCCTACTACTTCATGGGGTCGGTGGGCGGTGACTCCGGACACGGGATCGCATTCAACACCTGCAAGCCGATTCCCAGCATGTTCGACCCCAACTACGGGGAAGCCCGCTTCCGTTCGCTGGACGGGCTGGAGCGGCTGTTCCTGGCGTTCTGGCCCCGGGCCTACCCGGACCTGCAGTCGCAGGGCCTGGTGCAGCGCTACCGTTGAGCAAGGAGCCGCGCGATGCCGGTCAAAGACCTCCCGACCCCTGACAAGGCCTATCTGCGGCTGATCTGGAAAAACACATTGGAGAACCTTGTGTTCTCATCCCACGGCATCTGGCGCCCGGGCAAGGAAGGGATGACGCGCGTCAACTACACCTACCACTGGTATACCCAGCCGAACACGGTGCTGTCCGGCAGCGCCTACAAGAGCCAGCTGGCCAGCATGGGCGCGGCGGCGCCGGTCGACAGCTTTGGCCCCGGCAGCGGCGAGGTGGCCAACATGCTGCTGGTGCCTCTGGAAGCGGGCCTGTTCAAGTGGACCAACGAAACCTTTGCCGATGAAAAGATTCATGGCGAGAACCCCACCAACCTCTCCTTGCTGACCTTCTTCAAGAACACCGTGGGCGTGCAGGCCATGACGCTCAAGATGCTGGACAGCCAGCTCCTGCCGTGGCTCAAGTACCCCTTGGGCCGGCCCGTGCACATGGTGGTCTGCCGGTCCCTTGAGATGAACCACGTGGTGCCCGTGGTGACCCACAACGTGGTGGTGATGGCGAGTTTGCCAAGCCCTTTCGACAGCATCACCAACGACATGCTTTGAATGCCGCGAACCGCGGGCGTTCAGTTCCCGGCCTTCTCCAGGCGGGTCACGACCATGGCGCCCTTGTCCTGCTCCACATGGACGCGAATCCTGTCACCCACCGCCATCTTGTCGAGCATGGCTGGGTCTTTCACCTTGAACACCATGGTCATGCCAGGCATGTCGAGGTTCCTGATGGGGCCGTGCCTGAGGGTGACCTTGCCGTTGTCCTTGTCGATCTTGCGAACCTCGGCGTCGGTCATGTCATTGGCGGTCTGGGCCGTTGCCAGTGCTGATGTGAATGTCAACAGCAATGCAGGAATGAGTTTTTTCATGGGGTGCTTCTTTCAGGGGTAGGTTTGATAGACCGTGGTGCGGCCGTCCGAGGCGACCAGCAACACGTCAAAACGATCCTTGCGTCCGCCATAGGCGGGGCCGTCCATGCCGGGCGAGCCGACGGGCATGCCGGGAACGGCCAGGCCCAGCGCCCGGGGCTTGTCACGCAGCAGGCGCCGGATCTCGCGGGCCGGCACATGGCCTTCGATCACGTAGCCGCTCACCCGCGCGGTGTGGCAGCCGCCCAGGGGCTCGGGCATGCCGAGGCGTTTGCGCATTTCGGTGTTGCCGCCGCCGTGAACCTTCACCCGGAAGCCGTGACTTTCCAGGTGAGCGACCCAGTCGTTGCAGCAACCGCATTGGGCGTCTTTCCAGACCTCCACAGCGACTGGGGCGCTGGCATGGATCCCGCGGGTGAGCGGCGTGGCCATCGCAGCGATGAGAAGTGTTCTTCTGAGCATGGGGTTTCCTTTCGGGTTCAACGGCCGGCGACAGTGATCTTGCCCACCATGCCGGCCTGGTAGTGGCCCGCGATCAGGCAGGCAAAGTCAAACTGGCCGGCCCTGTTGAAGGTCCAGACGATCTCGCCGGTCTTGCCCGGCGGCACATGGGCCATGTAGGGTTCGTCGTGCTCCATGCCCGGGAACCTGACCATCAGTGCGGCGTGTTCGTCCAGGTCCTTCCTGTTGCCGATGACCAGTTCATGCAGCAGCCGGCCCTTGTTCTGGATGACCAGCCTGACGGTCTCGCCCTGCTTCACCTCGACCTTGTCGGGCGTGAGGCGCATGTTGTCGCCCATGCTGAGCCGGATGGTCCGCCTGACGGCTTTTGCGTCGCCGGCAATGCCCCATTCCTTTTGTTCCTTCCTGACGGGGCCGGCCCTGGCGGCGTGAGGCTCGTCGCCGTGCGCCACGGCAAATGGGCTGGCGCCCGCCACCAGCGTGGCAAGCAGAAGAGGGGTGAGTTTTTTCATGGTGATGTCCCGGGGTTGTGATGGGGTTAGTGCTGCATGCCGGCCATGCCCTTCATGACGGGCTTGCGGACCTGCACTTCCACTTCTTTCATCGGCATGTTCTGCGCCTTCATGGTCTGCCCGCCCTCGGCCGCGAAGCGCTTCGGGTCGGGCAGGGCGCCCGTCCATTCGTAGGCCTGCGTGCCGGGGGGCTGGGCGTACCAGCCCGGGTCCTTGTAGTCACCCGGCTTCTGGTCCTTGCGGACCTTGAGCATGGAGAACATGCCGCCCATTTCCACCGAACCGAACGGGCCCTCGCCGGTCATCATCTTCGCGGTGTTGTCGGGCAGGGGCATGTCCATGTCGGCCATGTCGGCCATGCCGCGCTCGCCCATCACCATGTAGTCGGGAATGACATTGGTGATGTCGCGCACGATCTGGCGGTGGTCCACCCCGATCAGCGTGGCCACATCGTGGCCCATGGCGTTCATGGTGTGGTGGCTCTTGTGGCAGTGAAAGGCCCAGTCGCCCTCCTCGTTGGCCACAAACTCCACCTGCCGCATCTGGCCCACCGCCACGTCGGTGGTCACCTCGGGCCAGCGGCTGGCTTTTGGCGTGGGCCCGCCATCGGTGCCCGTCACCGTGAACTCGTGGCCATGCAGGTGCATGGGGTGGTTGGTCATGGTGAGGTTGCCAAAGCGGATCCGCACCTTGTCGTTCTGGCGCACCACCAGCGGATCAATGCCGGGGAACACCCGGCTGTTCCAGCTCCACAGGTTGAAGTCCAGCATGGTCATGATCCTGGGCGTGTAGGCGCCGGGGTCGATGTCGTAGGCGTTGAGCATGAACACAAAGTCCCGGTCCACCTCGTCGATCAGCGGGTGCTTGCCCCTGGGGTGGGTGACCCAGAAGCCCATCATGCCCATGGCCATCTGCGTCATCTCGTCGGCATGCGGGTGGTACATGAAGGTGCCCGGGCGTCGCGCCACAAATTCATAGACAAAGGTTTTGCCCACGGCAATGGCCGGCTGGTTCAGGCCGGCCACACCGTCCATCCCGTTGGGCAGGCGCTGGCCATGCCAGTGCACGCTGGTGTGCTCGGGCAGCTTGTTGGTCACGAAGATGCGCACCCGGTCACCCTCCACCACTTCGATGGTGGGGCCGGGTGACTGGCCGTTGTAACCCCACAGGTGGGCCTTGAAGCCGGGCGCCATTTCGCGCACCACCGGCTCGGCCACCAGGTGGAACTCCTTGACGCCGTTGTTCATGCGCCAGGGCAGGGTCCAGCCATTGAGCGTGACCACGGGGTTGTAGGGCCGCCCGGTGGCGGGCATCAGCGGGGCCATGGTGTCGGGTTTCGTCTGGATCACGGGCTCGGGCAGGGCCGCCAGGGCGACGCGGCTGACCGCCGCCGCCGCCACGGCCGTGGTGATGGCCCCGGCACCCGTGAGAAAGTTTCTTCGGTTGTTCATGGGAGTTCCGTTGTTGGGGGGGAAGGGCTCAGTGGCCGGCACCGGCTGCGCCGCTGCTGTTGCGGGTCATGCCCATGAGGTCCATCGTGGTGGGCTTGCCGGTCATGGACGCGGCCAGCGCCGCGTCGGCCAGCCAGAACTGCTGTGTGGCGTTGATGGCCGCACTCACGCTGGCGATCTGCTCGTGCGTGTCGGCCAGCAAGGCGAACACGTCGATCAGCATGCCGTTGTAGCGCAGCACGTTCTCCTCCGCCATGCGCTGGCGCAGCGGCACGATCTCGTCGCGGTAATGGCGGGCCACGTCCCAGGCCGTGCGGTAGGCCGAGTAGCTTTCGCGCAATTGCGAGGAGGCGCTGCGCACCGTGGCTTCGTAGCGGTTGGCGGCAGCCAGCGACTGCGCGGTCATGGCGTCGCGCCGGGCCGACCCCCAGTCGAACACCGGCAGGCGGATGCCCAGCTCATAGCCGCGACGTGGCGTGCGGGTGCCGGTGGCGTTGTCAAACACGGTGTCGCGGCGGATGCCCAGCTCCACGTCAACGAGGCTGTTCAGCAGGTTCAGCCCTTGCGACTTGCCCGCCGCATCGAGCTGCACGCGCGCCATCTGAACGTCCAGGCGTTGGCTGGCCGCGGTGGCGCTGACGCGTTCGGGAGCCAGCGGCGCCTTGGGCAGGTCAGGCAGGCGCCCGGGCAGTTGCAGCCGCGCGGTCTGCTCGTCGGTCAGGCCCAGCAGGCGCACCAGTTCCTCGCGCGCGGTGGTCGCGGCATGCTGGCTGGACGCGAGCTGCGCCGCCGCATCGGCGTAAAACGCCTGCTGGCGCAGGCGCTGCAGCTTGTTGAAGTTGCCCACCTGCTGCATGCGCCGGGCCAGTTCGGCGCCGGCCCTGGCCGCGTTGTTGGTCTGGCCCGCGTAGTCCAGCGCCTGCTGCGCCGCCACGGCCCGTACCCAGCCCTGGCGCACCTGGGTGACCTGATCGACCACGGTGGCGCTGAGCTGCACTTGGGCCTCAGCCGCCTGGCTGCGGGCCAGTTCAAGCCGCCGCGGCAGGGTCAGGAGGTCGAGCAGGCCAAACGACAGCAGGCGCCCCAGCTCGAGTTCATCGCCCGTGCGCACGCGTTCGAAGGTGAACACCGGGTTGGCGATGCGCCCCGTCTGGCTGGCCGCTGCCAGATCCGCCCAGCCCTGCGCCAGCAGGGCCTGCAGGGCCGGGCCGTTGGCCAGCGCCAGCTGCACGGCGTCGTCCTGGCTGAGCGGCCTGGCCAGCAGGTCGTTGGCAAGTTTCTGGCGCGCCAGGGCCTGTTCATGCGTGCGGCTCAGTTCCAGCTTGCCCTGGGCGAACGTGCTGGTCCGGGCATTGGTGTCCTGCAGCGCCTGGTCGAAGTTGACCGAGGCACAACCCGTCAGGATCAGGGCTGCGGCGGCCACCGCGCCAAGGCGGATGCGGGGGCTCATGGCCTGTCCTTTTCCGGCATGTGGTGCCCGGCATGGGGGTCAGGTGCCACGGGGCTGCCGGGCGCGGCGGGCTGCTGCGCTTCCCGGGCGTAGGCGCGCCAGCCGCCGATGCGCGCGGTCAGGTCGTTGGCTTCTTTCCAGTTGACGGTTTTTTCGTCCGTGTAGGGCTGGTAATCCTCCAGCGCCGAGCGGAAGGCGGGTGGCGCGGCAGGGTGCAGGGCGGCCTGGGCAGTGGCTGGCGGCGTGGGCGTCTGTGCCCGGGCCAGGCCCAGGCCAGCGGCCACGGCGAACCCGGCCAGCCAGAGAGGGGGGCGCGAAAGTGAATGGGATGTCACGGAAATCTCCTGAACGGCATGCAAGGCGACGGCTGGCGTCGCGGAATCCGGGCGTGGCAGCAGGGCTGCGGGGCGGCTCAGGCCGCGCCGGACGCAAGTACAGGCCCACTACGGGCCTGAGAGTCAGGAAATGGGCGGCTTGATGCCCAGCGCGAGGACGGCGCTGGCAAAAGGCTCGACGCGCATGACCGGCGCGCCGGGGTGGGCGGCCGACGCGGTCTGTGCCAGGGTCGGCACCATCAGCGCCACCGAATGACAGACCTGGCAGGCGACGCAGGTGCCGCAATCCACGCCGGTCAAGGCCTCGTGGGCCTGATCCGGATCCGCGGTCATGCCCAGGCAGTCCGCATGCGCCATGCCAACGGTTTCAGTGCCCATATGGGCTGGAGTCCAGGACTGGTGGCCACTGTGTGCTACGGTTTTTGTAGCGCCCAGCTGCTGCGTCAGCATCTGCGCGGCCATGACATCACCGGCCCAGACCCGCAGGGGCAGCAGGGCGATCATGACGATGAGGAGCCAGCGGCGCATGGCGGAATGATACGCCCGCAGTGCCTGAAGTTCCCCATCAGCCGCCGATGGCCTCGCTCGCCGCCCGGATGCAGCGGGCGGTGCCGGCATCGATGGCCATGGGCGTGAACGCGCTGACCCGCGCGCGCCCGGTGTTGCCCATGGGCAGGCGGCCCAGCAGGTGGCCCGGTGCGACCAGGGCGAGCCGCGCCAGCTGGCCCGCCACTTCGCGTGCATCACGGGTCTGCCAGGCCAGGACCAGCATGGCGGCATGGGCGCGCAGGTGCAGCGCCAGATCCCTTTGGCCCACGATGTGGGCGGCTTCCAGTTGCTGCCAGCGCTGTGGTGTGCCGGCATCTCCATCCCTGCTGGCCCGGACCAGCGCGTCGAACACCATGGCCCGCCGCCGCGGGTCAGCCGGCATCGGGAGGTCAGCCACCTTCATGCCGCTTCGCCTCGGGCCTGCCGCAGCTCGCCTCGCGCCTGAAGGAGCACGGACCCACCACCCCAGACCGCCAGCGCAGCCATCGCGCCGGCCACCGCCAGGTCGGGCCAGGCCGAGCCCGTGCCAAACACGCCGAGCGCAGCGCCCATCACCGCGATGTTGCCAATGGCGTCGTTGCGCGAGCACAGCCACACACTGCGCATGTTGGCATCGCCCTCACGGTAGGCATACAGCAGCGCGGCCACGCCGACGTTGGCCAGCAGGGCCACCACGCCGACCAGGCCCATGGTGAGAGCCTCGGGGGGCTGGCCGGACTGCAGCGCCCAGAGCGAACGGCCCGCCACCAGCAGGCCAAACACCAGCATGCTGGCGCCCTTGAGCAAGGCGGCGCGGGCGCGCCAGAGCATGCCCATGGACAGCACGGCCAGTGTCACGCCATAGTTGGCCGAATCGCCAAAAAAGTCGATGGCGTCCGCCAGCAGCGACACCGAGCCCGAGCGCAGGCCGCTGGCGATCTCGACGAAGAACATGGCGGCATTGACGATCAGCGCGATCCACAGGATGCGCCGGTAGCGCGGGTCGGCCGCCGCCGCGGGCGGGGCGTCGTGATGGTGGTGGCAGTGGGCAGACAAGCGGTTTCCTTTCGTTCTCGATGGCATCATTGGAAACCTTACAGTCACTTCAAGGTCAAGCCATGCCTGCTCCAAGTCCCTTGCCGTCGAATGGTTACCGCATCGGAGAGGCCGCGCGTGGCAGTGGCGTGAGCAGCGCCAACATCCGCTACTACGAAAAGCAGGGCCTGCTGGCGCCGCAGGCCCGGGGCGACAACGACTACCGGCTCTACAGCGACCAGGACGTGCACCAGCTGCGCTTCATCCGCCTGTGCCGGGCCATGGACATGTCACTGGACGAAGTCCGCACCCTGCTGGGGCTGGACCTGCGGCGCAAGGCCGACTGCGCCCGGGCGAGCCAGGCGCTGGACGAACACCTGGGCCATGTGCGCGAGCGGCTGGCCGAGCTGCGTGCGCTGGAAAAAGACCTGCAGGCGCTGCGCAACCGCTGCGACGGCAGCGATGCACGCTGTCACATCATCGAGGCGCTGCACGAGCGGGCCGATGCCTTCCGGCCGCCGCGCCGCGCTGCGCGGGTCACGCGGCACGTGTAGCAGAGGCTGGGTGTGCCTGTCAGGGGCAGGGGTGCATCAGGCGCGGGCGAGCTGGTCGCGCGCCTTGTCGATCCACAGCTGCAGGTTGTCCAGCAGGCCGCTCTGGCTGAACGAGCAGCTTTCCTCGCTGAACAGCGCGCTGGACTCGAGGCGGTCCAGCAGGTCGGCCAGCACCAGGCCGTAGCGGGGCGGCAGGCTGTCGAGCAAGGCCTGTTGCCCGCGTGCGCGGGCGCTGAAGGGCTGCACGCCCAGGCTGCCGGCGCGCAGCGCGGTCAGGGCGGTCTGGATGTCGTCAAGCGCCTGCGTCATGCCGGCACGGCCTTCAGTTCTTCAGCGCCCGGGGCAGGGGCAGGCCGCGCTTTTGCATCAGTTCGCGCAGGCGGTCGGGGTAGTCGGTGATGAGGCCGTCCACGCCCCATCCCATGAGGCGCTCCATGTCGGCGGGGTTGTTGATGGTCCAGGGGATGACCTTCAGGCCCAGGCCCTGGGCCTCCTTGACCAGTGCCTCGGTCACGGCGCCGCCATTGGGCGACCACACGGCCCCGCCCGCGGCCTTGACCATGCGCGGCACGCTGCCATGGTCGGCGATGCGAAAGCCCGCGGTCCAGGCGCCATCGCGGATGTTGTCGGTGTTGGCGGTCTGGATGCTCAGGTACACCGTGGGGATGCCGGGCTCGAAGCCCTGCACGATCTGCAGCGTGCGCCAGTCAAAGCTCTGGATGGTCACGCGCTTGAGCATGCCCGCTTCGCGCACCACGTTGAGCAGCGCGCGGGCCATGCGCTCGGGATTGACGGTTTCCTCGGGCTGGGCCGGCGAAATCTTGGTTTCGATGTTGAAGTGCACGTCGGTGCCCCCCAGCGCCTTGACCCGCTCGAACAGCGCCGCCAGCGTGGGAATGCGGGTGCCGTCAACCGGTTGCTGCGTCGCAAAGGTCCTCGCATAGGCGCTGTCGGGGTTGATGCGTCCCACGTCGTAGGTCTGCAACTGGGCCAGCGTGAGCGAGCGGATGCTGGGGCCCTTGGCGCTGAGCCAGTGGCCCGAGGCATCGCGCGTGAGCGCCGGGTCCAGCGAGGGGTTGTGCGAAATCACCACCACGTTGTCGGCCGTCACCCCGATGTCCAGTTCCAGTGTGGTCACGCCGATTTCCAGCGCGCGCTCGAACGCGGGCAGGGTGTTTTCGGGCGCCAGTCCGCGCGCGCCGCGGTGGCCTTGCAGGTCCAGTGCCTGTGCCGGCACGGCCGCCAAAGCCATCAGTGAAAAAGCCATCCAGCCCGCGGCTCGCTTGCACAGGGCGCTATTGAAAAAAGAGCAATTTCGCCAGGGGGCGGAAGTTTCGGGCTGTGCGGTCATGGCGTGATTCTGCCGGACGCGGCGGGGATGGGCCAGGGTACGACGCGCCAGCCTTGCACCCGCCGGGGTTGCCGGTCATGCCCTGGCTGCGGCGCCCTCAATCGTTGAGCGAGGACAGGAACTGCTGCAGTTCGGGCGTCTGCGGGCTGCCGAAGATCTCGGCGGGCGGTCCCATTTCATGCACGCGGCCCTGGTGCATGAAGATCACGCGGTCGCTGACCTTGCGGGCAAAACTCATCTCGTGGGTCACCATGAGCAGGGTCATGCCCTCGTCGGCCAGGCTCTCCACCACGCGCAACACTTCGCCCACCAGTTCCGGGTCCAGCGCGCTGGTGATCTCGTCACACAGCAGCACGGCGGGCTCCATGGCCAGGGCGCGCGCAATCGCCACGCGCTGCTGCTGGCCGCCCGACAACTGGTCGGGTGTGGCGTCAAATTTTTCACCCAGGCCCACGCGGGCCAGCAGCTTGCGGGCCTGCTCGGCCGCCGCCGCCGGGTCCTTCTTTTTGACCAGGGTTGGCGCCAGCATGATGTTGCGGCCCACCGTGAGGTGGGGGAACAGGTTGAAACTCTGGAAGATCATGCCCACGCGCTGGCGCAGCTCGCGCATGGCGGCGGGGTTGTCATACAGCAGCTTCTTGCCGTCCACCGAGAGCGCGCCGTCCTGGAACTCTTCCAGTCCGTTGATGCAGCGCAGCAGCGTGCTCTTGCCCGAGCCGCTCTTGCCGATGATGGCGATGACCTCGCCGGGGGTCACTTTCAGGTCGATGCCCTTGAGCACTTCATTGGCGCCATACGACTTGCGCAGCGCGGTGATTTCCACGATGGGGTTCATCGCATCTTCCTCTCGAGGGTTTTGGCGTACAGGCTGATCGGAAAGCACAGCGCAAAGTACAGCAGGGCCACGCAGCTGTAGACCAGAAAGGGCTTGAAGGTGGCGTTGGTGATCATGGTGCCGGCCTTGGTGAGTTCGATGAAGCCGATGACCGAGGCCAGCGCCGTGCCCTTGATCACCTGCACCAGGAAGCCGACTGTCGGCGGGATGGCAATGCGCGTGGCCTGGGGCAGCACCACGTAGCGCAGCTGTTCGCCAAAATTCAGCGCCAGGCTTTGCGCGGCCTCCCACTGGCCCTTGGGGATGGCCGCCACGCAGCCACGCCAGATTTCGGTGAGGAAGGCACTGGTGTACAGCGTCAGCGCCACCGAGGCCGCCACCCAGGCCGATGTCTTGACGCCAAACAGCGCGATGCCGAAATAGGCCAGAAACAGCTGCATCAGCAGCGGCGTGCCCTGGAAGAGCTGCACATACCCGCCCACCAGCCGGTCGGCCCAGGGCGATCGGGTCAGCCGGGCCACCAGCAGGGCCAGACCCACCAGCCCGCCGCCGATGAAGGCGATCAGTGACAGCACCACCGTCCAGCGCGCGGCCAGCAGCAGGTTGCGGAAGATGTCCCAGACAGAAAAATCAACCATGCGGGACTCCGTTCACCGTGAACCTGTCGAACGGCCGAACAGGAAGCGCGGGCCCAGCCAGTTCAGCAGATGGCGCACGCCCACCGACAGCGCCAGGTAGATCGCCGTGGCAATGATGAAGGCTTCAAACGCGCGGAAGTTGCGGCTCTGGATCAGGTTGGCGGCGTAGCTCAGTTCCTGCGTCGAGATCTGGCCGCAGACCGCCGAGCCCAGCATCACGATGATGATCTGGCTCACCAGCGAAGGCCATACCTTCTTCAGCGCCGGTGGCAGCACCACGCGCATGAACACCTGGGCCCGCGTCAGCGCGAGGCTGAGCGCCGCCTCGATCTGCCCGCGCGGCGTGGCCTCGATGCCGGCGCGGATGATCTCGGCCGCATAGGCCCCCAGGTTGATCACCATGGCGATGATGGACGCCGCCTCGGGCGAGAGCTTGACGCCCGCCGCCGGCAGGCCAAAGAACACGAAGAACAGCTGCACGATGAAGGGCGTGTTGCGGATCAGCTCCACATAGGCGCCGGCCAGCCACTTGAGCCAAGTGGCGCCATGCACCCGCGCCCAGGCGCAGGCAATGCCCAGCGCCACGCCGATCACCGCCGAAATGGCCGTGAGCCCCACCGTCCAGGCCACGCCCTTGACCAGCAGCGGCCACTGGGCCAGCACGGCACCGAAGTCGAGTGTGATGTTCATGGGAAGCCCCGTTCGCCCTGGAAACCCCGTTCGTCTTGGAAACTCCGTTCGCCCTGAGCCCGTCGAAGGGCTTCGACAGGCTCAGCCCGAACGGATATTTTTCAGTTCGGCAGATCGCCGGCGGGGCGGCCCAGCCACTTCATGGCCATCTTGTCGATGTCACCGCTCTTCTTCCCCTCGGCAATGATCTCGTTGACCTTCAGGCGCAGCTTGTCCTCGCCCTTGGCCACGCCAATGAAGTTGGGGCTGTCCTTGAGCAGCAGCTTGTACTCGGCGCCCAGTTGCGGGTTCTTGCCCATCATGTTGCCGGCCACCGAGGCGCCGGTGGCGATCAGCTGCGTCTGGCCCGACACGAAGGCCGACACCGTGGCGTTGTTGTCTTCGAAGCGCTTGATGTCGGCGCTGGCGGGGGCCAGCTTGGTGAGCTCCTGGTCTTCAATGGCGCCGCGCGTGACGCCCACCGACTTGCCGGCCAGGTCGGCAAAGCTCTTGATGGGCAGGGTCTTGGCGGCAAACACGGCCTGGAAGAACGGCGAGTAGGCGGCGGTGAAGTCAATCACCTTCTCGCGCTCGGCGTTCTTGCCCAGGGTGGAGATCACCAGGTCAGCCTTCTTGGTCTGCAGGTAGGGGATGCGGTTGGCGCTGGTGACGGGGGCCAGTTCAATGGCCACGCCCAGCTTGGCGGCAATGTAGTTGGCCATGTCCACGTCCAGGCCCTGGGGCTTGAGGTCGGTGCCCACAAAGCCATACGGCGGGAAGTCGGTGGGAATGGCGATGGTGATCTTCCTGGCCTTCATCACGTCGTCCAGCGCGGTTTGCGCGTGCACGCCGGCGCTGGCCAGCAGGGCGGCGGTGGCCAGGCCCAGGGTGAGTTGACGTTTGCTGAGTTTCATAACAGGGCTCCTAGGTAGGTGGAAGGTTCGTCAGGGGGATCGGCCTTCTTGCGGCGGCCGGGGCCCGAGGGCTTGCGGGAACTTGTATGCAAGTCTTGTGCCGCACCTGCCAGCGGCTTGCCAGGGCGGGCCATCGGGGCCAATGCCTCGCGCAGATGGGCCAGCGGGTCGGTGGTGGTCTGCAGGCGCAGCGCGGCCTGCACGGTGCCAATGTGGCGCGACATCAGCTTTTCGGCCAGGGCGAGGTCGTTTTTTTCGAGCGCAGCCACAATCTGCACGTGTTCCTCGCACGACTGCGCCGCGTCGTGCGAGCTCTGGTAGAGCATGGCAATGAGGGTGGTGCGCGCGGTGAAGTCGCGCAGCGTGTCGGCCAGCAGGCTGTTGCCCAGGCACTCGGCCAGGCACACATGAAAGTCGCCCAGCAGGTAGCTGCGCGCGCCCACGTCGGTGCCCTTGACCGCCGCCTTCTCGCGCGCCAGGTGGGCCTTGAGCTGCTTGATGGCGGCCTTGTCCACGCTCTTCATGCTGCGGATCAGGCCCAGCTCGATCACGCGCCGGGCCTCGAAGGCCTCGCGCGCCTCGTCCTGCGACGGTTCGATCACGTACCAGCCACGGCGCGCGCTCACGGTGACGATGCCGCGCACCGCGAGCCGGGTGAGTGCCTCCCGCACGATGGTGCGGCTGCAGTCAAACAGCATGGCCAGCTGCTGCTCGCCCAGCCGGGAGCCAGGCGGCAGCTTCTGGGCCATCACGGCTTCGATGATGCGGTCGCTGATGTCTGCGGAGGTGGCCATGGCCTCAATGTATAGCAGTTGTCGTGCCACTGGTATACAAGATTTGCGCACCAATCTGGGTGATTTCCCGTAGCCGGGCGGGCCGGATGCACCACGAAGGAGGCTCAGGCTGGTGCATCCCCGGGGGTCGCCAAGGTGACGCCCTGCGGGGCTTCCCTGATGCGGTGCAACAAAGGGGCGCGTTAGGCTGGCGCCCACCCAGGAGACCCCATGTCGCGCCCCCATCACAAGTTCTGGCCCAAGCGCCTTCCCCACAGCATTTCACCGCCCCGCACGCCCTTGTGGGACAACATGGCCATCAGCGCGCGGCGCTATCCGGACAAGCCGGCCGTGATCTTTTTTGGCCGCGAGTTCCACTATGCAGAAGTGGCGCGGCAGGCCGAGCGGCTTGCCGCGCATCTGCAGGCGCTGGGCGTGGGCAAGGGCGACCGTGTGATCCTCAACATGCAGAACTGCCCGCAGCTGGTGATCGCGCACTTTGCGATCCTGCGCGCCAACGCCGTGGTGGTCCCGGTCAACCCGATGAACCGCGCCGAGGAGCTCAAGCACTACGTCACCGACCCCGATGCCAAAGTTGCCATCACCACCGGCGACCTCGCGGCCGAGCTGGTCAAGGCCAGCGACGCGCTGGCACCGGCCGAGCGGCTGGCCCACCTGATCGTCACGCAGTTCACCGACTGCATGCCGGGCGGCGATGAAGCGCCGGCGGACATGCCGCCGGCCTGGAGTGACTGGTTGCTCACGCGCCACCCCTTGCCGGCTTTGGCTGGGGGCCAGGTGCATGCCTGGACCGATGCGATTGCCAGCGAGGCCCCGGCGCCGCAGCCCGTGGTGGGCCCGCAGGACCTGGCCATCCTGCCCTACACCAGCGGCACCACCGGGTTGCCCAAGGGCTGCATGCACACGCACGCCAGCATCATGCACAACGCCATGGCCAGCAGCCTGTGGGGCAATGCCTCGCCCGAGAACATCACGCTGATGGTGGTGCCGATGTTCCACATCACGGGCATGGTGAGCCTGATGCATGCCAACGTCTACACCGGCAGCACGCTGGTGATGATGCCGCGCTGGGACCGTGACCTCGCGGGCAAGCTGATCTCGCGCTACCGCGTCACCACCTGGACCAACATCCCCACCATGGTGATTGACCTGCTGGGCAGCCCGAACTTTGACCAGTACGACCTGAGCAGCCTGGTCCATATCGGCGGTGGCGGCGCGGCCATGCCGCAGGCCGTGGCCCAGCGCCTCTTCGATAACTACGGCCTGCGCTACATCGAAGGCTATGGCCTGACCGAAACCGCGGCGCCCAGCCACAGCAACCCGCCCG
Organism: Ramlibacter sp.; assembly: GCA_019635435.1. Taxonomy (NCBI): domain Bacteria; kingdom Pseudomonadati; phylum Pseudomonadota; class Betaproteobacteria; order Burkholderiales; family Comamonadaceae; genus Ramlibacter; species Ramlibacter sp. Next base: position 3,503,561 of record JAHBZM010000001.1, on the reverse strand, counting down.
ACCACCCCAAGCAGCAATGCCTGGGTATTCCGTTCATGAGCACCGACGCGCGTGTGGTCGATCCCGAGACGCTGCAGGAAATGCCCGCGGGTGAGCAGGGCGAAATCATCATGCATGGGCCCGAAATCTTCCAGGGCTACTGGAAGCGGCCCGATGCCACCGCCGCCGCCTTCATCGAGCTGGAAGGCAAGCGCTTCTTCCGCTCGGGTGACCTGGGGCGCGTGGACGAAGACGGCTACTTCTTCATCACCGACCGGCTCAAGCGCATGATCAACGCGAGCGGCTTCAAGGTCTGGCCGGCCGAGGTGGAGGCGCTGATGTTCCGCCACCCCGCCATCCAGGAGGCCTGCGTCATTTCGACCCGGGACAGCTACCGCGGCGAGAGCGTCAAGGCTGTGGTGGTGCTGCGACAAAGCCACAAGGGCCAGGTCAGCGAGGAAGACATCGTGGCCTGGTGCCGCGAGAATATGGCGGTGTACAAGGTGCCGCGCATCGTGCAGTTTGTGGACGCCCTGCCCAAGAGCGGCAGCGGCAAGGTGATGTGGCGCACCCTGCAGGAAGAAGAGCAGAAAGGCTGATCATGAGCGACGCACCCGGCACCGGCTGGCAGGAAACCATTGCGCCCGACGAGGCGCAGCGCCATGCCGAGGCGGGGCGGCGGTTCGCGGCCATCCAGCAGCGCAAGTCCGAGCGCTATGGCCCCGGGCGCACATTGCACCGCAAGCAGCTCACGGCGGCCCAGGGCACGCTGCAGGTGCTGGGCGACTTGCCGGCCTGGGCGGCGCAGGGCCTGTTCAGCGAGCCGGGAACCCATGAGGTGTGGGTCCGGTTGTCCAATGGGGGGCTGGACAAGGCCCGCGACAGCATGCCCGACATCCGGGGCTTTGCCTTCCGCGTGCTGGGCGTGCAGGGCGACTCGGCGCTGGGCAACGGCCCCGCCAAGAGCCAGGACTTCACCCTGATCAACCAGGAAGCGTTCGCCTTCAAGGGCAGCGCCGAGTTTGTGGACTTTGTCGAGGCCGCGTCCTGGGGCAACGGGTCGCTGCTCAAGCACGTCGTCAAGCGCTACGGCGTGTTCGGCCTGCCGGCGCAACTGGCCAAGCTGGCCCGGATGGCCGGCAAACCGTTCACCGGCTTTGCCACCGAGAAAATGTTCAGCGCCGTGCCCATGGCCAACGGCCCCTACGCGGCGCGCGTGCGGCTGGTGCCCCACGAGGCCAATGGCTCGCCCACGCCGGGCGCCAACAAGGACTGGAACGCTGACTTCAGCGCCCGCCTGGCCCGGCAGGCATTGAACTGGGACCTGCAACTGCAGCCCTGGGTCAGCGAGGCCGTGACCCCGATCGAGGACGCGTCCGTCAACTGGCCCACCCCGTATGTGACCGTGGCGCGCCTGACGCTGCCTACCCAGGACACGGCCGGGGTCGATGGCCAGTCGCTGGCCCAGCGTGTCGAGGCCACGGTGATTGACCCGTGGCAGGCGCTGGCCGCCCACCGGCCGCTGGGCGACGTGCAGCGCGCCCGCAAGGTGGTTTATTTTGAAAGCCAGAAGGGCCGCGGCGCCGCCTGAAGCCGCTGGGCTCAGACCGGCCCGGAATCAGCCTTGTCCAGGTATTGGCCCGAGGTGACCCCCATCGACACATAGATGCTGGTCAGGCCCTCCATGCCCACCTGGGCCGGCTCGACCCACTCAGGCGGCACATACAGCAGGCCGCCGCCCACGGGCACTGGCGCGGTGGGTACCAGCACCCCCACATAGGGCTTGCCGCCCAGCATCACGGGCTGGGCGGTGGACAGCAGCCCCAGCACCGCTGTGGACTGCCCCGAGTCCTTGCCGCCAAAGTGCAGCCAGACCGGGCTCATGGACCGCGCCGCGCCCTCGTCCTTGTGGGCCAGCAGGGCCACCAGTTTCTGGATCACGTCGTAGATGGTGCGCACCACGGGGATGCGCCTGACCAGCGCGTCAAGCAGCCGGGCCATGCCGCGCTGCAGCCCGGCCTCGACCAGCAGGCCAAAGACATAGACACAGGCCACCAGCAGCACGACGCCCAGCAGGTAACCCACCGCCTCGGACTGCGTGACGCCCAGGCCCACAAAGGTCAGAAACCGGCCGAACACGCTCTCAGGCCCGAGCCAGGCGCTGAGAAACCGGAAGATCCAGGCCAGCACCAGCGCGGTGGCCGCCAGGGGCAGAAGCGCCAGGGCGCCGGTCAACAGGGTGCGTACAGGGTGCTGGAGCGTGATTTTCATGGGCGCAGCTTAGCGCGGCTGCGGCGTTCGCGGCACAATCAATTCACAACAAGGAGACCGCTTTGAACATCACCTCCGTGGCGCCCTTCATCCTGCATGTGCCGGTGACGGGCAGCCAGATCGCCGACAGCACCCACACCATCAGCCACTGGGGCGTGGTGGGCGCCAGGATCGACACCGACAACGGCCTGAGCGGCTACGGCTTCACCGGCACCCACTCCCATTTGCCCAGCGACCAGCTCATCACCCGCTGCATCGAAACCTGCCATGCGCCCTTGTTGATCGGCGAAGACGCGCATGACGTCAACCGCCTGTGGCTCAAGCTCGCGCGCAACCCGGCGCTGCAGTGGGTGGGCCGCGCGGGCATCACCACGCTGGCCCAGGCCGCCATTGACGTCGCGCTGTGGGACCTCAAGGCCAAGGCCGCGGGCATGCCGCTGTGGAAGCTGCTGGGCGGCCAGGTGCGCGACAAGGTGCGGGCCTACAACACCGATATTGGCTGGCTCAGCATTGCCGACGACAAGCTGGTGGAGGGCGCAAAGCGCGCCGTGGACGACGGCTACACCGGCATCAAGGTCAAGGTGGGCAGCACCGTGGAGCGCGACCTGCGCCGCCTGGCCGCCGTGCGCCACGCCATCGGCCCCGACGTGACCCTGGCGGTTGACGGCAACGGCAAATGGGATCTGCCCACCTGCCTGCGCTTTTGCCGCGGCGCCGAGCCGCTGGACCTGTACTGGTTTGAAGAGCCGCTGTGGTACGACGATGTGAAGGGCCATGCCGAGCTGGCGCGCGCCACACGCATCCCGGTGGCGCTGGGCGAGCAGCTGTACACGCAGGACGCCTTTGCCGAGTTCTTCCACCAGAACGCCATCCACTGGGTGCAGCCCGACGTGACGCGCATGGGCGGCCTGACCGAGGTGCTGCGCGTCTGCGAAACCGCGCACAGCCACCGCCTGCCCGTGGCGCCGCATGCCGGCGACATGAGCCAGGTGCACGTGCACCTGAGCTATGCCCACCCGGCGGTGCAGGTGCTGGAATACATCCCCTGGATCAAGGACTGCTTCACCGATCCGGCCACCGTGGTGGACGGGCACTTCAGGCTGCCGCAGTTGCCGGGGGCGGGCACCACGCCAACAGAGGCTGCGTGGGCGAGTTTCCGTCAGCCTGTGGGCTGAGTGGAAGGCGCCAACGGGCAGGTGCTCCAGTAACCGTGATTTGAAATGAGTGGGCTTCTGCCCTAAGGTCAATGTTTCTGGCGAGCTGTCTTTGCTGCAACATGGTGAACAGTTGCCAGCCTCTCTTGAACTCTTCTGAAAGGAGAACAGCATGGGATTCCTGGACAAGATTTTTGGCGGCAAGGTTGACTATCCGCCGCTGCCGGCCGGGGGCGAGACGATGGTCAAACTCGATGAAGTCAAAGCGCCGCTTGAGGAACTGGCGCACAAGGTATCCGGCCACCTGGAAGTGGTTCCCGCCGAGCATGAGGCCTTTGTTTTCCTCGGCAAGCCGCCGGGCAACTTCGGCATCGCGTGGCTTCATGATGGCGAAGTGACCAGCCTCAAGGACTTTGCTGGCGAACACAATCTGTCGCAGATCGAGGTCGGGAAACTGATTGTCCGGCTCGGCGAGGCCTATCAGCACGCCAGCGAGGCGTCACGCTACTCGGCAGAAATTGGTGGCAAGCAGATGGTGATCATTCCATCGAAGGACCTGGGGGAGCAAGTGCACCAGATCATGGAAAACACGCTGCACTGAATTCGGCATGGGGCATCGACTGCGTTTCTTTGCCTTGCGGCGTGACGTGGGCGTGACCTGGGCGTGTGTTTGCGCTAAATTGGGGCCCTTCCCTCAATTGGATTGGAGACTGCCATGCGCACACTGATTTCTGTTGTGGCTTCCATCGCCCTGTTTGCTGCCAGCGGTGTGGCGCTGGCGCACAACTGCCCCAATGAAATGAAGGCCATCGATGCCAAGCTCGCCACCAAGCCAGCCCTGTCCAAGGACGTGTCGGCCAAGGTCACCAAGCTGCGTGCCGACGGCGAAGCCTTTCACAAGGCGGGCAAGCATGACGACTCCATGAAGGCGCTGGGCGAAGCCAAGAAGCTGCTCGGCATCTGAGGCCTGTCCACGGGCCTTCAGGCCCCGCGGCGCACGGGCGCCGCTTTCGTGTCCAATAGCGCCATGACCGCGCAGACCGACACCGACCGCCGCCTGACCGAGCTGGAAATCAAGGCCAGCTTCACCGAAGACCTGGTGGACGAGCTCAACCAGGTGATTGTTCGCCAGCAGGAGCAGATCGACCTGCTGGTGCAGCAGCTGGGCCAGCTCAAGGCCCAGCAGCAGGGTTCTGGGGCGAGTGAGTTCCGTAGCCTGCTGGACGAACGCCCGCCGCACTACTGACTACTGGCTACTGAACAGGCGCGGCCGGCTCCTTCGGGGTCGCCATGCCCGTGACCACGCGCGCGTAGCGCGCAAAGCTCCAGTAGGCCCAGGCCCAGTCCATCAGCACCACCAGCCGGTTGCGAAAGCCGATCAGGAAATACACGTGGGCAAACAGCCAGAACAGCCAGGCCGGGTAGCCGCTGAAGCGCACCGGGCCCACGGGTGAGCTGAGGTCCACCACGGCGGAGTTGCGGCCGATGGTCGCCAGGTTGCCGTAGTCGGCATAGTGGAATGCCCGCGCCTCTTCGCCGCGCAGCCGGCGCAGGATGTTGGCGGCGGCGGCCCGCCCCATCTGCTTGGCGGCCGGTGACACGCCTGGCACCGGGGTGGGCGCCTTGCCCGGTGCGTGGCTGCTGGCGCTGGCCAGGTCGCCGATCACGCTGATGCCCGGGTGACCGGCCAGGCTCAGGTCGGGCGCCACCCGCACCCGGCCCGCGCGGTCGGTCTCGCAGCCGGTGGCCTGCGCCAGCTCGCGGCCCAGCGGCGAGGCCGCCACGCCGGCCGCCCAGACCATGCATTTGCTACTGATTTGATAGCTGTCAGTGGCCGCCAGTCCTGGACTCCCGGCCGATTCGACCCTCAACCCCGCTTCGTCGATGGCTGTGACCCGTGCATTGAGCCGCACCTCGACCCCCAGCTTCTCCAGTTGCTCCAGCGCGCGCTGGCTCAGGGCTGGCGGCATGGCCTGCAGCACGCGCGAGCCGCCTTCCAGCAGGATCACCTTGGCGCTGGCCGGGTCGATGCGGCGGAACTCGCCGGGCAGCGTGTGGCGTGCGATTTCGGCCAGGGTCCCGGCCATCTCCACGCCGGTGGGCCCGGCGCCGACCACCACAAAGTTCAGCCAGGCAGCGCGCCGGTCGGGGTCGTCTTCCTTCTCGGCGGCTTCAAAGGCCAGCAGGATGCGGCGGCGGATCTCAAAGGCATCGTCCAGCGTCTTGAGGCCGGGCGCGAAGGGCGCCCAGTCGTCGCGGCCAAAGTAGCTGTGCGTGGCCCCCGCGGCCACGATCAGGTGGTCCCAGGGCAGGGAGCTGCCGTCACGCAGCGTCACCGACCTGGAAACCGCGTCGATGGCGGTGACTTCGCCCAGCAACGTGGTCAGGTTGGACTGCCGCCGAAACAGGTGGCGAATGGGCGCCGCGATGGCCGGGGCCGACAGTCCGGCCGTGGCCACCTGGTAGAGCAGGGGCTGGAACAGGTGGTGGTTGGTCCTGTCGATCAGGGTCACGTCAACGGCTGCGCCGCGCAGTGCACGGGCGGCTTCCAGGCCGCCAAAGCCGCAGCCGACGATGAGGACCCGGGGCCTGTTTGTGGTGGGGGTTGGAGGGGGCATGGCGTGATTATGGGTGGGGTGCTGACAGCGGCCACCCTGTCAAGGTTGACAGGGTGGGGCTGGGATATCGCCGGTCTTTCTCCTATGCTGGATTCGTGGTGCGGGCGGGCGCCCGTGATCACGGACCCTTCATAAAGCAGAGAGGAAAACCATGATGAAACATCTCATCTTTCACGAGGGCATGCGTCATGCCCGTCGCGCCTGGCTCACGCTGGGCCTGCTGGCCGGCCTGGGCCTGGCCGCCCCGGCGATGGCTGCAGGCACCACCACCGTCCCCAGCTTCGCCTGCGGCGGCTTTGGCCCGATGATGATCAAGCTGCAGCCTGTTCCCATGCTCAGCAATGCCGAGTTCACCAACCCCGGCGCCGATTGCGCGATGTGGCAGACGTTTTTCTACCTCAACTGGCCCGCCAAGAAGGGAGTGCGCGGCGTGCCCGACACCAGCGCCCAGTTTGGCGCCCCGGGCGCCACGGTGTGGGAAACCTTCAAGACCGAAGAGCAGGTGTTTCTGCCCAACGGCGCGACCCCAAGCCCGTGGAGCCAGGGGGTGATGCGCTCAGCCATGCCCAAGGCACTGGCAACCCAGGCCGCGGCAGGGCGCCTGCGCGTTCTCACGCGCACTTCCAAGGTCTCCAAGCGGGTCGCCTCGCTGCTGCAGGCCGGCCATGGCCTGCGCAACGCGCCGGTGCCGCTGGACCAGATCGAGCAGGCCGATGGCTATGTGCTCTACGACCAGCAGGGCAACCCGGTGTATTACGACGTGGCGATGAACAAGGCGCAGTTCGACTACATCGTGAAGAACAAGCTCTACAACGCCAGCAGCCAGGTGGCTTACGCCGCGAAGAAGAACATCGTGCTGCCCATGGGGGCGATCGAGGTCAAGGCGGCCTGGAAGGTGCTGACCTCCACGGAGGCATCTTCGGGCCGCTTCCACACCGCGCCGGGTTACCTGCCGTCCACCTCGGGCGCGGGCAGCACGGTGACCGTGGGGCTGGTGGGCCTGCATGTGTTTGCGGCCGGCGGCCCCAACAGCGCGGGCATGTGGGCCACCTTCTACCAGGTGGACAACGCACCCCTGGCGGGCACCACGGCCCCGGGCACCCACACCTTCTACAACCCGGCAAGCAGCACGCCGGCCAATACCTCGGGCACCAACCCGACGCAGGTGACCCAGGTGTTCCCTGACGACCCGCAGGCCGCCAGCGTCAACGTCAAGGCGCAGAAAATCATGGTCGAGGGCAACCCCAGCGGGCCCTGGCAGTACTACGCCATGGTGGACACCCAGTGGTCGCCCACGGCGCTCACGCTCACCAGCCCGGTGCCGGCCACCACGCCGCTGTCGGCCGGCACGGTGAGCACGGCCACGCTGGTCAACCCGGTACTGGAGACCTTCATGCAAACCCAGGGCAACAGTTGCCTGGGCTGCCACTCCTTTGCCACCACGGCCCAAAGCCAGAGCACCACGGCCTCGGGTTTCAGCTTCATGTTTGGCAACGCCCAGGCGGCCAAGAAGAAGCCCAAGCGCTGATCTGCCAGCGGGCCGGGCGCCGCCCGGCCCCGCTGCGGCTGCACCATGGGCATCCGCAACAACCGCTACGACGCGCAGGTGCCCCAGGTGGTGGCGCCGCTCAGGCTCAAGGGCCGGGTGCATGCGTTCGAGGCGCGGGGAGATGGTGAGGTCTTGGCGCGATCCAGCCGCGGCGCGGGCCCATGCGGCTTGACCTGGTGGCCGTCTATTTCGCGCGTGGCGCGCGCTTGTCCAGCAGCGGTGCGCTCACGCCCTGCACGCCCACCAGCCCGAGCACCGTGATCAGCGAGGACTGAGCTCCCTTCCAGCCATCTGTCAGGTCGATCCATTCGGACAACGCGTGAAAGCCGCCTGTCCTGCCCCCGCCGCCGATCACGATCGCGGGGATGCCCAGCGACATGGGCACATTGGCATCGGTGCTGGCGCCGCCCAGCACGGTTTTGCGGCCAAATGCGGTATTGGCGCGCACGGCGGCTTCCACAATGACCGAATCCGCTGGCGTGCGACCACCGGGGCGGTCGCCAATCAGCTTGGTCGATGCACTCAGTGTGTTCACGCCCCAGCGTGCATTTTCTTCGGCCACCGCGCTGTCCACGGCGCTGAGCACCTGTTTTTCGGTGGCCAGCATCGGGGCCATTTCGTCGGAGCGGATGTCCACGGCCATGCGGGCATCGGGCGCGATGGTGTTGACCGATGTTCCACCACCCACGGTACCGACCGTGAAGGTGGTCTTGGGGCTCACGGGTGTGCGGATCTCGGCGATCCTGGCAATGGCGCGGCCCATGCCATGGATGGCGCTGGGCACCTGACCAAACGCCGCGTAGCTGTGTCCACCGGGGCCCTTGAAGGTGACCTCATGACGGTGACTGCCCGTGCCCAGCACCAGCACCGTGCCGTCGGGCGCGGGCTCCAGCGCCACCAGACCGTCGATGTCCAGGTGCTCCCTGAAAAGGTGCTTCATGCCGCGCAGGTTCCCCAACTCTTCTTCGCCCACGTTGCCCACGAACACCAGGTCGCCCACGGTGGCAATCTTCTGGTCGTTGAGTACCTTGAGCCAGGACAGCAGCACGGCCAGACCCCGCGTGTTGTCCGAGATGCCGGGGGCATGCAGCTTGCCATCCCGCTCTTTCACCTTCACGTCGGTGCCTGCGGGAAACACGGTGTCCAGGTGAGCCGATATCACCAGCTTGGGCCCGCTGCCCGTGCCCTTGCGCACGCCCACCACATTGCCTTCGGCGTCAATGGCCGCGTTGCTCAGCCCCAGCGCCTTCAGGCGCGCCAGAAAGGCTTCCGCGCGCTTTTGCTCCTTGAACGGCGGGGCTTCGATCTCGGTCAGCATCGTCAGGTCTTGTATTGTCCGTTCATGGTCGGCTTTCACGGCCTCCAGCAATTGCTGGATCTGTGGTGCCGCCATGAGTTGCGAGTACGCCTGCTCCACTGCGGGGCGCAGCGTGGTGGGGGTGGGAGCGACGGCGCCCTGGGCATGCGTGGTGTTGCCCAGCAGGGTGGCTGCAGCTAGTGCCGCGGCTATGGCAAGGGGTGTGAGGCGGAGGGTGAAAGCAGGATTTTTCATGGGAAAAAAGGGAAAGGTGAGAAAGCGGCAAAGCCTGACCATCGTTCTGCGCGGCGCGGCCAATTGCGCGATGCGCGACGCCATTCTTGATTCGTTTGCCACCCGCCGGGTTTGCTTTAATCTACCAAGCCAACAGTTTTTCTTACATGCGCCGACATATTCCCAGCACCCGCGCCCTGCTTGTTTTTGACGCCGTTGCACGCCATCACGGTGTGGGCAAGGCCGCCGAAGAACTGTGCATCACCCACAGCGCGGTCAGCCAGCAACTGCGACAGCTGGAGAGCCAGCTGGGCCTGCAACTGGTACGGCGCGGAGCACGCGGCTCCACGCTCACCGAGGTGGGGCGCCGCTACCATGCGCAGGTCGTGGGCGATCTGCTGCGCCTGCAGAACCACACACTCGAAGCCATGGCCCAGCGGCCAGACGGCATGCGGTTGCTGGTGGGTTGCGTGCCTGTGTTTGCCGAGCGCTGGCTGCTGCCTCGTCTGCCCGCGTTTCTTGCCATGAACAAGGGCTTTAGCCTGCACCTGCAGGTGTACCCCACGCAGAGCTACATGGCGGAGGTTCCGTTTGATGTGGCCGTGCAGTACGACGATGCCGCCTGGCCTGGCGTGACGCCCTCGCCGTTGATGCCCGAGGTGTGTGTCGCCGTGTGCGCGCCGCAGTCTCTTTATCGGCGCGCCATGCAGCGCGGCGATTTCCGTGCCGTGCCGCTGCTGCAGCTCAGTTCGCGCCTGGGCGCGTGGGACGAGTGGCTCAGTCGCGCGGGCATCGCCCGCACTCCAGGCCACCCCCTGGGTGGGCATCGCTTTGACCTGTTTTCGATGCTGGTCGAAGCGGTCCGAGCGGACCTGGGTATTGGCCTGGTGCCGCATTACTTTGTGGAACGAGAACTGCGGTCCGGCGAGCTGGCGCTGGCCCACCCGTTCCAGGACAGCGGGGCGCGGGGCTACAGCCTGTTTGTGGCCCCAGGGCGCTTGGAGGAACCTGTGGTGCAGAGCTTCGCACGGTGGCTGCGCACTACCGTGGCGGCGGAAGGTGCCGCGGCTGCGCCGTCAGATGCCGGGGCAGACCCGTCGGCGCTGCAGACCTGACCGTGACGATGCAACGGGTTCTTGCCTGATTCCAGGCTCCACCGCCGCCACACGGCCCGCGAGTTCGCGTTATCCTGAGTGACCCAAAAAAGGAGACGTCATTCATGTTCGAGACCGCGATGGCAGGCAGTCTGCCCAAACCCGCCTGGCTGGCCGAAACGCAAAAGCTCTGGCCCCAGTGGAAAGCCCAGGGCGACGAGCTGCGCCAGGCCAAGGCCGATGCCACGCTGTTGTGGATCAAGGCTCAGGAAGATGCGGGCCTGGACGTGGTGGGTGACGGCGAGCAGGCGCGCCAGCATTTCGTGCACGGCTTTCTCGAGCAGGTCGAAGGCATCGACTTCGAGAACAAGGTCACCATGGGCATCCGCAACAACCGCTACGACGCGCAGGTGCCGCAGGTGGTGGCGCCGCTCAGGCTCAAGGGCCGGGTGCATGCGTTCGAGGCGCAGCTGGCGCGCGCCCACACGAAGAAGAAGCTCAAGTTCACCCTGCCGGGCCCGATGACCATCGTGGACACCGTGGCCGACCGCTTCTACGGCGACAAGGTCAAGATGGCCATGGCCTTTGCCGAGCTGCTCAACCAGGAGGCGCTGGCGCTGCAGGCCGATGGGGTGGACATCGTCCAGTTCGACGAGCCGGCCTTCAACGTCTACATGAAGGAAGCGGCCGACTGGGGCGTGCAGGCGCTGGAGTGCGCCGCCCGGGGCCTGACCTGCACCACGGCGGTTCACATCTGCTACGGCTATGGCATCAAGGCCAATGTGGACTGGAAGAACACGCTGGGCGAACAGTGGCGCCAGTATGAAGACGTGTTCCCCGCGCTGGCCAAAAGCAGCATCCAGCAGGTCAGCCTGGAATGCTTTCACTCCCATGTGCCGCCCGAACTCATGAAGCTGCTCGAGGGCAAGGACGTGATGGTGGGCGTGATCGACGTGGCCAGCGACGAGATCGAAACGCCTGAGCAGATCGCCGACACCATTGGCACGGCGCTGCAGTTTGTGCCCAGACACCGGCTGATTCCCTGCACCAACTGCGGCCTCGCGCCCATGAGCCGCGAGGTGGCCGTGGCCAAGCTGCAGGCCCTGGCGGCGGGGGCGGCGCTGGCGCGCCAGAGGTACGGCGCATGAGCGGGGGGACCACTGACCGCGCAAGCCCGCCGCAAGGCCTGGGCGCAGACCGGCTGGACCGCCTGGCCCAGGCCTTCCAGGCCGAGGTGGACCGCCAGCGCCTGCCCGGCGCCACGCTGCTCGTGGGCCGCGGCGGGCAGCCCGACTGGGTGACCAGCCTGGGCGTGCAGAACCCTGAAACCGGCGTGCCGATGGCGCCTGACAGCATCTTCCGCATCTACTCCATGACCAAGCCGCTGGTCTCGGTGGCGGTGCTGATGCTCATGGAGCAGGGGCGGGTGCTGCTGCGCGAACCGGTGTCGCGCTACCTGCCGGAGTTTGCCAACCAGCAGGTCAGCGTGGACGGCCCTGATGGCATGACCCTGGTGCCCGTGCGCCGCGCCGCCACGGTGCAGGACCTGCTGCGCCACACCGCCGGCCTGACCTATGAGTTCCTGGGCGCCTCGCCCCTGCATCAGCAGCTGGGCAAGGTGGCGGCCGCGTCGCGCAAGCAGACCAATGCCGAATTCATCCCTGAACTGGCGGCCGTGCCCCTGCTGCTGCAGCCGGGCAGTGCCTGGGAGTACAGCCGCGCGACCGACGTGCTGGGCCGCCTGGTGGAGGTCGTGACGGGCCAGACCCTGGGCGACTGGCTGCAGCAGAACATCTTTGGGCCGCTGGGCATGACCGACACCGCGTTTCGCCTGCCGGCCGGCAAGCTTGACCGCGTGGCCGAGCCCTTTGCGCACGACCCGGACGGCGGCGTGGCGATGCGCGTCTTCTCGGCCAGTTCGCCGTCGCCGCTGGACATGGGCGGGGGCGGCCTGTTTTCGACCGCGCCGGATTACGCGCGCTTCCTGCGCTGCCTGCTCGGGCGCGGCAGTGTGGGCGATGTGCGGCTGCTGGCGCCACACACCGTGGATTTCATGACGGCTGACCACCTGGGTCCCATTCCCGTGAACCCGGGCGCCAGCCGCGACCTGCTGGGCCCGGGCTTTGGCTTTGGCCTGGGGGTGGCGGTGCGCACCCACCTGGGGCAATCCGCCGAGCCGGGCCCGGTGGGCTTGTACTACTGGGGCGGGCTGGCCGGCACCGCATTCTTTGTGGACCCGGCCAACGGTCTGTACGCCGTGCTGATGGTGCAGGCGCCCAACCAGCGCGAGGAGTACCGGGCGCTGTTCCGGCAGATGGTCTACGCGTCGGTGCTGGACGCCTGAATCGGCTGCGTGGGTGCCAGCGCCGACAGGCACAGGTTTTCCATGGCCGCGGCCCATTCGCGCGCGGCGGTGTCTTCAAGGCCCAGCAGCAGCGCATAGCGGCGGCCACCCCACACGGCGACCACCAGCGGCGAGATCACGCTCAAGGTCGGCGGGCCGCGCAGATCGGTGCAGGCCGCCAGCACCCGGCCCCAGGCCGCGCACAGTTCCTCGAACGCGCGCCGGTGGTGCTTGGGCTCGGCGATGCCGGCCTCCAGCGCCAGCATGCCGGCGTCAAACCACGGCAGTTCCGGCGCGTTGACGCCGCAGGTCAGGCGCACCAGGGTCCGCACCCGCGCCTGCCAGTCCAGGCCCGCGGCTTGCGCGGCCTGCTCGTCAATCGCCTGCACCAGCGCTTCGAGGCTGTGGCGCACGTAGCCCGACAGCAGCGCCGCCTTGTTGGGGAAATAGTCATACAGCGTGCCCACCGCAATGCCGGTTTCCAGGGCCACGGCGCGCGTGGTCAGCGCGTCCCAGCCATCGCGCTGCCAAATCCGAACAAAGGCGTCGTAGATGGCCTGCACGGTGAATCGGGCGCGGGCCTGGGAGGGGCGCTTCAACGGCTTGGCCGCTGGCGCGGGCGCGGCCTTGCGGGGCCCCGGGCTCATGGGGCAGCCTTTCCGAACCCGGCCGCGGCGGCCTCGCCGTACATTCGATTCATGGCCATCCGGCCCTTTGACTGGAGACGTTTCATGACCTCGCTGACCCGCCTGTTGACCGACAAATCCGCATTGAATCACACACGCATCGATCGCTCGCCGCTTGCGCGGCTGGCGCCCGGCGAAGCGCTGCTGCGGATCAGCCGCGCGGCCGTGACCACCAACAACATCACCTACGCGGCGTTTGGCGACGCCATGCAGTACTGGGACTTCTTCCCCACAGGGGTTGAGGGCTGGGGCCACATGCCGGTCTGGGGTTTTGCCGACGTGGTGGCTTCCACCGTGGACGGCGTGGCCGTGGGCGAGCGCTTCTATGGCTACTTTCCGCTGGCCAGCCACCTGCGCATGCAGCCGGTGCGCGTGAGCGACCGCGGCTTTTACGATGGCGCCCAGCACCGGCTGGCGCTGACCTCGGCCTACAACCAGTACACGCGCGTCACGGCCGACCCGGCCTACCGCCAGGCCGACGAGGCGTACCAGATGCTGCTGCGCCCGCTGTTCATCACCTCGTTCATGCTTGCCGATTTTCTGCAGGACAACGCCTTCTTCGGCGCCCGGCGGCTGGTGGTGTCCAGCGCCTCCAGCAAGACCGCCTATGGCACGGCGTTCTGCCTGCAGGGGCAGGAAGGTATCGAGCTGGTCGCGCTGACCTCGGCGCGCAACAAGGCGTTCGTTGAAAGCCTGGGCTGCTACCAGCGCACGCTGGCCTATGACGAACTCGCCACGCTGGATGCCACGGTGCCCACGCTGTACGTGGACTTCTCGGGCGACGAGGATCTGCGCCTGGCGGTGCACCGGTACTTTGGCGACGCGCTGGTGTACGACTGCTACGCGGGCTCGGCGCAGAACACGCAGTTCCTGCGCAAGAAGGCCCTGCCCGGACCCGAGCCGAAGTTCTACTTTGCGCCCGTGCAGATCCGCAAGCGCAATGCCGACTGGGGCCATGCCGAGGTCAACCGCCGGTTCAACGAGGCGCAGCTCGCCTTCATCCGCCGCGTGGGCGACGGGCCGCAGCCCTGGATGGCGCTGCGCGAACACCGGGGCCTGGAGGCCGCGCAGGCCCTGATCGCCGACCTGCACGCCGGGCGCATCGACCCGCAGGCCGGCCATGTGGTGGTGCTTGACTGAGAGGCTCCGTGGTGTAGGCTTGGCTGCATGAACAGCCCCTCGCACGAGCCCGCGCACCCCCACGACCCCCCTCACGACCACGACCACGATGGTGCCCACGGGCACGACCGCTGGAAGCACGACGGCGTGCGGGTCATCCCCGGCAACCAGCTGGACGGCAACACCGCGCAAACCCCGGGCATGGACCGCAAGGCGGCCATCAACTTCGCGCGTGTGGGCGCGCAAAAGCTGTGGGCCGGCACCGTCACCATCCATGCCAATGCCAAGACCGGCGCGCATCACCATGGGCACCTGGAAAGCGTGATCTACGTGGTCAGGGGCCGCGCGCGCATGCGCTGGGGCGAGCACCTGGAATTCACGGCCGAGGCCGGCCCCGGCGACTTCATCTATGTGCCGCCCTATGTGCCGCACCAGGAGATCAATGCCAGCGCCACGGAAATGCTGGAGTGCGTGCTGTGCCGAAGCGACGGCGAGGCCGTGGCGGTCAACCTGGCCATCGAGCCCGTGGAAAAGCCCGAGTCGGTGCTGTGGATTGACCCGACCCATCCGCAGGGTGGGGTTTGAGCGCTGCCGCGCCCATGAACTACGTCACCGTCGCTGCGGATGGGGAGGTCGGCGTGGTCACGCTGAACCGGCCCGAGCGCCTCAATGCCATTGGCCTGGACCTGCTGGCCCAACTGCATGCCGCGCTGGCGGAGGCCCAGGCCGACCCGGCCACCCGCGTGCTGGTGCTGGCCGGCGCCGGGCGCGCCTTCTGCGCGGGCGATGACCTCAAGGAATTTGATGCGCAGGCCAGCAGCGCCGAATCGATGGCGCAGATGGGTGAGCGCATCCAGCAGATCACGCGCGACATCATGCTGGGCCCCAAGCCGGTGATTGGCGCCGCCCAGGGCTATGCTGTGGGCGGCGGGCTGGAATGGCTGCTCAACTGCGACCTGGTGGTGGCGTCGGACACGCTGGTGGGCTTCTTCCCCGAGATGTCGCTGGGCCACTTTGTGACCGGGGGCGTGACCCATCTGCTGCCGCTCGCGGTGGGCCGGCAGCGGGCCATGGAGATGCTCCTGCTGGGCGAGCGGCACGATGCCCAGGCGCTGTGGCAACTGGGGCTGGTCAACCGGGTGGTCGCGCCCGAGGCGCTGATGCCCACGGCGCTGGCGCTGGCACGCCAGGTGGCGCAGCGCTCCGCCGGGGCCATGGCGCGCCTGAAGCGGGTGCTGGCCGCGCAGGCCGGCGCCGCGCTGGAACAGGCGCTGATACTGGAGCAGGACGCCGCGCTGGCGTGCTTTGCCGACCCCGACACCGCGCGCCGCGTCAGGGGCGCTTCGCCGGCCCGCGCCCGCTGACGGGTTGATCTGCGGGCTGATCAGGGCCCGGCGCCGGGGGGGCCGTGGGCCGGACCGTGCCTTATGTCACACCACGGCCCGGGTGTGCGTTTCCTCCTACTTACGCATGTCACAAGACCCTACGCCGTGTATCCGGCTGGCGGCCCAACAATGCCTGCACATGACAAGGAGAACCACCATGGACTCAACGACACACACCACCATGACGCCCCCCGGCCAGCAGCCGGGCTGGGGTGAGCGCCTGCGCCACAGCAAGGCACTGATCCCCACCGTGGCCGTGCTGGGCGTGACCACGCTGGCGCTCGCGGCCACGCTGGTCAGCAACCGCATCGGGGCGCAGGATGGGGCACCCCAGGACACCATGACCCTGAGCCAGTCCGCGCCCGCCAAGCCAGGCAGCCAGACCCCCGCGAAGGCGGCCGTGCCGGCGCCCCAGCGCCATGTGGCCGCCGCACCCGTGTGCAGCACCTGCGGCGTGGTGGAATCGGTGACCGCCGTGCAGCACCAGGGCCAGGTCAATGGCATTGCCAATTCGGGCGTGGGCCTGGGCGCCGTGGCCGGTGGCCTGGTTGGCGGCCTGCTGGGCAACCAGGTGGGCGGTGGCAACGGCAAGACGGCGGCGACCGTGCTGGGCGCCGCGGGCGGTGCCTATGCGGGCCACGCCATCGAGAAAAATTCCAAGAAGTACACCAGCTACCAGATGCGGGTGCGCATGGCCGATGGCTCCTACCGGACCATCGAGCAGTCGGGGGCCATCGCGGCCGGCACCAGCGTCAGGGTCGAGGGCAACAGCCTGCGGGTGGCGCCTGCCAGCACCTCGGCGCTGACCCTGGCGCCCAGCGCCGCCTGATCGCCCGCCATGAAAAACCTTCGCAAGGCCCTGTTGCTGGCCCTGGGCGCGTGGAGCCTGTCAGCCCTGGCCGCCGAGCCCTACATGAACGTGACCGTGGGCGGCGTGCTCACCCCGGGCGTCTATGGCCGAATCGACATCGGCAATGCCCCGCCGCCGCCCGTGATCTATGCGCAGCCGGTCTGGGTGCAGCGGCCGCAGGTGGTTGTGCCCGTGCAGCCGCTGTACCTGTACGTTCCGCCGGGCCACGCGAAGAAATGGGCCAAGCACTGCCATCAGTACAACGCTTGCGGCCAGCCCGTGTACTTCGTGAAGATGAACGGCAAGCCCCAGAAGCACAAGCACCACAAGCACGACCACTGACCGGCCGGGCCTGGCGCTCAGGCCTCGGCGACCTTGAGCACCAGCTTGCCGAAGTTGGCGCCCGTGAACAGCTTGATCAGCGCCTCGGGGAAGGTCTCCAGGCCTTCCACGATGTCTTCCTTGCTCTTCATGCGGCCGTCCTTGAGGTAGCCGGCCATCTCGGCCACCGCAAGGTGGTAGCGGTCGGCGTAGTCGAACACCACAATGCCTTCCATGCGCGCGCGGTTGACCAGCAGGCTCAGGTAGTTCTTGGGGCCCTGCACGGGCGTGGTGTTGTTGTACTGGCTGATGGCGCCGCAGATGATGATGCGCGCGCCGCGGCCAATGCGGGCCAGCACGTCGTCCAGGATGTCGCCGCCCACGTTGTCAAAGTAGATGTCCACGCCCTTGGGGCAGTGTTCCTTGAGGCCGGCCTTCACGTTGCCGGCCTTGTAGTCGATGCAGGCGTCAAAGCCCAGCTCGTTCACCACCCAGTCGCACTTGGCGCGCCCGCCGGCAATGCCCACCACGCGGCAGCCCTTGATCTTGGCGAGCTGGCCCACGGTCTGGCCGACGGCGCCCGCCGCGCCCGAGACCACCACGGTCTCGCCCGGCTTGGGCATGCCCACATCCATCAGGCCGAAGTAGCCGGTCATGCCGGGCATGCCCAGCACGTTCATCCACTGCGTCATGGTGCCGGCGCGCAGGTCGATCTTGAACATGCCGCTGCGCTTGACCTGGTCTTCGGGCACCAGGCAGTATTCCTGCACGCCCAGGCTGGCCGAGACCATGTCGCCCACGGCGAACTTCGGGTTGGCCGAAGCCACCACCTTGCCAATGCCACCGGCGCGCATGACTTCACCAATGCCCACGGGCGGGATGTAGCTCTTGCCCTCATTCATCCAGCCGCGCATGGCCGGGTCCAGCGACAGCGCCAGGGTCTTGACCAGCACGCCGCCGGCGGCCGGCTCGGCCACGGGTTCTTCGGTGAAGCTCCAGCATTCACGCCCGGGCGTGCCCGTGGGGCGCTGGGCCAGACGGACCTGGTGGTTGGTGAGGGTGGTGGTTGCGGACATGGGGGTCTCCTGGATTCGGCGTTGCTCAAAGAAGATCGATGTTAGCGGCGGCCGTTGCCCCGCGGGGTAGCGCACGTGACAACTTTCCAGAGAGCCCGGTCTATGCTTGAATGAAGCTCCCACGCGCTCACGGAGCTTCCATGGCTGCCATCGCTTCCCCCGTTGCCCTGATCACGGGCGCCTCGTCCGGCATTGGCGAGGCGCTGGCCCGCTGCTTTGCCCAGGCCGGTCACGACCTGGTGCTGGTGGCGCGCAGCGCCGACAAGCTCGCCGCGCTCGCGCAGGCCCTGTCGGCCGAACAGGGGGTCAGGGCCTGGGTCGAGCCGGCCGACCTGTCGCAACCCGACGCCGCCGCGCGGCTCGCGGCCGCGCTCAGGCGCAAGCGCCGCCGCATCGATGTGCTGGTCAACTGCGCGGGCGTGCTGTCGCAAGGCAGCTTTGCCGCGATGAAGCCGGCCGTGCATGCGCAGATGATCGACCTGAACATGGCCGGGCTCACCGCGATGCTCGCGCATCTGTTGCCGCCCATGGTGGCGCGCGGCAGTGGCCGGGTGCTCAACGTGGCGTCGATCGCCGCCTTCCAGCCCGTGCCCACGCTGGCCACCTACGCGGCCAGCAAGGCCTATGTGCTGTCGCTCACCGAGTCGCTGGCCGAGGAGCTGCGCGGCACGGGCGTGACCGTGACCGCGCTGTGCCCGGGCATCACCGCCACCCACATGCTCAGCAGCGCCACCCAGGCCAACGCGCGGCTGGGCCAACTGCCGGGCTTCCTGATCGGCGATGTGGACGACGTGGCCCGCCAGGGCTTCGAGGCCTGCCTCAAGGGCGAGGTGATCTGCGTGCCCGGCGTGGTCAACCGCGCGGCCATGCTGGCCTCGCGCGGCAGCCCCAAGTGGCTGGTGCGCCGGCTGGGCGGTTTGATGGGCCGCAAGGCGCTTTGAGCCCGAGATTTTGATCAAACAGGGCTGGAGTCCAGACGGGGCGGCCACTGTGTGCTACTGAAACCATAGCAAACGGGCTGGGCGATCCGGCAGGAAGTGCGGCGGGAACGCGGCAAGAAGCCCGCGAGAAATGTCAGTAGGGTTCTGATCCGACACACGCGCACCGCGTGCCTGTGCTGTAATGAATTTGATCGGAACACGACCAACTCCCTGGAGGCGCGGGTGCCCAGGAACCCGTGGCCCTCAGGCACAAAAAAGCAGGAGGCTTTCCGGCATGTCCATGTCGCTCTCGTCCCTTTCCCCATCCCGGCCCTCACCGGCACACCCCGTCCCGCCCCAGCGCGCCGCGCAGATGCAGCGGTTTGCCCAGGTGCGGGCCCACAGCCTGGCCCTGGCGGCGCCGCTGTCGGCCGAAGACCAGTGCGTGCAGTCCATGCCCGACGCCAGCCCCATCAAGTGGCACCTGGCCCACACCACCTGGTTTTTCGAGACCGTGGTGCTGCAGGCCCACGCCGCGGGCTACCAGCCGTTTGACGCGGCCTATGCCTACCTTTTCAACTCGTACTACGAGTCGCTGGGCCCGCGCCACGCGCGGCCGCAGCGCGGCCTGCTGACGCGGCCGTCGCAGGCCGAGGTGCTGGCCTACCGCGCCCATGTCGATGACGCGGTGGCGCGCTTCATGGCCGGGGCCGACGAAGCCGCCTGGCAGGCCGCGCTGCCGCTGCTCACCCTGGGCCTGCACCATGAGCAGCAGCACCAGGAACTGATGCTCACCGACATCCTGCATGCGTTCTCGTGCAACCCGCTGCTGCCCGCCTGCCGCGCCGACGAAAGCCCCGCCTTGCGCCTGGCCAGCAGCACGCCCGCGCTGCGCTGGCTGGCCCGGCCCGGCGGCACCGTGAACGTGGGGCATGCGGGAGACGGTTTTGCCTTTGACAACGAAACCCCCAGGCACCCCGTGCTGCTGCAGCCCTACGAAATCGCCGACCGGCTCGTGACCTGCGGCGAGTACGCGCAGTTTGTGGCCGATGGCGGCTACCAGCAACCGCAGTGGTGGCTGTCGGACGGCTGGGCCATGGTGCAGGCCCGGCACTGGACGGCGCCGGCTTACTGGCTGGCGCCGCATGACCCGCGCGCCGATGCACCGCACTGGCAGGTGTTCGGGCTGCACGGTGTCCGCGCGCTCGACGACAACGAACCGGTCAGCCAGCTCAGCTTCTATGAAGCCGCGGCCTATGCGCAGTGGGCCGGCGCGCGCCTGCCCACCGAATTTGAATGGGAGGCTGCTGTGGATGCGCCGGGCATCACGCAGATGACCGGCCATGTCTGGCAATGGACGCGCTCCTCGTACGACCCGTACCCGGGCTTTCGCCCGCTGTCGGGCGCGGTCAGCGAGTACAACGGCAAGTTCATGGTGGGGCAGGTGGTGCTGCGCGGTGGCAGCCTGGCCACGCCCGCGGGCCACGAGCGGCCCACCTACCGCAACTTCTTTCCACCGGGGGCGCGCTGGCAGTTCAGCGGCCTGCGGCTGGCACGGGAGGCCACATGCTGAGCCGTGCCCTGCGACCGCGCGAAGCCCGCAACCCCGCCGTGGCCGACCAGCCCGGCGCGGCGGATACCGCCTTTGCCCATGACCTCAAGGTGGCGCTGGCCTCGCAGCCGCGCCGCATCTCGCCCAAGTACTTTTACGACGCGCGTGGTTCGGCCCTGTTTGACCGGATCTGCGAACTGCCCGAGTACTACCCCACGCGCACCGAGTCGGCCATCCTGCAGGCGCAGGCGCGCGACATCGCCGCGCACATGGGGCCGCGCGCCGAGATCGTCGAGTTTGGCGCCGGCTCCTGTACCAAGGTGCGGGTGCTGCTGGACGCCATGGAAGCGCCCGCGCGCTACCTGCCCATCGACATCTCGGGCGAACACCTGGATGCCGCAGCCGCCGGCCTGCGCCGCGACTACCCCGGCCTGGATGTGCAGCCCGTGGTGGCCGACTACACCCAGCGCCTGCTGCTGCCCGCGCCGGTGCGCGGGGCGGGCCAGCGCGTGGGCTTTTTCCCGGGTTCGACCATCGGCAACTTCACGCCCGCCGAGGCCCTGCATTTCCTGCACACCGCGGCCCAGGTGCTGCGCGGCGGTGCCTTGCTGCTGGGGGCCGACCTGGTCAAGGACCCGGCCGTGCTGCATGCGGCCTACAACGACGCGCAGGGCGTCACGGCCGCGTTCAACCTCAACCTGCTGGAGCGGGCCAACCAGGAGCTGGGCTGCGACTTCGATCTGGCGCAGTTTGCCCACCACGCGTTCTACAACGCGCCGCTGCAACGCATCGAGATGCACCTGATCAGCCGCCGCCGGCAGCAGGTGCGCGTGGGCGGCGAGGCCTTTGAATTCGCCGAGGGCGAAACCCTGCACACCGAGAACTCGCACAAGTTCACCATCGATGGCCTGCGCGCGCTCGCGTCGCAGGCAGGTTTCGCGCCCGGACCGGTCTGGACCGACCCCGGGCGCCTCTTCAGCGTGCACTGGCTGCACGCGCCACAGTAGAAAAAGGAAAGCCCATGAAAGCCGTCTGGAACGATACCGTGATCGCCGAGAGCGACGACACCGTGGTGGTCGAGGGCAACCACTACTTTCCCGAAAGCGCGCTGAACCGCGACTACGTGACCTTCAGCAACCACAAGACCATGTGCGCCTGGAAAGGACAGGCCAGCTACTACTCGCTGATCGTCAACGGCGAGCTCAATGCCGACGCCGTCTGGTACTACCCCGACCCCAAGCCCGACGCCGAAATGGTCCGCGGCCGCGTGGCATTCTGGAAGGGCGTGAAGGTCGGCGCCTGAGCGGCGCATCCGCTAAGCTTGCGGGATGCTGCTGACGCCCGCCTACACCTACCCGTCCCAACTCGTCACCTTCCTGCGCCAGCAGGGCTATGCCGTGCTGAGCCCGGCCGGTGTGTGCGAACTGGCCGGATGCCGGCCCGAAGAACTGCAGGCGCTGACGCCGGGCTGGGACGACCTGCCCCCGGACGAATACCTCAAGGACGGCGGCCGCTACCGGCGGCGTCGCCATTCCTGCTTCAGCCTGGCACAGGGCCAACTGCTGCCCGTGCCGCACCGCGCGCACTGGCAGCCGGTGGAATACAACGCGCTGCATGGCGGCATGCAGCGCTGGTTTGAACCCATGGCGGCGCAGACCGTGGCGCAGCCTGGCTGGAGCAAGCTGCTGCGCGCCATTGGCCGTGTCTGCAGCGAATTCAAGGGCGAGCGGCCCTGGTCGGTGGAGGCGCACCAGTTCCGCATTGACACCGCCGACGGCATTGGCCGGCCCACGCCCGAGGGCGCCCACCGCGACGGCGTGGACCTGGTGGCGGTGCTGCTGGTGGGGCGTCACGGCATCAAGGGCGGCGAGACCCGCGTGTTCGAGACCCAGGGCCCCAACGGCCAGCGCTTCACCCTGACCGAACCGTGGACGCTGCTGCTGCTGGACGACGAGCGCGTGATCCACGAGTCCACGCCGATCCAGCCCGAGGACGGGCATGGCCACCGCGACACGCTGGTGCTGACCTACCGCGCGGGCGGCTTCCAGGGCGACTGAGGCCGCAGCACCTCTTCCTACAGACAGCGGCCGCACACGGGTGTAGATTGGCCTTGCTGGCATGCCGCACCGGCGTGCCGCGCAACCGGGAAAGCGAGGCACATCATGTTCAAGCACATACTGGTTCCGGTCGACGGATCGGGCACCGCGCTGATCGCGGCCGACAAGGCCGTGACGCTGGCCAAGGCCTTTGGCAGCCGCATCACCCTCATCAACGTGATCGATTACTACCCCTTTGTCGGCGTCGGCGCCGACTACGCCTTCGGCCAGAACGAATACATGGCCGCGGCCACGGCCAGCGCGACCAAGGCGCTGGCCGTGGCGAGCGATGCGGTCAAGGCCCAGGGCCTGTCCTGCGAGCAGAAAACCGTGGAGGGCCACGTGGTGCATGAGGGCATCCTGGAGGCCGCGACCTCGCTGGGCGCCGACCTGATCATCATGGGATCGCACGGGCGCCACGGCATCGAGAAGCTGCTGCTGGGCAGCGTCACGCAGCGCGTGCTGTCGCACACCACGCTGCCGGTGCTGGTGGTGCGCGGCTGAACGCGCGCCGGGTCAGACCACGCCGCGCTCGCGCAGGCCGCGGATGGCCGCGGCGCTGTGGCCCAGCGCCGCCAGAATCTCGTCGGTATGTTCGCCCAGCTGTGGCGCGGGGCGGTGGAACCCGGCCGGCGTGGCCGACAGATCCACCGGATGCGGCGCCAGCGGGTAGGTGCCCGCCATGCCGCCAAAGGGCCGCTGAGGCAACAGGCCCGTGGCCTGCACGTGCGGGTCGTCCAGCGCCTCCTGCGGGCTGTAGACCGGCCCGGCCGGGATTCTGGCGCGGGCCAGCGCGGCCAGCACCTCG
This sequence comes from Ramlibacter sp., assembly GCA_019635435.1. Lineage (NCBI taxonomy): Bacteria > Pseudomonadati > Pseudomonadota > Betaproteobacteria > Burkholderiales > Comamonadaceae > Ramlibacter > Ramlibacter sp. The sequence continues at coordinate 3,480,208 of JAHBZM010000001.1, read as the reverse complement.
TCGCGCGTTCGGCTGGCGCACCATGCGCCCATGATGGCGCTGATCTCGGCGCTGTGCCGGCCGCGCAGCGCGTCGCTCGCGTAGCGCGCTTCGGTGGCCAGCTCGGGCCGGCCCACCATCGCGCACCAGCGGTCAAACATGGCCTGCCCGACCGACTGCACCACCAGCCAGCCCGTGGTGGTGCGAAACAGGTCGCCGGGCGCGCCGAGGTAGCCGCGGTTGCCCTGGGGCACGCGGTTGGGCGCGCGCACGGCCTGCTCGATCAGCACCGAATTGCCGTGGATCAGCGCCGAGCGCAGCAGCGAGCCTTCCACCTGCTGGCCCAGCCCCGTGCGCTCGCGGGCCCACAGCGCGGCCAGCGTGCCCATGGCGCAGGCCTGCGCGGTGGCGATGTCTACATAGTTGACGTTGGCGCGCACCGGCGCATCGGGCAGTCCCGACATGTACATGGCGCCGCTCATGGCCTGGCCCACCGAATCAAAGCCCGGCTGCTGGGCCAGCGGCCCGGTGCTGCCGTACGCCGTGGCCAGGGTCAGCACGACGCGGGGGTTGAGTGCGTGGATGCTGTCCCAGTCCAGCCCGAGCTTGGCCAGCGTGGCCGGCGGCAGGTTGGCCACCACCACGTCGGCGGTCTGCACCAGCTCGCGCACGATGGTGCGGCCTTCGTCGCTGGCCAGGTCCAGCGTGAGGCAACGCTTGTTGCGGTTCATCTGCAGGTACAGGCCGCCCTCGCCGCTGTCGGCCACCGGCGGCACATAGCGGTCTTCGCCGCCTTCCACGCGCTCGATGCGGATCACGTCGGCGCCATGGTCGCCCAGCAGCGCGGCGCAGTAGGGGCCGGCGATGAAGCGGCCGAAGTCCAGCACGCGCATGCCGGCCAGCAGGCCGTTGGAGGAGGCGGGGGTGGTGGGGTCTGTCATGGCCCCCACTGTAGCGGCAGGCCCGCCGCGGGGCCAGTTTCAAGTCAAAACAGGCTGGAGTCCAGGAGGGGCGGCCACTGTCAGCTATCAATTCAGGAGCGAACCACCTGGCGGCGGGCAAGCGTGTCACACCACTGCCACACAGCACCGCTAGCGTGGGAAGGTTTGATGGCACCCCACTGAAAGGCTTTCCCCGTGACCGCACGCGACGACGAACTGCTGGCCCGCATCCACCGCGACCTGATCGACAGCTTTGACGAAGAGCTGGAAATGGAGCGCGAGGACCGCACCGCCGACGAGCTGGCCGGCGGCTCGCTGGAGGCCGGTCACCGCGCCGAGCGCCAGCGCTATTTCCGCGAGCTGTTCCGCCTGCAGGCCGAGCTGGTCAAGCTGCAGGACTGGGTGGTGCACACCGGCCACAAGGTGGTGATTGTGTTCGAGGGACGCGACGCCGCGGGCAAGGGCGGCGTGATCAAGCGCATCACCCAGCGGCTGAACCCGCGCGTGGCCCGGGTGGCCGCGCTGCCCGCGCCCAATGACCGTGAGCGCACGCAGTGGTACTTCCAGCGCTATGTGTCGCACCTGCCGGCGGCCGGCGAGATGGTGCTGTTTGACCGCAGCTGGTACAACCGCGCCGGCGTGGAGCGGGTGATGGGCTTTTGCACCGACGAGCAGTACGAGGAGTTCTTCCGCAGCGTGCCCGAATTCGAGAAGATGCTGGTGCGCTCGGGCATCCAGCTCATCAAGTACTGGTTCTCCATCTCGGACGAAGAGCAGCACCTGCGCTTCCTGGGCCGCATCCATGACCCGCTCAAGCAGTGGAAGCTCAGCCCCATGGACCTGGAGTCACGCCGGCGCTGGGAGGAATACACCCGCGCCAAGGAAGTGATGCTGGAGCGCACCCACACCCCCGACGCGCCCTGGTGGGTGGTGCAGGCGGACGACAAGAAGAAGGCCCGGCTGAACTGCATCCACCACCTGCTGCAGCAGATGCCCTACAGCGAAACCGAGCGCCCGGCGGTGGTGCTGCCCGAGCGCGAGCGCCACGATGACTACGCCCGCCGGCCCGTGCCGCAGGAGCTGGTGGTGCCCGAGGTCTACTGATCGCGCACGTCGGCCACCGGGTTGGCGCCGAAATCGGGCCGGGCCAGCCAGCCCAGCACCTTGGCCGCGGCGTCCTCGGGTGAGCTCAGCAGGCCCTTGTCCTTCAGGCCGATGAAGTTGCCGATGTCGGGGAAGCTGGCGGTGCTCGCGCCACGCAGCTGCACCTGCATGTCGGTGTCGATCACGCCGGGCGCCAGCGAGCAGATGCGCGCGCCGTTGGCGCGGCTGGCCTCTTCCAGCGCCACGCAGCGGCTGAAATGGTCCATGCCGGCCTTGGCCGCGCAGTAGGCGGCCTGGGCGGCCATGGCGCGCCGGCCCAGCCCCGAAGAGATGTTCAGCACCTTGCGCGGGCAGGCCCAGTCGGCCGTGGCGCCCAGGAAGGCGCCGGTCAGCAGCATTGGGGCCTCCAGGTCCACGCGCATGGCTTCCACGAGGTCGGCGGTGCTGATCTCGGGCAGCGGCGCAATGCGCGGCAGCAGGCCGGCGTTGTTGATCAGCGTGACCGAGGCCAGCGTGCCCGGGTCCTGGGTCTTGAGCCAGGTCGTCAGCAGCGCGGCGGCGGACTCGGCGCGGGCCAGGTCCTGCGGCCACTGCTCGCAGGGCAGCCCGGCCGCGCGCGCCTTCGCGTCCAGCGCCTCGCTGGTCTTGCGCGAGATGCACAGCAGGTGGTGGCCAGCGTCCAGCAGCTGGCCGGCCATGGCCAGGCCCATGCCGCGCGAGGCGCCGGTGAGGATGGTGAGGTGGTGTGGGGTCATGCCCGCATCGTAGCGGGCACGGGCTCAGGCCGTGACGATGAGTGGAAAGTTCACGTGCAAGCCGTCGGGGCCGGGCTGGAACGCGCGGGTCAGCGCGGCGCGGTCCTGGGGCGGCAGCTGGCGCCAGAGAAAGTCGCGCTCGTTGCCGGGCTCACCGGCCACATAGAGCTGGGTCGTCAGCAGCTCGCGGCGCGCGAGCCGCACCTTCACATGGATGTGCGGGGTCCGCCCGGTGTAGGGCACGGGCTTGATGGTGCGAAAGCGGTAGCTGCCGTCCGGGCCCACGGCAACCCGGCCAAAGCCCTGGAAGGCCGGGTCGGCGCGGTTGCCGTCGCCCGGGTGGTGGTAGTGGCCGGCCTCGTCGCATTGCCAGATTTCAACCTGCGCGCCGCGCACGGGCTGGCCCTGCAGGTCGGACACCGTGCCCTCCAGCCAGATCGGCTGGCCGGCGCCGTAGGCTGGCAGCGCGCCGTTGCGCAGCAGGTCGGGGTCTGAGTCGGGCGGCACCGTGACCGGGTAGTACGGGCCTTCCGTTTGCGCGGGGGTGGCGCGGCGCCCGTTGATGGCCTGGGCACGGGCGCCGGTCCAGACCGCGGGCAGGGCCACCAGCGCCGCCGTCACGGTGCGCCGGGTCGGCAAGGCAGGATGCGGGGGCATGGCGGACTCCTTGGGGGCTGGAGGTGAGATGCCGGCGCCGCGCCGGAGTTCCGCTCAGAACGGCGCGGGGCTGCGGAACGAAACGGGCTGGCCACTGTGCGGGTCGGGCAGGGTGATGGCGCTGGCGTGCAGCAGCAGGCGCGGCGCCAGGGCCTGCACGGCCGCGGGTGCATACAGGGTATCGCCCAGGATGGGGTGGCCCGTGGCCTGCAGGTGCAGGCGCAGCTGGTGGCTGCGGCCGGTCACGGGTTCGAGCTCCAGCCGGGTGGTGCCGGCCGCCGCGTCATGCGCCAGCACGCGCCAACGGGTGACGCTGGGTTTGCCATGGACCGGGTCGACCTTGCTCAGCGGGCGGTTGGGCCAGTCGGCGATCAGTGGCAGGTCGATGGTGCCCCAGCCGTCAGCGGTGGGTGGCGCCGCCAGCTGGCCGTGGACCACGGCAACGTAGCGCTTGCTCACTTCACGCTGGGCAAACGCCATGCTCAGGCGGCGCTGGGCCGCCGCGCCGCGCGCCATCACGCACAGGCCCGAGGTGGCCATGTCGAGCCGGTGCACCACCAGGGCGTCGGGGAAGCGGGCCTGCACCCGTGCCGACAGGCAGTCCTGCTTGTCGGCGCCGCGCCCGGGCACGCACAGCAGGCCGGCGGGCTTGTCCGCCACCACCAGCCCGTCGTCCGCATGAATGATCCCGTCCGCTGATAATTTCGCCATGACTGCGCTTCAATCCATCCCGTTGCCATTGCAGGCGATTGTGCTGCTGGTGGCCTCCAACGTTTTCATGACGTTCGCCTGGTACGGCCACCTGCGCAGCCTGGCCACCGCGCCCTGGTACGCGGCGGCGCTGGTCAGCTGGGGCATTGCCCTGTTTGAATACCTGCTGCAGGTGCCGGCCAACCGCATCGGCTTCCAGCAGGCCGGCCTGAGCGTGGGCCAGCTCAAGATCATGCAGGAGGTGATCACGCTGACCGTGTTCGTGCCGTTCACGCTGTTCTACCTGAAGGAGCCGCTCAAGCTGGACTACCTCTGGGCTGGCCTGTGCATGGTGGGCGCCGTGTATTTCATCTTCCGCAGCGCCTGAACGGCGGCTGAAAGGCTGCGGAGGGGCCGGCCAGGCCGGCGGTTAAACTCGTGGGCTGTCACAAGAACGTCATATTTCTGACATGTCTCCCCCCTGGAGTGAGCGATGCTGTTTGGCAAGCTGATGCCCCGCGAAGGCAATTTTTTCGAGATGTTCAACCAGCATGCGGACCGCATCGTGGAGGCGGCGCGCGCCTTTTCGCAACTGGTGGCCAACTACAACGACCCGCATCTGCGCGAGCAGTACAACCGTGACGTGGACAACGCCGAACGTGCCGCCGACCGTGTGACGCATGACGTCAACAAGATGCTGCACAAGACGTTCATCACCCCGATCGACCGCGACCAGATCCACAAGCTGATCAACACCATGGACGATGTGGCCGACCTGATCCAGGATTCGGCAGAGACCATGGCGCTGTATGACGTGCGGCACATGACCGAGGAAATCACGCGCCTGACCGACCTGAGCGTGAAGTGCTGTGAGCGCGTGGCCGACGCCGTCAAGCTGCTGGACAAGATCGCCGACCCGAGCACAGCCGAAGCCGCCCTGAAGACCTGCGAGGAGATCGACAAGCTCGAATCCGATGCCGACCGCGTGATGCGCAGCGCCATGAGCAAGCTGTTTCGCGAGGAGCCCGACGTGCGCGAGGTCATCAAGCTCAAGGCCATCTACGAGCTGCTGGAGACCATCACCGACAAGTGCGAGGACGTGGCCAACCTGATCGAGGGCATCGTCCTCGAGAACTCCTGACCGCGCAGAAGGCACGGCATGGCAACGGTACAAGTGGCCCTGTGGGTCATCCTCCTGCTGGTGGCGCTGGCTCTGGCGTTCGACTTCATGAACGGCTTCCACGATGCAGCCAACTCCATCGCCACGGTGGTGTCCACGGGCGTGCTGAAGCCCGCGCACGCGGTGCTGTTCGCGGCGTTCTTCAACCTGATCGCCATCTTTGTCTTCCACCTGAGCGTGGCGGCCACCGTGGGCAAGGGCATCGTGCACCCGGGCGTGGTGGATGTGCACGTGGTGTTTGGCGCGCTGGTGGGCGCCATCACCTGGAACCTGCTGACCTGGTATTACGGCATTCCCAGCAGCTCGTCGCATGCGCTGATCGGCGGCATCGTGGGCGCGGTGATGGCCAAGGCCGGGTCGGGCGCGCTGGTGTCGGCGGGCATTCTCAAGACGGTGGCCTTCATCTTTGTCTCGCCGCTGCTGGGCTTTCTGCTGGGTTCGCTGATGATGGTGCTGGTGGCCTGGGGTTTCCGGCGCGCCACGCCGTCGCGGGTCGATGGCTGGTTCCGGCGGCTGCAGCTGGTTTCGGCTGGCGCCTACAGCCTGGGCCATGGCGGCAATGACGCGCAGAAGACCATCGGCATCATCTGGATGCTGCTGATTGCCACGGGCTACACCGCGGCCGGCGACAAATCACCGCCGGCCTGGGTCATCGTGAGCTGCTACACCGCGATTGCGGCCGGCACCATGTTTGGCGGCTGGCGCATCGTCAAGACCATGGGGCAGAAGATCACCAAGCTCAAGCCGGTGGGCGGCTTCTGCGCCGAGACGGGCGGCGCCATCACGCTGTTCCTCGCGACCGGGCTGGGCATTCCGGTGTCCACCACCCACACCATCACCGGCGCCATCGTGGGCGTGGGCTCGGCCCAGCGGGCCTCGGCCGTGCGCTGGGGCGTGGCGGGCAACATCGTCTGGGCCTGGATCTTCACGATCCCGGCCGCCGCCTTCGTGGCGGCCATTTCCTACTGGGTCAGCCTGCAGATTTTCTGACCGAGGTCACTGGCTGATCTTGCGGGCCTCGTCGACCTGGTATTCAAAGTAGCGCTGGAAGCTGAAGGCAATGCTGGCCATCAGCACCGTGGTGCCCACCAGCAGGGCCAGCACGATGGCACCGATGGTCAGCCAGTGGGTGTGGCCGGGCGCGGCGTCGGCGGGGGCCGACGGGTTGAATCGGGCGTTCCATTTCTCGGGCGTCATCAGGCCATAGATGATGGCGTTGAGCGCGCAGCCCGCGATGGTGAAGCCCAAAAGCGGAATCAGCACCCAGCTCCAGGGGTCGTCCAGCCCGTACTGCTGCACCCGCTCCATGCCATAGATGCCCAGCGCCGTCGGGATGGGCAGGGCCCAGCCCAGCAGGTCGCCCCAACCCTTCAGGTAGAAGCGGTGCAGCCCGATCGGGCCGCCCACAAAGGTCAGCCAGGCTGCGAGGGTCTTGTTTTTCATGAGGGCTCCGCCGGTGTGGCGTCGCCGGCGCCAATGAATTTGTCCATCAGCACCACGTCCAGCCAGCGGCCGAATTTCCAGCCGCAGGACTTGAGCACGCCCACTTCGCTGAAGCCCAGCGCGCGGTGAACGCCCACCGAGCCGGCGTTGGCGGAGTCGCCAATCACGGCGATCAGCTTGCGCACCCCGGCCGCGGTGGCCTGCTCGACCAGCGCGGCGAGCAGGGCGCGGCCCAGCCCCCGGCCGCCAGCGTCCGGGGCCAGGTAAATCGAGTCCTCGGCCGAGAAACGGTAGGCGGGCCGGGGCTTGAACCACTGGCAATAGGCAAAGCCCAGCACCTGGCCTGCGTCCTCGATGACGAGCCAGGGCAGCCCCTTGGCCAGCACGTCGGCGCGCCGGCCGGTCATCTCGGTTTCGGTGGGCGGGGTGGTCTCGAAAGTGCCCGTGCCATGCAGCACATGGTGGGCGTAAATCGCGGTGATGGCGGGCAGGTCGGCATCGGTGCTGGCGCGGATATTAGGCATAAAACCCGAAGTTGATATAATGGAAAGCTTTTCAGCGTGTCGCTGGCCGGGTGGCCATGTCGCGTGTCTCAACGCTGGGAGATTACCGGAAGTCACATTCCAGTCCACCCAAAGGATAAATCATGGTCGTCATTCGACTTTCCCGCGGCGGTGCCAAGGCCCGTCCTTTCTTCAACATCGTTGTGGCTGACAAGCGCGTGCGCCGTGACGGCCGCTTCATCGAGCGCATCGGTTTCTACAACCCCGGCGCCAAGGAAAACGAGGAAGGCATCCGCATTGCCCAGGACCGCCTGACCTACTGGCGCGGCGTGGGCGCCCAGGCGTCTCCCACCGTGGAGCGCCTGATCAAGCAGGCTGCCGCCAAGGCGGCCTGATTCCCGATGTTGCCCGGGCTGGAGCCCGCCGAACTGCCGGCGGACGCTGTCGAAGTCGGGCGCATCCTGGATGCCTGGGGCATCAAGGGCTGGTTCAAGGTCCTGCCCCACAGCGCCTCGCCCGAGGCGCTTTTTTCATCCCGCCGCTGGTACCTGCAGCCGTCTGAACGTGGCGCCAGGACGTTCACCGGCACGGCCCTGTTGCGGGTGCGTGAGGCCAAGGACCATTCCGACACCGTGGTGGCCAGCGCGCACGAGGTCGATGACCGCACGGCGGCCGAGGCGCTCAGGGGCGCGCGCATTTTTGTGCCGCGCTCCAGCTTTCCCACCGCCAGCCCCGACGAGTACTACTGGGTGGACCTGATCGGGCTGGACGTGGTCAACCGCGAGGGTGTGCCGCTTGGCGTGGTCAAGGACCTGATGTCCACCGGCCCTCAGACGGTGCTGGTGCTCGAGCAGGAGGCCGATGGCAAGACGCTGGAGCGCATGATTCCCTTCGTGGCCGCCTTTGTGGACGGCGTGGACCTGCCAGCGCGGCGCATCACGGTCGACTGGCAGCCGGACTACTGAGCCGCGGACGCGCCATGCGCTTCGATGTCGTCACCCTTTTTCCTGAACTGTTCGCGCCCTTCGTGGCCAGCGGGGTGACCCGCCGCGCCTACGAGTCGGGCCAGGTGGACCTGCGCCTGTGGAACCCCCGCGATCACGCCGAGGGCAACTACCGCCGGGTCGACGACCGGCCGTTTGGCGGGGGCCCGGGCATGGTCATGATGGCGGAACCTCTGGCGCGTTGCCTGCAGGCCATCCGCGCGGACCGCGCCGGTCCGGCGCCCGTGCTGCTGTTTTCGCCTGTGGGCCCGCGGCTGGACCATGCGGGCGTGCAGCACTGGTCGGACAGCCAGGGTGCGATCCTGATCTGTGGCCGCTACGAAGGCATTGACCAGCGCTTCATTGACACCCATGTGGATGTGCAGCTCAGCCTGGGGGATTTTGTGCTGTCGGGGGGCGAAATCGCGGCCATGGCGCTGCTGGACGCGGTGGCCCGGCTGCAGCCTGGCGTGCTCAATGACGAAGGCAGCCACCAGCTCGACAGCTTCAACCCCGCGCTGGATGGCCTGCTGGATTGCCCCCACTACACGCGGCCCGAGGAATGGCAGGGCAGCAGGGCCCCCGAGGCCCTGCTGTCGGGCCACCATGCGCAGATCGAGCGCTGGCGGCGCGACCGGCGCCTCGAAATCTCGGCCCGCCAGCGGCCCGACCTGATCGCTGCCGCCCGGGCCGCGGGGCGCCTGACGCCGGCCGATGAAGCCTTCTTGTCAAAGCTGGCATAAATCCTTTATAATCAAAGGCTTTTCGATCCTCTGCCCGGCCGCCCGCCGCCTTGCGCCAACGCGCAAGACCAGGGCCCTTAGCGTAGCGCGGGCATGATCATTGAGGTAACCATGAATCTGATCCAGACCCTCGAGCAGGAAGAAATCGCCAAGCTCGGCAAAACCATCCCTCCGTTCGCCCCCGGCGACACCGTGATCGTCAGCGTCAAGGTGGTTGAAGGCAACCGCAAGCGCCTGCAGGCCTATGAAGGCGTCGTGATTGCCAAGCGCAACCGCGGCCTGAACAGCGGCTTCACGGTCCGCAAGATTTCCAGCGGCGAAGGCGTGGAGCGCACCTTCCAGACCTACAGCCCGCTGATCGCCGGCATTGAAGTCAAGCGCCGTGGCGATGTGCGCCGCGCCAAGCTGTACTACCTGCGTGATCGCAGCGGCAAGTCGGCCCGGATCAAGGAAAAGCTGCCCAGCAAGGTGTCGGTGCCGAAGTAAGCCACCCGCCTTGCCACAAGCCGCCGCCAGCCCTGTGCTCGTGGCGGTTTTTTCATTCTGACGCGCCTGCCCATGCCCATTGACCCGGTTCCCGCCGAGACGCCGCTGTCCAAGTTGCCGAATTTCGATCCGCGTACCGTGCCGGTGATCGGCATTGACGGGCATTTGCCGGCGGTGGGAGCGCAGGCGCTCACGCCCGCGGCGCTGCGCCTGCGTTTCGTCCAGCCGCCGCGCTGGGAGCCCGAGGTCTGGCTCGAGCCCAAATTCGCGCAGCGGCTCCCGGCGCGGGCCTCGGTGCTGGTGCCCATCGTCATGCGCGAACGCCCCACGGTGCTGCTGACCGAACGCACCACCCACCTGTCCACCCATTCGGGCCAGGTGGCGTTCCCGGGCGGCAAGGCCGACCCGACCGACACCGACGCCGCCCACACCGCGCTGCGCGAGGCCGATGAAGAGATCGGGCTGCGCCACGACGCCATCGAAGTCATCGGAACCCTCCCCACCTACACCACGGGCACCCAGTTCATCATCACGCCCGTGGTGGGCCTGGTGCAGCCCGGGCACCGGCTGGAAATCAACGCCTTCGAGGTGGCCGATGCCTTCGAGGTGCCGCTGGACTTCCTCATGAACCCGGCGCACCACCACCGCCATGCGCTGGAATGGGCCGGGACGCGCCGCGAGTGGTTTTCCATGCCCTACATGGACGGCGCCACCGAGCGCTTCATCTGGGGCGCCACGGCCGGCATGCTGCGCAACTTCTACCGCTTCCTGATCGCCTGATTTGCAGGGCCCGGCGGGGACAGGGCCGGCATCGCCCGTATCATTGATGGCATGAGTTTTTTCGCCATCCTGTTCGCCTTGCTGCTCGAACAGGTGCGCCCGCTGGCGCGCCACAACCCGATCCATGCGACGCTGCGCGGCTGGGCCCGCTCGGTCAGCCGCAACTTTGACGCGGGCAAGGCGCACCACGGCTGGGTGGCCTGGGTGCTGGCCGTGGCCGTCCCCGCGCTGGCGGCGACCGGTGTTTACTGGTTGCTGACCTGGGCCGTGGGCTGGCCGTTCGCGGTGCTCTGGAACGTGGCCGTCCTGTACGTGACGCTGGGCTTTCGCCAGTTCAGCCACCATTTCACCGACATCCGTGATGCGCTTGAAGCCGGTGACGAGGCCCGCGCGCGCGAGCTGCTGGCGCACTGGCAGCAGGTGGACGCCAGCGAACTGCCCCGCAGCGAGATCGTGCGCCATGTCATCGAGTATTCGGTGCTGGCCGCGCACCGCCATGTCTATGGCGTGCTCGGCTGGTTTGCCGTGCTGGCCGCGCTGGGGCTCGGTCCGGCCGGGGCTGTGCTGTACCGCATGAGCGAATTCGTGGCCCGCTACTGGAAGTACCGCAGCAAGGCACAGAACCATCCGGCCAGCGCGGCGCTGCAGGGCGCGGCGGCACGGGCCTGGGGCGTGATTGACTGGCTGCCGGCCCGCATCACCGCCCTGGGCTTTGCGGTGGTGGGCAGCTTCGAGGAGGCCATTGACTGCTGGCGCAACCATGCGCAGCGCTTTCCCGAGGACAACGATGGCGTGATCCTGGCGGCCACCTCGGGCGCCGTGGGCGTGCGGCTGGGGGGCGAGGCACTGAAGACGGTTTTTTCGCCCAACAGCTCGCAGGGCTTTCAGTCTCCGGGTGCACCGGACCCGACGGCCACGGCCGAGGCCACGCCGGGCCGTGAGCCCGAGGTCGGCCACCTGCGCAGCATCGTGGGACTGGTCTGGCGCTCGGTGGTGCTGTGGATGGTGCTGCTGGCCCTGCTCACCATGGCGCGCCTGCTCGGCTGAAAGCCATGGCGCAGCACAGCTACTGGAGCCCGGTGGTCGAAGGGCTGCAGCCCTATGTGCCCGGCGAGCAACCCCGCATTGCGGGCCTGGTGAAGCTCAATACCAACGAGAACCCCTATCCCCCGTCACCACGGGTGGTGGAAGCTGTCCGGGCGGCCGCGGGGCAGGGCCTGCAGCTGTATCCTGACCCGGAGTCCGGCCAGTTGCGGCACACCCTGGCGGCCCACCACGGCCTTGCCGCGGACCAGGTGTTCGTGGGCAACGGGTCGGACGAAATCCTGGCGCACGCGTTCTTTGCCTTCTTCCAGCAGGACCGGCCGGTGCTGCTGCCCGATGTGACCTACAGCTTCTACCAGGTGTATGGCGCGCTGTACGGGATTGCGCTGGAGGCGGTGCCGCTGGGCCCGGACATGCAGATCCGGGTCGAGGACTATGCGCGGCGCCCCGGGGCGGGTGGCGTGGTCATCGCCAACCCGAACGCGCCCACCGGCTGCGCCTTGCCCCTTGAAGACATCGAGCGTCTGCTGAGAAGCCAGCCCGACCAGGTGGTGCTGGTGGATGAGGCCTATGTGGACTTTGGCGCCCAGAGTGCCCTGGGCCTGATCGCGCGCCACGCCAACCTGCTGGTGGTCCAGACGCTGTCCAAGAGCCGTTCGCTCGCGGGCTTGCGTGTGGGATTTGCCGCTGGGCAGCGGCATCTGATCGAGGCCCTGGAGCGCGTGAAGAACAGCTTCAACTCCTACCCGCTGGACCGGCTGGCGCAGGCCGGCGCGGTGGCGGCCTATGAGGACGGGGACTATTTCGAGCAGACCCGCCAGGCGGTGATGGACAGCCGTGAGTCGCTGCGCCGCTCGCTGCAGGCGCTTGGCTTTGAAGTGCTGCCTTCCCAGGCCAATTTTGTCTTTGCACGCCACCCCGCTCATGACGCCGCGCAACTGGCCGCCGGCCTGCGGGCCCGCGCGGTGCTGGTGCGGCATTTCCGGCTGCCGCGCATCGAACAGTACCTGCGCATCAGCGTCGGCACACCGGCCCAGTGTGACGCGTTGATCAGGGGGCTGGGCGAGCTGCTGGGCGCCGCAGGCGCCGCACCGCCGCCTCAGTAACGCGGCGGCTGCGACAGCTCGGCGAACAGTGTGCTATATATTTTGTAGCGCCTGGCGCAGATGTCGCCTGGACCCGGGGCCGTTTTGACCGCTGAAATCACGCCGCAGCCCGGCTCGTGCAGGTGCGTGCAGTTGTAGAAGCGGCAATCGGACGCATGGGCCTTGATGTCGGGCATGCAGGCGGCCAGCTGCATCGGGGGGATGTGGTTGAGGCCGAACTCCTGGAAACCCGGCGAGTCGATCAGTGCCGTGGTGCGTGCCTCGTCCACCCAGTACCAGGTGGTGCTGGTGGTGGTGTGCTTGCCCGAGTTCAGGGCCTGCGAAATCTCGTTGGTTTCGGCCAGCGCGCCGGGCACCAGCAGGTTGATCAGGGTGCTTTTGCCGGCCCCTGACGGGCCCAGCACCAGGGTGGTCTTGCCCTGCAGGTGCTTGAGCAGCAGCTCGCGGTCCACCTCGCCGGACAGCCGCAGCGACAGCGGCAGCACGCCGTAGCCCATGTGCTGGTAGGGCAGCAGCCGACCCCAGGCCAGCTCAAAGGGTTCCACCAGGTCGCTCTTGTTGAGGGCCACGATCGGCGTGATGCGCTCGGCCTCGGCCGCGATCAGCGCGCGCGACAGCTGGCTCTCTGAAAACTCCGGCTCCGCCGCAATCAGGATCAGCACCTGGTCCAGGTTGGCGGCGAACGATTTGGTGCGGATTTCGTCCTGCCGGTAGAACAGATTGCGCCGCTCGGTCACTTTTTCGATGGTGCCTTCGTCCTGCGACGCCTGCCATTGCACGCGGTCGCCCACGACCACCTGGCTTTTCTTGCCGCGCGGATGGCAGATCACGCGCTGGCCCGTGGGCGTTTCCACCAGGCAATGGCGGCCGAAGCTGCCCACCACCAGGCCGGGCTGCAGCTTCGGGCCGTCAGTCAAGCGGCTGCTCCCGGCGCGTCATGCAAGCAGCGCGTCGATCTGCGCGGCACATTCAAAGTCGGTTTCTGAAATGCCCTTGACGTCATGGGTGTTGAAGCGGACCACGCAGCGGCTGTAGTGCACCGACAGGTCGGGGTGGTGGTCCTGCGCGTTGGCAATGAAGGCCAGCGCGTTCACGAACGAGAGGGTCTCGTAGTAGTTGGCAAAGGTGTAGGTCTTTTCGATGGCCAGGTCAGCCCCGTCGCCGCTCAGCTTCCAGCCCGGCACGGCCGCAAGGCGGGTCACCAGTTCGGTCGGGGTCAGGGCGCGGCGGGCGTGTTGCGACCAGTCCTTTTTTTTCAGCATGCTGCTCATGACGACATCCTTGCGAGCCGCTCGGTGGCGGGCGGGTGTGAGTAATAGAACCTGGCGAAGACCGGGTCCGGCGTGAGCGTGGAGGCGTTGTCCTCGTACAGCTTGAGCAATGCGGTGCGCAGGTCCTCGCCGCGGGTTTGCGCCACGGCGTAGGCATCGGCCTCAAACTCGTGGCGGCGCGAGATCTGCGCGAACAGCGGCGAGATGAAGAAGCTGAACACCGGCACCGCCAGCAGGAACAGCAGCAGCGCCAGCGCGTCGTTGGCGCCCGCCATGTTGGGCCGCACGCCCAGTCCGGCATAGAACCAGGCCTGGGCCGACAGCCAGCCCAGCAGGGCGAAACCCGCCAGGCTCAGGGCAAACAGGCTGACCATGCGCTTGATGATGTGGCGATGCTTGAAATGACCCAGTTCGTGGGCCAGCACGGCGTCCACTTCGTCGGCCGACAGCCGCGCCAGCAGGGTGTCATAGAACACCACCCGCTTGGCCGCGCCAAAGCCGGTGAAATAGGCGTTGGCATGGGCGCTGCGCTTGCTGCCGTCCATCACGAACAGGCCCTTGGCCGAGAAGCCGCAGCGCTGCATCAGGGCGGTCACGCGGGCCTTGAGGGCCTCGTCGTCCAGCGGCTTGAACTGGTTGAACAGCGGCGCGATGAAGGTCGGATACACCAGCAGCAGCAGCAGGTTGAAGCCCATCCAGACGCCCCAGGCCCACAACCACCACAGCCCGCCCGCCGCGCCCATGAGCCAGAGGATCAGCGCCGCAATCGGCAGGCCGATCAGGGCGCCAATCAGGGTGGACTTGGCCAGATCGGCCAGCCAGAGCCGGGGCGTCATCTTGTTGAACCCGAAGCGTTCTTCGATCACGAAGGTCTGGTACAGGGTGAAGGGCAGGTCGATCAGGCCACCGATCACGGCGAAGGCGCCCAGCAGGGCCAGCTGCTGGGTCCTGCCGGCGCCGAGCCAGGCCAGCAGCGCCTGGTTCAGCTGGTCCAGGCCTCCCAGCAGTGTCCAGCCCAGCAGCACGGCGGCACCAAAGGCCAGTTCCAGCAGGCCGACACGGGCCTTGGCCAGGGTGTAGTCGGCGGCCTTCTGGTGGGCGGCCAGGGGCACTGCCGAGGCAAAGGCGGCGGGCACGGCATCGCGGTGGCGCGCCACATGGCGGATCTGCCGGGTGGTCAGCCAGAACTTGACCAGCAGGCCCGCGAGCAGGGCTGCCGCAAAGGCAAGGGTCAGCAGGAGGGAAGAGGGCATAGCCATCGAGTTTAGGTCATCGGCGACAATCGCAACGATGTCTGAAGCCAATTCCTCCCCCATCGCCACCCCCATCGACAGCCTTGCCAAATCCGACCAGAACCTGATCTGGCTGGACTGCGAAATGACGGGGCTGGACCCCGAAACCGACCGCCTGATCGAGATCGCCGTGATCGTCACCGGCGCCGACCTGACGCCGCGCATCGAGGGACCGGTGCTGGTGATCCACCAGAGCGACGAGCAGCTCGACAAGATGGATGCCTGGAACAAGGGCACCCATGGCCGCAGCGGACTGATCGACAAGGTCAAGGCCTCCACGGTCACCGAGGCCCAGGCCGAACAGGAAATCCTGGACTTTCTGGGCAAGTACGCGCCCAAGGGCGCCACGCCGATGTGCGGCAACACCATCAGCCAGGACCGCCGCTTCCTGGTGCGCTACATGCCCAGGCTCGAGGCGTTCTTCCATTACCGCAACCTTGACGTCAGCACCCTCAAGGAACTGGCCAAGCGCTGGCGGCCCGAGGTCTACAACGCGTTCAAGAAGCAGCAGAAGCACACGGCACTGGCTGACGTGCACGAGTCGATCGATGAGCTGGCGCACTACCGTGACCACTTCCTGCGAATGGTTGATTAGGTAAAAACCCGAGTTCATGCCATAATCGATGGCTTGGCTGTGACTGACAGCCCTCGTGCATCTCCCTTCACACACAGGCTCAGAATGAGCCAACAGCGCCCGCAAGAAAAGAGTCACCCGTGGCTTGGGCACTGAACGTCGTTTGATGGTTGATGTTTTTCAACCATGAACGACAGCCGTCCCCAGCGGGGCCGGTTGCGTGTGAGTGACCAATGACTGACTCCTTTGAAGTACAGGGCGACTTTTCGCCTGCCGAAATCTTTTCCGAAACCGTTGCCGAGACCACCCTGGGTGTGAATGACGCTGTTCAGGCCGACGCCGCTGTGGAAACAGCCGCCGCCGAACCCAATGGCTTCATCAAGCTGCAGCTCGCCGCCGAGTTGCTGCGCGCCGTGGAAGACCTGGGCTACACCCAGCCCACGCTGGTGCAGGAAAAGGTGATTCCCCTGGCCCTGCCGAGCGACGACGCGACGGGCAAGGCCAGCACCTACATCGACCTGATGGTCTCCAGCCAGACCGGCAGCGGCAAGACCGCGGCCTTCCTGCTGCCCGTGCTGCACACGCTGCTGACGCAAAAGGCCCAGGCCGAGGCCGAAGAACGCGCCGAGTTCGAGCGTGCCGTGGCCGAAGCCGCCGCCAAGGGCGAACCCGCCCCCAAGCGCCCCAAGCGCAAGGACCCGACCAACACCCGCAACTTCAAGGCCGCCGTTCCCGGCGCCCTGATCGTCTGCCCGACGCGCGAACTCGCCCAGCAGGTGGCGCATGACGCCATCGGCCTGGTGCAGCACTGCCGCGGCCTGCGCATCGCCAATATCGTGGGCGGCATGCCCTACCAGCTGCAGATCGCCAAGCTGCAGAACGCCGACCTCGTGGTGGCCACGCCCGGCCGCCTGCTGGACCTGCAGCGCTCGATGCAGATCAAGCTGGACAAGGTGCAGTTCCTCGTGGTCGACGAAGCCGACCGCATGCTTGACCTGGGCTTCTCCGACGACCTGGCCGAGATCAACCAGCTCACCATCGAGCGCAAGCAGACCATGATGTTCAGCGCCACCTTCGCGCCGCGCATCCAGCAGCTCGCCGCGCGCGTGATGCGCCAGCCGCAGAAGGTGCAGATCGACAATCCGCAGGAAAAGCACGTCAACATCAAGCAGGTGCTGTTCTGGGCCGACAACGCCCAGCACAAGCGCAAGATGCTCGACCACTGGCTGCGCGACACCACCATCAACCAGGCCATCGTGTTCGCGAGCACGCAGGTCGAGTGCGACGGCCTGGCCAATGATCTGCAGCAGGACGGCTTTGACGCCGTGGCGCTGCATGGTGCCCTGAGCCAGGGCCTGCGCAACCGCCGCCTGATGGCCTTGCGCAATGGCCAGGTCCAGGTGCTGGTGGCCACCGACGTGGCCGCGCGCGGCATCGACGTGCCCACCATCACCCACGTTTTCAACTACGGCCTGCCCATGAAGGCTGAGGACTACACCCACCGCATTGGCCGCACCGGCCGCGCCGGCCGTGACGGCCTGGCCGTCACCTTTGCCGAGTTCCGTGACCGCCGCAAGATTTTCGACATCGAGGGCTACAGCAAGCAGCCGTTCAAGGCCGAAGTGATTCCGGGCCTGGAGCCGCAGCAGCGCTTCCCGCAAGGCGGCCGCCCCGGTGGTGATTTTGGTGGCCGGGGCCGCGACGGTGGCTCGCGCGACCGCAAGTTTGGCGGCAACCGTGGCGGCGGCTTCGGTGGTGGCTTTGCTCCGCGTGACGACCGTGGCTTCCAGCCGCGCGAGAACAATGGCTACGCCAACAAGACCGGCTTCAACAAGGGCGGTGGCCGCGGCGAGGGATTTGCTCCCCGCCAAGAAGGTTTTGCACCCCGCAACGAGGGCTTTGCCGCCCGTGGCGACTTTGCGCCGCGTGGCGACCACCATGCCCCGCGCGGCGGCGAATTTGTGGACCGCAAGCCCGCGTTCGCGCGCCCCGGCTTTGCCAAGCCCGCGCGGCCGGCCAAGGCCTACGTGCCGCGTGATGGCGCCCGTCGCCCGGCCAAGCCCGCACGCTGAACCTCAGGGCAGCGCCTGCGCTGCCTCGGCCCCGGAAAGCCCGCGAACCGAAAGGTCCGCGGGCTTTTCTGCTGGCGGGCGCGGGTCGCCGGCTGTTGTAACCTTCGCGGTCTGGTTGTCCCGGGGGTATCACGATGTTGCGTCTTTCCCGATCGATGGGAGAGTGGCTGGCCCGCTACCTGTCCGCGCCCCGCGAGGGTGTCCAGGTGGGCTTGCCCTCCGACCCCGCGCGGCTGCTGCGCTGCCTGCAGCCGGGCGATGTGCTGCTGGTGGAGGGCTCCAGCCGCATCGCCACGGCCATCAAATACCTGACCCAGTCCACCTGGTCGCACGCGGCGCTTTATGTGGGCCCGCAGCTGGGAGGCACCGACGCGTCGGGCGAGCCGTTCCTGTTCGTTGAGGCGGACGTGGTGCAGGGCGTCTGCAAGAGGCCGCTCGCGCAGTACCGCAGCCTGCACACGCGCATCTGCCGGGCGCGCGACCTCGCGCCCGCGGACCGCGACCGCATCCTTGCCGAGGTGACCGGCAAGCTGGGCAACCGCTACGACCTCAAGAACGTGTTAGACTTGGCGCGCTACCTGCTGCCCGCCCCGCCGGTTCCGGGCCACCTGCGCCGCAAGATGATCGCGCTGGGCAGTGGCGACCCGACCCGCGCCATCTGCTCCTCGTTGATTGCCGAGGCCTTCCAGAACGTGGGCTATCCGATCCTGCCGCTGATCACCCACGAGCAAAAGCGAAGCGGGGCGAGCCGGCACGCGCGGCGCGAGATCTGGCACATCCGCCACCACAGCCTGTATGCCCCGCGCGATTTCGACGTGTCGCCGTATTTCGGCATCATCAAGCCGACGCTGGAAGCGGGCTTTGACTACCGCAGCATCCACTGGCAGGCGCAGGCATGAGCCGCGCGGGTTCTCAGCCCTGCACGGCCCGTCCGATTTCAGGCCAGTAACGGTGCAGCACCACCCAGGCCACCAGGCCCACGCACATCATCACCAGCGAGGCGGCGGCGAGGCCGACCGAGGAATGCATCACCAGCGGCGCGATCACACCCGCCACCAGGCCGTTGGCCGTGGACCCGATGCAGGCTTGCAATGAAGACGCCAGGCCCCGGCGCATCGGGTACAGGTCGAGCACCAGCAAAGTCACCACCGGCACCATCAGCGCCCAGCCAAAGGCGAACACCGCAATCGGCAGCAGCGACCAGCCCACATGTGGCGGCAGCAGCAGGTTGGCGACCAGATTGATCACCGAGATGCCCAGCATGATGATGAAGCCGTGGCGGATCTGCCGCTTGGGTGCGATCTGGCCCGCCAGCCGGCCACTGAACCATGAGCCCGCCATGATGCCGCCGATGGTCAGCACAAAGAACCAGAAGAACTGCGTGGGCGCCAGCTGCAGGTGGTCACCCAGGAAGGCCGGCGCCGACAGCACATACAGGAACATGCCGTTGAACGGCACGCCGCTGGCCAGCGCCAGCAGCAGGAAGCGCGGGTCCAGCCCGAGCTGCCAGTAGCCTTGCATCAGGTTGCGCACCTTGAAGGGCTGGCGCTGGGTGACGTGCAGGGTTTCGGGCAGCAGCCTGAAGTTGGCCAGCCACAGGGTCACGCCCACGCCCGTGAGAAACCAGAAGATGCTGTGCCAGCCCGTGTGCACGAACAGCCAGCCGCCCACGATGGGCGCAATGGCCGGGGCCACGCCGAAGTAGATCGTGACCTGGCTCATGACCTTCTGCGCATCGGCGGGCGGAAACATGTCGCGGATCACCGCGCGCGATACCACGATGCCCGCGCCCGTGGACAGCCCCTGCAGGCCGCGGAAGAACACCAGCTGGCCAATGCTCTGCGACAGCGCGCAACCGGCCGAGGCCAGCGTGAAGATGGCAATGCCCCACAGCACCACGGGCCGGCGGCCAAAGCTGTCGGCCATGGCGCCGTGGAACAGGTTCATGAAGGCAAAGCCAAACAGGTAGGCCGACAGCGTCTGCTGCATTTCCACCGGCGTGGCGCCCAGTGAAAGCGCGATGCCCGAGAACGCGGGGATGTAGGTGTCGATCGAGAAGGGGCCCAGCATGCCGAGCACGGCCAGCAGGACCGCAAGGGCCCAGCGTGGCGCTTTCCACAACTGGCTGGCATCGGGATTCATGGCGACCCCATAGAAAAAGGGACCCGGTCGGATGGACCGGGTCCCGTCAGAAGTGGTGGGCCCTGAGTGACTCGAACACTCGACCTACGGATTAAGAGTCCGCTGCTCTACCAACTGAGCTAAGAGCCCACTTCGAAAAAATGTTTGCTGTGGTGGAGAGGAGGAGGATCGAACTCCCGACCTTCGCATTGCGAACGCGACGCTCTCCCAGCTGAGCTACCCCCCCACAACAGCCAATATTCTAGCAACAAGGCGATGTGTTTTGAGGCAGCCCTAGATTATGCCAAAAAAATTTCACGCAGTTCAGGCCATGCCGTTGCGGCTGGCCAGTTCCACGAAAAGCCCGGCGTGGTCCAGGTCGGTCAGGCCATGGTCGATGCCATCGGCATACAGCTTTTCGAACAGGCGGGTGATGGGCGCCTCGAAGCCGATTTCCTCGGCGGTGGCCAGCGCGTTGCGCAGGTCCTTGAGCTGCACCGACATGCGCGCGCGCGGCGCGAAGTCGCGCTCGACCATGCGCTGGCCGTGGATCTGCAGGATGCGGCTGTCGGCAAAGCCGCCGGTGATCGCCTCCTTGACCTTGCCCATGTGGGCGCCGCCCTTCTCGCACAGCAGCAGCGCCTCGGCCACGGCGCCGATGGTGATGCCCACGATCATCTGGTTGGCCAGCTTGGTCAGCTGGCCCGAGCCGTGCGGGCCCACATGGGTGGCGCGGCCAAACACCGCGAACACGGCTTGCGCGCGCTCGAAATCCGCCACGCGGCCGCCGACCATGATCACCAGCTGGCCCGTCTCGGCGCCCCCCGTGCCGCCGGACACGGGCGCATCCAGGTGCGCCACATCAAGCGCCGCCAGGCGCGCGGCATGGTCGCGCGCTTCACGCGGCTTGATCGAGGCCATGTCGATGAACAGCGTGCCGGGCCGCATGGCCTGCGACACGCCTTGGCTGAACAGCACGTCATCGACCACGGCGCCGTTCTCCAGCATGCTGACCACCACATCGCACGAGGCCACGGCGCTGGCGGCGCTGTCGTGCACCGTGGCGCCAAAGGCCTGCAGCCGTTCGGCCTTCTCGCGCGAGCGGTTCCAGGCATGGACCTCATGGCCGGCCTCGCACAGGCGGCGGGCCATGGGGAAACCCATGAACCCGATGCCCAGCACTGCAATCCTGATTGAGTCACCCATGGCTGCCTCCTTTGTTGGTTGCAGACATGATGGAACCAACGGCGCGCCGCAGGCTGTCAGGCGGCTTTCAGCAGGGGCGCGGCGAACAGGTTTTCCATCTCGCGGCGTAACTTGTAAGCATGTGTTGTGGTGTCGATGGCCACGTCGGCCCAGCTCAGCGACTGGCCCTTGCGCACCGGCCGGATCACCTTGATGCCATGGGCCAGGCCCAGCGGCAAGCCGCCCATCTGCGTGGATTTTTCGGCCGGCAGCAGCTTGCCCCACACCGTGTAGCCGCCTTCACCGTCCAGCAGGTCGCCGGGTTGCAGGTCGCGCTTGGCGGTGGCCACCACGTCGGCGTTCCAGCCCGTGGCCACGCCCGTGGGCTCGCCGCGCAGCGCCACGCTGGCCACGCTCACGCCCACCTCCAGGCCAATCAGGTGCCAGCGCTTGTACAGCGTGAAGTAGCGCCCGCTCGGGTCGGTGTGGGCGTTGTATTCCTCAAAGCAGTTCTTGATGTACTCGGTCTCGGCTTCCACCGTGACCCAGACGCCCATGCGGATGTCATAGGGAATCTTGCGGCCGTCGGCCTCCAGCGACGAGATCACCTCGACCATGCCCTTGCGCTCCAGCACGCCGCCTTCGCTGAGGGGGCGCGTGACATACGGGATGTCTTCGACGCTTGCGGGGGGGTAGAGCAGGCCATTGGACGGCACACCCAGCCCGGTGGCGTTGGACACGGCCGTGCTTTCGATCGACGGCTTGGAGCCGTCGAGAAAGCTGTTGAACATCTTGGGATTGAGCCCGCCGCGCGCGGCCTGCTCGGGGGTCAGGCCATAGTTGCCCCAGACCGTGTCGGGGGTCGACTCTGAAAAATGCGGCAGCCATTTGTGGCCACGCCCCGCAGCCACCACGGGGAAGCCGCAGGTACGGGCCCAGTCCACCAGGTCGCAGATCAGCGCGGGCTGGTCACCAAAGGCCAGCGAATACACCACGCCGGCTTCGGCCGCCTTGCGGGCCAGCAAGGGGCCGCAAAACGCATCAGCCTCCACCGTGACGTTGACCACATGCTTGCCGTGCGCAAAGGCCTCCAGGCAATGGTCCACGGCGGCAATCGGGTGGCCCGTGCATTCGACGATCACGTCAATCGCCGGGTGGCGCACCAGGGCCTGCCAGTCGTCACTGATGTGGGTTGCTCCTGTTTTGATAGCGGCATCCAGCGACGGAGCCTGGACTGCAGCCTCATTCCATCCCACACGGGCGAGGTTGGCGCGGGCCCCGTCGGGCGACAGGTCCGCAATGCCGGCAAGGTGCACGCCCGGCGTGCGCGGCACCTGCGCGAGGTACATGGAGCCGAACTTGCCGGCGCCGATCAGCCCGATGCGGATGGGTTTGCCATCGGCCGCGCGCTGCTGGAGTTTGCGGTACAAATTCATCAGGCTGCCTTCTTCATCTCGTCAAAGGGCACCGAAGAAGTCTGCATGGCGCTGGCCGGCAGGCCGTCCTTCCAGGGCAGGTCCACGGGGTAGTCCTTGAGCAGGCAGTCGTCGGGCAGGGTGGTGATGGGCGTGAAGTCGCGGTGGGCGATGTACTCGGGCCGCTTGGGGCGGCGGATGTGGTTGCTCACGGCGCACAGGCTCAGGTACACGCTCACGCGGTTCCAGGGCGACAGGTTGCTGCCCGAGGCATGGACCAGGCAGCTGTGGAACAGGATCATGGAGCCGGCCGGGCCGGTCGGCGAGACGATGCCGCCGTCCTTGCCGCCCGCGCGCTCCACCAGCTTGCCGATCAGTTCGTTGTCCACCGTCCACAGCGGGTAGCTGGTGGTGGTGAGGTCGTGTTTGGCCTCGACCACGCCCTTCTTGTGGCTGCCGGGGATGAACATCAGCGGGCCGTTGTGGGCGTTCACGTCGTCCAGGAAGATGGCCACGTTCATCGCGCGCTCGGTGGGCATCATGTCGTCGTTCAGCCAGGTGCCGTAGTCCTGGTGCCACTGCCACACGTCGCCCTCAAAGGCCATCTTGCCGTTGATCTTGAACTGGTGCATGTACAGCTCTTCGCCGAACAGCTCCTGCACCGGCCCGATCATGCGCGGGTGGCGCGCCAGCTTCGCAAAGGGCTTGCTGTACATGTGGGCGGCAAAGTTGGTGCGCACCGCGTCCTTGCCCTTTTCACGCACGTTGTAGGCCTCGCGCCGGCTGTAGAGCTCGGGCACGGCGTCGTTCAGGGTCTGCGTCTCTTCAGGGGTGAAGAGGCCGGGGAAGAACAGGTAGCCATCACGGTCGAACTGTTCGAGTTGCTGTGGGGTCAGTTTCATGCTTTGTCTCCTTGGCGGGTTTGAAGGACCTGGGTGAGTTGCCGGGCCAGGTTGTCGCTGGCCTGGCGGCTGTGGTGATCAATGAGGCGGGCGGCGCTGTCGGCATCGCCCGCGGCAATGGCGGCGGCAATGGCTTCGTGCTCGTCCCAGACGGTCTCGCGCTGGCGCGAGGACTGCAGCACCGCGCCCATCACGCGGCGCAGGTGGCGCCAGTGCTGCTGCGCGATCTGCTCGATCAGCGGGTTGCCCGAGGCCTGGTAGATCGCGTCGTGGAACGCCATGTCGGCGTCGATCATGGCCTTGACGTTCTTGCCGCGGGCGGCCTTGCGCCCTTGCTCGATCAGCCGCGCGTCCATGCGAAAGCGCTGCGCGGCGGCCAGCCGCGCGGCCAGCATGTCGATGGCGCCGCGCACTTCATAGACCTTGCCCATCCACTGCGCGTCCAGCGGCGCCACCAGCACGCCGCGGCCCGGCGCGTCGTGCACGAAGCCGTCTTTCTTGAGCTGGCGCAGGGCCTGCAGCACGGGCTGGCGCGACACGGCCAGCTTCTCGGCAATGTCTTCCTGGGTGATGCGCTCGCCGGGCGCCAGCGAGCCTTCGCTGATGGCGTCGAGCAGGGCCCGGTAGACCTGGTCCACGAGGTCGGGGGCGGCTTCAATCTTCACGAGCTGGGCGGCCATGCATTCTCCAAAGTCTGTATACAGAATACACGAATGGAGCCGCGCTGTCAGTCGGGGTGATCCCCAAGGCCGGGCTGTGCCAAGATGCGGCGCTGTTCCCGCCGCTGCTTTCCAGGAGTTCTGAATGGCCCGTTACGACCCCGCATGGCTTGACCGCATGTACAACAACCGCGCGCTGGTGCCCGACCACGCGCAGTATTTCAGCCGCTGGGCCGCCGAATCGGCCGCCGTGCGCCAGCAGGGGCCGTGCACGCTGGACCTGCCCTACGGCGACGGGCCGGGCGAGACGCTGGACGTCTTTCCCGCGGGCCGCTCCGACAACCAGCCCGCGGCCTCCGCCGGCGCGCCGGTGCTGGTGTTCATCCACGGCGGCTACTGGCGCTCGCTCGACAAATCCGACCATTCCTTCGTGGCCCCTGCCTTCACACGGCAGGGGGCCTGCGTGGTCATTCCCAATTACGCGCTGTGCCCGGCCGTGACCATTCCCGACATTGCGCTGCAGATGGTGCGGGCGCTGGCCTGGACCCACCGCCACATTGCGCGTTTTGGCGGCGACGCCAGCCGCATCACCGTGGCCGGGCATTCGGCCGGCGGCCACCTGGCCGCCATGCTCATGGCCTGCCGCTGGCGCAGCCATGCGCGTGACCTGCCGGCCCACCTGGTGGCCCGGGGCCTGTCGATCTCGGGCCTGTTTGAGCTGGAGCCGCTGCGCTTCACGCCATTCCTGCAGGACTCGTTGCGCCTGACGGCCGACGACGCGCGCCGCGCCAGCCCGGCCAGGATGCCGGCGCCGCGCAACGGCCGGCTCTTCACCGTGGCCGGGGCTGACGAAAGCGCCGAGTTCCTGCGCCACAACCAGCTGATCCGCCAGGCCTGGGGCGAGCACGCCGTGCCGGTGTGCGAGGCGCTGCCGGGCCTGAACCACTTCAGCGTGCTCGAGGCGCTGGTCGATCCGGCCCACCGGTTGCACCGGCTGGCCTGCGATTTGCTATTTATTTGATAGCTGAAAGTGGCCGCCAATCCTGGACTCCAGCCCTGAAAGGCTTGAAACCCGGCTGGCACCGCGGTGCCAGGCGCGTGACCGGGCGCGCGCTCACATCAGCAGGTGCTCGCCCGCGTTGTCACCGCCCAGAATCACGTAGTTGACCTTGCGGATGTCCATCAGCCGGGTGCCGCCCGCGTAGCTGATCGAGCTTTGCACGTCCTGCTCCATCTCGGTCAGGGTCTCGGCCAGCTTGCCCTTGATGGGCTCCAGGATGCGCTTGCCCTCCACGTGCCGGTACTCGCCCTTGTTGAAGTCGCTGGCGCTGCCGTAGTACTCCTTGTAGCGCGCGCCGTCCAGCTCCACCGTCTGGCCCGGGGACTCTTCATGGCCCGCGAACAGCGAGCCGATCATCACCATGCTCGCGCCAAAGCGGATGCTCTTGGCAATGTCGCCGTGGCTGCGGATGCCGCCGTCGGCAATGATGGGTTTGGTGGCCACGCGGGCGCACCACTTGAGCGCGCTCAGCTGCCAGCCGCCGGTGCCAAAGCCGGTCTTGAGCTTGGTGATGCAGACCTTGCCCGGGCCCACGCCGACCTTGGTGGCGTCGGCGCCCCAGTTCTCCAGGTCGATCACGGCCTCGGGCGTGGCCACGTTGCCCGCGATCACGAAGCTGCCGGGCAGCTTGTCCTTGAGGCAGGCAATCATGTTCTTCACGCTGTCGGCGTGGCCGTGTGCGATGTCGATGGTGATGTACTCGGGCGTGATGCCGGCCGCCACGAGCTGGTCCACCGTGTCGTAGTCGGGCTTTTTCACGCCCAGCGAGATCGAGGCGTAGCAACCCCGCGCGTGCATGGCCTTGACGAACTGGACGTTGTCCAGGTCAAAGCGGTGCATCACGTAGAAGTAGCCGTTCTGCGCCAGCCAGGTGCAGATCGGCTCGTCCACCACCGTCTTCATGTTGGACGGCACCACCGGCAGGCGGAACTGGCGGCCGCCCAGCGTCACGCTGGCGTCGCACTCGGAGCGGCTGTCCACGCGGCACTTGCGCGGCAGCAGCAATACGTTGTCGTAGTCGAAAATTTCCATTTGAAAACCAGGCTCCAGAAGACTGTTGAATGAACAGGGAGAGCGCTTGGCTTGGCCGGCCTTGTTGCCGATGCGGGCAAAAAGAAACCGGGCGCAAGAAACTTGGGCCCGGTGGCTGAGTTTACCCGCTCAGGGTGTCTGCACACATGCGGATTGCGCTATACCCTGTATGCGGCCTTGGGCATCTTCCACCCAGCCGATCACGCGCAGGCGCTGCGGGTTGGTGCCCTCGGGCAACTGCATGGGGCGCGACTCCATCCAGCGCTTGTGCTCTGATTTTGAGAGCGGCAAAGGGCCGTCCCACGTGGACTGCAGCGTGTTTCGCACCAGATTGCGCTCCACGGGCGTGCCCTCGGTGCCGGCGGGCACGTTTTCCACCAGCGCCAGCCAGGCCGTCCAGGGGCCGCGGCTGCGCGGGCGCATCTCGATCGAGGCGGCCAGATAGCCGTTGAACGCCATGCCATGCGCCACGCGCAGGGGCTTCTGGCGGCGGGGGGCGGCCTGCGTGGCCACATCGGACTGCAGCGGCGTGGCCCGCTGCAGCGCCTGCAGCCGGTACAGCCCGTCGCGCCGGCTGGCGGCCGACAGCGGCGCGTCGTCCCCGCGCAGGCCCGGCACGATCCAGTCCAGCGCGACCTGCCGGCCTTGGGGCACCGGGGTCTGCGCATCGGTCCAGCAACTGGCGCAATCGGCGTTGATGAAGCGCTCGACCAGGCCCACGGGCCGCGGCTGGCCGTCACTGGAGCAGAAGGACTGGGCCAGGGCCGCCCAGGGCGAAGCGAGCGCGGCCAGGGCGAGCACCAGCGTCATGGGTTTCAACTTGGGATGCATTTGCGACTTCCTACAATGCCTGTATGTTCTCAGAAGTCGCCGCGCAGTCCCCACTCTTACAAAATCTCAACCCCGAGCAGCGCGCGGCGGTGACTTTGCCCGCCGAGCACGCGCTCATCCTTGCGGGCGCGGGCTCGGGCAAGACGCGGGTGCTGACCACCCGCATCGCCTGGCTGCTGCAGACCGGCCAGATCTCGCCCGGCGGGGTCATGGCCGTGACCTTTACCAACAAGGCCGCCAAGGAGATGATGACCCGGCTGGGCGCGATGCTGCCCGTGAACGTGCGCGGCATGTGGATCGGCACCTTCCACGGCCTGTGCAACCGCTTCCTGCGCGCCCACTACAAGCTGGCCAACCTGCCCCAGGGCTTCCAGATCCTGGACACCCAGGACCAGCTGAGCGCCATCAAGCGGCTGATGAAGCAGCATGGCGTGGACGACGAGCGCTTTCCGGCCAAGCAGACGCAGTGGTTCATCAGCGGCTGCAAGGAAGACGGCCTGCGGCCCAACATGGTCGAGGTGCGCGACGAGGAAGGCCGCAAGAAGGTCGAGATCTACCAGCTCTATGAAGAGCAGTGCCAGCGCGAGGGCGTGGTGGACTTTGGCGAGCTCATGCTGCGCAGCTACGAACTGCTGCGCGACAACGACCCGATCCGCGAGCACTACCAGCGGCGCTTTCGCCACATCCTGATCGACGAGTTCCAGGACACCAACAAGCTGCAGTACGCGTGGATCAAGATGCTCAGCACCCCGGCCAGCGTGGACGCCGCGACCCAGGGTGGGGCGGTGCTGGCCGTGGGCGACGACGACCAGAGCATCTACGCCTTTCGCGGCGCGCGCGTGGGCAACATGGCCGACTTCGTGCGCGAGTTTGGCGTGCAGCACCAGATCAAGCTCGAGCAGAACTACCGCAGCTACAGCAACATTCTGGATTCGGCCAACCAGCTCATCAGCCACAACAAGACGCGGCTGGGCAAGAACCTGCGCACTGACCAGGGCCCCGGCGAGCCGGTGCGCGTGTATGAAGCCACCAGTGACTTTGCCGAGGCGCAGTGGATGGTCGAGGAAATGCGCCACCTGGTGCGCGACAACGGCACCGAGCCCGGCTTCTCGCGCAAGGAGATCGCCGTGCTCTACCGCAGCAATGCGCAAAGCCGGGTGATCGAGACCGCGCTGTTCAACGCGGCCGTGCCGTACCGCGTGTATGGCGGCCTGCGTTTTTTCGAGCGCGCCGAAATCAAGCACGCGCTGGCCTACCTGCGCCTGCTGGAGAACCCCAACGACGACACCAGCTTCTTGCGGGTGGTGAATTTCCCGCCACGCGGCATTGGCGCGCGCAGCATCGAGCAGCTGCAGGATGGCGCGCGCAGCGCGGGCTGCTCGCTGCATGACGCGGTGAGCACGCTGCCGGGCAAGGCCGGCGCCAACCTGGGCGCCTTTGTGGCCAAGGTTGACGTGCTGCGCGAGCAGACCCAGGCCATGACCCTGCGCGACATCATCGAGCTGGTGCTGGACCACAGCGGCCTGATCGAGCACTACAAGGCCGAGCGCGAGGGCGCCGACCGCGTCGAGAACCTGGGTGAACTGGTCAACGCCGCCGAGAGCTTTGTGATGCAGGAGGGCTTTGGCCGCGATGCCGTGGCCCTGCCCGTGGACGAACTGGGCGGCGCGGCGCCACTGAGCCAGTCGCCAGTGAGCCAGGGGCTGGACCCGAACCTGCCTGCCGTTCGCCGGGAGCCCGTCGAAGGGCCCGCCGGGTCTTCGACAGGCTCAGGCCGAACGGATTTTGTGGAGCCCGAGACCGGCGAAACCCTGAGCCCTCTGGCCGCCTTCCTCACGCACGCGGCGCTGGAGGCCGGCGACAACCAGGCCAAGGCGGGCCAGGACGCGATCCAGCTCATGACCGTGCATTCGGCCAAGGGGCTGGAGTTTGACTGCGTGTTCATCACCGGCATGGAGGAGGGGCTGTTCCCGCACGAAAACTCCATGAACGACTACGAGGGCCTGGAGGAAGAACGCCGGCTCATGTACGTGGCCATCACGCGGGCGCGCAAGCGCCTGTACCTGAGCCATTCGCAGACGCGCATGCTGCATGGCCAGACCCGCTACAACATCAAGAGCCGTTTCTTTGACGAACTGCCCGAGGCCGCGCTCAGATGGATCACGCCCAGGAACCAGGGCTTTGGCTCGGGCTTCGGCTTTGCGCCCCAGTCAGGCGGGGGTTATGGCGGCCAGCCGCGCAGTGGCGGCGCCTGGGGCCGGCCGGCGGAGTCGTTCGCCAGCCCGCCGGTGCCGCCGCAGAAGGCCGCGCCCGCCCATGGGCTGCGTTCGGGGATGCAGGTGTTCCACACCAAGTTCGGTGAGGGCACGGTGCTCACGCTGGAAGGCACGGGCGACGACGCGCGCGCGCAGATCAAGTTTTCGCGCCACGGCGTGAAGTGGCTCGCGCTCAGCGTGGCCAAGCTCACGCCCGTGACCTGAGCCAGCGGGCCTCAGGCGCTGATCGCGCTGGTGAAGGTCAGGCGGTTGCCGAACGGGTCGGCGATCGACATGTCCCGCGTGCCCCAAGGCATGTCCTGAACCGACGGGCGCGAATAGGGGTAGGCCTTGGCCAGCAATTGGGCCTGCAGGGCGTCGATGTCGTCGGTCTCGATCCGCAGCGCGGCGCCCGGGCTGCCGTCGCCGTGGTGTTCGGACAGATGCAGCACGCAGCCGTCGCGCGAGACTTGCAGGTACAGCGGCAGGCCGGGCTCGAAGCGGTGTTCCCAGTCCACGCGAAAACCCAGGAAGCCGATGTAGAACTCGCGCGCCCGGGCCTCGTCAAAGATCCGCAGGATGGGCGTGGTCTTGCTCAAGCGCATGCCGTGCGTTCCGGGCTGCGGTGTCCGCTCAGCGGTAGAACGCCTCGACCTTGCCCTTGAGCTTGATCAGCAGCGGGTTGCCCTTGCGGTCCAGCGTCTTGCCGGCCGGCACCTTGACCCAGCCTTCGCTGATGCAGTACTCCTCCACGTTGGTGAGTTCCTTGTCATTGAGGCGGATGCCCACGTCGTGCTCGAACACCGCGGCCACATGGTGCGGGCTGCGCGGGTCGACGGACAGGTGGTCGGGCAGGGGAGGGCGTGAAGTGACGTCGTTCATGGGGCGCTATTGTCCCGATTTTGCGCGGGCCAACCCTGCCGTCCTCTTGTTCTGCAATGCAAGATCAATCCCTCATTGGGGCAATTGACTTTTAAGGTGAATATGTTCCACTTGACGGAATGCCGAAAATGCCCGCCGCCGCCAAGGAAGACCGCCACTTTGTCACCGCGCTCGCGCGTGGGCTGGATGTGCTCAGCGCTTTCCGCTCACGCGACCGCATGCTGGGCAACCAGGAGCTGGCGCGCCGCTGCGGCCTGCCCAAGTCCACCATCTCGCGGCTGACCTACACCCTGGTCAAGCACGGCTACCTCGAGCACACCGAGGACGCCAGCGGCGCCCCGGGCTACAAGCTGGGCAGCGCCGTGCTCGCGCTGGGCAGCGCGATGATCGCGCGCATGGACATGCGCCAGCTCGCGCGGCCCTACATGCAGGAGCTGGCCGACTGCAGCGGCGCCCTGGTGGCGCTGGGGATGCGTGACCGGCTGCGCATGATCTATGTGGAGACCTGCCGTGGCGACGCCGCCCTCACGCTCAGCCTCACGGTGGGCGCGCGCCTGCCGCTGGCCTCGTCGGCCATTGGCCGGGCCTACCTCGCGGTGTGCAGCGAGGACCAGCGCGCCGCGCTCATGGAGCGCATCCGCGCCCACGACCCGCTGCTGTGGCCGCAGGCCCAGGCGCGCATCCAGAGCGCCCTGGCCGAGTACCGCGAGAAGGGCTGCTGCACCTCGTTTGGCGAATGGCAGAAGGACGTGAGCGCGATTGCCGTGGCCTTCCACCCACCGGGCGGTGGCGACGTGATGGCCATCAACTGCGGGGGGCCGGGCTCGGGCCTGTCGCGCGACTTCCTGATGGGTGAAGTCCGTGACAAACTTATCGCCATGGCCGCGCGGCTGCAGGGCATGGGCGGCGGGCCGCTGTAGCCTGCATCCGTTTGCGGGTCTGGCGCGTTTATCCGTTTTACCCAGGAGATCCCGATGAAGCTCAAGTACCTCATGGTGGCGCTGGCCGCCGCAGCCACCTTCGCACAGGCCGCCGACACCCCCGGCAGCAACCCCAGCATGCCCGCGCCGCCCTCGGTGGCCGAGCGCCTGGCCGCGGCCCGCAAGGCCATCGAGGCCAAGGACTGGAACCGCGCCATGTCCGAACTCAACACCGCCGAGCGGATCGAGCCGCGCAATGCCGACGTGCACAACCTGCTGGGCTACAGCTGGCGCAAGCGCGCCACGCCCAACCTGGCCAAGGCCTTCGAGCACTACAACACGGCGCTCAAGCTCGACCCCAAACACCGTGGCGCCCACGAATACATTGGCGAGGCCTACCTGATGGACAAGAAGCCCGCCGAGGCCGAAAAGCACCTGGCCCAGCTCGAAACCATCTGTGGCAACAAGACCTGCGAGGAGTACGAAGACCTCGCCAAGGCCATCGCCGACTACAAGGCCAAAAACAAGTAAGCCGCCGGCCGCGCAAACAAAAGCCCCGCGTTGCGGGGCTTTTTTGCTGGCCGCGGGCCGGGGCAGCTTCAGCGGGTCTCGGGCATGTTCATGGCCGGGTGGGTGTGGGAGGCTCCACTGTCCATGTAGCCCATGCCGTCCTTCACGCCCTTCTTGCCGGCGATCTGCCAGGCGGTTTTCTGGTTCACCAGCCGGGCCAGGAATTCCATTTCCTCGTCGGTGTGGTTGATGGCCTTGGCCGGCGTCAGCAGGTGGCCGTTCTTGGGTTCGGCCTCGCCCCAGAACGACTGGTGGTAGTCGGCCTGGCTCACGACGCGGTCGGCTCCGGCGCCCATGTCCACCGTGCCGTAGCAGTTGCAGAAGTAGCTGCGGTAGTTCTGCGCCGGGAACACCTCGGTGTACACCCCGGTGCCGCGGATGCCCGCGGTGATGGTGGGCGTGACGATCTGGCGGCTCAGGCCCTTGCCCCAGACACTGGCCACCGCGCCGGTGATCATGCGCAGCAGGCTCACGGCATTGAGCGTGGGGCCGCGCTCCACGGTCATGCGCGAATTCTGGCGCACCAGGAACGAGGCATTGCCGATCACGAACACGAGGTTGGAGCCCGGCCCGGTTTCCAGCGAGTCACCGGTCTGGATGACCTGCTGCGGGCGCAGCCTGTCGCCGTTGATCAGCGCGTCGCCACGCAGCTCGACGATGTTGCTGCGCTGCTGGGCCTGGGCCGTCGCAAAGCCGCCCATGGCGGTCCAGGCGGCGGCGGCCTGAATGAAGCTGCGGCGCTGGAACCAGAGGACTTCTTCTTCGGTGCGGCCTTGGAGGATGTGCTGTGTCATGGGGTTTCTCCGGGATTGAGGGGGTCATTGTCCGCAACGAAGCTGTCGCAGAAGGTGAAATACACCGAGGTGAAGAACATGGCGGCCATGATCAGTGCCGTGGGCACCATGGCCACGCCCGCGAACTGGGGGCTGCCCGTGAGCGCGGCGATGCTGGTGATGACAATGCCGCCGCCAATGAACACCGCCACCCACATCAGGCCGTACAGCGTGAACGCCTTGAAGTTGCGCAGGCAGGCCACCAGGCTGAAGAACAGGCTTTTCACGGGCGACACGCCATGCCAGTGCACCAGCGCCGGCGCATGCCAGAACAGCAGCGACAGTGGCAGGTACAGCGCCATGGCCAGCCACATCGCGCGCTGGAAATCGTCGGCCGTGACCAGCTCGCGCGTCATCTGCCCGCCCACCAGGTACAGCCGCGCGAACTTGCCGCCGTCCATCAGCGCCGAAATGCCCATGACCGCGAGAAAGCCCATGGCATAGAGCGCGCCCAGCACCAGCATGGCCTGCAGGCGCTGCTGCCCCGCGCGAAAGGCGGTCATGAGGATGGACGGCATCGGGAACTTGCCGCGGCTGGCTTCGCGCGTGGCGGCCATCAGGCCCAGCGTGGCGGCCGGCAGCAGGGCCAGCGCCAGCGCGCTGCCCACCAGCGGCACCATGGTGGCGATCGACATCACGGCCATGAACATGAAGAACAGGCCCGACAGCGCCAGCGGCTGGCGCAGGAAGGTTTGGATGCCAAGTTTGACCCATGAGATGCCGGTGCGTGCGGGAACAATGTTGAGTTTCATTCGATATACGTGAGGAAAGTCGGTTTGGAGGCAGGTTTCCTTACCGCGCAGTATCGGGGCAGTATCGCCTGAGGCCCGGCGCGTGACAAATTTAACGCGGGCCAGCGCGCCGGGGCGGGCCCCGGTCAGGCCTGCACCGGCTGGGCGATGCGCTGGCGCAGCACGCGCTCAAAATGCGTGGGGTCGTGCGGCGTGAGCATCGAGGCTTCGCGCGGCAGGTGGTAGTCCCACAGGCGGGAAATCCAGAAGCGCAGGGCGCCCGCGCGCAGCAGGGCCGGCAGCAGCTGGCGTTCGGCGCGGGCCAGCGGGCGCACGGCCGCATAAGCCTGCAGGAAGGCACTGGCGCGCGCCGGGGCGTGGGCGCCGCTGGCCAGGTCCACGCACCAGTCGTTCAGGCATACGGCCATGTCAAACAGCCAGCTGTCCACGCCCGCGAAATAGAAATCAAAAAAACCCGTGAGCTCGCCGGCCTCGAACATCACGTTGTCGCGGAACAGGTCGGCATGCACCGGCCCGCGCGGCAGCGCGGCATAGGCCGAGCTGGCCGCCACATGGTTCTGGAAGGCCACCTCGGCCTGCAGCAAGGCGGCCTGCGGCGCGTCCAGGTGGGGCAGCACCACGGGCGCCGTTTCGTTCCACCAGGGCAGGCCACGCAGGTTGGGCTGGCTGCGGTTGAAGTCACGGCCCGCCAGGTGCATGCGCGCGAGCATGGTGCCCACGGCCGCGCAATGGGCCTCGGTGGGAGCCAGTTCGCTCCTGCCGCGCAGCCGGTTGACCACGGCCGCGGGCTTGCCGCACACGGTGTGCAGGATGTCGCCGTCGCGGTTGGCGGCCGGGTCGGGCACGGGGATGCCGCGCTGCGCCAGGTGCTTCATCAGGTGCAGGTAGAACGGCAGCTGCTCAAAGGTCAGGCGCTCGAACAGCGTGAGCACATACTCGCCCTCGC
Source organism: Ramlibacter sp. (assembly GCA_019635435.1). Taxonomy (NCBI): domain Bacteria; kingdom Pseudomonadati; phylum Pseudomonadota; class Betaproteobacteria; order Burkholderiales; family Comamonadaceae; genus Ramlibacter; species Ramlibacter sp. Next base: position 3,446,242 of record JAHBZM010000001.1, on the reverse strand, counting down.
TGGTGAAGGCGAAGTAGTTGGTGTTCTCGATGCCGCCTTCGATGCCGCGCAGCTCGCGCAGTTCGCCCAGATTGAGCTGGCTCAGCAGGGCCTGGGCCTGGTCGGCCGACACGTCGGTGAATACAGCCATGGGTCAGTCGCGGCTCAGAATTTGAAAACGTTCCAGACGCGCTGGCCCTGGGCGCCGCTCAGGCCGTCGCGCGCGAACACGCGCGCGCGGGCGCCGTCGGTGGGCTGCATTTCGTACTCGGGCAGGCCATTCTTGGGCTGCACGGTGATGCTCTGCGTCTCACCGCCCACCCGCAGTTCGTCCACGCGGGCGCCCGCGTCCTCGACGCGGATGCGCTCGATCTGCTGGTTGCGGCGGCCTTCCAGTTGCTCCTGTTTTTGTAGCGCGTCAGGGCCGCCCGTCCTGGACTCCAGGGCTTTTGGGTCTGCAGCCAGGGCGGGCAGGGCGGCGCAAGCCAGGATCGGGGCGAAAAAAAGGAGGGCACGCATGGCGCTCATTGTAGGAAATCGCGGCGGCAGCCGGTTCGCGCCCGGCACGGCAACCGCCACGGTAACCTCCACGGCGATGGCCCGGGCCGCAAGCGCGCGCCGGAGCCCGGATTAAACTGGCAGGCACCCCTCACACGCCCCACCTGACCGCAAACGAACGCCCCCACATGTCAGACACCGCCTCCCGCACGCTGCTCCTGGTCGACGGTTCCAGCTACCTGTACCGCGCCTTCCACGCCATGCCCGACCTGCGCGCGGTGCCGGGGGACCCCACGAGCCCGGCCACCGGTGCCATCCGCGGCATGATCAACATGATGCAGAAGCTGCGCAAGGACGTGCGGGCCGACTACGCGGCCTGCGTGTTCGACGCCAAGGGCCCGACCTTCCGCGACGCGCTGTACCCCGAGTACAAGGCCAACCGCTCGCCCATGCCCGACGACCTGCGCAGCCAGATCCCGCCCATCCACGAGGTGGTGAAGCTGCTGGGCTGGAAGGTGCTGGACGTGCCCGGCGTGGAGGCCGACGACGTGATCGGCACGCTGGCCCATGTGGCGGCGCAACAGGGCATCGAGGTCATCATCTCCAGCGGCGACAAGGACCTGAGCCAGCTGGTCAACGAACACATCACGGTGATCGACACCATGAACGACCGGCGCCGCGACATCGCCGGCGTGCAGGCCGAGTTCGGCGTGCCGCCCAGCCTGATGCTGGACTACCAGACCCTGGTGGGCGATGCGGTGGACAACGTGCCGGGCGTGCCCAAGGTCGGCCCCAAGACGGCGGTGAAGTGGCTGCTCGAATATGGCTCGCTCGACGCGCTGGTGGCGCGCGCCGACGAGATCAAGGGCGTGGCGGGCCAGAACCTGCGCGACGCGCTGGGCTGGTTGCCCAGGGGCCGCGAGCTGCTCACGATCAAGACCGACTGCGACCTGGCCGGGCACGTGGCGGGCCTGCCGGCGCTGGACGCGATCTCGATTGGCGGGCAGGACAGCGAGGCCCTCATGGCCTTCAGCGAGCGTTATGGCTTCAAGGGCCTGGTCAAGACGCTGCTGGCCCACGAGGTGCCGCCCGAGCAGATCGAAGCGCACAAGCACAGTGGCGCGGGCAGCGCGCCCGGCCTGTTCGACGAGCCGCTGCCCACCAGCGCCTCGCCCGCCAGCAACCTGAAGTACGACACCATCCTGAGCTGGGAGCTGCTGGACACCTGGCTGGCGCGCCTGCAGGCCGCCGGGCTGGCGGCCGTGGACACCGAAACCACCTCGCTGGACGAAATGCGCGCCGAGATCGTGGGCATCAGCTTCAGCGTGACCCCGGGCGAGGCGGCCTACATTCCGCTGCGCCACGCAGGCCCGGACGCGCCGCAGCAACTGCCGTTCGACGAGGTGCTGGCCAGGCTCAAGCCCTGGCTGGAAGACGGCAGCAAGAAAAAGCTGGGCCAGCACATCAAGTACGACCGCCATGTGTTCGCCAACCATGGCATCGAGGTGCGGGGCTACGCCCACGACACCATGCTGCAAAGCTATGTGCTCGAGGTCCACAAGCCGCACGGCCTGGCCAGCCTGGCCGAGCGCCACCTGGGGCGCAGCGGCATCAGCTATGAAGACCTGTGCGGCAAGGGCGCGCACCAGATCCCGTTCAGCCAGGTCGATGTGGCCAAGGCGGCCGAATACTCGTGCGAAGACTCCGACCAGACACTGGACGTGCATCGGGCCCTGTGGCCGCAGCTGCAGAAGGACGAGAAGCTGCGCTATGTCTACGAGCTGGAGATGCACAGCAGCGAGACGCTGTACCGCATCGAACGCAACGGCGTGCTGATCGACGCGCCCACGCTGGCCGCGCAAAGCCATGAACTGGGCCAGCGCATCCTGGCGCTGGAGACCGAGGCGCACGAGCTGGCCGGCCAGCCCTTCAACCTGGGCAGCCCCAAGCAGATCGGCGAGATTTTCTTCACCAAGCTGGGCCTGCCCGTGGTCAAGAAAACCCCGAGCGGCGCGCCCAGCACCGACGAGGAAGTGCTGGAGAAGCTGGCCGAGGACTACCCGCTGCCCGCCAAGATCCTGGAGCACCGCGGCCTGTCCAAGCTCAAGGGCACCTACACCGACAAGCTGGGCCAGCTGGCCAACCCGCGCACCGGGCGCGTGCACACGCACTACGCGCAGGCCGTGGCCGTGACGGGCCGGCTGTCCAGCAACGACCCCAACCTGCAGAACATCCCGATCCGCACGCCCGAAGGCCGGCGCGTGCGCGAGGCCTTTGTGGCGCCAGCGGGCAGCGTGATTGCCAGCGCCGACTACAGCCAGATCGAACTGCGCATCATGGCCCATATCAGCGGCGACGAGGCGCTGGTCAAGGCGTTCCATGAGGGTATGGACGTGCACCGCGCCACGGCCGCCGAGGTGTTTGGCGTGCCGCCCGACCAGGTCAGCAGCGAGCAGCGGCGCTATGCCAAGGTGATCAACTTCGGCCTCATCTACGGCATGAGCGCTTTCGGGCTGGCGCGCAACCTGGGCATCGACAACACGGCGGCCAAGAACTACATCGAGCGCTACTTCCAGCGCTTTGCCGGCGTCAAGACCTACATGGACGAGACCCGCCTGTCGGCCAAGAGCAAGGGCTACGTGGAGACGGTGTTTGGCCGTCGCCTGTACCTGCCCGAGATCAACTCACCCAACGGCCCGCGCCGAGGCGGTGCCGAGCGCGCCGCCATCAACGCGCCCATGCAGGGCACGGCCGCCGACCTGATCAAGCTCAGCATGAACAAGGTGCAGCAGGTGCTGGACGACGAGAAGCGCGGGACCCGGATGATCATGCAGGTGCATGACGAACTGGTGTTCGAGGTGCCCGATGCCGAGGTGGACTGGCTCAAGACCGAGATCCCGCGCCTGATGGCCGGTGTGGCCGAGCTCAAGGTGCCGCTGCTGGCCGAGGTGGGCGTGGGGCCTAACTGGGAAAAGGCGCACTGACACTCTCTTGTTGCGCTTTTGGCGCCTGCTTGGTCTCGGGATCAGGCGGACAGGGCACTCTGCTCCGCGACTGTCCCCCGGGCCGGCTGCGCCGGCCCCCCTCCTTTATGTCGCTGCGCAGAGCGCCCTGTCCGCCTGATCCTGCCAACGGCTTTGCGCGCCCGGTTCCCGGCGTCCGTGCCATGCACGCAGCGGTTTGGCGGTGATGGGTACCCGCCGCAGCGAGGTCAAGGAGGAGGGATGGGCGAAGCCCAGCCCGGGGGACACGAGCGGAGGCGGGTACCCGTCGCCGACAAACCGCGGTCCGGAGCGGGGCACCGGACGCGAAAACTGCCCGAGAAACTAGCTCTTCTCCGACCACAACTCCCCACCGGTCGCCCAGTCGCTCTTCTTGACCTCGTAAAGGATCACATCCACCGCCGTGGGCTTGAGCCCCAGGCTTTCAACGGCCGCCTGGGTCAGGGCGCGAACGAGGTGCTTCTTCTGCTCGGGCGTGCGGCCTTCGAACATTTCGACACGGATGGTGGGCATGGGCTCTCCTTTTGAGTGTTTGGACGAATGCACATGGTGGCCGTAGCCCTGTCGGGGCGGGGGTTTTCCATGGCGGCCCACAATTCTGCGGCCTGGCTGAAAACTTTTCCCGCGCAGCGGGAATCAGACCGGGCTGTCCATCAACTACCGGAGACCTCCATGCTGCGTGACGATCTCAAAGCCGAATTCGACTCCCTGCTGCCCGGCGAATCCAGCGCCTCGGGCGCCACACGCCGCACCGCGCTCAAGGCCGCGCTGGGGGTGGGCTATGCGGCGGCCGCCGCGCCCATCATGGCGCAGTCCGCCATCAAGACGCCGGTGGACGGACTGACCGCGGGCGAGATCACCATCGACGTCAACGGGTTCAAGATGCCGGCCTACCGCAGCGCGCCCGCGGGCAAGACGGGCCTGCCCGTGGTGCTGGTGATCCAGGAAATCTTTGGCGTGCACGAGCACATTGCCGATGTGACGCGGCGTTTCGCCAGGGCCGGCTACATGGCCATCGCGCCCGAACTGTATGCACGCCAGGGCGACCCGGGCAGCTACAACGAGATCGGCAAGCTGATGTCCGAGGTGGTGGCCAAGGTGCCTGACGAACAGGTCATGGGCGACCTGGACGCCACCGTGAAATGGGCCGCCGCCAATGGCGGCGATGCGGGCCACTTGGGCATCACGGGCTTTTGCTGGGGCGGGCGCATCACCTGGCTGTACACGGCGCACAACCCGCAGGTCAAGGCCGGCGTGGCCTGGTATGGACGCCTGGTGGGCAACAACACGCCGCTCACGCCCAGGCACCCGGTGGACATCGCGGCCGGCCTCCATGGCCCGGTGCTGGGCCTGTATGGCGGTGCCGACCCCGGCATTCCCCTTGACACGGTTGATAAGATGAAAGCGGCTCTGGCCACCGGCAACGCGGCGGCCAAGGCCTCTGAGTTTGTGGTGTACCCTGACACCCCCCATGCCTTCAACGCCGACTACCGCGCCAGCTACCGCCAGGGACCGGCGCAAGATGGCTGGAAGCGGGCCCTGGACTGGTTCAAGGCCCATGGCGTGGCTTGACAGGGGCATGCCGTCCGGCCCTGGGGGCCGGGCCATCAACGCAGGGCCGCGCAAGCGGCCTTTTTTTGTGAGTTTCAGAACAAAATAGGGCTGTAGTCCAAGCTGGACGGCCACTGAGCGCTATGACATTGATAGCAATTGTGATTGCCACGCTGGCTGCCGGCATCGGCAGCGTCTGGCTGGCCGCGGGCCTGATGTCGCTGGGGGCGCTGGCCCGTCCGGCCACCGCTGGCGAGGGCGGCGCGGCCCAGCACCTGCTGAGCCTGGCGGCGGGCGCCCTGTTGGCCACGGCCTTCATGCACCTGCTGCCCGAGGCGTTCGAGTCGCCCGCCGGTGCCCAGGTGCTGTTTGCCACCCTGCTCGTGGGCCTGGTGTTCTTTTTCCTGCTCGACAAGGCCGAGCTGTGGCACCACGGCCATGAACACCACCATGGGCCGGCGGACCCGTCGGGCCATGCGGCCCACCCGCATCACGGGCATGACCATGGCCACAGCCACAGCCACAGCCACAGCCACGACCACGGCCATGCCACGCCGGGGGGGGGCAGCTGGGCGGTGCTGACGGGCGACAGCGTGCACTGCTTTGGCGACGGCATCCTGATCGCTTCGGCTTTCATCGCCGACCTGCGGCTGGGGCTGGTGGCGGCGCTGGCCGTGCTGGCCCACGAGGTGCCGCACCACATGGGCGATCTGGTGGTGCTGCGCCAGTCCAGCCGCAACCGGCGCATGGCACTGGTCAAGGTGTCACTGGCGGGTGCCGTGACCACGCTGGGGGGCGTGACCGGCTATTTCCTGGTGGAGCAGCTGCACGACCAGCTGCCGTACTTCCTGGTGGTGGCCAGCAGCAGCTTCATCTATGTGGCGCTGGCCGACCTGATTCCCCAGTTGCAGCGGCGCCTGAGCGCGCGCGAGACCGCGGGCCAGGTGGCCTGGCTGCTGGTGGGCATCGCACTGGTCACCGGTGTGAGCACGCTGGCCCACAGCCACTGACGGGGCGCGGACCCGTGCGCAGGCTCAGCGCGGGCTGTAGCCCGTCACGCGCCACTTGCCGTCAGGCCCCTGCACCGTGGTGACCACTTCCTGCACGTCGGGCTTGTTGGCGAACTGGCTCACGAACAGCACGGTCACATAGTGGCCGTCGGGGCGGCCCGGCATGGTGGTCTTGTAGATGGCTTCCTGCGGTGCGCGCTCGACCAGAGCACCCAGCGGGTCGCGAACCTGGGGGATCGCGTCCATCCAGGTGCCAATCGGCACCTGGGTGCGGAACACCTGGGTGGCGGCTTCCCAGGCCGTGCCCCAGTCGCGCCGGTCCAGCAGCAGCAGCCAGCCCAGCGCGGCGGTCTCGGCGGCGGTCTTGTCGGCCGCATGGTCATCGGCCGGCGCGGCGGGCGCGGTGGCGGCTTCGGCCGTGGCCCCGGCGGGCGCCGGCGCGGCCAGGGTCGCGGCGGAAGAGGGCGCGCCGGTGCGCGGTACCTTGAGCTGGGCGCTGGCGGTGGCCGACACAAGGGCCAGTGCCACCAGGGGCAGGGCGAAACGGGTTGAGTTCATGGGCGCCAGTCTAGCCTGACTGCACCCCCTGGAAGGTAGGCCCGGTCCTGCGGGGGCCGGCCGGGCCGGCTCAGCCCTTTTCGACCGGGCGAGCGGGGTCGGCGCACCACTCGCTCCAGCTGCCCGCAAACAGCGCGGCCTGCCCCAGCCCGGCCAGTTCCATGGCGATCACGTTGGGCACGGCGCTGACGCCGCTGCCGCAATGGTGGACCACGGTGGACGGGTCGCGGCCCGCGAGCAGTTGTTCAAATTCGGCACGCAGCTGGTCGGCGGGCTTGAAGCGGCCGTCGGGGCCGATGTTGCTCTGGAAGGGCCGGTTCAGCGCGCCCGGAACATGACCCGCCACCGGGTCCAGGGGCTCGACCTCACCGCGAAAGCGCGGCCCGGGGCGCGCGTCGATCACGGTCTGGCGGCCGCCGCCCAGATGGTCGAGCACGGTGGCGGCGGTGGCCAGTTGCCGCAGCGCGGGCCCGAGCGCGAAGTTGGACTGGAAATGCGCGGGTTCGGCACGGTCGGTGACCTCGCCGCCCGCGGCCTGCCAGGCCTGCAGCCCGCCGTCGAGCACCGCCACGGCGTCATGGCCGGCCCACTTGAGCATCCACCACAGCCGGCCGCAGTAATTGGCGCCCTGGCGGTCGTAGACCACGGCCTGCATGGTGTTGTCAAAGCCCACGCTGGACAGCCAGATCGCGAACTTCTCGCGGCTGGGCAGGGGATGGCGCCCGCCCGAGGCGGTACCGGGCGGCGGCACGACCTTGCCGCTGGCGTCGGGCGTGCCCTTGTCGCTGAGCGCGGTGTCCAGGTGGGCGTAGACCGCGCCGGGAATGTGGGCCTGGTGGTATTGCGCCTCGCCGGCCGCCGGGTTCATGAGGTCGAAGCTGCAGTCAAAGACCATCAGCGGCGCGCCGCTGGCGCGTAGCGCCTGCAACTGTTCAGCAGAAATGAGCGTGGTGTACATGGTGCTTCCTTCAATGTTCCTCGGCCGGGGCATTGGGCGCGGCCCGCGCGCGCAGCACGGTGGCGGCCACGCCGCTGGCCACGATCAGGCCCATGCCGGCCCAGCCCAGCGGGGCGATCACGTCATCGAACAGCAGCACGCTGTAGACCACCCCGAACACAATGCCCGAGTATTGCAAATTGGCGACGACCAGTGTGGCGCCATGGCTGTAGGCGCGGGTCATGCACAGCTGCCCGAGCGAGGCCAGCAGGCCCACCGGCAACAGCCACAAGGCGTGCTGCCAGTTCCAGGCCGAGGTGCCGCCGGCCACCATGCCAAGCCCGCCCGCCACGGCCGAGCCCACGGCGAAATAGAAGACCGTGCGGGTCTCGGGCTCGCCCAGCTTGCCCAGCGCCATGACCTGCATGTAGGCAAAGGCCGCGGCGAAGCCCGAGAGCAGGCCCACCAGGCCCGCGAAGATCTGGTGCTGTCCGATGGTGGGGCGCAGCAGCATGACCACGCCGGCAAAGCCGGCCAGCACGGTCAGCACCAGCGGCCCCTGGCGCAGCGGCGTGGCCGCGCCGCTGCGCGGGTTCCAGTTGAGCAAGGCGCCACCGACCAGGAAGGCCGCGACCCACACGCTGCTCATGTAGTTGAGCGTCATGGCCGTGGCCAGCGGCAGCCAGGCAATGGCGTAGAACCAGGCGCCCAGCGACAGCACGCCGACCAGGCTGCGCCAGGCATGCATGCCCGGAAATTTCGTGCCCAGCCCCACGCCCTGGCTGCGTGCCAGCAGCCACATGCAGAACATGCCGATCAGGCCGCGGTAGAACACCAGCTCCGCGCTGTTGAACCAGGCCGAGGCGTACTTGACGCAGACCGCCATGGTGGCGAAGAAAAAGGCGCCGAGCACCATCCACAAAGCTTGCATTCAGGCGTCCAGTGTCTTGTTGAGCCAGGGCTGCGCGGCCAGCCGGGCCGTTTCGAAGTGGGCAATGCGCTCACGCTGCGCCAGCGTGGCCGAGATCCAGTCGGCGTCGCGGGTCAGCAGTTGCTGTTCGCGCCCGGTGAGCCGGAACGGCATGGGGCCCAGGCCACCCGAGAGCTGCAGGGCCAGCACGTCGATCTCGAAGTGCAGCGTCTGGCGCTGCGCGAGGACGAACAGCGCATCGACCTGCGCGGCGGCGAGCTGGATCGCCGCCACCCCGTTGAGCGGGCAGTTCTGGCGGAAGATGTCGCCGAAACCCGGGGCCACGACGGCCCTGAATCCGTGGTCGCGCAGGGCCCACACGGCGTGCTCGCGGCTGGAGCCGCAGCCAAAATTGTCGCGCGCCATCAGCACCGTGGCACCCCGCAGCTCGGGGCGGTTCAGCACGAAATCCGGGTTGGGGCGGCGCCGGCTGTGGTCGCTGTCGAGGTCCCCGGGGTCCAGGTAGCGCCAGTGGTCAAACAGCACCGGGGCAAAGCCGCTGCGGGCCGTGGAGCGCCCGTACTGCTTGGGGAAGATGGCGTCGGTATCGACGTTGGCCCGGTCCAGGGGCACCACGGTGCCGCTGTGCCGGCCCTCGGGGAAAGCGGGCATCAGCGCTGCAGGTGGCGCGCGCCGATGGCGTTGCGGTACCACTCGTGGAAGTGCTGCATGCCGTCTTCCATGGGGCTCTGGTAGGGGCCGATCTCGTTGTCGCCGCGCGCCAGCAGCGCCTGGCGGCCCGCGTCCATGCGCTCGGCGATCTCGTCGTCCTCGACACAGGTTTCCATGTAGGCCGCCTGCTGCGACTCGATGAACTCGCGCTCGAAGGCCGCAATCTCCTCGGGGTAGTAGAACTCCACCATGTTCAGCGTCTTCTGGGGGCTGACCGGGTGCAGCGTGGACACGGTGAGCACGTGCGGGTACCACTCCACCATGATGTGCGGGTAGTAGGTCAGCCAGATCGCGCCGTATTTGGGGGTCTTGCCACCGCGGTACTGCAGCAGCGCCTGCTGCCATCGCTCGTAGGCGGGGCTGCCGGCCTTGCCCAGGCGGTTGGCCACGCCCACGGTCTGCACCGAGTAGTGCTGCTTGAACTCCCAGCGCAGGTCGTCGCAGGTCACGAAGCTGCCCAGCCCCGGATGGAACGGACCCACGTGGTAGTCCTCCAGGTAGACCTCGATGAAGGTCTTCCAGTTGTAGTTGCACTCGTGCATTTCCACGCGGTCCAGCACCATGCCGGTGAAGTCGAGGTCGGCGCGCGGGCCCATGCCCGCCAGGTCGGCCGCGATGTCACGGCCGTTGTCCTCGAACAGCAGGCCATTCCAGTCCCGCAGTCCGTAGTTGCGCAGGTTCAGGCAAGGGTCCTGGGCGAAGTGCGGCGCGCCCAGCAGCGTGCCGGCGGGCGCCTGCTGGCCCGCGCTGTAGGTCCAGCGGTGCAGGGGGCAGACGATGTTGCCGCCCGAGGCCGCATTGGCGTGAACGGAGCCGCGGCCCTTGAGGATCACGGCCTGGCGATGGCGGCACACGTTGGAGACCAGCTCGACCCCTTGCGGCGTGCGCAGCAGGGCCCGGCCTTCGCCTTCCTGGGGCAGGGCATGGAAGTCGCCCACTTCGGGCACGGAAAGCTGGTGCCCCACATAGCGGGGCCCGTGCTGGAAGACGGTGTCCAGCTCGCGCCGGAACAGCGCCTCGTCAAAGTAACTCGAAACTGGTAGTTGGCTTGCGGCCTGCTGCAGTTGAAGACTTAAATCAGACATGGGGGACCTGACCTAGAGACTCCCCCTATGAAGGGGCAGGTTGCGCTTAATCCGGGGACTGGCGCGAGAAAAGAACGGGAGTCCGGCGGTGCCGGAAGGAGGGAAGGCGATTGTACCCCCCATGCGCCGCGCGGGGGCGCGATGCGTGAACGAATGGACCGATCCCGATCAAACTGGTGCCCCGCTGGGGCCGCCACGGCCTGCAGCGCGCGTGCACGGCCTAAAATCACCCCTTTGCCCACCATCTTTCTGCTCCATGCCCAAGGCATCCTCCCCCCCACCCGCCACGCCCGTGGCCGCCAGCTATGAAGCCGCGCTTGAAGAGCTGGAGCAACTGGTGGGGCGCATCGAGTCCGGCCAGATGCCGCTGGACCAGCTGCTCTCGGGCTACCAGCGTGGCGCGGAACTGCTCAAGTTCTGCCGCGACCGGCTGGAAGCCGTGGAAGACCAGATCAAGGTGCTTGATGAAGGCACCCTCAAGCCGTGGACACAAGAGTGAAAGCCGCCGTGTTTGAGCTGGGCGACTGGAGCGCGAGCCGGCTGGCGCGTGTGGAGCAGGCCCTGTCGCGCTGGGTGGTGGCCGACGCGCCGGCCGGGCTGGGCGATGCGATGCGCTACGCCGTGCTGGACGGCGGCAAGCGCCTGCGCCCGCTGCTGGTGCTGGCTGCCTGCGAGGCCGTGCAGGGCAATGAGGAAGCGGCGTTGCGGGCCGCCTGCGCGAGCGAACTGATTCACGCCTATTCACTGGTTCATGACGACATGCCGTGCATGGACAACGACGTGCTGCGCCGGGGCAAACCCACGGTGCATGTGCAGTTTGGCGAGGCCACGGCGCTGCTGGCCGGTGACGCCCTGCAGGCCCTGGCATTCGAGCTGCTGGTGCCGGAGGGCCCGGCCGTGCCGCCCGCGATCCAGGCGGCGTTGTGCCGTTTGCTGGCGCATGCGGCCGGCCATGCCGGCATGGCCGGCGGGCAGGCCATCGACCTGGCGAGCGTGGGCTGCGCCCTGACCGAGGAACAGTTGCGGGCCATGCACCGGCTCAAGACAGGCGCGCTGCTGCAGGGCAGCGTGATGATGGGGGCGGCCTGTGGCGGGCCTTCCGCCCCCGCGCAGGCGGCCCTGCGCGACTACGGCGCGGCCCTGGGCCTGGCCTTCCAGGTGGTGGATGACATCCTGGATGTCACGGCCGACTCGGCCACGCTGGGCAAGACCGCGGGCAAGGACGCCGCGCAGGACAAGCCCACCTATGTCTCGCTGCTGGGCCTGCAACGGTCGCAGGCCTATGCCCAGACCCTGTTCGGTCAGGCCATGGCCGCGCTTGACGCCAGTGGACTGGAGAACACGCAGGCCCTGCGTGCACTCGCGGACATGGTGGTGAACAGGAACAATTGACACGATGGCATCACTTCTTGAATCGATCAACCAGCCTGCGGATCTGCGCAAGCTCCCGCGGACCCAGCTCAAGCCGCTGGCGGATGAACTGCGTGCCTTCGTGCTGGACAGTGTCTCGCGCACCGGCGGGCACCTGAGCTCGAACCTGGGCACGGTTGAACTCACCGTGGCGCTGCACTACGTCTTCAACACGCCGCATGACCGGCTGGTCTGGGACGTGGGCCATCAGACTTACCCGCACAAGATCCTCACGGGGCGGCGCGAGCGCATGGGCAGCCTGCGCCAGCTCGGCGGCCTGTCGGGCTTTCCGCAGCGCGCCGAGAGCGAATACGACACCTTTGGCACGGCCCATTCGTCCACCAGCATTTCGGCGGCGCTGGGCATGGCGCTGGCGGCCCGGCAAAAGGGCGAAGACCGCCATGCGGTGGCCATCATCGGCGACGGCGCCATGAGCGCGGGCATGGCCTTCGAGGCACTGAACAATGCCGGCGTGGCCGACTGCAACCTGCTGGTCGTGCTCAACGACAACGACATGTCCATCAGCCCGCCCGTGGGCGCGCTCAACCGCTACCTGGCCCAGCTCATGAGCGGCCAGTTCTATGCAGCGGCCAAGAACGTGGGCAAGACCGTGCTCAAGCCCGTGCCACCGCTGTTCGAGCTGGCCAAGCGCTTCGAGCAGCAGGCCAAGGGCATGGTGGTGCCGGCCACGCTGTTCGAGAAGTTCGGCTTCAACTACATCGGACCCATTGACGGCCATGACCTCGAGTCCCTGGTGCCCACGCTGGAGAACATCAGGCAGCTCAAGGGGCCGCAGTTCCTGCATGTGGTGACCCGCAAGGGCCAGGGCTACAAGCTGGCCGAGGCCGACCCCGTGGCCTACCATGGCCCGGGCAAGTTCGATCCGGCCGTGGGCCTGCAAAAGCCCGCCACACCGCCCAAGCCCACCTTCACCCAGGTGTTTGGCCAGTGGCTGTGTGACATGGCCGCGCAGGACCCTCGCCTGGTGGGCATCACGCCCGCGATGCGCGAGGGCTCGGGCCTGGTCGAGTTCCAGAAGCGCTTTCCCGACCGCTACCACGACGTGGGCATTGCCGAGCAGCACGCGGTCACGTTCGCGGCGGGCCTGGCCTGCGAGGGGCTCAAGCCGGTGGTGGCGATCTATTCCACCTTCCTGCAGCGCGGCTACGACCAGCTCATTCATGACGTGGCCCTGCAGAACCTGCCCGTGGTCTTTGCACTGGATCGCGCGGGCCTGGTGGGGGCCGATGGCGCGACCCATGCGGGTGCCTATGACATCCCGTACCTGCGCTGCATTCCCAACATCAGCCTCGCCTGCCCCTCCGACGAGAATGAGTGCCGGCGCCTGCTGACCAGCGCGTTCGAGCAGGACCACCCGGTGGCGGTGCGCTACCCGCGCGGCGCGGGCGCCGGCGCTGCCATGGAACCGGGCCTGAAGGCCCTGCCTTTTGGTCGCGGCGAGATTCGCCGCGAGGGCCAGGGCCTGGCGATTCTTGCCTTCGGCACGCTGCTGCACCCCGCGCTCGAAGCGGCTGGCAGGCTCAATGCGACCGTGGTGGACATGCGCTGGGTCAAGCCGCTGGATGTCTCTCTGCTGCTGCAGGTGGCGGCCCGCCATGAAGCCCTGGTCACGGTGGAAGAGGGCGCGATCATGGGGGGCGCGGGCAGCGCGGTGAGCGAGGCCCTGCAGGCCGCGGGCGTGATCAAGCCCCTGTTGCAACTGGGCCTGCGCGATGAGTTCATCGAACACGGTGATCCCGCGAAGTTGCTGGCCCTGCAGGGGCTCGACGCGGCCGGGATCGACGCCGCCATCCGCCAGCGCTTCACGGCGCTGACCGAGCATGCGCGTCCCTCGCTCAAGGTGGTGGGCTGACGCTTCGCGCGAGGGCACGCGCGGGGGCGGCCCTCTTTGCTGACACCTGGCTGAATACCAAAGGTTTCGGGGTATTTCTCAAGGGAAAACCCCCGAAACCTTAAGTGTTCGCGTTCCTAGAATGGCGACTGGTTTGACAACACTTAAGTTGTCTCAAATCAGCTTCTTCCCAAGCCATTTTCTGACCCATTCGAGGAGAAACACATGGATCGTCGTTCCCTAATCAAAAACGCCGGCATCGCTGGCGTGCTGGCAGCGGGTGTCGCACCCGCTGTCCACGCGCAGGCTGCCATTCGCTGGCGTCTTGCTTCGAGCTTCCCCAAGGCGCTGGACACCATTTTTGGTGCTGCGGAAACCTTCGCCGCCAAGGTCAAGGCCATGTCGGGCGGCAAGTTCGAAATCTCCGTGCACCAGGGCGGCGAACTGATGCCCGCTTTCGGCGTGGTGGACGGCGTGCAGAACGGCACCGTTGAAATGGCGCACACCGCGCCTTACTACTTCTTCGGCAAGGACGAGTGCTTCGCTCTGGGCTGCGCCATCCCCTTCGGCCTGAACAGCCGCCAGATGACGGCCTGGATGTACGAAGGCAACGGTCTGAAGCTGATGCGCGAGTTCTACGCCAAGTACAACATCGTCAACTTCCCTGGCGGCAACACGGGTGCCCAGATGGGCGGCTGGTTCCGCAAGGAAATCAAGTCGGTGGCCGACATCAAGGGCCTGAAGTTCCGCATCGGGGGCTTCGGCGGCAAGGTGCTCACGCCCCTGGGCGCTGTGCCCCAGAGCATCCCTGGCGGCGAAATCTACCAGGCCCTCGAAAAGGGCACGATCGATGCCGCCGAGTGGGTGGGTCCTTACGACGACCAGAAACTGGGCTTCAACAAGGTGGCGCCTTACTACTACTACCCCGGCTGGTGGGAAGGTGGCCCGCAGCTCGACTTCTTCGTCAACAACAAGGCGCTGGCCGGTCTGTCGCCAGAGAACCAGGCCATCATTGAATCGGCAGCGGCTTTCGCCCACACCGAAATGCAGGCCAAGTACGATGCCAAGAACCCCGCCGCGCTCAAGCAGCTCGTGGGCTCGGGCACCAAGCTGCGCCCCTTCCCCAACGACGTGATGGCCGCGGCCTTCAAGTCGGCCATGTCCATCTACGAAGAGCTGAACGCCAAGAACGAAAGCTGGAAGAAGATCTACGCCGACTACTCCAAGTTCCGCGCCGACCAGAACCTGTGGTTCCGCTTCACCGAAGCCACCTTCGACCGCTTCATGCAGTCGCAAAAGCTGTAAGCGCATCGCTTCTGCAGAATCAACCGCGCTTCGGCGCGGTTTTTTCATGCCTGTTGCAAACCTAGGCGTTAGCACTTGGTGTTGAAGCCCGAACTTCTTAGGCTCAAATCCCTAGGCCCGCTGCAAGCCTGCTGACAGCCCGCCCGGGCGGACGAACACGATGATCCACGGGTTTCAACACCCCGTCAGGAGCAATCGTTCATGGACCGTCGTTCACTCATCAAACATGCCGGCATCGCCGGCGTACTGGCCGCGGGCGTCGCGCCCGCCGTGCAGGCGCAGGCCGCCGTTCGCTGGCGGATTGCGTCCAGCTTTCCCAAATCGCTTGACACCATCTATGGCGCGGCCGAGGTGTTTGCGGCCAAGGTCAAGGCGATGTCGGGTGGCAAGTTTGAAATCTCCGTGCACTCGGCCGGCGAATTGATGCCGGCCTTTGGTGTCGTCGATGGTGTGCAGAACGGAACGGTGGAGGCCTGCCACACCGTGCCTTATTACTTCTTCGGCAAGGACGAGACCTTTGCGATTGGCGGCGCCATTCCTTTCGGGCTGAACAGCCGGCAGATGAGTGCCTGGACCTATGAGGGCAATGGCCTCAAGCTGATGCGCGAGTTCTACGGCAAGTACAACATGATCAGTTTTCCTTGCGGCAACACCGGCGCCCAGATGGGCGGCTGGTTCCGCAAGGAAATCAGGTCGGTGGCCGACATCAAGGGCCTGAAGTTCCGCATCGGCGGCTTTGCCGGCAAGGTGCTCGAGCGCATGGGCGGCGTGCCGCAGAACATTCCGGGCGGCGAGATTTACCAGTCCCTGGAAAAGGGCACGATCGACGCGGCCGAGTGGGTGGGGCCTTACGATGACCAGAAGCTGGGCTTCAACAAGGTCGCGCCGTATTACTACTACCCTGGCTGGTGGGAGGGCGGCCCCCAGGTGGACCTGTTCATCAACCAGAAGGCCTATGACGCCCTTTCCGCCGAGAACAAGGCCATTGTCGAAGCCGCATCGGCCTATGCCCACGTCGACATGCAGGCCAAGTACGACGTGAAGAACCCGACCGCGCTCAAGCAGCTGGTGGGCGCTGGCGCCAAGCTGCGCCCCTTCCCCAACGATGTGCTGGCGGCGTCGTTCAAGATGTCCATGGCCCTGTATGACGAGCTCTCGACCCGCAACGAGAACTGGAAGAAGGTGTACACCGATTACGCCAAATTCCGGGCCGACCAGAACCTCTGGTTCCGCTTCACCGAAGCCACGTTTGACCGCTTCATGCAGTCGCAAAGGCTCTGAGCCGCTGCGCGCGGGCTTTCTCCTTCACCGCGCTGTGGCGCGGTTTTTTTTCGCCCATGAAAAAGGCCGCGCAAGTGCGCGGCCCGGGCGTGGACGGCAGGCACGGTGGCACGTGCCGCCATGGTGCCCTATTTCTTGAACAGGTCGTCCAGTTCCTTTTGCTGCTGTTCGGGCGACTTGTTGGCATCGGGCTCGGTCGCGGGGGCGGCCGGGGCGATCTTGAACAGGTCGGTCATGGACGGTGGAGGCTGGCCGCCGCCCGGCATGGCATCGGGCGACATCTGCTGCAATTCCATGGTGGCCTTCTTCATGTCGACCTTCTGGACCTTGTCGAGCCCGCCGGTGACAAGACCAGGGAACGCGATGATCATGCCAACCATGATGATCTGGATGCACACGAAGGGCACGGCACCCCAGTAGATCTGCATGGTGGTCACCGGCTGGATGTTCTTGCCGGTGATCCGGTCGGTGTATTCCTCGGTGGGCGCCACGCTGCGCAGGTAGAACAGCGCGAATCCAAAGGGCGGGTGCATGAACGAGGTCTGCATGTTGACCGCCAGCAGCACCCCGAACCAGATCAGGTCGATGCCGAGCTTGTCGGCCACGGGCGCCAGCAGGGGCACCACGATGAATGACAGCTCAAAGAAGTCGAGGAAGAAGGCCAGGAAGAAGATCAGCGCGTTCACCACGATCAGGAAGCCCAGCTGCCCGCCTGGCAGGCCGGTCAGCAGGTGTTCCACCCAGCGCGGGCCATCCACGCCCTGGAAGGTCAGGCTGAACATCGTGGAGCCGATCAGGATGAACACCACGAAGCACGACAGCTTGGTGGTCGTGTTCAGGGCCTGCTTGAGCAGCGAGAAGCTCAGCCGGCCGCGCGCCACGGCCATGGCAAACGCGCCCAGGGCACCCATGGCGCCGCCTTCGGTGGGCGTGGCCACACCGAGGAAAATCGTGCCCAGCACCAGGAAAATCAGCAGCAGTGGCGGGATCAGGACAAAGGTCACGCGCTCGGCCATGCGCGACAGCAGGCCCAGCCGGGTGATCTTGTTGATGACGGCAATGACGAAGGCCAGCACGACGCCGGCTGCCATGGACACCACGATGGTTTCGTCGGTGGCCACGGTGTCGATGGTGCGGCCTTCGAGCCAGGACAGCACCTGGGCATAGTGGCGGCCCAGCATCACGGCGGCCGTGGTCGAGATGATGGTCAGCACCAGCAGCGAGGGCAGGCCGGCGGAGCCGTTGTCCTCGCGGATGGTCCGTGCCTCGGGGGGCAGGGCGGGCGCCCACTTGGGCTTGAACAGCGCGATCAGCATCACGTAGGCCACATAGAAACCCGTGAGCACGAAACCTGGGATGAAGGCACCCTTGTACATGTCGCCCACGCTGCGGCCCAGCTGGTCGGCCAGAATGATCAGCACCAGCGAAGGGGGAATGATCTGGGCCAGCGTGCCGGAGGCCGCGATGGCGCCCGCGGCGAGCCGCCGGTCATAGCCGTAGCGCAGCATGATGGGCAGCGAGATCAGGCCCATGGAGATCACCGAGGCGGCGACCACGCCGGTGGTGGCCGCCAGCAGGGCGCCCACCAGGATCACGGCCAGCGCGAGGCCGCCGCGGATCGGGCCAAACAGCTGGCCAATGGTTTCGAGCAGGTCTTCGGCCATGCCGCTGCGTTCAAGAATCAGCCCCATCAAGGTGAAGAACGGAATGGCCAGCAGCGTGTCGTTCTGCATGATGCCGACGATGCGCAGCGGCAGCGCCTGCAGCAGCGCCTCGGGCAGGACGCCCAGTTCCACGCCGATGAAGCCGAAGAACAGGCCGCAGGCGCCGAGGCTGAACGCCACCGGGAATCCCAGCAGCAGAAAGAAGATCAGGCCGATGAACATGATCGGCGCGAGGTTGGCGATGATGAATTCCATGATGATGGTTCCTTGGCTCAGCTTGCTTTGCCCTGGGCTTCGGCAAGCCGGCGAATGGATTCGGCCAGCTCTTCTTCAGCGGTTTTCTCGGTTTTCCTGACCGTGGGGTCGTCGATCAGCCCCTGCAGGAAGGCCAGCCGCTTGATCAGCTCGGACAGGCCCTGCAGCGTGAGCAGCGCAAAGCCCAGCGGCATCATCGCGAAGACCGGCCAGCGGATCAGGCCGCCCGCGTTGGACGACATCTCGCCGGAGTAAAAGCCCTTGAGCGCGAACGGAATGCCGAACCACAGCACCGCAAAGCACAGAGGCATCAGGAAGCAGGTGAAGCCGAACACGTCGATCCAGGTCTGCGCGCGCTTGGACAGGCGGCCGTAGATCACGTCAATCTTCACGTGTTCGCCGTTGAGCAGTGTGTAGCCCGCGGCCAGCATGAAGGCCGCCGCGAACAGGTACCACTGGACCTCGAGGTAGGCGTTCGAACTCATGTCGAATGCCTTGCGGACCATGGCATTGACGCCGCTGATCACGGTGGAGGCCAGGATCAGCCAGATCACGTACTTGCCGACCTGGCCGTTCAACCAGTCCACGGCCTTTGAAAACTTCAATAAAGCGCGCATGTTGTCTCCGGGAAATGTATGCAGCCATCAGCACTGCACCCGGATAAACCGATGACGGGAGAAATCGGTTCGCCGGGTGCGGTAAGTGAGAAGGCTGTAAGACGTAAATTCTAGAAGTGACTGTAAAAGACAAGCTGACAGGTTTGTGACGGGGGATTCCCCGAGGCGTCGGGGTTTGTACTAGCTTGCCCCTGCACCGGTCCTGCGCTGCGCATCCCGATCCGATAATGGGGCACCATGTCCGCGCCCGCCCCTGCCATCACCCCTGATGCCATCGATTCGCCCGGGATGCGGCACGCGGGCCACGAGCTGTTGTCGCTGGCGCTGATGGACGCGCGCAACCACACGCTGAACCTGCTGGCGCACTACGAGCAGGCCCTGGGCGGGCAAGGCATGCAGGTGCCGCAACAGGATGACCTGGAGCCGCCCCTGTGGCTGGTGGGCCACCTGGGCTGGTTCGCGGAGTTCTGGATCGGACGCAACACCCAACGTGGCCTTGGCCCGGGCTGTCCGGCGGAGCCGGTGCGGCTTGCCTCGATCGAGCCGCATGCCGACCGCTGGTGGAGCCCGATGCTGGTGCCCCACGAGGCACGCTGGCTGCAGCAGCTGCCCGACGTGCCGGCCACCCGTGCCTGGTTGCTTGACACGCTGGAAACCACGCTGGAACTGCTCGACAAGACACCCGACGAGGACGATGCCCTGTATTTCTACCGCCTCGCCCTGTTCCATGAAGACCTGCGTGGCGAGCAGCTCATCAGCATGGCGCAGGTGCTGGGCCTGCCCCTGCGCCTGGACCTTCCGGGCGGTGTCCATCAGCGCGAGCCGCTGGTGATTCCGGCCACCCCGTGGCTGCTGGGCCTGCCGCCGGGCGGCTTTGTGTTTGACACCGAGAAGTGGGGCTATGAGGTGGCGGTGCCCGAATTCGAGATCGATGCCCAGCCGGTGAGCTGGGCGCAGTTTGTCGAATTCGTCGATGACGGTGGTTATGACCGCCCCGAGCTGTGGCTGCCCGAGGGCTGGGACTGGCTGCAGAAGCTGGCCGAGGGCGAGGGCCGGCGCGGCCCGCGCTATGTGGAGCAGATCGGCGTGGCCAGCGGTGCGGTGATGCAGATGCACTTCGGCCGCTCGGCCCGCATGGCGGGCAGTCAGAGCACCATGCATGTGAGCTGGTGGGAAGCCGATGCATGGTGCCGCTGGGCCGGCCGGCGCCTGCCGGCCGAGGTCGAGTGGGAAGTGGCGGCCCATGCCGCAGCGCGGCGGGGCTTTCGCTGGGGTGATGTGCGTGAGTGGACAGCCACCACGCTGCGGCCCTGGCCCGGCTTCTCCCCTGATCCCTGGACCCATGGGGCTGACTGGTCGGCCCAGCCCTGGTGGGGCCGTGCCAAGGTCCAGCGCGGTGCCTCGTTCGCCACACGCGCGCGCATGAAGCATCCCAAGGTCCGCAGCTTCGCGCTGCCCGGGCGCGACGACGGTTTTGTGGGCTTTCGTTCCTGCGCGCTGTAGGCGCGTCAATCGACCAGCGCGATGCCCTTGACCTGGGCGTGCACCGCCAGGCCGGGCTGCAGCCCCAGCTGGGCGGCTGACTTGCCGGTGATGCGGGCCAGCAGCGGCGTGCCGCCGGCATCCAGCGTCACCATCACTTGCCCCGCCCCATCGTCCCGCAGGTGCGCCACGCGGGACGGCACGATGTTCAGGATGCTCGAGTCCACCGGCGGACTCAGGCACAGGCTCACGTCGCGGGCCTGAATGCGCAGCCGCACCGGCAGGCCCGCGCGGCGTGGCTGCGGGCTGGCCAACTGGAGCCAGCCACCCGAAAAAGCCACGCGCGTGAGTTGCCAGACCGGGTCGTGGCTTTCCACGGTGCCGGTGATCAGGGCGCCCGCGGCGTCACCCTGGCCCAGTGGCAGGTCGGTTCGCGCCAGCATGGCTTGCATCGGGCCGCTGGCGACCACGCGCCCGGCCTCCATCAGCACCAGATGGTCGGCAAGCCGGACCACTTCTTCGACGGCATGGCTCACATAAACCACCGGGATGTCCAGCGCGCGGTGCAGCCCTTCGAGCCAGGGCAACACCTCGGCCTTGCGCTGCGCATCCAGAGCTGCCAGCGGCTCGTCCAGCAGCAGCAGGGACGGGCTGGTTGCCAGCGCGCGGGCAATGGCCACGCGCTGGCGCTCTCCGCCCGACAGTCCGGCTGGCCGGCGGTCCATCAGCGCGGCAATGCCCAGCAACTCCACGGCCTGCGCCAGCGCAACCCGGCGCTGCGCCGGCGCCACGCGGCGCATGCCGAACTCCACGTTGGCGCGCACCGTGAGGTGCGCAAACAGCTGTGTGTCCTGAAACACAAAGCCCAGCGCGCGCTGGTGCGGCGGCATGAACAGGCCCTGCGCGTCGTCCTGCCAGACCTCCTGGTTGACCTGGAGCAGGCCACTGCATGTGCGTTCCAGGCCCGCAAGCGCGCGCAGCGCGGTGGTCTTGCCGCAGCCTGAAGGGCCGAACAGCGCGCTCACGCCCCGGCCCGGAAGATCCAGCGCCAGGTCCAGTGCAAAGCCCGGCCGCGCGAGCCGCAGCTGCGCGGTCACGCGGCCGGTGGCCGGGTTCAACGGCGCCCCCCGGTGGGATTCAGCATGTACAACGCGAGCAGCACGGTGAATGAAAACAGCAGCATGCCCCCGGCCAGCCAGTGCGCCTGCGCATACTCCAGGGCTTCCACATGGTCGTAGATCTGGACCGACACCACGCGGGTGCTGCCGGCGATGTTGCCGCCCATCATCAGCACCACGCCAAATTCACCCACGGTGTGTGCGAAACCCATGACCGTGGCCGTCAGGTAGCCGGGCCGTGACAGCGGCAACACGACACTGAAGAAGGTGTCCAGCGGCGACGCCCGCAGGGTGGCGGCGGCCTCCAGCGGCCCGTCGCCCAGCGCCTCGAAGGCGTTTTGCAGCGGCTGCACCACAAAGGGCAGCGAATACAGCACCGAGCCCACCACGAGGCCCGCAAAGGTGAATGGCAACAGCCCCAGCCCCAGCGCCTGCGTGAGCTGGCCGCCCGGACCCTCGGGCCCCAGGCTCACCAGCAGGTAAAAGCCCAGCACGCTGGGCGGCAACACCAGTGGCAAGGCCACCAGCGCGCTCACCGGGCCCTTGGCGCCTGAGCGGGTGCGCGCCAGCCACCAGGCCAGTGGGGTGCCGGCGGCCAGCAGGATGAGCGTGGTCAGCCCGGCCAGCTGCAGGGACAGCACGACGGCGGACCAGGCTGCGGCGCCGGCGGCTTCAGCAGGCATGCCTAGTCGCCATAGCCGTGGGCACGGATGATCGCGCGTGCCTTGTCGGTTTTCAGGTAGTCCATCAGCGCCGCGGCGGCGGGGTTGGCCTGGCCGCGAACCAGTTGCACGGCATCCTGGCGCAGCGGCTCATGCCACCGGGCAGGCACCACCCAGCCCGAGCCGGTCTTGATGCGGCCGTCTTCATACACCTGCGACAGTGCCACCAAACCCAGCTGCGCATTGCCGCTGGCGACGAAACTGAACGCCTGGCCGATGCTTTCACCCAGCACCAGCTTGGGCGCCACGCGTTGCATCAGGCCGAGGCGGTTGAGTGTTTCAACGGCTGCCGCGCCGTAGGGTGCGAGCTTGGGCGCGGCGATGGCCAGGTGCCGGAACTCGTTGCGGCGCAGGACTTCACCCTGGCTGTCAACCACACCGGCCCGGGGCGACCACAGAACGAGCTGGCCGGTGGCATAGGTGAAGCGGCTGCCAGCCACCGCCGCTGCGTCCTTCTCAAGCCGCGCCGGCGTTTCCTGGTCGGCCGCCAGAAACACCTCGAAGGGCGCGCCGTTGCGGATCTGCGCATAGAGCTTGCCCGTGGACCCGAACGCGAGCCGGGCCTGGTGACCGGTGTCGCGCGCAAAGCTGGCTGCAATGGCATTCATGGGCGCCGTGAAGTTGGCGGCGACCGCTACCTGCACGGTTTCGGCCCGCAGGCCGGTCACCGCGGCGAGCAGGGCCAGGGCTGGCAACAGGCGGGTGAATGGTGTCATGGCGGCGGCATTTTCGCTATTACCAAGATGAATAGCGAAAGTGTAGCGCAGTTCATGTGTGCTCAAGCGGAACCTGGTGGTCCAGGAAGCCACGAGGCCGGGCATGGGGCGCTGCGGGTCACTTCCGCGCCCGGTCAGGGCACGTTGATTCAGGTGACCTTGCCGGAAGCGCCACCGGGCGCCGCGCCCGAGGCCGGTCTGGCCTGAGCCGCGGGCGCCGCGACGGCCGGAGCGGCCAGCGGCGCGGTCAGGGTCAGCAGGATGTCGGCATACCAGGCGCAGTTCAGGCCCAGGGACTCGTCCAGCTCAAAGTCACGCGTCCGCATGTCCATGCGTGACGAATGAACCCCCAGCAGCTTCCATGGCAGGTCGCCGCTGTCGCTGCGCATCACCACGGGCGCACCACTGGTGCCGCGGTGGGTGCGGGCATCGGTCAGAAAATAGCCCTGGCCCTGGAACCGGATGCCGAACGAGGAAGCAATGGCCGCCTGCCGCACCACGGGCAGGTGGTGCAACGTGTCATGAAAGCCCAGTGGAAAGCCCACGATCAGCAGGGGCGCACCGACCTCCACCTCGTCCAGCGTGCGTTGCAGGTGCGCCGGAGAGAAGCTCCAGAGCACTGCCGTGGGCGGCAGGGCTGCGCGTTCCAGTTCAACCACCGCCACGTCAATGTCGCCGGCCGGGTCCTTGCCCTGCCGCCAGATGCTCTTGCCGTCGCGGTACAGCAGGACTGACAGGCTGGCTGCCCGGGTGAGGTTGGTGCCGTCGGTGTGAAGCTCGATCTCGATGCGGTTGGGGTGGTGCTTGCTCGGTGCATCGATGAACACATGGCGGCTGGTGACAAAGAACAGCCGCGTGTCGCGCTCGAAGAAAAAACCGCTGGCGCCGGTCAGCAGGCGATCGCCATCGAACGTGGTGACGCGGGCAGTGGTGAGCAGCAGGGTTTCGATCATGGGCCCGACTCTACGCTGTGCCGGCCGCCTCCCTCAGAATGCGGGGATGCCCCGTCTTCCCCGGCCCCAGGTTTCCTTCACTTCGGCGCTCAGCCATGCTTCGGCGGACAAGCGCGTCGACATCCTGCGCGGCGTGGGTGCGAGCGGCTCGATTTCGCAGGCGGCGCGCGACGCGGGGGTGAGCTACAAGGCGGCCTGGCAGGCCATCGACACGCTCACCAATCTTGCGGGCGTGACCCTGGTGGAGCGCGTGGTGGGCGGGGCTGGCGGTGGCGGCGCGCGCCTCACCTCTGCGGGGCAGCAATTGTTGGCCGCTGCGGGCGAAATGGCACGCGCGCGCCACCAGGTGCTGGGGCGCCTGCAGCACGCGCGCCCGGGCGGCAGCGCGCCAGCGGCGTTTCCCCACCTGGCGATCCGCACCAGCATGCGCAACCAGATGCCCTGCGCGGTGGCGTCGGTTCAGGGGCCGGGCCCCGTGGTCCGCGTCCACCTGCGGCTGGTTGACGGGACGCCCCTGGTGGCCCGCATCACACGCGAAAGCGCGCAGCTGCTGGCGCTGCGACCGGGCCAGGGGGTGCTGGCGCTGTGCAAGGCCACGGCGGTGGCAGTGAGCAGCGCCACGCCGGGTGCGCCTGGAGCTTCCGGCGCGCCGGGCCAGAACCTGCTGCAGGCCCGGGCCAGTCGGGTTTCGCGCAGCGACGAGGGCGATGAGATATCGGCGGTGCTGCCAGCGGGCCTCGCGCTGGTGGGTTTCGCCCCCGCTGGCAGCGGGCTGCGGGCACGCAGCCGGGTGTCGCTCGCCGTTGATGAAGCGGCACTGGTCCTGGCCCTGCCGGACTGAAAGTTGCTGCGAAATTCATAGCGGCTTGTGCCGATTCAGCGCGGGCCAGGGCGGCTTTTGGGCTTTTCCAGCGGCTTTGAGACGGCCAGTCAAGCGGGGCCCCGGCTTTGCGACACCAGGCCTAACGCTGCCATGGGGTGCGTGACGACAATTCGTTACATCAGGAGAACCTCATGGGCGCCAAAGGACCAAAAGCCATCGTTTCGTACACCGAATGGTTGAGACGCACCTCCCTCACCCTCAAGAAGCGCAGCGCCGACACCCAGAAGGTGGACGCGGCCTACCGCAACTGGAGCGTCACGCCCAACAGCTACCCCGCCGCCTGGGAGCTGTACCAGTCACTGGCCGAGTATCTGGCTGCCAAGGGCGGGAACTGGAGCCGGGTTGAGCGCGACAAGGTCAGTGGCGGCCTGATCGAATGGGTGTTCCAGCAGGTCCAGAAGGTCCCCGGCGTGCTGCCACCGCCGCCCAGCAAGGCCCAGGCCGCACTACAGAACACCGACATTCCGCACTCGCGCTACGGTGTGCTGTACCTGCTGGGCAATATCAGCATCGACATGAGCATGATGGCCATCAGCCTGGAGGGCGTGGCGGCGCTGGGCAATGCGGTGGGCTCGGGCCTGTCGACCCATTTCGACCACCTGGACAACGCCAAGCTGGCGTCGCGCACGGTCAATGTGATGGGCCAAAGCGTGGACACCCGGCACATTTCCAGCGCCGGTGCGCTGGCCGTCAAGACCGCTGGAAACAAGCTGGGCGGCACAACCGACCCCGCCACCCGGCCCCGTCAGCATCTGGTGGCGCCGGTGGCCAGGCGGGCAGAGCCGGGGTTTCCGCTCACGCTGGCGATGTACGAGATCGTCAAGGAAGACCCGATCCTCATGCTCAACCCCTTCATGCTGGGAGGCACGCTGGTGGCCACGGCAGGTGCCGCGGTGATCGACGCGCTCAACAGCCTGCGCATCGTGCTGCAGAACGCCGTGTCCGACCTTGCGCATTACATCCTTCAGCAGGTCGCCAACCCCTCGGCCAAGAGCCTGGCCACGCTGGGCGCCACGATCAAGGGCATGGTGAAGTTCGTGGTGGCCAAATGCATGGTCAGCGCGGCGCCGCTGGTGGGCGGTGTGCTGGACCTGGCGGGGGGGCTGGTCAAGACCATCCGCGCCGCGAAGGAGCGGATCGGCGTGTGGCTGCTGCGCCGCCAGATCGTCATCAATCCCGGCCACCCGGAACTGCTGGCCAACAGCATCGAGTCGCAGTTGACCCAGGGCGTCTTTGCGGGACTGTGGACCATCCTCAAGGGCGTGGCCAATACCGCGCTGACGGTGTTCCTGCCTGGCGCGAGCTCGCTGGTGTCGGCGCTGGTCACGGGCATTGAGTGGCTGGTGAAGTTCGCCTGGCGCCTGATCGAGCAGTTCCAGATCAACAAGTTTCTTGAGGAGGCGCGCAAGCGCTTCCTCGAGGTTCGCGCCAGGGCGACCCGGGTCGAGACCACCGGCGTGCGCAACTACACCGACTCGATGGGCCGGGCCCAGCGCATCAGCGAGCAGTACGTGCGCTACGAGCCGGACCTGGACCGCAGCAAGGGCGGGCTGATCCACGACCTGGAGGACTTCACGCGGTTCTTCCAGAAGGGCTGCGATGCCTCGCCGCTGATCCCGATGCTGGTGCTCAACAGCGGCATCTGCGGCAGCCTGATGGTGCTGCTCAAGATGTTCGACGACCTGAACCGGCCCCTCACCACGCAGAAGGTCTACGATGCGGGCAACGAGTATTTCCGCCGGCTCAAGGAATTCAGCCGCAACTACCTTGCGGGTTCGGGCTTTGAGATCAAGGTCCGCCCCTCCGATGACGGCACCTCGTACGAGCCCAGCTCCGCGCAGAACCGCGAGCGCCGGTTCCTGCAGGGCCTGCTCAACCACTCGCTGCGCGACCACTTCAAGGCAGAGACCAAGGCCGACAAGGCCGTGGCGTTCTTTGCCGCCTGACAGAAACGAAAAGGAGCTCCCCGCCATGAACACATCCATCGCCGCGGGCGCCGTGGTGCCGCCTGAGGACCCGGAAATCGTGCAGGCCATGGTGGTGGCCGACCAGGCCAGCGGCACGTCGGCCCGGGCCACGGGCGTGCAGCAGCTGGTGGGCGTGCGCAACGATGCCACGGGCCTGGTGTACCGCCACACGCTGTTCAAGACCCGCACGCAGGTGCTGCGCCTGGGCCAGCGGCTGGCCCGCCTGGGCTACGCCAACGAACTGGCGGGCTGCCGCGAACGCCGTGACGGCTATGACGCGATCTTCAGCCGGGCCGCCGCGCAGATGGCGGCGCCAGGCGAGGTCAGCCGGCGGGTTTGACGGGCGCCCGGCCCGCGCGTGCCTCGCCGGGCGTGAGGCCATAGTGGCGCTTGAACATGCGGCTGAAGCTGGCCTGTTCCAGAAACCCGCTGTGGAACGCGATGTCCGCGAGCGTCAGGTGGGCAAACGGGGCGGCATGGATCATGTGGCGGGCCCGTTCCAGCCGCGCGCGCCAGATCAGCGCAGCCACGCTCTGGCCGTGCCGCGCGAACAGCCGGTACAGCGTGGCGCGTGAACAGCCCAGGGCAGCCGCCACCCTGGCCGGATCAAGTTGCGGGTCGCCGCAGTCACGCTCGATCAGGCGCCGCGCGCCGTCATAAAAGCCGTTGGCGAACCGGTCGGCGTCGGCCGCGCCCTCGCGCGCCGTCTGCACCGCCGCCAGCGCCATGTCGACACAGGCCGAGATCACCACCACGCGTTGCTCGGGCGTCATGAATTCGGCCTGGGTGGCGATCATGCGCATGTGCGACTGCAGGACCGCACCGATCCCGTTGCGCGCCTCCAGCGCCCGTGGCAACAGCTTGAGGTCGGTGCCAAAGGCCTCCTGCACCTTGTGCCGCGGGATGAAGATCGACACGCTGTGATGCCGGGGCAACCGGAAGGTGACCGGTTGGGCCGAATCGATGAAATAGACCGAGCCTGAGCCAACCTTGTGCTCTCCCTCATGGTCGATCAGCCCGCCGGCGCAGTCCAGCATGAGGTTGATGCTCACGTAGTCCACGCCGTCGCGCCGGCATTGGGCGGCGCTGCGCTCGGCCGCGAGGGCATCGGAGGCGTGTGTCATCAGGTGCGACTCCGTGCCCAGCACGCGGCGCACCTGGCCTTCAAACGGGCGTTCGTCGCTGGAAGCCATGCCTGACAGCGTCATGCGGCCCAGATGAACCTCATGCCAGAAGTCGGGCCGCTCGGCCGCGGCAATGCCCTCGGTCTTGAGGTCAACCAGGCTGCCCGGCAGACCCGTGTGCGTGCTCGGCGCGGGCGCGCCGGGGAGGACGGGAACCGGAGGGCGTGATTGCATCGCGAGGATTTTCAGCGCACAGGCTGTCACGGGCAAAGGGCGCCCATTGTCGCGCAAAAACAGGGCCTGGCGGCCGGCGGGTCAGCCCGAAGCGCGCGCCGTCTCGTCGGGCAGGCTCTGGTTGGCCGTGTCAGCCCCGCCCTGGTATGCCGGGTGGCCGGACGGGGCGAGTGGCGCCAGGTTACCCAGCAGCTCCCGCAGCTCATCGGGCAATTGCAGCTGTTCGGACGCATGCAGCCACAGGCCCGTGAAATGGCTGTAGTCGGCCAGCCAGGTGGCGCGGATGGTCTTGCGGATCTTGGCCTCCAGCAGGGGCAGGCCCAGCAGCACGCGCAGGCCCGAGGTGCGTTCCCACCGCACCAGGCGCACCATGCCGACGAACACATCGTAGCCATCGGGGGCCTGGCCCATCTTTTTGACCTCGATGGTCACGCACTCGTTGGTGATGCCCCAGCGACGGAAATGCGAGGCGATGATGGCCTGGTAGTCGGTTTCGAGCCCTTCGCCCCCGCCGTTGGCGGGCAGGTAGTCGGTGTCGGCCGCATCATCCAGGTTGCCCCCGGTCACGGGATCACCGCTGCGCGCGAATATTCTCCGGATATCAAACTTCAAAAGGGGTCTCCGGCACGGCAGGTGCCCGGGTTGTCTCTCTGTGGGGAAGCGTCTCGCCGCGCAGGCGAGGCCGGGCGCGAACTTTTGCCCTAATTCTACCGTCACCGGGGCGACAAGCCTTAACCGGAACTGACAAAAAGATTCAGTTCAGCGCGGGCCGCTTGCCCAGCTTGCGGTAGACCGTGGCGCGGCTGATGCCCAGCGCGCGCGCGGCCTGCATCACATTGCCGCGGGCCTCGTGCACCGCCTTGCGGATCAGCTCGGCCTCCAGGTCCTTGAGCGGCAGGGGGCCCGGCGTCGTGCGCGGGGCCACCACCTGGCCCGCGCGCCCTGGGGCTTGCGGCAGGGCGCTCAGGCGCAGGCCGGACCACAGCGGGACTTCGAGCGGAGCGTTCCGCGCATGGCCGTCGAACAGCGACTCCCAGGGCATGGCGAACAGCTCGCTGCAGTGGGGCGCGGCATGGCCGTTGCCGCCGAGCTGCGAAACCATCTGGCGCGCGGTCTGGTTGGCCGCGGTGACCCAGCCATCGGCGTCCAGGCAAAGCAGGCCGTCGGTCTCGTCGCCCAGGGTGCGGCCCGGCCAGTTCAGCCGCACCACGAGGCTGTGGGGCTGCGCCAGCGCCAGCGCGTTCTCGATGCTGCGCGCCGACTGCGCCACCAGGTGCTTGAGTTCGGGCCGCTCGACGGTCTCGATGCCCGTCAGGTCCAGCATGCCCACGCAGCGGCCATCGGGGCCGAACAGGGGCGCGCCGGCGCAGCTGTAGACACTGGTGTCGTCAAAGAAATGCTCGCCGCGGTGCAGCCACAGGGGCTGCCGTTCGGCCAGCACCGCGCCAATGGCCGTGGTGCCCACGCTGCGCTCTGACAGGTCAACGCCGATGCGCGTGATGAGCTGGGCCCGGCGGTCGCTGCGGTCCACCGGGCCGTTGGTGTCGATCACCACGCCATCGGCATTGGTGAGGATCGCAAAGTAACGGGTGTTGGCAATGGCCCGGCCCAGCCGTTCCAGCACGGGCTTGGCGGCGGTAACGAGGTCGTGGCTGGCTTCCTCGGTGCGGCGGCGGGCCTCGGCCGGCAGCACGTCAAAGGCCACGCGCTGGTCGGGCCGCTGGCCACGGGCCAGGCAGCGCTGCCAGGAACGTTCGATCCAGGCCCGCTCAAACCACGAGTCCACCATCAGGTCGGTGATCGAGCGGCCCTCGACCATCACGGCCTGGCGGGCCTGGCGGATTTGCAGCAGGCGCAGTTCGGAGGGGGAGGACGGATCAGCGTTCATGGGCGGGTGTTGGCGCGCAGTGTGACAAGCCGGGTGAGGCCCCCCATTGTTCCATTTTGAGAATTTCGTGTCATGTGCCGCGGAAACTAGGGTTTAGCCTAGGGAGGCGGTGGGGTCACGGTTCAACAATGATCCGCGCCAACCCTCATCCCCCACAGAAGGAGACACCCCCCATGCAGGTACAACTCAAGGTCAACGGCAAGGCTGCCAGTGTTGACGTCGCCCCCAACACCCTTCTGGTCCAGGTCATCCGCGAGAACCTCCAGCTCACCGGCACCCATGTGGGCTGCGACACCGCCCAGTGCGGCGCCTGCACGGTGCTGGTCAATGGCCGGGCCATCAAGTCATGCAACACGCTGGCCGTGCAGCACAACGGCGCTGACGTGACCACCATCGAAGGCATGGCCGAAGCCGACGGCACCATGCACCCGATGCAGGCTGCGTTCAAGGAGTGCCATGGCCTGCAGTGCGGCTTCTGCACGCCCGGCATGGTCATGAGCGCGGTGGACCTGTGCAAGAACCACCCCCAGGCCAGTGAAGGCGAAATCCGCGAGCTGCTCGAAGGCAACCTGTGCCGCTGCACGGGCTACCAGAACATCGTCAAGGCCGTGCAGCAGGGTCAAGCTGCCATGGCCAAGGCCTGAACCCCAAGGAGACACAACATGGGTGCATCTGATTTCTCCAGCCTCCCGCACATCGGCGAGGCCGTCAAGCGCAAGGAGGACTACCGCTTCCTCACGGGCGCGGGCAACTACACCGACGACATCAACCTGGCCAACCAGCGCGTGGCCGTGTTTGTGCGCTCTCCGCACGCGCACGCCGTCATCAAGAGCGTGGATGTGAGCAAGGCCGAGGCCATGCCCGGCGTCACCAAGGTCTTCACCGGCAAGGACGTGGAAGGCAAGATGGGCGGGCTGCCCTGCGGCTGGCTCATCACCAGCACCAATGGCGAGCCCATGAAGGAGCCGCCGCACCCCATCCTGGCCCAGGGCAAGGTGCGCTACGTGGGCGACCACGTGGCCATGGTGGTGGCCGACACGCTGGAGCAGGCCAAAAATGCCGCCGAGGCGGTAGAGGTCGATTACGACGTGCTGCCCGCCGTGGTGAGCGTGTCTGACGCCGCCAAGGCCACGGCCCTGCACGAGGCCGCGCCCGACAACCATTGCTACAAGTGGGCCATTGGCGACAAGGGCGCGGCGGACGAGGTGTTTGCCAAGGCCGCGCACGTGACCCGGCTGGACCTGACCAACAACCGCCTGGTGCCCAACGCCATGGAGCCGCGCGCGGCCATTGGCGCCTACAACCGCGCCAATGACGAGTACACGCTGTACGTGTCCAACCAGAATCCGCACGTCGAGCGCCTGCTCATGACGGCCTTTGTGCTGGGCCTGCCCGAGCACAAGGTGCGGGTGATCGCCCCCGACGTGGGCGGCGGCTTCGGCTCCAAGATCTACCTGTACGCCGAGGATGTGTGCCTGACCTGGGCGGCCAAGCAGCTGAACTGCAGCATCAAGTGGACGGCCGACCGCAGCGAGGCCTTCCTGAGCGACGCCCATGGCCGCGACCATGTGAGCCATGCCGAAATGGCCATGGACAAGGACGGCAAGTTTCTGGCCATGCGCGTTCACACCGACGCCAACCTGGGCGCCTACCTGTCCACCTTCTCCACGGCGGTGCCCACCATCCTGTACGCCACCTTGCTGGCCGGCCAGTACACCTGCCCGCAGATCTATGTGGAAGTGGACGCCTGGTTCACCAACACCGCGCCGGTTGATGCCTACCGCGGCGCTGGCCGGCCTGAAGCCACGTACCTGCTCGAGCGCCTGGTCAGCCGCTGCGGCTGGGAGCTGGGCCTGGGCCAGGACGAGATCCGCAAGCGCAACTTCATCACCAGCTGGCCCTATCAGACCCCGGTGGCGCTGCAGTACGACGTGGGCGACTACATGGCCTGCATGACCAAGGCGCAGAAGCTCGCCGAGGTGGAGGGCTTTGAGGCGCGCAAGAAGGCCAGCGCGGCCAAGGGCCTGAAGCGCGGCATTGGCTACAGCAGCTACATCGAGGCCTGCGGCATCGCGCCGTCCAACATCGCGGGGGCGCTGGGCGCGCGCGCCGGCCTGTTTGAATGTGGCGAAATCCGCGTCCATCCCACGGGCAGCGTGACGGTGTTCACCGGCTCGCACAGCCATGGCCAGGGCCACGAGACCACGTTTGCCCAGGTGGTGGCGGCGCGGCTGGGCATTCCGGTGGAGAACGTGGACGTGGTCCACGGCGACACCGGGCGCGTGCCCTTCGGCATGGGCACCTACGGCTCGCGCTCCATCTCGGTGGGCGGTGCGGCCATCATGAAGGCGCTGGACAAGATCGAGACCAAGGCCAAGAAGATCGCGGCCCACCTCATGGAGGCCAGCGATGCCGACATTGAATTTGCCAATGGCGAGTTCACCGTCAAGGGCACCGACAAGAAGGTGCCGTTTGGCAGCGTCTCGCTGGCCGCCTACGTGCCGCACAACTATCCGCTGGACAAGCTGGAGCCGGGCCTGAACGAAACCGCGTTCTACGACCCGACCAACTTCACCTTCCCGGCCGGCACCTACATCTGCGAGGTCGAGATCGACCCGGCCACGGGTGTGACCCGCGTCGACCGCTTCACCGCGGTCGACGACTTCGGCACCATCATCAACCCGATGATTGTGGAAGGCCAGGTGCATGGCGGACTGGTGCAGGGCATTGGCCAGGCGCTGATGGAAAACTGCGTGTACGACAAGGAAACCGGCCAGCTGCTCACCGGCAGCTTCATGGACTACACCATGCCGCGCGCCGACGATTTCCCGCAGTTCAAGCTCGACACCGTGTGCACCCCGTGCAGCCACAACCCGCTGGGCACCAAGGGCTGCGGCGAGGCCGGCGCCATTGGCTCGCCGCCCGCGGTCATCAACGCCGTGCTCGACGCCCTGAAAGACCTGGGCGTCAAAGAGTTCGACATGCCAGCATCGCCCAGCCGTGTGTGGGAAGCCATTCAATCCGCCCAAGCCTGAGGAGACAAGAACATGTACGCATTTACCTTTGAACGCCCGGCCTCCACGGCCGATGCCGCCAAGCTTGCCGCTGCCGGCGGCAAGGTCCTGGCCGGGGGACAGACCCTGCTGGCCTCGATGAAGCTGCGCCTGGCCAGCCCCGAGCAACTGGTGGACCTGGGCGGCATCAAAGACCTGTCCGGGGTCAAGAAGGATGGCAACCACCTCATCATTGGCGCCATGACGCGGCACGCCGATGTGGCCACCAGCCCCGAGGTCCTGGCCGGCATTCCCGCGCTGGCCGACCTGGCTTCGCACATCGGTGACCGCCAAGTGCGTGCCATGGGCACGATCGGCGGCTCGGTGGCCAACAACGACCCCTCGGCCTGCTACCCCAGCGCCGTGCTGGGCCTGGGCGCCACGGTGATCACCAACCAGCGCAAGATCGCGGCCGACGACTTTTTCCAGGGCATGTTCACCACCGCGCTGGAAGAGGGCGAGCTGATCACCGGCATCAACTTCCCCATCCCCAAGCGCGCGGCCTATCTCAAGTTCAAGCAGCCGGCCTCGCGCTTCGCGCTGATCGGCGTGTTCGTGGCCCAGTTCGAAGGCGCGGTTCGCGTGGCCGTGACCGGGGGCGGCAACGGGGTGTTCCGCCATGCGGGGCTGGAGGCGGCGCTGGGCAAGAGCTTCACGCCCGAGGCCGCTGCGGCGGTCAAGATCGATGCCAGTGAGCTGTCCAGCGACCTGCACGCCACGGCGGCTTACCGCGCCAACCTCATCAGCGTGATGACACAGCGCGCCGTGGCCAAGGCCAACGGCTGAGCACGACGCGCCAGGCCCGCGGTGTGGCGGGGCCCCGCATCGCAAGGGCGGGGCTCCAGGCCGTGTTTTCGGGTGTGATTTGGGTCAAACAGGGCTGGAGTCCAGACGGGGCGGTCACTTTCAGCTATAAAAGTAGTAGCAAATGAACTCTCCGGCTTCTTCCGTTCCCTTCGCGTCGATTGACGCGCTGACCGACGCCTTGCGCGCGGTCGGCTACTTTGCCGACCGGCGGCTGGCCACGGCCGTGTTCCTCGCGCTCAAGCTGCAGCGCCCGCTGCTGCTCGAGGGCGAGCCCGGCGTGGGCAAGACCGAACTGGCCAAGGCGCTGTCGGCGGCCTTGCCGCGCGCGCTGTTGCGGCTGCAGTGCTACGACGGCCTGGAGCAGCGCGAGGCGCTGTATGAATGGAATTACGCCGCGCAGCTGCTGCACATGCGTGCCGCCGAAATTGGCGCCGCCACGCCCGGCACTGGCGTGTCCTCGCTGCCCCCCGAGGGGGCGCTCGCGCCTTCGGGCGGCCGTGCGGCGCCCGGGGCCGCCCGCGACGTGGAGCGCGAGGTCTACCAGGACCGCTACCTGATCCGCCGCCCCCTGTTGCAGGCCCTGCAGGCGCCCGAGCCTGGCGCCGTGCTGCTGATCGACGAGGTGGACCGTGCCGACGAGCCGTTCGAGGCCTTTTTGCTCGAGTACCTGGGCGAGTACCAGGTGAGCATCCCCGAGATCGGCACCATCCGCGCGGTGGCCACGCCCGTGACCATCCTCACCAGCAACCGCACGCGCGACCTGAACGACGCCGTCAAGCGCCGCTGCCTGTACCACTGGCTGGACTACCCCGAGCGCGAGCGCGAGCTGGCCATCGTGCAGGCCCAGGTGCCGGGCGCCAGCGCCGCGCTGGCGCAGCAGGTGGCGCAGTTCGTGGGGCGCTTGCGCAGCCAGCCCTTTGCCAACGCGTTCCAGCGCGCGCCCGGCATCGCCGAGAGCGTGGAATGGGCCAAGGCGCTGGTGGCGCTGGACACCCTGGTGGTGGACCCCGAGGTGGTCAGCGACACGGCGGGCATCCTGTTCAAGCAGCGCGAGGACGTGGCGGCGTTGACGCGGGACTTTGCGGCTGAGCTGTTGAAGCCGGAAGAAGAGGCCGCGTGATGTGGAGAGGGTGTGCGTCCCGCGTGTGTGTTGCGACCGCGTCCGCGCGGCCAAGCGACGCGCGCGGGCACAGCGGCCGGGGCGCTTCACTGGAGCGGTCGGCTGAGAGCCCCCACGCTCCACCGCTGCGCGGGTCGCTGCCCCCCGAGGGGGCCATCGTCGCCTTGGGGCGGCCCGGCGGCTCTGAGGCGACTTCCCTGCGCTGCTCGGGGGGCGGTCGCGCTGCGGAACTCGCTGCGTTGCGCTTCGCTTCACTTCGCTCAAACAGCCGCAGCGAGTCAGTTCACAAAGCGCGCTGGCGCGCGCCGACACGCCCCCCTGCGCTGCTCGGCGCGCCAGAGGCGCACCCCGGCCGCTGTGCCCGCGCGCGTCGCTTTGCACAGGCATTTGTGGCGCGCCACTGTCGGCGTGCCACCATGTGCATCGGCTCGTGCCGGGCGCTGTGGGGCAGGGGCGATCTCTGTGGCGGCGAGAAGCGCAGGGCCGGGGGAGGCACGCGCAGCGTGCTTCGTCCACATGCTCGCCGCAGCTGTTTGAGCGCAGGGCGCGCAGCGCACGTAGCGAGTTCTGCGGCGCTCCCCCGGCCCGAGCATCGCAGCGAAGTGGGCGCACAGCGCCCACCGCCGCAGTGTGAGCCACTGACCCACAGCGCCCGGCACGAGCCCGCGAGCAACTTCCCGAGCCAACCCGAGGCAGGACGCCATGCAACTAGGTGACGCCCGCACCGGCAAGCTGGCCCACAACATCACCGGCTTTGGCCGCGCCCTGCGCCGCGCCGGGGTGCGCATGGACAGCGCGCGCATCGCACTGGCCCAGCAGGCCGCCATGCTGGTGGGCGTGGCCAGCAAGCCCGACCTGAGCGCCGCGATGGAAGCCGTGATGGTCAGCCGCGAGCAGGACCGCATGGTGTTTCGCGAGCTGTTCGACATCTACTTCCGCAACCCCGAAATGGCCAACAAGCTGCTGGCCCAGTTGCTGCCCAGCGCCGAAGGCAAGGCCGAGCCGAGCCGGCGCCGGCCGCGGGTGCGCGAGGCGCTGGCGCCGGCCCGGGCCGCGGGTCCGCAGGGCCTGCCCAAAAAGGAAGACGACAAGATCGACTTTGACGCCGCCATGACGGCCAGTGACCTGCAGCGCCTCAAGCACGCCGACTTCAGCGCGCTGAGCGCCACCGAATACCACCTGGTGGCGCAGCTGGCACGCGACGTGGCCCTGCCCATTCCGCAAATGGCAACACGCCGCACCCGACCGGGTGTGCGCGGCGGCCGCCTGCACTGGAGCGGCGCCCTGCACGAGGCGGCGCGGACCGGCGGCGAGATCATGCAGCTGCCCCGCCTGCAGCGCCGCTCGCAGCCATTGCCGCTGCTGGTGCTGGTGGACGTGTCGGGCTCGATGGAGCGCTACGCGCGCCTGCTGCTGGCCTTCCTGCACGCCGCCACGCGCGATGTGCCGGGCCTGCGCCGCGACGTGTTTGCCTTTGGCACCCACCTGAGCGACCTGACCCCGGCGTTCCGCCTGGGCGACACCGACGCCATGCTGGGCGCGGCCAGCGCGCTGATTGACGACTTTGCCGGCGGCACGCGGCTGGGCGACTCGCTGGCCACGCTGCGCCAGGTCCATGCGCGACGGCTGATCGGCCGGCGCACGCTGGTGCTGGTCATCAGCGACGGGCTGGACACGGGCGAGCCCGGGGCGTTGGACAGCGAACTGCGCTGGCTGCGCCAGCACAGCCGGCGCCTGCTCTGGCTCAACCCGCTGCTGCGCTTTGACGGCTACCAGCCGCTGGCGCGCGGCGCCGCCGTGCTGCACCGCCACGCGCACGGCATGCTCGCGGTGCACAACATCAGCAAGCTCGGGGAACTGGCCGCCAGTCTCGCGGCTCTGATGAAACAGTAGACCCACACAACTCAGAAAGAGGGAAACCCAATGGACATGCAAGGCAACCGCGCACTCGCGGTCACCCAACAACAGGCCTGGGATGCGCTGAACAACCCCGAGGTGCTCAAGATCTGCATCCCCGGCTGCGACAAGGTCGAGGCCACCGGCGAGAACCAGTACGCCGTGGGCGTGGCGGTCAAGATCGGCCCCGTGGCCGCCAAGTTCAACGGCAAGATCACGCTCAGCGAGATCAACCCGCCCAACAGTTACACCATCACCTTTGACGGGCAGGGCGGCGCGGCCGGCTTTGGCAAGGGCAACTCGGCCGTCACGCTCAAGCCCGCGGCCGAAGGCAGCGGCTGCGAGCTCAGCTACACCGTGCATGCATCGGTGGGCGGCAAGATCGCGCAGCTGGGCCAGCGCCTGATCGACGGTGTGGCCAAGTCCATGGCCGAAGATTTTTTCAAGCGCTTTGACGACGAGATGCAGCGCCAGCATCCGCAGGCGTATGCCGCCGCGGCCGCACTGGCCGCGCCAGCACCGGCGCCATCGGCCCCGGCTGGCAAGGTGCCGGCCTGGGTCTGGGTGGCGGGCGCCGTGGTGGTGCTGGCCGCCATCTGGCTGCTGCGCTGAGGCGCGGGGGCGCCACCGGCAAAGGAGGCTGTTCATGGAAAACCTGGATGTGATGGTGCTGCGCACGCTGCGCGACTGGCGCGCGGCCGGCCGGCGTGCGTTGCTGGCCACGGTGGTGCGGACCTGGGGCAGCTCGCCCCGGCCCATCGGCTCCATCATGGCGCTGTGCGAGGACGGCGCGGTGGTGGGCTCGGTGTCGGGCGGTTGCATTGAGGACGACCTGATTTACCGCTTCACCCAGGCCTATTCCGGCAAGGGCGACGACAAGCAGATTCCCTCGGGTGCGCCGGGCTTTGTGAAGTACGGCATCACGGCCGACGAGGCTCACCAGTTTGGTCTGCCTTGTGGTGGCACGCTGGAACTGCTGCTCGAATACGACCCCGACGCGGCCAGCCTGGCCGAACTGGTGACCCGCCTGGAGGCCGGCACCCTGATGCGGCGCAGCGTGCGGCTCAGCGACGGCCTGGCCACGCTGGACGAAGCCACGGCGCCCGAGGAGCTGAGCCTGACCGATGCCCAACTGGTCAACACCTTTGGCCCCGAATACCGCATGCTGCTGATCGGCGCGGGCCAGCTCACCGAATACCTCGCCACCATGGCCCTGTTCAGCGGCTTTGCGGTGACGGTGTGCGACCCGCGCGAGGAATACCGCGGCGCCTGGAGCGTGGCCGGCGCCACGGTGGTGGCCGACATGCCCGACGACGTGGTCACCGCCTTCAGGCCCGACCGGCGCAGCTGCGTGGTGGCCCTCACGCACGACCCCAAGCTCGACGACCTCGCGCTGCTGGAGGCGCTGAAGACCGACGCCTTCTACGTCGGCGCCATCGGCAGCCGCCGCAACAACGACCTGCGCCACCAGCGCATGATCGAGCACTTCGAGCAGACCGATGACAGCCTCAAGCGCCTGCGCGGGCCCATTGGCATCTACATCGGCAGCAAGACGCCGCCCGAGATCGCCGTCAGCGTGATGGCCGAGATCCTCGCCGTGAAGAACGGCGTGACCCTGCCGCGCGACATGGACGTGGGCCAGGCCAAGAACGACCGCGCGGTGCCGGCCAATGATCCGGGGGTGCTGGTGTGCGGGGTGCCGCGCACCCGTTCATGAGGCGAATATGCGGCAAATCGGGCTGGAGTCCAGGCTCCACGGCCACTTGCTGCTATTGAAAACATAGCAACTGCCATGCGCGGCAGCCGGCGGGCAAACCGGCTCAGACTGGCTTACTGGCAGGCCGCGCGGATGATGCGCTCGGTCGGGTTGGGCACCACGTCCTTGAACAGCATGGGGCGGACCTTGTCCGGGGTGAAGACCGAGGTCTGGTGCGAGGGCCCCTGCCAGGCCGGCTGCAGGTAGAACACCAGCGAGAGGTACTGTGCCTTTTTCTGGAGGCAGTCAAACAGCACGGTGGACTCATAAGAGCGGTAGGGGATGCCGTCCCAGCTCTTGCGCAGGGTGGAGCGGCTCACCCGCACCCGCATGGTCCGCATCAGGCCATCACCGTCCAGGGGAACGGGGTTGACCTCGATGGTGTTGACGGCGGGGTTGGCCTTGTCGCCCATGACGGTGAACCAGTACTCCTCGGCGTGGCCGAAACGGCAGGCGAACAGCAGCAGGGCCAGCAGCAGGTGTTTCATGGTGTGGCGGAATTCTGCCAGAGCCTGCCCACTCTCCGAATAGCCGGAAAGTTAACCTTCGGTGCCTCAGGCCACCCGGGCCGCGATTAGCCACAGGGTGGTTTTGAGGCCCAGCAGCGTGAGCGCGAGCGAGCCAGCCAGGTGCAGCAGCGCGGTCAGCCCGGCCAGTGCGTAGCGCTGCTGCATCAGCATGCCCACGACTTCGGCGCTGAACGATGAAAAGGTGGTCAGCGCACCCAGCAGGCCGGTCACCAGCGCCAGCCGCCAGGCGGGGTCGAGGTGGGGCAGGGCCTGGAACACGGCCACGCACACGCCGATCAGGTAGGCCCCCAGCAGGTTGGCCGCGAGCGTGCCCCAGGGCAGCAGGGCGCCGGGGTTGAGCCACAGGCCCAGGCCCCAGCGGCCCAGCGCGCCGACGCTCGCGCCGACGCAGATGGCAAGGACGTTGAGCATGGCGGACGGCCTCCCTGCGCGCTAGTTCATCATCTGCTGCGGCAGCCAGGTCACGATGCCCGGAAAGGCATAGATCAGCGCAATGGCCACGCACATCAGCAGGAACATCGGGATGGTGACCTTGGCGATCCAGGTCAGCTCGCGGCCCGTCATGCCCTGCAGCACGAACAGGTTGAAGCCCACGGGCGGCGTGATCTGCGCCATCTCGACCACCAGCACCACGAAGATCCCGAACCAGATCGGGTCGATGCCGGCCTTCTGCACCGTGGGCATGATCACGCCCATGGTCAGCACTACCATCGAGATGCCGTCCAGAAAGCAGCCCAGCACGATGAAGAACACCGCGAGCGCGGCGATCAGCTGGGCCTGGCTCAGGCCCAGCGTGGCGATCCACTCGGCCAGGTGCCGGGGCAGCCCGATGTAGCCCATGCTGAGCGTGAGGAAGGCCGCGCCCGACAGGATCAGCGCGATCATGCAGTACAGCCGCGTGGCGCCCATGAGCGAGTCCTTGAAGGTCTGCCAGTTCATCGAGCCCTGCACGCCGGAGATGATGAGCGAGCCCACCACGCCCACGGCCGCGGCCTCGGTGGCCGTGGCCACGCCGGTGTAGATGGAGCCCAGCACGGCCGCGATCAGCGTCACCACCGGGATCAGGCTGCGCGACTCGGCGAGCTTTTGCATGAAGCTCATGCGCGTGTCGGCCGCCGGGATGCGCCCGGGGTTGGCCAGTGCCCACAGCGCGATGTAGCCCGAGAACAGCGTGGCCAGCAGCACCCCCGGCAGCACGCCGGCAATGAACAGCCGCGCGATCGAGACCTCGGCGCTCACGCCGTAGACGATCATGATGATGGACGGAGGGATCAGCAGGCCCAGCGTGCTGGCGCCGGCCAGGGTGCCCACGATCATGTGCTCGGGGTAGCCGCGCTTGGTGAGCTCGGGCAGCGACATCTTGCCGATGGTGGCGCAGGTGGCGGCGCTGGAGCCGGACACCGCGGCAAAGATGGTGCAGCCCACCACGTTGGTGTGCAGCAGGCGGCCCGGCAGGCTCTGCATCCATGGCGCGAGGCCCTTGAACATGTCCTGGCTCAGCCGGGTGCGAAACAGGATCTCGCCCATCCACACGAACAGCGGCAGGGCCGTGAGCGTCCAGCTCGAGGCGCTGCCCCAGATGGTGACGGCCATGGCGTCACCGGCGGGCCGCGACGAGAACAGCTGCATGCCGATCCAGGCCACGCCCGACAGCGTGAGCCCGATCCACACGCCGCTGCCCAGGATCAGGAACAGGCTGAGCACCAGCAGGCCGGTGATGGCGAAGTCACTCATTGCGCAGGGCCTCGTCAGGGGCGCTGGCCTGGCGCTGGCCGCGCAGTTCCAGCACCAGTTCGTCGACAAAGGCAATCGCAAGGATCACCGTGCCCACGGCCATGGCCACCTGGGGCATCCACAGGGGGGTGGCGTCGCTCGCGGTGGAGATGTCGTGAAAGGTGTAGGACTGCCAGGACAGCCGGCAGCTGTAGAAGGCAAACAGGCACGACAGCAGCGTGGCCGCCGCCAGGGCCCAGAGTTCCGAGGCCTTTTTGAAAGGGCCCTTGAGCGCGTTGATCACCAGCGTGACGCGGATGTGCTCACCGCGCTTGAGCGTGTGCGCGAGCGCCAGGAAGCCGCTGGCCGCCATGAGGTAACCCGCATAGGCGTCGGTGCCCGGCACATGGAACTGCAGTTGCCGGCTGGCAATGGACAGCAGCACCATCACCAGCAAACCCACCAGAAAAAGCGCCGCCAGGGCGGCGGCGCTGGTGTAAAGCGCGTCAAGGGCCTTGCGCATCAGCTTACTTGCGGTAAGCGTCCACCAGGGCCTGGCCTTCGGGGCCGGCCTTGTCCAGCCATTCCTTGAGCATCACGTCGCCGACCTTTTTCATGTCGGCCTTGAGCTGGGCCGAGGGCGGCAGGATCTGCATGCCGTTGGCCTTGAGCTTGTCGAGCACTTCGCCGTTGACCTTCTTGCTGGAGGCCCAGCCGCGGGTCTCGGCCTCGGCGGCGGCCTTGAGCAGCGCGTCCTGCGTGGGCTTGTCGAGCGCGTCAAACGATTTCTTGTTGACGATCACGGCGTTCTTGGGCAGCCAGGCCTGGGTGTCGTACCAGTACTTCAGGTGCTCGTAGGTCTTGGTGTCAAAGCCCGTGGAGCCGGAAGACATGTAGCTCTCGACCACGCCCGTGGCCATGGCCTGGGAGAGTTCGGCGGCCTGCACGGTCACGGGCTGGGCGCCCACCAGTTCGGCGATGCGCGCGGTGGCCGGGCTGTAGGCGCGCCATTTCACGCCCTTCAGGTCGGCGGCGCTGTTGATCGGCTTCTTGACGTAGATACCCTGCGGGGGCCAGGGCACGGCGTACAGCAGGGCCATGCCGTCGGCCGCCAGTTTTTTCTCGAGCATGGGCCTCTGGGCCTTGTACAGCTTCATGGCGGCGTCATAGCTGTCAGCCAGGAAGGGCATGCCGTCGGCGGCATAGATGGGCCATTCGTTGGCAAAGTTGGCCAGCAGGATTTCGCCGGCCTGGGCCTGGCCGCCCTGCACGGCGCGCTTGATTTCCGGTGCCTTGAACAGCGAGGCGCCCGGGTGCACGGTGATCTTGAGCTTGCCGCCCGTGGCCTTGTCCACGTCGCTGGCGAACTGGGCCAGGTTTTCGCTGTGGAAGTTGGTGGCGGGGTAGGCAGCGGGCAGGTCCCACTTGGTCTGCGCGAAGGCCGAGGCACCCAGGGTCAGGGCGGCGGCCATCAATCCGAGTTTGAGTTTCATGTTCTCTCCGGGACAATGGTATGGATGAATGAGAGCCCGAGCATAAATGCAAATAGCGCGCCACCCCCTCCGGTGTTTCCCCCGGGCCATGCCCAGCCCGTGGTGGGCGTGGTCATGCTGGACACCCGCTTTCCCCGCCCGCCGGGCGATGTCGGCCACCCGGACAGCTGGGCCGCGCCCGTGAACTTTCGTATCGTGCGCGGGGTCTGGCCCGACAAGGTGGTGCAGTCGGCGCGCGGCCTGCGGGCGGGGCGCGTGGTGCCGGCCTTTGTGGCCGTGGTGCGCGGGCTGGAGCAGCTGGGGGTGTCGGTCATCACCACCAGTTGCGGCTTCCTGGTGCTGCTGCAAAAGGAATTGCAGGCTGCGGTCAAGGTGCCGGTCGTTACCTCGAGCCTGCTGCAGCTGCCCCGGCTGCTCAGGGAAGAGCGCCAGGTGGGCGTGCTCACCATCAGCGCGGGCAAGCTGGGCAGCGAGCACATCCGCAGTGCCGGCGTGCCGCGCGAGCGCGTGGCCGACGTGCTGGTGCAGGGGGTGAACCCCGCGGGCGAATTCGCCTCGGCCATCCTGGGCAACCGCGAGCAGATGGACCTGCAGGCCGCGCAGGCCGACGTGGTGGCCGCGGCGCTGGCCCTGAAGGCGCGGGCGCCCCAGCTGCAGACGCTGCTGCTGGAGTGCACGAACATGCCGCCCTATGCGGTGCAGATCCGCGAGGCCACCGGCTGGCGGGTGCTGTCGCTGCTGGACGCGCCGGCCTTGCGCCCCCATGCGGCCCCCTGCGTCCTGGCCACCGGCCGCACCGGGGTCTCACCATGAACCTGCGATTCGTCGAGGCGTTTTACTGGGTGGCCTCGCTCAAGAGCGTGACGCGCGCCGCCGAGAAGCTGTACCTCACGCAATCGGCCATGTCCAGCCGCATCGCCGCGCTCGAGGAAGAGCTTGGCGTGCTGCTGCTGGACCGGCGCGACAAGCACTTTCGCCTCACCATCGCGGGCACCCGGTTCTTCACCTATTCGCAGCGGCTGCTGGAACTGCAGCGCGAGGTCAAGGCCGAGATGGGCTCGGGAGCGCCGCTGGCGGTGTCCATGCGCATCGGCGCGATCGAATCGGTGCTGCACTCGTGGCTGATTCCGTGGATCGAAAAACTGCGCGTGGACCAGCCCGCGCTGGAGCTGGAACTCACGGTGGAAACCACGCCGATCCTGGTCGAGCAGATCCGCCGGGGCACGCAGGACCTGGTGTTCGCGGCGCTGCCCGCGTCGGGCGACGGCGTGCGCAGCCGCTCGCTGCCGCCGATGGAGATGGTGTTCATGGGCAATGCCCAGAAACACCGCAGGCGCAGCTACACGCTGGAGGACCTTGGCGAGCAGGAAATCCTCACCTTCCAGCGCGGTTCGCAGCCGCATGTCACGCTGGTGGACCTGTTTCGCCAGGCCGAGGTCGAGCCGCGGCGCGTGCACACCATTTCATCGATTTCGGCGATGGTCCAGCTGGTCCAGGGCGGCTTTGGCGTGGCCACCCTGCCGCGCCGGGCGGTCGAGCGTCTTCTGGTTTTCCCCAATTTGAAGCAGCTCAAGTGCGATGCGGCGCTGGCGCCGCTGCCCATCCATGCGAGCTTTCGGACCGACCCTTCCACGAGGACGGTCGAGACAGTCGTCAAGTCGGCCCTGGCCTTCATTGACACCCAGCCCGAGGGGAAATCAGCGGACGCGCGCACCCGATTGAAGCGCCCGCCCCAAACTGGAGCATCGAAAAAATCGATGATGTAAGCGAAATATTTTGAATTTGCAGTAGCACCCACCGGCAACCACAATCCGCCCAACGTCATGCAATTGACACAATTCGCAACAAGGAGTCGTGGTGGGATCAGTTTCCGATTTGGCGCAGGAGGTGTTTGGCCCTGAGGGCATGCAGGACGCGGCGCATGTGCGCGGGCTGATCCGCCAGGGTCTGTGGACCTCGCATACAAGCGGCCTCGCCGATGACCATGTGCAGGGCAACGTGGTGATCCTGCCCCGGGCGCAGGCCGACGATTTCCTGCGCTATTGCCAGCGCAACCCCAAGCCCTGTCCGCTGCTGGCGGTGTCCGAGCCCGGCCACGCGATGCTGCCCTCGCTGGGGTCCGACATCAACATCTGCACCGACGTGCCGCGCTACCGCGTGTGGCGTGATGGCGAGCTGGTGGAAGAGCCCTGCGACATCACGCCCCTGTGGCGCAATGACCTGGTCACCTTCGTGATCGGCTGCTCCTTCAGTTTCGAGCAGGCCCTGATGGCGGCAGGCCTGAGGTTGCGCCACGTCGAACAGGGGCGCAACGTGGCCATGTACCGCACCAATGTCCAGACGCAGGCGGCCGGCCCGTTCAGCGGGCCGCTGGTGGTCTCGATGCGGCCCCTGCGCGCCGCCTCGGTGATCCGCGCGGTGCAGGTGACCTCCCGTTTCCCCGACGTGCATGGCGCGCCGGTCCACATTGGCGATCCGTCGCTGATCGGCATTGCCGACCTGTCGCAACCCGATTACGGGGACGCGGTGGAGGTGATGCCAGATGAACTGCCCGTGTTCTGGGCCTGTGGCGTCACGCCGCAGGCCGCGATCCGGCAGGCCCGCCCCGAGTTCTGCATCACCCACGCCCCTGGCGCGATGCTGATCACAGACCTTCTCAACAACCAGCTTGCCAGTTTCTAAACAAGGAGCAACCCGATGAAAAAATTCATGTTCTGCCTGTCCGCCGTGGCCTGCGCCACGCTCGCCCAGGCCCAGACCAAGTGGGACCTGCCCACCGGCTACGGTGCCAACACCTTCCAGACGCAAAACGTGCAGCAGTTCGCTGATGACGTGGACAAGCTCAGCGGCGGCAAGCTCAAGATCACGGTGCACGCGGGCGGCTCGCTGTTCA
Organism: Ramlibacter sp.; assembly: GCA_019635435.1. NCBI lineage: Bacteria > Pseudomonadati > Pseudomonadota > Betaproteobacteria > Burkholderiales > Comamonadaceae > Ramlibacter > Ramlibacter sp. The sequence goes on along the minus strand of JAHBZM010000001.1, from coordinate 3,401,248 downwards.
AGCAGCCCGAGATCAAGCGCGCGATCCAGGGCGGGCTGGCCCCCGCGGGTGAATTCATCATCTCGGGCCTGGCCAACGAGAACCCGCTGTATGGCGTGGACTCGATCCCCTTCCTGGCCACCAGCTACGCCGACGCGAAGCGCCTGTACGAGGCCGCCAAGCCGGTGCAGGCCAAGGTGCTGGCCGCGCAGGGCGTGAAGCCCCTGTTCTCGGTGCCCTGGCCAGGCCAGTCGCTGTACTCGGTCAAGCCCATCAACAGCGCCGATGACTTCAAGGGCACCAAGATGCGCGCCTACAACCCGGCCACCACCAAGATCGCGCAGATGCTGGGCGCCTCGCCCGTCACCATCCAGCTGCCGGAACTGGGCCAGGCGCTGGCCACCGGCGCGGCCAACAACTTCCTGACCTCCAGCGCCAGCGGCGCCGACGGCAAGCTGTACGAGCAGACCAAGTTCTTCTACCCGGTCAACGGCTGGCTTCCGCGCAATGTCACGGCGGTCAACCAGAAAGCCTTCGACGCGCTTGACAAGGCCACCCAGGAAGCGGTGCTCAAGGCTGCGGCGGCAGCCGAGCAGCGCGGCTGGCAGGCCAGCGAGAAGGTGGATGCCGATTCCATCAAGGTCCTGAGCAGCAATGGCATGACCATTGCCCAGCCCTCCGAGAGCGTGCGCAAGGCGCTGCTCGCGATTGGCGAGACGATGACCGCCGAATGGCTGGCCTCGGCGGGTCCTGATGGCAAGGCCATCATCGACGCGTACCGCAAGCACTAAGCCGCGTTCCCCCCCCTGGCATGACCCCGGCGCCTGACGCCGGGGCATGACCCCCCAAGAGATCAACCTGTCGTTGGAGTTGACTGTGGACAAGCTCGCCCGGAATTTCTACAAGACCCTGCTGGCGCTGGCCTGCGTGTCCATGCTGGCAGCCCTGCTGTCAATCACCCTGAACATTGCCACGCGACTGGTCGATGGCTGGAGCATTCCCGGCCTCGACGGGTATGCGGGCTACTCGATTGCCGCAGCGCTCTTCCTGGCGCTGCCCTCGGCCTTTCGCCAGGGCGACCACATCCGCGTGACATTGCTGCTGCAGAACTCGCCGCCGCGCATGCGTGCCGCGCTCGAGTACTGGAGCCTCGGCGCTGGCGCGCTGCTGTCGCTGTACATCGCCTGGTTTGCCTGCCGCATGGTGTGGCTGTCTTACACGCTGCATGACGTGGCGCCCACCGGAGACGCCACCCCGATGTGGATTCCCCAGCTGACGATGGCCGTGGGCTGCATTGGCTTCGCCGTGTCCATGGTCCATGCGCTGGTCGCCCGCCTCAGTGGCGGCACGTTCTTCGAGGTGGCGTCGGGCGAGGCCGCCCGCTCCGAATAAGCGCAGTCATTCATCCAGAAAAAGATCAGGAGCACATCATGGAAGTTCTATTGGCCCTGGGACTCGTCGTCCTGCTGTTCATCATCCTGGGCTCCGGCGTCTGGATTGGCATGTCCCTGCTGGGCGTTGGCCTGATCGCCATGCAGTTCGTGAGTCCGCGGCCCGTGGGGGACAGCATGATGCTCACCATCTGGGGCTCCACGTCCAGCTGGACGCTGACGGCGCTCCCGCTGTTCCTCTGGATGGGGGAAATCCTGTTCCGCACCAAGCTGTCGGAGGACATGTTCAAGGGCCTGGCGCCCTGGTTCAACCGCCTGCCGGGCCGCCTGCTGCATGTCAACGTGATCGGCAGCACCATCTTCGCGGCGGTGTCGGGATCGTCGGCGGCGACCTGCGCCACCATCGGCAAGATCTCGCTGCCCGAGCTCAAGCGCCGCGGCTACCCCGAGGCCATGGCCGTGGGCACGCTGGCCGGTGCTGCCACGCTGGGCCTGCTGATCCCGCCGTCCATCATCATGATCGTCTATGGCGTGGCGGCCGATGTGTCGATCGCCAAGCTGTTCATCGGTGGCGTGTTGCCGGGCCTGCTGCTGGCCACGCTGTTCATGGGCTACATCATCGTCTGGGCGCTGTTCAACAAGGACAAGATCCCGGCCGCTGACGCGTCCATGAGCCTGCTGCAGAAGATCCATGCGGCGCGCCACCTGATCCCCGTGGTGCTGCTGATCGGTGCGGTGCTCGGGTCCATCTATTCGGGCGTTGCCACCGCCACCGAGGCCGCGGCCATTGGCGTGCTGGGCTCGTTCACGCTGGCGGCCATCGAAGGCAGCCTGAGCTGGAAGCGCGTGACCGAGGGCCTGGCGGCGGCCTGCCGCGTCTACTGCATGATCGGGCTGATCCTGGCCGGCGCGGCGTTCCTCACGCTGGCCATGGGCTTCGTCGGCCTGCCGCGCCACCTCGCCGAGTTTGTGGGCGCGCTGCACCTGTCGCCGCTGATGCTGGTGCTGGCGCTCACGGTGTTCTTCCTGATCCTGGGCTGCTTCCTGGACGGCATCTCGATGGTGGTCCTGACCATTGGCGTGCTGATGCCCACGGTGCAGGCCGCGGGGCTGGACCTGATCTGGTTCGGCATCTTCGTCGTGCTGGTTGTCGAGATCGCCCAGATCACGCCGCCGGTAGGCCTGAACCTGTTCGTGCTGCAGGGCCTGACCCGACACGAGATCACCTACATCGCCCGCACCGTGATCCCGATGTTCCTGCTGATGCTCGCGGCGATTCTCCTGATCTATTTCTTCCCCGATGTGGTTCTGTGGCTGCCACGTCGGATGTAAGGCTTGTCAGCCACTTCTGGAGTACCTCATGAAGACCTATCTGATTGCTGCCTTGACCGTTGCCGCCACCATGGCGAATGCCCAGACCCAGTGGAAGCTGGCCACCGGCTACCGCGCGGAATCCTTCCACACGCAGAACATTGCCCAGTTTGCCAAGGACGTGGAGCAGGCCAGCGCCGGCGCGTTGCGCATTGAGGTCCACCCGAACAACGAGCTGTTCAAGCTCAACGACATCCGCCAGGCCGTGCAGGACGGCAAGGTGCAGGCCGGCGAGACCATCATGACCAGCATGGTCAAGGAGATTCCCATCGCCGGGGCCGACGCCATTCCCTTCGTGGTGGGCAGCTACGAGGACGCGCGCCGCATGTGGGACCTGCAGCGCCCGCTGATCGACAGGCATTTCGCCGAGCGCGGCCTGAAGGCCCTGTACGCCGTGCCGTGGCCGCCCCAGGGCCTGTATGCCGGCGCGCCCGTGAAGTCGTCCGCGGACTTCAAGGGCACGCGCATGCGCACCTACAACACCTCCACGGTGCGCATTGCCCAGATGCTGGGCGCCACGCCGGTGGACGTGCCCATGGTGGACGTCAACAAGGCCCTGGCCAGTGGCCGGATGGACAACATGATCACCTCGGCCGTGACGGGCGTGGAGAACCAGGTCTGGGGCCAGATCAAGAACTACTACGAGATCAACGCCTGGTTCCCCAAGAACATCGTGTTCGTGAACCTCAAGGCCTTTGACAGCCTGAACCCGCCGGTCAGGCAGGCCGTGCTCAAGGCCGCGCAGGAAGCCGAGACCCGGGGCTGGACCATGAGCCGGGCGGTGGCCACGGAATCGACGCAGGAGCTCAAGGCCAAGGGCATGAAGGTGGAGCGGATCCCCGCCGACTTTGAAGCCGAGCTCAAGCGCATGGGCGAGAAATTCTCGCGCGAGTGGGTGCGCACCGTGGGCAACGAGGCCAACAACATCTTCGTGCCTTACTACATCCAGCGCTGAGCGGCATTGCCCCGCCAACATGGACCCCACAGCCGCCGCCCCATCCCACCCCTGGAGGCCCCGCCGATCATGCAAACCCTGCCCCACAGAACCGCGGCCCCGGTTGCCGGTGACAGGCTGGTCCTGCATGACCGCGAGACCTCCGGCAACTGCTACAAGGTGCGGCTGTTCCTGTCCTTTCTCGCGCTGCCCTACCAGCGAGTGCCGGTCCGGCTGCAGGCCGGGCGCAACGTGGTGGACGCGGCCTACCTCGCGCTCAATCCGCGTGGCCAGGTGCCCACGCTGGCCGACGGTGGCGTGGTGCTATGGGGATCGACTGCCATCCTTTGCTACCTGGCCCGCCGCTACGACGAGTCGCGCGAGTGGCTGCCCATTGATGCCGCCGCGATGGCCCGGGTCTGCCAGTGGCTGGAACTGGCCCAGAACGAGATCGCCTCGGGGCTGTTCATGGACCGCGCGATCCAGCGCTTTGGCTACACCGGCGATCTGGTGGCGTCCCGGGCGGCTGGCGAGCAGGCCCTGCGGGTGCTGGAAGGCCAGTTGCAACGCGACGACTGGCTGGCTGGCGAGCGGGCCACCCTGGCCGACGTGGCCTGCTTCCCCCACGTGGCGCTGGCCGGGCAGGGCGGTTTCCAGCTGGCGGGCTACCCGGCGGTCGGGCGCTGGCTGGCCCGGTTCCGCAAGCTCGAGCGGTTCATCCCCATGCCCGGGGTGGCGTAACCTCTCGCCCTGAGCCATGGAATCCGCCGTTATTTTTTCACCTGAAACCGCATCGCCTGGCCTGGCCGGGCGCGGCGGATTCCCTTTACCCTGAAAACCGAAGCAACATGCAAGACACATCTTCCTCCCCGGGTACCAGCCGCTGGCAATTCTGGATCGACCGCGGCGGCACATTCACCGACATCGTGGCCAAGCGGCCCGACGGCTCGCTGACCACGCACAAGCTGCTGTCGGAAAACCCCGAGCAGTACAAGGACGCGGCGGTGGCGGGCATCCGCCACCTGCTGGGCCTGAAGCGCGGCGAGCCGGTCACCCCGCAGCTGGTGGAGTGCGTGAAGATGGGCACCACGGTGGCCACCAATGCGCTGCTCGAGCGCAAGGGCGAGCCCACGCTGCTGGTCACCAGCCGGGGCTTTCGCGACGGGCTGCGCATCGCCTACCAGAACCGGCCGCGCCTGTTCGACCGCAACGTGGTGCTGCCCGAGCTGCTCTACACCGAGGTGATCGAGGCCGACGAGCGCATCGGCGCCCATGGCGATGTGGTGCGCGCCCTGGACGAGGCCAGCCTGCGCGGCGACCTGCTGGCCGCCTATGGGCGCGGGTTGCGCAGCGTGGCCATCGTGTTCATGCACGGCTACCGCTATACCGAGCACGAGCAGCAGGCCGCCGCCATCGCGCGCAAGGTGGGCTTCACGCAGGTCAGCACCTCGCATGAAACCAGCCCGATGATGAAGTTCGTGAGCCGTGGCGACACCACCGTGGTCGACGCCTACCTGTCGCCCATCCTGCGCCGCTATGTGGAGCAGGTCGCGGGCGAGATGCCCGGCGTCAAGCTGTTCTTCATGCAATCGTCCGGCGGCCTGACCGACGCCCATGCCTTCCAGGGCAAGGATGCCATCCTGTCCGGCCCGGCCGGCGGCATCGTGGGCATGGCCCGCACCGCGGCGCTGGCTGGCCATGACAAGGTGATCGGCTTTGACATGGGCGGCACCTCGACCGATGTGTCGCACTACGCTGGCGAGTTCGAGCGCGAATTTGAAACCCAGGTGGCCGGCGTGCGCATGCGCGCGCCCATGATGAGCATCCACACCGTGGCCGCCGGCGGCGGCTCGATCCTCGAGTTTGACGGGTCTCGCTTTCGCGTGGGCCCCGAGAGCGCGGGCGCCAACCCCGGCCCCGCGAGCTACCGTCGCGGTGGCCCGCTGGCCGTGACCGACGCCAACGTGATGACCGGCAAGATCCAGCCGCGCTACTTCCCCAAGGTGTTTGGCACGCACGCCGACGAGGCGCTGAGCTACGAGGCGGTCGAGGCCAGGTTCAACGAGCTGGCCGGCCGCACCGGCCGCAGCGCCGAGGTGGTGGCCGAGGGCTTCATCAACATCGCGGTGCAGCAGATGGCCAATGCCATCAAGAAAATTTCGGTGGCGCGCGGCTACGACGTCACGCGCTACACGCTGCAATGCTTTGGCGGCGCGGGCGGCCAGCACGCCTGCCTGGTGGCCGATGCGCTGGGCATGACACGGGTGTTCGTGCACCCGCTGGCCGGTGTGCTCAGCGCCTATGGCATGGGCCTGGCCGACCAGAACGTGATCCGCGAACAGGCGGTGGAAATGCCGCTGGCCGCGGAGTCGCTGCCGCTGGTGGCCGAAAGGCTGGAGACGCTGGGCGCCACCGCCCAGGCCGAGCTGGAGCGCCAGCAGGTCAATGCCGGTGCCGTGACGGTGCACCATCGGGTGCATGTGCGCTACGAGGGCAGTGACTCTGCGCTGGTGGTGCCGTTTGGTGATCTTGCCAGCATCAAGACGGCATTCGAGGCGGCCTACCGCCAGCGCTTTGCCTTCCTCATGCAGGGCAAGCGGCTGATGGTGGAGGCCGTGTCGGTCGAGGCCGTGGTCGCGGGCGACGCGCCGGCCGAGCCGCGCAGCGACACCTTCGAACCGCGTGAAGTGCCGCGCCGTGAAACCGTTCGCATGTACTCGGGCGGCCAGTGGCACGACGCCGCACTGGTGGTGCGCGAGGACCTGCGCCCTGGCGACGTGGTGCCCGGCCCGGCCATCATTGCCGAGAAGAACGCCACCACCGTGGTCGAACCCGGCTGGGAAGCCGAGCTGACCGCGCTGGACCACCTGGTGCTGGACCGGCGCATCCCGCGCGCGGCGCGGTTCGCCGTGGGCACCACGGTGGACCCGGTGCTGCTGGAGGTGTTCAACAACCTGTTCATGAACATCGCCGAGCAGATGGGCCTGCAACTGCAGAACACGGCCTACTCGGTCAACATCAAGGAGCGGCTGGACTTCAGCTGCGCGCTGTTCGACGCCGACGGCAACCTGATCGCCAACGCCCCGCACATGCCGGTGCACCTGGGCTCCATGGGCGAGAGCATCAAGACCGTGATCCGCGAGAACGCGGGCAAGATGCAGCCGGGCGATGTGTATGTGCTCAATGACCCATACCACGGCGGCACCCACCTGCCCGACGTGACGGTGATCACGCCGGTCTACCTGGGCGCCGCGGCGCACGACAAGCCGCTGTTCTACGTGGGCAGCCGGGGCCACCATGCCGACATTGGCGGCACCACGCCCGGATCCATGCCCCCGTTCTCGACCCTGATCGAGGAAGAGGGCGTGCAGATCAACAACGTCAAGCTGGTGGACCGTGGCGTGCTGCGCGAGGCCGAGATGGTGGCGCTGCTGCAAAGCGGCAAGTACCCCAGCCGCAACCCCCAGCAGAACATGGCCGACCTCAAGGCCCAGATTGCCGCCAACGAGAAGGGCGTGCAGGAGCTGCGCAAGATGGTCGAGCAGTTCGGCCTGGACGTGGTGCAGGCCTACATGGGCCACGTGCAGGACAACGCCGAGGAGTCGGTGCGGCGCGTGATCACGCGGCTGAAGGACGGGGCCTTCACCCTGCCACTGGACAACGGTGCGCAGATCCAGGTCGCGATCCGGGTGAACGCGAAAAGCCGCAGTGCCGAGATCGACTTCACCGGCACCTCGGCCCAGCAGCTCAACAACTTCAACGCGCCCACGGCCGTGTGCATGGCCGCGGTGCTGTACGTGTTCCGCACCCTGGTGGACGACGACATTCCGCTCAACGCGGGTTGCCTGAAGCCGCTCAAGGTCATCATTCCGCCGGGCTCCATGCTCAACCCCAACCCGCCGGCCTCGGTGGTGGCCGGCAACGTGGAAACCTCGACCTGCATCACCAATGCGCTGTATGGCGCGCTGGGCGTGATGGCGGCGAGCCAGTGCACGATGAACAACTTCACCTTTGGCAACGCCTCGCACCAGTACTACGAGACCATCTCGGGGGGCAGCGGTGCTGGCGAGGGCTTCAACGGCACCAGCGTGGTCCAGACCCACATGACCAACTCCCGGCTGACCGACCCCGAGGTACTGGAGTTCCGCTTCCCGGTGCGTCTTGACAGCTATGAGATCCGCGAGGGCTCGGGCGGCGCGGGGCGCTGGACGGGCGGCAACGGTGGCGTGCGCCGCGTGCGCTTTCTCGAAGACATGACGGCCAGCATCCTGTCGAACGGCCGCAAGCATGGCGCTTTCGGCCTGGCAGGGGGCCAGGCCGGACAGGTGGGCGTGAACCGGGTGGTGCGCGCCGACGGACAAGTGGAGGAACTGGGTCACATCGGCCAGGCGGAAATGCAGCCGGGTGATGTGTTTGAAATCCTGACGCCCGGAGGTGGCGGTTACGGCGCGGCCTGATGCGGCGCCTGGAGGTGGTTCCATGGACATGACACAACGCGTTCAACGATGGCTCGCATCGACCTGGGGCTCGCGCGGCCACGAACTGGCGGCCACGCAGCCCGCCGAGCCGGCGGCGGACCTTGAAGCGATCCGCCAGGCCATGCGCATGGCGACAGGCCCCTGCAGCCACGAGCACCGCGCACGCGCCTGCGGCCAGATTGCGCGCGCGGGCAGCCTGATCGAGCTGTGGCTGCTGCGCTCCACGCTGTACCAGTACCTCGCGCAGGATCTGGGCGAAGCCGCGGCCGTCAGCCGGGTCGAGGGGCTGCTGCCCCTGTTCGGGCACGCGGTGCCGGGCGCTGCGGCGCGGCGCGAAAGCCCCGACAATGCGGGGCATGGACAGCCCCTTCATTGAGAACTACCAGTTCCTGGCCCGCTACAACCGCTGGTTCAACCAGCGCCTCTACGCGGCCTGCGAGCCGCTTGGAGAGGCGGGGCGCAAGCGCGATGGCGGCGCCTTTTTTGGCTCCATCCACGGCACGCTGAACCACCTCGTGTGGGCCGACTCGATGTGGCTGCAGCGTTTTGCCAGCCAGGGGGTGGTGTTCGAGGCGCTGGGCGGTGACCTGCTGGCGCTGCCCGCCGGCGCCTCGTTTGCCACCGAACTCGAAGCCGATTGGGATGCCCTCAAGGCCCGGCGTGACCGGCTGGACGCCGCGGTGGAAGACTGGCTGGCCGACATGCCGGCCAGCTTCCCCCTGAGCACCATGCGCTATGCCAACAGCAAGGGCGTGCCACGCGAGCACCCCGCCTGGAAGGCGCTGACGCACTTCTTCAACCACCAGGCGCACCACCGCGGGCAGGCCACCACCTTGCTGATGCAGGCGGGGGTGGATGTCGGCACCACCGACCTGATCGCGCTGGTTTGAGGTGACCGCCGGTTGCTACGCTATTGATAGCAGACAGTGGCCGCCAGGCCTGGACTCCAGCCTGATTTGACCAACAAAAAGCCCGCCGGAGCGGGCTGATGGCGTGAGCCGGGTGCCGGCTTACTTCTTGGCGGCGCTGGCGGCGGCCTTGGGCGCTTCAGCCTTCTTGTCGTCTTTCTTCGCGGCCTTGGCCTTCTTGGCTTCTTCCTTGGCCTTCATGTCAGCCTCTTTCTTGGCTTTGGCTTCCTCGGCCTTTTTGGCTTTTTCTTCTGCCTTGGCTTTCTTGTCGGCTTCCTTCTTGGCCTTGGCTTCGTCGGCCTTCATCTTGGCTTCGGCCTTGGGGTCCTTCTTTTCCTCCTTGGCGGCGGGCGCCGCAGCGGCTGCAGGGGCGGCGGCGGGCTTGGCTTCTGCCTTCTTGTCGGCGGCCTTTTCTTCCTTGGCGGCAGCCGGCGCGGCCGCGCCCTTGAAGCCGGCGCCGTTGACGGTCAGGCCTTCGGTGGAGAACTTGGCGGCGTTGCCTTCGCCCACGCCCTTGACGCGGCTGATGAAGTCGCTCCAGTCCTTGAAGCTGCCCTTCTTGCGCTCGTCAATGATCCGGCCGGAAATGGCCGGGCCAATGCCCTTGATGCCATCGAGCTCGGCGGCGCTGGCCTTGTTCACGTCAACGGCAGCGAAGCAGGCGGCGGCGTACAGCATGGCCACGAAGGCCAGGATTTTCTTCAACATGGGGATCTCCTCAGGGGATGGACAAACCGGCACCCTCCGCGCCGGGCTGCTCCTATAACGGCGCTGCCGTGTCCCCGTTGACCGCCAGCCGCGGCGGCGATCAGGACTTACCCTTGGGCACCGCCCAGGGTGTCGATGTACCTCGCCACGCCGGTCTGCACGTCGCAGAACGCGTGATCGCAGCCCGCGGCGCGCAGGCGGCCCAGGTCAGCCTGGGTGTAGCACTGGTACTTGCCGCGCAGCGCATCGGGGAAGGCCACGTACTCGATCAGCTGTGCCTGGGTGGCGCCCGTCAGGTCCAGCGCCGGCTGATGCTTGCGCGTGCGCATGCCGTTGACCACGGCCAGCGCCACGTCGTTGAACGGCTGGGCGCGGCCGGTGCCGAGGTTGAAGATGCCGCTGCGGTCCGGATGGTCGAGGAACCACAGGTTGACGGCTACCACGTCGTCGATGAAGACGAAATCGCGCATCTGCTCGCCCGGCGCGTAGCCGCCGTATTCGCCGAACAGCTTGACGCGGCCCTCCGCCTGGAACTGGTTGAACTGGTGGAAGGCCACGCTGGCCATGCGGCCCTTGTGCTGCTCGCGCGGGCCATACACGTTGAAGTAACGGAAGCCCGCGACTTGTGTTGTCGCCGCCGAGAAATCGGTTCCGAGTTCTCTCCGCATTCTCTGGTCGAACAGCAGCTTGGAGTAGCCGTAGACGTTGAGCGGCTTTTCAAACTCCGGCGTCTCGCGGAAGGTGTCGGAGCCGCCGTACGTGGCCGCCGACGACGCGTACAGCAGGCGCGTGCCGCGCTTCTGGCAGGCCGCGAACAGGTTGCACGACAGCGAGTAGTTGTTCTCCATCATGTAGCGGCCATTGGTCTCCATGGTGTCGCTGCACGCGCCCTCATGGAAGACGGCCTCGACCCGGCCAAACGCGCCGTCGGCAAAGCGGTCATAGAACACGCTGGCGTCCAGGTAGTCGGCGATCCGCAGGTCAGCCAGGTTGCGGAACTTGTCGCCCTGGGTCAGGTCGTCGACGGCAATGATGTCGTCGATGCCACGGGCATTCAGCCCCTTGACGAGGTTGCTGCCGATGAAGCCGGCCGCGCCGGTCACAACGATTCGGGTCATGAAAACAGTTCCTCATGGGAGACGGTGGCAGTGCCGAATTTGCCCACCACGATGCCGCCAGCCTTGTTGGCCAGGGGCAGGGCGTCGCGCAGGCTCATCCCGGCGGCCACCAGGGCGGCCAGGGTGGCGATCACGGTGTCGCCGGCGCCGGTCACGTCGAAGACTTCGCGGGCCTGGGCCGTCACATGGACTTCGCCCTGCGCATCGAACAGGCTCATGCCTTCCTCGCTGCGCGTGACCAGCAGGGCGCCCAGCTGCAGCGATTCGCGCAGGCCCTGGGCCTTGGCGCGCAGCTCGGCCTCGCTGTGCCAGGTGCCCACCACCTGCTGCAGCTCGGCCCGGTTGGGGGTGATGACGGTGGCCCCCGCGTAGCGCGAATAGTCGCTGCCCTTGGGGTCCACCAGCACCGGCTTGCCGGCGGCGCGCGCGGCGCTGATCATGGTGCCCACATGGGCCAGGCCGCCCTTGCCATAGTCCGAGAACAGCACCGCGCCGTGCTTCGGCACCAGCCGGGCGAAGGCCTCGGTCTGCGAGGCCAGCGCCTCGTGGTCGGGCTCGTTCTCGAAGTCCATGCGCAGCAGTTGCTGCTGGCGGCCAATGACCCGCAGTTTCACGGTGGTCTGCAGGCCCGGGTCGCGCGCCAGGTGGGTCTGGATGCCGGTGTCGCGCATCAGCGCTTCGAGCTTGCGGCCGGGTTCGTCGTCGCCCATCACACCGATGAAGCTGGCCTGGGCCCCCAGCGTGGTCACGTTGAAGGCCACGTTGCCGGCGCCGCCAATGGTCTCGACCTCGCGCGTGACCCGCACCACGGGCACCGGCGCCTCGGGCGAGATGCGGTCCACCGCGCCATGCCAGTAGCGGTCGAGCATGGCGTCGCCCACCACGAGCACGCGGGCTTTGGAAAGCTGGTCTTTGGTCGGGTTCATAGCTCTTCCACCCGGCGGGCCGGGTAGCTGTCCCAAGCCTGGCAGCCCGGGCATTGCCAGAAATGCTGCTTGGCCTCGAAGCCGCAGGCCGCGCAGCGGTAGCGCGTGAGGGGCTTGGCGGCGTGTTCAAGCGCGTTCTGCACGTGGACATGGATGTCCTCGTCGGCGAGCTTTTCGCCGGCCAGCCATTTGGTGGCGGCCACCAGCGAGGGTTCGCGCTTGAGGTGTTCGCCGTACCAGCCGCGTGCCACGGCCGGGTCGGGCTCCAGCGCGGCAATGGCGTCCAGCACATCCAGCGAGGGGTACAGCTCGTAGCTGGTCTGCAGCACCTGCAGGGCCTGCGCCTGCTGGCCGCTGGCCACGCCTGCCTCAGCCAGCCGCTTCGCGGTGAGCGCGATCGCGGCGGGCGCGGTGTGGGCCAGTGACAGCAGGGTCTTCATGGCGGCGGCGGCATCGCCGCGGCGGCTTTGCAGCGCCGCCAGGTCCATGCGGGCGCGTGGCGCGTCGGGGGCAGCCGCCAGTGCCTGGCGCAGCAGCGGTTCGGCCTGGTCGTCGGGCACGCGGGCGGCCTGTTCGCACAGGTAGTGGGCCCTGCGGGTGCCGAAGCTGCCTTCGCCCGAGGCCTCGAGCCGGGTGGCGACTTCGGTGGCCTGGGCCCAGTCGCGCGAGCGCTCGTAGATGGCCAGCAGTGCGAGGCGGGCCTGCGCCTCGAAGGCCGTGCCTTCAAGCCGGCGCAGTGCGTCCTCGGCGCGGTCCAGCAGCCCGGCCTTGAGGAAGTCCAGGGCCAGCGCATGCTGGGCCCGGTCGCGGTCGGTGCGGGCCAGGTCGCCGCGTGACAGCAGGTGCTCGTGCACGCGCACCGCGCGCTCGTACTCGCCCCGGCGGCGAAACAGGTTGCCCAGCGCGAAGTGAAGCTCGGAGGTGTCGGGGTCGTTCTGAACGGCCTCGATGAAGGCGTCGATGGCCTGGTCCTGCTGCTCGTTGAGCAGGTAGTTGAGGCCACGAAAGTAGGCCTTGGGCGCCTGCCGGTTCTCGATGCGCAGCTGGCGCAGGTCCAGCCGCGAGGCCACCCAGCCCAGCACGAACACCAGCGGCAGGCCCAGCAGCAGCCAGCTCAGGTCAAAGTCCATGGTGCAGGGTCGAGCTGGCGTCTTCCGGGGCCACCGTCTGGGGCTCGCGGGCGGCCTTGCGGGCCGCGCTGCGGTGCTTCCACCAGCGCGGCACCATGCCCAGCACGCCCACGGCCAGGCCCATCGCGAACGCCACCAGCACCACCAGCACCTGCGGCGCGCGCCACTGGGTGCCGAAGAAGAAATGCACGGTGGCGTCCTGCTGGTTATTCAGCGCAAAGGCAAACAGGGTAAAAAAAATGGCTGCCTTGAGCAGCCACATGAGGTATTTCATCCATCTCCTCAGTGACGAAGAGATTCTATCGGTCTCAGCCCTTGGCTTCGAGTTCGGCCGTGCGCTTGTCCACCGCTTCGCGCAGGGCCTTGCCCGGCTTGAAGTGGGGAACGCGCTTTTCAGGGATGTGCACGCTTTCACCGCTGCGCGGGTTGCGCCCCATGCGGGGCGGCCTGCGGTTGATCGAGAAGCTGCCGAAGCCGCGGATCTCGATGCGGTGTCCGCGCACCAAGGCGTCGCTCATGGCATCAAGAATGGTCTTGACGGCATATTCGGCGTCGCGGTGCGTGAGCTGGCTGAAGCGGGCTGCCAGTTCTTCGACGAGGTCGGATCGGGTCATGAAATCGAAGACATTGCGGGACAGACCGGCCAACGCGTGATGCGCAGGGCCGCCCTGTCCTCAACGGTTCAAACCTTATTTCGATTCGTTGTTGTCCAGCTTGGCGCGCAGCAGGGCGCCCAGGCTGGTCGTGCCGGCGTTTTCGCGCGAGGACTGCTGGCTCAGGTTGGCCATCGCGCCCTGTTCGTCAGCCATGTCCTTGGCCTTGATCGAGAGCTGGATGTTGCGGGTCTTGCGGTCGATGTTGACGACCACGGTCGACACTTCGTCGCCTTCCTTGAGCACGTTGCGGGCATCTTCCACGCGGTCGCGGGAGATTTCCGAGGCGCGCAGGTAACCGATGATGTCTTCGCCCAGGTCGATCTCGGCGCCCTTGGCGTCGACGGTCTTGACCTTGCCCGACACCACGGAGCCCTTGTCGTGCACCGACACGAAGGTGGCAAACGGGTCGCCGTCCAGCTGCTTGATGCCCAGGCTGATGCGCTCGCGGTCCACGTCCACGGCCAGCACGATGGCGTCCACTTCCTGGCCCTTCTTGTAGTTGCGCACGGCGGCTTCGCCGGGCTCGTTCCACGAGAGGTCGGACAGGTGGACCAGGCCGTCGATGCCGGCGGCCAGGCCGACGAACACGCCGAAGTCGGTGATCGACTTGATCGGGCCCTTGACGCGGTCGCCGCGCTTGGTGTTCTGCGCGAATTCCTGCCAGGGGTTGGCCTTGCACTGCTTCATGCCCAGGCTGATGCGGCGCTTGTCCTCGTCGATTTCCAGGACCATGACTTCGACTTCGTCACCCAACGAGACGATCTTGCTGGGGGCGACGTTCTTGTTGGTCCAGTCCATTTCGGAGACGTGCACCAGGCCTTCGATGCCGGGCTCGAGTTCCACGAACGCGCCGTAGTCGGCGATGTTGGTGATCTTGCCGAACATGCGCGTGCCTTGCGGGTAGCGGCGGTTGACGCCCATCCAGGGGTCGTCGCCCATCTGCTTGAGACCCAGCGAGACACGGTTCTTCTCGGTGTCGAACTTGAGGATCTTGGCGGTGATTTCCTGGCCGGCCTGAACGACTTCGCTCGGGTGGCGGACACGGCGCCAGGCCATGTCGGTGATGTGCAGCAGGCCGTCGATGCCGCCCAGGTCCACGAACGCACCGTATTCGGTGATGTTCTTGACCACGCCACGCACCACGGAACCCTCTTTCAGGGTTTCCATCAGCTTGGCGCGCTCTTCGCCCATGGAGGCTTCGACCACGGCGCGGCGGCTCAGCACCACGTTGTTGCGCTTGCGGTCCAGCTTGATGACCTTGAATTCCAGGGTCTTGTTCTCGAACGGGGTCAGGTCCTTGATGGGACGGGTGTCGATCAGCGAGCCCGGCAGGAAGGCGCGGATGCCGTTGACCAGAACGGTCAGGCCGCCCTTGACCTTGCCGCTGGTGGTGCCGGTGACGAATTCGCCGGATTCCAGGGCCTTTTCGAGGCTCATCCACGAGGCCAGGCGCTTGGCCTTGTCGCGCGACAGGATGGTGTCGCCATAGCCGTTTTCGATGGCGTCGATGGCCACCGAGACGAAATCGCCCACCTGGACTTCGATTTCGCCCTTGTCATTCTTGAACTCGTCGATCGGCACGTAGGCTTCGGACTTGAGGCCGGCGTTCACGACGACGAAACTGTGTTCGATACGGACCACTTCGGAGGTGATCACTTCGCCGGTGCGCATTTCAGAGCGCTGCAGCGATTCTTCGAACATCGAGGCAAATGATTCAGACATTGAATTTCCTTGCACGTCACGCAGGTTTCCAGCGGCACCATTGCTGCTGTTTCTAGGACTGATGACGGCGGTTTTGTGCGGAAGGGTCCGCGGTTGGAGTTGATGAACCGCACCGCCTGGGCGCTGACGCGCGAGAGGGGCTGTGCGGGCCTTTCAGCTGTTCGGGGAGGCCCCGAACGGCTGCCTGTCCTGCCACCACGACAGCACCTGAGCAACCGATTCTTCAACCGTCTGCTCCGAGTTGTCGAGCAACAAGGCATCTGCGGCAGGCTTCAAAGGGGCCACGCTGCGGGACGAATCCCTCGCGTCGCGCGCTTCCAAGTCTTGCCGAAGACTGTCGAGTGTAGCTGAAAAACCCTTTGAAATCAACTGCTTATGGCGCCGTTCGGCACGCTTGGCGGCGCTGGCCGTCAAATACAGCTTGAGCGGGGCCGCCGGAAAGATCACGGTGCCCATGTCGCGGCCATCGGCCACCAGCCCCGGCAGGCGCCGAAAGCCGTGCTGCAGGGCGACCAGGGCCGTGCGCACGGCGGGCAGGGCGGAGACCCGCGAGGCGTTCATGCCGGCTTCCTCGGTGCGGATGGCGTCGCTCACGTCCTGCCCGTCCAGCAGCACATGGCCGCCGGCAAACCGCACCGGCAGCCGCCGGGCCAGATCGGCAATGGCGGCCTCGTGGGCGGGTTCCAGGGCCAGGCCGGCGCGCAGTGCGGCCAGCGCCGTCACGCGGTAAAGGGCGCCCGAATCCAGGTAGTGGTAGCCCAGCTGCTGCGCCAGGGTGGCGGCCAGCGTGCCCTTGCCGGAGGCCGTGGGGCCGTCCACGCAGATCACAGGCACCCGGCCCGCCACGGGCTCGACCACCGAGAACAGGGTCTCGAAATAGTCGGGGAAGGTCTTGGCCACGCACTTGGGGTCTTCAATGCGAACGGGCACGGCGTCGGCATTGAACGCCGCCAGCGAGAAGCACATCGCCACCCGGTGGTCATCGTAGGTGTGGATGCTGGCGGCCTTCCACTGGGCCGGCGGGGTGATGCTCAGCCAGTCCGGGCCTTCGGCCACCGTCGCACCGAGCTTGGTGCATTCAACGGCCATGGCGGTGAGGCGGTCGGTTTCCTTGACGCGCCAGCTCGCGATGTTGCGCAGCGTGGTGGTTCCGTCGGCAAACAGGGCCATGACCGCCAGGGTCATGGCGGCGTCGGGGATGTGGTTGCAGTCAAGGTCGATGGCCTTGAGTGGCCAGCCCGCGCCGGGCTCGCCGCGTGAAATTTCGAGCCAGTTGGGGCCGCTGCGCACCACGGCCCCCATGGCCTGGGCGGCCTCGATGAAGCGGATGTCGCCCTGGATCGAGTCGGCCCCCACGCCCTGGATCTTCAGGCCGATCTGGCCGGCCACTGGCGCCGCGATGGCCCCGAGCGCGATGAAATAGCTGGCGGACGAGGCGTCGGCCTCCACGTGGACGACGCCCGGTGAACGGTAGCGGCTGCCGGCCGGGATGGTGAAGCGCTGCCAGCGGTCCGCGCCCCCGGGGCGCTGCACGGCGATGCCGAAGCGCTCCAGCAGGTTGAGGGTGATCTCGATGTACGGCCGCGAGATCAGCTCGCCCACCACCTCGATCACCACGTCGCCCTGCGCCACCAGGGGCAGCGCCATGAGCAGGGCGGTCAGGAACTGGCTGGACACGTCACCGCGCACCTGGATGGGCGCCTGCAGCGCCAGCGCCGGCCGGTCAATGCGCAGCGGCGGGAAGCCGTCCTGTCCCAGGTAATCGAGCTGGCAGCCCAGTTGGCGCAAGGCGTCCACCAGGTCGCCAATGGGCCGCTCGTGCATGCGCGGCACGCCGCTGAGCTCGAACTCGCCGCCCAGCACCGCCAGCGCGGCGGTGAGCGGGCGCATGGCGGTGCCGGCATTGCCCATGAAAAGCCTGGCCGGCGAGGCCGGTGCCCGCCCGCCAAGCCCGGTGATGCGGACCAGCGCGCCTTCGTGGGCCACGCCACAGCCCAGCTGGCGCAGCGCGGCCAGCATCACGCGGGTGTCGTCGGAGTCCAGCAGGTCATGGATCTCGGTGGTGCCCTCGCACAGCGCCGCGAGCAGCAGCACGCGGTTGGAGATGCTCTTGGAGCCGGGCAGGGTGACGGTGCCGCCCGCGCGGGCCAGGGGAGGGAGGTCGAGGAACTCGGTGGCGTACATCAGCGGCGGCGCGGCAGCCCAGCCGCCGGCATGACTTTCATGTTGATTTCTTGGCGGGGGCGCCCATGCGCCAGTGGGCCCGGGTGTCGCTGGCCTGCCGGACCAGGCCTTCCAGCGCATCGGAGTTGCCGCTCTGGATCATGATTTCCAGCGAGTGCAGCGCGTCGCGGAACTTCTTGGACTGGCTCAGCAGCTCTTCGCGGTTGGCCAGCAGCACGTCGCGCCACATCTTGGGGTCGCTCGCGGCAATGCGCGTGAAGTCGCGGAAGCCCGGGCCGGCCAGCGACAGGTAGTCGCGCCCGTGCGGCTGGTTGGTGATGCCGTTTATGAGCGCGAAAGCCACGAGGTGGGGCAGGTGGCTGACGGCGGCAAAGGCCGCGTCATGCGATTCCGGCGACATCTGGATCACCTTGCTGCCCAGGGCCGTCCACACGTCCACCGCCTGCTGGAGCTTGGCGGTCATGGTGCGCTCGATCGGCGTGAGGATGACCTGCTTGCCGTTGTAAAGGTCGGGGTCGGCGTGGTCGACGCCGGACACTTCCTTGCCGGTCACCGGATGGGCCGGCACAAAGGTCGCCACGTGGACGCCGAGCACGCGGCGCGCCGCATCGACCACGTCGCGCTTGGTCGAGCCCACGTCCATGATCAGGGTGTTGGCAGTGATCAGGTGCTTGATGGCCTTGAGCGTGGCCTCGGTGGCGGACACCGGCACGGCGAGCAGCACGATGTCGGCCCCCGACACGGCCAGCAGCGCCGAGGGCGCCTCCACATCGATCACGCCCATCTGGCGCGCGCGCTCGGTGGTGGACGGGGACTTGCTGTAGCCGACCACGCGCTTGACCAGCCCGGCGCGCTTGAGCGCCAGCGCGAACGAGCCGCCCATCAGGCCACAGCCGATCAGTCCCAGTTGTTCAAACATCAGTCAGCACTCCCGAAGGGCCGCCCCGAGGGAGGCTGGGCCCCTGGAGGCCGGAAAGAAGGGGGATGGCGGGCACCATGTCATTCACCCACGGGGTAGGTGCCCAGCACCTTGTAGAAGGCGCACAGGCCCTGCAGGTCGCGCAGCGCGGCCGCCACATGCGGCTCGGTGGGGTGGCCCTGCACGTCAATGTAGAAATAGTATTCCCACTGGCCGGAGCGCGCGGGGCGCGACTCGAAGCGCGTCATCGAGACCCCGTGGGCCTTGAGCGGCACCAGGATGTCGTGCACCGCCCCGGGCTTGTTGGGCACCGACACGATCAGGCTCACGCAGTCGCGGCCCGAGGCCTGCGGCGCGGCCAGGGTTTGCGGCAGGCAGATCACGGCGAAGCGGGTGCGGTTGAAGGCGTCATCCTGCACCGCGTGCGCCGCAATGTGCAGGCCGAACTCGCTGCCGGCGCGCTCGCTCGCAATGGCGGCCCAGGTCGGGTTGCCGGCGGCCTGACGGGCCCCCTCGGCATTGCTGGACACGGCCCGGCGCTCCGCCTGGGGCAGGTGCTTGGTGAGCCAGCCCTGGCACTGCGCCAGGGCCTGGGGGTGGGCCAGCACGACCTCCACGCCATCCAGTGACTTGGACAGGCGCAGCAGGTGGTGACGCACCAGCAGGCTGATCTCGCCCACGATGTGCAGCGGCGACTGCAGCAGCAGGTCGAGCGAGCGGGTGACCACGCCCTCGGTGTTGTTCTCCACCGGAACCACGCCGAAGTCGGCCGTGCCCGCCGTGGCGGCATGGAACACCTCGTCAAAGTTCACGCAGGGCACATGCTCGATGCTGGAGCCAAAGAACTGCACCGCGGCCTGCTCGCTGAAGGTGCCGGCCGGGCCCAGGTAGGCCACGCGCTGCGGCGCCTCCAGGGCACGGCAGGCCGACATGACTTCGCGCCAGATGGTGGCCACGTTGGCGGCCTTGAGCGGGCCGGGGTTGGCGGCCTGCAGGCCATTGATGACCTGCGCTTCGCGCTCGGGCCGGAACACGGCCGAACCCTCCGCGCGCTTGATCTCTCCGACTTCATTGGCCAGTGCCGCCCGGCGGTTCAGCAGCGTGAGCAGCTCGCCGTCGACGGCGTCGATCTGCGTGCGGAGGTCGGCAAGGGATTGGGGCATGTCGCGAAAATTCAGGTGTTCTTTTGCTCAAATTCTCGCATGTAGTCCACCAGCGCCTGCACACCGGCCAGCGGCATGGCGTTGTAGATGCTGGCGCGCATGCCGCCCACCGACTTGTGGCCCTTGAGCTGCAACAGCCCGCGCGCCTTCGCGCCGGCCAGGAAGTCATCATTGCGCGATTCGTCGGCCAGGAAGAAGGGCACGTTCATGCGCGAGCGGCAGTTTTTGGCAACCTTGTTGGCGTAAAACGCCGAACCATCGATGAAGTCGTACAGCAGGGCCGCCTTGGCCATGTTGCGCCGCTCCATGGCCGCCACGCCGCTTGCGCCGCCCTCGGTTTGCCGCTTGAGCCACTGGAAGGTCAGGCCGGCGATGTAGATGGCCCAGGTGGGCGGCGTGTTGTACATGGACTGGTGCTCGGCCACGACCTTGTAGTCGAAGGCGCTGGGGCAGATCGGCAGGGCGTGGCCCAGCAGGTCGTCGCGCACCACCACCAGGGTGACGCCGGCCGGGCCCAGGTTTTTCTGGGCGCCGCCGAAGGCCAGGCCCACGCGCGACCAGTCCACGGGCCGCGAAGCCACGTGCGAGGAAAAGTCGATCACCAGCGGCGCATCGCAGCCCAGGGCCTTCAGGTCGGGCAGCTCGTGGAACTCCACGCCGTGGATGGTCTCGTTGGTGCAGACCTGCACATAGCGGGTGCCCGTGCTCAGGTCCCAGCCCGCCGGCGCGGGCAGGCTGGTGTGGCCATCGGCCTCGTTGCTGGCGGCGATGTGCACCTGGCTGCAGTACTTGCGGGCCTCTTTCTGCGACTTCTGGCTCCAGCTGCCGGTGACCACGTAGTCGGCCGTGGCCGCGTGCGAGAGGTTCAGCGGCACGATGGCGTTTTCGGCCAGGCCGCCGCCCTGCATGAACAGGATGCGGAAGTTCGAGGGCACGGCCAGCAACTCGCGCAGGTCGGCCTCGGCCTGCTCGTAGATCGAGATGAACTCGCGCCCGCGGTGGCTCATTTCCATCACGCCCATGCCGCTGCCATGCCAGTCGAGCATTTCGGCGGCTGCCTGCTGCAGCACCTCAGGCGGAATGGCGGCGGGGCCGGCGGCGAAGTTGTAAGGGCGGTTCATTCGACAATTTCAAGGAGAAAAGGCCTGGAGTCCAGACCGGGCGGGCATGGAGTGCTACTGAAAATATAGCAATCAACTCTCGCTGGCGTCGCCGTCCGGGGCCGCGTCGCCTTCGTCGTCGGCCGGGTTGGCGTCGTTTTCGACGATGCGCTGCAGGCCGCTGAGCTTGGAGCCCTCGTCCAGGCCGATCAGCGTGACGCCCTGGGTGGCGCGGCCGAGTTCGCGGATCTCGCTGACGCGGGTGCGCACCAGCACGCCCTTGTCGGTGATCAGCATGATCTCGTCGTCGGCATGGACCAGCGTGGCCGCCACGACCTTGCCGTTGCGCTCGCTCTGCTGGATCGCGATCATGCCCTTGGTGCCGCGGCCGTGGCGCGTGTATTCCCCAATCGGCGTGCGCTTGCCGTAGCCGTTGACCGTGGCGGTGAGCACGGACTGCTGCTCGTCCTCGGCCACCAGCATGGCGATCACGCTCTGGCCGTCCTCCAGCATCATGCCGCGCACGCCGCGGGCGTTGCGGCCCAGCGGGCGAACGTCGTCCTCGTCGAAGCGCACGGCCTTGCCGCCGTCGGAGAACAGCATCACGTCGTGCTGGCCATCGGTCAGCGCGGCGCCAATGAGGTAGTCGCCGTCGTCAAGGTTGACGGCAATGATGCCGCCCTTGCGCGGGTTGTTGAACTCGTCCAGCGCGGTCTTCTTGACCGTGCCCATGGAGGTGGCCATGAAGACGTAGTGGTCGGCCGGGAAGCTGCGGAACTCGCCCGTCAGCGGCAGCACCACGTTGATCTTCTCGCCCTCCTGCAGGGGGAACATGTTGACGATGGGCCGGCCGCGCGAGCCGCGCGAACCCGCCGGCACTTCCCAGACCTTGAGCCAGTAGAGCCGGCCGCGGTTGGAAAAGCACAGGATCCAGTCGTGCGTGTTGGCGATGAACAGCTGGTCGACCCAGTCGTCTTCCTTGGTGGCGGTGGCCTGCTTGCCGCGGCCGCCGCGCTTCTGGGCGCGGTACTCGGACAGCGGCTGGCTCTTGATGTAGCCGGTGTGGCTGAGCGTGACCACCATGTCGGTGGGCGTGATCAGGTCCTCGGTGGCCAGGTCCTGGGCGTTGTGCTCGACCACGCTGCGGCGTGCGCCCAGCTTGGTCTGGCCGAATTCCTGGCGTACCGTGGCCAGCTCGTCGCCAATGATGGTGGACACGCGTTCGGGCTTGGCCAGGATGTCGAGCAGGTCCTCGATCTCGGCCATCACTTCCTTGTATTCCGCGACGATCTTGTCCTGCTCCAGGCCGGTCAGGCGCTGCAGGCGCATCTGCAGGATTTCCTGGGCCTGGGTCTCGGACAGGCGGTACAGGCCGTCGCTGCCCATGCCGAAGGCGCGCTCCAGCCCGTCGGGGCGGTAGTCATCGGCGTTGATCACGCCGCCGTCCGCGCGGGTGCGGGTGAGCATCTCGCGCACCAGCTTGCTGTCCCAGGGGCGGGCCATCAGCTCGGTCTTGGCGACCGGCGGCGTGGGCGATTCGCGGATGATGCGGATGAACTCGTCGATGTTGGCCAGCGCCACGGCCAGGCCCTCGAGCACGTGGCCGCGCTCGCGTGCCTTGCGCAGCGCGAACACGGTGCGCCGCGTCACCACCTCGCGGCGATGCTGCAGGAAGACCTTGATCAGGTCCTTGAGGTTGCACAGGCGCGGCTGGCCGTCGATCAGCGCCACCATGTTGATGCCGAAGGTGTCCTGCAGCTGCGTCTGCTTGTACAGGTTGTTGAGCACCACCTCGGGCACCTCGCCGCGCTTGAGCTCGATCACCAGGCGCATGCCCGACTTGTCGGACTCGTCCTGGATGTGGCTGATGCCCTCGATCTTCTTCTCGTTGACCAGTTCGGCCATGCGCTCCTGCAGCGTCTTCTTGTTGACCTGGTAGGGCAGCTCGTCGACGATGATGGCCTGGCGCGCGCCCTTGTCGATGTCCTCGAAATGGCACCTGGCGCGCATCACGACGCGGCCGCGTCCGGTGCGGTAGCCATCGCGCACGCCATTGATGCCGTAGATGATGCCGGCCGTGGGGAAGTCCGGGGCCGGGATGATCTCCATCAGCTCGTCGATGGTGGCCTCGGGGTGGCGCAGCAGGTGCAGGCAGCCGTCCACCACCTCATTGAGGTTGTGGGGCGGGATGTTGGTGGCCATGCCCACGGCAATGCCGCCCGAGCCATTGACCAGCAGGTTGGGCAGCCTGCTGGGCAGGACCAGTGGTTCCTTCTCGCTGCCATCGTAGTTGGGGCCGAAGTCGACGGTCTCCTTGTCGATGTCGGCCAGCATCTCGTGGGCGATCTTGGCCAGGCGGATCTCGGTGTAGCGCATCGCCGCCGCGTTGTCGCCGTCCACCGAGCCGAAATTGCCCTGGCCATCGACCAGCATGTGACGCATGGAAAAGTCCTGCGCCAGCCGCACGATGGTGTCGTAGACCGACTGGTCGCCATGGGGATGGTATTTACCGATCACGTCGCCCACGATGCGGGCCGACTTCTTGTAGGGCCGGTTCCAGTCGTTGTTCAGCTCGTGCATGGCGTACAGCACGCGCCGGTGCACCGGCTTGAGGCCGTCGCGCGCATCCGGCAGCGCCCGGCCCACGATCACGCTCATCGCGTAGTCGAGGTAGCTGCGCCGCATTTCCTCTTCAAGACTGATGGGCAGGGTTTCT
Source organism: Ramlibacter sp. (assembly GCA_019635435.1). Classification (NCBI taxonomy): domain Bacteria; kingdom Pseudomonadati; phylum Pseudomonadota; class Betaproteobacteria; order Burkholderiales; family Comamonadaceae; genus Ramlibacter; species Ramlibacter sp. Next base: position 3,377,845 of record JAHBZM010000001.1, on the reverse strand, counting down.
TTGGCGAACTGGGTCATGAAGGGCGATGTGGCGGCGAAAAGAGCGCAATTTTACGGGTAACAGGCTGTAGCGATACAGCAACATATGGCAGCGAAGCGGTTTTGTCCTACGTGGACCTGAGCCGATAACCGTTGCGTGTGTAAGGACGTGTGGCACAATTGTCCCAACGCTTTTGGTGATGGTCACCTTAATCGTCTTGTATCGCAGCGCGGCTGCGGCTTTTTCCCCAAGAGGAGAACCATGAAGAAACTGAACAAAGTGGCGATGTTGTTTGCCTCCGCTGCGCTCGCAACCGCCGCTGGCGCCCAGTCGATCGATAACTGGCGCAACGGCACCTCCGAACTCGTCTGGAAGAACGGCACCAACGAACTGTGCTGGCGCGATGCCAACTGGACGCCTGCTACCGCAGCTGCCAGCTGCGATGGCGCCATCAAGGCTGCCATGGCTCCGGCACCTGCTCCGGCTGCCGCTCCGGCACCGGCTCCCGCCGCCGCGGCGCCGGCACCTGCTGCCGCTGCGCCGGCGCCCGCGCCAGCTGCTCCCGCTGCGGCCACCAAGGTGACCTACGCCGCCGACGCCTTCTTCGACTTCGACAAGTCGGTCCTGAAGCCCGAAGGCAAGGCCAAGCTGGACGACCTGACCGACAAGGTCAAGGGCATCAACCTGGAAGTCATCATTGCCGTGGGTCACACCGACTCCGTGGGCTCCGATGCCTACAACCAGAAGCTGTCGGTCCGCCGCGCTGAAGCCGTCAAGGCCTACCTCGTGTCCAAGGGCATCGAGAAGAACCGCGTGTACACCGAAGGCAAGGGCGAAAAGCAGCCCGTGGCCGACAACAAGACCGCCGAAGGCCGTGCGAAGAACCGTCGCGTGGAAATCGAAGTGGTCGGTACCCGCTCCAACAAGTAATCCTTCCCGGATTGCTTCAAAAAGCCCCGGCAACGGGGCTTTTTTCATGGCCTGAAGGAAAATGGTCGCATGAGTGACACTGTGAACGTCGACCCAGCGGAAATCGCCAAGTTCTCGGAGCTGGCGCATCGCTGGTGGGACCCGGACAGCGAATTCCGGCCCCTGCACCAGATCAACCCGCTGCGGCTGGGCTGGATCGAGGGGCTGGCGCCATTGGCGGGCCGCCGTGTGCTGGACGTGGGCTGCGGCGGCGGCATTCTGGCCGATGCCATGGCGCGTCGCGGTGCCGAGGTGCTGGGCATCGACCTGGCCGCTCGCGCGCTCAAGGTGGCGCAGCTGCATGCGCTGGAGGCACAAACCCCTGGCGTTGCCTACCGCGAGGTCAGCGTGGAGGCGCTGGCCGCCGAGATGCCGGCCAGCTTCGACGTGGTGACCTGCATGGAAATGCTCGAACACGTGCCCGACCCGGCCTCGGTCGTGCGGGCTTGTTCAGCCCTGGTCCAACCCGGGGGCTGGGTGTTTTTTTCCACCATCAACCGCAATGCGAAGGCCTTTCTTCTGGCCATCGTGGGCGCGGAATATGTGCTCAACCTGCTGCCGCGCGGCACGCATGAATACGAAAAGCTGATCCGGCCCAGCGAACTGGCGGGCTGGATCCGGGCCAGTGGCCTGGATCTTCGCGCCACCCGCGGTCTGGAGCACAACCCGCTGACCCGCAGGTACTGGCTGTCGGGCGACACCAGCGTCAATTACCTGGTGGCCACCCACAAGGCGGGCGCGTGATGTTCGCGGGGGTTGAGGCAGTCCTGTTTGACCTGGATGGCACCCTGATTGACAGCGCGCCAGACCTGGGCGCCGCCGCTGACCAGATGCGCGTGGCGCGGGGCCTGGCCTCATTGCCGCTGGAGCGCTACCGGCCCATGGCCGGCGCCGGGGCGCGTGGCATGCTGGGCATCGCTTTTGACATGACGCCTGCCCACCCGGACTATGACGCGATGCGCGAGGAGTTCTTCGTCAACTACGAGCGCCGCATGACCGAGCTCACGCGGGCCTTTGACGGTGTGCCTGAACTGCTCGGTCAACTGCATGGCATGGGCCTGGCCTGGGGTGTCGTGACCAACAAGTCCATGCGCTTCGCCGGGCCGCTCACGCGCGGCATGCCGCTGTTTGCCACGGCCGGCACGGTGGTGGGGGGTGACTCCACGCCCCATGCCAAGCCGCACCCCGCGCCACTGCTGGAGGCTGCCCGCCAGCTGGGGTTGGCCCCGGCGGCCTGCCTCTATGTGGGGGACGATGAACGCGACGTGGTGGCCGGGCTGGCCGCGGGCATGGGCACGGTGGCCGCCACCTACGGCTACCTCGGCCGCAACGGCGACACCCGGCAATGGGGGGCCCATGCCCACATTCACAGCCCGCTTGAATTGCTGTCGCTCTTGCAATCGGGCCCGAGGGCCTAAAATACCTTTTCCCGGGGCTGCACTGGTTTCGACGTGGGTTCGGACGCGTGGCAGGGCATGTCGAGCTGAATGTGCTCGTAAATCAGATTCAAACAAACTAACTGCAAACGACGAACGTTTCGCACTCGCCGCTTAATTGCCGGTGAGCTTTGCAACAGCAGGCCTATGGGCTGGGCAAGGGGTCTTGGCGCAAGCCACAGGCTCCCGGCTGCAAAGATAATTTCATAGGCTGGTTCCGTGTCGGGTAACTTGGCATGGAACGAGAAAATAGGTTGCTGGCGTCCTGTGCAGCGTGCCGCTGCGCGGCACAGGAAGCGAGATCCAAACCAGACGGCTAAACATGTAGAACTGTGCGAAGAAGGCTTGCGGACGGGGGTTCAATTCCCCCCAGCTCCACCATATCCGGGTCAAGCCGCCAGCGTGCCATCGCTGGCGGCTTTTTCCTTGTGTCCTCTTGTTGTTTCAGGAGCCGTCATGTCATCCACAGCTGTCCTTGCGCTGGACCCCGCCGTCGTCGAAACGCTCAAGGGCGTGACGACCGCCACCCTGACCACCGTGCTGCTGAAAAAAGGGCTGCGCAACGTCTGGATGCGCGGGACGCGTCCCCTTCGCGCGGATCAGCCGCGCCTGGTTGGGCGGGCATTCACCCTGCGTTTCGTCCCGGCGCGCGAGGACCTGGCAACACCCGCCTCCTGGGGCGCGCCCATCTCCACCCGCGCCGCCATCGAGGCCATGCCCGAGGGCGTGATCGCCGTGGTGGATGCCATGGGCGTGACCGACGCCGGCATCTTCGGTGACATCCTGTGCGCCCGCATGGCCAAACGCGGGGTGGCGGGACTCGTGACCGATGGCGTGGTGCGTGACCTGGCGGGTGTCCTGGGCACCGGCCTGCCGGTCTGGTGCCAGGGCACGGCGGCCCCGGCTTCGGTGGCGGGCCTGACTTTTGTCAACTGGCAGGATCCGGTGGGTTGCGGTGGCGTGGCGGTTTTCCCCAACGATGTGGTGGTGGTGGACACCGATGGCGCCGTGCTCATTCCGGCGGCCCTGCTCGACGAGGTCATGGCCGCCGCCGTTGAGCAGGAGCGTCTGGAGGGCTGGATCATGGCGCAGGTCGACCAGGGCGTGGCGCTGCCGGGCCTGTACCCGCCCAACGAAGACAACAAGGCCAAATACGAAGCCTGGAAGCGCGAGGCCGGCTGAACCGATGAAGCTGGAGGACGCGCTCTATTCGCAGGGCTTTGGCACCCGCCGCATCTGCGCGGGCCTGATCCAGCAGGGGCTGGTCAGCGTGGAGGGCGTCTCCTGCACCGACGCGGGCATGGAAGTTGAGCCTTCGGGCCTGCGCTTCAGCGTGCGTGGGGAAGCCTGGGAATTTCATGCCCCGGCCTACGTGATGCTGCACAAGCCGGCCGGCACCGAATGCTCCCAGAAGCCGTCGGCCTGGCCCAGCATCTACACCCTGCTGCCCGCCCCGTTGCGGCAGCGGCCGCAAAAGGGGGCCGTGCAGGGCGTGCAGGCCGTGGGCCGGCTGGACCAGGACACCACCGGGCTGCTGCTGCTGACCGACGATGGCAAATTCATCCACCGCATGAGCTCGCCGCGCCACCATGTCCCCAAGGTGTACGAGGTGGTCACCAAGCACCCCGTGGATGATGTCCAGGTGCAGCGCCTTCTGGGTGGTGTGGTGCTCGACGACGACCCCCGGCCGGTGGCCGCGGCGGCCTGCGAGGCGGTGTCGCCACTGCACCTGCGCCTGACCCTGACCGAGGGCAAATACCATCAAGTCAAGCGCATGCTGGCGGCGGTCGGCAACCGGGTGGAGGGCTTGCACCGATCGCGCATTGGAGGCCTGGCGCTTCCCGAAGACCTGGCGCCGGGGCAATGGCGCTGGCTGACTCCGGCGGACCTGGCCCTGGTCAGCGGCTGAGCCCGGCCAGGAATTGCGCCACCAGCCGGGTGGTCAGCGCCGGCTGGTCACGGTGCGGCGAATGCCCGCAGGCCGCGATGACTTCCATGCGGAAGGGGCCGCTGGTGGGGGCGATCTCTTCGATCTGCCGCAGCGTGCCGTAGACATCGTCCTCGCCCTGCAGTGCCAGCACGGGCGCGCTGATGCGCCGGCAGTCTTCACGGATGTCAAATGACCGGAAGGCCGGGCTGAGCCAGATGTCGTTCCATTGCCAGAAGGCCCCGTCTACATCGGCGTGGTAGCGCGCCAGCCGCTCGCGCAGGCCGCCTGATTCGAATGCGTCCCGCGCCTGCTCGATGGAGCGCACCGACACGTCCTCGACGATCACGTGCGGTGCCATGACGATGCAGGCCTCGACGGGGTGGCGGCTGGCGTGCAGCAAGGCGATGCTGCCGCCGTCGGAATGGCCCAGCAGCACGGGCCGGACGATGCCCAATTGCGCCAGCAAGGCCGGCAAGACCTCCCAGGCCTCGCGGTGCATGTAGTCGGGCTGGAGGCGGCCCGCGCCCCGCACATCGGGAACCGGGTCGGACTGGCCGTAGCCACGGCGTGACCAGACCAGGCCGGGGCGGCCGGTGGCCGCGCACACCGCCTCGGGCCAGAAACCGTCGCGACCCTGCCACAAGGCCACGCTGCCCAGGCCTTCGTGCAGGAAAACCAGGGGAGGGAGCGGGCCGCCCGGAATCTGCCGCACTTCGAGCCTCACGCCGTTGATGTCCACGCTTTGCATGGCGCCATGTTACGGGAAGGGGCTGCGGCGGGCAGGGGCCCGGCTACACTCTCGGGTTGGCCCTTGAACTGGTTTGTCCGTGACGTTTTCTTCCCGTTTTGCCGCGTTGGTGGCGCTTGTGCTGCTGACGGCGGCTCCCCTGTTTGCGCAGGCCCAGACGTCGCCGATCTTCGTGCTGAATTCGCTGGATGCGAGTGTCAGCGTGATCGACCCCCAGACCTGGAAGGAAACCCGGCGCATCGCGACCGGCAAGGAGCCGCACCACCTGTACCTGACGCCCGATGAAAGATCGCTGATCATCGCCAATGCGCTGGGCGATTCGCTGACTTTCGTCGACCCCCGCACGGCCGAGGTCCAGCGCACGGTGCGCGGCATTCTGGACCCGTACCAGCTGCGCTTTTCCCCCGACATGAAATGGTTCCTGACGGCGGCCAACCGGCTCAACCACGTCGACATCTATCGCTGGGACGGCAAGGACATGACGCTGGCCCGGCGCGTCTCCACCGCCAAGACGCCCAGCCACATCTGGATCGACAGCCGCAGCACCACGGCGTTTGTGACCATGCAGGACAGCGACGAGCTGGTGGCCATCGACCTGGCGAGCCAGAACCTCAAGTGGCGCACCCGCACCGGCACCATGCCCGCCGACCTGTACGGCACGGCCGATGACAGCAAGCTGCTGGTCGGCCTGACCGGCAGCGACAGCGTGGAGGTGTACGACGTGACCGGCAAGGCGCCGCGGCTGCTGAAAAAAATCCGGACCGGCGACGGTGCGCACGCGTTTCGCGCCACCGGCGACCGGCGCCATGTCTACCTGAGCAACCGCGTGGCCAACACCATCAGCAAGATCGATCTGCAGACGCTGGAGGTGGTGGCCAGCTACCCCGCGCCGGGCGGGCCCGACTGCATGGAGGTCATGACTGGCGGCAAGCTGCTGCTGGTCACCTCGCGCTGGGCCCGCAAGCTCACCGTGATCGACACCGAGCAGCAGAAGGTGGTGCGCCAGGTGAATGTTGGAAAATCTCCCCATGGTGTCTGGACGCTTGACCACATGCCCCGCTGAACGTCTCGGGCGATGGCGGGCGGGGGCTTTGCTTGCTATCTTTCTGGTAGCAGGAAGTGCCCACGCAGCAAGGACTGGCGCCCCAAATGCCTGCAAAAAGCCGCTCTATCTGACCTTTGACACCGGCCACATGGCCGTGGCGCCGCTGGTGGCGGACGTGTTGCAGCGCCAGCAGGTGCATGTCACATTCTTTGCCGCCAACGAGCGCACCCAGGCGGGCGACGGCAGCCTCGGCGAGCACTGGGCGTCCTGGTGGAAAGCCCGCGCCGCCGAAGGCCATGAGTTTGCCTCCCACACCTGGGACCACGTGTACTGGCGGGCCGACCTGCCCGGCGCCGTGCCGCGGTTCCGGATGCGGCCCTCGGCCGGCCCCCAGGAGGGCCGCGATCTGGAGTGGACCGCGGCCGAGTACTGCGCCGAGATCGACCGTTCCTCGCAGCGGCTGCTGGCCCTCACGGGCAGGAAGCCGCTGCCGCTGTTCCGGGCGCCCGGTGGCAAGACCTCGCCGGCCCTGCTGGCTGCGGCCCGCGCCTGTGGCTACGCCCATGTGGGCTGGGCGCCCGCCGGCTTTCTCGGGGACGAATTGCCCAGCGAAAAATTCAGCAATCAGGCTTTGCTGCAAAAGGCGCTGCGCGACATCCGCGGCGGCGACATCCTGCTGGCCCATCTGGGCATCTGGTCACGCAAGGACGCCTGGGCACCCGCCGTTCTGGAGCCGCTGATCGTCGGGCTCAAGGCCCGAGGCTTCTGTTTTGAAACGCTGCGCGAGCATCCGGCCTACCGGGCCTGGATTGCCGCGCACGGGTGAGGCCGCACATGGACTGGCTTGGCGATGCCTTCCTCGCGGCCCAGCAATGGCTGTTTGAAAGCGCGGTGCAGCCGCTGGTGTACGCGCTCGGGCTGGGGGGCCTGCTCGAGGATGCCTACGTGGGCACGGGCTGGATGCTGGTGGGGCTGGTGCAGATCGCGGTGCTGGTGGTGGTCATTGGCGCGCTGCAGCGCTGGCGCCCGGTCGAGCCCGTGACCGACCGCGCCACCATCCGCACCGACATCCTGTACACGCTGATCCACCGGCTGGGTGTGTTTCGCGTGGCGCTCTTCTTCACCGTGGACCCGCTGTTTGACGACTTCTTCGGCATGCTGCGCGTCGCCGGCCTGCCCACGCTGCATCTGGGGGAACTCTGGCCGGGCGTGACCGATGTGCCCTGGCTGAATTTCGCGCTGTACCTGGTGGTGTTTGACTTTGCTGACTACTGGATCCACCGCGGGCAGCACGCGTTCAACTGGTGGTGGAGCCTGCATTCACTGCACCATGCGCAGCGCCAGATGACCATGTGGAGCGACAACCGCAACCACCTGCTCGACGACCTGCTGCGTGACACGCTGATCGTGGTGCTGGCGCAGCTCATCGGCGTCCCGCCGGGCCAGTTCGTGGCCGTGGTGGCCTTCACCCAGCTCAGTGAAAGCCTGCAGCACGCCAACCTGCGGCTGTGGTTTGGCCGGGTGGGAGAACGGCTGTGGATCAGTCCGCGTTTTCACCGGCTGCACCACAGCATCGGCATCGGCCATGAGACCGCTGGCCGCGGCACGCTGGGAGGGCATAACTTTGGCGTGCTGCTACCGTGGTGGGACATGCTGTTTGGCACCGCCAACTTTGAGCACCGCTACGACGCCACCGGCGTGCGCGACCAGGTCGAGCAGGGGCGTGACTATGGCCGCGGTTTCTGGGCCCAGCAGTGGCTGGGACTGAAGCGGCTCGTGGGGCGGGGCTGAGGCGTCAGGATGGAGCGCGGTGGCGGGCGGGGCAACGCGCTATGCTCGCGCCATGAGCCTGTTTCTCGACTCCTTCTGGCGTGCGGCGGCCTATTGCCTGTTCCCCCGCGTCATTGCGCTGTCGTTCCTGCCGCTGGTGCTGATGGTGGCCCTGGCGCTGGGACTGGGCTACTTCTACTGGCAACCGGCGATTGACTGGGTCTTCGAGCTGCTGGGCTCGTCGGACCTGATGGGCAGCTTCTGGTCCTGGCTGCAGGGCATGGGCGCGGGCGACCTCAAGACCGTGGCCGCGCCATTGATCGTGATCTTTGCCGTCACCCCGATGATCGTGCTGCTGTCCCTGGTGGTGGTGGCCGTCTCCATGACCCCGGCACTGGTGGCCATGGTGGCCGAGCGGCGCTTTCCACTGCTGGAGCGCAAGAAGGGCGGCTCCCTGTGGCTCAGCCTGGCGTGGTCCTTCGGCTCGACGCTGCTGGCCGCCGTGGCGCTGGTCGTGTCCATCCCCCTGTGGCTGGTTCCGCCGCTGATCCTGGTGTTGCCGCCCCTGATCTGGGGCTGGCTGACCTACCGCGTGATGACCTTTGATGCGCTGGCCGAACATGCCAGCAAGGACGAGCGGCGCGAGATTTTCCGCCGCCACCGTGGTGCGCTGCTGGGCATTGGCATCCTCACGGGGTACCTGGGCGCGGCGCCCAGCGTGGTGTGGGCTTCGGGGGCGCTGTTTGCCGCGGCCTTTGTGGTGCTGGTCCCGGTGGCCATCTGGATCTACACCCTGGTCTTCGCGTTCTCATCCCTGTGGTTCTCGCATTACTGCCTGGCTGCGCTCGAGCGCCTGCGCGCCGACCCACCCCCCACAGGGGGCTTTGCCGCTCCTGCCACCCCTCTTCCAGGATGGTCGAATGAACCTGCCTCTCCCGCCCAGCCCGCCATCCATCCCCCAGCCGTCTGATGCCATGGCCCGCGTGGGGCTGGTGATCGTGGGCGATGAAATCCTCTCGGGCAAGCGCGCCGACAAGCACATGCCCAAGGTCATCGAACTGCTCGCCGCGCGCGGCCTGAGCCTGGACTGGGCCGAATACGTGGGCGATGCGCCAGACCGCATCACCGCCACGCTCAAGCGTGCCTTTGAATCGGGCGATGTGGTGTTTTCCTGCGGGGGCATAGGCGCCACGCCAGACGACCACACCCGCCAGTGCGCGGCGCGGGCGCTGGCGGTGCCCCTGGCGTTGCACCCCGAGGCCGAGGCGCTGATCCGTGAGCGCATGCGCGACACGGCGCGCGAGCAGGGCATCGCCTACGAGCCCGACCGGCCCGACAACATCCACCGGCTCAACATGGGGGTGTTTCCGCAGGGCGCGCGCATCATCCCCAACCCGTACAACAAGATTCCCGGCTTCAGCCTGGGCGCCGTCCACTTCGTGCCGGGCTTTCCGGTCATGGCCTGGCCCATGATCGAATGGGTGCTGGACCACCATTACCCGCACCTGTTCCGCCAGGCGGCCTGGGCCGAGCGATCGGTGATCGTGTTTGGCGCCATGGAGGCCACGCTGACCCCGCTCATGGAGGACATCGAACGCAACCACCAGGGGGTCAAGGTCTTCAGCCTGCCCAGCGTGGACCACCCCGAATACGGGCGCCATATCGAACTGGGCGTCAAGGGCGCGCCGGCACAGGTGGCCGATGCGTATCCGGCGCTGCTCACCGGGCTGGTCGGCTTCGGCGCGCGGCTTGGCCCTGAATTGGTGCGTTAGCAAGAATGACCCAAAACGGTGCAAAACAGCTTTGCACCAAAATAGAGCGACCTCTGAAAATTGCAGATTCCCTGCGGGGAAACGCCTTCAAGTCAGGGCACAATGACCCCCGTTCGCACACAGCCGGATGCACCAGCTTTGGCACAAAAACTGCATTCGTTGCTCGTCCTCTTTTTTTAACAACCATCCAACCCAGGAGATCCTGATGGCAAAGACCGTCGCAGACGTGATGAAGATGGTGAAGGAAAACGAAGTCAAGTTTGTTGACTTCCGCTTCACCGACACCCGTGGCAAGGAGCAGCACGTCACCGTGCCCGTTTCGCACTTTGACGAAGACAAGTTTGCGTCGGGCCATGCGTTTGACGGTTCTTCCGTTGCGGGCTGGAAGGGCATTGAAGCCTCCGACATGCTGCTCATGCCGGACGCGAACACCGCCAACATCGATCCGTTCTACGAAGAAACGACGCTGTTCATGAGCTGCGACGTGCTCGACCCCACCGACGGCAAGGCCTATGACCGCGACCCGCGCTCCATCGCCAAGCGCGCCGAGGCCTACCTCAAGTCCACGGGCCTGGGCGACACCGCCTTCTTCGGCCCGGAACCCGAGTTCTTCATTTTTGACGACGTGCGCTGGAACAGCGACATGTCGGGCACCTTCTACAAGATCGACGAGTACGAGGCTCCGTGGAACACCGGCAAGAAGCTCGAAGGCGGCAACAAGGGCCATCGCCCCGCCGTCAAGGGCGGCTACTTCCCCGTGCCCCCGGTTGACAGCACGCAGGACATGCGCGCCGAGATGTCCCTGATCCTCGAATCGCTGGGCGTGCCGGTCGAAGTGTTCCACCACGAAGTGGCTGGCGCCGGCCAGAACGAACTCGGCACCAAGTTCAGCACGCTGGTCCAGCGCGCCGACTGGACGCTGCTGCTCAAGTACGTGGTGCAGAACGTGGCCAACGCCTATGGCAAGACCGCCACCTTCATGCCCAAGCCCATCGTGGGCGACAACGGTTCCGGCATGCACGTGCACCAGTCCATCTGGAAGGACGGCAAGAACCTGTTCGCCGGTGACGGCTACGCCGGCCTGAGCGATTTCGCGCTGTACTACATCGGCGGCATCATCAAGCACGCCCGTGCCCTGAACGCCATCACCAACCCCGGCACCAACAGCTACAAGCGCCTGGTGCCCGGCTTCGAAGCCCCGGTGAAGCTGGCCTACTCGGCCAAGAACCGCTCGGCCTCGATTCGCATCCCGTTCGTGGCCAACCCCAAGGGCCGCCGCATCGAGGCGCGCTTCCCCGATCCGCTGTGCAACCCCTACCTCGGCTTCTCGGCCCTGATGATGGCCGGCCTGGACGGCGTGGAAAACAAGATCCACCCCGGCGAAGCCGCCACCAAGGACCTGTACCACCTGCCGCCCGAGGAAGACGCGAAGATCCCGACCGTGTGCCACAGCCTCGACCAGGCGCTGGAGTACCTCGACAAGGGCCGTTCGTTCCTGACCAAGGGTGGCGTGTTCACCGACACCATGATCGACGCCTACATCGAGCTCAAGATGCAGGAAGTCACGCGCTTCCGCATGGCGACGCACCCGGTCGAATTCGACATGTACTACTCACTGTAAATTTTTACAGTCTGTGGCAAAAAAAGGACGGCGAAAGCCGTCCTTTTTCTTTGGGGACATTTCCCGGATTTTGCTTTCTCGCCTGATTGGACGATACTGGCAGACCGTCCCTGCATTTTTTGGATGCGAGGAGAAAGCATGAAGTACCCTGTATTGATCACGTTGGCTGCTACGCTTTTGGTAGCGAACAGCCATGCCCAGAACGTTCCGAACGCCCAGAGCGGCCAGAGCAGCCAGAGCAGCCAGAACCGCATCTTCCGGTGCGGCAACGAATACACCAACAATGCCGCCATGGCGCAAAGCCGTGGCTGCCGGCTTGTCGAAGGCGGCAATGTGACCGTGGTGGAAGGCACTCGCGTGGCCGCGCCGGCCACGGTGCGCGTGGCCACCAATGCGCCTGCCGGCAACCAGCGCGTGGACAGCGGCGAGCAGCGCGCCCGTGACAACGATGCCCGCGCCATCCTGGAAGCCGAACTCAAGAAAGCCGAGGCGCGCCAGGCCGAGCTGTCCAAGGAATACAACAACGGCGAGCCCGACAAGCTGGGTCCCGAAACCAAGAACTACCAGAAGTACCTGGACCGCGTGGCCGAGCTCAAGGCCAGCATCGCCCGCAACGAGAGCGATATCGCCGGCATCCGCCGCGAATTGAGCCGCGCCGGGGCAAAATAGGCGGCTTGGAACAAGCCCGCCCCCCCACCTTCCCCCGTTTTCAGTCGTTCGACCTGCTGGCCACCCTGGTGGCCGTGGTTCGTGGCGACGGCACCGTCCTCTTTGCCAATGCCGCGCTCGAGGATGCCCTGGGCACCTCGCGCCGCATGATCGAGGGTTCTCCGTTGCCCGACTGCTTCACCGAACCGCACATCCTGCAGAACGCGCTGGAAGGCGCGGGCAGCAACGAGTTTGCGGCGCTGCGCTACGACGCCTGGCTGCGGCGGCTGAATCACGAGCCATTGCCCGTGCATGTCATCGTGGCCCAGACCGAGCGACCCGGCGAGATCATCGTCGAGCTGCTGCCGCTGGAGGCCCAGGCCAAGCAGGACCGCGAGGAGCGCCTGATCGACCAGGCCCAGGCCAACAAGGAGCTGATCCGCAACCTGGCCCATGAGATCAAGAACCCGCTGGGTGGCATCCGCGGCGCGGCGCAGCTGCTGCAGCTGGAGATCGATCCCGGCCTCACCGAATACACCCAGGTCATCATCCACGAGGCCGACCGGCTGCAGACGCTGGTGGACCGCCTGCTGGCGCCGCACCGTCGCCCGCATGTGGTGGGGGACGTGAACATCCACGAGGTCTGTGAGCGCGTGCGCTCGCTGATCCTGGCGGAGTTCCCGCGCGGGCTCAGGGTCAGCCGCGAATACGACACCTCGATCCCCGAGTTCCGCGGCGACCGCGAGCAACTGATCCAGGCCGTGCTGAACATCGCGCACAACGCCTGCCAGGCCCTGGCCGAGCGCATCCATGCAGGCGACGCGCAGTTGGTATTCCGTACCCGCATCGCCAGACAAGTGACATTTGGAAAGCAACGCTATCGACTGGCACTGGAATTGCATGTCATGGATAACGGGCCCGGTGTACCGGACTCGATCAAGGACCGCATCTTCTATCCGCTGGTGTCAGGGCGCGAGGGCGGTTCGGGGCTGGGGCTGACATTGGCGCAAACCTTTGTGCAGCAGCATCATGGTCTGATCGAGTGCGACAGCGTGCCCGGCCGGACGGACTTCAAGATCTTGATTCCGTTGCCATGACATAGCGACAGCCGTTTGACCTGAGGTGACAAAAATACATGAAGCCGATCTGGATAGTTGACGATGACCAATCGATCCGCTTCGTGCTGGAGAAGGCGCTGTTGCGCGAAGACCTGCCCACGCGCAGCTTCACCAACCCGCGCGAAGTGCTGGCGGCGCTGGAGGGCGCGAGCGACGAGGACGGCCCGCAAATCCTGGTGAGTGACATCCGCATGCCGGGCGGCTCGGGCCTGGACCTGCTGGCCAAGGTCAAGGAGAAACACCCCGGCCTGCCGGTCATCATCATGACCGCGTTCTCCGACCTGGACAGCGCCGTGAGCGCCTTCCAGGGCGGCGCGTTTGAATACCTGCCCAAGCCCTTTGACCTGCCCAAGGCGGTTGAACTGATCCGCCGCGCCGTGGAGGAAAGCCAGCGCGAGGAAGTGGCCGAGGAGCGCATGAGCGCGGCCCCCGAGATGCTCGGGCAGGCACCGGCCATGCAGGACGTGTTTCGCGCCATTGGCCGGCTCAGCCAGAGCAATGTCACGGTGATGATCACCGGCGAATCGGGCTCGGGCAAGGAGCTGGTGGCGCGCGCGCTGCACAAGCATTCGCCGCGCGCCAACGGCCCCTTTGTGGCCATCAACACCGCGGCCATTCCCAAGGACCTGCTCGAGAGCGAGCTGTTTGGCCATGAGCGCGGTGCCTTCACCGGCGCCCAGACCATGCGGCGCGGGCGCTTCGAGCAGGCCGAGGGCGGCACGCTGTTCCTCGACGAAATCGGCGACATGCCGTTTGACCTGCAGACCCGCCTGCTGCGCGTGTTGTCTGACGGGCACTTTTACCGCGTGGGCGGCCACAGCTCGGTCAAGGCCAATGTGCGCGTGATCGCGGCCACCCACCAGGACCTGGAGCTGCGCGTCAAGGAAGGCGTGTTCCGCGAAGACCTGTTTCACCGCCTCAACGTGATCCGCCTGCGCCTGCCGCGCCTGAGCGACCGGCGCGAAGACGTGCCCATGCTCACGCGCCATTTCCTGCAGCAAAGCGCCAAGCAGCTGGGCGTGGAACCCAAGCGCATTTCCGACGCCGCGCTGGCGCGGTTGAGCAGCTTCAGCTTCCCTGGCAATGTGCGCCAGCTCGAGAACATCTGCCACTGGCTCACCGTCATGGCGCCGGCCCAGGTGATCGAGGCCAAGGACCTGCCGCCCGAGGTCGCGGCCCTGCCCGAAGCGGCGCCGGCCGAGCCTGCGGGGCGGGCCGATGCCCCCGCCCGCGCCATGCCGCTGCCGGCGTTGGAGGATGGAACCGATTCACATGCCGATGCGCCGCTGCCGCACCTGGGCGGGCCGCTCAACGGCACCGCGTGGGAATCGGGCCTGGAAGTGGAAGCGCAGGAGTTGCTCGCCTCGGGGCGGCATGACGTGTGGGATGAACTCACCAAGCGCTTTGAGTCCAAGCTCATCCTCACGGCGCTGGCCAACACGCGTGGCCGCCGCATTGAAGCGGCGCAGAAGCTGGGCATCGGCCGCAACACCATCACCCGCAAGATCCAGGAACTCGGCCTGGAGTAGGGTGATGTGAGGCGCTGGCGGGCGAAGAACTAGGCGATCTCGGCGATCACCGGTGCGTGATCGCTGGGCTTGTCCCACTTGCGCGGCACCCGGTCCACCACGCAGCCCTGCACGCGGGGCTTGAGCGCCTCGCTCACCAGGATGTGGTCAATGCGCAGGCCACGGTTCTTGGGGTAGCCCAGCATGCGGTAGTCCCACCATGAGTAGCTCTTTTCGGGCTGCTCGAACAGCCGGAAGCTGTCGGTCAGGCCCAGCGCCAGCAGGCGCTTGAACTGGTCGCGCTCCTCGGTGGTGTGGTGGATGGTTTCGCGCAGGCCGTCGGGGTCGTAGCTGTCGCGGTCCTCGGGCGTGATGTTGAAGTCGCCCAGCAGCGCCAGCTGCGGATGCCCGGCCAGCTCCTCGCGCAGCCAGCCGTGCAGTGCGTCCAGCCACTTCATCTTGTAGGCAAACTTCTCGCTGCCGGGCTCCTGCCCGTTGACGAAGTAGCCATTGACCAGGCGCAGCGGGCCGGCCGCGGTGTCCAGCGTCGCGGCAATCACGCGCGACTGCTCGTCGGCAAAGCCGGCGATGTTGCGCACCACGTCGCGCACCGGCGTGCGGCTCAGGATGGCGACGCCGTTGTAGGTCTTCTGGCCAAAGGCCGCCGCGTGGTAGCCCGCGGCCTGCAGCGCGTCGAACGGAAACTTGTCATCCGTCATCTTGAGCTCCTGCAGGCACAGCGCATCCACGGGGTTGGCGGCCAGCCAGTCCAGCACATGCTGCAGGCGCGCGGTCAGCGAGTTGACGTTCCAGGTGGCGATCTTCAGGGTCATTCAGGGCTCCAGTCCATGGCTGGCGGGCACATGGTGCTATCAAATGTGCAGCAAGGCGAGGGTGCCGATGACGGCGCCCACGCCCGCCACGCCAAACATGCCGTACTCCAGCCATTTCTTTTTGGTGAGCAGCGCAATGGCCGCCAGCGCGATGGACACCTGCAAGGCCGTGGTGGCCTGGGCCCAGCGGTGGTGCTGGTGCATCTGCGCGTCTGACTTTTTGTCCCAGACGGTCGCCTCGGCTTCCAGCCGGTCGGCGGCGGCCTTGATCTCGTTCTTCTCTTTTTCGTAGCGCTCGATCTTGACCTGGTACTTGGCCTTTTCGCTCTCAGCCGCCGTCAGGTCGCGTGACAGCTCGGCCAGCGATTGCTTGGTGCTCTTGGACTGGAAGTAATTCCACTGGTTGGAGGCTTCGGTCTTCTTGATGGCCGCGTTGTTCTTGTACAGGCCGGCGTTGGCCTGGGTGGCGCCGCCCATGTAGGCAAAGATGGCGCCCACCGTGGCCACGATGGCCGTGAACACGGCAATCTGGTTGGTCAGGCTGCCGCCGCCAATGCCGTGGTGCGCCGTTGTGCCGTGTTCGCCCTGGGCCGCGTGTTCCAGCTCATGGTCGTGCGGGCCGTGCACATGAAATCCGCCTGCGGACATGTCAGCTTCCTTGTTGCTGTGTGTTGATGTGGTCGACGAAGCTGAAGACCAGCCCGTTGGACGAGGTGTGGCGCTCGCGGGCCACCTCCCGCCAATGGGCGCCCAGCTCGGGCGCATGGGCATCGCCGGCAAAATCGGCATCGATTTCCGTGATGGCCGCGCGCCGCGCCAGCGGCAGGGCCTGCGCGTAAATCTGGGCACCGCCAATCACCCAGACTTCCGGCGCCTGCTCGCAAAGTTGTAGCGCCATGTCCAGGCTGGGAGCGGACTCGGCGCCATTTTCTTTCCAGTCAGGGGACCGCGTGACCACCACATTGCGGCGCCCGGGCAAGGGCCTGAACCGGGGTGGCAGCGAGTCCCAGGTCTTGCGGCCCATGATCACGGGGCAGCCCATGGTGAGCGCCTTGAAGCGCGCCATGTCCTCGGGCAGGCGCCAGGGGATGGCGTTGTTCAGCCCAATCACGCGCTGGTGGGCCTGGGCCCAGATCACGTTGATCTTCACGGCCGCCCTCAAACCGCCACGGGCGCCTTGATGGCCCCGTGGCATTGGTAGTCCAGCACTTCAAAGTCCTCGTACTCGTAGCCAAACATCGAGTCGGGCCTGCGCTTGATGTTCAGCAGCGGGTAAGGGTAGGGCGTGCGGCTCAATTGCAGTTCCACCTGCTCGTGGTGGTTGCTGTAGATGTGGCAGTCGCCGCCGGTCCAGATGAAGTCGCCCACCGCCAGGTCGCATTGCTGGGCCACCATGTGGGTCAGCAGCGCGTAGCTCGCGATGTTGAACGGCACGCCGAGGAAAATGTCGGCGCTGCGCTGGTAGAGTTGGCAGCTCAGTCTGGCGGGCTCGCCAGCCACCTGCGATGGCGCCACGTAGAACTGGAAGAACGCGTGGCAGGGCATCAGCGCCATCTTGCTGAGCTCGGCCACGTTCCACGCGCTCACGATGATGCGGCGCGAATCGGGGTTGGTTTTGAGGGTCTTGATGACATCGGCAATCTGGTCGATGTGGCCGCCATCGGGCGTGGGCCAGCTGCGCCATTGCACGCCATAGACCGGGCCCAGGTCGCCGTCCTCGCGCGCCCATTCGTCCCAGATCGTCACGCCGCGCTCCTTGAGCCAGTTGTTGTTGGACGAGCCGGTCAGGAACCACAGCAGTTCCTGGATGATGGACTTGAGGTGCACCTTCTTGGTGGTGACCAGCGGAAAGCCTTCATTGAGATCAAACCGCATCTGGTAGCCAAACACGCTGCGCGTGCCCGTGCCGGTGCGGTCGGTCTTGGGCGCGCCCGTGGTGTACACGTGGCGCATGAAGTCTTCGTACTGGGAGCGGACGGGGCGGTTTTTCATCATCAAAAGCAGGGCTTCAGTGCCCGCCGAAAAGGGTGTCGAGGGCTGTCTGGATGTCCGCCTGGGACGGGCCCAGATGAGCCACGGGCGCGCGCAGCAGCCGCGTCGGGATGGCGCCAATTTCAGCGGTGTTCAGTATGACCTGCCTGCCCTTGACCGACAGGGCCGGGTTCAGGTCCCGGGCGCGCAAGGGCATGGCGTCGGCGCTGCAAAGCGGCACCACCACGGTGGTCTCGATCAGGTCCAAATAGTTGTTCTGCACGTCGAGCAAGTACGGCGTATGCCTGCGCTCGGACGCGGCGGGGTTGGGATAGACGTCAAAACGCGCCATGCTTATTTCGGCTGGTCGGCCTCTGCGCCTTTGGCCCAGGTCCTGTAGGGGGCAAGGGTCAGGCCGCGCTGGCGGATCTGAGCGTTGTACGCGTCAAACGCTTCCCGGTTGTCCTCGCGCCATTGTTGCCAGTAACGCTGGTTGACTTCTTTGGCCAGCAGCGCATCCACTGTTTGCGACAAATTCATGCCCAGCGAGCGCGCTTTCTCAACCGTCTGGGCGTCCAGGCTCAGATTGACGGGCTTTTTGGCGCCGGCTGGCACGGGGGCAGCGTTGGCTGTCATGGGGGCTCCCAAAGTCGGGTGTGAATGCGCATAAATTATACGCATCAAGGAGGCGCACGAGTGGCCCCGACCTCCACATCCCATCACCCGGCCCGGGACACGGCGCCGGGGGTGGCCGTGAGCACCCGCCCCGGGTTCATGATGCCCTGCGGGTCCAGCGCCTGCTTGATCGCCGCCATCATCTGCAGCGCCACGGGCGACTTGTAGTGGGGCAGCTTGCCGGCCTTGAGTTCGCCCACGCCATGCTCGGCCGAGATCGAGCCGCCAAAGGCGCGCACCTGGTCATAGACCAGCGTGTTGACCCGTTCCTCGTGGTCGCGCAGGAAGGCCGCGGCATCACCACCGGCCGGCGCCTGCACGTTGTAGTGCAGGTTGCCGTCGCCCAGGTGGCCGAAGTTGACCAGGCGCACGCCCGGGATGTCACGCTGCAGCAGGGCATCGGTCTCGGCGCAGAACGCGGGAATGCGCGACACGGCAATCGAGATGTCGTGCTTGATGTTCAGGCCTTCTTCGGCCTGCGCCAGCGGAATGCTCTCGCGCACATGCCATAGCTGGTGGGCCTGCGTGAGGTTTTCGGCCACCACGGCATCGGTGACGCAGCCTTGTTCCAGCGCGGTCTCCAGCAGGGCCTCGAAGCGCTCGCGCGCATGGGCTTCGCTCTCGCTGTCGGAATTTTCCAGCAGCACGCAGTACGGCGTGCTGTCATGGAAGGGCACGCGCACCTGCGGGTAGTGCCGCGCCACCAGGCCCAGCGCAAACTGGCCCATCACTTCAAAACCCGTGAGGCCTGCGCCCAGCTGCTGGTGGGCCAGGCCCAGCAGCGCCACGGCCTGCTCCAGCGAAGGCACAGCGGCCCAGGCTGTGAGGGTGGCGGCCGGCAGCGGATGCAGCTTGAGCGTGGCGGCGGTAATGACGCCCAGCGTGCCCTCGCTGCCAATGAACAGGTCGCGCAGGTCGTAGCCGGTGTTGTCCTTGCGCAGGCCGCTCAGGCCGTCCCAGACCTCGCCCTGCGCCGTGACCACCTCCAGTCCCAGGCACAGCTCGCGCGCATTGCCGTAGCGCACCACCTGCGTGCCGCCGGCATTGGTGCCCAGGTTGCCGCCGATGGTGCAGCTGCCTTCGGCCGCCAGGCTCAGCGGGAACAGGAAGCCGGCCTTCCTGGCCGTCTCCTGCAGCGTCTGCAGGATGCAGCCGGCCTCCACGGTCATGGTCAGGTTGGCGCCGTCGATGGCGCGCACGCGGTTCATGCGCGTGAGGCTGAGCACGACCTGCGTGCCCGAGCCGTCAGGCGTGGAGCCCACCACCAGGCCGGTGTTGCCGCCTTGCGGCACGATGCTGGCGCCCGCGGCGGCGCAGGCCTTGACCACGGCCGCCACCTCGACGGTGTTGCCCGGGCGCACCACGGCCAGCGCCTTGCCGCGCACGCGCTTGCGCCAGTCCTGCTCCCAGGCGCTCAGGTCGGCTGTGGGGTCGTCGTGGGTGAGCACGTGGGCGGCGCCGACGATGGCGCGCAGCTGGTCATTCAGCAAGTTCATCCGACGGCCCTCTTTTGCCGCAGCCGCACATGCAGCACACAGGCGGCAAACAGGCTCAGGCACAGCGCCACTTCCACCAGCGCCAGGTAGGAGCTGGGCGCGCGGTCGCCGCTGGCGCGCACCACGCCTTCAATGAAATACAGCCACACCACCAGGCTGACCCACCGGTAGGTGTACATGCGGT
Source organism: Ramlibacter sp. (assembly GCA_019635435.1). Lineage (NCBI taxonomy): Bacteria > Pseudomonadati > Pseudomonadota > Betaproteobacteria > Burkholderiales > Comamonadaceae > Ramlibacter > Ramlibacter sp. The sequence goes on along the minus strand of JAHBZM010000001.1, from coordinate 3,358,142 downwards.
TGCGCAGCAGCCCCGCCAGCGGGAAGCACAGCGGCAGCACCTTCAGCGCCAGCCAGGAGCCGCCCGGACGCACCGGCGCCAGAAAAAGCTCCCAGGCCAGGCCCAGGGCGATCAGCCCCAGCACGCTGCCCACGGCCAGCCAGCGCGTGAGCCGCACATGGCGGTCGTTCGGGGAGGCGGGCTCGGGCGGGGCGTGGGGGTCTTGCAGGGACATGGCGATGGCATCATAGCGGCGATGAACTTCCAGCAACTCCTGCAGGACCTTTCCAACTTCCCCTGGAAATCCACGGCGCTGACCCTGCGCGAGCGCTTCCGCGAGGACCGCCTGGGCCTGACGGCCAGCAGCCTGACCTTCACCACCACCATTGCGCTGGTGCCGTTCTTCACCGTGGTGCTGGCCGTGTTCACCGCCTTCCCGATGTTCAGCAAGTTGCAGGGCACGCTGCAGACCTGGCTGGTGCAAAGCCTGGTGCCCGACACCATTGCGCGCCAGGTGCTGGGCTACCTGACCCAGTTCGCGGGCAAGGCCAGCCGGCTGGGCACGGTGGGCGTGGCGGCGCTGTTTGTGACGGCGCTGGCGCTGATCCTGACCATTGACCGCACCCTCAACAACATCTGGCGGGTGCGCCGGCCGCGGCCGTTCACGCAGCGCGTGCTGGTGTACTGGGCCACCATGACGCTCGGGCCGCTGGTGCTGGCGGCCAGCCTGGCCACCACCTCGTATGTGATCTCGGCCTCGCGCGGGCTGGTGGGCGGCATGCCGGGCGGCGTGCGCTACCTGCTGGACGCGCTGGAGTTTGTGCTGCTCTCGGGCGGGCTGGCCGCGCTGTACCGCTACGTGCCGCACACCCATGTCAAGCGCGGCCACGCCTGGGCCGGTGGCCTGTTCGCGGCGCTGGGCATCGAGGTGGCCAAGAACCTGCTGGCGTTGTACATCAGCGTGGTGCCCACTTACTCGGCGGTGTACGGCGCCTTTGCCACGCTGCCCATCTTGCTCGTGTGGATCTATGTGGCCTGGGTGATCGTGCTGCTGGGTGCCGTGGTGGCGGCCTACCTGCCCAGCCTGCTGCAGGGCGTGGCACGGCGCGGTGGCGGGCACGGCTGGCAGTTCCAGCTCGCGCTGGAGGTGCTTCAGCAGCTCAACCGCTCGCGCCCCACGGCACGGCGCGGGCTGAGCGCGGCGGAACTGGAGCGCGCGCTGCAGGTCGACACCCTGCAGCTGGAGCCGGTGTTCGAGACGCTGACGGCGCTGGACTGGGTGGGCCGGCTCAACGAGGTCGATGACGAGGCCGAGACCCGCTACATCCTGCTGGCCGACCCCGACTCGACGGTGATGGAGCCGCTGGTGCGCCACCTGCTGCTGGCGCACACGCCGGGCACCGAGAATTTGTGGAAAAACATCCGCCTGCCCGCGCTGCTGCTGCGCGACGCGCTATGAAAAGCGCAGCAGGCCGGGCGTGACCTCAAAACGGGATCTTGCCCGTGAGGATGTCCTTGTACATCACCCAGTCGCCCATGAAGCTGAACAGCGGGCGCTTGAAGCTCGCGGGCTTGTTCTTCTCGAAGCCGAAGTGGCCCACCCAGGCAAATCCATAGCCGCACAGCAGGCCGGCCAGGATGAACAGCGGCTGGCCCGTGGTGGCGAACAGCAGCAGGCATGACAGCGCCAGGCTGCTGCCCACAAAGTGCAGTCGGCGGCAGGTGCGGTTGCTGTGCTCGGTGAGGTAGAACGGGTAGAACTCGGCAAAGGTCCTGAAGCTGCGCGGGTCAACGGCGGCGGTGCTGGCGGTGCTGTCCATGGCTTGTCTCCTTGTGGGAGCCAGTTTAGGCCACGCTGAACGGGGCATGCAAGAAGCCCCTGAAGCGCGCGCGGCCGCCGCGCTGCGGCGCCGCCGTGAGGCGGTAGCCCGGAAAGCGCTGCAAAAAGCGGCCGATGGCCACGCGGCCTTCGAGCCGCGCCAGGCTCAGGCCCGCGCACTGGTGGATGCCAAAGCCGAACGCCAGGTGGCGGTTGTTCTCGCGCGCCAGGTCCAGCTGGTCGGGGTGGGCAAACTGGGCCGGGTCGCGGTTGGCGGCGCCTATGCACAGGGTGACCAGCGCGCCTTCTTCCAGCAGCACACCGCCAATTTCGCAGGCCCGCAGGGCGCGGCGGTTGCCCAGCTGGTTGGACGACTCAAACCGCAGGAATTCGTCCACGGCAAGGGTCAAAAGTGCTTCAAGTCCAGAAGGGGCGGCCACTGCGTGCTGCATTTTTGATAGCAAATCGGCCTTGGCCTGCGGCCATTCCTGCAGTGTGACAAGGGCGTTGCCGATCAGGTTGGTGGTGGTCTCGTGGCCCGCGTTGAGGATGAACACGCAGTTCTGCAGCAGCTCCACCTCGCTGAGCCGGTCACCCGCCGACTCGCCCTGGATCAGCCGCGTGAGCACGTCGTGCTCGGGGTCGCCGGGGTGGGCGCGCCGGTGCTTGACCAGCTCGCGCAGGTAGGCCACAAACTCGCTCACGCTGCGGTTGCCCAGCGCGTCCTGCTCCGGCGTCAGCCGGGGCTCCAGCGCACCGAGGATGGCCAGCGACCAGTCGCGCAGCGGGCCGCGGTCGGCATGCGGAACGCCCAGCAGGTTGCCGATGATTTCCACCGGGATGGCCGATGCAAAGTCCTCGATCAGGTCGCCGCCACCGCGCGCCTCGATGGCGTCCAGCAGCCGGTCCACCAGCTCGACCAGGCCGGGCTCCATGTCGGCAATGGCGCGGCGCGTGAGCGCGCCCATGATGAGCTTGCGCACGCGCGTGTGCAGCGGCGGGTCGTTGAACACCAGGCTGGTGGTGTGGTGCTCGAACAGCGAGGAACCGGCGCCGTACTTGGGCGCGAACTCCACCTTCTTGTCGGAGCTGAAGGTCTGCGCGTCGCGGTACACCGCCACCAGGTCGGCATGGCGCGTGAGGAAATACGAGCCGTCGGGCATGCGCTTGACCGGCTCGGTCTGGCGCAGCAGCGCGTACACGGGGTAGGGGTTGGCGTAGAAGTCGGCCGGCAGGTCGCGCAGGTCAAGGCTGGCGGCAAGGGCCTGCGCGCGGTCGGGGGACAGCGCGGGGGTGATGGTCGAGGCGGCAAAAGACATGCGGCGTTATACCGCGTCGGACTGCGTGGCGTTCAACTGCCCCTGGCCAGGGGAATCGATGCCGAATCCGTTGCCGCGCGTTGGGTGTGCGAGCGGAAGAAAGCCGGATTTGGTCAGGCAGGTTTTCCTGGTGTCGAGGCTATAGTTCTGAGACCACGTACGCGCGCGCTGACCTTTTGATCGGGTCGAGCAGGCGGACAGGCCGCAAAGGTCGGCGCTGGATTTTTGCCGTTCGTTTAGGCCTGCTTATTTGTGTAATAGTCTTCGAAAAAAGGAAATTGCAAAGGCCAATTTCAGGAGGATTTTGTGTCCAGAAAATCGAGCACGCTCCAGCTTATCGAGCATTTATTGCGCTACAAGTTGGGTTAGGTCTTGTATGGGTATCGAAGTAAAGCCAACCGATCCCTTGGGCGTCGGTTACATGTACGTAGACGCCACATAGAGCGGGCGTACTTCGAGAATCAGTTAAAGGAGGACGGTAAATGGGAATATTCGACATTCTTCGGATGGGAAAAGTCATCGCAGGTACTGTTAAAGGTGTGCGGGAACAGCGCTCACTCGCCCAAGACCTCGTAGCATTGCCAATGTCAGAGTTCGTATCGGAGTGCCTTCGCAATTTGAATCAGTCAGCTGGGAATTGGGAGGGGTATTCACGATCACCCAACCCAGCTGCGGCGGTCCTCTCAAAGGAAAAGCAGCTTCCTGGCGAACTCGTTGAGTTCTATCAGGAGTGCGACGGATTCGCGCCTGTACACGGAGAATTCCCAGCGACCATACTGCCTATAACCGAGCTACGTCTAGGTGCAGACTACAAGCCGTCTCTGTCTGCTCGGCTCACAGCGTTCTGGAACGAGTACGGGAATGATTCGGAGAAGCCTGGCATGCTGTCCATTCTTCCGCCTGACAATCTTGCGGCACTTGCTACACATTCAGCAGACGCCTATATTCGTCCGTCGTTGTTGGACTTCGCCTTGCCGTTGTGTGAGCCGGCGGGAGATGACTTTGTGGTGCTGCTATTGACAGGTGTCGGAGAAAACCTGCCAATGGGTACCGTCTTGGAGGTCGAAGGCGGGTCAGGTACCCGCTATCCTGGATTCAAGTCTTGGCTAGGCACAAAAGCTTCCCTGTTCGGATCAATGGCGAGTCGCTTTGGTACTGCGATGGGATCACCCTCTTGAGGTCTAACATTGCGTGCATCGGCTCCTCTGCAAAGGCAAGAAAATGACCGCCGGCCCTTTCCGACGTCATGCTGCACGATGACGCCGCAGCAGAAGAAGCGCCTTAGCTACCTTAGGGATCGCCGGAATATTTACGGCGAGCACGACAAAGGCTCGCGGAAGTCCATCCGAAGGAACAAGTTGAAGGAAGTCCGCAGGCGGCGGCGCGCTGAGGAGCGCGGGTTGACCTCAACTCGAGGCGAAACCGATCAGGACTTTTTGATTGCAGCGGAAAACGCGGTGAAAGCAACTCCGCCTCGGCGCTGGAAGAAGTCCCCCGATGCTCCGCTGGGCGAAGTCGTCCCGAGGAAACTTGAACGTAGAACAATGGATGTCGGTGCGAAGATTGCGCGAAGGAGGACACGGGATGCGGCATGACCTCTCGGTCAATACGAATCCCCAAGTGCGTCCGCGCGCAGCTGGTCCTGGTCGCCGGTTTCTTTCACGTTAAACGGTATGAGAAAAGATCGCGCACTACTGCTGAAGCTCTCGCCAGCAATCGCTAGCTTAGTCTTCAATGTAGCGGTGCTCATCTTCTTTTTTCGCCATTTTGGGAGCATGCAAGGCTTTTTTGAGGCGTCTCGGGGTGTCGATGGAAACTTCGCGATATTGACGCTGATGCTTCTGGCCGCGGTTTCGGGCTCAACGCTGTTTTGCACTCTTAGCATCGTTCTGGTCAGCGCCAAGAAGCTGCGTTCGAAGCAAAGGCCCCAATGATTCCCTCCAACGTCAAGCCGTTTAACAGGTCAATCGACGCGGACATGGAGCTTGCCTCAGTTTCGTTGACACTCCTACCTAACGGAGAGAGTGCTCATGGCAAAGAGAATTGGGCCGGCGAAGATCACGTTACGTAGCTTCACGAACCTTCCAGTGTCCAGGCCTATATCGGAGTTGGTGAACGCCGAAGTCACTTCGATTGACCTGGAACCCGAGAAATCGCTTCGCCTTGGACTCGGCGAGGTTGGCGAAATTGTCATCTCTCTTGCCGTTGAAGACCATGACGGTCCGGAAGCGTTCGCCGCGCACCTCAGCGATGGCTCAATTGTCGTCGGGTAGTGAAACGCCCCTCCTCTTGAATAGGCTCCAACCTCTGAGACGATGGAGCCATCCAAAACCCAAACGAGTTGTCACCCGATATGCATACCGACGAAATCAAGGCCATCTTCGACCAGCAGGCGGCCAGCTACGACCAGCAGTGGGCCAAGACAGCGCCCATCCGCGAAGGGCTGCTGTTCCTTGTGGAGGCGGTGTTTGCGGGGCTGGCGCCCGATGCACGCATTCTTTGTGTGGGGGTCGGCACGGGCGAGGAGATGGCCTATCTGGCGCGGCGTCATCCCGCATGGCGTTTTGTGGCGGTGGAGCCTTCTGGTGCCATGCTGCAGGTGTGCCGCGACAAGGCCGTGGCCCAGGGCTTTGCCTCGCGCTGCGAGTTCCATGAGGGCTACCTGGACTCGCTGGCGGACACGGACGGGTTTGACGCCGCCACCTGCTTTCTGGTGTCCCAGTTCATTCTGGACCGGGCGGCGCGTTCGGCGTTCTTCCGCGGCATCGCCACGCGCCTGCGGCCGGGCGGCGTGCTCGCGAGTTCCGATCTGGCCTCGCAGACCGGCACCGCCAGCTACGAGGCGCTTCTGCAGGTCTGGATGACGATGATGGCGTCGGCCGACGTGACGCCCGAGATGCTGGAGCGCGTGCGCAAGGCCTACGCGAGCGATGTGGCGGTGCTGCCGCCAGACACCGTGGCGTCGATCATTGCGTCGGGGGGCTTTGAGCCGCCGGTGCGGTTCTATCAGGCGGGGCTGATCCACGCCTGGTTTGCCAGGCGCTCAGAGGTTGCCTGAAAACAGCTTGCGCAGGAACAGCTTCTTGAAGCTGCCCGCTTCGTCCAGGCCCAGGCGCTGCAGGTAGGCGGGCGGGGCCTCGCGGTCGGTCCACAGGCTTTTGAGCACCATGCTGACCAGCTCGCCCGGGTGGCTGGTGGCGCGCTGCATGCGCTTGAGCGCGCGCACGATGTGCAGCTCGTCGGCCGTCAGGTCGGTGCCGAACGGAAAGTCGGGCAGCAGGCCGGCTTCGCTCCAGGGGTGCAGTTGCGCGTCAAGCCGCTCAGGCAGGTTGTGGCGGTAGCGCTCGGGCACGGTGTAGCTGGCGGCCAGCTTGCCCGCGGCCTGGGCCTGTTGCACCAGCGCCTGCTGGAAGCGCGAGTCGGCAATGGCGATCAGCCGCTCGATCACCTCGCCGTCGGGCTGGGCGCGCAGGTCGGCCACGCCGTATTCGGTGACCACGATGTCGCGCAGGTGGCGCGGGATGGTCGTGTGGGCGTAGTTCCAGACGATGTTGCTGCGCAGGCCGTGCTTGTGTTCGTGCGTGGCGCGCAGCATGAGCACCGAGCGCGCGTCGGGCAGCGCATGGCCCATGGCCACAAAGTTGTACTGCCCGCCCACGCCCGACACCACCTGCCCGTCGTCCAGCCCGTCGGAGATGGCCGCGCCCAGCAGCGTGACCATCATGGCGGTGTTCATGAAGCGCGCGCCGGTGCGCTGCGCGGCCTTGAGCTCGCTATCGCCATACAGCTGGTTGATGAATTCCACGCGCGTCATGTCAATCTGCGCCAGTGCCTCGGGTGCCATGGTGCGCAGGCGTTCATAAAAGTCGGTGGGGCCCAGGAAGAAGCCGCCATGCAGCACCACGCCGCCGGCCAGCTGGGTGCCCAGGCCCCCCGCATCGTGCAAGGCCTTGACGTTGGCTGCGTCGTCGAGCTGGTTGGGCAGGGCCGCGTTGCCCACCGTCAACACCGCGCCGTTGTCCGAGAGGTCAACGCCAGGTTGCAGCACGCCAGCGCGCTGCAGGAAGCGCAGGTCCTGCGCGCGCAGCCGGGCCGGAATGCGCCCGGCCTCCAGCAGCGCCGTGATGCCGCCGGGGCTGACCGCGCCGCCCGGGAAGGCGCCCGCATTCACCAGCCGCTGCAGGCCCAGGTCGTCAAACACCTGGCGGCGGATGATGCCGGCGTCGATCAGCCGCAGCAGCGCGTTGGCAAACATTTCGGAGCAGCCGTACAGCCCCTGCGCAAAGCCGCCCAGCTCGCGCCCGGCCAGGCCATCGGGGCACAGCCCTTCGAGCATGCGCCGGTACTCGGCACCGTGGCGCCCGCGCACGATCAGCGCCTGGGCAATGGCGTCGCCGAGCGCGCCAATGCCGATTTGCAGCGTGCCGCCATCGGGCACCAGGCTGCTGGCGTGCAGGCCGATCGCGTAGTCGGCCGTGCTGACCTTGCCATTGGGCGGCGCAAACACCGTGTGGGTGGCGGCCGGGTCGGTCACCACCAGGCTGAAGAAGCCCTCGGGCGTCACGGCGCTGCCGGGCATGAAGGGCAGCTGCCGGTTGATCACGCCCACCGTGAACAGGGGCTGCGACTGTTCGGCGCAGCGCTGCACCAGCTCCAGCGTCACGTCGGGGTTGCCCGACAGGGACAGCACCAACCCATCCGATTGTTCGCGCGCCGCCACGGCCTGGGCGATCACGTTCACGCCCAGGTGCACCATGTCGCGTGCCACGAAGGTGTAGTTGGTGGAGATGTAGGCCTGCTGCGCGCGGGCGTTGCCCAGGTAGTCGCCGGTCTTGAAGAAGAATTCGCTGACCTCGATGTGCGGCGGCAACGTGCCGGCGCGCAGGTCTTTCACGTAGTCCAGGTCGGGGTAGTCCCTGAACACGCGCGCCACCAGCGGGTCGAGAAAGTGCTGCTCCAGCTCGCTGTGGCCCACGGGCTTTTCCAGCGACAGCGCGGTGATGATCTTGAGCCGCCGGGGCCGGGCCGTGTCACCCGTGGCCTTGATGCGCTGGTACAGCAGGTTCACGAACGGGTTGGGCTTGCCGATGCCCAGCGGCAGGCCCAGCACGATGTCGCCTTCAACTTCACTGAGCAGCAGCTCGACGGCGGCCGCCATGCTGTCGAGAACGAGGGTCATGGCAACGGGCCCGCAAGTTCGCGCGCGGGCAGCGGCAGCGGCAGTGGAGGGTGCAAACGCATCGGCCGGTTATACACCGTGGCCGGTGCAAGAATAGAGGCTCATTTACGGAGCCCGTCATGACCCACGCTACCCTGGCCGCCTGGCACCAGATCCTCAAGAACCGCGACCTCAAAGGCCTGTCTGCATTGCTGGCCGACAACGTGGTGTTTCACTCGCCGGTGGTCCACACGCCGCAGGCCGGCAAGGCCGTGACCCTGCAGTACCTGGGCGCCGCGTTCAAGGTGTTTGGCGATCCGTCGTTCCGCTATGTGCGTGAACTCGAAGGGCCGAACGACGCGGTGCTGGAGTTCCAGCTGGAGCTTGCGGGCATCACCGTGAACGGCGTGGACATGATCCGCTGGGGCGACGACGGCAAGATCACCGACTTCAAGGTCATGGTGCGGCCGCTCAAGGCCATCCAGCTCATTCACCAGAACATGGGCGCGATGTTGCAGTCCCAGCAGCAGCAATAAGAGCCTTTTAGGCCTGGAGTCCAGGCTGGGCGGGCACTTTCAGCTATCCTTTGTATAGCAGTCAGGCCGCGTCCCGCAGGAAGTCGCGGATCGCAAACAGCGTGTCGTCGGGCGTTTCGCTCATCTGGTGGTGGCCCACGGGCAGCGTCGCGATCCTGAGGGTCTTGCCACTGGCCTGCGCCTGCTTGATCAGCGGCTGCGCGGCCCTGGCCTGGGTCATCTGGTCTTGCGCGCCCAGCACAAACAGCACGGGGCAGGTGAGCTGGGCCATGGCGGCTTCGCCGTTGGCGTAGTCGTTGCAGGCCTTGAAACCGCGGTGGAACACATTGGCCTGGGTGTTGCTGGCCAGCACGCGCCGGCCCAGCGCCATGCTAGCGCCATACACCCAGGTGCCCGGGCCCAGCGCCGAGGGCGGCGCGGCCAGCGTGCTGCGGCTGAACACATTGATCATGGTCAGCGCTTTCATGGGCTCGTTCAGCGAGGCCTCGAGCAGCGCGGGCGACACCTTCATGGGAAAGGCCGTGCCCACCAGCACCAGGTGGCTCACGCGCTGCTTCAGCCGGCCCGCGGCTTCCAGCGCAATCAGCGAGCCCCAGCTGTGGCCCACCAGCGCGGCCTGGGCCACGCCCGCGGCGTCGAGCAGGGCGGCGATGAAATCGGCGGCGGCTTCGACCGTGGCGGGGGCTTCGCCCGCACTGCGGCAGTGGCCCGGCAGGTCCACGGCGAGCACGTTCCAGCCATGGTGGGCGAGGTAGCGGGTCTGCAGAATCCAGACGCTGTGGTCGTTGAGCACGCCGTGGATGAAGACCACGGTGGGCTTGGCCGCATCAAAGGGCTTGCCGCCGGTGTAGCAGTAGGTGGTATGACCGTTGACTTGAATTTCCATGGCAGATCTCCTGGCCGTTCGCGCTGAGCTTGTCGAAGGGCTCGCGAGGCTTCGACAAGCTCGGCCCGAACGGAATTAGTGGGTTTTCTCGGCGGCCTTGAGCGCGCGCTTGAGGTCGTCGATCAGGTCGTCGGGGTCTTCCAGCCCGATCGACAGGCGGATCGTGCCCTGGCTGATGCCGCCGGCGGCCAGCGCTTCGTCGCTCATGCGGAAATGCGTGGTGCTGGCGGGGTGGATCACCAGCGAGCGGCAGTCGCCCACATTGGCCAGGTGGCTGAAGACCTTGAGGGTTTCAATGAAGGTCTTGCCCTGCTCGCGGTTGCCCTTGATGTCAAAGCTGAACACAGAGCCCGCGCCCTTGGGCAGCAGCTTGTGCGCCAGCGCATGGCTGGGGTGGCTCTGGAGCATGGGGTGGCCCACGCGCGCCACAAAGGGCTGGCTGGCGAGGAACTCCACCACGCGGCGGGTGTTGCTCATGTGGCGTTCCATGCGCAGGGGCAGGGTCTCGATGCCCTGCAGGATCAGCCAGGCCGTGTGCGGGCTCATGCAGGCGCCAAAGTCGCGCAGGCCTTCGCGCCTCGCGCGCAGCAGGAAGGCCCCCACGGTGGACTCCTCGCTGAACACCATGTTGTGAAAGCCGTCGTAGGGCGCGGTGAGTTCGGCAAAGCGGCCGGCGGCCTTGGGCCCGTCCCAGTCAAAGCTGCCGCCGTCCACCACGATGCCGCCAATCACCGTGCCGTGGCCGCTCAGGAACTTGGTGGCCGAGTGGTAGACCAGATCGGCGCCCAGTTCGAGCGGCTTCATGAGGTAAGGGGAGGTGAGGGTTGAATCCACCAGCAACGGCACGCCGGCCTCGTGGGCGATGGCGCTCACGGTGGGAATGTCCAGCACGTCCAGGCCGGGGTTGCCCACGGTCTCGCCAAACAGCAGCCTGGTGTTGGGCCGGATGGCGGCGCGCCAGCCGTCGATGTCGCCGGGTTTGACGAAGGTGGTCTCAATGCCGAAGCGGCGCATGGTGTAGTGCAGCAGGTTCTGGCTGCCGCCATACAGCGCGGTGCTGGCCACGATGTGCGAGCCCGCGCCCATGAGCGTGGCCACGCTCAGGTGCAGCGCGGCCTGGCCACTGGCAGTGGCGATGGCGCCAATGCCGCCTTCGAGCGCGGCCACGCGCTGCTCCAGCACCGCGTTGGTCGGGTTGCTGATGCGGCTGTAGACATGGCCCGCGCGCTCCAGGTTGAACAGCGCGGCCGCATGGTCGCTGGACTCGAACACGAACGAGGTGGTCAGGTGGATGGGCACCGCGCGGGCGCCGGTGACGGGGTCGGGCGCGGCACCGGCATGCAGCGCCAGGGTGTCAAAGCCGGGGTCGGAATAGCCGGGCATGGTTGTCTCTCCGGGTAACTCTGTTATGGAATAGCCCGGCATTGTGGGCTATATTCGTTTGAAGCTCAGCAGCCAGAGGAGAACACCATGAAAGTCAGCGACATCCTGCGCGTCAAGGGCAACACCCTGTACACCGCCACGCCCGACGAGCCCCTGTCCCGCGCCGTGGAGCTCATGGCCGAAAAAGACATTGGCTCCCTGGTGGTCATGGAGCATGGCGACCTGGTGGGCATGCTCACCTTCCGCGAGGTGATCCAGATGGTGGTGAAGAACGGCGGTGCCGTGGGCAGCACGCTGGTGCGCAAGGCCATGGACGACGCGCCCCTGACCTGCACCGCCGAAACCGAGCTCGACGAGGTGCGCCGCATGATGCTGGACCGCCACGCGCGCTACATGCCCGTGATGGACAAGAAAATGCTGATGGGCGTGATCAGCTTCTACGACGTGGCCAAGGCCGTGGTGGACAGCCAGAACTTCGAGAACAAGATGCTCAAGGCCTACATCCGCGACTGGCCGGGCGAGGAAGAGGCCAGCCAGGGATAGGCTGGCGCCTATTCCTCGATCGGGCTTTGCAGCAATGCGCGCCCGTGGTCGCTGAGCGCGAGCCCGCCGTCCAGGCCGACGGTGACGAAGCCGTTCTCATACAACCGGTCTGAAAAATCCCGCTTGATGTCTTCGGGGAAGGGCATGGGCTCGCCTGCGGCGAGCCGGCGCAGCAAGGCCAGCTCGGCCGCGGTGGGGATGAAGGCGGGGGTGGCATCCGACATGGTGTTCTCCTGACGATCGCTGTGTTTCAGCTGTCCATTTTGCGCATGCATGCCGAAAAAAGCGCCGGTCCATACGCCGAATGTCTGTCAGCGAAAGTAACAGGGTCGGCAACAGAGTCGGCAACAGGGCCGGCCTCAGCCCATGCTGGCGTGGATCACCTCGCGCACCCGCGGGTAGATCTGCTGGTTCCATCGGCGGCCGCTGAACACGCCGTAGTGGCCCACGCCCACTTGGATGTGGTGGGTTTTCATGTAGGGCCGGATGCCGGTGCACAGGTCCTGGGCGGCCACGGTCTGGCCCACCGAGCAGATGTCGTCGCGCTCGCCCTCCACCGTGAGCAGGGCCGTGCGGCGGATGGCCGCGGGGTTGACGATGCGGTCCCGGTAGCTGAGCTTGCCCAGGGGCAGGTCATAGGTCTGGAACACCTTTTCAACGGTCTCGAGGTAGAACTCGGCGGGCAGGTCATTGACGGCCAGGTACTCGTCATAGAACACCCGGATGACGTTGGCCTGCTCTTCCTCGCCCTGCACCAGGTGGTGGTACAGGTTGCGGAACTGCTGCTTGTGGCGCTCCAGGTTCATGCTCAGGAAGGCACTGAGCTGCACAAAGCCCGGGTACACGCGGCGCATGTAGCCCGCGTGCGGCAGGGGCACGTGGCTGATCAGGTTCTGCTCGAACCACTCAATGGGCTTGCTGGTGGCCAGCGTGTTGACGCCCGTGGGGTTGACGCGGCAGTCCACCGGGCCGGCCATGAGGGTGAGGCTGCGCGGCTGGGCCGGGTGGTTGTCCTCGGCCATGATCGCGGTGGCGGCGAGCGCCGCCACGCAGGGCTGGCAGACCGCCACCACGTGGACGCCGGGGCCGATCGCGGCCATCGACTGCATCATGTAGTCGATGTAGTCGTCCAGCCCGAAAGCGCCGTGGCGCAGGCTCACGTCGCGGGCGTTGTGCCAGTCGGTGATGTAGACGTCGTGGTCCTGCAGCAGGGTACGCGCGGTTTCGCGCAGCAAGGTGGCGAAATGGCCTGACAGCGGCGCCACCAGCAGCACCGGCGGCTGGCCGGTGATGCCTTCCTTCTTGAAGTGCAGCAGCGTGCCAAAGGGCAGGGCCAGTGTCTTTTCCTCGGTCACGGGCACTTCGTCCGTGCCCACCATGACGCTGCCGATGCCGAAGGCGGGGCGGGAATGCGTCAGCCGCATCCGCGAGAACACCTCGCTGGCGGCCGAGAGTTTGCGCATGACCGACCCTTCGGTCTGGCGCAGCCAGAGGCCGGCGCTGGTGGTCTGGGCCAGCAGGCGAAAAGGCGACATCAGGTCGGACTGGGTTTGATAGGCCTGATACAGCATGGGCTTCCTGACGTGGTGCGTTTGCTCGGACGGGCTTGTGACCCGCTGTTCACGTGCAGGCAAGTTGCGGGCCAGCATGGGCCCTGAATGCTTCCAATGCACCGAACTGGCACAGCCCTTGCTCAAAACTGAGGCGTTTCCCGCTGTCCCACCACCCGGAGCTCCCATGGCCAAAGCCGTTCTCACCATCAGCAGCAAGAATTACGGCGCCTGGGCCCTGCGTGGCTGGCTGATGGCCCGATTCGCGGGGCTGGACTTCACCGAAAAGGTCATCCCGCCCGATGACCCGGCCATGAAGGCCGAGATGCTGCTGCTGGCGCCGTCCATGCTGGTGCCTTCATTGCTGCACAACGGCATCAAGGTCTGGGACACGCTGGCCATTGGCGAATACCTGCACGAGGTCAAGCCCAAGGCCGGCCTGTTGCCGGCCGATGCCAAGGCGCGCGCGCATTGCCGCGCCATCTGCGGCGAGATGCATTCGGGCTTTTCGTCGCTGCGCGGCGCGTTGCCGATGAACCTCAAGGCCCATTTCCCGAACTTCAAGGTGTGGTCGCGCGCGCAGGGCGACATCGACCGCGTGCTGGCCATCTGGAAAGAATGCCTGGCGGCCTATGGCGGGCCCTTCCTGTTTGGCAAGACCCCGGGCGTGGCCGATGCCATGTATGCGCCCGTGGTGACGCGTTTTCTCACCTACGACGTGCCGCTGGACAAGACCAGCGTGGCCTACTGCAAGCGCGTGATGGAACTGCCCGCCATGAAGGAGTGGGTGGCCGCCGCCAAAAAAGAACCCGACGAGATTGACGAGCTCGATGCGGAGTTTTGACGCCCCCCGAAGCGGCCTTTGGCCGCCTCCCCCCACTGGGGGGCGACACCAGCGGCCCGGCGGAGCCGGTTCCGCGGTGTCACTGGAACTTGGGGGCTATTTCCAGGGGGTGGGGGCGGGGATGTCGCAGACCGGGTCCACGTCAATGCTCTTGAAGTCCGCGGGCGAGACGATCTCCAGGTACTCCATGTCGGGCGAGTAGTCGAACAGGTAGTGGCGGATGCCGGGACGCTGGTGCACCACATCGCCGGCCTCCACCAGGGTTTCCTTGTCTTCGTACATGAACCTGGCCCAGCCCTTGACCATGATCACGATCTGGAAGTCCGCTTCATGTCGGTGCCAGCCCGTGCCTGTTTCTGGTGCCATGTTGGCCTTGACAAGGTGCGCGATGACCTTGCCGTTGGTGGCCTCGGCGACCCCGAGGTCGCGGTACAGGAAGAAGTCACGCAACCCGCCTGAGACAAAGGGTGTGTCAGTGGGTTTGACGTGTGAGAACTTGGTTTGCGTGCGGTCAAGCATGGGGATTCTCCATCAGCAAATCGTGGTTGCTGCACCGCAACATCAAGCATGAAGCGTTCCATCGGAAATGTGGACGCGCGCACTAAAATCCGGCCATGGAAGCCAAGACTCGCAAGAGTGAAATGACGCGCGCCGCCATCATCGAGGCCGCGCTTGGCATTGCCCGGGAGCGCGGGATTGGTGCCATTTCCATGCGCGGGGTCGCTGATCTGCTGCAGATCTCCAAGAGCGGGGTGTTTGCGCGGTCGGGCTCGTCCGAGGCGCTGCAGCTGGCTGTGGTGGAGGAGTACGGCCGCCGCTTTCTGGCGGGCATCTTCCTGCCGGCCATGCAAAAGCCGCGGGGCCTGCCCCGGCTGGACGCCATCATGCTGCGCTGGTTCGAACTGGTGGCCAGCTATGCCAGCGTGGGGGCCTCCATTCACGAGGCGGCGGCCTTCAGCCTGGAGCCGGTGGACGAGGAGCTGCGCCAGGCCCTGGTCGAGGGCGTCTTTGGCTGGCGGTCCATGATGCGCCGTACCATCGTGCAGGCCATGGACGAGGGGCATCTGCGCGCGGGCCTGGACATCGACCTGCTGATGTACGAGCTGCACAGCCTGGTGCTCGGCGCGCTGTATGACTCGGCCTTCCTCGGGGACCGCAAGATGTCCAGCCGGGGTGCGCAGGCCTATGGCCGGCTGATCGGGTCCTACCAGCCCTGAGCCAGCGGGTCAGGTCCGCAGCAGGTCCAGCGCAGAAGGGGCGGTGCGTTGCCAGGCGTCCTGGCGCTGCGGTTGCGCGGCCCCATCGCCGCCGACCTGAACAGGGGGCAGCAGTGCGTTGAAGCGGGCCCGCAGCTGGGGCGCGAGCCAGCGGTGCACGAGCCTGCGCACGGTGCTTTCCGCCACGCTGGATTGCATCTGGCGCGCGAAGCCAGGGTCCTTCATCGAGTGGCGAATCAGGCTTCGCACATGCAGCGTGGCCTCCAGCCCGATCCAGTCCAGGAACTCACACGGCACCCTGGGGCCGTGCGCCCGGATCAGCTGGGCCGCGATGTCGTCCAGGGCGTCGACCGCCAGGACTTCCGCGCGATCCGTGCTGCTGTCCTGAGCCAGGGTCATGGCATGCCGCGCGCTGCGGGTCAGCTCTTGAGCCTGCCGTCGGATGACAGCACGCCCAGGTCCACGAATTTCGAGCCCACATGGGGGTTGGCCGAGCCGTAGTCCACATTGAAGCCGCCCACGTCGAAATTGCGCAGCGAGGCCAGGGCCTGGCGCACCTTGTCACGGGTTGGCGCGCGGCCTGCGCGGCTCAGCGCCTCAGCCATGATGCGGGTGTTGATGTAGCCCTCCAGGCTGCCACCGGAGAACACCTGCAGGTCCATCGCGCGCATGGCGGCCTGGTACTCGCGCACCACCAGGTGCTTGGTGTGGTTGGCGTCCGGAAACACCGTGGTGATGGCAATGCCCTGGGCTGCGGGGCCGAGCTTGCGGATGCCGTCCTGGGTCAGGGCCGCGCTGATGCCGGCAATGGGGATCATGGGCGAGGCCTGCTTGAGGCTGGCCACCAGCCCGGTGGTGGCCGCGCCGGCCGTGCCCAGCAGCACCGCCGAGGGCTTGGCCGCGAGCACACTGGCGACCACGCTGTCCAGGTTCTTGCCGTCGGTGGCCAGGGCCACCATGGCCACGGCCTTGATGCCGGCGCTGGTCAGCGCGCGCGTGGCATCGCCCGCCACTTCCTTGCCGTAGGCGTTGTCCAGGTACACCATGGCCAGGTCCTTGATGCCCATGGACACCAGGTTTTCCACCAACCGGTTCATTTCGTCGGTGTAGCTGGCGCGCACGTGGTACACGTGGCGCAGGTCACCCTTGCGCAGGCTGGAAGCGCCGGTCAGCGGCGCCAGGTGCGGCGTGCCCGCCGCCTCGATCAGCGGCGAAATCGCGGCATTGTTGGGCGTGCCCAGGCAGCCCATGAGCGCGACGATGTTGCTGTCGGCCAGCAGTTTCCTGGCGTTCTCCACGCTGCGCGCGGGCACATAGGCATCGTCCAGCACTTCAAAGCTCAGGGGCCGGCCCTGAACGCCGCCTCGGGCGTTGATCTGGCGCAGGGCGGCGTCCACCCCCTGCTTCATGTTCTGGCCAAACCCGCCCAGCGGGCCGGTCATGGCGGCGGTGCAGCCGATGACAAGGGGAGTGCCCGAGGCTGTTTGTGCACTCGCGTGCGAAATGTAGGTTGAAAAAGCGGCGCTGGCGGCCCATGCGGGCGACGAAAGTAGCAGTTGGCGTCTTTTCATGGGAGTCCTGAGGTGAAAGCGTGAAGCAGCTGTGGGAATGGGAGGCAGTCTAGAAGCGGCCTTGAGGCTTGGCTATCACATAGTGGACATTAGTCCACAAAATAGCTCTGTGAAAAATCACAGGGTTGGCGCCGTCACGCAGGCCGTGGCTTGCCCTGCCCGATAATGCGGGCCATGAGCGGCAACACTTTTGGAACACTTTTCGCGGTCACCAATTTCGGTGAATCGCATGGCCCGGCCATTGGCTGCGTGATTGACGGCTGCCCGCCAGGCATGGTGCTGTCCGAAGCCGATATCCAGGGTGACCTCGACCGCCGGCGTCCGGGCACCAGCCGCCATGTGACCCAGCGCAACGAACCCGACACCGTGGAAATCCTCAGCGGCGTCTACGAGGGCAAGACCACGGGCACGCCCATCTGCCTGCTGATCCGCAACACCGACCAGCGCAGCAAGGACTACAGCGAGATCGCGCAGACCTTCCGGCCCGGCCATGCCGACTTCACCTACCTGCGCAAATACGGCTTGCGTGACCCGCGCGGCGGCGGGCGTTCATCGGCCCGCCTCACCGCGCCCATGGTGGCCGCCGGCGCGGTGGCCAAGAAGTGGCTGAAGGAAAAATACGGCACCACGTTCCGCGGCTGCATGGCCCAGGTGGGCGAGATCGTCGTGCCCTTCGAAAGCTGGGACCATGTGCCGAACAACCCGTTCTTTGCGCCGGTGGAGGATGTGAGCCACCTGGAGGCCTACATGGACAGCCTGCGCAAGGCCGGAGATTCCTGCGGCGCGCGCATCCGGGTCACGGCCAGCGGCATGCCCGTGGGGCTGGGCGAGCCCCTGTTTGACAAGCTCGACGCCGACATCGCCTGGGCCATGATGGGCATCAATGCCGTCAAGGGCGTGGAAATCGGAGCCGGCTTTGCCAGCGTGACCCAGCGTGGCACCACCCACGGCGACTCGCTGTCACCCGAAGGCTTCAAGACCAACAACGCCGGCGGGGTGCTCGGTGGCATCAGCTCGGGGCAGGACCTGGACGTGGCCATCGCCATCAAACCGACCAGCTCCATCATCAGCCCGCGCGACACCATCAACACCCGCGGCGAGGCCACGCAGGTCATCACCAAGGGCCGCCACGACCCGTGCGTGGGGATCCGGGCCACGCCCATTGCCGAGGCCATGCTGGCCCTGGTGGTGATGGAGCATGCGCTGCGCCACCGCGCCCAGAACAGCGACGTGGCCACCGAGCCGCCCCAGTTGCAATCCTCGTTTCTTTAGGACCAGGTGGCTTACGCCGCGGCACCGCGCCGTCCGCTGCTGCCGTTTGCCGCGCTGTCGGCCACTTATTTCGCGCACATCGGGTTCTTCAACCCCTATCTGCCGCTGTGGCTCAAGAGCCTGGGCCTGCCCATCGTGGTGATCAGCTTGCTTACCTCGGTGCAGAGCCTGACCCGTGTTTTTGCCCCGTATGCCTGGGGGGCGCTGAGTGACCACAGCGGTGAACGGGTGCGGCTGCTGCGCCTGAGCGCGACCGTGGCGCTGGTCGCGTCTGCCGGCTTGTGGGTCGAGGGCAGCGCCTGGTGGGTGGGGCTGGTGCTGCTGGTGCTGTTCACGCATACCAGTTCGATGATGTCGCTGACCGAGGCGGCAATGGCTCATCTCGTGGCGGGCGACTGGGGCCGCTACGGGCGTATCCGCCTGTGGGGCTCGGCGGGCTTCATGCTCACGGTCTTCCTGGCCGGCGCGTGGTTCGAGGGCCGGGGCATGAAGGACTTCCCGGCCTGGACCGCGATCACGCTGGGCGCCGTGCTGCTGTGCACCTGGTGGCTGCCCGATGTGCGCGAGAAGCCGGCGCAGGGCAGCGACGTCCGGGCACCGATCGGCCCCGTGCTGCGGCGGCCCGCGGTGCGCTGGTTCTTTGCGTCGCTGTTTTTTCACGTCATGGCGCATTTCTCGATCTATGGTTTCCTGTCGCTCTACCTCGATGCCCGCGGCTACAGCAAGGCGATGATCGGGACGCTCTGGTCGGTGTCGGTGTTGATGGAGATTGGCTGGTTTTTCGCACAGGGGCGCTGGATCCACCGCCTTCCCATGACGCGCTGGCTGCTGGTTTGCGGCCTCGCCATGGTGGTGCGCATGGCGCTGACGGCCGGGCTTGGCGGCTGGCTGGTGGCCCTTTTGCTGGCCCAGGCGCTGCATGCGCTCACCTTTGCCACCCATCACACAGCCTGCATTGCCTTGCTCAGCCAGCACTTTCCCGGCCGCCTGCGTGGCCGCGGCCAGGCGCTGTTCACCGTCATTGGCTACGGCTGTGGCGGCGTGCTGGGGGTGCTGTCGGGTGGCGCGCTGGTGGCCTGGTTGGGGTACGAGATGATGTACCTGGTGGCGGCCGGGGTGGCTGTGCTGGCCACGGCCTGCGCGCACCAGGCCGATGCGCTGCAGCGGGCGTCGGCGCCTGGCTGACCGGAGCTGCCCAGCTCGGCCCTCAGCGGGTGGAGACCTGCAGCGACATGGCCCGTTTCAGGGTCAGCCCTTCCTTGCCGGACTCCTGGGAGTCCTGAACGATCATGCTCATGCCCGTGCGGGCGGGCAGCACGGTTTTGTAGGCCACGGTGCCGACCGCGGCCACGGCGCAACTGATGGTGGCGAACAGCAGGTACCAGGGCCAGCGTGTCACACGTTGTTGCAAATCAGGCAGGGGTGCGGGGCGGCTCAAGCGGGTGCGCAGGCCGGTTCGCGGGCGGTCTGCATGGGATTCACGCGCAATCCAGCGGTCATGTTCCTCGCGTTGCACCGGGTCGGACAGCACCTCATAGGCCTTGTTGAGGTTGGCCATCACGCGGGGCGCGTAGCTGTTGTCAGGAGACTTGTCCGGGTGGTAGCGCTGGGCCATGCGCCGGTAAGCGGCGCGCACGTCATCGGCCGGCGCATCGGGCGCGACTTTGAGAATGTCGTAATAGCTGGGGACGGACGCTCGCACGGTATGAAGGGTCGGTATGGCCTGTAGCCCGCGCGGATTCTATGAGAGCCGCTATGAAAATGAAAGCGGTGGTGTTGCGCTTTTGCCGCGTCAGGGTTCGGGCGGGGCGCCCCGGAAAGGGTTGAATCCGGTGATCAGGGCCGTGGCGAGCAGCACCAGCAGACAACCGGGCAGCATGCCCAGGGTCACGGGCTCTCCCAGAAACAGGCCGCCCCAGGTCACGCCAAACAAGGGGATCATGAAAGCGGCCGAGGTGGCGGCAGTCGCCGGAATCACGCGCATGAGCCGCATGCTGATCCAGTACACCAGGCCCGAGGTGATCACCCCCAGGGTGCCTGCCGCGATCAGTGCCCCCGGCGTGAACTGCATGGCGGGCACCGATGCACCCAGAGGCAGCACCAGCAGCACCGCCGCCGCCACATGGACCGTGGCCGAAGCGGGCAGGGGCTCGTGGGAGAGCGTGGCGCGTTTCATCAGGATGGCGCCGACGCCATAGGCCGCAGCGGCCACGGTGCAGGCCAGCGCGGCCAGCACCACGGGCAGCGTGACCGCCACCGGCCCCAGCTGGACCAGCAGCGCCACCCCCGCAAAGCCCACGGCGCAGCCCGTGAGCCGGCGGTGTGTCAGTCTTTCCTCGCCCATGGCGGCCGCGCCCAGCACGCCAAACAAGGGAGTCGTTGCGTTGAGAACGGCCGAATAGCCCGCGGGCAACACCAGCCCCGCCAGATTGAACAGCACGAACGGCGACACCACGGTGAGCAGGGCCACCACCGTGAGGCGCCCCCAGGCGCCGCGCGCGGGCCATCGGTGGCGCAGCAGGCGCATCAGCAGGCCCAGCACGGCGGCGGCCAGCAGGCAGCGGATGCCAGCCAGCCCGAAAGGCCCCAGCGCCGGACTGGCAATGCGGATCATGGGGAACGATGCGCCCCAGAGGGCCGACAGGGCAATCAACTGGGCGAAGTGGCGTGTTTTCATGAGGCGGGCGCACCATTGTGCGGCAGGCAGACCACAGCTGCAGCGCCATTCGCACAAACCTCATCGGCAGGGCCCGCATCTGGCGGCACAATGCGCGAGGGGCAACAAAGTCAGGGAAAAGAATTCATGCCGCAACTGAACTTCGTCAAGCAGGGCAAGGGACCGACCATCGTGCTGAGCCATGCGCTGGGCTGTGACCTGACGATGTGGGACGACGTGGCCAGCCTGCTTCAAAAGCGCTACACCGTGCTGCGTTACGACCACCGCGGCCATGGACGCTCGGAGCAACTGCGCGGGCCCTATTCCATGGAGGTTTTCGCCGACGACGCCGCCGCCCTGATCGAGGAGCACTCGGAAGGCCCGGTCACCTTTGTCGGGCTGGTGATGGGCGGCATGACCGGGCAGCAACTGGCGGTGCGCTACCCGCACCTGGTGAGCTGCATCGTGATGGCCAATTCCGCCAGTTATTTTGATGACAGCATCCGTGCCCGCCTGACGGCGCGGGCCCAGGTGGCCCTGGAACAGGGAATGGAGGCCGTGGCCGACGAAGCCATGAAGCACTGGTTCTCACCGGCCTTCATCGCCACCCCGGACGGCGCCGCCAAGGCAGCCCGCCTGCGCGCCGCTCTGGTGGCGACCCATCCCAGCGTCTACGTGGCCAGTTGCGAGGCCATGCTGGAAGTGGATTTCGGCAGCAGCAACCCCCTGATCGGATGCCCCACCCTGGTGGTGGCCGGAACGCAGGACGACAGCATCTCGGTGCAGACCGCCGAGGCGCTGTGCCGCAGCATCTCCGGCGCCGACCTGCGCACGCTGGACACCGGGCGCATGAGCGCGGTCGAGCGGCCGGTTGAATTTGCTACGCTCGTGCACGAATTCCTCAAAGAGCTCAAATCCCGATGAAAACCGCCTTCGTCCTCAACGGGCCCAACCTGAACCTGCTGGGCACGCGCGAGCCCGCTGTCTATGGCGCGCAAACGCTGGCCGACGTCCAGCGGCTGTGCGCCGATGCCTGCGCCGTGCATGGCTTCAGGCTCGACTTTCGCCAGACCAACCATGAAGGGGTGCTGGTGGACTGGATCCAGGAGGCCGGTCAGGCCCAGGCAGGCGGAACCGCGGTGGGCGTGATTCTCAACGCCGGGGCCTACACCCACACCAGCGTGGCGCTGCACGACGCCATCAAGGGTACCGGCGTGACCCTGATCGAACTGCACATCAGCAACGTGCATGCGCGCGAGGCGTTTCGCCATCACAGCTACATCTCGCCGGCAGCCCGGGCCGTGATGGCCGGCTTTGGGGTACAGGGCTACCCGCTGGCCATTGCCGCGCTGGCGGCGCTCTGAGCCCCGGCAACCGGCGCCGCTGAGCCGGGCCCTGGGGGCGGGCCAGGCCCGGCGTGGCTTGTGCAAGGTCATCGGAAGGCCGTTAGCATAGGATGTTCCCTTTGGCCGGCGAGTGATCCGCCGGCGCTGCTCAGCGAGGCCCGCGCATGACCACTCCCCTGAAAATCGATTTTGTTTCCGATGTCTCCTGCCCATGGTGCGCCATTGGCCTGAGCGCGCTCGAACAGGCACTCGACCGCGTCCAGGGCGAGGTCAAGGCCGAGTTGCACTTCCAGCCCTTCGAGCTCAACCCCGGCATGGCCCCAGGCGGCCAGGACATCACCGAGCACCTGACCCAGAAATACGGCTCCACGCCGGCCCAGCAGGAGCAGATCCGTGAAAACATCCGCCTGCGGGGCGAAGCGCTGGGCTTCACCTTCCGCAAGGAGGGGCGCGGCCGCGTCTACAACACCTTTGACGCCCACCGCCTGCTGCATTGGGCCGAAGGCCAGGGAGAAGGCCGCCAGCACGCGCTGAAGAAGAACCTGCTGAAGGCCTATTTCACCGATGGCGAGGCGCCCGAGTCGCACGAGGTGCTGGTGCGCGCGGCCGAGGCCGCCGGCCTGGACGGCGCGCGCGCCCGCGAGATCCTGGCCAGCGACGAGTTCGCGGCCGACGTCCGGGCCCAGGAGCAGCACTACCTGAGCGCCGGCATCCATTCGGTGCCCGCCATCATCTTCAACAACAAGCACCTGATCTCGGGCGGGCAACCGGTCGAGGTGTTTGAACAGGCCATCCGCCAGATCGCCGCGGGTGAGGTCTGACGGCCGCATGACCGCCAGCGCCCCGGCGTTGTTCCCCGGCATCCAGCGCGTGCTCGCCGCGGCGACACGCCTGACCACCCCCTGTGGGGACGGCGAACTGGTCTGGCACAGCTGGGGCCATGGCGAGCCGCTGGTCCTGCTGCATGGCGGCAGCGGCAGCTGGACCCACTGGATCCGCAACGTGGAAGCCCTGGCGGCAACGGGGCGCCGCGTGCTGGCGCCGGACCTGCCAGGCTTTGGCGACTCAGCCCAGCCACCGGGGGGCAGCGATGCCGATGTGCTGCCGCAGCCGCTGGAAGCGGGCCTGCAGGCGCTGATTGGCAACGACCCCTGCGACATGGCGGGCTTCTCGTTTGGCGGCATGACTGCCGGCCTGCTGGCCGCGCGCTACCCGCAACGCGTGCGGCGGCTGGTGGTGATCGGGGCGCCCGGCCTGGGGCTGGCGAGCCGGCGCATGGTGTCCCTGACCCCGTGGCGGCACATTGAAGACGAGGCCCAGCGCGATGCCATTCATCGCAGCAATCTGGCTGCCCTGATGCTGTTCTGGCCCGAATCCATCGACACGCTGGCGCTTGAAGTGCACAAGGCCAATGTGGTGCGCGACCGCATGAAGGGCCGCAGCCTGGCTTTTACCGATGCGCTGGTGCGCGCGCTGGCCCATGTGCCGTGCCCGGTCTGGGCGATCTATGGTGCCGAAGACGCGCTCTATCAGGGCCGTATGTCCGAAGTGGAGCCGGCCTTGCGCGCCGCGCCTGATTTCCGCGGCCTGACCCTGCTGCCCGGCGCGGGCCACTGGGTCCAGTTCGAACAGCCTGAGCTGTTCGACGCGGCGCTGATTGCGGCCCTCAGTGCTCGCTGACCAGATCGCTGACCGGCACGCAGCTGCAGAACAGGTTGCGGTCACCGTAGACGTTGTCCACGCGGCCCACGGGGGGCCAGTATTTGGCATGGCGCGTGGCATCCAGCACGGCGGCCCCGACTTCACGTGAATAGGCGTGGGGCCAATCCCCCTTGAGCAGGGCAGTCGCGGTGTGCGGCGCATGCTTGAGCGGATTGTCTTCACGCGGCCACTCGCCGCGCTCCACGCGGCGGATCTCCTCGCGGATCGCGATCATCGCGTCGATGAAGCGGTCGAGCTCGTCCAGCGTCTCGCTTTCGGTGGGCTCCACCATCAGTGTGCCGGCCACAGGGAAGCTCAGCGTGGGGGCATGAAAGCCATGGTCGATCAGGCGCTTGGCCACATCTTCGGCGGTGACGCCGCTGGTCTCCTTGAGCGGGCGCAGGTCCAGGATGCACTCGTGGGCCACGTGGCCGTTCGCGCTGGCGTAGAGCGTGGGATAGTGGTCCTTGAGCCGCGCGCTGATGTAGTTGGCGCTGAGGATCGCGACTTCGGTGGCCTGCTTCAGGCCCTCGGCGCCCATCATGCGGCAGTACATCCAGCTGATCGGCAGCACCGCGGCGTTGCCCAGCGGGGCCGCCGAGATGGCGCCCACGCCCGCCCGTTCGGGCTGAGCCTGTCGAAGGGCTTCGACAGGCTCAGCCTGAACGGAATGAATGTGCCCCGGCAAAAACGGCACGAGGTCCGCCACCACGCAGACCGGGCCCACGCCGGGGCCGCCGCCGCCGTGCGGGATGCAGAAGGTCTTGTGCAGGTTCAGGTGGCTCACGTCGCCGCCGAACTCGCCGGGCGCGGCCACGCCCACCAGCGCGTTCATGTTGGCACCGTCCACGTAGACGCGGCCGCCGTGCTGGTGCACCAGCGCGCACAGCTCCTTGACCTGCATCTCGAACACGCCGTGGGTGCTGGGGTAGGTGATCATCACGCAGGCCAGGTTGGCGCTGTGCTGTTCGCACTTCGCCTTCAGGTCCGCCATGTCCACGTTGCCGTTGTCGTCGCACCGGGTCACGACCACCTGCATGCCCACCATCTGCGCGCTGGCCGGGTTGGTGCCGTGGGCCGACGAGGGAATCAGGCAGATGTTGCGGTGCGCCTGGCCCTGGCTCTCGTGGAAGGCCTTGATCGCCAGCAGGCCTGCGTATTCGCCCTGGCTGCCCGCGTTGGGCTGCAGGCTGATGCCGGCGTAGCCCGTGGCCTGGCACAGCCAGGCGCGCAGTTGCTCGTCGAGCTCGGCATAGCCCTGCAGCTGGTCGGCTGGCGCGAACGGGTGGATGTGGGCGAACTCCGGCCAGGTGATGGGGATCATCTCGCTGGTGGCGTTGAGCTTCATGGTGCAGCTGCCCAGGGGGATCATGCTGCGGTCCAGCGCCAGGTCCTTGTCGCTGAGCGCCCGGATGTAGCGCAGCATGCCGGTTTCGCTGTGGTGGGTGTTGAACACCGGATGCGTGAGGAAGCTGCTGGTGCGGCGCAGTTCGGTGGGGATCAGCGGCTCGATGCCTTTCTCGTACGCGGCGAAGCTGGGCTGCGGCTGGCCTTCCTTGGCGAAAATCTTCCAGATCAGCTCCACGTCCTCGCGGCGGGTGGTTTCGTCCAGCGAGATGCAGGTGTATTCGTCCCAGGCTTTTCGCAGGTTGGTCCGCATGGAGTGGGCACGTGCTGCTATCGAATCAGTAGCATCGCCGGTTTTGTAGGCCAGCGTGTCGAAGGCCGTCTGGTGGTGCATCTGCGTGCGCGACCAGCCCAACTGCTCCAGGCCCGCGGCCAGGATGGCCGTGTAGCTGGCCACGCGCTGCGCGATGCGCTTGAGGCCTTGCGGGCCATGGTAGACGGCGTACATGCTGGCCACCACGGCAGGCAGCACCTGCGCCGTGCAGATGTTGGACGTGGCTTTCTCGCGGCGGATGTGCTGCTCGCGGGTCTGCAGTGCCAGCCGGTAGGCCGGGTTGCCATGCGCATCCACGCTCACGCCCACCAGCCGGCCGGGCAGCGAGCGCTTGAACTCGTCGCGGCAGGCCATGTAGGCCGCGTGCGGGCCGCCGGCGCCCATGGGCATGCCGAAACGCTGGGTGGTGCCCACCACGATGTCGGCGCCCATCTCGCCGGGCGGCACCAGCAAGGTGAGGGCCAGCAGATCAGCCGCGAAGATGGCGGCGGCCTGCCTGGCGTGGATGCGCTCGACCTCGGGTCTCCAGTCGTGGAGCCAGCCGCTGCTGGCGGGGTACTGGATGAGCGCGGCGAAGAAGTCGCCCGCCATCGCGTCTTCCCATTCCTTCGCCGAATTGGCAACCACCACTTCAATGCCCAGAGGTGCCGCGCGCGTGCGCACCACCTCGATGGTCTGCGGGTGCGCATCGCCACCCACCACGAAGCGGTTGCTCCTGCTCTTCACGCTGCGCTTGGCCAGCGTCATCGCCTCGGCAGCGGCGGTGGCTTCGTCGAGCATGGACGCGTTGGCGATGGGCATGCCCGTCAGATCGCAGACCATGGTCTGGAAATTGACCAGCGCCTCCATGCGGCCCTGGGAAATCTCCGCCTGGTAGGGCGTGTAGGCCGTGTACCAGGCCGGGTTCTCCAGGATGTTGCGCAGGATGACCCCCGGCGTGTGGGTGCCGTGGTAGCCCTGGCCGATGAAGCTCTTGAAGACCTGGTTCTTGCCCGCCATGGTCCGCAGCTCGTCAAGCGCTGCGGCCTCGGTGATGGCCGCCGGAATCTTCATGGCCTGGCTGCGTGCGATCGAGCGCGGCACGATGCCATCGATCAGCGCGCGGCGCGAGACCTCGCCGATGACCGAGAGCATGTGCGCTTCATCGGCTTGGCCAATGCCGATGTGGCGGGCAACAAATTCGGACGGGTTCTCCAGCTCGCCCAGCGGGCGCGCAGATGACATCAGCATGGTGGCGCTTTCTCAGGAGTTCTCTTGGGTGAACTTGATGTAGCCGGGCTCGTCCATCAGGGCGTCAAACTCGGCCATGTCCTTGATCAGGATGGTGAAGAACCAGCCATTGCCCAGCGGGTCGGTGTTGGCCAGAGAGGGGTCGGCGCGCAGGGCTTCGTTGACTTCGGTCACTTCGCCGGCGATGGGCATGTAGACGTCGGCGGCGGCCTTGACCGACTCGACCACGCCCGCAACCTCACCCTTGGCATAGACGCGACCGACTTCGGGCAGTTCGACAAACACCACATCGCCCAGCGCGTCCTGCGCGTGCAGCGTGATGCCCACCGTGGCGGCCTCGTGGTCTTCCAGCTGGATCCATTCGTGGTCCTGCGTGTATTTCATGGTCATGGCGTGCTCCTGATTGAAGAATTGAACTGGGAATTTAACCGCGGCGAACTCAACCGCGGTAGTAGCGTGTCGGTACAAAGGGCATGGCGCTGACTTCCATGGGCACGGCCTTGCCGCGCACCATGGCATTCACCCGTGTGCCGGTCGCCGCCTGGGCGGCGTCCACGTAGCCCATGGCCACCGGCTTGTCGAGGGTGGGCCCCAGCAGGCCGCTGGTGACTTCGCCGATGCGCTGGCCGCTGGCGTCCTGCAGCTCGGTGTGGTCACGCACCGGGATGCGCTCCAGCGCCACCAGGCCGACCCGCTTGCGCGCGAGGCCTTCGCCCTGCAGCTGCGCCAGCACGCGCGCCGCGCCCGGGAAGCCCCCTTCACGCGCGCCGCCGCTGCGCCGCACCTTCTGGATGGCCCAGGTCAGGCCGGCTTCCACGGGGGTGGTGGTGGTGTCGATGTCGTTGCCGTACAGGCACAGGCCGGCCTCCAGCCGCAGCGAGTTGCGCGCGCCCAGGCCCACGGGCTTGACCTCGGGTTGGGCCAGCAGCGCGCGCGCCAGCGCCTCGGCATGGCTGGCGGGGACCGATATTTCAAACCCGTCTTCGCCGGTGTAGCCGCTGCGGGTGATGAACAGGTCCGCGCCTTCCCAGATGAAATGCCCGCCAGTCATGAAGACCAGCTTGTCCACGCCGGTCAGCAGCCGCGACAGCGCGCTGACGGCCTGCGGACCCTGCAGCGCCAGCAGCGCGCGGTCGGGCAGGGGCAGCACGGTGCAGCGGCTGCCGATGCGGGCCTGGATGTGGGCGATGTCACCGGCCTTGCAGGCGCCATTGACGATCACGAAAATGTCCTCGCCCCGGTTGACGAACATCAGGTCGTCGATGATGGTGCCCTCTTCGGTCAGCAACAGGCCGTAGCGCTGCCTGCAGACGCCGTTGTCGTAGCCCAGGCCCTGCACGTCCACGGGCATCAGGGTTTCGAAGGCGGCGGCGGCGTCGGGCCCCAGCAGCTTGAGCTGTCCCATGTGCGAGACGTCAAACAGGCCGGCGGCCTGGCGCGTGTGGTGGTGCTCGGCCATCAGGCCGGCCGGGTACTGCACCGGCATGCTGTAGCCGGCAAAGGGCACCATGCGGGCGCCAAGTTCCACATGCAGGGCGTGCAGCGGGGTTTTGAGAAGATCCTGGGCAGTGGCAGACAAGCGGCAGTCTCCGGGGCAAAGAGGGAATCCACGGCTGGCGCCATGGGCTGCCCCTGCTGTCCGCTTTACCTGAGAGATTCGCGCCAGCGATGTGGCGTTTGCTCCTTCGGTGGGCCACCCTGGGGCGGCCTCTCTCCAGCAAGGAAACGCCTCTTGCGAGGCGCTTCGTCAGTCCTTTTGCCTGAGCGTTCGGGGGGACCCTGCGCCTTCGGCGGCCTCCCCTGGGGAGGCTCTCTCCTGACTGGGTGGATTCTACCGCGCGGTTGGGCTCTACCGGGCGTAAACCAGGTCGCGCAGCGTGAGCGACAGTGACGGCACGTAGGTGATGACCATCAGGCAGGCCAGGATCACCAGCACGAACGGGATCAGGTGCCCCACGATGCGGTCCAGCGACACCTTGGCCACGGTGCAGGCGGCGAACAGGTTGACGCCAAAGGGCGGGGTGATCATGCCCAGCGCGAGGTTGACCACCATGATCAGGCCAAAGTGCACCGGGTCCACCCCAAAGTGCTGGGCCACCGGCGCCAGGATGGGCGCCAGCACGATGATGGCGGCGCTGGTCTCGATGAACATGCCAATGAAGAACAGCGCGGCGTTCACGCCCAGCAGGAACAGCGCCGGGCTTTGCAGCACGGCCTCCAGCCAGCGGCCGATCGCGTCGGGCACGCCGGCGCGCGTGATCAAAAAGGCAAACAGCCCGGCATTGGCAATGATGAACATGATCACGGCCGACGACAGCACCGATTTGCGCAGGATGGGGTACAGGTCCTTGAGGCGGATTTCGCGATAGATCACCACGCCCACGATCAGCGCATAGAACACCGCCACGGCCGATGCCTCGGTGGGCGTGAACACGCCGCCATAAATGCCGCCCAGAATGATCAACGGCATCAGCAGGGCCCAGCCGGCCTGCAGCGTGGCACGGCCCAGGCCCAGGCGGCCATCGCCGTCGGCCTTGCCCCAGCCCTTCCACTTGCAGTACAGGTAGACAAACAGCATCAGCGCACCGCCGATCAGCAGGCCGGGCCCAAAGCCCGCAATGAACAGTTCACCGATCGACACCTCGGCGCTCACGCCGTACAGGATCAGCGGGATGGACGGCGGGATGATCACGCCCAGTTCGGCGCTGGTGGCCTGCAGCGCGGCGGCGTAGGTGACAGGGTAGCCGTGCTTGATGAGCGCGGGGATCAGGATGGCGCCAATTGCGAAGGTGGTGGCCACCGACGAGCCCGACACCGCTGCAAAGATCATGCAGGTGAGCACGCAGGTCATGGGCAGGCCGCCCTGCACGCCGCCCACCACGCTCTTGGCAAATTCGACCAGGCGGCGCGAGATGCCGCCGGTTTCCATGAGGTTGCCGGCCAGGATGAAGAAGGGAATGGCGGCCAGCGGAAACTTGTTGATGGAGTTGAACATCTCCTTGACGGAGATCAGCATGTGGGCATTGGCCACCTGGATGCCCAGCACCGCGGACAGTCCAATGGACACGGCCACCGACACGGTGAGTGCAAAGCACAGCACCATGGTGGAAATCATCACGGCCGTCATTGGGCGGTCTCCAGTTCCATGCGCTGCGGGTCCAGCAGGTTGCCCACGATGCCCAGCGCGCTGAACACGGCCCCCACGGGCATGGCCAGGTAGGCCCAGAACATCGAGACGCTTTCGAGCCCGATCATGGTCTGCACCCGCCCGCGCACGGCGTAGTCCCAGCCCCACCAGAAGATCACGCCGATCAGCGCCAGCGCGGCCAGGCAGACCACGAAATCAAGCACGCGCCGCATGCCCGGCGGGCTCCAGCGGTACAGCACGTCCACGCTGACCATCGCCCCCTGGCGAAAGGCCGTTGGGATGCCCATGAACACCATCCAGATCAGGCTGAAGCGGATCAGCACTTCGGTCCATTCGGCCGGCTGCTCCAGCACGAACCGCATGATGATCTGGAACATGCCCAGTCCCGCGGCCAGCACCAGCATTGCGCACGCGGCCAGCATGGTGAACAGGGTGGCCCCGTGTTCCAGCCTCAAGAAGGCCTGTTTCATTGCTTTGCTCCGGTTCTATCCACCACTGTAGAGGAAAAACGCCCGCAGCCCGCAAGCTGCGGGCGCTGCCCGCTATCAAAAAAGTAGCGATTACTTGTAGTTGCGGATCTTGTCGAGGTTGGCCTTGCCAAACTGCTTCTCGAACTCGGCGTTCACCGGGGCCAGCGCGGCAACGAATTTGGCCTTGTCGACGTTGTCGATCACGGTCATGCCCTTGGCGCGCAGGTCGGCCACGCCCTTGGCATCGTCCTCGTCCACGCGGGCGCGGTTGGCCTTGGCGCCTTCCTTGGCGGCGTCAATGAAGCTTTGCTTGTCGGCGGCGCTGAGCTTGTCAAACTCGGCCTTGTTCATCAGGAAGATGGCGGGGGAGTACACATGGCCGGTCAGCGACAGGTGCTTTTGCACCTGGTCGAACTTGGCGGCGATGATCACCGACAGCGGATTCTCCTGGCCGTCCACCGTGCCCTGCTGCAGGGCCGTGAACACTTCGGGGAACGCCATGGGCGTGGTCACGATGCCAAAGCCCTTGTAGGCGGCAATGTGCACGGGGTTCTCCATGGTGCGCATCTTCAGGCCCTTGAGGTCTTCGGGGGCCTTGACGTCGCGCTTGCTGTTGGTCATGTGGCGGAAGCCGTTCTCGGCCCAGGCCAGCGCCTTGAAGCCCTTGGCATCGAACTTGGCCAGCAGGTCCTGGCCGATGGGGCCGTCGAGCACGGCGCGGGCATGGGCCTTGTCACGGAACAGGAAGGGCACGTCCAGGATCTTGGTCTCGGGCACGAAGTTGGGCACCGGGCCCGTGGAGCTGAACGCCAGGGCCTGGGTGCCCAGCTGAACGGCCTCGATCGATTCGCGCTCTCCGCCCAGCGAGCCGCTGTAGAAGGTCTGGATCTTGTAGCGTCCGCCGGTGCGCTTCTCCACCTCTTTGGCAAAGGTGTCGATGGCCACGCCCTGGTGGGAATTCTGGGCCACCGAGATGCTGATGCGCATGGTGGTCTGGGCAGCGGCGCTGGCGACAAAGCCGGCGGCGAGCGTCAGGGCGAAAACCAGTCTGGAAAGTTTCATGAATTTGTCTCCGGGTGTGTTGTGAAATCCGCGAGCCCGGATTTTGCCAGATCGCCGTAAAGTTGTCATACAACTTTCGGGCTACGGCTGCGCCGGCACGCGGCGCTTCAGCGGGCGCGCAGCTTGAGCAGGCGCTCGCGGGCCGCGCCCAGATGCTCGCGCAGGGTGTACCAGCGGTCGGCAAAGCGGTCTGGCAGGTCCAGCGAGGCCACCTCCTGTTCCATGGTGTCGAGCTGGTTCAGCAGGTCGCGCAGGGCCATGGGGTTGTCGGTCGCCAGGGTGGCCATGTCGTTTTCCAGGAACTTGAGTTCGCCGTAGTAGTGCGAGAGCACCGCATTCACGCGCAGGCTGAAGAGCTGGGGAATCCACAGCAGCGCCGCCGCGGTCAGCAGCAGCACGGGCAGCACCACGTACAGCAGCAGTTCGGCCAGCTGGGCCCACCAGTAGGGTAGGGCGGCTTCGAGCCAGGGCTGGTAGCCATGTGCATGGCGCTGCGCATGGGGCGACAGCGGGAAATCGCTGCCCTGGAACTCGGGGTATTCAGACTGGCGCTGGAGAAAGCCGGGGCTGGCGTGGATGACGCCGGCCGCGTCCAGCAAGGCACGCTGCAGCGCCGGGTGCAGCGTGTGGCGCACCAGCAGGTGGGTGTTGGTGTACAGCAGCGTCAGGTCGCGTGGCGGCACGTCACCGCGCAGCTCGATGGTGCCCTGTGGCAGCACGAAGGCGCGCAGCCGGGGCTCACGCGCCGCAAGGGCGTTGGCGCGCTCCACCCCCAGCATGAACACACCCGGCGACCGGGTGAGCACGCGCACCGCGGGGGCGTCGCTGCTGCCGATCAGGAACATCGCGTCGACCCGGTTCTCCAGCAGCTCGTTCGCCATGGCCAGCGGCGGGCGGTCGGGCTCCCAGCTCACCTCGCCCTCCTTGACCTGGGCCTGCGCCAGCAGCAGCGTCGCCACCTGGCGCACCGGGCTGCCGGGCCGGCCGGCGGCCACCCGCATGCCGCGCAACGAAGCCACGCCGGGCAGGCCGGCCACGTGGGTAAAGACCCAAAGCGGCTGCTTGCCCACCACCGCCAGGGCCTGCACAGGCACCTCGGGTCCGCGGTCGGCCAGCAGGCCCGAGGCAAAGCCGGCCTGCACCGGGTCGCGCGGATCGGCCAGCCGCATGAGGGGCGAAGGCCCGCCATCGGGGCTGTAGACCACGTCCACGGCGATGCCGCGGCGCCCGAGTTCGTCGCGGTAGCGTTCCGCCAGCCGGGCGTGGCTGCCCTGGGGTTCACCGGCGGCCAGGGTGAGCGCGCGCGGCGGCAGCGGGAACCACCAGCGCGACGCGAGCATCACCACGGCGACCGCGGCAGCCAGCACCGGCACGTAGAACAGGCCCCAGCGACGCCGGTACAGCAGGACCACCCTCATCGGCCCCGCCTGCGGAAGATGCCCATGCGCACAAAATCAATGTGCTGGCGCAGCGTGAACCAGCGGGGCATGAGGTAGGCCGGCGTGACAAAGTCCGCCATGCGCCGCTCGATGCTGTTGAGCCGGTCGAGGTACTTGGTCAGGTCCAGACCGGAAAGGCTGTCGCGCGTGAGGTCGTACTCGATGTACTTGAGCTCGCCATACCAGCGCGTCACGCGGCTTTCGAGCAGCCAGCGCAGGTAGGCCGGCAGCATGCGCGCCAGCCAGTACGCCAGCAGCGCGACCGGCAGGCAGACCACCAGCAGGCGCATCACGATCTGCGCCCACCAGAACGGCAACCGCTCCTCCAGCCAGGGCAGCCCGTGGATCAGCGTGCGGCGGGCCTCCTCCGAGGCCGGAAACTCGACGCGCTTGAGCGAGGGAAACTCGCCGGGCTCATGGAACACGCCGCCGCGCGCATGAATCTCGCCGGCCACATGGGTGGCCAGGCGCTGCAGTGCGGGGTGCAGGTCGGCCCGCGCCACCAGGCTGGCCGAGGTGGTGAGCACCGACACATCGCGCGCCGGCTGGTGTGCCCCGTCCAGGGTTCCCTGGGGCAGCAACCGCGTCTGCAGGTACGGCAGGCGCTCGGTCAGCGCCGCGGTGCGGCGCAGCTGCACCAGGTGGATGCCCGGCGTGGAAAGCAGGGTCCTGACCACCCGCGACTCGGGGGCCGACACCATCAGCATCACGTCCAGCGTTCCCTGCCGCAGGGCGTCCACCGCGGCCATGCCGGACAGTTCGGAGTCGGTGATGTCACGTGGCAGCAGGCGCACCTGGTCCAGCAGCGCCAGGGCCAGCTGCCGCGTGCCGCTGCCGGCCGGCCCCAGCGAGACCCTCAATCCCTGGAACTGCTGGATGCCGTCAACATAGGCGAGCCGCGAAAAAATCCACAGCGGCTCGATATCCACCCTGGACAGGGTGAGGATGCGGACTCCCGTGTCGCGTTCGGCGGGCGGGTAGCCGATGCCGCCCTGCATGAAGGCCAGGTCCGCCTGGGGCGAGGCCTGGCCGCGCAGGCGCTGCAGGTTCTGCAGCGAACCCTCGGATTCCAGCACCTTCAGCGTCACGCCTTGCCGCGCAAAGGCCTCGGCGTAGCGGCGCGCATAGGCGTGGTAGACGCCGTCCGCGCGTCCCGCGGACAGCGTGATCGTGGACGGCGGCAGCGGCAGCCAGGTGGTCCACAGCCAGGCCATGACGGCGACCGCCGCCACCGCAATCGGCAGTTTGATCAGGACCCATTTGCGCTGGTAGAGCCGCGCTGCTGCCAAACAAACCTCCCAAGGGTGTCAAGCTCAGGAGGCTTTTATAGCGCAAAGGCCTCGCGGGCGATACCGCGCCGGGGCCTGTGGCGCCAACGCAAGGCTACATGCCGACGTAGTTGGGGCCGCCGCCGCCCTCGGGCGTGACCCAGACGATGTTCTGCGTCGGGTCCTTGATGTCGCAGGTCTTGCAGTGCACGCAGTTCTGGGCGTTGATCTGCAGCCGGTCGGTGTTGTCGTCGCTTTTGACGAATTCGTACACGCCGGCGGGGCAGTAGCGCGCCTCGGGACCTGCGTACTTCGAGAGATTGATGTTCACGGGCACCGACGCATCCTTGAGCGTCAGGTGGGCCGGCTGGTTCTCTTCGTGGTTGGTGTTGGAGATGAACACCGACGAGAGCTTGTCAAAGGTCAGCTTGCCATCGGGCTTGGGGTAGGCAATGGGCTGGCATTCGGCCGCCGGCTTGAGGTAGGCGTGGTCGGGCTTGTCGCGCCGCAGCGTCCAGGGAATGTGGCCGCGCAGCACGAACTGCTCAAAGCCGTTCATCAGCGTGGCGGTGGTCAGGCCGTACTTGAACCAGTTCTTGAAATTGCGGTCCTTCTGCAGTTCGGCGTGCAGCCAGCTCTTCTCGAAGGCTGCGGGGTAGGCGGCCAGTTCGTCGTTCTGGCGGCCCGCGACGACGGCGTCGTAGGCGGCTTCGGCCGCCAGCATCCCGCTCTTGATGGCGGCATGGCTGCCCTTGATGCGGCCCACGTTGAGGTAACCCGCGTTGCAGCCGACCAGCGCACCGCCCGGGAACACCGTTTTGGGCAGGGCGTTGATGCCGCTGGCATTGATGGCGCGGGCGCCATACGACAGGCGCTTGGCCGTGACCTCGCCCTTGTCGTTCTCGAAGTAGTAGCGCACCCGGGGGTGGGTCTTCCAGCGCTGGAACTCTTCAAAGGGGCTGAGGTAGGGGTTGGTGTAGCCCAGGCCCACCACAAAACCGAGCGCGACCTTGTTGTCCTCCAGGTGGTACAGAAAGGCGCCACCGTAGGTGTCGGACGCCATGGGCCAGCCGGCGGTGTGCATCACGAAGCCCGGGGTGTGGCGGCTCGGGTCGATCTCCCACAGTTCCTTGATGCCAATGCCAAAGCTTTGCGGGTCGCGCCCTTCGTCGAGCTTGAACCTGGCGATCAGTTGCTTGCCCAGGTGGCCGCGCGCGCCTTCGGCAAACACGGTGTACTTGGCGTGCAGCTCCATGCCCAGCTGGAAGTTTTCGGTGGGCTCGCCGTCCTTGCCCACGCCCAGGTTGCCGGTGGCCACGCCCTTGACCGACCCGTCGTCGTTGTAGAGCACCTCGGCGGCGGGAAAGCCGGGGAAGATTTCCACGCCCAGTGCCTCGGCCTGCTCGCCCAGCCACTTGGTGACGTTGCCCAGGCTCACGATGTAGTTGCCGTGATTCTGCGCAAAGGGCGGCAGAAAGACGTTGGGTACGCGAAAGCCTGAGGTTTCGCCCAGGAAGACGTAGGCGTCATCGGTCACCGGCTGGTTCAGCGGGGCGCCGAGTTCCTTCCAGTTGGGGATCAGTTCGTACAGCGCGCGCGGGTCCATGATGGCGCCTGACAGGATGTGGGCGCCGGGCTCGGAGCCCTTTTCAAGCACCACCACGGAAATGTCGGTGCCCTTTTCGGCGGCCAGTTGCTTGAGGCGGATCGCGGTGGACAGGCCGCCCGGGCCGCCACCGACCACCACCACGTCGTATTCCATGGCTTCGCGGGGGCCGAACTGTGCCAGTATCTCGTCGTGGGTCATGAGGGTCTCGCTGATAATGAATTTTGGTTGGGGCCGGGCCGCTGCGCGCTGGCCCCACGGTCCACTGCATTTTATGCGGCATGGCCGCACAATCGAACGATCGTACTAATTGGTTTAGACAGGAGACTCTGACGTGGCATACAGCATCGACCTCTCGGGCCGCGTGGCTTTCATTACCGGTGCCTCGAGTGGCCTGGGTGCGCAGTTCGCCCTCACCCTGTCGCGTGCGGGTGCCGCCGTGGTGCTGGCCAGCCGCCGCGTGGAAAAACTCAAGGACCTGCGCGCCCGGATCGAGGCCGAGGGCGGTGACGCCCATGTGACAGAACTCGATGTGACCGACCGCAACAGCATCAAGTCGGCGGTGGCCCATGCCGAGACCGAGGTGGGCTCGATCGACATCCTGGTGAACAACTCGGGCGTGAGCACCACCCAGCGCATCCAGGACGTGGAGGAGGACGACTACGACTTCATCTTCGACACCAACGTCAAGGGCGCGTTCTTCGTGGCGCAGGAGGTCGGCAAGCGCATGCTGGCGCGCGCGCGGGGCGCCGCGCCCGGCACCTACACGGGCGGGCGCATCATCAACATCGCGAGCATGGCGGGGCTCAAGGTGCTGCCCCAGATCGGCGTGTACTGCATGAGCAAGGCGGCCGTGGTGCAGATGACCAGGGCCCTGGCGCTGGAGTGGGGCCGTTTTGGCATCAACGTCAATGCCATCTGCCCCGGCTACATCGACACCGAGATCAACCACCACCACTGGCAGACCGAGCAGGGCCAGAAGCTGGTCCAGATGCTGCCGCGCAAGCGTGTGGGCCAGCCCCAGGACCTGGATGCACTGATCGTGCTGCTGGCCAGCGGGCAGAGCCACTTCATCAACGGCGCGGTGATCGCGGCCGACGACGGCTTTGGCGTCTAGGGGCGGCGCGGGCGCTTCGTGCGCCTCGTGCACGGCTCCCGCGGTGGGGCGGCAGCCATGCTGACGGGCATTCTTGCCGGCCTGGCGGCCGGCGCGCTGTGGGGACTGGTGTTCGTGGCGCCACGCATGGTCACGGGCTATTCGTCGGTGGACCTCACGGCCGGGCGCTTTGCCGCCTATGGCCTGGTGGCCCTGCTGGTCATGCTCGCGGGCTGGCGCAGCCGCCGCCGGCCCACGGCGCGGCAGGCGCTGGCGGCGCTGGGCATGAGCCTGCTGGGCTTCAGCGGCTATTACCTGCTGCTGGTGCTGGCCATCCGCGATGCGGGCACCGAGGTGCCCTCGCTGATCATCGGCACCATTCCGGTCTGGGTGATGCTGCTGGGCAAGCCCGGGCACCTGCGCTGGGCGGCCCTTGTGCCGGGACTGCTGCTCACGCTGGTGGCGCTGGCGCTGATGATGGGGGCGCAGCAGGGTGGCGATGCCGCGCAGCCCGGGCACTTCTGGCGCGGCGTGGCGCTGGCGGCGGCCTCGCTGGCCAGCTGGACGGCGTTTGCGATTCTCAATTCCGCCTGGCTCAAGCGCCACCCCGAGGTCAACGCGACCGACTGGGCCAACTGGCTGGGCGTGGCCACGGGGCTGGGGGCCCTGGGGCTCTGGCTGGCCGCCGGTTCAGAGGCAAACGTGCTTGTAGTCCAGGCCCAGTGGCCACTGTTTGCTATTCTTTGCATAGCAACCGGGGTGGGCTCGGCCTGGCTCGCGACCATCCTGTGGAACATCGCGAGCCAGCGCCTGCCAGCCAGCCTGTGCGGACAGCTCATCGTCAGCGAAACCCTGTTTGCGCTGTTTTACTCGTTTGCCTGGGACGGCCGCTGGCCCACGCTGGCGCAGGCCGCAGCCTGCGTGCTGTTCACGCTGGGCATCCTCGCTTCCATCAAGGCGCACCAATGAAGATTGAAATTCCGCAGCAGAAGAAGCTGGTCCACGAAATGCTCATCCCCATCCGCTGGGGCGACATGGACGCGATGAACCATGTCAACAACGCGAGCTACTTCCGTTACCTGGAGACCATCCGCATCGAGTGGATGCGCTCGATTGGCTGCCCGCCGAACCCGACGGGCGAGGGCCCGGTCATCGTCAATGCCTTCTGCAACTTCTACAAGCAGCTGGAGTACCCGGGCGAGGTGATCATGAAGATGTATGCGAGCGACCCGGGGCGCAGCACCTTCGAGACCTGGGGCACGATGGAGCGCAGCGACGACCCGGGCGTGATTTACGCCGCGGGCGGCGCCACCACGATCTGGGTCAATTTCCCTGCGCAGAAGTCGGCGCCGCTGCCCGACTGGCTGCGCGCCCACATCAGCTGAGCTGCGCAGGCGCTTGCCGCCTCAGACCGGCTTGCGGGCGCGCTGGGCCGTGCGTGCGGCCACGTCGGCCCGGGAGGTGCCGGGGAGGCCCGGGTTGTCGCGCAACTGGTTGACCCGGCGGTTGACCACGCCGGCGCCCACCAGCCATTTCAGGCGGGTGGACCAGTTGAGGCGGCTTTTCACGTACGGCACCGATGAATAGAACTGGTAAGGGTCGTCAAACGCGCCCCAGTCGTGCAGCGGCATGCTGTCGGGGTCGTTCACCGTGAACTGGCCAAAGGAGTGGCCATGGCCGTCCCAGGTGATGGCGCCGTCCACATGCATGCCGTAGCCGAGCTTGCGGCCTTCCATGGCCAGGCGCGACTTGGCGGCCACCGCGAGACGCACATCGACCACATAGCTGTCCACGGCCTGCCAGGTGCCGTCAAGCAGCACTTCGGTGTAGGCGTGTTCCAGCGGCTGGCCGCCGGTGTCGATGATGCCGTAGAGGAAGTCGGGCTTCAGGGTCACAAAACGCATGCGCGAGGGAATCCGCACGGCGCGCAGCAGGGCGAGCAACAGCGTGCTCTTGGAGTGGCAGTCGCCCTTGCCATGGCGCAGCACGGCCATGGCCGAGGTGCCCGTGCTGTCCGCAATGCAGCCGAACGGCAGCGACCGGATGTAGCTGAAGCAGGCCAGTGCCTTGTCGCGCGGCGTGGTCTTGAGCTGGGTCAGGCGGGTGGCCAGCAGGCGGATCTTGGGCAGGTCAAATTGCAGCAGCGGCGTGTTGGCAAGCCAGCGGCCCGGGTCATCGGCTTCCAGCGTGCCGAGGTAGCTCACTCCGAGCCCGGACGAGCCAAAACCACTGTCGGGTCGGGTGGCCGCTGATTTGCGGGGTGAAAAATCCAGCGACATGGGTTCCTTCTTTTGCAAGCGCTCCAAAGGAGCGTTTACGCAAGAGGCTGGCCAGCGGATTCAGTCCTGGACGGAAATGGCCGAAAAATCCGCAAGCCCTGCGCCATGGCGGCGAAGGATTAACTGATAAGTATGCAAATGACCTGCCGGGAGCCTACTTCTGCTTGGGCACGCGACCCATCAGGTAGAACTCCGGGTTGGGCAGCATGCCCGAGAAGCTGGCCATCCGGTTGGACAGCCCGAAGAAGGCCGTGATGGCGCCGATGTCCCAGGCGTCCTCGTCGCTGAAGCCATGGGCGTGCAGCGCGGCAAAGTCGGCGTCGTCGATCTCGTCGGACTTCTCGCAGACCTTCATGGCAAACGCGAGCATCGCGCGCTGGCGCGGCGTGATGTCGGCCTTGCGCCAGTTCACGGCCACCTGGTCGGCCACGAGGGGCTTCTTTTCGTAGATGCGCAGGATGGCGCCATGCGCGACGACACAGTACAGGCAGTTGTTGGCGGCGCTGGTGGTGGTGACGATCATCTCGCGGTCGCCCTTGGTCAGGCCGCTCTCGCGGCCCACGGTCTCGGGCGTCATCAGCGCGTCGTGGTAGGCAAAGAAGGCGCGCCACTCGGCGGGCCGGCGCGCCAGCGCCAGGAACACATTGGGCACGAAGCCGGCCTTTTCCTGGACCTCCAGCACCTTGGCCTTGATGTCCTCGGGCAGGTCGTTGATGTCGGGGGCTGGGTAGCGGCTCATGGTGTCTCCTGGATGTGGTGAAGGGATTATCCTTGTCGCCTACCAAGAAGGAGCTTCCCCGTGAACGACCCGATTTTCGACAAGGGCATGGCCACGCGCCGCGCCGTACTGGGCGACGCCTATGTGCAGGGCGCGCTGGACCGTGCCACCGATTTCACGCGCCCGCTGCAGGACCTGGTGACCCGCCACGCCTGGGGCAACACCTGGCAGCGCGACGGCATCGACCTGAAGACCCGCAGCATCGTCACGGTGTCCATGCTGGTGGCGCTGGGCAGGATGCATGAGCTCAAGATCCACGTGCGCGGCGCGCTGAACAACGGCGTGACACCGCAGGAACTGCAGGAGATCTTCCTGCACGCCAGCGTGTACTGCGGCTTCCCGGCCGCGGTGGATGCCTTCCGCACCGCATCGGAAGTGATCGACGCGCCGAAAGGTTGATTGAGCGCCGCCGGGCCGCCCCAAGGCGCGAAGGCCCCCTCGGGGGGCAGCGACCCACGCGAAGCGGGGGAGCGTGGGGGCATTAACTCCCCGCCATGAGCTTGTGCACCAGGTCGGCCGTGGTGCTGGCCTTGTACTTGCGCATGAGCCGTGCGCGGTAGATCTCCACCGTGCGGTGGCTGATGGCCAGGGCCTTGCCGATTTCCTTGCTGGTCATGCCTTCCAGCAGGCGCGCCGCCACTTCGCGCTCGCGCGCGGTGAGTTCGGCGCGCACCGGCCGCTGCGAGCTCAGGTCTTCAAAGGCCCAGATGCCTGCCTCGTGCGGCGCCGACCGGTTGAGCGCGCGGCCGGTCACATGGCACCAGAACACCTCGCCGTTGGCCCGCTTCATGATGCGGTCGTCGGCGTAGTGCCCCTTGGCGTTGAGGATGGGCGCCATGCGCGCGCCCAGCCGCTCGTACTCGTCGGCGCTGGGGTACAGCACCTGGAAGGACTGGCCGATCAGCAATTCGCGCGAGGCCCCGAACATCTCGCACAGCTGCTGGTTGCAGTCCACCATCGTGCGGTTGCGCGACAGCACCAGGCCCACCGGGGCGAGGTTGAAGGCCAGGCTGTAGTCAACGTCCATGGTGCTTTCCTTTACGGGGAACTACGTAACTCTTTAAGTAGTATGGTAGCGGACTGACCTTCCAGAAGGAGACCTTCGTGAACAAAATCTACCCTTCCGCCGCCGAAGCACTCAAAGGCATCGTCCAGGACGGCCAGCTCATGGCGGTCGGCGGTTTCGGCCTGTGCGGCATCCCCGAGGCGCTGATCGACGCGCTGCGTGATTCGGCCGTCAAGAACCTCACCGTGATCTCCAACAACGCCGGCGTGGATGGTTTCGGCCTTGGCAAGCTGCTGGAGACGCGCCAGATCAAGCGCATGATCTCCAGCTACGTGGGCGAGAACAAGGAGTTCGAGCGCCAGTACCTGGCCGGCGAACTCGAGCTGGAATTCACCCCCCAGGGCACGCTGGCCGAGAAGCTGCGCGCCGGGGGCGCCGGCATTCCGGCCTTCTTCACCAAGACCGGCGTGGGCACCATCGTGGCCGAGGGCAAGGAACTGCGCGAGTTCGATGGCGAGACCTATGTGATGGAGCGCTCGCTGGTGCCCGAGGTGTCGCTGGTCAAGGCGCAGCGCGCCGACAAGTCCGGCAACCTGCAGTTCAATCTGACCGCCCGCAACTTCAACCCGGCCGCGGCCATGGCCGGCAAGATCTGTGTGGTCGAGGTGGAAGAGATCGTCGAGACCGGCGACATGGTGCCCGACCAGGTGCACCTGCCCGGCATCTACGTGCACCGCATCGTGCTGAACGCCAACCCCGAGAAGCGCATCGAAAAGCGCACGATTACCGAAACGACACGCGAGCGCGCGTCGTCCACCGAAAAAGCAGGAGCCTGACATGCCTTGGACCCAAGACCAGATGGCGGCACGTGCCGCGCAAGAGCTCGAAGACGGTTTCTACGTCAACCTGGGCATCGGCATCCCGACGCTGGTGGCCAACTTCACCGGCGACAAGGAGGTGTGGCTGCAGTCCGAGAACGGCATGCTGGGCATTGGCCCGTTCCCGACCGAGGACCAGGTCGATGCCGACCTGATCAACGCGGGCAAGCAGACCGTGACCACCATCAAGGGCAGCAGCATCTTTGGCAGCCACGACAGCTTTGCCATGATCCGCGGCGGCAAGATCAACCTGTCCATCCTGGGCGCCATGCAGGTCAGCGAGAAGGGCGACCTGGCCAACTGGATGATCCCGGGCAAGATGGTCAAGGGCATGGGCGGCGCGATGGACCTGGTGGCTGGCGTCAAGCGCGTGATCATCCTCATGGAGCATGTGGCGAAGAAGAAGGACGGCACCGAGGACATGAAGATCCTGCCCCAGTGCACCCTGCCGCTGACCGGCGTGGGCGTGGTGGACCGCATCATCACCGACCTGGCCGTGATGGACGTGACGCCCGAGGGGCTGAAAGTGATCGAACTGGCGCCTGGCGTGACCCTGGAGCAGGTGCAGGCCAAGACCGGCGTCAAGCTGCACTGAGCGCTTGCCACGGCTTGCCGCACAGGCCGCCTTCGGGCGGCTTTTTTTGCGTCAGCCGCCCGCGTCGCGGCGCAGCCGACGGATGGAAATGTTCATGCGGATCGACAGCAAGCGGTTGCGCACCAGCGTGAACCACCAGCGGAAAAACGACCGGCGCCGCATCTGCGCCGCAAAGGCCTGCGGATCGTCGTAGACCCCCAGGTACTGGGCGGGGCGGTCGCTGCGCGAGCGGTCGGGGATGATCATGACCAGGGCGTCATCGACCCCGTTCCAGTCGGACTGGCCATTGCGATGGATGCCATAGCCCATGGGCCAGTCCTTCTCGGTCAGGGCCTCGCGCGCCGTGGCCAGATACGACGGGTCATAGAGGTAGCTGTCCGTGACCACCCAGCGGTGCTGGCTCCAGACC
Organism: Ramlibacter sp.; assembly: GCA_019635435.1. Classification (NCBI taxonomy): domain Bacteria; kingdom Pseudomonadati; phylum Pseudomonadota; class Betaproteobacteria; order Burkholderiales; family Comamonadaceae; genus Ramlibacter; species Ramlibacter sp. The sequence continues at coordinate 3,315,417 of JAHBZM010000001.1, read as the reverse complement.
TCGACCACCGGCAGCTCGACGCGAAAGCGCGTATTGACCAACCCGCGGAACAACTCGGGCGGTACCCGGATCATGCGCACCCGGGCCGGCACGCTGGCCACGCGCAGCATGGCCATGAACAGCGCGGCCTTGCTGTACCAGCCCACGGCACGGCGCTGCCTCAGCGTCTTGCGGGTGCGCTTCATGCCCGCGAAGGCCGGCACGTTGAAGGGAATGGCCGCCACATAGCGGGCGATGCACTGCAGGCGTTCGGGGTCGGTCCGGCTGAACTGGATCACGGTCTTGACCCGCAGGCGCAGCTTGTCATCCCCCAGGTTCAGCATGGCAGTGTTGCCCAGCCAGTGGGTCGGGTCGGACTCGTTGTAGGCGATCGGTGGCGGCGACATAGAAAACTCAGGCGTGATGGTAGTCCCGTGGCGCGCCGGGCAACATCGGCCTTCATGCCATGTTTGCATCGTGGCAGGCCCGGGCGGGAATGGCATGTCCGGTTCCGGCGCGCCGGAACCACCGCGCCCGCCTACGCTACCGGTCCAACCTGAAAGCACCACCTTGCACCCAGACCCCCTTGTTCCGCCGCCGGACGCGCCCCTGGCCGCGGCGGATGCCCTGGCCGACTTGCCCGGCGACCTGGACGCGCGGGGCTGCGCCTTGCTCCCCGGCCTGCTGGCCGCCCAGGATTGCGTGGCCCTGGCCGCCCTGTATGCCGAACCCCGGCACTTTCGCAGCCGCGTGGTGATGGCACGGCACGGCTTTGGCCGCGGCGAGTACCAGTACTTTGGCTACCCGCTGCCGCCGCTGGTGCAGGCCCTGCGGGCCCGGCTGTATGACGCGCTGGTGGACCTGGCCAATGCCTGGCACGCGCGGATGGGCCTGCCCGTGCGCTTTCCGCCGACCCACGACGCCTTTCTGGCGCGCTGCCATGCGGCCGGGCAGACCCGGCCCACGCCGCTGCTGCTGCAGTACGGCGAGGGTGACTACAACTGCCTGCACCAGGACCTGTATGGCGAGCATGTGTTCCCGATCCAGGCCACGGTGCTGCTGTCGCGTCCCCGTGAGGACTTCACCGGCGGCGAATTCGTGCTGACCGAGCAGCGCCCGCGCATGCAGTCGCGCGCCGAGGTGGTGCCGCTGGCGCAGGGCGATGCCGTGGTGTTCGCGGTGCACCAGCGGCCCGTGCCTGGGCAGCGCGGCAGTTACCGCGTCAACCTGCGCCACGGCGTGAGCCGCGTGCGCTCAGGCCGGCGCCAGACGCTGGGGCTGATCCTGCACGACGCGCTTTAGCGCGCCGCCAGCTGCCGCGGCGACGAAGGGCCTGAATCACCGGCCGCCTGCGGCGTGTCCCAGCCCCCGCCCAGGGCGCGGATCAGGTCCACCGTCGACTGGTATTGCGCGGCCCGCACCTGCAGGGCTTCGCGGCGGTTTTGCAGCTCGCTGCGGCGCGCGTCCAGCAATTCGAGCTGGCTGACCATGCCATTGCGGTAGCGCGAGTCCGACAGCAGCGTGGCGCGTCCCGCGGAGGCCACCGCGCGGTCCTGGGCCTCGCCCTGTTCGTGCAGCCAGCGCAGCGCGGCGAGCTGGTCTTCCACGTCGCGAAAGGCCGTCAGCACCTGGCCGCGGTAGGTGGCCAGGGCTTCGTCGAGCCGCGCCTGGGCGCCCTGCACGCCGGCTTCGCGCCGGCCCCCGTCAAACAGCGGCAGGGCCAGCAGCGCGTTCACGCTCCAGGCGCGGGCCGACCACTTGAACAGGTCGCCGAGTTCGGGCGAGGCGTAGCCGCCCGCCGCCGTGAGCGACACGCTGGGAAACCACGCGGTGCGGGCCACGCCCAGCCGGGCCTGGGCGGCCAGCAGGGCGCTCTGGGCGGCGGACACATCCGGGCGGCGCGCCAGCACGGTGCCCGGCACGCCCGGGGGGATGACGGGCAGGGTGGTGGTCCACTCGGCCACGGGCAGCGAGAAATCGGACGCGGCCGCGCCCAGCAGCAAGGCCAGCGCATGTTCCAGCGTGGCCCGGCGGCGGTCCAGCGCCAGGCCCTGCGACTCGGTGGACGCCAGCTCGGTTTGCACCCGGGCCACATCCAGCTCGGCCACGTCGCCGGCCTGGTAGCGGCGTTCGGTCAGCCGCAGCGTGTCACGGTAGGCCTGCACGGTCTGGCGCATCAGCGCGCGCTCGGTATCGGTGGCGCGCAGCGCCAGGTAGGTGCGCGCCACATCGGCCTGCACCAGCAGGCGCGTGCTTTGCAGCAGGGCCTCGCGGGCCTGTGCGTCCAGCCCGGCCGCGTTGCTGGCACCGGCCAGCCGGCCAAACAGGTCCACTTCATACGACAGCGTGGCACCGGCCTGGGTCAATGTGGTGGGCTGTGCGCCACCGGCCGTGCCCGCGCCGGCCTGACGCGAGGCGCCGGCGCCCAGGCCGATCTGCGGCAGGCGGTCGGCGTCGGCGCTGCGCAGCAGCGAGCGGGCCTGGGCCAGTTGCGCGGCCGCCTGGCCGATGCGGGTGTTGTCCAGGCTGGCGCGTTCGACCAGCCCATCGAGCACCGGGTCGGCAAAGGCCTTCCACCAGGTGCCGCGGTCGCGGCTCTCGGCGGGCGCGGCGATGGTCCAGCGCTTCTGGTTCTCCTTGAAGTTCAGGGGCGTGGGTGCTGCCTTGGGGGCTTCGGGGGCGGGCGCGGTGGCGCAGCCGGCCATCACCAGCGCCGCCATCAGGGGCAGCAGCAGGCGGCGGCGTGACAAGGTGCTTGAAAAAGTCATCGTGGCATCTCCTGGATGAACGCAAGTCATTCGTGGTGGCCCAGTGGCGCGGCGGGCAGGGGGCGGGCCGTCGGGCCGCCGCCGGCCAGCGCAGCGGGCACCATCGGCGCCGCAAAGTCATGGGCATCGGGCACGGTGCCGTGCAGGCGCAGCGGGCGATTGCCCGCGAGCCGGCGCAGCACCACGTAGAACACGGGGGTGAGGAACAGGCCAAAGGCGGTCACGCCAATCATCCCGGCGAACACCGCCACGCCCATGGCCTGGCGCATCTCGGCACCGGCGCCGGTGCTCAGCACCAGCGGCAGCACGCCCATCACAAAGGCCAGCGAGGTCATGAGGATGGGGCGCAGCCGCAGGCGGCTGGCCTCGATGGCCGCCTGCACGGGGGTGCGCCCGGCAAACTCCAGCTCGCGCGCGAACTCCACGATCAGGATGGCGTTCTTGGCCGACAGCCCGACCAGCACCATGAGCCCGATCTGGGTGAACACGTTGTTGTCGCCGTGGCTGAGCCAGACACCGGTCATGGCCGCGAGCAGGCCCATGGGCACGATGAGGATGATGGCAATGGGCAGCGTCAGGCTTTCATACTGCGCGGCCAGCACCAGGAACACCAGCAGGATGGCCAGCGGGAACACCCACACGGCCGAGTTGCCGGCCAGGATTTCCTGGTAGGTCAGCTCGGTCCACTCGTAGCTGATGCCCACCGGCAGGGTTTCGGCGGCAATGCGGGCCACGGCCGCCTGCGCCTGGCCGGACGAATAGCCCGGCGCCGGCCCGCCATTGATGTCGGCCGACAGGTAGCCGTTGTAGCGCATGGCACGCTCCGGCCCGAAGCTGGGCTTGATGTTCATCAGCGCCGACAGCGGCACCATTTCGCCGGTGGCCGAGCGCACCTTGAGCAGGCCCACATCCTCGGCGCGGGCGCGGTAGGGTGCGTCTGCCTGGACGCGGACCGAGTAGGTGCGGCCAAACTTGTTGAAGTCGTTGGCGTACAGGCTGCCCAGGTAGATCTGCATGGTGTCGAACACGTCGGTCACCGACACGCCGAGCTGGCGCGCCTTGGTGCGGTCGATGTCGGCATACAGCTGCGGCACGTTGACCTGGTAGCTGGAGAACAGGCCGGCCAGCTCGGGCGTCTGGTAGGCCTTGGCCATGAAGGCCTTGAGCGCGCCGTCCAGCGCCTCGTAGCCCAGCGAGCCGCGGTCTTCCAGCTGCAGCTTGAAGCCGCCCGTGGTGCCCAGGCCCTGCACGGGCGGCGGCGGGAACATCATGACGAAGGCGTCCTGCAACTGCGCGAACTGCGCGTTCAGCTGGCCGGCAATGGCGCCCGCGCTCTGGTCCGCGCCGCGGCGCTGGTCAAACGGTTTGAGCGTGGCGAACACGATGCCCGCGTTGGAGCTGTTGGTGAAGCCGTTGATCGACAGGCCGGGGAAGGACACCGCATGCTCCACGCCGGGCTGCTTGAGCGTGATCTCGCTCATGCGGCGGATCACGTCCTCGGTGCGGTCCAGCGTGGCGCCGTCGGGCAGCTGGGCAAAGCCGATCAGGTACTGCTTGTCCTGCGCCGGCACGAAGCCGCCGGGCACCAGCTTGAACAGGCCCACCGTGGCGCCGGCCAGTACCAGGTACATGGCCAGCATCAGGGTCTTGCGCGAGATCGCGCCTTTGACCCCCGTGCTGTAGGCGGCCGCGCCGCGGCCGAACAGCCGGTTGAAGCCCGCGAAGAAGCGGCCCAGCACCCGGTCCATGCCGCGCGTGAGCGCGTCACGCGGTGCGTCGTGGCTCTTGAGCAGCAGCGCGGCCAGGGCCGGCGACAGCGTGAGCGAGTTGATGGCCGAGATCACCGTGGAGATGGCGATGGTCAGCGCGAACTGCCGGTAGAACTGTCCCGTGAGCCCGCTGATGAAGGCCAGCGGCACGAACACCGCAATCAGCACCAGCGCAATCGCAATGATCGGCCCCGACACCTCGCGCATGGCGCGGTAGGTGGCCTCGCGCGGCGACAGGCCCGACTCGATATTGCGCTCCACGTTCTCCACCACCACGATGGCGTCGTCCACCACGATGCCGATGGCCAGCACCAGCCCGAACAGGCTCAGCGCGTTGATCGAGAAGCCGAACAGGTGCATCACCGCGAAGGTGCCCACCACCGAGATCGGCACGGCCAGCAGCGGAATGATGGAGGCGCGCCAGGTCTGCAGGAACAGGATCACCACCAGCACCACCAGCGCGATGGCTTCCAGCAGGGTGTGAATCACCGATTCGATGGAGGCGCGCACGAACTGCGTGGGGTCGTAGACGATCTCGTAGTCCACGCCCTGCGGCATGGTCTTCTTGAGCTCGGCCATGGTGGCGCGCACGTTGTCGGAAATCTGGATCGCGTTGGAGCCCGGGGCGGCGAAGATCGGCACGGCCACGGCGTCCTGGTTGTCCAGCAGCGAGCGCAGCGAGTAGCCCGAGGCGCCCAGCTCCAGCCGCGCCACGTCGCGCAGGCGGGTCACGGCGCCATCGGCGCCGGCCTTGACGATGATGTCGCCAAACTCTTCCTCGCTCTTGAGCCGGCCCTGGGCGTTGATGGACAGCTGCAGGTCCACGCCCTTGAGCCCGGGCGAGGCGCCCACCACACCGGCGGCGGCCTGCACGTTCTGCTCGCGGATGGCGCGCACCACGTCACTGGCCGAGAGGCCGCGCTGGGCCACCTTCTGCGGGTCCAGCCAGACGCGCATGGAATAGTCACCCGAGCCGAACAGCTGCACATCACCCACGCCGGGCACGCGGGCCAGCCGGTCCTTGACGTTGAGCAGCGCGTAGTTGCGCAGGTAGGTCATGTCGTAGCGGTGGTTGGGCGACAGCAGGTGCACCACCATCGTGAGGTCGGGCGAGCTCTTGATGGTGCTCACGCCCAGGCGCCGCACCTCCTCGGGCAGGCGTGCCTCGGCCTGGGCCACGCGGTTTTGCACCAGCTGCTGGGCCTTGTCGGGGTCGGTGCCCAGCTTGAAGGTGACGTTGAGCGTCATCAGGCCGTCGGTGGTGGCCTGGCTGCCCATGTAGAGCATGCCTTCCACGCCGTTGATGGCTTCTTCCAGCGGCATGGCCACGGTCTCGGCGATGACCTTGGGGTTGGCGCCGGGGTAGTTGGCGCGCACCACGATCGACGGCGGCACCACCTCCGGGTACTCCGACACCGGCAGGCCGCGCAGGGCGATCAGGCCGGCAATGAAGATCAGGAACGAGAGCACGCCGGCAAAGATCGGCCGGTCGATGAAAAATTTGGACAGATTCATGTGGTTTTCCTCCTCATGCCCCATGGGCTCAGGACTTGGCCGCCTCCGCGGCGCTGGCCTGCATTTCAGGCTTGGTCTCCATGCTCACCGGCTGCGGCTGCACCAGCGCGCCGGGGCGGATGTGCTGCAGGCCGTTGACCACGATGCGCTCACCGGCCTTCAGGCCGCTGGTGACCACGCGCAGGCCGCCCGAGGGCGCGCCCAGCGTGACCTCGCGGTACTCGGCCTTGTTGTCGGCGCCCACCACCAGCACGAATTTCTTGCTCTGGTCTGTGCCCACGGCGCGTTCATTGACCAGCAGGGCATGCGCCGTCTGGGCCTGGCCCATGCGGATGCGGGCAAACTGGCCGGGCATCAGCGCGCCGTCCTTGTTGTCGAAGGCCGCGCGCACGCGGATGGTGCCGCTCTTTGCATCCACCTGGTTGTCGATCAGCTGCAGCTTGCCGTGGTAGGGCGTGCCCGCCATGGCGGCCGTGCCGATCTGCACCGGAATGCGCTCGAGCAGCGCGCGCGCGCTGACGCCGCTGCCCTGCAGGCCCTTGAGCGCGCGGGCCACGACCTGCTCGTCGGCATCAAAGCTCGCGTAGATCGGGCTCACCGAGACCAGCGTGGTCAGCACGGGCGCCCCGGGGCCGGCGGCCACCAGGTTGCCCACGGTGATTTCAAGCCGGCCCACGCGGCCCGACACCGGGGCGCGCACCTGGGTGTAGCCCAGATTCAGCCGCGTGGACTGCAGCGCAGCCTGGGCCGCGCGCAGGTTGGCGTCGGCCTCGCGCTGGGCATTGAGCCGCTCGTCGTATTCGCGCTGGGCAATGGCGTGCTCGGCCAGCAGCCGCTGCGAACGCTCCTGCTCGCTGTGGGTGTGGGTGACGCGGGCCTGCGCGGCGGCCACCTGGGCTTCGGCGCGCTCCACCTCGGCGGCATAGGGCGCCGGGTCGATGGTGATCAGCAGGTCGCCCTGGCGCACCAGCGCGCCTTCGCGGAAATGCACGGCCTGCACGGCGCCGGCCACGCGCGAGCGCACATCCACCCGCTCCACGGCCTCCAGCCGGCCCGAGAACTCGTCCCAGGCCGCGACTTCGCGCTCGGCGACGGTGGCCACCGACACCGGGGTGGCCTGGGGCTCGGCCGGGCCGGCGCTGGCCTGGGCGGTTTCGCCGTGCAGGGTGATGACGCCCGCGGCCAGCGTGCTCAGAGTCGCCACGGCGGCGGCGAGGGTCCAGAGCTTGCGGCGCGGAGTGAAGGAGTGGCTAGGCTGTTTCATGGTTTTTTCCTTTGTGAGGGATGAGCAGGGCCGCCCCGGCGTGTTGCACCGGGTTGGCGGGAGAGTGGGGGAACGGGTGGGCCTAGGAAGGCGGCGGGGGCGGCCGCGACGCGCCGAAGAAGGCGCGCAGGTGCTGCTGCACGGCCGCGCTGCAGGCGCATTCGTCGCTGGGGGGCTCACCCAGGGTGTCGGGCCAGCCCGTGCGGTCGTCGAGCACGCCACTGGTCACGGCAATGCCGGCCTTGCGCAGCCGTTCGGCATAGGCAAGGGCCTCGTCGCGCATGGCGTCGTCGGCGCCGGTCAGGACCAGCGCGGGCGGCAGGTCAGCCAGGCGCTGGGCATGGGCGGGCACCGCATAGGGGTGCTCGGCGTCCATGGGCCCGCGCAGGTAGTGCTGCCAGCCGTCGGCCCACTTGCAGCCGGTGGCCTCGCCCATGGCTTCGCGCTGCGAGGGCATGGCCGTGCAGGGGTCGAGCATGGGCGCGACCAGGATCTGCCCGGCCAGCGGCGGGTGGGCGCGGTCGCGCGCCACCATGGCCACCGCGGCCGCCAGGTTGCCACCGGCTTCCTCGCCGGCCACATACACGGGGGCATCCTTGCCTGCGAGCTTGTGGCGGTGCTTGTAGACCCACTCAACGCCCGCATACGCCGCTTCCACCGCCTGGGGGAACGGGTGGGCCGGCGCCAGCGGGTAGGCCAGCGACACCACCACGGCCCCCGCGCCCGCCACCAGCTGGGCCAGGCAGGCGCCGCAGTCCAGGCTGCCGGCCACGAACGCGCCGCCATGCAGGTGCAGCACCAGCGGCACCGCCGCGCCGGCGGGCTTCTTGCCGTAGATGCGCACGGCCAGCGGCGCGCGCCCCGGCAGCACGAGGGTGCTGTCGGTGACGCGCAGTGCGGGCAGGGGCGGCTTGGGAGTCATGGTGTGGACTATAGGCACACCTGGCGTGCGGATAAACACCCCTCCTGCCAGTTCTATGTTTCTTCTGCGGGAACAATCCGCCACTTGAAACCCGGAAAACAAGGACAGAGGGAATGGACCAGCTCCAGTCAATGAGGGTATTTGTGCGGGTGGTGGAGGCCGGCACCTTCACGCGCGCGGCGGAGTCACTGGATTTGCCCAAGGGCACGGTGACCAAGCTGGTGCAGCACCTGGAGGCGCGGCTCAAGGTGCGCCTGCTCAACCGCACCACGCGCCGCGTCACCGTCACGCCCGACGGCGCCGCCTATTACGAGCGCACCCTGCGCGTGCTGAACGACCTCGACGACATCGAGGCCAGCATGAGCAATGCCCAGGCCAACCCCAGCGGACGCCTGCGCGTGGACGTGGGCACCTCGGTGGCGCGGCTGGTGATCATTCCGGCGCTGCCGGGCTTTTACCAGCGCTACCCCGACATCCAGCTTGACCTGGGCGCGAGCGACCGGCCCGTGGACCTGATCAGCGACAACGTGGACTGCGTGATCCGCGGCGGTGACCTGGTGGAGCAGTCCCTGGTGGCGCGGCGCATCGGCAACATGGAACTGGTCACCGTGGCCACGCCCGCCTACCTGGAAAAGCACGGCGTGCCCGGGCACCCCAGGGAGCTGGAACAGGGCCACGCCACCATCAATTTCTTTTCGGCCCGCACGGGGCGGATGTACCCGCAGGAGTTTGAAAAGGATGGCGAACTGATCGAGATCACCGGCCGCTACAGGCTGGCGCTGAACGACAGCAACGCCCATCTGGCGGCGGTGCTCACGGGCCTGGGCATCACCCAGACCGTGCGCTTCGCGGCGGCCCCGCACATCGCCAATGGCGAGCTGGTGGAACTGCTCACCGACTGGCCCCGCGCGCCCATTCCCATCCACGTGGTGTACCCACCCAACCGACACCTGAGCGCCAAGGTGCGGGCCTTTGTGGACTGGGCGGCCGACCTGTTTGCCAAGCACCCGCATTTGCAGCGCGGTTGAGGCATTTGAGGGCCAAAAAGGCCTGGAGTCCATGGCTGGCGGGCACTGTGTGCTACTGAAAATGTAGCAATCAAGTCCCTGCCTGGCGATGCGGCACTACCGGAATGCGTGCAGATCGTCAAAAAGGTACGAGAGATAGGCGCTTCGGGTTGAAGCGTCGGCGCACTCAATCAGCAAGCCTGCGCACCGCTCGCGCACCAGCACGTTGGCGGCAAGCCAGTCATCGAGCGGTACGCCCGCCCTCTGAGCCAGCAAGCCCGGCAGGAAAGCAATGTCGATCCGATGGCGTTTCCCGGCGGTTGGGGCAGGGGACCGGTTGGTCGAGATGTTGTACCAGGTGACGTAGCGGTCCGGGACGGCCGGCTTCGTGACGGAAGCCCTGATGCGATCCCGCAGGCCCGGAGCACTTCCAAAAGGAGGTTGATGGTCTCCGAACCACGCCAGAACAGCGGGCCTGGAAGACCCAAGCACGGCGTCCCGGGTTTGGTTGTAGGCCGCTTCAAACTCCCTTGTCCTCCAGACATAGTCCGCAAGATTGGCCTTCTCGCTGTCTGGTCCCGCCGTGGCCTGTGCTGCATCCCTGATCGGCGCCGGAACCCGCTGCATTTCCACGCCATGCTCACCATGATTGAAGATCGTCACCGCCATCAGGAAGACGGGCTTTCCGTGTTGCCGCGCGGCGTGAAGCGCCTTGACCGCGGCCTCGTGAATCACCGCATCAGGCGTGTCGTACGTGCCGGGGATGCCAAGGTCGCTGGCGTCCAGAAACTCGTCGAAACCGTACCCTTCATAGGCCTTGCGGGCATTCATCATCCCGCCGCGGACCGGGTAGATGGCAACGGTGTGATACCCGGCCGACTTGAGTGACCGGACAAACGACCGGTTGACATCTGGCGCGATATTGAAGGGCGCAAATTCTCCTGCACGACCAAAGATTGAATGAGGGAGTCCTGTTTCAAGCGCGAATTCCGACAGCCAGGTTCCGCCTCCCTGGATGTGCACACGCAATTCGCCGTCATCGGTTGTTTCGGCCCGCGCTTCGAACAATCCAGACTGGCAAAGAGCCGGCGGGCAGCCGCTGATGGCCGCCGGATTGAACTGACTCTCCTGGAGGAACAGGACAATATCGGCGGGTGTTGGGGACGCGCCAGGTCCCGGTGAAAGCGCCCGGACCTCCTGCGCGAACTGCCGGGTGTCGACCTTGTGATACGCCGCCTTGGGCTGAATGTGAAGCGTGGACAGGAATGTCGAAACCGGCGTGTGCGTCACCGATGCCGAAAAATGCCAGGGGTTGGTCAGGCTTTCGACCCGGGACGCCTCCTCCAGTTCGTAGCCGCACCACAGCGCAATGCCACATGCCAGCCCGCGCGCCAGGGCGCGGTGATGGCGTGGGGTGTGGGAGTGCCCTGCAATGGCGGGGCGATCCATCCGCCACACACCGACGGCGACACCCGTGGACACCAGCAGCGCGATACCCGCGTACATCAGGAGCGTGGGCTGGCTGGTAAACACCCCCACGTTGTCGCTGAACTGCAAAAAGAAGTAGCGCACGTCCTGCCAGGTCAGGACAGATCCGGCAAAGCGCTGCTTCAACTCGACGCTCTGCAGGAACAACCCGAACAGGGCACCGCCGGCAAGTACGGAAAAGAGCGGTCTGCCTGACACGGCAAGCAGGCCGAGGACGAGAACCGCCAGCGCCAGCGGCCCGACTGCGGGCTCCCCGAAGAATGCCGCGCCAACGTGGGCGCCGAGAAAAAGAGCCGCGTCAAGAAAGCGGCGGCGGACAAAATAGCCCATGGCGCCAACAGCCAGAAGCAGCCATGCTGGCATCATCTTGAGCAGATAGAGCTGGGGCGCGATCAACAGGACCAGCAGGAGCAGCGCAACCCCTGCCAGGACAAGGCCCCACCGGGGTCTGGCTCGAACCGGGAATTGCCGCATGGCCTACCGATAAGTCCACACCGATGCGGGCGGGAGGCTCATGGCAACAAAGCTGCTGCGAAAACCGACCCGAAAGCCGACCTCCTTGAGGGGGTCGGTCCATCCGTAGGTATAGAGAACGCAAAACCTGATCAGGCCGTCTGCATATTTACGGGCCAGCAAGCGCTTGATCTCCATGCCATGGGGGTTGTTCAGCAGAGGAATGGAGGTCACGATCCCGACCGGCTCCGTCAGTCCGAGCAAGGTGTTTGTGGCGCATTGGGTGCGCACTTCGAGATTGGGAAATTGCTGCCTCAGGCCGGCCGCCCATTCTTCATCCTGCTCCACAAGAATGGGATTCAAAACGCTGATGGTTCGGGTCAGGGCGCCCGTACCCGCGCCGAGTTCAAGGAGCTTGAACGGAAGGCCGTGATCGCCGACAAAGGCCGGTTGGTGCCGATAGGCCTGCTGCGTGGCTCTCGAAATTTTCTGTGCGAGTTGGCGAGTTGCAGGTGCCAATGCCCCGATCCGTTCGGGATCGCGCAGGAACTTCTGGAAAAAGGCATATCGATTTTTTAACACTTAGCCATTCCTGCTCCCAACCATGTACCTGAAAATTCTATCGGCTGATTGTGTCCTGTTTGCCAAACACCCGCATTTGCAGCGCGGGTGAGGCATTTGAGGGCCAAAAAGGCCTGGAGTCCAGGGTTGGCGGGCACTGTGTGCTACTGAAAATGTAGCAAACCAGGCGTTCCAGCTTGGCCCCGCCCCGTCCAGTTCCCCCAGAAACCCACCGGCTGTCACCATCGCCGCCATGGACCGCCTGATCGTGCTGGACGCCGGGCGCATCGTGGAGGAAGGCGACCACCGCAGCCTGCTGGCGCAGGGCGGGCTGTATGCGCGGCTGTGGGCGCATCAGAGCGGCGGGTTTCTGGGGGAGACGGATGAGGAAGACGCTGCACTTGAGTTGGAAGTGAGGGGGTAGTCCCGCCTTCTCCGGTGCAATGGCTCACGCGGAATGCCGCTTCACCACAGGTGCATGTTGCGCCATCAGCGCAGCCACCCAGTCGATGAACACGCGCAGCTTGGCGCTGACACGCCGGTTTGGCGGGTAAGCCACATAAAGCGGCATGGGGTCGCAATGCCAGTCTTCAAACAAGGACATCAGTTCACCACGGGCCAGGTACTCCTTGCACATGTACTCGGGCAACCACAGTATGCCCAGGCCCGCCAGCCCAGCCGCAAGGTAGGCATTGCCATCGTCCACAGCAAGCATGTAGCGGCCCCGTACCTCGACGCGCTCCTCACCGCGGTACATGACTTGGGGCGCGGTCTTGCCCCCGCGCGACCACAGGAAGCCCACGATGCGATGGTCCGCGTCGTGCAAGGCCTGCGGGTGCGACGGTGTTCCCGCGCGCGCCAGATAGCCCGGTGCAGCGCAGGCCCGAAGTTGCAGGTCGCCCACTTGGCGCGCCCTGAGGGACTGGCTGGCGACGTGGCCCCCACGCACGACGCAATCCACGCTCTCGTCAATCAGGTCCACCCTGCGGTCACTCACCCCCATGTCGATCTGAATGTCGGGGTAGCGCGTGTGGAATGACGGCAGCGCCGGAATCAGGATCATGCGGGCCAAGGGGCTGGGTACATCCACGCGCAGCCGGCCACCAGGGACTGCGGTGGCGCTTGAAAGGCTGGTCTCGGCGTCGTCCATGTCGGCCAGCAGGCGCTGCACACGCTCGTAATAGGCCGCGCCATCGGCGGTGACGTTGACTTTGCGCGTGGTGCGGTTGAGCAGCTTGACGCGCAAGCGGGCCTCCAGTTGCTGCACCAATTGGGTCACGCTGGTCTTGCTCATGTGGAGCGTGTCGGCGGCCTTGGTGAAGCTGCCGGTCTCCACCACGCGGGCAAAGGCCTGCATGGCGTCAAAACGGTCCATCTTTGCTCCAGGTGCTGGCTGATTGTTTGGATTTTACAAACAGTGCTGCTCAACCTTGCCTGTTTATCCCGGCCACACACTTTTCTACAGTGCATTCAGCGTCGGCACACCGTCGATAGCAAACACCTCAAGGAACCCTTCATGAACTCACGCGATGTTGTTTTTCCCCCTGGGCGCCAGGCACTGTATGACAGGAACCGCTATTCCCCGGCCATCCGCTCCAACGGCCTTCTGTTTGTTTCGGGGCAAGTCGGCAGCCGTGAAGATGGCTCGCCCGAACCCGACCTGGCCGCGCAGGCGCGGCTTGCGTTCGACAACCTCAATGCCGTGCTGGCAGCGGCAGGCTGCACTTTTGACGATGTGATTGATGTCACCGTCTTCATCGTTGACCCTCAGGCCAACTTCGACACCATCTGGAATGTGATTCCAGCCTACTGGGGCGACGCGCCCCACCCCACTCTGACGGGCGTGGGCGTGACGTGGCTCTACGGCTTCCAGTTTGAAATCAAGGTGATTGCCAAGCTGCCAAAGGGGCAGTGACGCCGCTTCCAGGAGCCGATGGGGTTTGAAGCCCGGCAGGCCCATGGCGCCCATGCGCTGCATGGCCGGGCGCGAACCTCGCGCAGTTCGCCCCTCCATGCGCGAAAACGATTGGTGACGCGGCATTCCGCGTGAGCCATTGCACCGGAGAAGGCGGGACTACCCCCTCACTTCCAACTCAAGTGCAGCGTCTTCCTCATCCGTCTCCCCCAGAAACCCACCGCTCTGATGCGCCCACAGCCGCGCATACAGCCCGCCCTGGGCCAGCAGGCTGCGGTGGTCGCCTTCCTCCACGATGCGCCCGGCGTCCAGCACGATCAGGCGGTCCATGGCGGCGATGGTGGACAGGCGGTGGGCAATCGCGATCACGGTCTTGCCCTGCATCAGGGTGTTCAGGCTGGTCTGGATCGCGGCTTCCACCTCGGAGTCCAGCGCGCTGGTGGCTTCGTCCAGCAGCAGGATGGGCGCGTCCTTCAGCATCACGCGTGCAATGGCGATGCGCTGGCGCTGCCCGCCCGAGAGCTTGACACCGCGCTCGCCCACATGGGCGTCATAGCCGTTGCGGCCCTGCAGGTCGGTCAGCCCGCCGATGAAGTCGTGCGCCTCGGCGCGCCGCGCGGCGGCCACCATGGCATCGTCGCCCGCGTCGGGGCGGCCATAGAGGATGTTGTCGCGCATCGAGCGGTGCAGCAGCGAGGTGTCCTGCGTCACCATGCCGATGTGGCTGCGCAGGCTGTCCTGCGTGACGTGGGCAATGTCCTGCCCGTCAATCAGGATGCGCCCGCCCTCCAGGTCATGAAAGCGCAGCAGCAGGTTGACCAGCGTGGACTTGCCCGCGCCGGATCGGCCGATCAGGCCGATTTTTTCGCCGGGGCGCACGGTGAGCGACAGGCCGTCGATCACCGGGCGCTTCTTGCCGTAGCTGAATCGCGCCTGCTCGAACCGCACCTCGCCGCGCGGCACCTGCAGCGCGGTGGCGTCCGGCGCATCAACCACCACGCGCGGGCGGGTCAGCGTGCTGATGCCGTCCTGCACGGTGCCGATGTTCTCGAACAGCGAGGTCATCTCCCACATGATCCAGTGCGACATGCCGCTGATGCGCAGCGCCATGGCCGTCACCGCCGCCACCGCGCCCACGCCGATCTGCCCCAGCGACCACAGCCACAACGCCGTGGCCGTCACGGCAATGATCAGGCCCACCACCAGTGCGTGGTTGACGATCTCGAACGCGCTGACCAGCCGCATCTGGCTGTAGCCCGTGGCCATGAACTCCTGCATGGCCGCGCGCGCAAAGTGCGCCTCGCGCTGGGTGTGCGAGAACAGCTTGACGGTGGAGATGTTGGTGTAGGCATCGGTGATGCGCCCGGTCATCATCGAGCGCGCATCGGCCTGGGCCTTGCCGATGCGGCCCAGCCGCGGCACAAAGTAAACCACCGAGGCCGCGTACAGCACCAGCCAGGCCATCAGCGGCCACAGCAGCCGCGCATCAAAGCCCGCGGCCAGCACGGCAATGGTGATGAAGTACACGCCAATGCCCACCATCACGTCGGTGGTGGTGAAGATCATCTCGCGCACCGACAGCGCCGTCTGCATCACCTTGGTGGTGATGCGCCCGGCGAACTCGTCGGAGTAAAAGGCCATGCTCTGGCCCAGCATCAGCCGGTGGAAGTTCCAGCGCAGGCGCAGCGGGAAGTTGATGGCCAGCGTCTGGTGCTTGACGATGGTCTGCAGCGCAATCACGCCGGTGCTGGCCACCAGCACGGCGGCCAGCAGGCGCAGCGTGTTGCCCTGCTCGGCCCAGAGCTGGCCCGGCTGCACATGGCCCAGCCAGTCCACCACGTGGCCCAGCATGGCAAACAGCATGGCCTCATAGGCGGCAATGGCCGCGCCCAGCAGCGCCAGCGTGGCGATGTAGCCGCGCAGCCCGGCCGTGCAGGCCCAGACGAAGGCAAGGAACCCCTTGGGCGGCAGGGTGGGTTCGGCCTCGGGGTAGGGGTGAAGGAGTTTTTCGAAAAGGCGAAACAAACAGGCTCCGGTGGGGCAGTCAGGCAGGAGGGGCAGGGCGTTATTTGAGCAGGAATGGCAAGACCCCGTCTCCAGCCCGTCTTGCCCAAAAAAGAGCCCGGCGACCGCATAAATACTGTATAAATAAACAGTTATCTGGTGTTTCCACATGCCTGCCCTTGCCCTCGTTCCTCCGGTTGAACCGGCCGACCTGCCTCACGTCTGGCGGGTGGACGAGCTCGCCATGGGGGAAGAGCGCGTGCTGTCCTCGGGCCATGCGGCACTGGACGCGCAACTGCCCGGCGGCGGCTGGCCGCTGGGGGGCATGGTGGAACTGCTGCAGGCGCAGCCCGCCTCGCCGGTGTGGCCACTGCTGTTGCCCGCGCTGGCCCAGGTGGTGCAGCAGCAGCCGGGGCCGGTGGTGCTGGTGGCCGCACCTTTTGAGCCCTTTGGCCCCGGCCTGTCGGCGCAGGGCCTGCCGGGCGAGCGGCTGCTCTGCGTGCGGGCCGACAAGCCTGGCGCGCGGCTGTGGGCCGCCGAGCAGGCCCTGCGCTGCGCCGAGGTGGCGGCCGTGCTGGCCTGGCTGCCGCAGGCGCGCAGCGCTGATCTGCGGCGCCTGCACCTGGCGGCCCAGCAGCAGGGGCGGCTGCTGTTTGTGATGCGTACGCTGGCGGCGCAGCATGAGTCGTCCCCCGCGCGGCTGCGGCTGTGGCTGCAGGGCACCGACAGCCTGCAGGTGCACTTGCTCAAGCGGCGTGGCCCGCCGCTGCTGGCGCCGCTGGTGCTGCCGTTGCATGCGCCGCTGCTGGCCGCCTTGCTGGCTGCGCGGCGCGGCCGCCGTGCGGGGCAGGACGTGGCACCGGCGCCGGCCACAGTTGCGGCATCGGCGCCGGCGCTGGACCGCATTCCCCGGAGGGCCCATGCACTGGCTCGCATTGCAGCCGCCTGAGGGCGAGCAGGCGGCCTGGGGCTGGCGCGCGCTGCAGTTCACGCCCCGCGTGGCCTGGATGGACGAGGCGCTGGTGCTGGAGATCTCGGGCTCGCAGCGGCTGTGGGGCGGCCATGAACGCCTGCTGCGCCGGCTTTTCAAGCCAAAAGTGGCTGGAGTCCATATCCCGTGGGCACAGGGCGCTACATCTTTCATAGCAGTTGCCTTGTTGCGCCTTGCGCTGCGCGAGCAGGCCGCCCCTGCGGCCGTGCCCGGCCAGCTGCCGCTGGCCACCCTGACCGCGGCGCTGGCGCACCTGGACACGCTGGAGCGCACGGGCTGCCGCACCTGGGGCCAGCTGCGCGCGTTGCCACGCGGTGGTGTGGCTCGCCGCTTTGGCGCCCCGTTGCTCGAAGCGCTGGACGCGGCCTGGGGCGAGCGCCCCGAGCGCCATGCCTGGCTGACCCTGCCCGAGGTGTTTGACCTGCGGCTGGAACTGCCCGCGCTGGCCACCGGCGGGCCCGAGCTGATGTGGGCGGCCCAGCGGCTGCTGGGGGCCTTGCAGGTGTGGCTGCGGCTGCGCCAGCAGGGCGTGCTGGCGCTGGAGCTGGAATGGACGCACGACCTGCGCCGCCTGGACGGCGTTGACCTGCCGCGCCATGGGCAGTTGCCCATCCGCACGGCCCAGCCCACGCAGGACATGGCCCACCTGCGCCGGCTCATGGGCGAGCACCTGTCACGCACCACATTGCGCGCCCCGGTCAACCACCTGCGCCTGCGCACGCTGCAGTCCGCCCCCTGGGCCGGCGCCAGCACCAGCCTGCTGCCCGAAGACCAGGTCAAGGGCGAACGCCTGCACGAGCTGGTCGAGCGCCTGAGCGTGCGCCTGGGCGAGCACAACGTCACGGTGCCGCAGGCCCGGGCCGACCACCGGCCCGAGCGCATGCAGCGCTGGGTGCCGGCGCGCGGGCAGGTGGGGCAGGGCAGGCCGGCGCCGGCCGCAACCGCCATCTCCGGCGCAGCTGCCGCAACCAACACCCTGGCCGCCCTGTACCCGCCCTGGCTGCTGCCCACGCCGCTGCCCCTGCGGGTGCAGCACGACCAGCCGCATTACCAGGGGCCGCTGCAAATGCTCACGCGCGCCCAGCGGCTGGAGGCTGGCTGGTGGGATGGCGCGGCCCCGGCGGCGCTGCGCGACTACTACATCGCGCGCAGCCCGCAGGCCGGCCTGGTGTGGGTGTACTGCGAGCGGCCGCTGGCCGGCAACAGCGCCGCCCGCTGGTTTTTGCAGGGCCTGTATGGCTGAAGCGTCCACCCCCGCCGCTGCGCAACTGCCCGGTTACGCCGAGCTGCACTGCATCAGCAACTTCAGCTTCCAGCGCGGTGCCTCGCACCCCGAGGAACTGGTGGCGCGTGCCTGCGAGCTGGGCTACGAGGCGCTGGCCATCACCGACGAATGCTCGGTGGCCGGCGTGGTGCGCGCCTGGGCCGGCCTGCGCGACCACCTGGCCGCGCAAGAAGAGGCCGCGGCGCGGCGGCGCCCCTTCAAGCTGCTTTATGGCAGCGAGTTTGTGCTCCAGCCGGGGCTGGCGCGCCTCGTGGTCATTGCGCGCAACCTGCACGGCTGGGGCAACCTGTGCGAGTTCATCAGCACCGCGCGGCGCAGCGCGCCCAAGGGCGAATACCTGGTGCAGTGGCCCGGCAGCAACTGGGCCAGCCTGACCGGCTGCGAAGTGATCTACCTGCCGGCCCACACCGATGCTGCTATTGATTCCGTAGCAGTCAGTGCCGATCTGGCGTGCGCTCTGGCCACTTTTGAACCTGGCTCGCTGAGCCTGGGCGTGGAACTGCTGTATGGGCTGGACGACGAGCTGCGCCTGGCCACCCTGCAGCAGCTGGGGGCGCAGGCTGGCGTGCCGCTGGTGGCCGCGGGCGACGTGCACATGCACGTGCGCTCGCGCAAGGCCCTGCAGGACGTGCTCACCGCCGTGCGCCTGGGCCGGCCCGTGGCCGACTGCGGCCTGGCCCTGCAGCGCAATGCCGAGCGGCACCTGCGCCTGCGCTCGCGCCTGGCGCGCATCTACCCGCCCGGGCTGCTGGCTCACACGCTGGCGGTGGCGCAGCGCTGCACCTTCACGCTGGACGAGGTGCGCTACAACTACCCGCAAGAAACCGTGCCGGCGGGCCTCACGCCCGCGCAGGCACTGCGCCAGCTCGCGCTGGCCGGCGCGCGGCAGCGCTACCCGCAGGGCGTGCCGCCGCAGGTGAGCGCCTGGCTGGAGAAAGAGCTGGCCCTGATTGCCGAATGCCGCTACGAGATGTTCTTTCTCACCGTGGAAGACATCGTGCGCGAAGCGCGCAGCCGGCACATCCTTTGCCAGGGGCGCGGCTCGGCCGCCAACTCGGTGGTCTGCTACTGCCTGGGCATCACCGCGGCCGACCCCATGTATTCGCACCCGCTGCTGGAGCGCTTCATCAGCCTGGACCGGCGCAACGAGCCGCCCGACATTGATGTGGACTTTGAACACGAGCGGCGCGAGGAAGTCATCCAGTACATCTACGACAAATACGGCCGCGAGCGCGCCGCGCTGGCCGCCACCGTCATCACCTGGCGCACCCGCAGCGCCGTGCGCGACAGCGGCAAGGCGCTGGGCATGGCGCCGGAACTGATCGAGGCCTTTGCCAGGGAGCACTACTGGTTTGACGACGCGCTGGCCGCGCAGCGCCTGGACGAACTTGCGCAGCAACAGGGCCTGGCGCTGGCGCCGCGGCAGGCGCAACTGTGGCTCGACATGGCGCAGGGGCTGATGGGTTTCCCGCGCCACCTGAGCCAGCACGTGGGCGGCTTTGTGCTCACGCAAGACAAGCTCACGCGGCTGGTGCCCGTGGAGAACGCCAGCATGCCGCAGCGCAGCGTCATCCAGTGGGAAAAAGACGACCTGGAGGCCCTGGGGCTGCTCAAGGTCGATGTGCTGGCCCTGGGCATGCTCACCGCCATCCGCCGCTGCATCGACTTTGTGGCGCAGCGCCGGGGTGCGCCTTTCAGCATTTACGACATCACGCCCGAAGACCCCGTCACCTACGAGATGATCCGCCGCGCCGACACCGTGGGCGTGTTCCAGATCGAAAGCCGGGCGCAGATGTCCATGCTGCCGCGCCTCAAGCCCGCCACGTTCTATGACCTGGTGGTGGAGGTGGCCATCGTGCGGCCCGGCCCGATCTCGGGCGGCATGGTGCACCCCTATCTCAAGGCCCGGGCCCGGCGCGACCAGGGCCTGGCCATTGCCTATGAGCGCGCGTCCAGCGATGTGCCGGGCCAGCCGCCACGCCTGCAAAAGGCGCTGGAGCGCACCCTGGGCGTGCCCATCTTCCAGGAACAGGTCATGGAAATCTCCATGATCGCCGCCGGCTTCAGCGCCACCAAGGCCGACGCGCTGCGCCGCGCCATGGCCGCCTGGAAGCGCAAGGGCGGGGTGGAAAAGTTCAGGGGCGAGCTCATCAACGGCATGCTCGGCAATGGCTACACGCCGGAATTTGGCGAGCGCATCTTCAAGCAGATCCTGGGCTTTGGTGAATATGGCTTTCCTGAAAGCCATGCCTACAGCTTTGCCCTGCTGGCCTACAGCAGCAGCTGGCTCAAATGCCATGAGCCCGAATGCTTTCTGGCCGCCATGCTCAACTCGCAACCCATGGGCTTTTACCCGCCCTCGCAGCTCATCCAGGACGCGCAACGCCATGGCGTGCAGGTGCTGCCCGCCGACGTATCGCACAGCGACTGGGACTGCACGCTGGAACAAGCCCAACCCGTTCGCCCTGAGCCCCAACCGGTTCGCGCCGAGCCACACCCCGTTCGCCCTGAGCTTGTCGAAGGGCCCTCAGCCGCCCAGCTGAAACCTGTCGCCGTGCGCCTGGGCCTGCGCCTGGTCGGCAGCCTGGGCGAGGAGGGCGCGCATCGCCTCGTGGCAGCGCGCCGCGAGGCGCCTTTCAGCAGCGCCGAAGACCTGTCCTTGCGCGCCCAGCTCGATGTCAAGGACCTCAACGCCCTGGCCGCCGCCGACGCGCTGCAGTCCCTGGCCGGCCACCGGCGCCAGCAGGTCTGGGAGGCCGCGGCACGCCTTCGGGCCCCCGGGCTTTTGCGGGGTGCGCCGGTGAACGAAGAAGCTCTCGCATTGCCCCCCGCACCCGAGGGCGAAGAAATCGTGTTCGACTACGCTGCCATGGGCCTCACGCTGCGCCGTCACCCGCTGGCGCTGCTGCGCCCGCGCCTGGCGCGCATGAAGATCCTCAACGCCGATGAGCTGCGCGACCTGCCCCATGGCCAGCGCGTGCGCGCCTGTGGCCTGGTCACCGTGCGCCAGCAGCCGCAGACCGCCAAGGGCACCATCTTCGTCACGCTGGAAGACGAGACCGGCCCGGTCAACGTCATCGTCTGGAAGCATGTGCGCGAGGCCCAGCGCGAAGCCCTGCTGCGCTCACGCCTGCTGGCCGTTCAGGGCGTGTGGCAGCGCGACGTGGACAGCGGCGGCGAGGTCCGCCACCTGATAGCCGCGCGGCTGGTGGACCTGACCCCGCTGCTGGGCCGGCTGGCGCAGCAGGGCAACAAGAGCCGGGACTTTCATTGAGCGCGCGGTTGGCCCATCAGGATTTCCCGTCGCTCGAAGCCACGTACACCCGCGTGCCTGCCAGTTGCACGCTGGTCAGTGCCGTGCCGGCCGTGATCTGGAATTGACCTGATGCACCGCTTACAGGCGCGATGGTGGAAACCGGTTGTGCAAAGCCGGCAGTCTGAAGAGGAAGCTCCAGAGCGGTGACCAGTGATGCCGTGAGCGGGCTCCGACAAGCCGGCGCCTGCAGCGTCAGGGCCGCCGAGGTATTGCCGGGGTTGTAGACCCGCAGCACGGTGCTGAAAAGCGACTGCTGGCTGATGCTGTTGGTCGGCGCAGGCTGGCCCGCGCTGCCAGCCTGCGGCCTGGCGGCGCGCAGGATGCCCGGCCCACTGGTGATGCCGGCCAGAGACAGGCTTTCGGGCAAGGTCTGGCGCCGCGTGGGGCTGTCGCCCACGGCGCGCGTTTCCATCGGGTGCACCGCCAGCGGTGTGGCGAAACTGGTGCCGTTTTTCAGGGGAATGCCGGTGGCCGGGTCCAGCCCAGCCGTGCCCGGCACGCCCACCGCAAACTCCTGCGTGTGCACGTCACCGTCGGTGCCTGCCGCACCGCGCTGCGTGCCATTGGCGCTGCGAAACAGCGTGCCCAGAATGGTGTTGACTGGCGGCTGCGTCACGCCAGGCGCGCCTTGGTCCCGGCACCAGGCAGTCATGCCGCCGTGATAGAAGCCCGCAAACGGATGGCCCTGGAAGGTGGGCAACACAAAGTCATGCGTGGCCTGGAAGGTGGGGCCCTGCCAGTAGCGCACGGGTTCCACATCGTCCCAATGCGTGGGGGTGCCATGCGCCAGGCCATCGGGCTGGTTGCCTGTGGGATCCACCATGGGGAACAGCACCACCACCGCGCTGCTGTTGTCGGGCGCACGCCCGCTGACCGACACCCGCAAAAAGCTCTCACCCGCCACCAGCGTGTAGACCACGCCATAGCTGAAGCCCGTGAGGGTGTCCGACAACTGAACCGCAAAGCGCCATCGCACCGGACCGTATTCAACGACCTCGGCCGACAGCACGTTGGTGATCGTGCGCTGCAATGAAAAAGTGCCTTCGGAGCCGCCGTTGTAGCCCACCGGTTCGTTGCCAAACTGGTAAAGATTGCCGTTGTCTTTGTATACAGCGAGTTGGCAGGCGTTGGACGTGGGAGACACCAGATCGTTCGTTGCACCGCCGTCAAAAATCTGGCTGATCTGGTAGCCGGTGGACCGGGCGCTGAACACGACCTTGATCAACCCGTTGCTGAACACCAGGCCGTCTGGCGTTGAAGGGAGCGGGTTGTTGGTGGGCGTGCCGCTGCCCAGATACGCGGTGGTGTAACCAAAGCTGGGCGTGCCTGGTGCCACAAACAGCAAATGGCCATCAGCACCTTGCTGGGTGGTGACATTGCCCACACCATCGGCCAGGGCGGCGCTGCCGAACTGGCCTCCCGGGTTGGCCACGCTCACCAGACCGGCGCGACCAAACCCCAGCGGGTTGAACACCAGGTAGGGCGTTTGGCCCGGCGCGGGGTTGGGGGCAACGGAGTCGGCCAGCAACTCCAGTGCGCGTTCGTGCGCCGACCGGGCCTGCCTGCGGGTTTGCCGGGACAGCGGCAACTGCTCCAGGTAATAGGTCTGGTCAGGTGAAGTGCCGTTGATGAAGTCGTGGTGCGTGGTGGCCGACAGGTTCCACCAGATGGCTTCCAGCGTGCGGTTGAGCGCATCGGGCACCGACCGCGACAGCGTGGAAGCCGCCGTGACGAGCGACACCGCCACCTCGGCCGCCAGCAGATCGCGCACGGCGGCGAAATGGTCGGTCTTGAGCTGCGGCCGGCTGGCGAAGTGGCCGCACCAGTAATTGGAGGCCCGAAGTGTGATCGGCGCCTGCAGGCCGCTGGTGTCGGCAAATACCGCGTTGACGAAGTCCGCAAAGGTTTTGATCTGCGCGGTGACGCCGTGCACGGGAGCGCTGTTGTAGGCGTTGACCTGATTGATGATGTCCTGCGTGGGGGTTGCAAAGTCGTTGGCAGGCACGGGCACGAACATGTAGGCACTGCCCCATACCGAGCTGTAGTAGCTGTTGACGAAAGTGGCGATTCCGCCGTTGTCAACGCTGACCGAATAGGTGTCTGGCATGAAGTGGCCCAGCACCTTGGAGCCATCTGCCGCCACCCATGGAAAAGCGAGGCCATTGGTCTGGTTGAGCTGCTGGTCTACCGTGGCCCCGCCGTCCAGCGGTTTCACGTCGGGCGAGCCCTGCACCGAGCCCGGCACGCGGGACAAGGCGACGGCTGTCATGCCCATGGCCGCAAGCGTGACTGGCAACTGCGGGTCGTGGCCAAAATCGTCCGGCAGCCACGCCATTGGCGCACGCGCGCTGGACAGCCCGAGCGACGCCAGCCACTGCGTCCCCAGCAGGTAGTTGCGGATGAAGGCCTCGCCGTGCGAGAGCAGGTTGTCGGGCGAGGTGATGCCGCCCCCCATCAACGCCAGTGCGCAGCCCGCTGACAGCACCTTGCCAGCGGCCGCCGGATTGTCGGTGAAGTAGCGGCGGAAGTACCCCATCTCGGCCAGATTGAAGGTGAACGCTCCAGGGTTGTCCGCCAGCATCTGGAACATCTGGTCGAATGTGTAATGAACGGCGTTGTTGTTGCCGTAGCGGCCAATGGCGTAGTACTGCTCGAAGTCGGTCAACCAGTCCCAGTCGATGTGGGTGGTGGGGCAGACATAGAGGGTGCTGGGCGTGACGCTCATGAGTGGTTTCTCCCTTGTGCGGCATGACATACACCGCCTGCCCCGGTTGTACCAAGCGCGCCCTGCGCGCGCATCCCCAAGGTGAGGGAGAAGGCGGGCGGGCCTCATGGCCCGCGCAGGGCTACAGCATGACCTTGAGGTCGAAGTTGGCGCGGGACAGCCACTGCGCCAGTTCGCGGCGCATGGGTCGTGGCAGCCTGGCGCCGTCTTGCGCCAGGTATCGCCGGCCCAGGTCCTCCAGGCGCGGGCCATCGGCCTGTCCCCGGCTCAGCAAGTCGCGCAGCTCGTTCAGAAAACGCAGCGCCGCCGAGCGCAGCGCGGCGTCGGCGAGGCATCTGAGCGCCAACCCCGGCGCATGGCGGTAATAGATGCCGATCAGCTCGCGCCCGCTGGGCACACGGGCCAGCACCTGATCACGGAACTGGCGCAGCAGGGGCAGCGTCAACCCCGGCAGCAGCGGGGCCAGCGCCACCACCGCGCAGTTCAACCGGGGACTGGGTGTGGCGGGGAAAAAGACCCCACGCAAGCTGCCAAAGGTGTGCAAGGACCCCCACAGCGTGAGGTCTGCTGGCGTGGCGGTGACCCGTTCCACCGACAGGCCCACAGCGGCGGGCAGCCCGCCGCCGGCCGGCAGCGTGGCGCCCGCGGTGCCCAGCGCCGTGACTGCCCGCGCCACAGCGGCGGCGCTGATGGCGGCGTTGATGCGCGCCATGATCGGCTCCAGTGCGTTCTGCAAGATGAAGGGCGCCAGCGCATTCAGCACCACCGACAGGATGGAGTTGCCCAGCCCTGAGCCGGTGAAGGTTATGGCGCCCTCAGACCCCGGCACGGCAATCACCGCCACATCGGGCGCGTGAAGCAGGGCCGGTTCGATGGCCACAGAAAGCCGGTAGGTGAATGTGTCAGTGGCGGGGGATGACACCGGCGTGGCCGGGCCCACGCTGACCACGCCGCCAGCCACCAGGTCGAGCCCGCCCGCTGCCGGCGTGGCCAGCAGGGAGGTGATGGTGATGATGGAGTCCACCACCATGGGCAGCGCCGGCAACCCCGCCGACAGATCCGCCGGCGCGAGCGTGATGGGCCCGGTCCGCCAGATGTCGACCTGGTCGATTGCCGCCACCCCCGGGTTGGGCAGGCTGGCCACCCGCAATGAACGGAACAGATACCCCGGCTCGCCCGGGGTCTGTACCGACAGCGTGATGAAGTCGGAGCTGGACTGGGCTGCTGGTACCAGCTGCGCCGGCCCGATGCTGAAAGGAACCGATTGGCCCGTGGCCACCATGGTGCTGCCCATCAGGGCCTGGTGGTCCGTGGCGCCGCCAGTTGAGTTGATGGTGGTCCAGGTACGCCACAGCTCGATGTTGACGCCGGGAGGCGTTTCTTCCTCGCCCAGCGTGATCACGCCCAGGGTATTGGTGTAAGCCATGCAGCACCTCCTTGCAGGCCCCGGTCATCCGGGCGGAGAGCGGCCGGGGGGACGGGGCTGGCGCATTGTGCTGCCGGGAGGCGGAAAACCACAACCAGACAAAATTCACAGAAATTCGGTTACCAGCCAGGCCCGGGCAAACTCCTCCTGCCCGGGCTTGAAGTACTCGATCTGGAACTTGGACACGGCATTCATGAAGAACAGCAGCGCGCTGTCGCGCCAGCGCAGGTCGCCCACCAGCGCGAGGCGGATCACATGTTGCTGGATGTAGTGGTCCACATCGATGTCGTCCCAGCTCACGAAGGCCTCCAGGTTGGCAAAGCCTTCCTCGATCAGCACCAGCACGAGCTGCTTGCCATGCACCTGCATGTGGTCGTGCACCTGGCGCTTGGCGGCGTCCACTTCGGCGCGCAGCAGCACCCCGCGGGTGCGGATCACGGTCAGTTGCTTGTCTTCAAATGAAACGCTGAGGGTCATGGGAAAGGGCCTGCAAAAAACAGGCCATTCGCGCCCTGCGGATGGCCCGGCGCAGATGCTACCAAGCTGCGGCATGTAACAGCGCCGATGGTCGGCCTTGTCTGACAGCGCGAGCCCGGTGACAGGCCTATACCTGAGGCTTGTTCCACCCTCACAGGAGATAACCCCCATGAAAACCGAAGCCTACAAAGCCTGCATCGACGCCTGCAACGCCTGCGCCCTGGCCTGCGACCAGTGCGCTGTGGCCTGCCTGCACGAGGCTGATCCCAAGCCCATGGTGCGCTGCATTGCCAACGACATGGACTGTGCCGACCTGTGCCGCATGGCCGCCGCGCTCATGGCGCGCCAGAGCGCGCACGCCAAGGCCCTGTGCAGCCTGTGCGCCAAGGCCTGCGACGCCTGCGCCGAGGAATGCGGCAAGCACGCCATGGACCACTGCAAGCGCTGCGCCGAGGCCTGCCGCCGCTGCGCGGACGCCTGCCGCGCCATGGCCTGAGCCCCGACGCGGAGCGCCGTCAGCCCGCCTGCACCGCGATGCGGCGCGGCTGGGCGTGGGCCTGCTTGGGAATGCGCAGCTTCAGCACGCCGTCCTTCAGGTTGGCGTCGATCCGCGCGCTGTCCAGTTCGCGGCTCAGGGTGAAGGCGCGGCGGTAGCGGGGCACCTGGATCTCGGCATAGGTCGCCTCCAGGCCTTCGGGCGTGGCGGCCTGCACGGCGCCTTCGAGCAGCAGGGTGTCGCCCTCCACCTTCAGCTCCAGCTTGTCCTTGGGAACACCCGGCAGGTCGGCCAGCAGGGTGATGCCGGTCTCGTCTTCCAGCACATCGACACGGGGCAGCAGGGCCCGGGTGTCCGTGCCGTTGCGGGTTTGCACTTGGTTCTTGGCTTCCATGATGGTTCTCCTTTCAGGCGATGGCGTCACTGGATGGCAATGCGCTGGGGCTGGGCCGCCGCGGTGCGCGGCAGGCTCACGCGCAAGACGCCGTCGGTGTATTTGGCCGACACGCGCTGGGCGTCGGCGTCGTCAGGCAGCGCCACCGCGCGCTCAAAGCGGCCCGTGGGCCGTTCGCGGCTGTAGACCGTGGCTTTTTCGTCCACCGGCTCAGGCACCCGCTCACCGCTGATGCGCAGGATGCCGCGGTCGATCGTCACGTCGATCCGGCTGGCGTCCAGGCCTGGAGCGAAGGCGTAGATCTCGACCGTGTCGGACGTATGCCCCACGTTCAGGGGCGGGAACGATCCGGCGGCGACCGAGCGGATGCTGCTGGGCATGCCGCCGCCGTTGAAAAGGGCATCCAGGTCACGGTGCAGGCGCTCGAATTCGCCAAACAGGTTCCCCGGAAAACTCAGTGTCGATGCATACATGGCAAATCCTCCATTGGGTTGACAACACACAGGTGGATGACGCCATGGCGGCGGTCGAAGCCGTCAAAGGCGTCTGCCCCGAAACTGGCGATCACGGCCGGATTTTTCAAGAGACCGGGCCCTGAGGCGGGGGCCTTGGCCGGGCCTTGCGCACGAGGCAGGCGAGCCCTTGGGCCACAATGGGCCGATGGGAAGATTGCTCAGAGCCGCCTTCGGCTGGATCACGCGGCATCTGTTGCTGTTTGGGCTGATCGTGGCCCTGCTGGTGGCGGTGCCGCTGCTGGTGGGGCAGTGGCACGGGCTGGCCGACGCGGGCCAGCGCCTTGAATCACTGGCACGCAACGCGGCCGCCATCGCGCAGGCGGGCGCCGCCTTGCGCCAGCAGCTGGACGCGCAGATTCCCCAGAGCCAGCAACCCGCCGATTGGCAGCAGTTTGCCGCCGCGCTCGACCAGCGCATTGCGGCCCGCAAGCAGGCCCGCGACCAGCTGCAGCAGCAGTACCCGCTGCAAAGCCGCGTGCTCACCAGCGAGGCCTATCGCCAGCTCAAGACGCTGGAGCTGGAAATCCGCCTGCTCGAGCAGGGCCGCGCCTATGCGGCCTCGGTGCTCACCGTGCTGGGCGGCCTGGTGGCGGGCGAGCAGGCCGCGCAGGCGCAGCTGTCCCTGTGCCTGCGCCACGTGGCCGCGGCCGAAGCCCGCCTCTATGACAACCGGCGCGCGCAGTGGCAGCTTTCCAGGGACTTTCCGCTGGCCTGGCAAGTGCCCGGGCTGGCCACCTACCAGCAGATGAAGGCGCTGGAAGCGCAGCAGCGCGAGCTCACCGAAGCCGCGCGCGAGGCGCACCAGCGCTGCGACACCCTGACCCTGGTGATGAACGAGAAGGCCCGCGTGGCGGCCTACATCGCACCGTTCGACCCCGCCAGCAGCCCCGCCGACCAGGCCCTGCGTGAGCTGGGCGACGAGCAGGCCCGGCTGCAGGCCTACGCCCAAGGCCACTGGCTGCGCCAGGCCGTGGACACCGCGCAGCAGGTGCTGCCCGTGGCCCTGTGGGTGCTGGCGGCCATCATCGTCACGCCCATCGCCATCAAGCTGGTTTTCTACTTTGTGCTGGCACCGCTGGCGGCGCGGCGCCCGCCGCTGTGCCTGCTGCCCGGCAGCGGGGGCGGCGTGCGGGTGCCGCCCGGTGGGCGCGTCTCGGCCGTGTCGCAATCCATTGTGCTGGGACCGGGCGAAGAAATGCTGGTCCATCCCCAGTACCTGCAGAGCGCCGCGCTGGGCGCGCCCAAGTCCACGCGCTGGCTGCTCAGCTGGGCCATGCCATTCACCAGCATGGCGTCGGGCCTGTTCGCGCTCACGCGCGTGCTGCCGCACGAGGCCGAGCCGGTGGTGGTGTCGTCCACGCGTGACCCGCTGAGCGAGGTGGGGCTGATCGAGCTGCCCGCCGATTCAGCCCTGGCCCTGCAGCCGCGCAACCTCATTGGCCTGGTGCAGCGGCAGGCCGGGCCGCCGCGCATCACGCGCCACTGGCGCCTGGGGCATTTGCACAGCTGGCTGACGCTGCAGCTGCGCTATGTGGTTTTCCATGGCCCGGCCATCCTGCTGGTCAAGGGCTGCCGCGGCGTGCGCGTGGAGGCGCCCCAGGCCGGGCGCGCCATCAACCAGGCGCTGACCATGGGCTTCAGCGCCAATTTGCGCTACGCCACCACGCGCTGCGAGACCTTTGCCGCCTACTGGATGGGCCAGCAGGAGCTGTTCAACGACCGCTTTGCGCAGCCGCAAGACGGCGGCAGCGGGTTTTATGTGTATGAAGAAATGATCCACCCCCAGCGCAAGACCGGTGTGACCGGGCGCGGGCTGGAGGGGCTGACGGATGCGCTGCTGAAGGCATTTGGGGTGTGAGGGCTGACGGGCGCGGTGCTGGGGCTTGTAGGGGGCGTGCCCCAGGTCGGGTCGTTCAGTCAGCGGAGGTACTCAACCGACAGGATTTCGCTGGCCGTATTGAAGTTCGCGACCTTCGGGTCGGTCTGGGTGAGCATGAGATAGAGATGGCTCGCCTCCAGGTAGGCATATTCGCGCGATTTGGACTCGCCGTTGACCAGGAGCTGGCAACTCACGGGCAAATAGGTCCCTTTCAGCCCTGCGTAGAGGGCCGCAGCTGATTTGCTTGCGCCCACTGTGCAATTCATGTCGGTTTGTCGTTTCAATTGCAAGGTCGAAGGCTTGCGCCCAGAACCGGTCGTGATGCCATGTATGTCCATGGCAGTTTGCACAGCGAAGGGAACTCCCTCTTTGGGTTCCAGCATCTCGGACAGATTGCCAGCCATCTGCTGCGTTACCGCCTCCTGGTTATGAACTGTGGCATCGCCTTGCACAAGCAGCGAAAGAGCGCCCGCTGCGCGAGCTGGTGCGAACACCATTCGTCTTGCCTCGACCAAGGCAACCAATCCACGTGCGGTCAGCATTCGGTCCGAGGTCGTGACGGCACTGGTAGGGGACTGTTTGAACACGTCCCACAGGCCGTTCGCCCTGCGCTCGTAGATCAGCGCCTCTGTAAGTTTTACGGCTCCCACCTCGGTTCGCAGTGTGATCCTCCTGATGGGCGCACTTGGCGCAGGCACGGAAGCTTCCGAGGCGAACTGGCTGGCGACATCGACGATCGGCGGGGGCAGGACGATCGATTCAGGCAGTTCTTGCTGTGCAAAAGCAGATGAGGCGCACATTGCGAGAACTGAACACAGCCGTTGTGCGATGCGGCTACAGGACCTGGAATTTGACGAGTCGCTGATTTGCGCGACCGGGAGCGGTGCTTGAAGACTCAACTCGCCAGACAGACCACCACCCATACATCCTCCTGGAAATTTATTACTCGTACCCCGTGGGACGCACAGGGCTGGCTTCTTGCTGACGGGATTGTAGAAGCGCATTAAGCGGGCCTCGTGAATGCCTGGGCACTGGCAGCCTCTGTAAGGCTCGGCGTCCTCGGCTGCTGTAAACTGCGCGCCTGAACTGCGGGCGTCGTTCAATGGCAGGACCTGAGCTTCCCAAGCTCAAGACGTGGGTTCGATTCCCATCGCCCGCTCCATCACCAGCCGCCTCGCCGGCGCAATCCCAACAATCCCGCCCCCCTCAGGGCAAGCAGCCCGCCACCGCTTCGGCCCAGCCGTCAATCATGCGGGTGAAGGTCTCGCCCTCATAAGCTTGCAGCGCCTGTTCGCCTTCGGGGGTAAGGGCGGTCATGTCGTAGGTCACGGTGACTTCGCAGGCCTGGCCGCCTGGCTGGGGCTGGCAGCTGATTTCCACAAAGCCCGCGTGCAGCGCAGGGGTCACGCGGGCGTAGCGTGCGGTGCGGGCGGCGGCGTCAAAGTCGGCCACCTGCCAGATCGTGGTGTGGCCGCCGCCGGTGGTGGTGAAGACCAGGCCGCGCACGGTGTCGCCGCTGGCCGGGTGGATGTAATGCGGCTCCCAGCCGGGCACCCAGCGTTCCTCACCCTTGGGGGTGAAGAACGGGAAGGCCACGTCGGCCGGGGCAGGGAGGCTGATGCGGTGCTGGTTGCGCACATGCAGCGGCATCGGCAGGCACCTCAGGGACGCACGTAAGACCAGCCTTCAGACTGCTTGACCATGATCTCGGTCACGCCGGCCGGCACATAGCCGATGGCGGCGTTCATGTCGTCCTTGGTGAGCTTCTGGCCGTG
Source organism: Ramlibacter sp. (assembly GCA_019635435.1). Classification (NCBI taxonomy): domain Bacteria; kingdom Pseudomonadati; phylum Pseudomonadota; class Betaproteobacteria; order Burkholderiales; family Comamonadaceae; genus Ramlibacter; species Ramlibacter sp. The sequence goes on along the minus strand of JAHBZM010000001.1, from coordinate 3,284,493 downwards.
CATGGTGTTCTCGCAGGCCAGCATTTTCACGCCGGCGTGGCTGGCTTCGGTCACGCGCGACGCCACCGTGGAGTCGAGCTTGAGCATGCCGATGCCGGGGCCATAGGCGACGATTTCCACATCCACATTGGCGGCGCCCAGGTCTTTCTGCACATTCCTGGCGTTGTTGAGCGCCAGGTTCCACTTGCCCGGGTCGGCATCACTCACCTGCAGCACGAGTTTGTGGCGTTTTGGGGCTGGAGTCCCCGGCTGCTGGGCACTTGCTGCTACCAAAAATGTAGCGGTGGCTGCGGCGGCGACGCTCTGGAGGATGAGTCTGCGGTTCATTTGAGGATGTCTCCGAGGCAAAGGTATTTCATTTCAACATACTCTTCCATGCCGTGGCTGGAGCCTTCGCGCCCCAGGCCGCTTTGCTTCACGCCGCCAAACGGCACATGCTCGGTGGCGATGATGCCCACGTTGATGCCCACCATGCCGTACTCCAGCGCCTCGCTCACGCGGAAGATGCGGCCCACGTCGCGGCTGTAGAAGTAGCTGGCCAGGCCAAACTCGGTGTTGTTGGCCGCGTCAATGGCTTCCTGCTCGGTCTTGAAGCGGAACACGGGGGCAAACGGGCCAAAGGTTTCCTCCCTGGCGCACAGCATGTCGGCCGTGGCTTCGGAGATCACCGTGGGCTCGAAGAACTGGCCCTTGAGCTTGTGGCCCCCGGCAACCACCTTGCCGCCCTTGGCCACGGCATCGGCCACGTGGCGCGCCACCTTGTCCACGGCGGCGTCCTCGATCAGCGGGCCTTGCACCACGCCGTCTTCAAAGCCATTGCCCACCTTGAGCGCCTTCACTTTGGCGGCAAACTTCTGCACGAACTGGTCGTACACGCCGTCCTGCACATACAGGCGGTTGGCGCACACGCAGGTCTGGCCCGCATTGCGGTACTTGCTCGCCATGGCGCCTTCCACGGCGGAGTCGATGTCGGCGTCGTCAAACACGATGAAGGGGGCGTTGCCGCCCAGCTCCAGTGCCAGCTTTTTCACGGTGGGGGCGCTTTGCGCCATCAGGATGCGGCCGACCTCGGTGCTGCCGGTGAAGCTGATGTGGCGCACCACGTCGCTGGCGCAGAACACCTTGCCCACTGCAATGCTGTTGGCGCCGTCGGCCGTGAGCAGGTTGAGCACGCCGGGCGGGATGCCCGCGCGCATGGCCAGCTCGGCGGCGGCCAGCGCCGTCAGCGGGGTCAGCTCGGCCGGCTTGATGACCACCGGGCAGCCCGCGGCCAGGGCCGGCGCCACCTTGCGCGTGATCATGGCCAGCGGGAAGTTCCAGGGTGTGATGGCGGCGCACACGCCAATGGGCTGGCGGATCACCATCAGGCGGCGGTTGTTGTCAAACTGGGGCAGGGTCTCGCCGTTGACGCGCTTGGCTTCCTCGGCATACCACTCCACAAAGCTGGCGCCGTAGGCCACTTCGCCCTTGGCCTCGGCAAAGGGCTTGCCCTGCTCGGCGGTCATGATGCGGCCCAAGTCCTCCTGGTTGGCCATGAGCAGGTCAAACCATTTGCGCAGGATGGCGCTGCGTTCCTTGGCGGTCCTGGCGCGCCAGGCGGGCCATGCGGCGTTGGCGGCGGCAATGGCGGCCTCGGCATCGGCCGGGCCGAGGTTGGCCACGTCGGCCAGCTTGGTGCCGTTGCTGGGGTCGTTCACGTCAAAGCGGCTGGCGCCCTTGAGCCATTGGCCGTTGATCAGGGCGTCGGTCTTGAGCAGGCTCGGGTCCTTGAGCAGGGCCAGGGGGGAAGTCTTCATGTCCATGGGCGGGTCTCCGGGGATTGGTTATTTAACCTGTTAACTAATTTTGCCAGCTTTCAAGCATAGCGCTGTCTCAAGACCTTGTGCGGTGTGAGGAGGGCCTCAAACTTATAATCGAATGTTGAGCTGAATCAAGCATTGACGCGCTGCCAGCGCGGGCTTCAGGCCCACAGAACCACCATGAGCACACCCACTTTCACCGTTGCTGACATCCGCAAGACCTTTCTGGACTTCTTTGCCTCCAAGGGCCACACCGTGGTGGCCTCCAGCCCGCTGGTGCCGGGCAACGACCCCACGCTGATGTTCACCAACTCGGGCATGGTGCAGTTCAAGGACGTGTTCCTGGGCGAAGACAAGCGCAGCTATGTGCGCGCGGCCTCGGTGCAGGCCTGCCTGCGCGCGGGCGGCAAGCACAACGACCTGGAGAACGTGGGCTACACCGCGCGCCACCACACCTTCTTCGAGATGCTGGGCAACTGGAGCTTTGGCGACTACTTCAAGCGCGAGAGCCTGCTGTGGGGCTGGGAGCTGCTGACGCAGGTCTACAAGCTGCCGCCCGAGCGCCTGATGGCCACCGTCTACATCGACGACGACGAGGCCTTCGACATCTGGACCCAGGAGATCGGCCTGCCGCCCGAGCGCGTGGTGCGCATTGGCGACAACAAGGGCGGCAAGTACAAGTCCGACAACTTCTGGATGATGGCCGACACCGGCCCCTGCGGCCCCTGCAGCGAGATCTTTTACGACCACGGCGAGCACATCCCCGGCGGCCCGCCCGGCAGCCCCGGTGAAGACGGCGACCGCTTCATCGAGATCTGGAACCACGTGTTCATGCAGTTCGACATGCAGCCCGACGGCTCGGTCAAAAAGCTGCCCGCCCCCTGCGTGGACACCGGCATGGGCCTGGAGCGCCTCGCCGCCATCCTGCAGCACGTGCACAGCAATTACGAGATCGATATTTTCGAGGCGCTGATCAAGGCAGCCGCGCGCGAAACCGGCGAGAAAGACCTGGGCAACAAGAGCCTGCGCGTGATCGCCGACCACATCCGCGCCACGTCCTTCCTGGTGAGCGATGGCGTCATCCCAAGCAACGAGGGCCGCGGCTACGTGCAGCGGCGCATCATCCGCCGCGCCATCCGCCATGGCTACAAGCTGGGCCGCAAGACGCCGTTTTTCCACAAGCTGGTGCCCGACCTGGTGGCGCTCATGGGCGCCGCCTACCCCAATCTGGCCGCGCAAAAAGACCGCATCATGGACGTGCTGCGCGTGGAAGAAGAGCGCTTCTTCGAGACGCTGGAAAACGGCATGGAGATTCTGGACGCCGCGCTGTCTGGCGGTCAGAAGGTGCTGCCCGGTGACGTGGCCTTCAAGCTGCATGACACCTATGGCTTCCCGCTCGACCTGTCGGCCGACGTGTGCCGCGAGCGCGGCCTGAGCGTGGACGAAGCCGGCTTCAACGCCGCCATGGAAAAGCAGAAGGCCGCGGGCCGCGCGGCCGGCAAGTTCAAGATGGACCGCGCGCTCGAATACACCGGGGCCGGCAACACCTTCACCGGCTACGACAAGCTCGAAGAACCGGCCAAGGTGGTGGCGCTGTACCTGGATGGCACGCCGGTCAATGAACTCCAGGCCGGCCAGAGCGGCACCGTGGTGCTGGACACCACGCCGTTCTACGCCGAGTCGGGAGGGCAGGTCGGCGACCAGGGCCAGATCACCGTTCGCCCTGAGCCCACCAAAGGACTCACCGGAACGGGATTGTTTGAAGTTGCCGACACCCAGAAAATCAAGGCCGACGTGTTTGGCCACCACGGCACGCTGGCGCAAGGCTCGCTCAAGGTGGGCGACGCGGTCATGGCGCAGGTCAACACCACGCTGCGCGCTGCCACGGTGCGCAACCACAGCGTGACCCACCTGATGCACAAGGCCCTGCGCGAGGTGCTGGGCGACCATGTGCAGCAAAAGGGCAGCCTGGTCGATGCCGACAAGACGCGCTTTGACTTCACCCACAACGCGCCGGTGACCGACGAGCAGATCCGCGAGATCGAGCAGCGCGTCAACGCCGAGATCCTGGCCAACGCGCCCACCCAGGCCCGCGTCATGCCGATTGAAGCGGCGCAGAAGACCGGCGCCGTCATGCTGTTTGGCGAAAAGTATGGCGACGAGGTGCGCGTGCTCGACATCGGCACGAGCCGCGAGCTGTGCGGCGGCACGCACGTACAGCGCACGGGTGACATCGGCTTCTTCACCATCACGGCCGAAGGCGGCGTGGCCGCGGGCGTGCGCCGGGTCGAGGCCGTGACGGGCCTGAACGCGCTGGCCTATGTGCAGGGCATGGAAACCACGCTGGGCGGTGTCGCCGGCACGCTCAAGGTGGTGCCTGGCGAGGTGCCGGCCCGCGTGGGCGCCATGATGGAACAGATGCGCGAGCTCGAGAAAGAGCTGGCCGGCCTCAAGGGCAAGCTGGCATCGGCCCAGGGCGACGAGCTGGTGAACCAGGCGGTGGACGTCAAGGGCATCAAGGTGCTGGCCGCGCAGCTCAACGGCGCCGATGCCAAGGCCCTGCGCGACACCATGGACAAGCTCAAGGACAAGCTCAAGACCGCCGCCATCGTGCTGGCCGCCGTGGACGGCGGCAAGGTGCAGCTGGCCGCGGGCGTGACGGCCGACAGCGTGGGCAAGGTCAAGGCCGGCGAGCTGGTCAACTTTGTGGCCCAGCAGGTGGGCGGCAAGGGCGGCGGCAAGGCCGACATGGCCATGGCCGGCGGCACCGATGCGAGCCAGCTGGGCGCGGCCCTCCAATCGGTTCAGGCCTGGGTGGCGGAACGCGCCTGAGGCGTGCTGCCGGGGTCAGGCGCTGAATCACTCCTTTTTTGATAGCGCACAATGGCCGCCCAGCCTGGACTCCAAGCCTTTTTGATCATTTTTCTGGGGCTGGGGGGCGTTGGGGGCCCTTTGCCGGCGCTGGCTGCGCCGCCGCAGGCCATCACCTTGCCCAGCCGCGATGGCACCGCGCTCAATGGCTGGCTGTTCCAGCCTGAAGGCCCCGCGGCTGCGCCGCGCGGCACGGTGATTGCGCTGCATGGCTGCGGCGGCCTTTACGCCACCACGGGCGCGCGCAAGGGCCAGCTCAATGCACGTCACCAGGCCATGGCCGACCTGCTGGTGGGCGAGGGCTACAACGTGCTGTTTCCCGACAGCCTGACGCCGCGCGGCGAGACCAGCCTGTGCACCCAGAAGATCGGCCAGCGCCGCATCGACCAGACCGAGCGCCGCGCCGATGCATTGGGCGCCCTGGCCTGGGTAGCCGCCCAGCCCTGGGCCGATGCGCGGCGCGTGGCCCTGCTGGGCTGGTCGCACGGCGGCAGCGCGGTGCTGTCGGCCACCGACGCCACCCGCGCTGACGTGCAAGCCCTGGCCAGCCCACCGGCCGTGGCCGTGGCGTTCTACCCGGGTTGCAGTGCGCCGCTCAAGTCGGGTTACCGGTCGTCAACGCGGCTGGCGCTGATGCTCGGCGCGCTGGACGACTGGACGCCGCCGGGGCCTTGCATTGAACTCGGCCAGGCGGCGGGCGCCGAGGTCAATGTCTACCCCGACAGCTACCACGACTTCGACAGCCCGGTGGGTCAAGTGCGTGTGCGCGCCGACGTGCCCAACGGCGTCAACCCGGGGCAGGGCGTGCATGTGGGCCCCAACCCGGCGGCCCGCGACAAGGCCTATGCCCGGCTGAGGGAACTGCTGGTCGCTGCGCTGAAGCGTTGAGCTGGCCAGATCTCAGAGCCCCCACGCTCCCCCGCTTTGCGTGGGTCACTGCCCCCCGAGGGGCCTTCGCGCCTTGGGGCGGCCCGGCGGCGCTCAGGCCAGCGGCTTGGCGCTGCCGCTCAATTGCCTCAGGGTGGCCAGGTCTTCCGTCTCGCGTTGCGGGTTGAGCAAGCCATCGGCGCCATGCCGGCGCCCGTTGCTGAAGTGGGTGAGGCGGTCCAGCATGCGCTGCGGGTGCGCGCCCAGGCACGACTCGTCCTTGAGGTAGACCGACACAAAGTCGTTCCAGATGTCCAGCCGCTGGGGGGTGGTGAACGATTCCAGCAACACCGGCCTGTAGCCCGAGCGCCGGGCCCAGTGGACCAGCGCCGCGCCGGCATCGGGGTAAAAGCGCCAGCAGTCCACCGGGTAGCGGTGGAACTCGCCGTTGGACGGGGCATTCAGGTAGAACAGCCCGTCGGGCTTGAGCACCCGCAGCACCTCGTTGAACATGAGCCAGAAGAATTCGATGTGCTCGAAACACGAGCTGCTGACCACGGCGTCAACCGAGCCGGCCTCCAGCGGCAGGCGGTAGGGGTCGTCCAGCACCTGGTCCACGCCGGGGCCGGCCGCAAAGTCCAGCCCGGTGTAGCGGCAGCCGGGTGGGGCCAGCGGGCGCAGCGAGCCGTTGACGTCCTGCGAGCCAATCTCGATCACCGTGGCACCGGGGCGCGTGGCCAGGTAGCACTCGAAAAACAGGCGGCCGTTGTCCAGGGCGGTGGGGTGCATGCGGGTCCAGCGGTGGAGTTCGGGCAAATTGTAGGGGCCGGCTGGCGGGCCCCCTTTGTGTGGAAAAACTCACGCGCCAGTGGATTTCTTCGCCCGGGCCCGGCATGGATCGGACGGGGCAGGCGCGCCGTCAGGGGGGCAAAGACCCTGCTGCGTTTATAGTTGAGGTTGTTTCCAAACCACGATGAGGGGCTGCAAAAATGCTGCATCTGCCCATGAGCAAGACACGCCGCCTGGGGCTGGGCGGTGTCGCCGGGCTGGTCATCTGTGCCGGTGCCGCGGCGCAGACCGATGGCGCCACGCCGCTGGAACGCCAGACTGACGAGGCTTTCCGCCAGGTTCTCCAGCAGCCGCAGGACCTGTCGCTGTGGTCCAAGTACGCGCAGTTCCTGGTGCAGGCCGGCAACTACGAAGGCGGCATTGCGGCCCTTGAGCGCCTGCTGCTCAACCCCGACGCCAGCCCCGAGCTGCGGGTGGACATCGCCAGCCTGTATTTCCGGCTGGGCTCGTATGCCATGTCCGAAGCCATGCTGGGCCAGGCCCTGGCCGACAGCCGCTTGCAGGGCGAGAAGCTGGGCTTTGCCCAGGCCCTGCTGGCCGAAGTGAAAAAGCGCAACCAGCGTTCCCAGTGGAGCGGTGCGCTGGTGTTGGGCCTGCGCCACCAGACCAACTCCATGTACCGGACCGACAGCGCCCAGGTGCTGTCCGGTGGGGTGCTGGGCCCCGTGCCCGCCAACCAGGCGCCGCGGTCCGACAACGACATCAATGTGGGCCTGCGCTTTCAGCACGCCTACGACCTGGAGCGCCAGAACTCGGCCACCATCGTGACTGGCTTTGGCGCCTACCTGGCGGACTACCGTTCGTCGTCGGGCAGCCAGCTCACGGCAACGCCCACCACGCCCTATGACCTGCTGGTGCTGGACCTGAACACCGGCGTGCGCTTCAAGCCCGCGCCGGACACCCTGTCGGGGCTCACGATCCGCCCCCATGTGATCTTTTCCAACGTGACGGCCCAGGGCCACCAGTACCTGCGCAACCAGGGCCTGGGTCTGGACCTGACTTGGCGCCAGAGCGAAAAGACCCTGTACACCTTCACGCTGGACGGCCAGGACCGCACCTTTGCCAACCGCATTGACGTGCCCGCGGCCAACCAGCTCAATGGGCGCCTCTACAGCCTGCGCGGCCGGGTGAGCCATGAGGTGCGCCCGGGCCAGGTGCTGATCGCGGAGGGGGGCTTGAGCAGCAACCGCGCGGGGCAGGGCATTTACGACTTCGACTCCCGGGAATTCCGCGTGACCTATTCCATGTCCTACGCGAGCCCGGTGAGCAAGGGCCAGTACTGGACGACTTCCGTGTGGCTGGGCGGGCTGAACCGCACCTATGGCGCGGCGGACCCGTCCGTCAGCCCCACCCAGACCCACAAGGACCGCGAGTGGCGCCTGGGTGTCGGCCATTCCATGCCGCTGGCGCCGTCGTGGTCGCTGCTGCTGTCGCTTGAACACACGCGCAACCAGGCCAACCTGCCGAACTTCCGGTACAAGAACACGACGCTGTCCGGCGCCGTGGTGCGCAGCTTCTGAGGAGTAAACGATGAGCCCGCCCATTCACAAAGACTGGTGGCTGGCAGCGGCGCTGACCAGCGCCACGCTGCCCACGGCCCTGGCCCAGCCGGCGACCCCTGTCAACGGCCGCCAGACCGGCGTCCTGACCACCGTGACGCAGGGCGCGTCACCCAGTTCATCGAGCACCGCCATCTACGTCGATGGAACGCGGGGGCAGCGCCTGACCACCGGCCCCAACCAGTCGATGCATGTGCTGTTCTCGGACCAGTCGGCCATGACCCTGGGGCCCAACTCCGAGGTGGTGATCGCCGAGTACCGGTTTGACAAGAAGACCCAGGACGGCAACCTGCTGGTCGACATGACCAAGGGCCTGCTGCGCGTGGTGGGGGGCTTCCTGAGCAAGAGCCGCGACACCGTGGTGCGCACCAACACGGCCACGGTGGGCATCCGCGGTGGCATCAGCGCGATCGAGAACAATGGCCAGACGACCAGTGGCACCTTCCTGTTCGGCAACCACATGACGATGTCGGGCAACTCCGGCGACACCCAGACCATCACCCGGCCGGGCTTTGGCCTGACCGGAGGGAGCAACGGCGTCTCGGGACCCCAGCGGATTTCCTCCAGCCAGCTGACCAGCCTGCTGAACCGGTTCGAGCAGCAGAACAACCCGCCACCGCCACCGCCGCCCTCTTCGGGGCCGCCACCCGCGCCCAGCCCGGGCGTCCAGAACATCGACCCCGACCGGGTGAGTGCGCCACCGCCTGGTTCTGGCGGCAACAACTTCCAGCCGACGTTCAAGGACCTTCTGGGCAGCTTGCCGCCACCGCCTGTGTCCTGAGCGTGCGGTTCGCAACAATGCCGCGGCGGCCGGCGAAATGAGGCGCTGAGTCCGCATGCGCGTCCTTTTCGTTTCTGACTATCCCCACCTGCCTGACGTCAAGGGCGGGCTGCAGACCACCACCCATGACCTGTGCCTGGCCATTGGCATGGCGGGCGCCGAGGCCGCCGTGCTGTGCGGGCTGGCGGGCGAAGAACCCGGGGGGCAGGATGCCCTTGCGCGCAGCGACAGCGCACTGGGCTATCTCTGCATGCGCGCCGCCTCGCCGCAGCGTGTCCTTCCCCTGGTGGCCGCCGCGTGGGATGCCACGGCGATCGTGGTCCAGAGCGGGACCGCGCTGGCCCCCATGGTGCTGGCCAGCCTGGAAACCGGCCGGCCCACCGCGGTCTACCTGCACAACGTGGAAGTGCACCAGTTACGCGGCATGCTGATGGCCGACCCCTCGCTGCTGTATTTCGCCAATTCGGATTTCACCGCGGCGCGCTGGCGTGCGTTGTGCGGCCTGGCCTGCGAAGTGATCCCGCCGGTGGTCCGGCCCGAAGGCTACATGGCGGCCGGCAGCGGCTCCAAGGTGCTGTTTGTGAACCCGACGCCGATCAAGGGCGTCGAGATCATGTTTGCGCTGGCCGCGCAGTGCCCCGATGTGCAGTTCCTGGTGGTCGAGAGCTGGCATCTGGAGCCCAACTGGCGCCAGATGTGCCGCAACCGCGCCCAGGCCCTGGGCAATGTGGAATGGCAGGGGCCGACCGACGACATGCGGCCCCTGTTCGCCCAGTCGCGCCTGTTGCTCATGCCTTCGGTGTGGGAAGAGTCGTTTGGCCGCACCGTGATCGAGGCCCAGCTCAACGGTCTGCCCGTGCTGGCCAGCCAGCGTGGTGCCTTGCCCCAGACCGTGGGGGCGGGCGGCCTGCTGGTGGACCCGCATGCGCCGATCTGGGCCTGGGCCTCGGCGCTGCGCCGGCTGATGGCCGGGCATGACGCTTACAGTGCCGCGGCCCGCTCGCATGCATTGGGGCACGCGGCGGCCACGCCGCTGATCGTGGCCCGGTTGCTGGGCTTGCTGGCCGGCCACACGGCGTGACCGGCATCATGAGTGCCGGGCCCTCCGCGCTGGAACGCGTCAGACAGGGGTGGCAGCTTTTTGCCGCGGGCGATCTGGAGGCGGCGATCCTTGAGGCCAGACAGGCATGTGCCGGCGGCCGCCCGCCGAGCCAGGCCAGCGCCGCCCTGGGTTTTTTCCTGATCCAGGCCGGCCGTGGCGACGAAGCCGCCGCCGTTCTGCTGCCCGCGCTTGATGAGGCGCCTGGTCATGCCCCCTTGCACTGGTATGCCGGCTACCTTCACCAGCAGCGTGGCGACACGGCCGCCGCGGCCGATGCCTTTCGCCGCGCCTGCGAACTGGACGACTCGCTCGACGAGGCCGCCCATGCCCTGGCCTGGGCCCTGCACGACCTGGGTCGGCTGGACGAGGCGGTTGCCTGGGCGGCCCACGCCATGGCCCACCAGAAGCTGCCCCAGCGCTGGATGCAGATGGGCTGGCTGCAGCAGCAAAGAGGGTTCCATGCTCCCGCCATCCAGGCCTACCGCGAGGCGATCCAGGCGTTTCATTCGGCGGCGCCCGAGCAGGCCCGGCTGCACCTGCACCTGTCGCAGTGCCTGCTCGAACTGCAGGAGAGGGATGAGGCCGATTCGGTCTTGCAGCGGGCGCTGGACCAGTGGCCGCTCGATGCGGAGCTGCTCACTGAACTGATCCGTCGCTGCCGCAGCCGAGGCGATCTGGAGGGCGCCAGGCGAAATGCCCGTGACCTCGTCCAGGCCCATCCGCAGCGGGCCGCGGCCTGGGCTCTGCTGGGTGGCGTGCTTCACGACTTGCGTGACCTGGAGGAGGCGGATGAAGCACTGGCCCGGGCCCAAGCCGTGGCGCCGGCCATGGCCGACGTGCTGCTTCGGCGGGCGCGGGTCCAGCGCGAGCTGGGCCGGTTTGCCGGAGCCCGGTGGCTGCTGGACCTGCTGCTGGACCAGGACCCCGGCCACCTGGCTGCCCAGGACCTGATGGCGCAGGTGCTGCTGGACCTGGGCGAACTGCAGGCCGCGCGTGCTGTCTTGCTCAGGCGCCTGCGGCGGCAGCCAGGGGCTGTGGAGCTGCGGCGCCTGCTGGCCGTGGCCCAGTGGCGGCGGAGCCGTCTGCAGATGGCGCAGCGCACGCTGCGGCATGTGTTTGCCATGGCCCCGGGCCACATTGAAGCCTTGCGCATGCAGGGCTGGCTGGCGCTGGATCTGGGCAACGTCGCGCATGCTGTCGAAGCCGTGCGTGCGCTGGTGAGGCGCCTGCCCGGCGACAGCGCGGCCCAGGTCCAGGCGGCTTTCGTGTTCGCCCATGCGAACCAGATTGCCGAGGCACAGGGCTGGGCCGAGCGCGCGGTGGCGCACGCACCGGATTCGGCGGAAGCCTGGCGCGCGCTGTGCGAGGTGCGCTTGCGCCAGCGGCGGCTGGCCGACGCTGAACTCGCGGTGACGCACGCCCTGCGGCTGGCACCAGACCGCGTCGACGGGCTGCGGCAACTGGGCTGGGTGATGCTGAACGCAGCCCGGCCGGCTCAGGCCCAGCTGGCCTTTCTGCGCGCCACCGAAATCCAGCCCGAGAACCCCGTGCCTCAACTGGAGCTGGCCGAGGCGCAGCGGCGCAGTGGCCAGTTCGGTGCCGCGCTGGCCGGCGTGCAGGCCCTGCTCACAAAACGAGCCGACTGGCCGCCCGCGTTGCTGCTCAAGGCGCGCCTGATGGTCGAGGCGGGTGAGGCGGGGGCGGCCGAGGCCTGTGCCCACCTGCTGCGGCGGGACCGGCATGCGGCGGACGCCATCAAGGTCACCTTGCGCCTGGCCGGGCTGGGCAGCCGTGAAGCGCGCGCACTCTTGCCGCTGGTGCCCGCCGAGTTGCTGCGCGGCAGCCTGCGCGAGGCCCTGCTCGAAGCAAACTACATGCAGGGGCAGTCCAGCCTGGTGAATCTCTCGCAGATCGCTACGGACGACCTTGACGAAGACCCGTGGACCGGGCTGTCCACGCTGTATGCGGCGTCGCTCAGCGCGGGGTCCGACATCGCGGGGCTGGCCCTGCAGGCCCGTCACTGGTACCGCAGCCTCAAGGTGCGCAGCGGCCTTGCCCGCTTGCCGCAGCCCCAGCGCCCGCTGGTGTTTGATCGGCGGCCACGCATCGCCTATGTGGCGGGCCAGTTGCACCAGAGCCTGTTGCGCCGCGTGCTCGCGGCCCATTCCGGGGATCGCGCCCAGGTGTTTCTCTACACCAACCAGCCATGCCCCGACTTGCCGGCGCACATTCACCTGCAGCCCCTGGTGCCCGAGACCCTGGCTGAATCGTGCGCGGCCAACCGGATCGACGTGGTGATCGATGCCGGCGGGCTTCATCCGTTCGAAGGCCAGTTCGCGCTGTTGCACGCCTATGCGCGGCGCCTGGCACCGGTGCAGATGGGCTGGCTCGGTTGCTGGGGCCCGGCGGGCGGCCTGTTCGACGCGCTGCTGGCCGACGCGGTCTCGGTGCCCGAACACCAGGAAGCCTGCTACGACGAAGAGGTGTGCCGCATCCAGGGCGGCCAGTGGTGCTGGGACCCTCCCGCGAGCGCGCCCGCGGTTGGCGCCCCGCCCGTGCTGGGCCGGGGCTCGGTGACCTTTGGCGTCACGGCCCGCAGCCTCAAGCTGGGAGCGGCCTGCCTCGATGCCTATGCGTGCATCGTGGCCGGCAGCCCTGAATCATCGATCCGCTTCATGGGCGAGGTGGCGGGCGACTGGCCCCTGCGCCGCGAGATCCTGTCGCGCATGCAGGCCCACGGGGTCAGCGAGGGGCGGGTCTTCTTCCATCCGTTCATGCCCCACGCCGGTTATCTGGAATGGTTGGGCCGCATTGACCTGGTGCTGGACAGCTTCCCGGGCAACGGCGGGCTGAGCCTGCTCGATCCCCTGTGGATGGGCGTGCCCGTGGTCACGCTGGCGGGGGGCTGGGCAGGCGCGCGCCAGGGGGCGTCGGTGCTGCATGCGCTGGGCATGCCAGGGTGGGTGGCGGACACGGTCGATGACTTTTGCGCCCTCGCGCTGAAGCTGGCGGCTGATGTGCCGGGCCTGGCGGCCCACCGCCGGGGCCTGCGTGCCCGCATCCTTGATTCGGCGCTGGTGGACGGACGCCGCGTGGCTTCGCAGATCGAGGCGATCTGCGCGCAACTGAAGGAACGGCGTTGCGGTGATGGCGTGGTGGACAGCCTCAAGGCACACACCCGCTTGCAGGCGCAAAAGGCGCTGGACGCCTGGCTGCGGCTGCCGCGCACCGTCGATCTGCCCGGTCTCGGGGTGCAGGGAGTGCCGGACCTGTCGGTGATTGTCGTGCTGTTCAATCAGGCGGGGCTGTCCCGCCGCACGCTGCAGGCCCTGGCGGACCAGAGCGGCGTGAACTTCGAAACGCTGATTGTCGACAACGCCTCGGCGGATCGCACGCCCGAACTCCTGGCCTGCCTGAAGGGCGCGCGCGTGATCCGCAATGAACAGAACACGGGCTTCCTGCTCGCGGCGCGGCAGGGGGCCGAGGCGGCCCGCGGGCGCCATCTGGTGTTCCTGAACAGCGACGCCATCCTGCTCGAGGGCGCGCTGGCCCATGCCTGCGAGGCTCTGGACAGCGACCCCGGCATCGGCGCGCTGGGGGGCCGCGTGGTGCTGACGGATGGCGGCTTGCAGGAGGCGGGCAACGTGGTCTTCGCGAACGGGCTGGCTGGCGGCATAGGCCGCGGCGAAGACCCCTTTGGCCATGCCGCGCTGGCCTCGCGGGCCACCGACTATGTCTCAGGTGTCTTCCTCGTCACGCCGGCCGCGGTGTGGCGCATGCTGGGCGGCTTCGACGAGGTGTATGCGCCGGCCTACTACGAAGACACCGACTATTGTCTGCGGGTCTGGCGGGCCGGCCTGCGGGTGGTGTATGAGCCCACGGTGCTGCTGGAACATCTGGAGTGGGGCAGCGCGACCGGCGACAGCGCCACCCGGCTCATGGACCGCAACCGCGAGGTGTTCCGCCAGCGCCATGCCGCCCAGCTCAAGGGCCAGCCCCGGCCACAGGCACTGCCACTGGATGGCGACCGCTGGCGCTCGCCCGAGGACCAGGTTCGCCGCCCGCGCGTGCTCTTCCTGGAGAACGAGGTACCGCACATGTTCAAGGGGGGCGGCCTGCCCCGCGCCCGGCTGATGTTGCAGGCGCTCGCCGACTGGCCGGTGACGCTGTTTCCGCTGTGGACGCTGCATGACGACTGGCGCGCGGTCTACCGCTCCATTCCGCGCAGCGTGGAAGTCGCGCTGGGTCATGGCCTGGCGGGCCTGGAGGCGTTTCTGGAGCGGCGCCGCGGGGTGTACGACGTGTTGCTGGTCAGCCGGCCGCCCAACCTGCAGGCGATCGAGCCCCTGCGCCAGCGGCGGCCCGAGCTTTTTGCTGGCATGCGCCTGGTCTATGACGCCGAGGCGCTTTTCGCGCTGCGCGAGATTGCCATGGCCGGGGTGCAGCGACGACCCCTGACGCGCCAGGCAGCCCAGGCCCGGATCGACGCCGAAATGGCGCTGGCCGCCGGCGCCAGCGATGTGCTCGTGGTCTCGCAGCGGGACGCCCGCTATTTTGAAGCGGCGGGCCACCGCGTCGAGATTCTCAGCCACAGCATCGCGGTGCGGCGCCACGCGCCTGGTCTGGCGGGCCGGCGCGGCCTGCTGTTTGTGGGCGCCCTGCATCCTGGCACACCCAACGAGGACGGTTTGCTGTGGTTCATCCGTGAGGTGATGCCCCTGCTGCGGGAGCGCCTGAATGAGCCCCCGGTGCTCTCGGTGGTGGGCGTGTGCCTGTCCGATGCCGTGATGGCGCAGTCAGGGTCCCATGTCAGGGTGCTTGGGCCGCAGGAGGCGCTGGAGCCGCACTACGACGCGGCCCGTGTGTTCATCGCACCGGTGCGCTTTGCCGGTGGCGTGCCCGCCAAGGTGATCGAAGCCGCGGCCAGCGGCATTCCCGCGGTGGCCTCGGCCTTGCTGGTGCGCCAGCTGGGCTGGCGCGATGGTCTGGACGTGGTGGGGGCGCGGGATGCCAGGGCTTTTGCCGCCGCCGTGGCCCGTTTGCTGGAGGACGACGCAGCCTGGCAGCGCCAGCAGGCCGCCGCCTGGGAGCAATGTGCGCTGCGCTATTCCCCCGAGCTGTTCGCGCAGGCCCTGCACCGGGTGCTGGGCCGGGCTGCCGGGGGATCGGTGCAGGAGGTCCCATGACGGCCCACCCGCTGGAGCGCCCCGCGCTTGCCCGATTTGCCCTGCTGCAGGCCCAGGGGCAGGCGGCGCGCGCGCAAGCCGTGCTCTGGCAGGCACTGGCCCAGGAGCCCAATCTGCCTCGGGTGCATCTGGCGCTGGCCCGGCTGCGCTGGCCCGGGCCGGACTACCGCCACTGGCTGGCCTGGCTGCACCGTGAACTGCAGCCACGGCTTTACGTGGAGATCGGTGTTGAAAAAGGCGAATCGCTCAAGCTGGCCCTGCCGCCGACGCAGGCCCTCGGAATCGACCCGGTGCCGGCCGGTGACCCGCTGGCGGCGTGCACCGCACCGACCCGCCTGTACCGCCAGGCCAGCGCGGAATTCCTTCGCTCGCCCCCCGAGGGCTGCGGGCTGTCGGAGCAGGGGTTTGACCTGGCCTTTGTCGACGGCGATCACCGGTTCAGCAGCGTGCTCGAGGACTTCATCGGTCTGGAGCGATGGGCCGCGCCGGGCGCCGTCATGGTGCTTCACGACACGCTGCCGCTGACCGCCAGGACCGCCACAGAGGAGCGGCAGTCAGGCTTCTACACCGGGGACGGATGGAAGATCCTTTCCTGCCTGCGGGCCTTGCGCCCCGAGCTGCGGGTGGTGACCCTGCCCATCGCGCCGACCGGCTTCACGCTGGTGGCCGGGCTGGACCCGCGTTCACAGGTGCTGCGCGAGCGCAAGAATGACATTCTTCAGGCCTATGCAGGGGTCGGTGCCCAGCGCATCGTCGAGCGGCCCGCCATGGTCGCCGGGCCCCTGGGGGTCAGCGAGGCCGGCTGGGTGCGCCGCTGGCTGCGTGACGCTGGCGTGCCACCACGCAACTGAAGTGCTGCTCCAGCGCGCCGAGCCGGTCAAGCTCCTCTTCGGCGTCGATCAGTGCCTGCAGCCAGGGCCTGGCCTCGGGCGGCTGGAAATTCTGGGCCACGTCGGCCAGCAACAGATGCAGCAGTGAGCCGCCATAGGGCCGTTGCGCCACGACCTCGAACTGCTCGCCCAGCAGCGGCAGGATCTGCGATGAACAGACCGCCTCGCTCGGGTCCACGGCAATGACTTCGTCCACCGTCGGTGCCCTGAAGCCCCGCTTGACCTCGCCGCCGCGCGTGGTGAGCAGCCGGTCGGGCAGCAGGTCGGCCAGAGCGCAGACCTGGGCCATGTGGGTGGGGGAGTACTGGAACCGGTCTGGCCCGACATATTCGTCCAGGAAAAACCAGCCGCCGGGCACCAGCAGGCGCGAGACGGCGCTGAACAGCGCGTGCAAGCGCGAACAATGGTGCACGCTGGCAATGCCCAGCACGGCGTCAAAACTGCCGGGCATGAACGGCGGCTCGCCCAGGGGCAGCTCGTCCATGTTGGCCTGGACGTATTCAATCGCGGCGATGCCGGCGGCGCTCGCGCGCGCCACGGCGAGTACCTTGGGGGACAGGTCGAATGCCACGATCTCCCGTGCCCAACCCCGCTCGTGCAGTTCACGCTCGACCCGCCCGGCACCGCAGCCCAGCACCAGCACGCGGCCCAGGGGCAGGGCGCCGCTGGTGGCCAGATGGCGGGCGAACCAGGCCAGTGGCCCGATGGCCGCGTCACCGCTGACCCGGCGGTTGATCAGGGCGCGAACTTCTTCCAGATGGGTCCATTGCAGGCCATTGGCTACCCAGGAGTCAGGATTGCCCCAGGCGGCATCCAGCTGGGCGGAGAGGTGGGCATCAAGCATGCGTGCGAATCCTACAATAGGCCTGCTCCAAAGGACATTGCGTGGGCTTTCCCCCCGGCCATTTCTACTCCGCCATCCCCGATCCTGCTGACCTGCTGCGCCGTGAGGGCCAGGTCTGGGCGCTGCGGGACAAGCTGTCGGGCGTGGACATTCGCGAACCGGCGCAACTCGCGCTGCTGGAGCGCCTGCGGCCCCATGTGGGCGGCATCGACTACCCCGTCGACGCACCGGCCGAGCCTGGCCGTTACTACTACATGAATGGCATGTTCCCGGTGCTCGACGCCGAGTTTCTGTACGGGGCGCTGGGCCTGTTGAAACCCCGGCGCATCGTGGAGGTGGGCTCGGGCTTCTCGTCCCTGGTGATGGCGGACGCCAACCGCGAGCTGTTTGGCGGCGCGCTGGACATCACCTGCATCGAACCCTATCCGCGCGACTTTTTGCGCGCGGGGGTGCCGGGGATCACCCGCCTGCTCCCCACACGGGTCGAAGAAACCGACCCGGCCGTGTTTGAACAACTGGAGGCCGGCGACCTGCTGTTCATCGATTCGTCCCATGTGTCCAAGGCCGGCAGTGACGTGAATCACCTTTTCTTCGAGGTGCTGCCGCGCCTGAAGCCGGGCGTGTATGTGCACCTGCACGACATCTTCCTGCCCGATGAATACCCGCGGCCCTGGATCATCGACGAGCAGCGCAGCTGGACCGAGCAATACCTGCTGCATGCCTTCCTGATGTTCAACCACGACTGGCAGGTGGTGTGGATGGCGCATTACATGCTCAGCCGCCAGCGCGACGCGGTGACCTCGGTGTTTCCGCGGTGTCCCGCGCTGGGCGCGGGCGGCAGCTTCTGGATGCAGCGTTGCCAGCGCTGAGATCCCGGCGCAAGCAGCGCTAGGACGCCGCGCGGATGGGCGAGGCGAGGTCGTCCAGCGGCGCGGCCAGCTCGCGTTGCCAGAACCGCCCCTGCGTGCAGGCAGGCGCAAAGCCCAGCCGGGGGTAGAGGTCGGCCACGACGCCGTTGCGCGGTGTGGGGAGGTACTCGCCGCGCAGAACGGTGGCCCCTTGTTCGCGGGCCAAGGCTGCAAGCGCACCCAGAATGAACTGTTCGGCCGAGCGCGCGAACACGCGGCAACTCATGAGCCAGCTGTCGATGGTCAATGCATCCCCTTCGCGCACCACCACAAGGGAGGCGACCAGCCCGTGGTCGCCAAACCGGTCCTTGAGCTGGAAGGTGAGAAGCTGGCGGCCGGCCTGTCCCAGCGCGCCTGCCAGTTCCACCTGTGAATAGCGCCGCGTGGTCAGGTTGAACTGGTTGGTCTTGAGCTCCATCTGCGCCAGCCGTGGCAGATCGGTGGTTTGCGCAGGGCCCAGCTGCCCGACCATGTCGAGATCGGCCAGGTAGGACGCAAGGTCGCTTGCCGTGGACTGCGCGGCGCGCGCTTCGCGGCGCGCAGCGTAGGTTGCCGTGCGCTGCAGGTCGGCTGCGGTATGGCCCTGCGAGTCGAACCAGTGCCCGGCTTCCAGGCGGTCGATGAAGCGGACCGGGTCCGTGCCCAGGTCCACCACCGTGACCTCGGGCAGCAGCCGCTGCACCAGGGCCCGTTCGGCGGGGTTGTCGTCCACGAAGACCATGGCATCGAGCCCGAGGTTGAGTTCGGCAGCGATTTGGCGCAGGCCCGTGGCCTTGTCTTCCCAGCTGCAGACGAAGGCGGCAAAGTCGTCGCGGCGCAGCGCGCTGAAGCGGTGGTCGAATCCGCTGGCCGCCAGCTCGGGTGCGTTCTTGCTGCACACGGCCAGCATGACGCCCCGCTGGCCCATCTGGGCAATGTAGTGTTGCCATGCGGCAAATGCCTCGCCCCGGGCGCCGCGGTCCGGGCCCAGCGCAATTCCCTCCAGGCCATCGTCGCCAATGGTCCCGCCCCAGAGGGTGTCGTCCAGGTCCAGCACCAGCAGCTTCCTGGCGCGGCCGGTCGCGGCGCGCCAGGCGCCGCGAAACCAGGGCAGGTAGTCGGGCAGGAATCTGGGGTCGAAGCCGATTTTCCCGGCGTAATGGAACCGCGCTGGCGACCAGGCCGCGAGCCCCACCTGGGCCGCCAGCCGGTCGGCCTCCAGCCAGCTGACCCGCCCCGCGCCAGCTTCCAGCAGGGCGCGGTTGAGCGCATCAATCCGGTTGCAGAGGCCGGCTGCGCTGCGGCGTTCGGCGATGCCCTGCCATTGCAGCGGTGGCGGCACCAGGGTGTGCTGGATGAGGGTGCGGCCCCGTGCTTCCAGCGCTGCCCACAGGTGCTCGAAGCGGCTCACCTGCTGCTGGGTGTCTGCATCGACCGCCGCGGCGGGCGTGTCGGGGGGCAAGGGCTGCACCGCCTCGCGCCAGTCAGGGACCAGTACCACGAGGTCGGGACCAAACGCGTGCAGGGCAGAGGCCGGGTTCAGGCATTCCTGCTGCATCACGCCGAAGGGGGCCACATGCAGCAGGGGCACATCGCCTTCCTGTGCCATGGCGCAGGCGATGGCCCGGGCCAGCAGGTCGCACGTGAAGTCGCCAGCCACGGCGACCCGCACGACGCCCGCGCCGCTGCCCGCCGCTTCCTGCGCAAAGCGCTGCAGGGCGTCGGCGCAGGCAAACAGGTCAGCGGGCGTCCATGGGGGTTGCGACAGGCGCGCGCGCAGCGCGCCGGGCAGTTCACTGGCGGCCATGTCGGGCCAGCACCTCCCGGACACCCGGGATCGAGGTGAGCTGTTCAATGTCGTGGTTGTCCAGCGTGATGCCGTAGGTGATCTCGATCATGCTGGCCAGCAGGATGGTTTTCAGGCTGTCCCAGGCCGGGACAGTCTCTGTACCATCGTCTTCCCGAAGGTCCGCGGGTTGAATTTGCAGGACCGATGCCACCAGGGCCAGTACGTCTGACATGTGTTCTCATCCACCAAAAACCACAGGGGATTCTGCCTCATGCTGCCCATGAGTCCTGATCTGGACTGGCTCAAGAAGAGCCTTACCGCCACCCTGGACGCACCCGAGCCCGATGCCCAGGCGGGTGGCGCGCGCTATCTCGTTGACTTTCTGGGGCACTACGTGAACGGCAGCGCGGTCACCATGGTGCCGATGGCGCGCATGGACCAGCTCCAGGCCTGCATCGAGGACGTGCTGCGGCGCGGCGTGCCCGGTGACCTGATGGAGTGTGGCGTCTGGCGTGGTGGCCTGCCCATCTTCATGCGCGCGATGCTGAAGGCCCACGGCGTTACCGATCGCTGCGTGTGGGCGGCCGACTCGTTCGAGGGCTTGCCCGAACCCGACGCAAAGCGATTCCCCAAGGAGGCCAAGGCCCACCACGGTGCCTTGATGCGCGACGGCTTCAGGCACTTCGCGGCGGGGCTTGACGTGGTCAGGGCGAACTTTGAACGCTATGGCCTGCTGGACGGTCAGGTGCGCTTCCTGCCCGGCTGGTTCAAGGACACCCTGCCCGATGCGCCCATCGAGCGGCTGGCGGTCCTCCGGCTGGATGGCGACTACCACGAGTCCACGCGCGACTGCCTCGTGCATCTGTACGACAGGCTCTCGGTCGGGGGCTATCTGATCGTTGACGACTACGGCGAGGACGAATGGACCGATTGCCGCGCGGCCGTGGACGCATTCAGGGCCGGGCGCGGCATCGACGAGCCGATGGTGCAGGTGGACCGCCGCTGCTGGTACTGGCGGCGCGAGCGCTAGCTGGGGCGTTCTACCAGCCGGTGTCGAGCGGGATATAGCGCGCCATGTAGTCGTAGAACGTCCAG
Source organism: Ramlibacter sp. (assembly GCA_019635435.1). Taxonomy (NCBI): domain Bacteria; kingdom Pseudomonadati; phylum Pseudomonadota; class Betaproteobacteria; order Burkholderiales; family Comamonadaceae; genus Ramlibacter; species Ramlibacter sp. The sequence goes on along the minus strand of JAHBZM010000001.1, from coordinate 3,263,974 downwards.
TGCTGGGTGTACCACTGGTAGGTCATGTCGGGCGCGCAAAAGCGCAACCCCAGCCGGTCCATGACCAGCGGATGAATCGGCATCTGCAGTTCGCCCATGCCGGGCAGCTCCACCGCGGCAAGGCAAGTCTCCATCCTGCAGGCCTGGCCGCCCAGGTAGGGACGGGCCGCGGCGGCGACGCGCCGCGCCAGTTCGCTGACCGCGCCGCCGGACATGTGCCCGCTGGTCCAGAACAGGTGCTGGTCGCGGAAATTCGCCTCGACGAAGTCGGCAAGCTGGACGTCGCACTGGGCGTCGTAGCGGCGCATGCGGTCGATGTCTCGTTGCAGGCGGACCTCCAAGTCCGGCATTTTCTGTTGGGACAGGTCAAGGTAGGCCGCCACGGCGAGCGGGCCGCTGAGCCCCGTGGCCCTGATCTGCAAGCCGATCATGTCGCCCAGGGGGTAGCGCCCCCAGGGGTACGCCGGGTCCACGGCGCTGCGCGGTTCGGGGCATTCGAAGGGCCACAGGCTTGCCATCACGAAGCTGGGGTAGGTGACGACCGGGCAGTGGGCCGGCAGCCGGGCCCGGACCGCCAGTGCCGCGGGATTGGTGGCGTACTCCTCGAACTGCCACAGCGCCAGCGCCACATTCTCGAAGCAGTGGTCAGGAGGCTCGGGGGCCTTCTGTTCGCCCGGGAGCGCGTGGTTGGGGGCATAGACGAAACGGTAGTCGTCGTTCAGGTCGTCCAGCGCGGCCAGCATTTGCGCCAGGAAAGGGGCCTGGCAGTTGCCGTAGACCAGGACGTTTCGCGGTTGCGCCGTCCGGCCCCCATACATCAGAACCTGCGACAACGGACGTTCCCCCGGCTGGCAAACTGAATGCTGCGCAATGAGGCGATCGGCCACAATGCGGGGCTGGATGAAGGGTGGCAAACCGGTGACATTTGAACGGTATTACGACAGTGAGTGGCTTGAGCGTGGAGCATACTTTGTTCACCACCGGCGCCGCTTTGTGCAGACCTGGAACGCCGTTACCGGGCTCGGGCTTGGCGGCGGGCTGGTGCTGGACGCCGGTGGGGTGGGGCCCGTGGCTGCGTGCCTGGCCCAAAGCGGCTGGGAGGCCCACGGCACCGATGTCGACCTGCGGGGCCCGTTGCCGTTCCCGGACCACTGCTTTCACCTGAGCCTGTGCACCGAGGTCATCGAGCACATCAAGGACGTTGACAGCCAGGACGTGAAGGACCTGGAGGCCTTCAACTACTCGGGCGTCAGGAATATGTTGCGCGAACTGCGGCGCACGCTGCGGCCTGATGGCCTGCTGCTGGTGACCACGCCCAACGCGTCGTCGCTGCACATGCTGGGCAAATGGATCCATGGCGAGTTGTTGCTGGCCGATCCCCATCACGTTCGTGAGTTCACGCCCGCGGAACTGAATCGCGTGGCGCGGGACTGCGGCCTCAGGCCGGTCTGGTCCCGAACCATCGACAGCTGGGACCAGGGGCGCAGCGAGGCCGTGGACCGCGTCGCGGGGCTGTTGCAAGGCATGCCGTCGCTGCCGGCGATCGACCGGGGTGACAACATCCTTGCGCTGTTTGCGCCCGCCTGAGATGTACGTTGGCTAGCGGATGATCTTGCCGTCAGGGGTGATCGAAATCAGGTCGATGGCGCGCACCGAGTCCCGCACGCCCGCGCGCAGGTTGATGCGGAAGCCGCCGATGTCGTAGTCGGTCATGCTGGCCATGGTGGCTTGGAGCTTGGCCTTGTCGAACCCCTTGCCGGCGCGGCGCACCGCCTCGGACAGTGTCTTGGCAGCAATGAAGCCCTCCAGGCTTTCATAGGAGGGCGCCTGCTCCGAGTTGTCGATGGCGGCCAGGTATTCCTTGACGATGGGCGTGGCTGAACTGCGGGGGGACGGCACCACCTGCGACACCACCACGCCGCCGATGTCCTTGCCCAGCGCGGTGAACAGCGGGTCAATGCCCACCACGGAAAAGTTCATGAACGAGCCCGCGTAGCCAGCCTTGCGCATCTTGCGGATGAAGGAGGCGGTGGACCGGAACAGCGAGACCTGGATGACGGCCTGGGGCTCGGCCTTGAACAGCGCGGCCACGGCAGCGTCCACCTTTTCGCTGTTGACCGGCACGAAGGCCGAGGCGGCGAGCGGCGGCAGCTTGAGGTCGGCAATGGCCTTGTTGATGGCGGCCAGGCCGGCCCGGCCCATGGCGTCGTCCTCGGCGAACACGGCGATGCGGTTCTGGCCCAGCGTGGCGCAATGCCGCACCATCTTGTAGGCCTCGTCGGCCAGGCTGGGCCGGACATGGAAGACCCCGGTGTGGGAGGCATCGCGCAGCGCGTCCGAGGCGGCAAACGGGGCGAAGAAAATGGCGTTGTCAGCCTTGGCGACCGCAGCCGCGGCGTCGGCGCTGGCGGTGCCGACAAAGCCGAACAGCAGGTCGGCACCATCGTCGAGCATCTTCTTGGCGTTGACGGCGGCCTTGGCGGGGTCGTAGCCATCATCGAGCTGGCGCAGCTCGAAAGTCCAGCCCGGGTTGTTCTTGCGTTCGTTGAACGCATCAACATAGAGCTTGGCGCCGGCCGAAAAAGCCAGCCCGATTTCGGCCGCCGCGCCGGTCAGGGGCACCGACTGGCCGAGCACGATCTTGCGCGGGCCGCTGCCCTTGGGCTGCGCCCAGGCTGCGTTGGCACCCCATAGGGCCCATGTCATGGCCAGGCCCGATCCCAGGACGTTCCTTCGATTGGTGTTCATAGCTGAACTCCTTGTGGTTATGGAAATGCCATGCAAACTTGATGCCAGCAAAGATACTCCAGGCCCAGATGGGCGACAAGGTGGTCGCGCGGCCAATCGTGAATAAGGCCATGCGGCTTGGACATGCCCAGCCAATTCGAAGCCATTTTGGCCCCTTTCTGGCACCAGGCCGGCCGCCGGCAGCGGATCAGACCCGGGTGAACACCAGGTCCCAGACGCCGTGGCCGAGCCTGAGCCCCCGGTTCTCGAACTTGGTCAGGGGGCGGTAGTCGGGCTTGGGGGCAAATTCCGGTGCCGTGTTGCGCAGCAGCGGCTCGGCCGAGAGCACCTGCAGCATCTGCCGGGCATAGGGCTCCCAGTCGGTGGCGCAGTGCAGGTAACCGCCAGGGCGCAGGCGTTGCGCCAGCCGGTGGACCAGCGGGGGCTGGATCAGGCGGCGCTTGTTGTGCTTTTTCTTGTGCCAGGGATCAGGGAAAAAGATGTGCACGCCGTCCAGGCTGGCCAGTGGCAGCATCTGGTCGATCACTTCCACCGCGTCGTGGGCCACGATGCGCACATTGGTCAGCCCGCGCTCGCCCAGGCGCTTGAGCAGCGCGCCCACGCCGGGTTCATGGACCTCGCAACACAGGAAGTTCTTTTCCGGCAGCAGCGCCGCGATGTGGGCCGTGGCCTCGCCCATGCCAAAGCCGATTTCAAGCACGGTGGGCGCGGCGCGGCCAAAGGCACTGGCGCCATCCAGCGGGCTGGCCTGGTAGGGCAGCAGGAAGCGCGGGCCGAGGGCCTCGAAGGCCTTGGCCTGGGCGATGGTGGTCCGGCCGGCGCGGCGCACAAAGCTGCGGATGGTGCGCAGGTGGGGCACCGGGGTCTCTGGGGATTCGCTCATGGCGCTATTGTCGGCGAGGGCGGCCGCTAGAAGCCGGTGGCGGTGACCCCGCAGGTCACCACGAAGGTGGCGGTCGAGCCCGACGGGAAGGTGGCGATCTGCACGCCCGTGGTCAGGCTGCCAAACGGCATCGAGGCCGCCGGACAGACGGCGCCACCGGCGGCCGCGCAGGTGGCGCTGGTGCAGTTCAGCCCCGTGCCCGCACTGTCGGTGAGCGTCATGTCGGCCGCGCTGCCCGGGCCGAGGTTGCTCACGGTGACGGTGTAGCTGGTGGTGCTGCCCGAGGCCACCGAGCCCGTGCCATTGGTCTTGGTGACCTGCACGTTGGCGGTGGTGCAGGTGGGGGTGGTGACGGCGGTGGCGGTGTTGTCCGCGGTCAGGGTTTCGCCCGCGGCAATCGAGATCGCCACGCTGTTGGTCTGCGGTGTGGCGCCCGAGCAGGCCTGCGTGAGGGTGGCGGTGCCGGTGAGCGATGCAAAGTTGGTCGATGCGGCAATGGGGTAGGCGCTGGCATTGGCCAGGGTGCACACCATGGGGCTGGTGCCGGTGCAGGTCCAGCCGGTGCCGGTGAACACCGCGCCCACCGTCACGCCGGCCGGCAGGGTGTCGGTCACCGTGACCGGGTTGGAGCCCAGCGTGGCGGGCACGTTGGCGGTGGTCACGTCGCTGGCCTGGTTGACGCTGTAGGTCAGGCTGCCAATGGCGCGGCCGTTGTTGCGCGGGGTGATGGTGTAGCTGATGGTGCGCCCCGGCGTGGCCGATGCCGGGGCGGTCTTGGTGATGCTGAAGTCGGGCAGCAACTGCACGTCTTCCGTGGTGGGCCCGCCGGCCAGGCCGCTGTAGTTGCTGCCCAGCACGCTGCTGGTGGCGCCGCTGGCATAGGTGGTGTTGGCGCTGTAGTTGGTGCCCGAGCGGTTGGCGTTGGCCTGGCTGGCCGGCGTCACCATGCGCACCGCGGTGCTGCTGCGGGTGGGGTCCAGAAACACCACGCCCGCGGGGTTGTGGTAGGTGCCCACCGTGGCCGTGTTGGGGATGGTGGCCACAAAGCTCACCGTGATGCTGCCGTTTTGCGGCAGGTAGAAGCTGCCGAAATTGGGGTTGTTGCTGCCCGTGGTGGGCGTCACGCCCGGGGCCGAGCCCGAGGCGCGCAGCGACACGGCGGTGGCCGAGTTGGCGGTGGCCACGGTACTCACGGGCAGCGCCCCCGGTGTTCCGGCGGAAGTGGTTTCGGCGCCGGCCGCGGGCGAGTTGCCCGCGGGCGGTGGCGCCGGGCTGTAGGTGAAGGTGGCCGCCGGCGTGCTGGTGTAGGCCCAGCCCGGGGGCAGCGTGGCGTCGAGCAGGAACACGTTGGACGCGGCGCCGCCGCTGTTGCTCAGGTTGATGCTGTAGACCGCGGTGGCACCCGTGGCGGTGGTGATGGTGGGCGTCAGCGTGGTCTTGGTGACATTGATGACGGGCAGGCAGGCGTAGCTGCTCTGCACGCCGGTGGCCGATCCGCCGCCGGTGGAGCTCACGCCATTGCTGCCGGCGGTGGCGTTCCAGGCCTTGGGGCTGCCGTTGCCCCCGGTGCCGCCGCAGCAGGCATCCAGGCCGTTGAGCCCGCCCGTCACGTCCAGTGTGGCACCGGCAAAGTTGGTCAGCACGTAGCCGCCGCCCGCGCCCCCGCCCGGGCCGTGGTTGAAATAGTCGGAGCGGCCGCCATAGCCGCCACGGGCGCGGATGGTCAGGCCGGCGCCCGTGCCGCTGCCCGCGACCACGACCACGGAGCCGCCGGCGCCGCCGCCGCCGGCCGAGTCGGTGTTGCTGGTGGGCGATTTGTTGTGCGCGTTGTAGCCGCTGGCGTCGATCACGCCGGCCGTGGCGCTCAGCGAGCCGGCCCGCACCAGCACAATGCCGCCGCCGCTGGCGCCCGACGAGGAAATGGGCCCGTCGGCGCCATTGGCCACGGTCGAGGTGGTGGGTGGCCAGGTGGTGACGCTGTTGGCCGGTGTGGTGCCGTTGTTGGCGGTGCCCGCGCCGCCGCCGCCCCCCATGACCAGGCGCGTGGCGCTGTTGGTCATGGCATTGCCGCCCAGGCCACCGGCTTCGTTGCCAGTGTTGCCGCCCAGCGGCTGGTTGAGCGCGCCGCCGGAGCCGTTGCTGTTCCAGGCATTGCCGCCCCGGCCGCCGGCGCCGCCGTTGCCGCCGCCACCACCGCCGGAGTTGTACTGGTTGCCGCTGGCCACGGGCTCGCCATCGTTGCCGCCGCCCGCGGCGTTGCTGCGCGGCCCCCGGCCCGCGGCGCCCGCGGCATAGCCCTGCCCCAGCAGGGTGAAGTAGTTGACCGGCGTGGCCGTGCCGTCAAACACCATGAAAGGCGTGCCTTCAATGCCCTCGCCCTTGGGCGCGCCGTTCATGCTGGCCACCGTGGTGGTGAAGTTGTAGTCGGTGTCGGTGTAGGCGCCGCCGGCCCGGTTGCCCGTGCCGTGAAAGCCGGCCCCGCCCCGAAAGCCCGAGCCTGCCGCGGTGATGGTGCCGTTGATGGCGAGCGAGCCGGCCACATCCATGGCCACCACGCCTCCTGTGGCCACGCCCGTCGAGGTGTTGATGGTCCAGCGGTCGGCGCTCACGGTGCCGCTGATGGTGGCGGCCGAATACTGGGGCACCCACACCACCTGCCAGTTGCGCACATTGCTGGTGTTCATGCTCTGCGCGTACGAGTTGGCCAGCGGCGCGTTCAGGGACAGCGTGGTCCCGCTGATGGCCACGATCTGCGCGTACTCGTATTGCCCGGCGTTGGACGGGCTGGACGAGTCCTGCATCTGGATGACGAGAATCAGGTCGCCCGCGCGCAGGGCGCGGGTGTTGGTGCGCTGACCGGTGGCCGATGCCACCGAGATCGACGAGGCCCCGGCCGAGGGGCTGCCGCTGCCGCCGTGGTAGGAGTTGATGACCCCGCTGGCGGTGACCGGGCCGTCCCAGCCCGGCACCGCGCAGGTCTGCGCCCAGGCCGCGCCGAAGACGCTGGCCAGCGCGAGCAACGCCAGCGCGCAGCTTGCCCGCGCGTGCCGCAGGCAGTGGATCAGGAGGGCTCCGAACGACATGGTGTGTTTTGGACCAAGTCTAACCCTTTGGTTTGCCGGCGATGCCCCTCAAACCGACCGCTTGTCCCAGTGCATCACGGCCGCGGACAGCCAGCCGGGTACCGAGTCAGCCGCCACCTGCAGGCCCAGCACGGCACCGGCCTGGCGGAGGGCCTGCAGCGGCTGCGTGAGATCGAGCGCCTGCGCGCCGTTCTGCTTGGACAGCTTCTCGCCGTTGGCACCCAGCACCAGCGGCGTGTGCAGGTAGGCCGGCGTGGGCAGCCCGAGTGCGCGTTGCAGCGCGATCTGGCGCGCCGTGTTGTCGGCCAGGTCCTCGCCACGCACCACATGGGTCACGCCCTGTGCGGCATCGTCCACCACCACGGCCAACTGGTAGGCCCACAGGCCATCGGCGCGCCGCAGCACGAAGTCGCCCACCTCGGCAGCCACGTCCTGCTGTTGCGCGCCCAGCCGCCGGTCGTGCCAGTGAATCACCGGGTTTGCTATGGTTTTCGTAGCAGGAGGTGGCCGCCCGTCCTGGACTCCAGCCCTGTTTGGCTCAGAAGTGACGGTCAGGAAGCGCCAGGCGCGGGCCGGGCGGCCCTGCAGCCCCTGGCGGCAGGTGCCCGGGTAGATCAGCTCGGCATGGCGCTCGCGCGGCCGGCCCAGCGCGGCCCAGGCGTCGGCGATGTCCTTGCGCGAGCAGGCGCAGGGGTAGGCCTGGCCCTGGCGCAGCAACTGGTCCAGCGCCGCTTGGTAGAGCGCTGCGCGGCGCGATTGCCACGCGGGCGGCTCGTCCGCGACCAGGCCGCAGATGGCGAGCTGCTGCAGGATGAACTCGGCGGCCCCGGGGACGCAGCGCGGTGTGTCAACGTCTTCGATGCGGACCAGCCAGCGGCCCCCGTGGGCGCGGGCATCAAGCCAGCTGGCCAGCGCGGCCACCAGCGAGCCGGCGTGCAGCGGCCCGGTGGGCGAGGGCGCAAAGCGCCCGGTGTAGCCCGGGGCCGCAGACGCAGGACTTGCGCTCACGGCCACGGCCTTACAAGGCTTTCAGTGCCAGCTCCAGACCCGACACAAACGCGTTCTCGACCCGGTGGCCCAGGCACCAGTCGCCGCACAGGCCGATCCGGGCCTTGCCGTCCCACAGAAAACTCTTGCCCAGCGGGGTTTCGGTCTTGGCATGGCGCCAGCGGTGCATCTCGGCATGGGCCGGCTCGGCGCGGATGCCCGTGATCTCGGCAAAGGCCTTGAGCAGCTTGGCCTGCACCCGGGGAGCGTCGTCCTCCAGGTGCTCGCGCGACCAGGCCGCGCTGGCCTGCACGGTCCAGCGTTCCATGGTTTCGCGGGCCGGCTTGGACGACTCGCGCGCCAGCCAGGCAATGCGGTGGTGGGTGCTCAGCGCCGCGTTCCATTGCGGCCCCAGGTGCGTCATGTTGAGCTGCACCGCCTGCGGGAAGGCGAGCATCAGCGTCCAGCAGGGCGCCACCTGCACGGCATCGAGCCGCTGCGCCAGGTCGGGCACCAATGCCGACAGGCGCAGCAGGTTCTGCGCCTGCGCGGCCGGGATGGCCAGCAGCACGCTGTCAAAACCCGAGAACACATGCACCGTGTCACCCGCGCCCGTGGTGCGCAGCTGCCAGCGCCTGGGATGCAACTTGTCGCGCTCGATCCGGGTGACCTGGGTTTCCAGCTCGACCGCGCCATCGGTGGCCAGCGGATGGGCCCATTCACGCACCAGCGCGTTCATGCCGGGCGTGCCCACGAAATGCGCCTCGCGGGTGGGCAGCGCGGCCTCGGCCACGCGGCCCAGCGGGTCGAGCACGCGCACGGCGGTGGCGCTCCAGGGCTTGACGCGGGCCGGCGAGGTTTCGAGCGCGCGGGCAAAGCGCGCGTCGCGCACCGTGAAGTACTGGGCGCCATGGTCGAAGGTGCCAAACGGCGTCTTGCGCGTGGCCATGCGTCCGCCAAAACCCCGGCTCTTCTCGAACACCGTGACATGGTGGCCGGCCTGCACCAGGGTGCGGGCGCAGGCGATGCCGGCCATGCCGGCGCCAATGACTGCGATGTGTTGGGGTGCGGCGGGCTTGAGGGGCATGGTTGTCTCTGCGTGATTCTGTGATTGGGGCTAACTCTACACGGTGGCTGCGCGGTGCCCGCTTCGGGGCTTGCTTCAGTGTTCGCTTCAAGGCCCCTGGTGGCGCTCCAGCAGCGCGGTGCGCGTGGCCGGGCTCTCCAGCTGCTGCAGCCACCAGGCCAGCGCACGGCCCTGGCTTGGCGTGGCGCCGCTGCGCCAGGCGTAGCCCACGCGCACCAGCCGGCTGGCGCGTTCGACCTGGCGCACCACGAGGCGGCCGGTCTCGATGTAGGGCCGGGCCATGGGCTCGGGCAGAAAGCCGCAGCCCAGGCCGCGCAGCTGCGCGTCGAGCTTGCTCAGCATGGTGGGCACGGTGAGCACGTCCTGGCCGCCCAGCAGGCCCAGCGTCACGCCCTGCCCGCGCTGCACCGAGTCCGCCACGGCCACCGCGCGGTGGCGTTGCAGCAGCGCGTCGCGCAGCGGCTCCGGGGCCGTGGCCAGCGGATGGTGGGGCGCGACCGCGTAGACAAAGGCCAGGCTGCCCAGCGGCTTGCCCGCGATGCCCGCCACATTGCCCGGCTCCAGCACCACGCCCAGCGCCAGGTCGGCCTGGCCCTGGGTCAGCGCCTGCAGGGTGCCGGTGAGGGTCTCGTCGCGGATGCGCAGGCGCGTGGGCGGGTTCAGCGCGAAGAAGGCCTCGGCCAGTTCCATGAGCACGGGGCGCGAGACCACGCTGTCGGCCGCAATGGTGAACTGCGGCTCCCAGCCGGTGGCCACGCGGCGCACCCGGTTGGCCACGGCGTCAATCTCGTCCAGCAGCCGGGCCCCCTCGCGCAGCAGTTCGGCACCGGCTTCGGTGAGCCGGGCCTGGCGCGTGCTGCGGTCGAACAGCAGCACATCCAGCGCGTCTTCCACCTGGCGCACCCGGTAGGTCACGGCGCTGGGCACCAGGCCCAGCTCGCGCGCGGCGGCCGCAAAACTGCCCGTGCGCTGCACCGTCTGCAGCAGCGACAAGGTGTCGGGCGTCAGCACGTCGCGTGCGGTGGGTGTTGCCTTGATTTGCATGATTTACCGATGGTAATTCAAATTATTTGAATGCAGGCGTCAAATCGGGGCGCTCTATGGCAGGGCGCCGCGCCCCTACATTGCAGGCATGGGCAACGCAATCTGAAAGGACGCCACCATGCTGACCGTACGCAAATCACAGGACCGGGGCTTCGCCGACCATGGCTGGCTCAAGTCGTATCACAGCTTTTCGTTTGCCGGCTACTTTGACCCGCAGCACATGGGTTTTGGCAACCTGCGCGTGATCAACGAAGACCGCATCGCGCCCGGCATGGGCTTTGGCACCCATGGCCACCGCGACATGGAAATCATCAGCTATGTGCTCAGCGGCAACCTTGCGCACAAGGACACGCTGGGCAACGTGAAGGGCATTCCGCCCGGCGACGTGCAGCGCATGAGCGCGGGCACCGGGGTGCAGCACAGCGAGTTCAACCATGCGGCCGACCAGACCACGCATTTCCTGCAGATCTGGATCGAGCCCAATGTGACCGGCATCCCGGCCAGCTACGAGCAGAAAACCTTTGCCGAGAGCGACAAGCGCGGCAAGCTGCGGCTGGTGGCGTCGCCCGATGGCGCCGAGGGTTCGGTCACGGTGCATGCCGATGCTTCATTGCGCGCCGGCCTGTTTGATGGAACCGAATCGGCCCAGCTGGCTCTGAACCCTGCGCGCAAGGCCTATGTGCACCTGGTGCAGGGCGCGCTCGACGTCAACGGCCGCAAGCTCATGGCGGGCGATGCGGCCCTGATCGAGAACGAAAGCCAGCTGTCTCTGGCCAACGGCCAGCAGGCCGAAGTGCTGGTGTTCGACCTGGCTGCCTGATTTTCCGTTTTTCTTTTTTCAACCAAGGACTTTTCATGAACCCTTCCGTTTCCACCCAGAACACCCTGTCGCTGATCGGGCGCGCGCTGATCGCGCTGCTGTTCGTGCCCGCGGGCTTCAGCAAGATCGCCGGCTTTGCGGGCACTGCCGGCTACATCGCCTCCAAGGGCGTGCCGCTGCCCGAGCTGGCCGCCGCCGCGGCCATTGCCATCGAACTGGGCCTGGGCCTGCTGGTGCTGATTGGCTGGCAGACCCGCTGGGCGGCGCTGGGCATGGCGCTGTTCACCGTGGTCATCACCTTCATCTTCCACAACTTCTGGGCCATCCCGGCCCCGCAGGCCACCATGCAGATGCAGGCCTTCTACAAGAACATTGCCGTGGTGGGCGGGCTGCTGGCCCTGGTGGCCTGGGGCCCCGGTGGCTTCAGCCTCGACGCCCGGCGCAAGGGCTGATGGCTTTCATTTTTTTCGACGCATCTTTCATCACACCAGGACATTCACATGACACAAACCGTTGTCGTTTACCACTCCGGCTACGGCCATACCCAGCGCATGGCCCAGGCCGTGGCCGATGGCGCGGGCGCCACGCTGCTGGCCATTGATGCCGAGGGCAACCTGCCCGAAGGCGGGTGGGAAACGCTGGCCGCGGCCGATGCCATCATCTTTGGCTCGCCGACCTACATGGGCAGCGTGAGCTGGCAGTTCAAGAAATTTGCCGACGCCTCGTCCAAGGTCTGGTTCGCCCAGGGCTGGAAGGACAAGGTGGCCGCGGGCTTCACCAACAGCGCGGGCATGAACGGCGACAAGCAGGGCACGCTGACCACGCTGTTCACGCTGGCCATGCAGCACGCCATGGTCTGGGTCAGCCAGGGCCTGATGCCCTCCAACACCAAGGGCGCCCAGCGCAACGACCTGAACTACCTGGTGTCGTACAGCGGCGCCATCGCGCAGTCGCCGTCCGACGGCGGCGCCAATGACATGGCGGCCGGCGACCTGGAGACGGCGCGCCTGTTTGGCCAGCGCGTGACCGAGGTTGCGGCACGCATGAAGCGCTGATAGTCTGCCCCTTTCATTGCAGGAGACTCCCATGACCGTAGAGCTTGCGCGTGTTCGTGGTGCGCCCATGGCCCAGACGCTGACCATCCGGTCGCATCGGCTGGTGGCCGACGGCGGCGAGGCCGAGGGCGGCACCGACGCCGGTCCCGACCCGCATGACCTGTACGACGCGGCCCTGGGCGCCTGCAAGGCCCTGACCCTGCTGTGGTACGCGCGCCGCAAGGGCTGGGCCGTGGACGATGTGCGCACCCTGGTCGAGCGCGATGCCTCGCAGGAGCGCCAGGGCACCTACCGCCTGGCGGCCCGCCTGCAGGTCAGCGGCGAGTTGACCGACGCGCAGTTGCAGGAACTGCAGACGGTGGCGCACAAGTGCCCGGTGCACAAGCTCATGACGGCCGTGACCACCGAGATCAGCACCGCCGTGGAGCGGCTGCCATGAGCGCGGCGACCCGGCTCACGGGCCACACCAAGGACCTGGGTGGCGGCTTCACGGTGCGGCGCTTGCTGCCCGCGGCGCAGCGCCGCTCGGTGGGGCCCTTCATTTTTTTCGATCACTTTGGCCCGGTGAGCGAAGTGCCGCAGGCCAACCATGATGTGCGGCCCCATCCGCACATCGGGCTGGCCACCGTGACCTACCTGTTCGAGGGCGCGATGATGCACCGCGACAGCCTGGGCACGGTGCAGCAGATCGAGCCCGGCGCGATCAACTGGATGACGGCGGGCCGCGGCATCGTGCACTCCGAGCGGCGGCCCGACTCGCTCGCAAACCAGACCTATGTGAATCACGGCCTTCAGCTGTGGGTGGCCCTGCCACGGGCGTTTGAAGAAGTGCCGCCCGCGTTTGCGCACACGCCCGCCGCGGCCATTCCTGAAATGGCCGTGGGCGCCGCCACCGTGCGCGTGCTGATTGGCGAGGCCTTCGGGGCAAGCTCGCCCGTGGCCACGCTGGCGCCCACGCTGTACCTGGACATCAGGCTGCCGGCCAACGCCCGCTTCACGCTGCCCGCGCTGGCGCCTGAAATGGCGCTGTACGCCGTGTCGGGTGATGGGCAGGTCGACGGTGAACCGCTGGCGCCGCACACCCTGCTGGTGCTGGCCGAGGGCGAAGGCGCACAGATCCTGGCGGGCGACGGGCCGGTGCGGCTGGTGGTGGTCGGCGGTGCCCCGCTGGACGGGCCGCGCCACATGTGGTGGAACTTTGTGTCCAGCCGCAAGGAGCGCATCGTGCAGGCGGCCGACGACTGGGAAGCCGGCCGCTTCGAGGCGGTGCCGGGCGAGACCGAATTCATCCCCTTGCCGGAGCGCCATTTCACCTGACCTGACGGGCCGCCGCCCCCTGGCGGGCGGCCGGCGCGGGCGTCGGGCGCACGGAGCCATCCCCTGATACAGGCAGAATCGGGGCCAGGCGCGCGCCGCGTGCCGCCGTCATGTGGGTTCAGGTGAGGGAATCACTCCTTTGAAGCAAAGTCGTTTTGCCGCGTTCTGCCGGGTGGGCTGGGGCGGCCGGGTTGCGGCGCTGGCTGCCAGGGCCGTTCTGGTGCTGGGGTGCTGCCTTGCCTTGCCCCTGGCCTGGTCGGCCGAGGTCAGCGTTCTGCCGCTGCCGGCGCTGGACGCGCGGGTGGAACTGCCCGCGCACATGGTGACCCAGGGCCTGCCTGTGGCGCAGCCGGTCGATCCGGATCTTTTCTGGGACAGCGCGCCGGGTGAGCCGGTGGCGCCCTCGGCCCAGTGGCGTACCCGCGCCGGCGAACGGCTGGTCGGGCGCATATCGCTGGCGCCATCGCCCACGCCGCAGACCTACGTGGTCCAGGTCCCGGCCGCCTGGCTGGACGAGGTGCAGCTGTGGTTCCGCGAGCCCGGCGGTGCCTGGCAGGGCGCCATTGCCGGCGACCTGGTGGCCATGTCGCGCTGGCCGTTTGCGGGGCAGTCGCCGGCGTTCTCGCTGCCCGTGGGGCCGCATCAGGTGGACTTGATGGTCATGGTGGCCAACAACGCCCGCTCACGGGTGCCCGTGTGGCTGATGGCCGACGCGACGTTCCGCGAGAACCAGCTGCGCCAGGCCAACCTGTCGGGCGTGATCATGGGCCTGGGGCTGATGGTGCTGGTGGTGACCGTCATGGGCGCGGTCCTGCTGGGGCGGCGGGCCAACTGGCTGCTGGCGGGCGTGGCGGCGTGGCTGCTGCTCACGGTGCTGTGCCTCAATGGCTACATGGCGGTCTGGTTCACCCCGCAGTGGCCGGTGTTCAACGACGCGAGCAAGCACTTTTCGGGGGTGATGCTGGTGACCCTGATCGTGGCGCTCACGGCCGAGGCGCTGGACCAGCGCTACCTCTCACGCTGGGAGCGCGCGCTCAAGCTGGGCGTTCCGCTGGCGGGCCTGGCTTATGTCAGTGCCCAGGTGCTGTGGCTGCCGGGGGCCTGGCGGCCACCGGGCGCGCTGCTGTGCACCGTGCTGGTCTTTGGCATCTGCATGACCATGTGCGCCCTCAGCGCGCTGCGGGGCGGGCGCTACGTGCGCATGATTGCCGCGGCGGTGGCCTGCTTTGGCGCCGGCGTGGTGCTGGTGTACACACCTTTTGATTTTGTGGGCGGGCTGGACCTGCGCGCGGCCATTGTCGGCGTGCTGCTGTTCTCGAGCATGCTGCTGTACTACCAGGCCCTGTTCGCGCGTGAGCGCTACGGGCGCGACGTGCTGGGCCGCGCGGCCGTGGCGGCCAGCCGCGACCCGCTGACCGCGCTGTTGTCGTACCAGGGTTTTGAGCAGGCCTACGACCGGGCCCTGCTGCGCCAGGGCGCGGGCCGGGGCCAGACGGCGGTCCTGCTGTTCCTGTTGCCGGGCCTGGAGCAGGCCGGCGTGGACCACGGCTTTGTGGTGACCGAACGGCTGATCGTGCGCTTTGCGGCCTGCTTGCAAAGCGTGCTGGGCGACGCCTGGTCGATTGCGCGGCTCAACAAGACACGGTTTGCCTGTATCGGCACGGGCGCGGGCGGTGAGGACGACTTGCTGGCGCTGGCCACCCAGGTGCTGGCCAGCTTCACGCGGGTGTCGGACCCGGTGGTGCCCGTGGCCGGGCTGGACCTGCGGATTGCCTGCACCCAGCGCCTGCTGGGCACCGCGGGCCTCAAGGCCTTGCTGGTGGAGCTGGACGACGCGGCCTCGGCGATCCGCCGCCCCAAGCGCATCGTGATGGTCTGACCGGCGGGCGTTCGCGCATTTTTTGCGGCGCTGTCAAGGGGCAGGGGTTTCCTACAATGACAGACATGTTTGTTCACCTGCGCCTGCACACCGAATTTTCCGTCGTCGACGGGACCAACCGCGTTGACGACATCGTCAAGGCCGCCGCGGCGGATGGCCAGCCCGCGCTGGCCATCACCGACCTCAACAACCTGTTTGGCGCCATCAAGTTCTACAAGGCCGCGCGCTCGGCCGGCGTCAAGCCCGTGATGGGGGCCGAGGTCATGGTGCAGGGGCTGGCCAAGGACCCGCAACAGATCTCGCGCCTGGTGCTGCTGGTGCAAAGCCACCATGGCTACCTGAACCTGTGCGAGCTGCTGGCCCGCGGCTGGACGCAGAACGTGGTCAAGGCCCAGGCCGTGTGCCGGCCCGAGTGGTTGCAGGAGCTGGGCGAGGGCCTGATCGTGCTGGCTGGGGCCCAGGCCGGCCCGGTAGGCCAGGCGCTGGTGCAGGGCGACGAGGCCCAGGCGGGCGAGGCCGCGCTCAGGCTGGCGTCCATGTTCCCGCACCGCTTCTACATCGAGCTGCAGCGCGCGGGCCGCGCGGACGACGAGGCCCATGTGAGCGCCGCCGTGCAGCTGGCCGCGCGGCTCAAGCTGCCCGTGGTGGCCACGCACCCCGTGCAGTTCACGCTGGAAGACGACTACGAGGCGCACGAGGCGCGCGTGTGCATCTCTGAAGGCGAGATCCTGGGCAACCAGCGCCGCGTGCGCAAGTTCACGCGCGAGCAGTACTTCAAGTCGGCGGCGCAGATGCAGGCGCTGTTTGCCGATGTGCCCTCGGCCCTGGCCAACACGGTGGAGATTGCCCGGCGCTGCAACCTCACGCTGGCGCTGGGCAAGCCGCGGCTGCCCGACTACCCCACGCCCAATGGCATGCCCATCGAGGAGTACTTCCGGTTTTCGTCGCACGAGGGGCTGAAGGAGCGCATGCTGCGCCTGTACCCCGACGCGGCGGAGCGCGAGAAGCAGACGCCCCGCTACGTGGAGCGCCTGGAGTTCGAGATCAACACCATCCTGAAGATGGGCTTTCCCGGTTACTTCCTGATCGTGGGCGACTTCATCAACTGGGCCAAGACCCATGGCTGCCCCGTGGGGCCGGGTCGCGGCTCGGGCGCGGGTTCGCTGGTGGCCTATTCGCTCAAGATCACCGACCTGGACCCGCTGGAATACAACCTGCTGTTCGAGCGATTTCTCAACCCCGAGCGGGTGTCGATGCCCGACTTTGACATCGACTTCTGCCAGACCAACCGCAACCTGGTGATTGACTACGTCAAGTCCAAGTACGGCAAGGACGCGGTGAGCCAGATCGCCACCTTTGGCACCATGGCCGCGCGCGCCGCCATCCGTGACGTGGGCCGCGTGCTGGACATGAGCTACACCTTTTGCGACGGCATCAGCAAGCTCATTCCCAACAAGCCGGGCACGCACATCACCATCGACGGCGCGATCAAGGCCGAACCCCTCCTGGCCGAGCGGCTGGAGAAGGAAGACGACGTCAAGACCCTGATCGCGCTGGCGCAGAAGCTCGAAGGCATGACGCGCAACGTGGGCATGCACGCGGGCGGTGTGCTGATTGCGCCGGGCAAGCTCACCGACTTCACGCCGCTGTACCAGCAACCCGGCAGCGAATCGGCCGTGAGCCAGTACGACAAGGACGACGTGGAGGCCGCGGGCCTGGTCAAGTTCGACTTTCTGGGCCTGGCCACGCTGACCATCCTGGAGATCGCGCGCGAGTTCATCGTGCAGCGCCACAAGGGCCAGGAGAACTTTGCCTTTGAAGACATCCCGCTGGACGACGCGGCCACCTACCGGCTGTTCACCGACGGCAAGACCGAGGCCGTGTTCCAGTTTGAAAGCCGCGGCATGCAGGGCATGCTGCGCGACGCGCGGCCCACGCGGCTGGAGGACCTGATTGCGCTGAACGCGCTGTACCGCCCGGGCCCGATGGACCTGATCCCCAGCTTTGTGGCGCGCAAGCACGGGCGCGAAGAGGTGGAGTACCCGCACCCGGCGGTGGCCGGGATGCTCAGCGAGACCTACGGCATCATGGTCTACCAGGAGCAGGTGATGCAGACCGCGCAGATCCTGGGCGGCTACTCGCTGGGCGGCGCCGACCTGCTGCGCCGCGCCATGGGCAAGAAGAAGGCCGAGGAGATGGCCGAGCACCGCGAGAAATTCCGGGCCGGTGCCAAGGCCACGCACAACATCCCCCAGGCCAAGGCCGACGAAATCTTCGACCTGATGGAGAAGTTCGCGGGCTACGGCTTCAACAAGTCGCACGCCGCCGCCTACTCGCTGCTGGCCTACCACACGGGCTGGCTCAAGGTGCACTACACCGCCGAGTTCTTCTGCGCCAACATGACGGTGGAAATGGACAACACCGACAAGCTCAAGGTGCTGTTCGAGGACGCGCAGAAAAACTTTGGCCTGAGCTTTGAGCCGCCCGACGTGAACCGCGGCCGCCACCGCTTCGAGCCCATCTCCGACAAGGTGATCCGCTACGGCCTGGGCGCCGTCAAGGGCACGGGGCAGCAGGCCATCGAGGCCATCGTCAAGGCGCGCGAAGAGGGGAGGCCGTTCACCAGCCTGTATGACTTCTGCTGCCGCGTGGACCGCACGCGGCTGAACAAGCGCACGGTGGAGGCGTTGATCAAGGCCGGCGCGTTCGACTCCCTGCAGCTCAACCGCGCCTCGCTGGTGGCCTCCATCGACCGGGCCTTCGAGTTTGCCAACACCACCGAAGCCAATGCGCTGCAGACCGGCCTGTTCGACATGGGCGACTCGCATGCGGCCAGCACGCAGGAGCCGGATCTGGTCGAGGCCACGCCCTGGGGCGTGAAGGAGCGGCTGACCTATGAAAAAACGGCCGTGGGCTTTTACCTCTCGGGCCACCTGTTTGACGAGGTGGTGCTGGAAGTGCGGCGCTTTGCCAAACGCCAGATCGACGAGCTGATCGACACGCGCGAGCCGCAACTGCTGGCCGGCATCATCAGCGACTTTCGCGTCATCAACGGCCAGCGCGGCAAGCTGGCGCTGTTCAAGCTCGACGACAAATCGGCCACCATGGAAGCCACGGCCGACGAGGCCGTGATCAACGCCCACCGCCACCTGCTCAAGGATGACGAGCTGGTGATCGTCATGGCCAAGATGCAGCCGGACCGCTTTTCGGGAGGCTTTCGCCTCAACGTCAACCAGGTCTGGGACCTGGCCACCGCGCGCTGCCGTTTTGGCAAGTACCTCAAGGTGGCGGTCAACGGCAAGGCACCCGACATCGAGCGCCTGGTGCGCGAGTTTCCGCCGCGGCGCGAAATGAGCGAGCAGGGCGAGCTGGTGCGCGGCCTGCCGGTGCGGCTGGCCCTGCGCCGCGCCGAAGCCACGGCCGAACTGCAACTGGGCGAGGACGCCCGCTTCTTCCCCAGCGACGCCGCGCTGGCCAGCTGGATGGCGCAGGCCGACGCGGGGCAGGCGCAGATCGTCTACGAGGCGCCGCTCTAGCAGCCCAGCCCTGCGAAAGTCACGCGCCGCGCGTATGCTGGACTCTTCAAGGAGATCACCGCATGCGCTACACCGCTTTGGGCCAGACCGGCCTTTTTGTTTCTGAACTGTGCCTGGGCACCATGACCTTCGGCGGCGCCGAAGGCATGTGGGGCAAGATCGGCACGCTGCAGCAGGCCGAGGCCGAAACCCTGGTGGGCCAGGCGCTGGACGCGGGCCTGAACTTCATCGACACGGCCGACGTGTATGCCGGCGGCGCCTCGGAGCAGATCACCGGCCAGGCCCTGAAAAACCTCAAGGTGCCGCGCGACAGCGTGGTGCTGGCCACCAAGGTCTTTGGCGAAACCACCGGCGGGCCCAATGGCCGGGGCCTGTCGCGCAGCCACATCGTGGATGGCGTCAAGGCCAGCCTGAAACGCCTGCAGCTGGACCACATCGACCTGTACCAGCTGCACGGCTTTGACCCGGCCACGCCCATGCAGGAGACGCTGGAGGCGCTGGACCTGCTGGTGCGCCACGGCCACGTGCGCTACGTGGGCGTGTCCAACTGGGCGGCCTGGCAGATTGCCAAGGCACTGGGCCTGCAGCAGCGGCTGAACCTGGCGCGGTTTGCGTCGCTGCAGGCCTACTACACCGTGGCCAGCCGCGAGCTGGAGCGCGAGATCGTGCCCATGCTGCGCAGCGAAGGCGTGGGCCTGATGGTCTGGAGCCCGCTGGCCGGCGGCCTGCTCAGCGGCAAATACAGCCGCGAGATGGAAGCCGAAGCCGGCAGCCGGCGCGTGGCGTTTGACTTCCCGCCCGTGGACAAGGACCGCGCCTGGAAGTGCATCGACGTCATGCGCCCCATCGCCGAGGCCAAAGGCGCCAGCGTGGCGCAGGTGTCACTGGCCTGGCTGTT
The DNA here is from genome assembly GCA_019635435.1 of Ramlibacter sp. Lineage (NCBI taxonomy): Bacteria > Pseudomonadati > Pseudomonadota > Betaproteobacteria > Burkholderiales > Comamonadaceae > Ramlibacter > Ramlibacter sp. Next base: position 3,244,637 of record JAHBZM010000001.1, on the reverse strand, counting down.
GCACCAGCCCTGCGTGAGCAGCGTCATCATCGGCGCCAAGCGGCCCGACCAGCTGGCCGACAACATTGCGGCGACGAAGTTGTCGTTGACGGCAGACGAGATGGCGCAGATCGACCAGGTCAGCCAGTTCCCGGCGGAGTACCCGGGCTGGATGTTTGAGCGCCAGGGCGAATACCGGCGCAACCAGATGGCGCAGGCGGTGAAGCAGCTTGGTGCAGTGGGCTGAGAGCCGCTACGCCCTCACTTTTGAATGAAAAGTGCCTGGAGTCCAGGAAGGGCGGTACTTTTCAGCTATCAAAAAGAGAGCGATTGGCCGGCAAAGCGTGCCGCGCGGTGTATGTGGCTGCGGGGTTTGACCGGCTTTTTATTTTGCTGAGGCGATGCAAGAATGTGCCAAACTTTCAATCGGGACAACTACTTGGCGCGGATTTGTATGACCAGTTTATCGAGCAGGGGTGGTTGTATAGAGCAGGTTTTGCTCTATACATTAAGTTATGCCTCTTAGAACCGTCGCTATCGCTCCAGCGCTGGCCGTCCCAAGTGAATCGGATATTGCATCGGTGCGCTTCGATGGCCGGAAGCTTTCAATAGAGATCGCCCGGGAGCCATTCGATGGCGATCGTTTTCGTGGCCTGCTGGTGACATTTCAGGAGGTCCAGGGTTTCCGCCTTCTCGATGAATCGGACTTGGCACGTTACTGGGCTTCTCCAGACTTTGTGCGCGGTCACCATGTGGTGCGTGTCGTGTCTGGCGGCTGGAGTGCCGAGGAGGATCAGCGGCAGGGTTATGAAGTTCGTCGCCGCGAATGGTTGGTCGTAACCGGGAATCGATGCCTGAATGTCTTCGCAAGCGAGGATCCTGACATTGAGGAAGGTACCTACGATGCCGAGGCATAACCTTTCATTCCGGCGGACGCCATGCGGCGCCGCTAAATGCAGACGTTAGGTTGCATGTGAAACGTAGATCACTCCTACTCAGCCTCGCCACTCTGCCATCGGCAGCGGTCGCCAGTGACTACGTCGAGGGAGATGTGTGGTCGTTCAAAGCGAGAGCCAACGAACCCAAGGCGAAGGTAGCCATCGCGCACATCGAACGGAACACGCCTGAAGGCGACGTTTACTTCCTTGACGTGAAGCTTCAACTTAAAGGTCCGCCAGGCCCTGCACTAGCCTACGGCTCAGTAGCGGTCACCAAGGGGTGTCTCGACGCGAGCGTCCTACAGAAGGTTGGAGCAGGAACAAGGTATCCATACCAGTCGGGCCGCGCTACGTGGACGGAGTCTTTGGAGAGGTACAAGGTTGGCGCCTACCGCAAGTCGCTTGCGGAGCTCGAGGAGCAATTGGAACGAACCGTCTTCCTCACCAAGTGGTAGCGAGCGGAAGCACCCTCTCAAACTGCGGACACCATGGGACTCTTGACCTTCAGCATCAACGTCACCCTGGACGGCTGCATCGACCACCAGGAAGGAATCGCCGACGACGAGACGCACGCCTTCTTCACCCGCCTCATGGACGAGGGCGGGGCGATGCTGTGGGGCCGCGTCACCTACGAGATGATGGAGAGCTACTGGCCAGCGGTCGCCCGCGGCGATGTGGAGGCGCCGCCAGCGATTCGCGAATGGGCGGTCAAGCTGGAGGCCAAGCCGAAATACGTGGTGTCCTCGATGCGCAAGGACTTCCCGTGGACCAACAGCCACCACATTGCAGGCGATCTGCGCTCGGGCATACAGAAGCTCAAGGACGCGACCCCCAACGGCGTTCTCCTGGGCAGCGGCAAGCTGGCGGCCGAACTGGACCGGCTCGATCTGATCGACGAGTATCAGTTGCTCGTCCACCCCAGGATCGCCGGCCACGGCCCGACCCTGTACGAGCGCGGGCTGCCCGGCACTCGGCGGCTCGAGTTGATCTCGGCAAAGCCGCTTCGCAACGGCGCGGTCGCCATGCACTACCGGCGCGCGCGCTGACCCCGGGATCAAACCTGGGCGCACACCTGGAGCATAGGTGCGGGAGAAGACAAACCGCAAGCTGGTCTCGATTCAGGATGTTCTGGCGTGTCCCATTGGACCGATCCCAAATCGCCGCACCAGCCTCATTGATGAATGAAAAGTGCCTGGAGTCCAGGCCCGGCGGCACTTCTACGCTATCAAAACAGGAGCGGCCTGCAGCACCATGCGGGTCCATGACACGTCTGTCCGCCCGAACAGGCCCGTGGTGCTGACCGAGCACAGCGGCACGAGGCCGTAGGGCCTGGCCGATTCGGCCAGCTCGGCGCCACTGACGTCGAACATGCGCCGGCCCTCGGGGATGGGGCCGTGGCGCAGGCTGAACGACAGGCGCCCGCCGGGTTTGACCATGGCAGCCAGAGCCGCCATGCCAATGCGGCGCTCATCGGCATCCAGGTGCATCCACACGGCGGTCAGCAGGATCAGGTCGTAGCGCTGGGGCCGGGCGATGGCCACAGGCAGAGCGGGCAGGCTGTCGTCGAGCCACTCGATGCCCAGCCCCGCGTGGGCCTGCTCACCGTAGGTCCGCAGCTCGGGCGTGGGCTCCAGGGCCGTGACGCGGTGCCCCTGGCGTGCCAGCGCAGCCGCGTCGCGGCCCGTGCCGGCCCCCACGTCCAGCACGTCCGATGGGGCCTGGGGGTACAGGTGCATCACCTCCGCGTGGACCTGCTCGAAGCTCAGGCTCTCATACTGCGTGATGAGGGCCGGTGCGGTTTCGCTGTAACCGGCGGTGGAGGGCATTGAAGGCATGCTGGGCGGCCCTGCAGGGGCAGTTTTAGATCAAAAGTGGCTGGAGTCCATAGCCGGCGGCCATTGTCTGCTATCAAAACAGAAGCAAACCAATGGTTTCAATCCTTGGGCCGGAACTCGAACTTGATGATCGGCGGCACCCGGCCGTCAATGTCGCGCGGCAGGGTTTCGGTCTTGTGAAGGGCCTTGACCACGGCGTCGTCCCAGGACTTCACGCCGCTGGACTTGATGATCTTGACGCCGACGATGGTGCCATCGGGCGCGGTGCGAACCTCGACCTCGGCCATGGGGTTGGTCGTGATGTCGTCGGTGAACACGATGTTGGGTTTGACCCGGGCGCGGACGCGGCCGCCATAGCTGCTGGACGGGCCGGAGGAATGCTGGGCGTTGCCCGTGGCATTGGGTGCGCCGGTGGCACCAGCCAAGCCGGCCATGCGCTTGAGGTTTTCCTGGCGCAGCACCTCGCGCTGTTTGGCTTCTTCCTGGGCCTGCCTGGCCTTGGCGGCGGCTTCCTGCTTTTTCTTTTCCTCGGCGGCTTTCTGGGCCAGTGCCTGCTTCTTGAGCTCTTCCTGGCGCTTCAGTTCTTCCTGCTTCTTGCGCGCCTCCAGCTGCTTCTGGCGCTCCAGTTCTTCCTGGCGCTTCTTGGCTTCGGCCAGCTGCTTCTGCTTTTCGCGCTCCAGCGCAATGTCGGCCTGGCTGGGCAGGGGCGCGGGCGGTGGGGGCGGGGCCTTGACCACCGGTGCCGGCGGGGGCGGCGCCGGCACCGGGGCGGGCCGCGGCGCGGCCTCCTTGGGCACGGCGGACCAGAGCTCGGCGTCCACCGACAGTTCCTGTGTGCTGCGCTTCCAGTTCACGCCCCAGGTCAGGGCCAGCAGCAGCAGCAGGTGCGCCACCACGGCCAGCACCACCGCGCGCAGAAAGCCCGGCGGCGGCGGCGGGGCAAACTCGAGGCGGTCGGCGGCGGCGTGCATGGGTCGGGTTACTTCGCCAGCTGGACCGACAGGCCCACGCGCTGCACGCCGGCCTGCTGCAGTTCGTCCATGACCTTGACCACGGCTTCGTACTTGACGTTGCGGTCGGCGCTGATGACCACGGCCGTGCTGCCGGCCTCGGTGCCGGTCTGCGCAAACTTGATGGCGGCCGCCATTTCCTTCAGGCCCATGCGCAGGGTCTTGTCCTTGATCTTGAGCTCCAGCGACTCGTCCTTGCCAATGACGATCTGCACCACCTGGTCGGGCTGGCGGGCCGCCTTGCCGATGCTGGGCAGGTTGATCATGCTGGGCGTGATCAGCGGCGCGGTGACCATGAAGATGATCAGCAGCACCAGCATCACGTCAATGAACGGGACCATGTTGATCTCGTTGATGGTGCGGCGGCCTCGGCCCCGGGAAGCAACGGCAGGCATGGGCGGCTCCTCTGGCGTCAGTGGCCGGACGGCGAGTGCGCGCCCAGGTTGCGTTGCAGGATGTTGGAGAACTCCTCGATGAAGGTCTCCAGCTTGATGGCCACGCGGTCAATGTCGCGGGCAAAGCGGTTGTAGGCCACCACGGCCGGGATGGCGGCAAACAGGCCAATGGCCGTGGCCACCAGCGCCTCGGCAATGCCGGGGGCCACCGTGGCCAGCGTGACCTGCTGCAGCGCGCCCAGCCCGATGAAGGCATGCATGATGCCCCACACGGTGCCAAACAGGCCAACGTAAGGCGAGACCGAGCCCACCGAGGCCAGGAACGACAGGTTGGTCTCCACCGCGTCCAGCTCGCGCTGGTAGCTCGCGCGCATGGCGCGGCGGGCCGCGTCCATGAGCGTATTGGCGTCGTTGACGCGGCGCTCGCGCAGCTTCTGGTATTCACGCATGCCGCTGGCAAAGATGCGTTCCATCGGGCCCGAGTTCTTGGCGTTCTGCGCGGCCGAGGCAAACAGGTCGTTGAGGCTGGTGCCGGACCAGAACTCGCGCTCGAACTCGTCGTTGAGCGACTTGACGCGCTTGAGCGCGAACAGCTTGCGGAAGATTGCCGCCCAGCTGGTGACCGAGACGGCCACCAGCAGCAGCATGACGAGTTGCACCACCAGGCTGGCGTTGAGCACAAGCTGGAGGATGGACAGGTCTTGGTTCATGTGAGCTTTTCCAGAATGTTGGCGGGAATTCTCGCAGGCCGCAGGGTGGCGGCGTCGACCCAGCCGATGCGGATCGTGCCCTCGCAGAGCAGCGCGTCACCGCGCAGGGCCCGCTGGGCAATTGTCAACGACGCGCGGCCTGATTCTGTGAGCGCGGCCGTAACAAGAAGTTCATCATCGAGCCGGGCGCTCAGGTGGTAGCGCAGCTGCGTCTCGCTGACCACGAACATGCCGCCGCTGGCCTCGCGCAGGGCCTGCTGGCCGATGCCCAGGGAGCGCAGCCACTCGGTGCGCGCGCGCTCGAAGAACTTGAGGTAGTTGGCGTAGAAGACGATGCCGCCGGCGTCGGTGTCTTCCCAATAGACCCGCACGGGCCATTGAAAGGCGGTGCCCGCCGTCATGCGAGCAGGGCCTTGAGCCGCGCCACGGATTCCTGCAGGTGGGCCATGGAGCTGGCGGTGGAGAAGCGCACGTAGCGCTCCATGTCGTTCTGGCCAAAATCGCGGCCCGGCGTGATGGCCACGTGGGCGCGGCGCATCACCTCGAATGAAAAGTCCCACGAGTCCTTGATGCCCAGCCGCGCGCAGGCCTGCGAGCAGTCGGCCCAGGCGTAGAAGGCGCCGTCGGGCATGACGGGCACCGTGAGGCCCAGCGCGTTGAGCTGGGGAATGAACCAGTCGCGCCGGGCCTTGAACTCGGCGCGGCGGCGCTCGTACTCGGCGATGCTCTCGGGCTCAAAGCAGGCCAGCGCGGCGTGCTGCGACACGGTGCTGGGGCAGATGAACAGGTTCTGCGCCAGCCGCTCGACCACGGGCACAAGCTCATCGGGCACCACCAGCCAGCCCAGGCGCCAGCCCGTCATGTTGAAGTACTTGGAAAAGCTGTTGATGCTGATGACCTGGTCGTCAATGCCCAGCGCCGTGTGGCCAAACGCGTCGTCGTGGCTCAGGCCGAGGTAGATCTCGTCCAGCAGGGTGACGCCGCCGCGGCTGCTCACCAGCTGGTGGATGCGGCGCAGCTCGTCCGGGTGGATCGAGGTGCCCGTGGGGTTGGAGGGCGAGGCCAGCAGCACCCCGCGCGTGGCCGGGCCCCAGGCCGCCTCCACCTTGGCGGCGCTGAGCTGGAAGCGCTCCTGCGCGGTGGTGGGGACCAGCACGGCCTGGCCATCAGCGGCACTCACAAAATGCCGGTTGCAGGGGTAGCTCGGGTCGGGCATGAGGATTTCGTCGCCCGCCTCGATCAGGGCCAGGCAGGCCAGCTGCAGCGCGGCCGATGCGCCCGCAGTGACCACGATGCGCCGCGCCGGCACCGTGACCCCAAAGCGGGTTTGGTACCAGGCGCTGATGCGCTCGCGCAGCGGCTCCAGGCCCGTGGCCTGGGTGTACTGCGTGGTGCCGTCGCGCACGGCGCGGGCCGCGGCCTCCTGGACCCGCGGGGGCGCGGTGAAATCGGGCTCGCCGATGTTCAGGAAGATCATGGGCCGGTCGCTGTGCGCGACCTCGCGCGCCAGCACCCCGGCGGCCTTGGCCACTTCCATGACGTAGAACGGTTCAATGCGCTGCGCGCGGCGTGACACTCTCATCCGCGGGCTTTTCCCGAGGCCTTGTCGGCGCTGACTTCGGTGGTGCGCAGCGAGGGCGCCAGGCCATTGAGCACGGCGTTGACGTACTTGTGGCCATCGGTGCCGCCAAACTCCTTGGCCAGCTCGATGCATTCGTTGATCACCACGCGCCAGGGCACGTCGGGGCAGTGGCGGAACTCGTAGGCCCCGATCCACATCACGCTGTGCTCGATGGGGGAAATCTCGGCCATCTTGCGGTCCAGCAGCGGCACGATCAGCGCGTCAAGGTCGGCAGCTTCCTGGATGCAGCCGTGCAGCAGCGCGTCGTAGTGGGCCGAGTCGGCCTTGTGGAAGCCGGCCAGGTCGCGCGTGAACGCGTCAATGGCGGTGGCCTCGTTGCCGCCCACCAGGTGCTGGTAGAGCGCCTGCAGCGCGAACTCGCGGGCCCGGCTGCGGTTGGATTTGGCGGCGGCCTTGCGCGCGCCCGTGGCGGTGAGGCCGGTGCGCGACTGGCGGGCCGGGCGCGCGTCGGCGGGCTTGGAGTCTTCGGTCATGAGAGGTCGTCCAGCAGGCGGGCCATTTCGACCGCCACGCGGGCTGCGTCGCGGCCCTTGTCGGTCTGGCGGGCCACGGCTTGCTCAAGGTTTTCGGTGGTGAGGATGGCGTTGGCCACGGGCAGCTGGTAGTCCAGGCCGATGCGGGTCACGCCCGCGCCCGACTCATTGGCCACCAGCTCGAAGTGGTAGGTCTCGCCGCGGATGATGCAGCCCAGCGCGATCAGGGCGTCGTATTTGTCTTTTTCGGCCATGGCCTGCAGGGCCAGGGGCACCTCCAGCGCGCCGGGCACGCGCACATGGGTGATGTTTTTTTCTTCCACGCCCAGCGCCGCGAGTTCGGCCAGGCAGGCCCGGGCCAGTGCGTCGGTGATGCCTTCGTTGAAGCGGGCCTGCACGATGCCAATGCGCAGCCGCTTGCCGTCAAGCCGGTCTGCCGTTCCCTTGTCTGCGCCGAACATGAATGGTCCTTGGTGTTGTATGGGGTGGATGTTCAGGGGGCGACGTGGGCGATGATTTCAAGCCCGTAGCCGGCCATGCTGGGCATGCGGCGCGGGTTGCCCAGCAGGTTCATCTTGTGGACCCCGCATTCGCGCAGGATCTGCGCGCCGATGCCGTAGGTGCGCAGGTCCATGCGGCCACGCTCGGGCGCCTGGGCCGCGCGGGCCGTGCCTTCAAACTGCGCGAGCAGCTGGGCGGCGCTTTCGCCGCAGTTCAGGAACACCGCCACGCCCTTGCCCTCGGTGGCAATGTGCCGCAGGCTGGCGTCCAGGCCCCAGGAGTGCATGGCGCGGTTGACTTCAAGCGCGTCCAGCACCGACAGGGGTTCGTGCACGCGCACGGGCACCGTGTCGCCGGCCTGCCACTGGCCCCGCACCAGCGCCAGGTGCAGGCCCTGGCTGGGCTTGTCCTTGAAGGCATGGGCCGTGAACGGGCCGAACGCGGTTTCGATGACCCGCTCGCCAATCTTCTCGACCAGCGATTCATGGCGGCTGCGGTGCTCGATGAGGTCGGCAATGGTGCCGATCTTCAGGCCATGTTCGGCCGCGAACAGCTGCAGGTCGGGCAGGCGGGCCATGGTGCCATCGTCCTTCATGATCTCGCAGATCACGGCAGCGGGCGAGCAGCCCGCCATGGCCGAGAGGTCGCAGCCGGCCTCGGTATGACCTGCGCGCATCAGCACCCCGCCATCGACCGCCTGCAACGGGAAGATGTGGCCGGGTTGCACCAGGTCGTCGGCCACGGCGTTGCGGGCCACGGCGGCCTGCACGGTGCGCGCCCGGTCGGCCGCGGAAATGCCGGTGGTCACGCCTTCGGCGGCTTCAATCGACACCGTGAACGCGGTGGCGTGCTTGGTGCCGTTGCGCGTGGCCATGGGCGGCAGGCGCAGGCGCTCGCAGCGCTCGCGCGTGAGCGTGAGGCAGATCAGGCCGCGGCCGTAGCGGGCCATGAAGTTGATGGCGTCGGCCGTGACGTGGTCAGCGGCCAGAACGAGGTCGCCTTCGTTCTCGCGGTCTTCCTCGTCCACAAGGATCACCATGCGGCCGGCGCGCATGTCGGCAACGATGTCCTCCACGGGGGAGATGGCAACGGGGGAGGGGGCGGTCATGGCTTGGCTTTCGGCAGGGGAGGGTCGGCGCTGAGCATGCGCTCGACGTAGCGCGCGATCAGGTCGATTTCGAGGTTGACGGCGCTGCCCGTGCGCAGCGCGCCCAGCGCCGTGTGGTGCACGGTGTGGGGGATCAGGTTGATGCTGGCTTCGGTGCCATCGGCTTGGTCGGCAATGCGGTTGACGGTCAGGCTCACGCCGTTGATGGTGATGGAGCCCTTGTAGGCCAGGAACTTGCCCAGGGCCTTGGGCGCCAGCACCCGCAGTTCCCAGCTCTCGCCGGCCTGCGCAAAATGCGTGACGGTGCCGGTGCCATCGACATGGCCCGAAACGATGTGCCCGCCCAGGCGGTCGTGCGCGCGCAAGGCTTTTTCAAGGTTGATGGGGCCGGTCTGCGTGAGGCCGGCGGTTTTGTCCAGCGACTCGGCCGAAATGTCGATGGTGAAACTGCGGCTGGCGGGTTCCAGGGTGGTGACGGTCATGCAGGCGCCGTTGAGCGCAATGCTGTCACCGAGGCCGACGTCGTCGAGGTAGCCGGCCGGCGCTTCAATGGTGAGGCGCTTGCCATGCTGTAAAGAGCTTCCCAGGTCGTGGATGGCGGCGATGCGCCCCACGCCGGTGATGATTCCGGTGAACATCCCGCCATTTTCGCAGGGATTGACCGCAAAGGCTGGGGCAAACCCTTAAAAGCTGTCGCGCCCGGGTATTCGGGCCACGATGCGCAGGTCGGGCCCGACCGGTTCGCAGGACCGGAATGCCAGCGGCACGGCCTGATCCAGCGCCCGCAGCGGGCCAAAACTGGCCATGTCGCGGCCCTGGCCGATCAGCATGGGGGCGAGGTAGACCAGGAACTCGTCCACCAGCCCCTCGCGCACCAGGGAGCCGTTGAGCTTGTGGCCCGCCTCCACGTGCAGTTCATTGATTTCCCGGGCCGCCAGGTCGGCCAGCATGGCCTTGAGGTCCACCTTGCCGCCAGCGCCGGGCAGCACCACCACGGTGGCCCCGCGCGCCTGCAGCGCGGCCTGGCGAGCAGCGTCTGGCTGCGCGGCGTAAATGATCACCGCGCGGCCAGGCGTGAACAGTCGGGCGTCTGGCGGGGTCTCAAGCCGGCTGTCCACCACCACAACCCGGGGCTGCCGCGGCGTGTCCACCAGGCGCACGTCGAGTTGGGGGTTGTCATCCCGCACGGTGCCAATGCCGGTAAGCACGGCGCACGACCGCGCGCGCCAGGCGTGGCCGTCGGCGCGGGCCGCTGGCGAAGTGATCCACTGGCTGCTGCCGTTGTCCAGCGCAGTCTTGCCATCCAGCGACGCCGCCACCTTCATGCGCACCCACGGTGTCTTGCGGATCATGCGGCTGAAAAAACCGATGTTGAGTTCACGCGACTCGGCGGCGCCGGGCCCCACCTCCACCTCAATGCCCGCGGCCCGCAGCCGCGCAAAGCCCTGGCCCGAGACCAGCGGGTTGGGGTCGGCAATGGACGCCACCACCTTCTTGATGCCCGCGGCAATCAGCGCGTCGCAGCAGGGGCCGGTGCGGCCATGGTGCGAGCAGGGCTCCAGCGTCACATGGGCCGTGGCGCCCCGAACGTCATGGCCGCGCGCCGCGGCATCGCGCAGCGCCATGATTTCGGCATGCGGGCCGCCGGCTTGCTGGGTGTGACCCTGGCCAATGCAGACGCCCTGGGCATCCAGGAGGATGCAGCCGACGCGGGGGTTGGGACTGGAGGAGCGAAGGGCTTGGGCGGCCAGTTGCCTCAAGGCCGGAAGGCAATTCATCGCAATGCCGAGGCTAGATCGGCCGTCCAATCACAGTTCACAGCCGGGGTTGCTGATCGGATCGCAAATAACTGCACGCCCAACAAGTGAAATCCTGATGTATTTCTTGCGGCCAGTTAACGTTGATTGAAATACTACAGATCCTGAACTGCTACTGCCGATGGTTGCGGTAAACCCATTTGGGTTGTAGCCAATTTGTGATTTGCTTGATCCTTCACCAGTGCCAGTCAAAGTGACAATTGCAATATCTTCAGCGAGAGGTTCGCGGACAGAAATCAATGTGTCGGACGCCGAGTCGAAGGTGCCGTTCCCATTCAGGTCGATGAAGACACGCCATCCCGTGCGCCAGTCGCTGGACGACATGGGTTCCACCACCGTCTGCCGATTTGTTTTGAGTGCGGTAGACCGGGCCTGCAAGGTGGATGCCATGAGGTCGGAGGCAGCATTGCTAACGGCCTGATTCGCAGCGATGGTCCGCATGGATGGCATGGCCACAGAAGCCAGCACGGCGACGATGGCCAGCGTCACCAGCAACTCGATCAGTGTGAAGCCTTGTGAACGCGATGAGTGGCTCATGATGGCCAGCATGTGGTGTTGGTGGTCGTTCGGGTGGTGGACACCGAACAGCCCTTGCGCCCATCGCTGTCAAGAAAGAAGTAGTCGATCGACGAATCGGGCTTGACCGGCGTGGCTCGAAGTTCGATGCATTGATCGGTGTCAGTGCTTCCTGGCGCGGTGCAGGCGCGCGCCTCCATCTTGCAAGCACTGTTGGCCAATGAGTCACCGGAATAAGCTTTTGTTTTCGCGGTCGCGGCACCAATTGTGAATGGTGCATATTTGTTGTACTGCGTTGCGTAGCGCTCCTGCTGCTGCATCGATTGGAACAATCCACTGCGGCACTCCGCCCTGCGGCCTTTGGCGATCTGGCTCGCATAGAGCGGATACGCGACTGCCGCCAGGATGCCGACGATGGCCACCGTGATCATCAGTTCAATCAGGCTGAATCCTCGTTCCCGGAAATCATGGCGGTGGGTCATTTGGTTACTCCCTGAAATTACGGATTTCTCGCCAGCTCATGCGCCCAGAAGGAATTGCCGGACCGTTGATGGCGGTGGTCGAGCTTGACACATTGCCCGCATCGGTAATTTTAGTTCCTGTAGATAGCGCGGCCGACTTGATGGAAGTCAGTCGCCTGCCTGTGGCGTTTCGGGGCTTGTAGGAGTCATACGAACTGGTGTCTTCGATCAACACCACATTGGGGCGGCTCAGCAAGCCGGCAGTCGATGTTTCAAAGTCACAGGCCTGAAGGCCATACAGGCTGGTCACACAGAGCTGGCGACCTGAACCGTCGCCCGAGCAACCACCATCTGGAATGGTGGTGTTGATCAAGGCGACGTCGCCAAACTTGGCGCCTTCCACGGCGACTCTTTCACGGCTGGCAGGAAGATCCACGAACCAGCCTCGGTATGTGCTCGAACTGCCGTCACCAAAAGCAAAGGTGTCACTGCCTGAGAGTGTGGTTGTTGCTGTACCCACAGTCATGGTTCTTTGGAAAAGCTTGCTACGGCCAATTTGATAGTCAGCATCAGCCGTTGCCAGTCGATCCCAGACACCGTAGACCGACTGCACGTCTACATTGTCAGCATCTGAGGGTTCAATAAACTTCCCGGTTCCGAACACGACCATTTTCCCTTTGATGTAGCCGGCGAATATCTGTGGAGAGGTTGTGACAGGCTGGCGCTTTCCGAGGCCGTCTTTGGCAACGAACATGGGAACAGGGGATCCACCCGAGACTTTGACAGCACTGGCGGCATTGGTGGAGTCCAGGCCGTTGTCAAACGAGAAGCGCCACATATTCCCCTGGAGATCGCCGGAATAGAAGAGCACACCTTCCCCGAGCGCACCAGACGAGATTCCCGGATTGGAAAGCCCCGTCGGGGTCGTGAGCTCAGTAGGGGCGGCAAGCACGACTTTGAAGTAGTTGGTGCCATTTGCCCATGCGGCATTCGGGGCTTTGTCTAGACTCAGGAAGAACAGAGCCTGCTTGCCGGTGAGGCTGTAGTAGCCATCGTTCACGTAGTTGTTGTAGCCACTGCCGACCACCACAAACCACTTGTAGGTTGGGGTTCCGCTCCCGGCCATCCGCATTTTTACAATCTTGGGTTGGCTGAGGATGTTACCCATGTCGGGATCATCACGGTCCGTGAACTCGAACATCACGTTGCTCTCGTTGAAAGTCGTGGGGGTTGTCACGTCCAACACAAAGATGCCCTGTGCTCCACCGCCCATACCCGACGCGAGCACGGTTTTCCAGCTGCTCCCAATCTGGGCCTCTGAAACCGTAGGCACCCCATCCACATAAGGACGATGCGAGTAATTCGGGTCGGTCAGCTTGTTCAGGTTCTCGGCCACCGCACGGGGAATGTAGGCGAACATCTCCTTGCCATCGGTGGCCTGGAAGCCGTGCAACATCCCGTCATTGGCTCCAACATAAATCATCGCAGCCCGTGAAGTAACACTGGAGGCAAATGCGCTGTAGCCTGAGCCGCTGATATCCGGGTCAGCCCCTTGTTTGAAGATGGGCCCCGAATTGATGACGTCGCCCATGATGTTCAGACGGCGACGCAGGAAGCCACCAGTGGAATTCTGCTCGTTGTCCCGAACGCCTCGAATCCAGTTGATCCGCGCATCGGCATTGGAGTCAGTGGCATTGGTGGTGGCATTCTTGTTGAGCGCCGCCAGAACAGCGGCATCCAAACTTCCCTTGTTGGCCACGGTAAATGCCTGACCCGTGGTCACGGAAACGCCTCTGGACAGGGTGAATATCTTCCGATCCGCTGGTTTGACCTGGGGGCCGGCGGCCGCCGTGGCCGTTCCCAGCACTGAAGAGTCCGTCAAGATTTTCCCTGCATCCCATTTGACGCCGGCCAAGGCTTCAATCTTCCCGGTTGCCGTATTGAATTTGAGGCCCGACCGTTGAACTGTCCCTGACCAATCCCTGCTGTCAAACCGAGGGGAAAAGAGGTCGCCATTGGGTTCCTGGGTCGTGAACCGCTGGGAACTCAGCGAAGACACGGATACCGCGCCTTTCTCGGAGGTGGCAGCCCGGAAGAATTTCTTGATGCCATCGAGCAGCTTTTGAGCCTGGCTGGCAATCACGTAGCCGCCGGGGGTGTTGGGCGCGCTTTCATCTTCCCATTCGGCGTTCGTTGGAGTCCCCCCCCCGGAGGTCTTGAACGGGTTGCCATCCAGGTTTGCGTCATTGAACCATCCGTACTTGCCCGCCAGATAGAAGGTGCTGTTGCGTGGCTTGATGCCGCGCGGGTTGGTGTCCTCGATATCGCCATTGCCTCCTTCGTCCACGTCGATGGTGAAAGTCTTGACACGCACGTCGCGCATGCTCTTCCCGGCTTTGGTGTCCAGGCGAATCGGCTGGGTATTGGCCCAATAGGCAGCACCCGCCCAGTAGTAGGCGCCTTCACAGCAGCCGCCGTTTTTGCCTTCGAGGTTGCTATTGGCGGATCGGGGATTCGGGTTGCCCAATGTATTCTGAGCCCGGCCCAGGGCGTCAGTGTAGGACCTGCTTACGCCGGTTTCGAAACCTGTGATCAGTGCCGTCCAATCGACGGCATTGAAATTCTTGGTCGCGTCACCCAGCAGAGGCTCCACGGCGCGAGCCGGCTGGCCGGCAGTCACCAACGCACTGCTGGCGCCTGTGCCATGGCCAGGCAGGTTTCTGTCCTGGTGGGTGTTGACGTCGCCAATGGTCAGGATGAAGTTGCGGCGTTGACAGGAGTTTTGAACCGGGTCAACCCAACCCGCGAGGGTTTTGGGGGACGCCGCTGCAGTCCCGTAGATCGGGAATCCGTCGTAGAACGTGGTGGTCATGTTCGCCAGGGAAGAGGGCGTTGGCCCCAAGCCCTGGAAGTACCGCAGCGTTTCGTAATACAACTCGCCAACCGGGTCGTTCTCTTTGTATTTGCCCAGCACGCCGGTCGTCCCGAACTTGTTGAGGTAGTTGATCACACCGCTGATCGCAAAAGTTGGCGACACACCCATTGGATCCGTGAGGAAAACACCGTTGTTGACGTTCCACTCGGGTTGGGTATTGGTCTGCATGATGCCTGCGCTATCACGGTACTCCGGGCCTGTGAAGTGCATGGGTGCCCGCAAGACGCCGCCATTGCGACCATTGCCATCCTCGGCCACATAGCCAAAGGCAGCCACCCGGGCACTCTCGGCATTGAGCTGGATTTGCCCCACGGGTTTGTAGTTGCCGTCAGGATAACGGCGGCAAACATCGGGACGTTGCGTGGCGGACGCACCGTCGCACACTCTGACCCGCGCATACATGATGCCGGGCTTGGAGCCCGTTACCGTGTACTGATCCTTGTCAAGATTGAAGACGTAGTAGGCCGTTTCAGTCGTGTATGACTTGTAGACTTTTTGTTGGCTATGGACGGCGTAGATCGTCACCACCTGGAGTTGCTCGTAAACCGTCCGCGAACCGGAGATTTTCCCGCGGTAGTCGAATGCCGCAAAGGGTCCGCTGTTGCAGTCGCTGCTGGATACGCTCTGCAGATTGCCGGAACTGTCCAACTCGCCACCGAAGTTGGCCGCACTGGTGGAATTCGTGCTCCGGCAGACATTGATGGAACTGGAACTGTAGGTGAAAGTTCGGTAAGGGGCCGAGGGGGCGATGGTCGAAAAGGTTCTTTGCCCGGATAGCGGTACGGTTGAAGTACCCAGGATCACCGTGGGTTCCGGAGAGGTTGGCGCCACAGTCGTTGTGTTGCCAGTTGGGAGATACGCCGTGTACAGGTAAGTCGTCGCTGTGGAGTAGTCGGGCGGCACGACAGTGCTGGTTCCGGAGCCCAGCAAGGTGTAGTTGTAAGTCTGAATGGGACCGCTAGATGGGGCAACCGAAGTGGTGTTGCTGGAAATACTCCAGGTGGTCGTGACGAACACAACAGTACCGCCAGGGGGGGCCGTTGGTGCTGGGCCACCGGCAGTGACCACGACGGTGGAGGTCGCCGACGGGTCGGCCACGCGCGCGTTCAGGTTGCCATGGTCGGACGGATTGGTGCAACTGGTGGACGAAATGCCGCTGCCGAACCACACCCTGTCCAGACACGAGCCGCCCCAGACGTCGCCTGTCCCTGCAAAAACAGGCGTCACCTTTCCACGGTAGGTAGCGGGAATGACGCGTGAGCGGAACTGGGCGTTGTTCAGGTTCCAGTCATTGCGAAGATAGGCTCGCTCAAGCACCGTGTAGTCGATCGTTGCAGTTCCGCTCCCAGTACTCACGGTGTACCCGCCGTCTACCACCCGATTGCCGCCTGTCAGCGCCAGCCGCAACAGGTCAATTGATGATGTAGCGACGTAATTCAGTGCATTGCCGCTCCAGCCGCTGCCGGCACCTGCGGTGTTGCAGTAGCCGGTGGCGTCTACGGGGCCGGTGCGATAGAAGTACTCGCCGCTGATGGGAGCGCCGGGGGTGGTATCCCTGTACTCGTAACACGCCTTGTGGTCCCAGTAACCCACATATTCCTTGCTATGGTTGTAGGTGTAGCTGGTATCGCGGTAGGCCGAGCCTACCGTTGGCCATTCCACCGACAGGGCGAGTGCGATATTGACGGCCTGGGCATTGACCGCGACAGGGCCAATACTCAGATCCACCGCAGGCATGGGGGGCGATATCTGGGCCGTCCCGCTAAGGACCAGCGCAGCCGCCGTGATGACAATTCCGCGATAAAGCCAGCGCGGACGAGGCAGAAAATTGAGATTCATCCCAGCGCTCCTGTGGCACACCTGTTGGAAAGTAGCGGCTTGACAAAGACGCCCTCGAGCATGACTTGTGTTTCTTTTGACGCTCCATACCCGATTGCGTAAACACGGTAGGCATTTCGGGTTTCGAATTGACGCTTGCCGCCGTCGTAAGGCACAACCGCTGGCAGCGCAGACTGCACAATGATGTATTTGGGCTTCAGCGCCGGGGCGCCAAAGGTGCCGGTTTGCAACGAGTCGGCTCGGTCAGTGAATTCCCCGTAGTTGACATAGGCCCGGGAAGCGGAGGTGTCGTTCCAGTTCACCGCTTTGTACATGGGGGTGGTTGCCGGGAGAGCGGGATTGGGGCCGCAGAACCCACGCGAATCGGCGTTTGAACTGCATCCGGCATCCGCCGCGATTTGCGGCGTCCCAAATTTGCAACCTCGTGCAGTCATCGGGTCCATGATGTCCAGTTCGGCGTCGTTGAGCGCGAGCTCGGCGGCCTGAAAGGCGATCTGCCTGTCACGGTCATTCCGTGAAATGCGCTCGCCCAACAGAGTCGTTCGGGCGGAAATGATGGCGACGGCCGTCGCAATCGACAGCATGATCAGTACGAAAACGATGGCGATGCCCTTTTGGGCTGCCTTGCGTCGAATGACATAATGAGGCTTGTGAATAGGCGTCATGGCTAGAAGCTGTTACGCAGCATGAAGGTGGTGGCATAAGCGCGCCGCAGGCGGCCATCGGCCGGGGGAGTGAATGACAGTCCGGTTTCGGGACTGGTGCCAACAAATTCCTGGCCCAACGGATAGAGAATGTTGTCTGCTGCGGTGACCGCAGTTCCTTGCGAACTGCCAGGAGGGCCACGCAATACAAAGCCAACACGTACGGCCCTAACGGCCATCCAATTGGTAACGTTTTGCGCACTCACCCATCGGTTGGGTAGTGAGTCCCCATTGGTGTCCACGCCATACATGACCTGGAAGGTTTCAACCCCCCTGATGACCGTCTGGGAGTTCCGGACGGGGCCCCCAGGCGCAGTAACACTGCCCCTGGACACGCATGCCAGCTCCGGCTCATTGTTCGTTGTGGTCACCCAGAACAAACTGACACCCAAATCGGTAGTGCTTTGCGAACTGGGTTGCGCGACGCCCTGGCAGTCGATAACGGATCCATCGGGTTGGAGAGGGTCGTTAGCAAGACTTGATCCGGAATAGGTCACTCCGAGCGTGTCACTCAGATTCACCCCCCCATTGTTTGTGGCCCCAAAGCTGTCCACGTTGGTCACTGAGGTAACCTTCGAATTGTTGAACCCGATGATGGGACAGGGGGGGCTAGAACCAAGGCAGTTGGCCGGATAAATGCGGCCCCCTGGCGCGGAGGCATCTGTTCCGCTAGGCAGGTACTCCTGGTATCCCGCAATGCGAAGCGCCTGTCCGATCGTCTCAAATGCGTAGCGAGCGTTGTCATTCATCTGTTGACCGGCGTCAACAGTTTTATAGCTGGAGTTGATCACGCCATACAGCGACACGGTGGCCAATGTCACCAAGCTCATCAACACAATGGAAACAAGCAACTCCACCAAGGTCAAGCCCTGCTGAAGCAGAGCAATTCCTCGCTTAGAACGATTGAATTGGGAAGGGGTTTGGTTTGAATTCATGGCACAGCAAAGTCCCGGAGGTTCCCCATGACGGGCACAACGATGCGCGGCTTGTCGTCGGTAAACAGCGTTTCGCCCTTGTCATTCTTGGCGCGCCAGCCGATCTTCACGACCACAAGGTCCCCAGTGTTGTCGCAGCCACCCCATTCGAGTTCGCCGCTGGCGTCACGGGGCTCGGCATCCCGGCAAACCTCGGCGCGGCCGGACGGAAGTGCTACCTTGACACGCGCACGCCAATCTTCTTTGAGTGCCTGGGACAATTGAACGGGGGTGCATGTCACCGTCGAGCCATTGCAGGCCGACGGGTTGGGGCTGGCAATGGGGTTGGCGGTGTCCAGGAAAAAAGTGCTTGTGCCTTCGGACGTGGTTTCAATCGCGCTGGGAAATGACTGCATCATTTCGCCGTATTCGCGGGCCAGTGCCACTGCCGTCGCCGAAGAGCTCGCGAACTGGTTGGAGCGCAGGGTCGCCATCTGAAGGCCCGCAGCCCCCAACAACCCGAAGGCGAAGATGACCAGGGAGACCAAGACTTCAATCAGGGACAAGCCACGCTGGTAGCCGGGGTTGCTGAAATTTCGCATATCCGGACTGTAATGGGGCAGAAAGGCGCCACCAGCCCTCGACGATAGGCGGCCGGACTGGCTTGACGAGCGGTGGCCGATGAGGGGCCGGTGGAGGTTGCCCCGCGACAGGCAAGGCGACCCCCGCCCATGAAAGAACCCTACCGCCTCACCTCATCCACCAGCGTCTTGAACTCGTCAATATCCTCAAAACTGCGGTAAACGCTGGCAAACCGCACATAGGCGACCTTGTCGAGCTTCTTGAGTTCGCGCATGACCAGTTCGCCGATCCGGTTCGATGCCAGTTCGCGCACACCCAGGTTGAGCAGCTTTTCCTCGATGCGCTCGATCGCGCTGTCGATCTGCTCGGTGCTCACGGGGCGCTTGCGCAGCGCCAGGTTCATCGAGGCGACCAGCTTGGTGCGGTCAAATTCGATGCGCCGGCCGTCCTTCTTGACGACGGCCGGGAAGTTGACCTCAGGGTGCTCATAGGTCGTGAAGCGCTTCTCGCAGGCACCGCACTGGCGCCGGCGGCGGATGAAGTCGCCGTCCTCGGACACGCGTGTCTCGACCACCTGGGTCTCCGCATGTCCGCAGAACGGGCATTTCATCGGGGCGTCACTTGTAGACCGGGAAGCGGGCCGTCAGGGCGTTGACCTTGGCACGCACGGCCTCGATGTTGGCCGCGTCGCGGGGGTTGTCCAGCACGTCGGCAATCAGGTTGGCCGTGAGCCGCGCTTCTTCTTCCTTGAAGCCGCGGGTGGTCATGGCCGGGGTGCCAATGCGCACGCCGCTGGTCACCATGGGCTTTTCCGGGTCGTTGGGGATGGCGTTCTTGTTGATGGTCATGTGGGCGCTGCCCAGCACGGCCTCGGCTTCCTTGCCGGTGATGCCCTTGGCCCGCAGGTCCACCAGCATCACATGGCTTTCGGTGCGGCCGCTGACAATGCGCAGGCCGCGCTGCACCAATGTTTCAGCCACCACAATCGCGTTCCTGGCCACCTGCTGCTGGTAGGCCTTGAACTCGGGCATCAGAGCTTCCTTGAAAGCCACGGCCTTGGCGGCGATCACGTGCATCAGCGGGCCGCCCTGCAGGCCGGGGAAGATGGCGCTGTTGATGGCCTTTTCGTGCTCGGCCTTCATGAGGATGATGCCGCCGCGCGGGCCGCGCAGGCTCTTGTGGGTGGTGGAGGTCACCACGTCGGCGTGGGGCACCGGGTTGGGGTATTCGCCAGCCGCAATCAGGCCGGCATAGTGCGCCATGTCCACCATGAAGATGGCGCCCACGTCCCGGGCAACCTTGGCAAAACGCTCAAAGTCGATTCGCAGGCTGTAGGCGGAGGCGCCCGCAATGATGAGCTTGGGCTTCGTCTCGTGCGCCTTGCGCTCCATGGCGTCGTAGTCGATCTCTTCCTTGTGGTTCAGGCCGTAGCTCACCACGTTGAACCACTTGCCGCTCATGTTGAGTGCCATGCCGTGGGTCAGGTGGCCGCCCTCGGCCAGGCTCATGCCCATGATGGTGTCGCCGGGCTTGAGGAAGGCCAGGAACACGGCCTCATTGGCCGACGCGCCGCAGTGCGCCTGCACGTTGGCGGCCTGCGCGCCAAAGATCTGCTTGACGCGGTCGATCGCCAGTTGTTCGGCCACGTCCACGTGCTCGCAGCCGCCGTAGTAGCGCTTGCCGGGATAGCCCTCGGCGTATTTGTTGGTGAGCTGGGTGCCCTGCGCGGCCATCACGGCCGGCGAGGCGTAGTTCTCGCTGGCGATCAGCTCGATGTGGTGTTCCTGGCGCGCGTTCTCGGCCTGGATGGCGGCCCAAAGCTCGGGGTCGGTCTGTTCAACAAGAATGTGGCGGTCGTACATGGCAGTCCTTCAAGACGTGGTCCCGGTGCAAGGCACGGGCTGCCCAGGCGAACGGCTGAAACGCCACGGGCCTGCTCAATGATCTTGATCAAACCGGGCGGTGCGCTTCCCAGTGGTTGTCCGCAGGGGCTGCGGTGGTCCACGTCAGCACGGGCTGCCCGCTGGGGGCGCCGCGCCTATCGCCAGTCGCGCACCCCGCAAGTGTAGCTGACCGGTGCGGGCGTGTCCGCCCGACCTCGCCAAAATGCTCAGGAACTGGCCAGGGCTGCGACCTTGTCGCCAGCGGGCGGAGCCATCCGGGGCGCCATGACCGGAATGGACTGGACCGGCGGCGGAACAAAGGTCGGCACGGCCTTGCCGGTGGCCACCAGGTGCAGGCGCTGGTGCTCGGCCAGTACCTTGCCCGCGTAGCCGCCGTCGTCTTCCAGGTTGGCCGCACCCACATAGAATTTCAGCCCACCTTCCAGGGAGCCGGCCCGTGCAATGCATTCCTGGAGCACCTTGACGCCCACGCGCAGATTGGTCACGGGGTCGAAGGCGGCCAGCTTGCCGCCAAAGCTCTCGTACTTGTCGCTGTGGATGCCGGTCATGACCTGCATCAGGCCCTGGGCGCCCACGGGACTCTGGGCAAACGGGTTGAAGCCCGATTCGATGGCCATGACGGCCAGAATCAGCGTCGGGTCGAGCTTGGTGCGCGCCCCGATGTCATAGGCCTCGGCCACCAGCGCGCCCAGCGGTTCGGGCGCCACGCGGTACTTGCGGCTCAGCCAGTAGGCCACGGCCGCCTGCTGTTTGGGCAGCGACTTGGGGTTGGTGGCCGTGGCACGTTCAATGGCGCCGCTCTCGACTTCGATGCCGAGCGTGGCGATCTGGCGGGCCTGCAGCCAGCCAATCAGTTTCACTTCGCCGGTCTGACGCAAGTCAGGCCGGGCGGTCAGGGTGATCGCAGCAAAAACAACGGCCAAGCCCACGAGGGCAAAACCGTTGTGCGTGATCTCAAAAAAGCCTTGGGCGACGTCGGATGCAAAGGTTCGCACGCCCTGGGCGATTTGGCCTAACGCTGTCATAGCACTTCCTTTCTACGCGCGGGCCCGGTCGGTCATGCTGGCTTGCCAGCATCACAACTCAGGCTCCTCGTTTGGATTGGTACGCCATCAATATCCTGAAATGTCCTCTGACATCTTGCAGCGATTTGACTTAGCCGGGGTCGGCAGCGGGTTCGGGTTGTCCCTAGGTTTCTCGGGACTGGGCGGATTCTGATGGAATCAAAATACCGAGTCAATCATATTAAATAGACTCTTTATTCAAATATTAAATTTAGAAAACTGTTTAAACGTCCAGCTTTTCGGCTCCGAATTCAGGGCTTCCTGTGTGGGGGCGAGACTTGCGCGGGGTTGGGCACGCCAAAAATGGCCGGGCGGCGTTTCAGTTTGTGAGGCCTGTTTCTGGAGTCGATCCCCTATCTGTTGCCCTCTGTGGCCCTCTGAAAAGGCCAGCCTGCGCCAGGTCATCCTGTCAAGGCAAATGAGGCAATCATGCGCGGCGGCGTCATTGAAAATCCGATTTGCATTCGGCAGGGGGCTCGTCTAAGTTAGGGGGGCTTGTTGATTCAAGCATCAAGCCGGTAGGAGCCAATCCACGTTGCAAGACGGAGTGAGGCAGCAGCCCCGGCCATTCATGGAAGCAATCCGTTGCTCCCTACGCAGTCCGGGACTCGACTCTCCTGGCTGCGCACCCAGACGGCAAGGACATTACGTCAGCCGTCAAGCCCGGCGGGCAGGCTTCAGGCCAACCGACCGGGCTTTCTCTTTTGGCGGTTGAAGATATGCTCGGGCGCTCCGTGCTGACCTGCTTCATGAGTCATGCCGGGATTTCCAGCGGATAAACGGCGAAAATAGCCGTTTCGCCGACTGTCGGCGTTTCTTTCCAGTCAACCTAGATTCCTGCAGTGACCCCTACCAGCCCCAAAACCAACGACACCCAAGCGCTCGACACCCTGACCGGCGGTGCTTTCTCTGCACCCACCTCGGGCGAGCGCGCCGCGCGCGTGCGCGACTGGCTGGCCACCCAACCTGCGCTGGAGCACATGCAGGAAGTCTTCAAGGAACTCAGCGGGCGCGACAAGGGCGCCGCCAAGCTGCTGCGCGAGAAGCTTGACGAGATCAAGCGCAGCAAGGGCCAGGAAGCCATTGCCTCGGAATGGGCCGAAAAGGGCCAGGCCCTGCTGGCCCTGTCGCGCCTGAACATGGCCGACGCCATGGCCTGGCAGCGCGACGCCGCCAAGGCCGGCGCCCCGCTGTCGCGCGAGCCGCTGGCCGGCCTCAAGGCCCAGCTGGCCGAACGGGTCAAGGGCATCGAGGACCTGCAGCACCGGGTGCAGGTGCAGCGGGAGGCGGCCGTGCTGCTGGCCCAGCGCATTGAAATCCTTTCCACCAAATCCTGGCGTGACGCTCAGGCCGCAGCCGAGGCGCTGATGCGCGACGTGCCCTCGTGGCAGGTGCAGGCGGACGCACTGCTGTCCGATCCCAACTGGCCCAGCCTGGATGGCAAGTTCCCGCCGTTGCTGGAGGCCTCGCGCGCCCAGTTGCAGATGGTGTGGGATGCCTTCCAGAGCGCCGTGGCGCTGGCCGTGGCCGCCGATGCCGACGCGGCGGCGCCGCTGCCGCCCGTGCCGGTGTGGGCCGACGAGCTGCGCGTGGCGCGCGGCCAGCCCGCTGAAGCCGCACCGCCCCGGCCGGCCCGCCCCAAGGTGGACCCCGAGGTTCGGGCCCGCGCGACCCAGGCCGTGCGCGAGGTGCTGGGGACGCTCGAGAAGGAAATTGCCGAAGGCCATGGCAAGGCCAGTGCCGGTGCCGCCGCGGCCCTGCGCAATGCGCTGAAGGAGCATGGCAAGCTGGTGGACGACAAGCTTGAAAACCAGGCCCACGCGGCGCTGGCGGCGGCTGGCGAGCTGGAGGGCTGGCAGCGCTGGCGCGCCGACCAGTTGCGCGAGGAACTGGTGGCCAAGGCCGAGGGCCTGTTCGAGAAGGCTGCACCGGTGGAGGGCCAGGAGCCCGCGCCGCCCAAGCCGCGGTTCGGCGGCCGCAAGATGCAGGAGGCCCTGCGCGGCCTGCGCGACCAATGGAAGCAGACCGACCAGGGCGGCGTGCCCAACCATGCCTTGTGGAAGCGCTTTGACGAGGCCTGCAATGAAGCCTACAAGGTGGTGGAAGCGTGGCTGGAGAAGGTCAAGGCTGACGCCGCCGAGCACCGGGCCCAGCGGCTGGCGCTGATTGGCGAGCTCAAGGCCTGGGCCGCCGACAATGCCACCGCCAAGGGTGGCGACTGGAAGGGCTTCAACCGCATTCTTCATCAGTTCAGCGACCGCTGGCGCGAAGCCGGCCATCTGAGTGAAAAGGCGTTTGCCGAAATGCAGCCGATGTGGAAGGAAGCCTTTCACGCCGCCGCCGCGCCACTCGACGCGGTGCAAAAGCAGAGCCTGGAACGCCGCCACGCCATGATTGACGAGGCCCGCGCGCTGGGCGCCGCACCCATGCTGCGGGTTGATGCCGTCAAGGCGCTGCAGCAGCGCTGGCAGGCCGAGGCTCAGACGGTGCCGCTGGACCGCAAGCAGGAGCAAAAGCTCTGGGACACGTTCCGCAAGCCGATTGATGAAGCCTTCCAGCGCAAGGACGAGGAGCGGGGCAAGGCTGCTGCGGCGCTCAGCGACCGCGACCGCGTGGTGCTCGATGCGTCCAAGGCGCTCGAAGCCGCCAATGCCACGGGCGACGCGCAGAAGATCCGCGCCGCCATGGCCGCGCTGGACGCCGCGTTGCGCGGCCAGGCTCAGGCCGCCGCCGCGGTCGCCCGCCAGAATGAAGAGCCGAATCAGGCGCCAGCGCCCGTCCCGCCTGCACCTGCTGCTACTGAATCTGTAGCGACGGACGGGCCGGCCGATGCGCCAGCCGCGGCAGAGGCCGCGCCGGCTGACCCGGCGGCGTCCACCGATGCAGCCGCCGAAGGGGAAGTGGCGGCCGCGCCCGCACCGGCACCGGCGCCCAAGCCAGCACCCAAGCCCGTGATCGCGATGCGCGGCGACGACCGTCCCGGCATGAAGAAGGCCGAGCCCGCGCAGGCGGGCCGGGGCGGCAAGTTTGGCGACCGCAAGGGCGCGCCCGGCGGCCGGCCTGATTCACGGGGCCCGCGCGGCGGCGGCATGGACAACAAGTTCGAGCCCCGGCGCGATGACCGCGGCGGGCGCTTTGGCGACCGTGACCGCGAGGACCGTGGCCCCCGGCTGGGCGACGCCGCTTTCCGCGCGCAACGCGAGGCACTGGAGCATGCCCAGCTGGCCTTGAAGAAGCTGGCGGCGCAGGCCCATGGCGAAGCGCTGACCCAGCTGCTGTCGGCCTGGGAGCAGCGCGCCGCCGACCAAGTGCCGGGCCAGCAGGAGCTGGGCCGGTCGGTGCCGCCCGCCGTGCGGGGCGCCTGGGTCCAGGCCGTGGGCGCGGCGCCGTCGGGCGATGCCTCCGAGGCCTTGTTGCGGCTCGAAATGGCCGCCGAAGTGCCCACGCCGGCCGAGCACCTGAACGCCCGCCGCCAGATGCAACTGCAGTTGCTCACGCGGCGCAACGACCCGGCGCCCGCTGAAACCTGGGGGCAGGATGCCGGCAAGGTGCTGGCCGCGGCGCACGATGCGGCCGCCGCGCGGCGCCTGCAGAACGCCCTCAAGGCGCTGCTGCGCAAGTAGCCGCCAGCCCCGATCCGCTATCTATTTGATAGCGATTGGTGGCCGGCTGGCCTGGACTCCAGCCTGATTTGGCTTGAAAAACCCGTCAAACAGCGGGACCAGCGTGGCAAACGCCCCGGCAAACCGCGGGCGGTTCACAAAATAGGCCTCGCAGGCCACCGCGAAGAACTCGTCGATGGACTGCGCGCCATACGGGTCCAGCCAGGGGGGCTCACCGCCAAAGCGCTCGGCCATGATCACCTGCTCGCGGAAGGCGTCGTAGGCGGTCTCCAGCGTGGCCAGCCAGGCCCGGCGCGCCGAGGGGCCCGGCAGGGGCGGGCAGCCATCGGCCGCGCCGTCGCGCATGTCGATCTTGTGGATGAATTCGTGGATCACCACGTTGTAACCCTGTAGCGCGGTGTCACCGGCCTCGCGCACGTCCTGCCAGCTCAGCATCACCGGCCCGCCGGCCATGGCCTCTCCGGCCAGCACCTCGCTGTAGTGATGGACCACGCCGGCCTCGTCCATCACCTCGCGCCGCGCCATCACTTCGCCGGGATGGACCACGACGCCCACAAAGTCGTCGTACCAGCGCAGCGCGGACGCCGCTGGCGCGTCCGGCGCCAGGTGCAGCAGGGGCAGCACGGCCTGGGCCGCGATGTCCAGCGCCATCCCGTCGGTGACGCTGAAGCCGTGGGCCCCGTGAAACTCCTTCTGCGCGAGAAAGCCCGCTGCCAGTGCCCGCAGCCGCTGTTGTTCGGCGGGTGAAAGGGCCGCCAGAAAGGGGTAGCGGTCCAGCGTGCCCTGCCAGGCTGCTTCGGGGATCGCCGGCGGCGAGCGCCACCTGCGAAGCCAGCCCCACATCAGGCCAGGGGCAGGCGTTGCAGCCCGCCCGGCGTGAGGCGCAGGACTTCCAGCCGTGGCGGCTGCGCCGCGGCCTCCCAGTCGCTCAGAACCACGCGCGACAGGCCGTCACCCAGCGCATGGGCGCCGGGCCGGTGGGTATGGCCGTGGACCATGACCCGCGCATCGGCGGCCTGCAGCCAGGCGCGCGCGGCGGCGGCATCCACGTCGGCGTACGCGGTGCCGGCGCGCTTGCGCTGCTCGCTGGCGTCGCGCAGGCTGCGGGCCACGGCCTGGCGCTCGGCCAGCGGCCGGGCCAGAAAGGCCTGTTGCCAGCCGGGGCTGCGGACCTCGGCCCGGAACGCCAGGTAGTCGTGGTCGTCCAGGCACAGGGCGTCGCCGTGGGTCAGCAGCCAGCGCTGGCCGCCAAAGTCCAGCACACAGGGGTCGTCCAGCAAGGTGGCGCCGCAATGGGCCATCAGCGCCTGGCCCACCAGAAAGTCGCGGTTGCCGGGCATGAAGAAGACCGGGCGCGCGGCGCTGGCGGCGCGCAGCACGCCGGCGCAGCGGGCCTCGAAGCCGGCGTCGCCACCGGCGCCCAGCACGTCATCGCCGACCCAGACTTCAAAGAGGTCACCCAGGATGAACACCGCATCGGCCGGTGTGTTGCGCATGAAGCGCTGCCAGGCGTCAAAGGTGGCCGGCTCGGCGGCCTGCAGGTGCAGGTCCGAAATGAAATCGACCGTGCGCCAGTTCGCGGGCGCTTGAAGCTCGGCGAACCGGGGTACGGTCGGGGGGCTCACGCGAGGGGTCAGACCACGACGGCCTTCTCGATCACCACGTCTTCGTTGGGCACGTCGTCGTGAAAGCCCTTGCGGCCGGTTTTGACGGCCTTGATCTTGTCCACCACGTCGGTGCCGCCAACCACCTTGCCGAACACCGCATAGCCCCAGCCCTGCATGCTGGGCGCGGTGTGGTTCAGGAAGCCGTTGTCGGCCACGTTGATGAAGAACTGGGCCGAGGCGGAGTGGGGCGCCTGGGTGCGCGCCATGGCCACGGTGTAGTTGTCGTTCTTCAGGCCGTTGTTGGCCTCGTTCTCGATCGGCGCGTCGGTCGGCTTCTGGTTCATGCCCGGCTCGAAGCCGCCGCCCTGGACCATGAAGCCCGGGATCACGCGGTGAAAGACGGTGTTGTTGTAGTGGCCCTTGGTCACGTAGCTGATGAAATTGGCGACCGACTTGGGTGCCTTGTCGGCGTCGAGTTCCAGCGTGATCACGCCGTACTTGGCAATGTGCAGTTCGACTTTGGGGTTGCTCATGGTGGGGTTCCTTCCTGACTACTTCAGCAGTGTGGCGCTGTTGATGATGATGGGGGTTTTGGGCACGTCGCTGCCGAACGGGCCGCCGGGGCCGGTGGGCACGGCCTTGATCTTGTTGACCACGTCCATGCCGCTGACCACCTTGCCGAACACGGTGTAGCCATACAGCTGGGGCGAGTTCAGCAGGTTGGCGCGCGGGACGTTTTCATAGGTCCGGCCACCGTACTCGAACTTGGGCACCGGGTCGCCGGGCGGGATGATGGTGGGGTCGAGGAAAGCGTTGTCCTTGACGTTGATGAAGAATTGCGCCGACGCCGAATTCGGGTCGTTGGTGCGGGCCATGGCCAGCGTGCCGACCACGTTGCGCGGGCCGCCCTTGGCCAGGGCCTCGCGGCCTTCGTGCGCCACGGGCGGGCGGGTGGGCTTTTGTACGTACTTGGCATCGAAGCCGCCGCCCTGGACCATGAAGTTGTCGATCACGCGGTGGAAGATGGTGCCGTCGTAGTGCTTGTCCTTGACGTACTGCAGGAAGTTCTCGACCGTTTTGGGGGCCTTGTCGGGATAGACCTCGACGACGATGTCACCGGCGCTGGTGGCAAATTTCACCCGGGGCGCGTCTTCGGCCAGGGCAGGGCCCGCGACCAGGCCACAGGCCAGCAGGGCGGCCGCGGCGCGGCGGGTGATCGTGATGGATGGTTTCATCCAATGACTCCTTCAAAGAAAATTTTCCACTGCTGGCCCTGGCGGACCCAGTACTGGCGCTTGGTCTGGCCGCTGCGCTCGCCTTCGGCCACCTCGCCAAAGGTTACCACCATGGTGTCGGCTGAATCGGTCCAGCGCAGGTAGGACAGGTCCTTGAGCTGGATGCCGCGGCCGCCGCTGCGGTCCAGCTCGCTGCGCAGTGTGGGGGTCCATTGCGCCAGGGTCTTGCCATAGCTGTTGAAGTCGGCCGTGTAGAAGCTGAGCGTGCGGGCGAGGTCGCCGCTGGATTTGGCGCTGCGCCAGGCCTGCAGTGTGTCCTCGAAGCGGAAACTGCCGGCCGCGGCGGTTTGCGGCGCCACCCACTGCAGCTGCGGGGCAATGACCACGGGCGTGGTGCGCACCTCCACCGTGCCGATGATGCGTTCCAGGTCGGGGTTGGCCAGCACCACGCAGCCATCGGTGGCCTTGGGCGCGCGCGAAAACTGCCCCGGCGGCGTGCCGTGCAGCCAGATGCCGCTGCCGGTCTTGCCGCGCCGCGCGTCATAGGGGTTGGGGTAGTTGATGGGCAGCGCACCCACCCCGTAGAAGTCCTTGAGCGACTTCGGGTCGAGGTTGCTGGTGATGAAGTACACCCCCAGCGGGGTCCGCTGGTCGCCTTCCGTGGTTTTCTCGATGCCCAGCTTGCCCACGGAAATGTAGTAGTCCGCGACCAGCCGCAGCCCGGTGGTGGAATTCTCGAACAGGTACAGGCGCGAGCGCGAGGCATCCACCGCGATGGCATGCCGCGTGCGCGGTGACAGCGCCAGGAACTGCGACGGAATGGTGCCTGGCGGGGGCCGCTCGCGCAGCGCGCGCATGCGCACCTGGGATTCCTCCCGCAGTTCGGCCAGCATCGCGGCCCCCGCCTGCGCCGTGCCGGGCGGAACATCGCCGAGCGCGCGCACGGGCCGGGTCTGGGCGGCCAGCAGGTCGCCATAGACCAATTGCGCCAGCTGGAAGTTCGGGTGGTCGTGCACCAGGGCTTCGGCGCGGGCCAGGGCCTCGCGGCCGCGCGCCTGGCCAATCAGCCGGTAGACCTCGATCAGGCGGGCCTCGGTCTCACCGTCACGCACGGCGGGTCGGGCTGGCGGGCGCGCGGGGCCGGCCGGCTGGCGCGCGCGTGTCTTCTTGATCTGGGCGGTGGAAGGGGCTTTTTTCTTGCGCTTGGACTTTTCCGAGGCGCCAGCCAGCCCGGGCTGCACCAGCAGCGCCGCGGCGAGAAGAAAGACAACGAGATACGTCCGCTTCATGAGGACTCTTGCAAACACTGCTCTTGCAATCACTGGCACCGGTACCTTCCGGTGGAGCCGAGGGCGCAAGAAGCGGGCCTGCGCCAGGCCGGCACCGGGAAACCTGACATCAGCCGCCCGTCGATTCCTTGACGATCAGCCAGTTGTTGCCGGACTTGACCATCTCCAGGGTCTTGCGGCTGGAGATGTTCAGGGTGTCGGCGCTGTAGGCCTGGCGGAACCGGGCCGTGGCCTTGTTGCCGTTGACCGATACGCTCATGTCCGTGAGGCGGATGGTGATGTGGGACTTGCCGACAATGCGCGAACGTCGCTCTTCTTCCCAGTCCTTGCGGCTCTGGTTGCCCGTGGGGTCGAAGTCCTTGCCGTAGGCGGCCAGGTAAGCGGTCATGTCCTTGGCCGCCCAGGCGGCGGCCCAGGCCTTGACGGCGGTCTCGACGTCCCTGGCGGCAGCGTCCGCCGAAGCAGGGGCGGGCGCCGGCGCGGGGGCGGCCGGGGCCGGGGTGACCGGACCCGCCGCGGACGGGGCAGGCGACGGCGCCTTGGCCACGACCGCAGGCGGTGCCACGGGGGCGGCGGCGGCCGCAACCGGGGCCGGAGCCGGGGCGGCGGGCTTTTGCCCCTTGGCGCCTGGCGCGAACAGGTCGCGGATCAGCGCCAGCTTGGGCTGCACGCCGGTGTTGCTGCTGTCCAGCTGCAGCGCCTTGCTGTAGGCCTGGCTGGCCAGCTTGGCATAGACGTCGCCAAGGTTCTCGTGCGCGGTGGCGTAGCTGGGATTGGTGCGGATCGCCATCTCCAGGGCGGCCCGCGCCTTGTCGAACTGGCTCTGGCCGGCATACAGCACGGCAAGGTTGTTGTAGGGCTCGGGCAGTTCGGGGTAGTCCTCGGTCAGCTTGGTGAAGGTGGTGATCGCGTCGCCGGGTTTGCCGGCCTCGGTCTGGATCACGCCCTTGAGGAAACGCATCTGCGGGTCGCGCGGCTTGCCCGCCAGATACTGGTCGGCCTTGGTGAGGGCCTCGGCGAGCTTTCCGGAACGCAGCAGCTGGTTCACGTCCCCGTAGTCGTCGGCACGGGCCGCCGAAACATTCAGGCTGAACAGGGCTGCCAGGGCAACAAGGCGCAAGGCTTTCGGGACCGGCGAACGGGCGTGCGTCATAAAACCTCTTGTGTCGTACGCATGTGACAAGCCCCGGCACGGGGGCTATATACTGCGCTGGATTGTAGCCGAGGGGGTATCGTTCCCGCCCCTGAAGCCTACCCTGACCCAACCCACCAGAGCCGATTTCCGCTCACGTCCATGTTTGCCATGGACGCGGGCCCGACCCCATCCATGAGCCTGCGCATCTACAACACGCTGTCGCGTGAACTGGAGGACTTTTCACCACTGGAACCCGGCCATGTCCGCATGTACGTCTGCGGCATCACGGTCTATGACCTGTGCCACATCGGCCATGCGCGCGCGAATGTCGCGTTCGACCTGGTCCAGCGCTGGCTCAAGGCCTCGGGCCTGGCGGTGACCTTTGTGCGCAACATCACCGACATCGAGGACAAGATCATCCGCCGTGCTGTCGAGAACGGCGAGAGCATCCGCGCCCTGACCGCGCGCATGATCGACGAGATGTACCGCGACTTTGATGCCCTGGGGATCGAGCGGCCCACGCAAGACCCGCGCGCCACCGATTACGTGCCCCAGATGCTGTCCATCGTGCGGACGCTCGAAGGCAAGGGCCTGGCCTACCAGGCCGAGTCGGGCGATGTGAACTTCGCGGTGCGCAAGTTCCCGGGCTACGGCAAGCTCTCGGGCAAATCACTGGACGAATTGCATGCGGGCGAGCGCGTGGCCGTGCTCGACGGCAAGGACGATCCGCTGGATTTCGTGCTTTGGAAATCATCCAAGCCGACGGAGCCGGACGACGCCCGTTGGGACAGCCCCTGGGGTCCCGGCCGGCCTGGCTGGCACATCGAATGCTCGGCCATGGCCTGCGCGACCCTGGGGCAGACCTTCGACATTCACGGCGGGGGGGCCGACCTGCAGTTTCCGCACCACGAAAACGAAATTGCCCAGAGCGAGGGAGCCCATGGCGTGCCGCTGGCGCGCTACTGGATGCACAACGGCTTTGTGAACATCGACAACGAGAAGATGTCCAAGAGCCTGGGCAATTTCTTCACCATTCGCGAGGTCCTGCAGAGGTTCGATGCCGAGACCATCCGTTTCTTCATCGTGCGCGCGCATTACCGCAGCCCGCTCAACTACAGCGACGTGCATCTGGACGACGCGCGCGGTGCCCTGAAGCGCCTTTACACGGCCCTCGAAACGGTGACGCCCGACGAGGTGACCGTCGACTGGACGAACCCCTTCGCGAGCCGGTTCAAGACGGCGATGGACACGGACTTTGGCACCCCTGAGGCCGTGGCCGTGCTGTTCGAGCTGGCCGCCGAGGTCAACCGGACCCGTTCGGGCGCGGCAAGCGGCCTGCTCAAGGCGCTGGGCGGCGTGCTGGGCCTGCTGCAGGGAGACCCCAGGGCCTTTCTGCAGGCCGGCGCGGGCCTGGACGAGGCGGCCATCCAGCAACGGATCGAGGCCCGAGCGGCAGCCAAGAAGGCCCGGGATTTTGCCGAGGCGGACCGCATTCGCGATGAACTGCTGTCCAAGGGCATTGTGCTCAAGGATTCGGCCTCCGGGACCACCTGGGAGGCCGCTGCGTGAGCACCGCGCGCAAGCCGCCGCCGGCTGCGGTGGTGCAGGTCACGACGCCGGTCTATTGGGAGGAAGCTTGCCGCCATCTGGCCAGAAAGGACCGGGTGATGAAGCGCCTGATCCCGCAGTTTGGAGATGCCTGCCTGCAGTCGCGCGGTGACGCCTTCACCACGCTGGCGCGCAGCATCGTCGGTCAGCAGATTTCCGTGAAGGCTGCGCAGACGGTGTGGGACCGCTTCACCCAACTGTCGCGCACGCTGGCGCCCGCGAGTGTGCTCAAGCTCAAGGTTGATGACATGCGGGCGGCCGGCCTGAGCGCGCGCAAGATCGAATACCTGGTGGACCTGGCGCTGCATTTCGACTCGGGCGCCATCGATGCCGCTTCCTGGGCCGCCATGGATGACGAGGCCATCATTACGGAACTGGTCGGCATCCGCGGCATTGGCCGCTGGACCGCGGAGATGTTCCTGATCTTCCACCTGATGCGGCCCAATGTCCTGCCGCTGGACGATGTGGGCCTGATCGCCGGCATCAGCCAGAGCTATTTCTCCGGCGATCCCGTGAGCCGAAGCGATGCCCGTGAGGTGGCCGATGCCTGGGCACCGTATCGCAGTGTCGCAACTTGGTATATTTGGCGCTCGCTGGATCCGCTGCCCGTGGCGTACTGAAACCGGCAACGTGGGGCAGGGCACAGGCCAACCAACAAGGAGTCCAACCTTGGCAAAGAAGACATTTCTGGATTTCGAGCAACCGATCGCGGAACTCGAAACCAAGATCGAGGAGCTGCGATATGTGCAAACCGAATCGGCGGTGGACATCTCTGAAGAAATCGACCAGCTCAGCAAGAAGAGCCAGCAACTCACCAAGGACATCTACAGCGACCTGACGCCGTGGCAGATCACCAAGATCGCGCGCCACCCCGAGCGGCCCTACACGCTGGACTACGTCAACGAAATCTTCACGGATTTTGTCGAGCTTCATGGCGACCGCCATTTTGCCGATGACCTGAGCATCGTCGGGGGCTTGGCACGGTTCAACGGCACGGCCTGCATGGTGGTCGGACACCAGAAGGGGCGCGACACCCGGGAACGCGGCCTGCGCAACTTTGGCATGAGCAAGCCCGAGGGCTACCGCAAGGCGCTTCGGCTCATGAAGACCGCCGAGAAGTTCAAGCTGCCGGTGTTCACCTTTGTCGACACGCCGGGCGCCTACCCCGGCATCGAGGCCGAGGAGCGCGGCCAGTCCGAGGCCATCGGCCGCAACATTTTCGAGATGGCGCAGCTCGAGGTGCCGATCATCACCACCATCATTGGCGAGGGCGGCTCGGGCGGCGCGCTGGCAATCTCGGTGGGCGACCAGGTGGTGATGCTGCAGTACTCCATCTACTCGGTGATCAGCCCCGAAGGCTGCGCGTCCATCCTGTGGAAGACGTCGGACCGGGCGCAGGACGCGGCCGAGGCGCTGGGCATCACGGCGCACCGTCTCAAGGCGCTGGGGCTTGTCGACAAGATCGTCAACGAACCCGTGGGCGGCGCCCACCGCGACCATCGCCAGATGTCGGCGTTCCTCAAGCGGGCCCTCAATGATGCCTTCCGCCAGGTCGGTGACCTGAAGGTTCGCGAACTGCTCGACCGGCGCTACGAGCGGCTGCAAGGCTATGGCCGGTTCAACGACACCAAGGCCGACAGCCGCTGAGTCCCTCGATCCGGTGACGCAGGCCCTGGCCGCATGGCCTGCCAGCCTGCCCATGGCCGTGGCGTTCAGCGGCGGCGCCGATTCCACTGCACTGCTGCTGGCCTGCGCCGAGCGCTGGCCCGGGCACATCAGCGCCATCCATGTTCACCACGGCCTGCAACCGGCCGCGGACCTTTTCGCCAGCCATTGCGAATCGGTGTGCGCCGGCCTGGCGGTGCCGCTGGAACTTGTTCACGTGGACGCGCGCCCTGCGCCGGGCGAGAGCCCGGAAAGCGCGGCCCGCGTGGCCCGCTATGAGGCGCTCGCCATCGCCGCCCTGCGTCGAAACGCCCGCTGCGTGCTGCTGGCGCAGCATGCGGACGATCAGGTGGAAACCGTGCTGCTGGCGCTCAGCCGTGGCGCCGGCTTGCCCGGCCTGTCGGCCATGCCCGCGGCATTTGAACGCCATGGCATGTGCTTCGGGCGGCCCTTGCTGGCGGTCAGCGGCCCCGACATCCGGCGCTGGCTGGCCCACCGCGAGGCCGCCTGGGTCGAAGACCCGACCAATCAGGACACGGCGCTGACCCGAAACCGGATCCGCCATGGGCTGTTGCCAGCGCTGCAAAAAGTGTTTCCCGGGTTTCGCGCCACTTTCAACCGTTCCGCGCGCCATGCGGCGCAGGCCCAGCAGTTGCTGGATGAGCTCGCCGTGGCCGACCTCGCCCTGGCCGGGCAGCCGCCTTCCATCAAGGCGCTGCAGGCCCTGAGCCAGCCCCGCCAGGCCAATGCGCTGCGGTACTGGTTGCGCCAGACGCATGCGACGGCGCCGTCAGCGGTCCAGCTGGAGGAACTGTTGAGCCAGATCCAGGCCTGCAGCACCCGCGGGCACCAGATCCGGATCAAGGTCGGCTCGGGTTTCGTGGTGAGGGACGGGGCACGGCTGCGGTTTGTCGCCCCGTTATAATTCAAGGCTTTGCGCCGCGCGGGCCCTGGTCCGGTGGTGGTCACCCAGCTCCTCGCTTTTTGCAGGTTCCCATTCCAATGGCATTGATTGTTCACAAATACGGCGGCACGTCGATGGGCTCGACCGAGCGCATCCGCAATGTGGCCAGGCGCGTGGCGAAGTGGGCCCGCGCAGGGCACCAGATGGTGGTCGTTCCCAGCGCCATGAGCGGCGAAACCAACCGGCTCCTTGGCCTGGCCAAGGAACTCGCGCCGGCCAGGCACACCGATGCGATGGCGCGCGAACTGGACATGCTGGCCGCCACGGGTGAACAGGCGTCCAGCGCATTGCTGGCCATCGCGCTGCAGGCCGAGGGCATGCCGTCGGTCAGCTACGCGGGCTGGCAGGTGCCCATCAGGACCAACAACGCCTACACCAAGGCCCGCATCGAATCGATCGATGACCGCAAGGTGCGCGCCGACCTGGCCAGCGGCAAGGTGGTCATCGTCACGGGCTTCCAGGGCATGGACGACGCGGGCAACATCACCACGCTGGGCCGTGGCGGCAGCGATACGTCCGCCGTGGCCGTGGCGGCGGCCATGAAGGCCGACGAATGCCTGATCTTCACCGACGTGGATGGCGTGTACACCACCGACCCGCGGGTGGTGCCCGAGGCCCGGCGCCTGCATACCGTGAGCTTCGAGGAGATGCTGGAGATGGCCTCCATGGGCTCCAAGGTCCTGCAGATCCGGTCGGTTGAGTTTGCCGGCAAGTACAAGGTGAAGCTGCGCGTGCTGTCCAGCTTCACGCCTTGGGACATCGACATCAACGAAGAGGCCGGCTCCGGCACCTTGATCACTTTTGAGGAAGACGAACAAATGGAACAAGCTGTCGTATCCGGCATCGCGTTCAACCGCGACGAGGCCAAGGTGTCCATCCTGGGCGTGCCCGACAAGCCGGGCATTGCCTACAACATCCTGGGCGCCGTGGCCGATGCCAACATCGAGGTTGATGTCATCATCCAGAACATCTCCAAGGACGGCAAGACCGACTTCAGCTTCACGGTCCACCGCAACGACTACGCGCGCACCATCGACCTGCTCAAGAGCACCGTCCTGCCGACGCTGGGCACCGACATCCTGGAAGGCGATACCAAGATCTGCAAGGTCAGCATCGTGGGCATCGGCATGCGCAGCCACGTCGGCATTGCGAGCAAGATGTTCCGCGCGCTGAGCGAGGAGGGCATCAACATCCAGATGATCTCCACCAGCGAAATCAAGACCTCGGTGGTGATCGATGAGAAGTACATGGAACTCGCGGTGCGGGCGCTGCACAAGGCCTTTGACCTTGATCAGCCCGCGGGGTGATTTTGCCGCGCAGTCGTGAGATAATGCGCCCACTGGAAACGTGACCGAGTGGCCGAAGGTGCTCCCCTGCTAAGGGAGTATGGGGTGTAGAGCCTCATCGAGGGTTCGAATCCCTCCGTTTCCGCCAGTAGCAATGCAAAACGCCCCTCACGGGGCGTTTTGCTTTTCCGGGCAGGCCCGGGTTCACGGGCTCTTCAGCTTTATTGCTGCTTCACCGCGGCTTGTGCGGCGGCCTCGGCCTTCACCTGGGTGTTGGCATCCGTGCCGGGGATTTTCTCGGCGATTTTCTCGCCCGTTTGCCGGGTCACCTTGGCGGCCTTCTTGCCTGTGTTGGCCACGGCATGGCCCGCATCCTTGGTCAGCTCGACGGTCTTCTTGCCGACCCGCTTGGTGGCATCAATGCCCTTGTCGATTTTTTCGCCGACGGTGGACGTGGTGTTCCCCGAGACACTGGCTTCGGCGTTGACGGAGGCGGTGGCCGCGTGGGCCGGCAGGCCATAGGCCGCGGCCGTCACGGCGAGGATCATGGACAGGCGTTGCAGGACGCTGGAGGTCTTGTTCATTCTGGCTCCTTGAGTAAATGAAATCGAGAAGCCGAGTATTGCGGTTCCCAAACGCGCCGTGGGGTGATTGCGCGGCTTTCGCGCCAAAAAGGATGGCCGCCTACGGGCCGCGTCAGCGCCGGCTGACACCGGTGTAGGCGCTGGCGGATGACGTCACGGGGGCGTTCAGTCCTCGTTGCCCGAAGTGAGGAAATCGCAGGCAGGCAGCGCAAGGCCGGCGATCAGCAGAACGATCAGGTCCCATTGCTGGACCTTGAGGACGTACGGGACAAAAAACAGGACCAGCAACAGCAGGGCAAACAGTTTGATGATGCGCTTTTTCATGGTCGCTCCTGGTCGGCTGGCGGGTGAATCGGGCAGTCAGTTGAATCGCTGTGCAAGCCAGCGCGCGGTGCGCAGCAACCGCGCATCGCCACGGCTGGCGCCCACCAGTTGCACGCCAATGGGCAGGCCATCCTCGGTCTGCAACAGGGGCAGGGAGATGCAGGGCAGGCCGGCAAAGGTCCACAGCGTGCTCATGAGGGGGTCGCCGGTGCTGGCCAGGCCGCTGGGGGGTGGCCCCAGGGTGGCCGGCGTGACGATGGCGTCAAAGTGATCGAAGTACTCGCCGAACCCCGCAGCCGCTGCGTGCATGCGTTCCAGCGCGCGCAGATAGTCGCCCGCCAGGATGCGGTTGCCGCGGTCGATCACGGCCCGTGAAACTTCGCTGGCATTGGCATCTGATTCAACCAGCGGCTTGAGATGAAGTGCCATCTCGGCCTCCATCACGGTTTTGAGCCATGGCACGGCCTGGGCCACGGAGGCGGGCAGGTCGTTGTCGACCATGCAGTCCTTGAGTTCGTCCAGCAGGGCATCAAACGCCACCTGCGATCGCGGGTCAAGGCGCTCCCAGAAGGGGGTGCGCGCGAACATCAGGCGCGGTGGCAGGGGCGGCTCTTCCTCGCAGACCTCGCGCAGGTTCATGGGAAAGACCAGTTGCCCGGACTCGAGCTGGTGCCCGCCAACCAGGACTTCGGCCACGGCCGCCAGGTCCGGCACGCAGCGCGCGAACACCCCGACCTGGTCGAGCGAGGGCGCGCATTTGAGAATGCCGCCGTTGAAGATCAGGCCACGCGAGGGCTTGTAGCCGTAGACGCCACAGAACGATGCCGGCCGGATCACGGACCCGTTGGTCTGTGTTCCCACGGCCGCGGGCACGAGGCCACTGGCCACCGCCGCCGCCGAGCCGCTGGACGAACCGCCGGGGGTGTGCCCGGGGGCGCGCGGGTTCTCGGTCACCGTGGGGTGCATGTAGGCCAGTTCGGTGGTGCGTGACTTGGCCCAGATCACGGCGCCCGCCTGCCTCAGCTTGTGGACCAGCAGGGCATCCACGCTCGGTGTGCGCCCGCGGCTGCCGCGATGGCCGTATTCGGTCGGGTAGTCCGCCGTGTCGATGTTGTCCTTGATCGCCACGGGAAGGCCAAACAGGCGCGGCAATGCCACGCCCGCATGTCTGGCCGCGTCCAGCCGTTCGACCTGCAGGTCCACGGTCTGCCGGTCGTAATGGGCAAATGCCTTGACCGCGGGTTCCACCGACTCGGTGTGCTGGTGCATGCCGTTGATGTAGTCACGCAGGCCCAGCCGTCCCGTCTGCAAGTGGTCAACGACTTGCGTGGCGCCGATCTCGCTGACCTGCTCGCCGGCTTGCGCCAAAGGAACTCCTGTCGATGTCATTGAATGCCTGTGCGGTTCATGCTACTTGAGGAAGGCCGGGTCCATGACCGTGGTGCTGTCACTGGGCGCCTCGGGGGCAGAGGTGTTGTCATTGTTGTACATCAGGTCGGGCAGCCAGTTCACGAGCTGCGGCTGCAGGTAGATCAGCGCGATCGTGAGAAAGACCATGCCCAGGAACGGAAAGCAGCCCTTGAAGATGGTCCACAGCTGCACCTCCGGCGGCGCGATGCCCTTGAGGTAGTAGGCTGACATCGCCATGGGCGGGGTCAGGAACGAGGTCTGCAGGTTGACGGCGATCAGGATGCCAAACAGCATCGGGTCCACTTGGAAATGTTCGAGCAGCGGCAGGAAGATCGGCACGAAGATGATGATGATCTCGCTCCACTCGAGCGGCCAGCCCAGGATGAAGATGATGGTCTGCGCCACCAGCAGGAACTGCAGGGTGGACAGGTCCATCGACAGCATGAACTCCTTGATCACGCTCTCGCCACCCAGGTACGAGAACACGCTGGAAAAGGTCCAGGAGCCGACAAACAGGTAGCAGACCATGGCCGAGGTCTTGGCCGTGAGGAACACCGCCTCGCGCAGCCGTTGCCAGGTGAAGGCGCGGTACACGACCGCCAGCACCACACCGCCGAGCGAGCCCATGGCGGCCGCCTCGCTGGGGGTCGCCAGCCCGAACAGGATCGAGCCCAGCACGGTCAGGATCAGCAGCGCCAGTGGCAGGAAGGCCGTGACCAGCATGTAGGTGGCCTTGAGAAATCCGATGTGGTCCACGTCCCTGGGCTTGGGCGCCAGCGACGGGTTCAGCACCACCCGCACAACGACGTAGATCAGGTACAGGCCAGCCAGCACGATGCCCGGCAGCATGGCCGCGGCGTAGAGCTTGACCACCGAGACGCCCGCCGTGGCGGCGTAGACGATCAGCATGATGGAAGGCGGGATCAGGATGCCCAGCGTGCCACCGGCGGCGATGACCCCGGTCGCGAGCTTCTGGTCGTAGCCGGCCTTGAGCATTGCGGGCAGGGCCAGCAGCCCCATCAGCGTGACCACGGCGCCCACGATGCCGGTGGCCGTGGCAAACAGTGTGCAGGTGATCAGCGCCGCCACGGCCATGGACCCCGGCACATGGCGCAGGGCCACCTGCAGGCTCAGGAACAGCCGGTCCAGGATGTTGGCCCGCTCGATGATGTAGCCCATGAACAGGAACAGCGGCACCGAGATCAGCACATCGTTGTTCATGATGCTGAAGGTGTTCTGCGTGAACAGGTAGAAGATGTTGTTCTCGAAGAACGGCTGGGCCGGGTTGTAGTACGCGTAGAAGCCGAACATGATGCCCATGCCCATCAGCGTGAAGGCAATCGGGAAGCCCAGGAAGATGAAGACGATGAACAGGCCCAGCATGAACAGGGCAATGACGGGCCCGCTCATGCTGCGCCTCCCGTGCCACCCGAATGGCGCTGCTGCAGGGCCACCTCCAGCTCCACCACGTCCTCGTCGCGGCTGGGCCAGCGGTTGTCGCGGATGGCGATCACGCACCGGCACATTTCGGCCAGGCCCTGGACCAGCAGCGTCAGGCCGGCCACGAAGATGATCATCTTCAGCGGCCACACGGGCACGCCGATGGGGCTGTTGACGCTGACCTCCTGGATCCGCATGGCATCGCGGCCGTAGAAGAATCCCGAGAAGACCAGCGCCAGCACACCGGGCATGTAGAAGATGAAGTACAGCGCCAGATCCACCTTGCCCTGCGTCGCGGGCGTCCACTTGCGGTAGATGAAGTCGCCCCGCACGTGGGCGTTCTTGGACAGCGTGTAGGCGCCCGACATCAGGAACAGCACACCGTAAAGGATGTAGCTCATGTCGAACGCCCAGGCCGTGGGGTCATTGAGCACATAGCGCCTGAACACCTCGTAGCAGGTGCCGGCGGTCAGAACCAGCACCGTCCACGCGAAGCAGTGCCCGATGGACTTCGACAGGTAGTCGACGGTTCGGATGAATTTTTCCATGGCAGCTCAAAAAAAAGGCCGCTGCCACGGGAGCAGCGACCAGAACGCGGTGGGGGGATCAGGCCGGCAGCTTGGTCTTGAAGACATGCTCGAAAGCCGTCTTGTAGTCCGCCTCGTTGAAGAAGCCGTAGTACGCCACGCGGCGCGCCCAGTCCTTCTGCGACTTGAGCACTTCCTTGAAGAAGGGGTCCTCGGCCTCGAGCTTGGCCACCACCGTGTCCCAGGCCTTGATCTGCGCCTGGAACACCGCCTTGTTGGTGCGTGAGACCTGCACCTTGTCCTTGGTGATGAGCTCCTGCAGGTCGCGCGAATAGTTGTCCTGGGCGGTCCAGGTGTTGGCCGACGAGGTGGCTTCGGCCGCGTACTGGAGGATGGCCTTCAGGTCCGGCGACAAGGCCTCGTACTTGGTCCGGTTGAAGATGATCTCGAAGAACTCCATGGCCTGGTGGTAGGAGCCCATCGCGTAGTACTTGGCCACGTCCTGCGCGCCAAAGCGCCGGTCGGACGTCGGGTTGTTGAACTCGAAGGCATCAATGACGCCGCGCTCCATGGCCGGCACGATTTCGCCGCCCGGCAGCTGGGTCACCTTCATGCCGAGCTCCTGCATCAGGTCGGCCGCCAGCCCCACGGTGCGGTACTTGAAGCCCTTGAGCTCAGCGGCGCTCTTGGGCGGCGACTTCTTGAACCAGCCCAGGGGCTGGGTCGGCATCGGGAAGGCGAAGAAGCCCTTGAGGTTCAGGCCCAGCTTTTTCTGCAACTGCTCGTAGTAGGCGTAGCCGCCGCCGCGCATCATCCAACCGAGGGTCTGCTCGGCATTGGCGCCAGTGACAGGCCCGGAGCCGAACAGCGAGGCCACCTTGGACTTGCCATACCAATAGACGGCCACCGTGTGGCCGGCGTCGAGCACGCCCTTGCTCACGGCGTCGGTCACCTCGAAGGGTTTCACCACGGAGCCGGCCGTCAGGTACTCGATGCGCAGGCGGCCACCGGCCATTTCATTGACGCGCTTGACGTAGTCCTCGGCCATTTCGTTGAAGATGTCCTTGGCGCCCCAGGCACCCTGCATCTTCAGGACGACGGTCGAAGGTTTGACCGCCACGCCCGGCGCCTGGGCCCGGGCCGCCGTGAGCGGCACCGCGGTGGCGGCCGTGGCCGCGGCGGTGACGAAGAATTTTCGTCGTGAGGTGCTGGCCGCTTCCGCGGAGGGGAGGACGGGGGTCTGGTCGACGGGCATCGCGCTTCCTTTACTTGACTGAGTACATCAAAAGAGGGGGATGGGCAGGTCGCGGGGCGCCTGCAAAAATCAGTATGAGTGCGATGCATTCATGAGTTGTGAGGAATTACCCTTGCAATTGCCACATGGTGCGGCGCATCAAAATCATGAGCCGCGCGCGAACGCGGCGTTTGTCAGAAAAAGGACTTGCATGCGATTGCGTCACATCGAAGTTTTCAATGCGGTCATGCTCACGGGCAGCGTGAGCGCGGCCGCGCGTCTGATCAACGTGACCCAGCCCGCGGTCAGCCGCACGCTGCAGCATGCCGAGATCCAGCTGGGCTTCGCGCTGTTCCAGCGGGTGCGCGGGCGGCTCACGCCCACGGCCGAGGCACAGACCCTGTACCCGCACATCGAGCGGCTGTTCGCGCAGCTCGACGAGGTCCAGCGGCTGGCGGGCAGCCTGCGCGCCGGTGAAGGCCGGCGCGGCGAGTTGCGCGTGCTGACGGTGCTGGCCCTGAGCTACGAGGTCTTCCCGCGCGCGATGCGCATGTTCCGCGAGAAGTACCCCGAGGTCTCGGTGGTCCACGAAGCGCTGCACTCACCGCAGATCGTGTCGTCTCTGGTGCTGCAGGAGGCCGACGTCGGTTATGTGTTCAGCGCCATCAGCCATCCCGCGCTGGCCCACGAAAGCATAGGCGAGCGCCGCGTCATGTGTGTGGTGCCCAAGGGCCTGCTGAGCCAGCGCCAGGTGCGCATCGGCACCCTGACCCTGACGCAGCTGGCCCACCTGCCGGTGATCGCGCTGGACAAGCGCGACCCGCTGGGCGTCACCCTGGGCCATGTGCTGCGGGAAAACGAAGCCGGCCTCAAGCCCGTGATGACGGTGCAGACCTACCACGTCGCGCTGGCGCTGGCCCACCACGGGGTGGGCGTGGCGCTGGTGGACGGGTGCACCACGGCCTCGGCGGATCGCTCGCGCGTCGATGTGCTGGCCCTGGTGCCCGCGATTCCCGTGACCGTGAAGGCGCTGAGGCCGACCGCGCGCCCCAACTCACTGGTCAGCCGCGCGTTCACGCGCTGCATGGCCCAGGCGCTGACGCAGCTGGAGGCCGCAGCGACGCCGGGGCCATGAGTTTTTGTTATGGGCGGCGCACAAATCGGCATCACCGGTCGCCCCGTGCCTGCCTACACTGCCGTTGATCGCATCAATGGATACCGAATGACTTCGACACAGGTTTTTCACCGGCATCTGCAACGCACGCCGCCCGTCGCCCTGAAGGGGCAGGGCATGGTGCTGACGGATGCACAGGGCAAGGACTATCTGGACGCCTGCGGCGGCGCGGCCGTGTCCTGCCTGGGGCACGGGCACCCGGAGGTGCTCGCGGCCATGCATGCGCAGATTGACCAACTGGCCTACGCGCACACCAGCTTCTTCACCACGCAGGTGGCCGAAGAACTGGCCACGCACCTGGTGCGCACCGCGCCCGCGGACCTGAGCCATGTGTACTTCGTCAGCGGTGGCTCCGAGGCCATGGAGGCCGCCATGAAGATGGCGCGCCAGTACTTCGTTGAAACCGGTCAACCGCAGCGCCGGCATTTCATTGCGCGGCGCCAGAGCTATCACGGCAACACGCTGGGCGCGCTGGCCGTGGGTGGTAACCAGTGGCGGCGCGAGCCCTTCGCGCCCATCCTGATCCCCGCCACCCATGTCTCGCCCTGCTATCCCTACCGCGAACAGCGCGGTGATGAAACGCCAGAGCAATACGGGCAGCGGCTCGCGCAGGAGCTTGAGGACACGATCCAGCAACTGGGCCCCGACCAGGTCATTGCCTTCGTGGCGGAGACCATTGGTGGCGCGACGGCCGGTGTGCTGGTCCCGGTGCCCGGTTACTTCAAGGCGGTGCGCGAGGTCTGTGACCGCCATGGCGTGCTGCTGATCCTGGACGAGGTGATGTGCGGCATGGGCCGCAGCGGCACCTTGCATGCCTGCGAGGCCGAAGGCGTGGCCCCTGACCTGCTGGCCATTGCCAAGGGCCTGGGCGGTGGCTACCAGCCCATTGGCGCGGTGCTGGCCCACCGCAAGATCGTGCAGGCCATGTCGTCGGGCAGCGGCTTCTTCCAGCATGGCCACACCTACCTAGGTCACGCCGTAGCCTGCGCGGCCGCGCTCGCGGTGCAGCGCATCATCGAGCGCGACGGCCTGCTCCAGCGCGTGCGGGCCGCGGGCACACATCTTGAAACATTGCTGCGCGATGCGCTGGGCACGCATGCCCATGTCGGGGACATCCGCGGACGCGG
Organism: Ramlibacter sp.; assembly: GCA_019635435.1. NCBI lineage: Bacteria > Pseudomonadati > Pseudomonadota > Betaproteobacteria > Burkholderiales > Comamonadaceae > Ramlibacter > Ramlibacter sp. The sequence continues at coordinate 3,201,078 of JAHBZM010000001.1, read as the reverse complement.
CCTGTTCTGGGGCGTGGAGCTGGTGCAGGACCGCGCCAGCAAGCGGCCCTTCGAGCCCGCGCTGCAACTGCATGCCCGCGTCAAGAAAGAGGCTTTCTCGCGCGGATTGATGGTTTACCCGATGGGCGGTACCGTCGATGGTCGCTATGGTGACCATGTGCTGCTGGCGCCGCCGTTCATCGCCGGCGATGCCGATCTGGCCCTGATCGTCGAACGCCTTGACGCCGCGATCAACGCCGCAGTCTCATCCATCTGACCCACCCGATTTTTCACTGAGGAGTAGTCGACATGTCTGCAAAATTTGTACTCAAGGCCCTGGTCGCGGCAGCGGCATTTTCCGCGGCGCTGGGAAGCGCCCCCGTGATGGCACAGCAGAAGTTCATCACCATCGGCACCGGTGGCGTCACGGGCGTGTACTACGCCGCGGGCGGCGCGATCTGCCGCCTGATGAACAAGGACCGTGCCCGCCATGGCATCCGCTGCTCGGTGGAATCCACGGGCGGCTCGGTGTTCAACATCAACACCATCCGCGCCGGTGAACTGGACTTCGGCGTCGCCCAGTCCGACTGGCAATACCACGCCACCAAGGGCACCAAGGTGTTCGAGAAAGATGGCGCCTTCAAGGACCTGCGCGCCGTGTTCTCTGTGCACCCCGAGCCCTTCACCGTGCTGGCCCGCAAGGAAGCCAACATCAGCAAGTTTGAGGACTTCAAGGGCAAGCGCTTCAACATCGGCAACCCCGGCTCCGGCACCCGCGCCTCCATGGAAGAACTGCTCAGCGCCATGGGCTGGACCACGGCCAGCTTTGGCCTGGCATCGGAGCTCAAGGCCGACGAGCATGGCGCTGCGCTGTGCGACAACAAGATCGACGGCTTCTTCTACGGTGTGGGCCACCCCTCGGCCAACATCCAGGACCCGATCACCACCTGCGGCGCCAAGCTGGTGCCGCTGACCGGAGCGGCGGTGGACAAGCTGGTCAAGGAAAATCCGTACTACGCCAAGGTCAACATCCCGGGCGGCATTTACGCCGGCAACCCGAACCCGACGCCAACCTACGGCGTGCTGGCCACCTTTGTGACCACGGCCAAGGTACCTGACGCCACGGTGTACGAGCTGGTGAAGGCCGTGTTCGAGAACTTCGACGAGTTCAAGAAGCTGCACCCCGCGTTTGCCAATCTGGACCCCAAGCACATGATCCATGACGGCCTGTCGGCACCGCTGCACCCGGGCGCCGTGAAGTACTACAAGGAAAAGGGCTGGATGTAATCCGGGGACCTGACCTGCAAGGCCCGTGAAGGGCCTCGGGGGCTCCCTTGAGGGGAGCCCCTGCTGTTTGTGATCGCATGACCCGTCAACGCGGTCGGTGAAGGAATCAACCGAGAGGAGATGCCCATGTTCGGCAAGAAAAAGGACAAGGCCGTCGAGGTCGAGGCGCTGGACGTCAACCAGCTGGTGGCTGACAACGATGCGGGTGGGCGCAGCCCCGGCCCGGCCGTCAGCCGCCTGATCCTGGGCGTGGCGCTCGCGTGGTCGCTGTTCCAGCTGTGGATCGCCTCGCCGCTGCCGTTCTCCACGGGCGTGCTGGTGTTCAACGACACGCAATCGCGTTCGATCCACCTGGCGTTCTCGATCTTCCTGGCGTTTCTCGCGTACCCGGCCTTCAGCCGCTCACCGCGCGACCGGGTGCCCGTCACCGACTGGATCTTTGCCCTGGTGGGCGCCTTCTGCGCGGCCTACCTGTTCATCTTCTACCGCGAGCTGTCCACGCGCCCGGGCCAACCCATCACCCAGGACCTGGTGGTGGCGGTGATCGGCATCGTGCTGCTGCTGGAGGCCACGCGCCGCGCGCTGGGCCTGCCCATGGTGATCGTGGCGCTGGTGTTCCTGGGCTACACCTTTGGCGGGCGCTACATGCCCGACATGATCGCCCACAAGGGCGCATCGATCTCGCGCGTGATGTCGCACCAGTGGCTGACCACCGAGGGCGTGTTTGGCGTCGCGCTGGGTGTGTCCAATGGCTTCATCTTCCTGTTCGTGCTGTTTGGCTCGTTGCTGGACAAGGCCGGCGCTGGCAACTATTTCATCAAGTCGGCCTTCGCGCTGCTGGGCCACCTGCGCGGCGGGCCGGCCAAGGCGGCGGTGGTGTCCTCGGCGGCCACCGGCATCATTTCGGGCTCGTCCATCGCCAATGTGGTGACCACGGGCACCTTCACCATCCCGCTGATGAAGCGCGTGGGCTACCGGCCCGACCAGGCCGGCGCCGTCGAAGTGTCGAGTTCGGTCAATGGCCAGCTCATGCCGCCGGTCATGGGCGCCGCGGCCTTCCTGATGGTGGAGTACGTGGGCATTCCGTACACGCAGGTGATCAAGCATGCCTTCCTGCCGGCCATCATCTCGTACATCGCGCTGTTCTACATCGTGCACCTGGAGGCGCTCAAGGCCAACCTGCAGGGGCTGCCCCGGCGCGGCAACAGCACGGCCATGCAGCGCCTGCTGTCGTTCGCCTCCACCGTGGCGGGCTTCATCGTGCTGTCGGGTGTGGTCTATTACGGCGTGGGCTGGATCAAGACGGCGTTGCCCGGCGGGGCCGTCTACCTCATCGGGATCGGTCTGCTCGCGGCCTATGTGGGCCTGCTCTGGCTGGGTTCACGCCAGCCTGAACTCGAACTGGACGACCCCAATGCCCCGGTGTTCGAACTGCCCGAGACCGCGCCCACGCTCAAGAGTGGCCTGCACTACCTGCTGTCGGTGGTGGTGCTGATCTGGTGCCTGATGATCGAGCAGCTGTCGCCCGCGCTGTCGGCCTTCTGGGCCACGCTGTTCATGATCTTCGTGATGCTCACGCAGCGCCCGCTGATGGCCGCGATGCGCGGGCGCGGCGGCTATGCCGATGCGCTCAAGCTCGGGGTGATGGACCTGGTCGGCGGGCTGGAGGCTGGCGCGCGCAACATGATCGGCATCGGCGTGGCCACGGCCGCGGCCGGCATCATCGTGGGCACCGTGTCGCTGACCGGCATCGGCCTCGTGATGACGGAGCTGGTCGAACTGCTGTCGGGCGGCAACCTCATGATCATGCTGCTGCTGGTGGCCTTCATCAGCCTGATCCTGGGCATGGGCCTGCCGACCACGGCCAACTACATCGTGGTGTCCACGCTGATGGCGCCGGTGGTGGTGGAGCTGGGCGCGCAAAGCGGCCTGCTGGTGCCGCTGATCGCGGTCCACCTGTTCGTCTTCTATTTCGGGCTGATGGCCGACGTGACGCCACCTGTGGGGCTGGCGTCGTTCGCAGCCGCGGCGATCGCGCGCAGCGACCCGATCAAGACCGGCGTGACCGCGTTTTTCTACAGCATGCGCACGGCCATCCTGCCATTCCTGTTCATCTTCAACACGCAGCTGCTGATGATCGGCATCGACGGGGTCTGGCACCTGGCCATCACCATCGTGAGCGCCACCGTGGCCATGCTGGTGTTCGCCGCGGCCACGCAGGGTTATTTCATCGTCCGTTCGCGCCTGTGGGAAACGGCGGCGCTGCTGCTGGTGACCTTCACGCTGTTCCGGCCCGGCTTCTGGTGGGACATGGTGTACCCGCCGTACCAGACCGTGCCGGCGTCGCAGCTGATGCCGCTGGTGGACAAGGCCGAGGCCGGCACCCGCAAGCGGGTCTGGGTGGAGGGCACCAACATCGACGGCAAGGAGGTGCGCAAGGGCGTGCTGCTGCCGCTGGGCGATGTGGCGCCCGCGCCCCAGCGGCTGGGCAGGATCGGCCTGAGCGTGATGGCGCAGGGCGATGCGGTGCAGGTGATGTCGGTCAAGTTCGGCTCGACCGCCGAGAAGCTGGGGATCGAGCAGGGCTTCCGCATCACCTCCATCGAAGTCCCGGCCGACCGCCCCGACAAGGAATGGCTGTTCCTGCCGGCCTTTGCCTTGCTGCTGGTGGTGTTTGGCCTGCAGCGCAAGCGTGCGCGGCGCGAGGCCCCCGCCGCCGCGCCGGCCTGAGCCCGGGAGCCACGCCTTCATGCCCCGCATCGCCCTGATCCACGCCCTGAGCCACTCGGTGGCGCCCATCAATGAAGCCTTCGCGCGCGACTGGCCCGAGGCCACGCGCATGAACCTGCTGGACGACAGCCTCTCGGCCGACCTGGCCGCCAGCGGGCGGGGCCTGGATGCCTTCATGCACGAGCGCTTTGCCCGCCTGGCCCAGTACGCGGCGGACTGCGGCAGCGATGCCATCCTGTTCACCTGCTCGGCCTTTGGCCCGTGCATCGAGGCCGTGGCACGCCAGCATGCCCACCTGCCGGTGCTCAAACCCAATGAAGCCATGGTGGCCGACGCCGCGAAGTCGGGCGGGGGCGTGGGCCTGATCGCCAGCTTTGCCCCCACGCTGGCGTCCATGCCGGCGGAGTTTCCCGCGGGCGTGCTGCAGGCCAGCGTGCTGGCGGCTGGCGCGCTGGACGCGCTCAATTCGGGCGATGGCCAGCGTCACGACGAGCAGGTCGTGCAGGCCGCGCTGCAGCTGAAGGCGCAGGGCGTCTCGGTGATCGCGCTGGCCCAGTTCAGCATGGCCCGGGCCCGCGCGCCGGTCATGCAGCGTACCGGCCTGCCGGTGCTCACCACGGTGGACAGCGCGGTGGCCGAACTGCGCCGGCGCCTGTCCATCGCCCCTGTTTTGCGCTGATTTCTGGTCAAAAGTGCCTGGAGTCCAGGACTGGCGGCCACTTTGCGCTACCAAAAAAGTAGCAAATCCTATTTGGAGTCGGGCTCCAGCGACGCGCTCCAGCGGTCGCCCCAGCCGCGTGTGGCATCCAGTTCGCGGCGCTCGCGCTTGGTGGGCCGCCCGTGTTCAATGCTCAGCGCCGGCTCGCGCGACAGCGCTCGCTGCCGGGCCGCCTGTTCGCGCGCCGCGCAGCTTTCTGGTGTTTCCTCGTAGAGCGCCTGGGCCACCGGCGCCGGGCCGCGCGCGCCGCTCAGGCCGCGCACGACCACGGTACGCAGCACCGACCCCTGGCGCACGGCCACCGTATCACCGGCCTTGACCTCGCGCGCGGGCTTGGCGTCCTGGCCGTTGACCTGGACCCGGCCCTTGTTGATCTCGTCCGTGGCCAGCGAGCGCGTCTTGTAAAAGCGCGCGGCCCAGAGCCACTTGTCGATTCGCAGTCGGTCCATCAGTCGGGATTGTGCGCCAGCGCGAGCCGCACCGTGGCGTCCAGGCCGGCCACCTGGCCGTGGTTTTCGCGGTTGTCCAGCGTGATGCTGCCGTCCAGCGCGGCCACGATCTCGTGGCAGATGGCCAGCCCCAGGCCCGAGCCGCTGCGCACATCGCCGGCCGAGAACGGCTGGAACAGCCGCTTGCGCAGCTCGCCCGCGATGCCCGGGCCGCTGTCGGCCACGGTCAGCGCGGCGTGGTGCGCGTCGGTCACCACCCGCACCGACACCGCGCCGCCGTCGGGCGTGTGCTTGATCGCGTTGTGCAGCAGGTTGCGCGACAGCTCGCGCAGGCTCCATTCATGGGCCCGCACGGGCGCCGGCACGGTGCTGATCTCGAAGTCGATGTTCTTCGCCGCGAGCAGGGGAGACAGGTCGATGGCCACGGCCCGCATGATGTCGGCTAGGTCCACGGTGCTGGCGTCGGCCTGCTGGCGCAACTGCTCGACCTTGGCCAGCGCCAGCATCTGGTTGGCCAGGGCGGTGGCGCGGTCCACCGTGAGGTTGATTTCCTGCAGCGCCTGCTGGGGCTCGATGTCACCGCGCAGCGCCGACTGCACCTGGGTCTTGAGCACCGCCAGCGGGGTGCGCAGCTGGTGCGAGGTGTCGCGCACGAAGCGCTTCTGGTGGTCCAGCAGGTGCTGCAGCCGCTCCATGACCTGGTTGGTGGCGTCCACCAGCGGCAGCAGCTCGCGCGGCGCATCGGGCGCGGCAATCAGGCTCAGGTCGCCCTCGGGGCGGGCCTGCAGCTCGGCGCTGAGGCGGCGCACGGGCCGCGTGGCGCGCTGCACCACCACCACCGCCACCAGCGCAATCACGGCCACCAGCACGGCCTGGGCCCAGAGCGTGTCCACGAGCACCTTGCGCGCCAGCGCCTGGCGCAGCTCCAGCGTCTCGGCCACCTGGATCACGGCCATGCCGCGGCCCTGGGAACTGACCACGGGCTGCAGCAGCACCGCCACCCGCACCTCCTCGCCGTTGTAACGGTCGTCATAGAAGTCCACCAGCGCCGCATAGGGGCTGCGCTCGGGCAGCTGGCCGTGCCAGGGCCGCAGGTCGGCAAAGCCCGACACCATCTCGCCCTGCGGCGTCGAGATGCGGTAGAACATCCGGCTCTGGTTGTCGGCCTCGAACGCCTCCAGCGCCGCATAGGGCACGGTCACCCGCAGTTTCGCGGCCGCATCGTAGCCGTCCACATCCAGCAGCTCGCCGATGGATTTGGCCGAGGCCAGCAGCGTGCGGTCGTAGGCGATGTTGACGGCGCCCAGGGCCTGCCGGTACAGGCTCACCGTGTTGATGAACACGAACAGGCCGATCGGCAGCAGGATGCCCATCAGCAGGTAACGCCGCAGTGACAGCGGCCGGGGCCGGGGCGCCACCGCCGCCGTCATTCGCCGGCCTTGAGCAGGTAACCCAGCCCGCGCAGCGTCATCAGCGTGACGCCGGTGTGGGCCAGCTTCTTGCGCAGCCGGTACACCACCACCTCGATGGCCTCGTACTGCACGTCGTCCTCGCCGGGGAACACCAGTTCGAACAGCTTTTCCTTGGACACCGCATGGTCGGGCTTGACCATCAGCGCGCGCATCAACGCGAGTTCACGCGGGGTCAGCTCCATGACCTGGTCGCGGTGGTAGATGGCGCCGCTCTCGCGCTCCAGGCGCAGGGCGCCGACGGTCTGGGCGCCGGCTGCGGCGGGCGCGGGGGCGTCGCCGCGGCGGCGCGCCAGCGCGCGCAGCCGGGCCTCCAGTTCGTCCAGGTCAAAGGGCTTGGGCAGGTAGTCGTCAGCCCCGGTGTTCAGGCCGATGATGCGGTCACCCACGGTGCCGCGGGCCGTGAGGATCAGCACCGGCGTGGTCAGGCCCGCGCGGCGGGCCTGCTCCAGCACCTGCAGGCCGTCCAGGCCGGGCAGGGTCAGGTCCAGCATCACCACGTCGGGGTCGCAGTCCCGCCAGCTGTCCAGTGCCAGCCGGCCGTCGGTGCAACTGGTGACCTCCATGCCCCGGCGGCTGAGCGTGCGCCGCAGCGTGGCCTGCATGGAGGGGTCGTCTTCGACGATGAGGAGCTGGATGGACACAGACGCCGAGGTTAACGCGCCTGCCTCGCGGCCAGCCCGCGGGACCGACCTAGTGATTTCCCCTAGGCCCGGGACAGCCGATTGACAGGCACGCGCCGCATCATCACCCGGCCTTCCACAAACTCAGGAGACAAGCACCATGCGTCGCGATACCTTTCTCAAATCCCTGGCCGCGCTGGCCGCTGCCGGCGCGCTGCCGCTGTCGGCCCGTGCCGCCGCCAACATCAAGATGATGATCCCCGCCAACCCGGGTGGTGGCTGGGACACCACGGGCCGCGCCCTCGGCAAGGCCCTGACCGAGGCCGCTGCGGCCGATAGCGTGACCTATGAAAACAAGGGCGGCGCGGCCGGCGCGCTGGGCCTGGCGCAGTTCGTCAACAGCGCCAAGGGCGACCCCAACGCGCTGATGATGATGGGCGCCGTGATGATCGGCGGCATCATCACGGGCAAGCCGCCCGTGAATCTCACGCAGGCCACGCCGATCGCGCGCCTGACCAGTGAATACAACGTGTTCGTGCTGCCGGCCAATTCGCCGTTCAAGACCATGGCCGACGTGGTCAAGCAGCTCAAGAAGGACCCGGGCAGCGTCAAGTGGGGCGGTGGCTCGCGCGGCTCGACCGAGCACATCGCCGCCAGCATGCTGGCGCGCCAGGTGGGCGTGGACCCGAAGAAGGTCAACTACGTGGCCTTCCGCGGCGGTGGCGAGGCCACGGCGGCCATCCTGGGCGGCAACGTCACGGTGGGCGGCAGCGGCTACAGCGAGTTTTCCGAGTACATCGAAGTGGGCAAGATGAAGCCGATCGGCGTGACCTCGCAAAAGCGCCTGCCGGGCATCAACGTGCCCACGCTGAAGGAGCAGGGCTACGACGTGGTGCTGGGCAACTGGCGCGGCGTCTATGGCGCGCCGGGCATCACGGCCGACCAGCGCGCCGCGCTGACCGACCTGGTGGTCAAGGCCACCAAGACCAAGTTCTGGGCCGAGGCCCTGAAGAAGAACGCCTGGACCCCGGCCCTCATGACCGGCAAGGAGTTTGATGAATTCGTGGAGTACGAATTCTCTTCCCTGCGCGCCATCATGTACCTCTCCGGCATGGCCTGAAGTCACAACAAAGCCGCGGCGGGTGCCGCGGCACCTGTCTGGAGAAACCATGAATCACGCGAATTCGTCCTCGCTGATACAGACGCTCGTGGGCGGCGGTGTGCTGCTCACGGGCTTGGCGCTGGGCGCCGGGGCTGTGTCCATCTCGTCCGACGCCGGCTACGGCGGCGTCGGTCCCAATTTCCTGCCCTGGCTGGTGGCCGGGGTGCTCGCGGTCTGCGGGGCCTGGATGATCTGGGAGGCCCGCACCGGCGGCTTTCGCCAGATGGAGGAGCCCACCGGCGGCGAGGCCCACTGGCCGGCTTTTGTCTGGGTCTCGGCCGGGCTGCTGGCCAATGCCGCGCTGATCACCACGCTGGGCTTCATCCTGAGCTGCACGCTGTGCTATGTCCTTGCGGTGCAGGGCCTGCGCCGCGCGGCGGGGCAGGCGGCGGGCCTGCCCAAGGTCTGGGCCGTGGACACGGTGACCGGGCTTGCCATTTCAGCGCCCGTGTTCTGGACGTTCACACAGTTCCTGGCGATCAACCTGCCAGGCCTGACTTCAACCGGCTGGATCTGACATGGACATCTTCAATGCCCTGATGAGTGGCTTCGCGTCGGCGCTGACCCTCTCCAACCTGCTCTGGTGTTTCGTGGGCTGCGCCCTGGGCACGGCCATTGGCGTGCTGCCCGGCATCGGCCCGGCGGTGGCGGTGGCCATGCTGCTGCCCATCACCGCCAAGGTCGACATCACCGCCTCGATGATCTTCTTTGCGGGCATCTACTACGGGGCCATGTACGGCGGCTCGACCACCTCGATCCTGCTGAACACGCCGGGCGAGACCGCCAGCATGGTGACGGCCATGGAGGGCAACAAGATGGCCAAGAGCGGGCGCGCGGGCGCCGCGCTGGCCACCTCGGCCATTGGCTCGTTCGTGGCCGGCACCATTGCCACCGTCATCGTCACGCTGTTTGCGCCGTTTGTGGCCGAGTTCGCGGTCAAGCTCGGGCCGCCCGAGTACTTCATGCTGATGCTGCTGGCCTTCACCACGGTCAGTGCCGTGCTGGGCAAGAGCACGCTGCGCGGCATGACGGCCCTGTTCGTCGGGCTGGCGGCGGGGCTGGTCGGCCTCGACCAGATCTCCGGGCAGGCCCGCTACACCGGTGGCGTGCCCGAACTGCTGGACGGCATCGAGATCGTGCTGGTCGCGGTGGGGCTGTTCGCCGTGGCCGAGGTGCTCTACGCGGCCATCTACGAAGGCCGCACCTCCGAGACCCAGAACGCGATGAGCCGGGTTCACATGACGGCGCGCGACTGGAAGCGTTCCGTGCCGGCCTGGCTGCGCGGCACGGCCATCGGCGCGCCATTTGGCTGCATCCCGGCCGGTGGCACCGAGATTCCCACCTTCCTGAGCTACGCCGTCGAGAAGAAGCTGGTCAAGAACCCCGAGGACAAGGCCGAGTTCGGCACCACGGGCGCGATCGAGGGCGTGGCCGGCCCCGAGGCCGCCAACAACGCCACGGTCACGGCCGCGCTGATCCCGCTGCTCACGCTGGGCATCCCGACCTCCAACACCACGGCCATCCTGCTGGGCGCGTTCCAGAATTACGGCATCCAGCCCGGCCCCCAGCTGTTCACCACCTCGGCCGCGCTGGTCTGGGCGCTGATCGCCTCGCTGTACATCGGCAACGTGATGCTGCTGATCCTGAACCTGCCCATGGTGGGCCTGTGGGTCAAGCTGCTCAAGATTCCCAAGCCGCAGCTGTACGCGGGCATCCTGATCTTTGCCACGGTCGGCGCCTACGGCATGCGCCAGAGTGCGTTCGACCTGTACCTGCTGTATGGCATCGGCCTGCTGGGCGTGCTGATGCGCCGCTTCGATTTCCCCACGGCCCCCGTGGTGGTGGGCATGATCCTGGGTCCTCTGGCCGAGGCGCAGATGCGCAACGCGCTGTCGATTGGCGAGGGCCACTGGTCGGTGTTCCTGCAGCGGCCCATGTCGCTGGCCATGCTCGTGATCATCATCGCGGTGCTGGTGGCGCCGCGTGTGCTCAGGCGCATGCAGCGCGCGCAGACTGCCGCCTTGTAGCCTGACCATGCGCGGTAACATCCGCGCATGGAAGACAACGACATCCTCCCGCGCGACGCCCAGAGCATTCTGGAGCTCGCGGCGCGGTCGATGTTCCACCTGTTCTCCAGCGTCAGCCAGGGCATGTTCCTGGTCAACCGCGCCGGCCGCATCGTCTGGGTTAACGAAGGCTACAAGCGCTTCCTGCCCGACCTGGGCTTCTCGTCGGTGGACCAGTTCGTCGGCCACATGGTGGAAGACGTGGTGCCCAACACCCAGATGCGGCGCGTGCTGGAAACCGGCCAGGCGGTGCTGATCGACCTGCTGACCAACAAGGCCGGCACCTTCGTGGTCAGCCGCATCCCGCTGCGCGACGAGGGCGGCGAGCTGATCGGCGCCATCGGCATCGTGCTGTTTGACCACCCCGAGACCACGCTGCAGCCGCTGATCAGCAAGTTCGCGCACCTGCAGCGCGACCTGGACGATGCGCGGCGCGAACTGGCGAGCCAGCGCCGCCACAAGTACACCTTTGCCAGCTTTGTGGGCGGCAGCCCGGCCGCGGTCGAGGTCAAGCGCCAGGCCCGGCGCGCCGCGCAGTCGTCCAGCCCGGTGCTGCTGCTCGGCGAGACCGGCACCGGCAAGGAGTTGCTGGCCCACGCGATCCATGCGGCCTCGCCGCGCGCGCGCGGGCCGCTGATCAGCGTCAACATCGCGGCCGTGCCCGACACCCTGCTGGAGGCCGAGTTCTTTGGCGTGGCGCCGGGGGCCTACACCGGGGCCGAGCGCAAGGGGCGCGACGGCAAGTTCAAGCTGGCCGACGGCGGCACGCTGTTCCTGGACGAAATCGGCGACATGCCGCAGGCCCTGCAGGCCAAGCTGCTGCGCGCGCTGCAGGAGGGCGAGATCGAACCGCTGGGCTCCAACAAGCTGGTGCCGTTCGATGCACGCCTGATCGCGGCCACCTCGCGCGACCTGGGGGCGCTGGTGCGCGAGGGGCTGTTCCGCGAGGACCTGTTCTACCGGCTCAACGTGCTGCCCATCCGCGTGCCGCCCTTGCGCGAGCGGCGCGCCGACATCGCGGCCCTGGTCGAGGTGCTGGGCGAGGACATGGCGCTGCGCAGCGGCTCGGCCGCGCCGGAGCTCAGCGCCGATGCGCTGGCCCTGTTGTCGGCGCAGACCTGGCGCGGCAACATCCGCGAGCTGCGCAATGTGCTGGAGCAGGCCGCCATGCGCAGCGACTCCCAGCACATCGAGACCTCCGAACTCGAGCAGGTGCTGCGGGAATCCGGTGTCAAGCAGATTGCCGCCGTTCCCCGCGAAAGCCCGGGCGCCCCCCTGGTGGCCGAAGCCCCGCCCGAGGTGCTGCGGCCGCTGGCGGAGCAGGTGGCCGAGGTGGAGCAGCGCGCCATCGAAGCCGCGATGGCGGCGACCCGTGGCAACAAGGTTGCGGCGGCGCGCCTGCTAGGCATTTCACGCGCCAAGCTCTATGAACGGCTTCCGGGCATTGTCTGATTTTCAGACAATGACTTGAAACCAGACATTTGAAACTGTCTGATTTTCAGACAATCCTCAGAATTGGTGTGAAAATATCGTTATGAATCAATGACATGCGGGTTGGCATGGCCTGTGCAATAGTGGTGCGACAGTTTTGCAATTCCACTAGAACAGGAGACTTCCATGCACCGTCGATCATGGGTGGCGCTCGCCGCACTGGCAGCCACCGCCTTCACCTCCCCCTTCGCGCTCGCTCAATCCAAGGAGATCCGGATCGCGCACGTGCACAGCATCACCGGCCCGCTGGAGGCCTACGGCAAGCAGACCACCACCGGCTTCATGATGGGCCTGGAGTACGCCACCGGTGGCACCATGACGGTCAATGGCCGCAAGCTCGTCGTGATCGAGAAGGACGACCAGGGCAAGCCCGACCTGGGCAAGTCGCTGCTGGCCACGGCCTACTCCGACGACAAGGCCGACATCGCGGTCGGTCCCACGTCCTCGGGCGTGGCGCTGGCCATGCTGCCCGTGGCCGAGGAATACAAGAAGATCCTCGTGATCGAGCCCGCCGTGGCCGACTCGATCACCGGCGAGAAGTGGAACAAGTACATCTTCCGCACCGGCCGCAACAGCTCGCAGGACGCGATCTCCAACGCCGTGGCGCTGGACAAGCCGGGCGTGACCATTGCCACGCTGGCGCAGGACTATGCCTTTGGCCGTGACGGCGTGAAGGCCTTCAAGGAGGCCGTCAAGACCGCCAAGATCGTGCACGAGGAATACCTGCCCGCCAACACCACCGACTTCACCGCGGGCGCGCAGCGCCTGATCGACAAGCTCAAGGACCAGCCGGGCCGCAAGGTCATCTGGATCGTCTGGGCTGGCGCCGGCAACCCGTTCAAGATCGCCGACCTGGACCTCAAGCGCTACGGCATCGAGATTGCCACGGGCGGCAACATCCTGCCCGCCATGGTGGCCTACAACCAGTTCCCGGGCATGGAGGGCGCGAGCTACTACTACTTCGCGTTTTCCAAGAACCAGCCCAATCTCTGGCTCGTGACCAACCACTACACGCGCTACAAGTCGCCGCCTGACTTCTTCACGGCCGGCGGTTTCTCGGCCGCGATGGCCGTGGTCACCGCGCTGAAGAAGACCAATGGCGACACCGCCACCAACAAGCTCATCACCGCCATGGAAGGCATGAGCTTCGACACGCCCAAGGGCACCATGACCTTCCGCAAGGAAGACCACCAGGCCATGCAGTCGATGTACCACTTCCGCGTGGCGCCCGGTGCCCGCCAGGGTGCGATGGCTGACTTGCATCTCGTGAAGGAGATCAAGCCCAGCGAAATGAACGTGCCGATCCGCAACAAGCGGTAGCCCGGTTTGAGGTGGCCCCGGCCCTTGCGGTGCGGGGCCGGCCTCACAGGGGCGGCCGCCCCTCTTTTTGTGATCCGTTGAATGAGGTACCCCCGGCAACACGGGGGCAGGTGAAGTTTTTTCAAAACTCTCCAGGAGACAACCCAAATGACGTTCAGATTGCTTCGTACCCTTGCCGCGGTTGCGGCCTTCGGCTGCGGCGCCGCTTCAGCGGCGGTCAACCTTGGCCAGTACAACGTGGACACCTCCAAGATATCGGTGTCCGGCCTGTCCGCGGGCGGCTTCATGGCCAACCAGCTGGGCTATGCGTACTCGTCCACCTTCATGGGGGTGGGCGTGTTCGCGGGCGGCCCCTTCATGTGCGCCGGCCACAGCAACTACACGGCCTGCATGTACAACGCCAGCATCAGCAGCAGCATGCTCAGCACCATGCAGTCGGACATCAACAGCTGGAGCGGCTCGCAGATCGACAACAAGTCGAACGTGGCCAGCCAGAAGATCTACATGTTCGTTGGCACCAGCGACTACACGGTGGGCCCCAACCCCATGAACGCCGTGCAGACGCAGTACACCAACAACGGCGTGCCCTCGGGCAACCTGGAATACGTCCAGCGCGCCAGCACGGCCCACGTGTTCCCCACCGACTTTGACAGCACGGGCAACAACTCGTGCAGCAGCAGCGCCTCGCCCTACATCAGCAACTGCGGCTACGACGGCGCCAAGGCCGCGCTGACCAAGTTCTATGGCACCCTGGCCGCGCGCAACAACTCGCCGGCTGCCGCCAACTACATCGAGTTCAACCAGACCCAGTTCACCAGCAACCCCGGCATGGCCGCCACGGGCTGGATCTACGTGCCCGCGAGCTGCGCCAGCGGCACGCAGTGCAAGCTGCACGTCGCGCTGCACGGCTGCCAGCAGAGCACCGACAAGATCGGCGACAAGTACGTGAAGAACACCGGCTACACCCGCTGGGCCGACACCAACAACATCATCGTCCTGTTCCCGCAGACCAAGGTGGACAACACCAGCCGCAGCACGGCGGCCAGCGGCTCGCTGGCCAACCCCAACGCCTGCTGGGACTGGATCGGCTGGTACGGCTCCAACTTCGCGCAGAAGGCCGGCACCCAGATGGCCGCCATCAAGGCCATGGTGGACCGCGTGGCCTCGGGCACCGGCAGCGGTGGTGGCGGCGGCGGTGGTGGTGGCGGCACGACCACGCTGGCCGCGCCCACCGGCGTGGCCACGTCCAACGCCACCACGACCACGATGAAGATCACCTGGAACGCCGTGACCGGCGCCGCCAGCTACAACGTGTACCGCGGCGGCAACAAGTCCAATGCGCTGCCGGTGACCGCGACCAACTTCACCGACACCGGCCTGGCCGCCGCCACGCAGTACAGCTGGACCGTGAAGGCCGCCGACAGCAATGGCACCGAAGGCGCGGCCTCGGCCGCCGCCACCGGCACCACCACCGGCTCGGCGCCGCCGCCCGCGACCTGCTACACCGCGAGCAACTATGCCCACACCACGGCCGGCCGTGCCTACCAGTCCGGCGGCTACACCTATGCCAATGGCTCGGGCCAGAACATGGGCCTGTGGAACACGTTTGTCACCACCACCCTCAAGATGACGGGCACCAATTACTACGTGATTGGCACCTGCCCCTGAGCCACGCCACCTGACCCTTCACCAGACCATTGGAGACCATGAGCTTGCTAGCCACCCGGGATCTCACCATCCGTTTCGGCGGCCACGTGGCGGTCAACGGTGTGACCTGCTCCTTCGAGCCGGGCACACTGACCGCCATCGTCGGCCCCAACGGAGCGGGCAAGACCACCTACTTCAACCTGATCTCGGGCCAGCTCAAGGCGTCCAGTGGAACGGTGTCGCTGGACGGGCGTGACCTGTCGGGCCTGCCGGCTTCGGCGCGCACCCGCGCCGGGCTGGGCCGGGCCTTCCAGCTCACCAACCTGTTCCCCAACCTGAGCGTGCTGGAGAACGTGCGGCTGGCGGTGCAGGCCGCGCGCGAAGGCGCCCACCGGCGCGGGCTGAACCTGTGGAGCATCTGGAGCGACCACGGCGCGCTGACGCAGCGCGCCATGGACATCCTGGAGGCGGTGGCCATGGACGACCGGCGCGACCTGGTCGTGGCCAGCCTGCCGCATGGTGACCAGCGCAAGCTGGAGGTGGCGCTGCTGATGGCGCTCGAATCGAAGGTGTTCATGTTCGACGAACCCACGGCCGGCATGAACGCGGCCGAGGCCCCCGTGATCCTGAACCTGATCCGCAAGCTCAAGGAAGACAAGAGCAAGACCATTTTGCTGGTCGAGCACAAGATGGACGTGGTGCGCGAGCTGGCCGACCGCATCATCGTTCTGCACAACGGCTCGCTGGTGGCCGATGGCGACCCCGCCGCGGTGATCGCGTCGCCGGTGGTGCAGGAAGCCTACCTGGGCATTGCACGGGAGGCCGCATGAGCAAGAACCTGCTCGAACTCTCGGGCGTGCACACCCACATTGGCGCGTACCACATCCTGCACGGGGTGGACCTCGCGGTGCCGCGGGGCCAGCTCACCATGCTGCTGGGGCGCAACGGCGCTGGCAAGACCACCACGCTGCGCACCATCATGGGCCTGTGGCGGGCCTCGCATGGCAGCGTGCGCTTCAATGACGACGACATCACCCATATGAGCACGCCGCAGATCGCGGGGCTCAACATCGCCTACGTGCCCGAGAACATGGGCATCTTCTCCGACCTCACGGTCAAGGAAAACATGCTGCTGGCCGCGCGCCAGGCCCGCAGCGCCAGCCAGATGGACGAGGAGCGCCTGGCGTGGATCTTCTCGCTGTTCCCGGCCGTTGAAAAATTCTGGAACCACCCCGCGGGCAAGCTGTCCGGCGGGCAAAAGCAGATGCTGGCCGTTTCGCGGGCCATTGTGGAGCCGCGCGAACTGCTGATCGTGGACGAGCCCAGCAAGGGCCTGGCGCCCGCGATCATCAACAACATGATCGACGCCTTCGCCCAGCTCAAGGCGGCGGGCGTGACCATCCTGCTCGTCGAGCAGAACTTCAATTTTGCAAAGCGACTGGGCGACAGCGTGGCCGTCATGGACAACGGCGTGGTCGTCCATGCCGGCTCCATGCAGGCGCTGGCCGAGGACGAGGCCCTGCAGACCTCCTTGCTGGGACTGGCGCTATGAAAGACCTTGACTGGAAGCCGCTGGCCCTGGTGCCGGTGCTGGCCCTGCTGGTGCTGCCGCTGATCGGCTCCGCCTCCACCTGGCTCACGCTGACCGTGGCCGGGCTGGCCATGGGCATGATCATCTTCATCATCGCCTCGGGCCTGACGCTGGTGTTCGGGCTGATGGACGTCCTCAATTTCGGCCACGGCGTGTTCATCGCGCTGGGCGCCTTTGTGGCCACCAGCGTGCTGGGCGCCATGGGCGACTGGACCGGCTCGGCCGAGCTCTGGCGCAACCTGGTGGCCGTGCTGCCGGCCATGCTGATCGCCATGCTGGTGGCCGGGGCCGTGGGGCTGGCCTTCGAGCGCTTCATCGTGCGGCCGGTGTACGGCGCCCACCTCAAGCAGATCCTGATCACCATGGGCGGCATGATCATCGGCGAGGAGCTGATCAAGGTCATCTGGGGGCCGCTGCAGATTCCGCTGCCGCTGCCCGAGGGCATGCGCGGCGCCATCCTGATTGGCGACGCCGCGGTGGAGAAGTACCGCCTGATTGCCGTGATCGTGGGCCTGCTGGTGTTCGGCGCGCTGGCCTGGACGCTGTCGCGCACCAAGCTCGGCCTGCTGATCCGCGCCGGGGTGCAGGACCGCGAGATGGTCGAGGCCCTGGGCTACCGCATCCGCCGCATGTTCATTGGCGTGTTCGTCGCGGGCAGCGCGCTGGCCGGGCTCGGTGGCGTGATGTGGGGCCTTTACCAGCAGAACGTGACGCCGCAGATCGGCGCCCAGGTCAATGTGCTGATCTTCATCGTGATCATCATTGGCGGGCTGGGCTCGACCGCAGGCGCGCTGATCGGCGCGCTGCTGGTCGGGCTGATGGCCAACTACACCGGCTTCCTGGCCCCCAAGGTCGCGCTGTTCTCCAACATCGCGCTGATGGTCGCCATCCTGCTGTGGCGCCCCCAGGGGGTCTACCCCGTGACCAACCGCTGAGGACAGGGCATGCTGAACCGACTGCTTTCCGCAGACCTGCCGCGCAGCCGCGTGCTGGCGGTGTTGCTGATGGGCCTGGTGCTGGCGCTCGCGCTGGCGCCCTTCATCTTTCCGGGCGTCAAGGCGCTGAACATCGCGGCCAAGGTGCTGATCTTCGTGGTGCTGGTGGCCAGCTTTGACCTGCTGCTGGGCTACACCGGCATCGTGAGCTTTGCCCACACCATGTTCTTCGGCATTGGTGCCTATGGCGTGGCCATTGCCTCCACCCGCATGGGGGCGGACTGGCTGGCGCTGTTCACCGGCGTGGGCGCGGCCCTGCTGGTGTCGCTGGTGCTGTCGCTGGCGGTGGGGCTGTTCTCGCTGCGCGTGCGGGCGATCTTCTTCGCCATGATTACGCTGGCGGTGGCCTCGGCGTTCCAGACGCTGGCGTCGCAGCTCTCGCAGATCACGGGCGGCGAGGACGGGCTGAGCTTCAAGGTGCCCGAGCTGCTGCGCCCGGGCACGGAGTTCCTGGAGTCGCCGTTCCTGGGCGTGGACGTGGACGGGCGCCTGCTGACCTACTACCTGCTGTTCGCGGTGGCGGTGCTCGCGGTGCTGGCGCTGCTGCGCATCGTCAACTCGCCCTTTGGCCGCGTGCTGCAGGCCATCCGCGAGAACGAGTTCCGCGCCGAGGCCATCGGCTACCGCGTGGTGGTCTACCGCACCACCTCCAGCATCCTCTCGGCGCTGTTCGCCACGCTGGCCGGGGCCATGCTCGCGGTCTGGCTGCGCTACAACGGGCCCGACACCTCGCTGTCGTTCGAAATCATGCTGGACGTGCTGCTGATCGTGGTGATCGGTGGCATGGGCACGGTCTATGGCGCGGTCATCGGCTCGGTGCTGTTCGTGGTGGCCCAGGGCTACCTGCAGGACCTGCTGCGCCTGGCCAGCCAGGCCGCCGCCGGGGCGCCGTGGCTGGCCAACCTGCTGTCGCCGGACCGCTGGCTGCTGTGGCTGGGCCTGCTGTTCGTGCTCTCGGTCTATTACTTCCCAACGGGCGTGGTCGGACGGCTGCGCGCCCGCAACACAAGGACTCTCCCATGACGCATTCCCTCCGGCTGCTGCCCTCACTGCTGGCGCTGGCCGCGCTCGCGAGCTGCGGCGGCTCCACCAACCTGTCGCCCAATGTCAAGCCGGCCTACCTGGGCGACATCCGCCAGGCCACCTATGACGGCAACAGCGACGACCTGCTCACCGCGGGCCTGGGCAAGACCGGCCTGGCCGCGGCCGTGGCCCCCAGCTTCGCCGACCCGCTCAAGCCCACGGCGGCGGAACTGCGCCGCCTGGCCATCTACACCAACTACCGCGCCATCCTGGACATGACCACGGCCGGCGGCTACGGCACGCTGTACGGGCCCAACGTGGACGCGGCCGGCAACGTCACCGCTGGCGAGGGCAAGGTGGCCGGCACCGAATTCATCGCGTTCGCCGACGATGGCACGGGCCAGAAGAATGTGACCCTGATGGTCCAGGTGCCCGCGGGCTTTGACAAGTCGCGGCCCTGCATCATCACCGCCACGGCGTCCGGTTCACGGGGCGTGTACGGCGGCATCTCCACCGGCGAGTGGGGGCTCAAGCGCGGCTGCGCCGTGGCCTATGCCGACAAGGGCACGGGCGGTGCGCCGCACGACCTGCAGAACAACACCGTGCCGCTGATCGACGGCACGCGCGCCGGCGCCACCGCGGCGGGCAAGTCGGCGGCCTTCAACGCCGGCCTGTCAGCGGCCGACCTGGCGGCCTTCAACACCGCCACGCCGAACCGCTTTGCCTTCAAGCATGCGCATTCGGGCCAGAACCCCGAGAAGGACTGGGGCCGCCACACGCTGCAGGCGGTGGAGTTTGCCTACTACGTGCTCAACGAGCAGTTTGGCGAGAAGGACGGCACGGGCCAGCGCTATGTGTTGCTCAAGCCGTCCAACACCATCGTGATCGCCTCGAGCATCTCCAATGGCGGAGGTGCGGCCCTTGCCGCGGCCGAGCTCGACACCCAGGGCCTGATCAACGGCGTCGCCGTGTCCGAGCCAGCGGTGGAACTGCCGGCCAACCCGGGCGTCAGCGTGCGCCGGGGCAGCGCCACGGTGGCGGTCATTGGCAAGACGCTGATCGACTTCACCACCCAGGCCAACCTGTTCCAGTCCTGCGCCTCGCTGGCGCCCTCGCTGGCGGCCACGCCCTATGCCGCGGCCTACGCGGCCGGCTTTGCCGGCGCGGCCTTCCCGGTCGCGCCCAACCGCTGCGCCTCGCTCAAGGCCCAGGGCCTGCTGACCGCCACCACCACGGCGACCCAGGCCGAGGAGGCACTGCAAAAGCTGCTGGCCTACGGCTGGGAGCCCGAGTCGTCGGACCTGCACGCCTCGCTGTCTGCCTTTGAAGTGGCGCCCGCCGTGGCCGTCACCTTCGCCAACGCGCTCTCGCGCGCCAGCGTCAAGGACAGCCTGTGCGGCTTCAGCTTCGCGGCCACGGCCGCCACCGGCGGCGTGGTTCCGCTGGCCGATGCCGCGGTGGCCCCGCTGTTTGCCACGGGCAACGGCGTGCCGCCCACCGGCGGCATCAACCTGGTCAACAACAAGGGCCTGTTCGGCGCGGCGCGCGACTTCCTGTCGTTCAACGCAGCCGGCGTGGCCGACTGGAACCTGGCCGGCGCGCTGTGCTTGCGCAACCTCGTGACCGGCACCGATGCGGCCGCGCTCAAGCTGCAGGCGGGCGTGGACGAGACCCGGCGCAACGGCAACCTGCGCGGCAAGCCCGCGCTGATCGTGCATGGCCGCTCCGACGCGCTGCTGCCGGTCAACCACACCTCGCGGCCCTACACCGCGCTCAACAAGGTCGTTGAAGGCAGCGCCAGCCGGCTCAGCTACATCGAGGTCACCAATGCGCAGCACTTTGACAGCTTCATTGGCCTGCCCACCGTGCTGCCGGGCTATGACACGCGCTACGTGCCGCTGCATGTCTACCTGAACCGCGCGCTGGACGCGATGTACGACCACCTGAGCGCCGGCAAGGCCCTGCCGCCAAGCCAGGTGGTGCGCACCACGCCGCGTGGCGGCACACCGGGCGCCGCGCCGGCGATTGCGGCCGCCAACGTGCCGGCCATTGCCGCCACGCCGGCCGCGGCCAACGCCATCGGATTCTCGGGCACCACGCTCAGCGTGCCGGACTGAGGAACGGGCTGAGGAACATCAGGGAGCTGGTCGGATTCAGGACAACTGAGGAGACAAGCATGACATCGTTCAAGTCGTTGGGACAACGCGCCGCACTGGCGCTGGCATTGTGGGCCGGGGGGCAGGCCGCGGTCGCGGCGCCGGCCGACATCACCATTGGGCAGGTGGCGCCGCTGTCGGGCGTGCTGGCCAGCACGGGCCGCCAGATGGTGGTGGGGGGCAGGATCTACTTCGACTGGGTCAACGCGCAGGGCGGCGTTCATGGCGCCAGGATCCGCCAGCTCGTCGAGGACGATGGCTACAAGGTCGACGAAACGGTGCGCCTGGCGCGCGACATGCTGGCGCGCCCCGACGTGGTGGCGCTGTACGGCTTTGCCGGCACCGCCAATGTGGGCAAGCTGCTGACCGACGGCGTGCTGGAAGACGGCGGAGCGCCGCTGGTTGCGCCCTACACCGGTGGCGAGACGCTGCGCTCGCCGTTCAACCCCTGGATCTTCCATGTGCGGGCCGGCTATGCCGACGAGGCCGAGCACATGGTGCAGCAGGTCACCACGCTGGGCATGAAGCGGGTGGCCGTGATGTACCAGGACGACGGCTTCGGCAAGGCCGGCCTGATTGGCGTGGAGGCCGCCCTGGCCAAGCGCGGACTCAAGCTCGCGGCGGCGGCGGGCTACGAGCGCAACACCGACAAGGTGGACGAGGCGGTGGCGAAGATCAAGGCCTCGGACGCGCAGGCCATCATCATGATCTCGATCAACAAGCCGACGGCGGCCTTCATCAAGCGCTACCGCGAGTCGGGTGGCGGCGCGCAGCTGTACAACATCTCGGTGGTCGACCCGGCCGAACTGGTCCGCCTGGCGGGCCTGAGGAACGCGCACGGCCTGGGCATCAGCCAGGTGGTGCCGTACCCGTACATGCCCAACCTGCCGGTGATCCGTGAATACCAGAAGCTGCTGGCCAAATATGCGCCGCAGGAGCATGTGAACTACACCAGCTTCGAGCAGTTCCTGGGGGCCAAGGTGCTGGTCGAGGCGCTGCGCCGGGCCGGACCCAGGCCCACGCGCGCCAGGGTGGCCCGGGCCCTGGAGTCCATGGGCGCGTTCGACCTGGGCGGCATCACGGTCAGCTACTCTCCCGAGAACCGCATCGGCTCGCACTACGTCGAGGTCACGGTGATCGGCAGCACGGGCAAGCTTCTGAAATAGACCCGGCGGCAGGCAGTAACAAGAACATCAGGGGGCATGACATGCCATTCACTTCGAACTACATCACTTGCGCGGGGCGCGAGATCCACTACACCGAGTGGGGCGCGCAGCACACGCAGACCGTGATCGCCTGGCATGGCCTGGCGCGCACGGGCCGCGACATGGACGAGCTGGCCGCGCATCTGAGCGAGCGCGGCTGGCGCGTGATCTGCCCCGACACGCTGGGGCGCGGCCTGAGCCAGTGGGCGGTCGATCCGCACAACGAATACCGGCTGGCCTTCTACGCGCGCATCGCCGCCGACCTGTTCGAGCGGCTGCGCATCGACGAGGCGCACTGGGTGGGCACCTCGATGGGCGGCGCCATTGGCACCGTGTGCGCGGCCGGCCTGCTGCAGCCGCAGCTGCGCGAGCGCATCCGCAGCCTGGTGCTCAACGACAACGCGCCGCAGCTTGCGGCGCCCGCGGTCGAGCGCATCAAGGCCTATGCGGGCAACCCGCCGGCCTTTGACACGATGGCCGAGCTCGAAACCTTCTTTCGCCAGGTCTACAAGCCCTATGGCTGGCTCAGCGACGCGCAGTGGCGCCGCCTGACGGAAACCTCGGCGCGCCGCCTGCCCGACGGCCGCGTGACACCGCACTACGACCCGGCCATGGTGCGCCAGTTCATTGACCACCCGACCGACTACGACCTGTGGGACCACTACGACGCGCTGCGCGTGCCGGTGCTGTGCCTGCGCGGCGAGGACTCCGACCTGGTGCTCAGCGAGACCACGCAGGCCATGCGCCACCGCGGCCCGGGCGCGCGCGGGCTGGCCCATGTGATCGAGGTGCCGGGCTGCGGCCATGCGCCCGCGCTCAATGTGCCGTCCCAACTGGACGCCGTGAGCAACTTCATCGAGTCGGTGAAAGAGCGCGACCTGCTATCACATTGATAGCTGAAAGTGGCCGCCAGTCCTGGACTCCAGGCCTTTTTGACCTGAAAACCCGCCAGAAACCGGCTTACCAGCCCCACAGCAGCCGGCGGGCCACCCAGCCGGTCTTGCCGCTGGCGCGCTCAACGTGGACCCAGCCTGCCTGCTTGCCGCGCGTGCGCAGCAGCTCGTAGCGTTCGACCTGGCCGATGATCTTGTATTGGGTGCCCGGCCCCTTGCGCACATTGGCGATGGGAGCCTTGACGATGTGGTGCGGCGTGCGGCCGGTCTGCGAACGGGCGACCCAGCCCTGGTCGTTCTCGAAATCGCGGACCTTGAGCCAGCGGCCCTGGCGCTTGAGCACCTGCAGGGGGTAGCCGCGGTCCAGTTGCCACAGCACGTCCTTGCTGAGGCCGGGGCCGGCGCGCATGTTGACGACCGAGCCCTTGATGCTGACCATGTCGCGGGCCAGCGCGGGTGTGAGGGAAAGCAGGCAGATGCTTGCGGTGGTGATGATCCTTCTCGAAAGGCTTGCAAAGTGCATTCAGGGGTTCTCCTTGGCCCCTTACTTTAAACCCGTCGATTTGCGCGTGGGGCCCTGGCGGCCCCGCGGGGCGCTCAGGCGGCGGCCGGCGCGCGCCGCTGGCGCGCCTGTTCGAGCATGCGGGCGGCCGCGCGCGGCTCCAGGCCATACATGCCCGCGAAGGCCTCCACGGGCTCGCCACTGGCCTCGAAGGCGCGCAGCAAGGCCTCTTCACGGGCCGCCCTGGCGGCCACCTCGGCCAGGGCTTCGTCCAGCAGCGTGTTGGCGGCCTCGTCGCGCCCGCGCACCCGCTGCGCGTAGTCCTCGCGGGCCAGGCCTGAGGCCTCGAAGGCCTGTGCGATGCGCGCGCGCAGCTTGGGGCGCAGGTCGTCGGGCGTGCGCCCCTGGCGGCGGCGGAACACTTCCAGCAGCGCGTGGTGCACATGCTCGGGGGCCATGGCTTCCACCGGCTGGCCCTGCAGGTCATGGCGCTGCAGGCCTGCCGCCACGGCGGTCAGGTAGCGCGTGGAGCGGGTGTGAAAGGCCAGCGCGTCCTTGAGCGTCTCGGCCGCCAGCACACCGGGCTGGGCGTCCAGCAGGTCCTGGAAGATGCCGCGCTTGAGTGGCAGGAAGGTTTCGCCGAAGAGGGCGGGGTACAGCGCCGCAAGCTGCTCCAGCACCGGCAGGCTGCGCGCGGCGCGTGCCTTGGCCGGGTGGGAGGCCTGCGCCTGGTCGTTGCCCGCGGGGGCGCCGGAGGCCTGCGCGGTGTTGCCCGCAGCGGCCTTGCCGCCCTTGCCGCGCGAACTGCGGCGGCGGTCGCGCCGGGGCTCCGTGGCCTCGGCGGTAGGGGCGGCGGCGGGAGTGGGGGCGAGGGGCAAATCTTCAGTCATGGCGTGCAGCGGTTCGGGCGGGGAAACCCACGATCATGCCATTGCCGCAACGCGGCGGCTCTGGCGTGCTCCCGGGGGTGTTACTGGGTTGCGCCGGCGGCCAGCGCGGCGGTGCGCTGCGCCGCCAGCGCCTGCGGGTCGGGCGCGGCCTGGGTGGGCCAGCCGGCCAGGTGCTGCTGGGTGAGGTCGGCCAGGGCCGCGAGCCAGGGGGCGTCGTCGTTCAGGCAGGGAATGTAGTGGAAGGTCTGGCCCCCCGCGTGCAGGAAGGCTTCACGCACTTCCATGTTGATTTCTTCCAGCGTCTCCAGGCAGTCGCTGGTGAAGCCGGGGCAGACCACGTCGACGCGCTGGGTGCCGGCCCGGGCCAGCGCCACCAGCGTGGGCTCGGTGTAGGGCTCCAGCCATTTGGCCTTGCCAAAGCGGGACTGGAAGGTGAGCGTGTACTGGCCGGGCGTGAGGCCCAGCGCGCTGGCCAGCAGCCGCGCGGTCTTGTGGCATTCGCAGTGGTAGGGGTCGCCCAGCAGCAGGGTGCGTTCGGGCACGCCATGAAAGCTCATCACCAGCTGGTCGGGCCGGCCATGCTGCTGCCAGTGCGCGCTGATGCGGCTGGCCAGGGCCGCGATGTAGCCCGGGTGGTCGTGGTAACGGTTGACAAAGCGCAGCTCGGGCACATGGCGCAGCCGCGCGGCCCACGCATACACGGCGTCGAGCACGCTGGCGGTGGTGGTGCCGCTGTACTGAGGGTAGGCCGGCAGGATCAGGATCCGCGTGGCGCCTTCGGCCTTGAGCCGGTCCAGCTCGCTGGCCATGGCCGGGCTGCCGTAGCGCATGGCGTAGCGCACCGTCACCTCGTGGCCGCGTTGCGTGAGCGCGGCCTGCAGCATTTCGGCCTGGCGCTGCGTCCAGACCTTGAGCGGCGAGCCCTCGGCGGTCCAGATGCTGGCGTACTTGCGCGCCGATTTGGCCGGCCGCACGCGCAGGATGATGCCGTGCAGGATCAGCAGCCACAGCGCGCGCGGGATTTCCACGACCCGCGGGTCGCCCAGGAATTCGGCAAGGTAGCGGCGCACGGCCGGCGCGGTGGGCGCGTCGGGCGTGCCCAGGTTGCACAGCAGCACGGCGGTGCGCGCGGGCTGCCCGTGGGCAAATTCAGGTTCGGTGCGAAAGGGCATGAGGTATTCTCCCTGACCATGCTGGACATCTCCAAAATCAAGGCCATTTCCCTCGACCTCGACGACACGCTCTGGCCCATCCTGCCCACCATCGAGCGCGCCGAAAAGGCCTTGCATGACTGGCTCTCTGAAAATGCCCCGATGTCGGCCGCGCTGTTTTCCAGCCCGGTGGCGCTGCGCGAAATCCGCGACTACATGGGCGCCAACCGGCCCGACCTCAAGCACGACCTCAGCGCGGTGCGGCGCGAGTCCATCCGCCTTGCGCTGTACCGCGCCGGCGAGAACCCGCTGCTGGCCGACCAGGCCTTCGAGGTGTTCTTTGCCGAGCGCCAGCGCGTGGACCTGTTTGACGACGTGCTGCCCGCGCTGGAATTTCTGGCGGCGCGCTACCCGCTGGTGAGCCTGTCCAACGGCAATGCCGATGTGCACCGCGTGGGGCTGGGCGCCTATTTCCGCGCGGCGATCACGGCGCGCGAGTTTGGCGTGGGCAAGCCCGACCCGCGCATCTTCCACGCCGCCGCGGGGGCCGTGGACCTGACCCCGCAGGATGTGCTGCATGTGGGCGACGACGTCACGCTCGATGCGCTGGGCGCGCTGAACGCGGGCATGCAGGCGGCCTGGGTCAACCGCTCGGACCACCTCTGGCCGCACGAGACCCAGCCGCAGCTCACACTGACCAACCTGACCGAGCTGTGTGAGCTGATCCGGCGCTAGCCCCGCGCTGATCCGCCGGGCCCGGCCTCAGAGCCGGCCCAGCGCCTGCACGCGCCAGGCCAGCCACAGCTTGCGCAGCGGCGTCAGGCTCACGCGCTGGTGCAGCACCCGGAAGTCGTCGTTCTCGATCTCGCGCAGCAGCGTGCGGTAGATGCTGGCCATCATCAGGCCGGCTTTCTGGGCGTGGCGGTCGGCCGCGGGCAGCAGGGCCAGCGCCTCTTCGTAATACAGGTGGGCCCGGCGCGCCTGGAAGGCCATCAGCGCGGTGAAGCGCTCGGAGTAGAAGCGGTTGAGGATCTCGTGCGCCTTCACGTCGAACTGCTGCAGCTCGCTGATGGGCAGGTAGATGCGCCCGCGCATCGCGTCCTCGCCCACGTCGCGGATGATGTTGGTGAGCTGGAACGCCAGCCCGAGCTTGTGGGCATACGCGGTGGTCTGCTCGTCGGTCTGCCCGAAGATGCGGGCCGAGACCTCGCCCACGATGCCGGCCACCAGGTGGCAGTAGCGCTGCAGGCCGGCAAAGTCCAGGTAGCGCGTCTGCTCCAGGTCCATCTGGCAGCCCTCGATCACGGCCTGCAGTTGCCGCGCCTCGATGCCATAGGTGGGGGCCAGCGGCATCAGCGCCTTCATGACCGGGTGGCTGGGTTCGCCGGCATAGGCCTTGGCCACCTCGGCCTGCCACCAGGCGAGCTTGGTGGCGGCCACGCCCGGGTCCTGCACCTCGTCGACCACATCGTCGATCTCGCGGCAGAACGCGTAAAAGGCCGTGATGGCGGCGCGCCGGGGCTTGGGCAGGAACAGGAAGGCGTAGTAGAAGCTGCTGCCCGAGGCGGCGGCTTTTTCCTGAACATACTGTTGCGGTGTCATGGCCGGGATTGTCCCATTGGCGGCGGGTCCGCCGGCCGCCCCAGCTGCCTGAAATGCCGGGCCAGCGCGCTGCGCCCCGCCAGCCCCAGCGCCAGCCGCAGCAGCAGCATGCGCATTTCATGGCGCGGCAGCTTGACGCGCTGCGTCAGGGCGGCCGGGCCGGCGGCGCGCAGCAGCGCCAGGGTGCGCGCGCCCACCAGCGCGGGCAGGGCGCTGGCCGCGCGCACGCGCCGGCTGCCCAGGGCGTCGGCGTAGGCCATGCCTTCGGCCAGGCGGCGCTGCGCGGCATCCAGCCAATGGCGGTAGACCGGCTCGAACAGCTCCGGCCGTGCCGTGATGTCCTGGGGCGCCAGGCCCGCCGCCGCCAGTGCGTCGGCCGGGAAGTAGCAGCGCCCGGCGGCCAGGTCGGCCCCCGCGTCGCGCAGGATGTTGATGAGCTGCAGGCCCATGCCGTAGCCGCGCCCCAGTTCGCGCATCCGCGCCTCGGGCAGGCTGGCAAAGCCCGGCAGGTGGCGAAAGCCCAGCGCGGTCCAGAACTCGCCCACGCAGCCGGCCACCCGCCAGGTGTAGTCGTCGAGCTCCGCGGCGCTGGCCAGCGCGCGCACCGCCGTGCCATCGCCAAACCGGGCCACGTCCAGCGTCTGGCCGTGCGTGATGTGGGCCAGCACGGTGCGCACGTCGGCGCGGTCGTCTGGCGCCAGCCGCGCCAGCCAGTCCAGGCATTCGGGCAGCGCGAGGATCAACTGGCGCTCCTGCGCATCGTTCTGCAGCGGCGCAAACGAGGCCATGAGCGCGCGGATGCCGTCGGGTGAAGGGGGTGAACCGGGTGAACCGGCAATGGCCGCCGCCAGCGTGGTCAGCTTGTCAAGCCGCTCGCTGGCGGGCAGGGTGGCGGTGTCGGCCAGGGTGTCGGTGGCGCGCGCCAGCAGGTAGGCCACGGCCACGGGCTCGCGCAGCGGCGCGGGCAGCAGCCGGATCGACAGGTAGAACGAGCGCGAGACACCTCGCAGCAACGCCAGTTTGTCAGCAGGGAAGGGGACGGGCTCGGCCATGGACATGGGGTCCCGGATTGTCGCTTGACAGAGATTCGTATTTACCCTAGATTACTAACCAGTCAGTCATTAAACGACTTTTCCGCGTACTTTCCCATCAGGTCTGTCATGCCAAATCCTCAGATTCAGTCGCCGCTGCGTGCGGGCATTGTCATTGTGGGCGCTGCCCTGGCCCTGGTCGCGTGCTCCAAGCCCGCGCCCCCCGAGGAGCCGGTGCGGGCCGTGCGGCTGCTGACCGTGGGGGTGGACGATTTCCAGTCCTCGTATGAATTCGCCGGCGAGGTGCGGGCCCGCGTGGAGTCGCGCCTGGGCTTCCGGGTGGCGGGCAAGATGGTGCGCCGCCAGGCCGAGCTGGGCCAGCGCGTCAAGGCCGGCCAGGTGCTGGCCCAGCTGGACGCGCAGGACTACAAGCTGGCCGCCGACGCGGCCCGGGCCCAGGTGGCGGCGGCGCAGACCAACCGCGACCTGGCCGCGGCCGACTTCAAGCGCTTTGCCGCGCTCAAGGACCAGAACTTCATCAGCGGCGCCGAACTCGAGCGCCGCGAGACCACGCTCAAGGCCGCCCAGGCGCAGCTGGAACAAGCCCAGGCCCAGCTGGCCTCGCAAGGCAACCAGGCCGGCTATGCCACGCTGGTGGCCGATGTGTCGGGCGTGATCACGGCCGTGGAGGCCGAGCCCGGCCAGGTGGTCAGCGCCGGCACGCCGGTGGTGCGCATCGCGCAGGACGGCCCGCGCGACGTGGTGTTCTCGGTGCCCGAGGACAAGGTGGTGGCCATCAAGCCCGGCTCCGAGGTGGGCATCCGGGTCTGGGCCGCGGCTACGCAACTGACGGGCAAGGTGCGCGAGGTGGCGGCCAGCGCCGACCCGGTGACGCGCACCTACCCGGTCAAGGTGGCGCTGGAGGGCACCGACACGCCGCCCCTGGGCGCCACGGTGTACGTGACGCCCCGGGCCCTGAGCCATGCGGGCACCCAGGTCATCAAGCTGCCCACCAGTGCCTTGCGCCAGGAAGGCCAGGCCACCGCGGTCTGGGTGCTGGACAAGGCCACCATGACGGTCCGCTCGCAGCCGGTGCAGATCGCCACGGCCGATGGCAACCAGGCCGTGATCGCGGGCGGCCTGCAGCCGGGCATGCAGGTGGTGTCGGCCGGGGTGCATGTGCTGCAGCCGGGCCAGAAAGTCACCATTTACCAGGAAAAAGTGGCTGGAGTCCAGGAGGGGCGGCCACAACCTGCTAGCAAAACAATAGCAAACACGGCCCAGGCCGAGACCACCCCCACCGTCGCGAAGTGAGCCCGTCATGACGCAGACGCAACCGAAAGAGGGTTTCAACCTCTCCAAATGGGCGCTCGACCATCCGGCGCTCACGCGCTACCTGATGATCGTGCTGATGCTGCTGGGCTTTGCGGCGTACTTCCAGCTCGGCCAGGACGAGGACCCGCCGTTCACCTTCCGTGCCATGGTGGTGCGCACCTACTGGCCCGGCGCCACGGCCCAGCAGGTGGCCGAGCAGGTGACCGACAAGCTCGAGCGCACGCTGCAGGAAGTGCCCTACGCCGACAAGATCCGCAGCTACTCGAAGCCGGGCGAGTCGCAGATCATCTTCCAGATCAAGGACTCGTCGCGCGCCGCCGAGGTGCCCAACGTCTGGTACCAGGTGCGCAAGAAGATCGGCGACATGCGCTACACGCTGCCCGGCGGCATCCAGGGCCCGTTCTTCAACGACGAGTTCGGCGACGTGTACGGCGTGATCTATTCGCTGGAGGCCGACGGCTTCAACTACGCCGAGCTCAAGACCTTTGCCGACGACGTGCGCCAGCAGCTGCTGCGCGTGCCCGACGTGGCCAAGGTGGAGCTGTTTGGCGCGCAGGACGAGAAGCTGTTCGTCGAGATTTCGCAGAAGCGCCTGGCCCAGCTCGGGCTGGACCTGAACCAGGTGCTGGCGCAGCTGGGCCAGCAGAACGCCGTGGAGCCCGCGGGCGCGGTGCAGACCCCGCTGGACGTGGTGCAGGTGCGCGTGGGCGGCCAGTTCAATGCGGTGGAGGACCTGCGCGCCATGCCGATCCGCGGCAGCTCGGGCAACCAGCTGCGGCTGGGCGACATTGCCGAGATCAAGCGCGGCTATGTGGACCCGCCCACGGTCAAGGTGCGCCACCAGGGCAAGGAAGTGATTGCGCTGGGCGTGTCCATGGCCAAGGGCGGCGACATCATCCGCCTGGGCAAGTCGCTCAAGACCGCGTTCGCCAAGATCGAGAAGAACCTGCCGGCCGGCATCACGCTGGCCCAGCTCCAGGACCAGCCCAAGGCCGTGGCCACCTCGGTGGGCGAGTTCGTGCGCGTGCTGATCGAGGCCGTGGTGATCGTGCTGGCCGTGAGCTTCATCGCGCTGGGCTTCCACCGCCGCCCGGGCGAGCACCCGCTGTGGAAGCGCTATTACATCGACATGCGGCCGGGCCTGGTGGTGGGCATCACCATCCCGCTGGTGCTGGCCGTGACCTTCCTGGCCATGGACTATTGGGGCATCGGGCTGCACAAGATCTCGCTGGGCTCGCTGATCATCGCGCTGGGCCTGCTGGTGGACGACGCGATCATCGCGGTCGAGATGATGGTGCGCAAGATGGAAGAGGGCTACGACAAGGTCCGTGCCGCCACCTTCGCCTACGAGATCACCGCCATGCCCATGCTGACGGGCACGCTGATCACGGCGGCCGGCTTCCTGCCCATTGGCATTGCGCGCTCGGTCACGGGCGAATACACCTTCGCGATCTTCGCGGTCACGGTGATCGCGCTGGTGCTGAGCTGGTTTGTCTCGGTGTATTTCGTGCCCTACCTGGGCACGCTGCTGCTCAAGGCCAAGCCGCATCACGCGGCCGCGCCCTCGGCCCCCGGCGACGGCCCGCATGAACTGTTCGACAGCCCCTTCTACAGCCGCTTTCGCAAGACCGTGAACTGGTGCGTGGAGCACCGCTGGATGACCATTGGCGCCACGCTGCTGGTGTTCGCGCTGGGCATCGTGGGCATGGGCAAGGTCCAGCAGCAGTTCTTCCCCGATTCAAGCCGGCCCGAGATCCTGGTGGACATCTGGTTCCCCGAGGGCACCTCGTTCGCCGCCAACGAGTCCACCACCAGGCGCGTCGAGCAGCGCCTGCGCCAGGAAGCGGGCGTCACCTCGGTGAGCACCTGGGTGGGCTCGGGCGTGCCGCGCTTTTACCTGCCGCTGGACCAGGTGTTCCCGCAGACCAATGTGTCGCAGTTCATCATCATTCCCACCGACCTGAAAGTGCGGGAGTCGCTGCGCATCAAGCTGCCGGCCCTGCTGGCCCAGGAGTTTCCCGAGGTGCGCGGGCGCGTCAAGCTGCTGCCCAACGGGCCGCCCGTGCCTTACCCCGTGCAGTTCCGGGTGGTGGGCACCGACCCGGTGGTGCTGCGCACCCGGGCCGACGAGGTCAAGGCCGCGATGCGCGCCAGCCCCAACACGCGCGGCACCAACGACAACTGGAACGAGTCGGTCAAGGTGCTGCGGCTGGAGGTGGACCAGTCCAAGGCCCGCGCCCTGGGCGTGACCAGCCAGTCGATCGCGCAGGCCTCCAAGACCATCCTGTCGGGCACCACCGTGGGCCAGTACCGCGAGGGCGACAAGCTGATCGACATCGTGCTGCGCCAGCCGCTGGACGAGCGCAACGCCATCACCGATATCGGCAACGCCTACCTGCCCACGGCCTCGGGCCGCTCGATCCCGCTGACCCAGATCGCCAAGCCGGTGTTCACCTGGGAACCCGGCGTGATGTGGCGCGAGAACCGCGACTACGCCATCACCGTGCAAAGCGACATCACCGAGGGCCTGCAGGGCGCGACGGTGACCAACGAACTGCTGCCCCAGCTCAAGGCCCTGGAAGCCAAATGGCCGCCGGGCTACCGGATCGAGGTGGCGGGCGCGGTGGAGGAGAGCTCCAAGGGCTCGGCGTCGATCGTGGCCGGCGTGCCCATCATGCTGTTCATCACCTTCACGCTGCTGATGCTGCAGTTGCACAGCTTCAGCCGGGCCATGCTGGTGTTCCTGACCGGGCCGTTGGGCATTGCCGGGGTGGCCGGGGCGCTGCTGCTGCTGGGCCGGCCCTTCGGCTTCGTGGCCCTGCTGGGCGTGATTGCGCTGATGGGCATGATCCAGCGCAACTCGGTGATCCTGAT
The DNA here is from genome assembly GCA_019635435.1 of Ramlibacter sp. Taxonomy (NCBI): domain Bacteria; kingdom Pseudomonadati; phylum Pseudomonadota; class Betaproteobacteria; order Burkholderiales; family Comamonadaceae; genus Ramlibacter; species Ramlibacter sp. The sequence continues at coordinate 3,168,889 of JAHBZM010000001.1, read as the reverse complement.
CGACCAGATCGAGCAGGACCGGGCCCGCGGCGTGCCCACCTGGGACGCCATCGTCGAATCCGCGGTGCGGCGCCTGCGCCCCATCGTGCTGACGGCCGCGGCCGCCGTGCTGGCCATGATTCCGCTCAGCCGCAGCGTGTTCTGGGGCCCGATGGCCGTGGCCATCATGGGCGGCCTGATCGTGGCCACCGTGCTGACCCTGCTGGCCCTGCCGGCCATGTACGCGGCATGGTTCCGCGTCAAAAGGGAGCCAGTTCGCGGTTAAAATCGCGGGTTGACCGAATTCATGCGGGCGAGTCCGGGGGCTTTGGGGCAACCGGTTCGCCCGCTGCGTTTTCATACTGCGCGGGTGGCGAAATTGGTAGACGCACCAGGTTTAGGTCCTGACGCCAGCAATGGTGTGGGGGTTCGAGTCCCCCCCCGCGCACCACCAGAGACAGGGCGGAACCGTGTTTGCGGCTGCTTGGCAGCCCGCCCGTCCGCCACATTTTGAGACTGAAGAGAGAAAGATCATGGCCGTGAACGTAGAAACCCTCGAGAAGCTGGAACGCAAGATCACCCTGACGCTCCCCGTCACCGTGATCCAGTCGGAAGTCGATTCGCGCCTGAAGCGCCTGGCGCGCACCGTCAAGATGGACGGCTTCCGTCCCGGCAAGGTGCCCATGACCGTCGTGGCCCAGCGCTATGGCTATTCCGTGCACTATGAAGTCATGAACGACAAGGTGGGCGAGGCCTTTGCCACGGCCGCCAACGAAGCCAAGCTGCGCGTGGCCGGCCAGCCCCGCATCACCGAAAAGGAAGGCGCGCCCGAGGGCGAGGTGGCGTTTGACGCCGTCTTTGAAGTCTTCCCCGAAGTCAAGATCGCCGATCTGGCCACGGCCGAGGTCGAAAAGCTCAACACCGAGGTCACCGACGCCGCCATCGACCGCACCATCGACATCCTGCGCAAGCAGCGCCGCACCTTTGCCCAGCGTGCCCACGACGCCGCCGCCCAGGACGGCGACCGCGTGACCGTGGACTTCGAAGGCAAGATCGACGGCGAGCCGTTCGAGGGCGGCAAGGCCGAGGCCTTCCAGTTCCTGGTGGGCGAGGGCCAGATGCTCAAGGAATTCGAAGACGCCGTGCGCGGCATGAAGTCCGGCGAGAGCAAGACCTTCCCGCTGGCCTTCCCCGCCGACTACCACGGCAAGGACGTGGCCGGCAAGCAGGCCGATTTCATGGTCACGCTGAAAAAGCTCGAAGCCGCCCACATGCCCGAGGTGAACGAGGCCCTGGCCAAGTCGCTGGGCATTGCCGACGCCACGGTCGAAGGCCTGCGCGCCGACATCAAGAAGAACCTGGAGCGCGAAGTCAAGTTCCGCCTGCTGGCGCGCAACAAGACCGCCGTGATGGACGCGCTGGTGAGCAAGGCCGAACTTGATCTGCCCAAGTCCAGCGTGCAGGCCGAGGTGGACCGCATGATCGAAAGCGCCCGCGGCGAGCTCAAGCAGCGCGGCATCAAGGACGCCGACAAGGCACCGATCCCCGATGACGTGTTCCGCCCGCAGGCCGAGCGCCGCGTGCGCCTGGGCCTGGTGGTGGCTGAACTGGTCCGCACCCACGAGCTGCAGGCCAAGCCCGAGCAGATCAAGGCCCATGTCGAGGAACTGGCCGCCAGCTACGAGAAGCCGGCCGACGTGACGCGCTGGTACTACAGCGACAACCGCCGCCTGGCCGAGGTTGAAGCCATCGTGATCGAGAACAATGTGACCGAATTCGTGCTGTCCAAGGCCAGGATCACCGAAAAATCCATCGCGTTCGACGATCTCATGGGCCAGCAGGGCTGATCCTTTTCCCGTCACGCCAGAAGGGGCTTGTGCGGGCTTGCAGTCCGGCGCACAAGCCCCATCTGCTTTTTGGATACAGTCAACGCTGAACGGAGCAAAACACACATGAGCGCACTCGACACCCAGGCCCTCGGCATGATCCCGATGGTGATTGAACAGTCCGGCCGCGGCGAGCGGTCGTACGACATTTATTCGCGCCTGCTCAAGGAGCGCGTGATCTTCCTGGTGGGCGAGGTCAATGACCAGACCGCCAACCTCGTGGTGGCCCAGCTGCTGTTCCTGGAGAGCGAGAACCCTGACAAGGACATCTCGTTCTACATCAACTCCCCGGGCGGCAGCGTCAGCGCCGGCATGGCGATCTTCGACACCATGAACTTCATCAAGCCCGATGTGTCGACGCTGTGCTGCGGCTTTGCCGCCAGCATGGGCGCCTTCCTGCTGGCCGCCGGCACCAAGGGCAAGCGGTTTTCGCTGCCCAACTCCAAGATCATGATTCACCAGGTGCTGGGCGGCGCCCGTGGCCAGGCCACCGACATCGAAATCCATGCGCGCGACATCCTGCGCACCAAGGACCAGATGAACAAGATCCTGGCCGAGCGCACCGGCCAACCGCTGGAAAAGGTCAAGGCCGACACCGAGCGCGATTACTTCCTCACGGCCGATGAAGCCAAGGACTACGGGCTGGTCGACCAGGTGATTGCCAAGCGGCCCTGAGCCGTTTTCGCCTCAAGTTGCATCACAGCAACGGCGTTTTCTGTTACAGAAAACGCCGTTTTTATTTGGTTATCATTCAGAAACCGTCGTTACAAGGCACCGAACACATGGCCGAGAAAAAAGGCTCATCCAGCGAAAAGACTCTTTACTGCTCCTTCTGCGGCAAGAGCCAGCACGAGGTGAAGAAGCTGATCGCTGGCCCCTCGGTGTTCATCTGCGACGAGTGCATTGACCTGTGCAACGAAATCATCCGCGACGAACTGCCCGCGGGTGACGAGGCCCGCGAGGCCCGGGGCGACCTGCCCACGCCGGCCGAGATCAAGGCCAACCTCGACAACTACGTGATCGGCCAGGAGGTCGCCAAGCGCGCACTGTCGGTGGCGGTGTACAACCACTACAAGCGGCTGCGCCACAAGGAAAAGGCCAAGAAGGACGAGGTGGAGCTCACCAAGAGCAACATCCTGCTGATCGGCCCCACCGGCTCCGGCAAGACCCTGCTGGCCCAGACCCTGGCGCGCATGCTCGATGTGCCCTTCGTCATGGCCGACGCCACCACACTGACCGAAGCCGGCTATGTCGGTGAAGACGTCGAGAACATCATCCAGAAGCTGCTGCAAAGCTGCAACTACGAGGTCGAGCGCGCCCAGCGCGGCATTGTCTACATCGACGAGATCGACAAGATCTCGCGCAAGTCCGACAACCCCTCGATCACCCGCGACGTGTCGGGCGAGGGCGTGCAGCAGGCCCTGCTCAAGGTCATTGAAGGCACCATGGCCAGCGTGCCGCCGCAAGGCGGGCGCAAGCACCCGAATCAGGATTTCCTGCAGATCGATACCACCAACATCCTGTTCATCTGCGGCGGCGCGTTCGCGGGCCTGGAAAAGGTCATCGAGAACCGCACCGAGGCCTCGGGCATCGGCTTTGGCGCCATGGTCAAGAGCAAGCAGCAGCGCAGCCTGACCGAGGTGTTCCGCGAGGTCGAGCCCGAAGACCTGATCAAGTTCGGCCTGATTCCCGAGCTGGTGGGCCGCATGCCCGTGGTGGCCACGCTGGCCGAGCTCAGTGAAGACGCGCTCGTGCAGATCCTCACCGAGCCCAAGAACGCGCTGATCAAGCAATACGGCAAGCTGCTGGCCATGGAAGGCGTGGACCTCGAGATTCGCCCCAGCGCGCTCAAGGCCATTGCGCGCAAGGCACTGGCGCGCAAGACCGGCGCGCGCGGCCTGCGCTCCATCCTCGAGAAGTCGCTGATCGACACCATGTTCGACCTGCCCAACACCTCCAACGTGGACAAGGTGGTGGTGGACGAGTCGACCATCGACGAAAACAAGCCCCCGCTGCTGGTCTACCGCGAAGCCGCCAAGAAGGCCTGAACCGGTTGCGCGACGCCCCCTGCGCAGTGATTTTTTGCACACCATCAACCCTGTTGGCCCCCATGCGGCGCCCAAGGGTTGAAAATCCCCATTTGCGGCCGATATTCAACAGGTAACAAAAAGGATCCCCATGTCCGGACACATTCCCCTGCCTGCCGACCCGATTGACCTGCCGCTGCTGCCCCTGCGCGACGTGGTGGTCTTTCCCCACATGGTCATTCCGCTGTTCGTGGGCCGCCCCAAGAGCATCAAGGCCCTTGAGGCTGCCATGGAAGCCGAGCGCCGCATCATGCTGGTGGCCCAGAAGGCCGCGGCCAAGGACGAACCGTCGGTGGCCGACATGTTCGACGTGGGCTGCGTCTCCACCATTTTGCAGATGCTCAAGCTGCCCGACGGCACCGTCAAGGTGCTGGTCGAGGGGCAGCAGCGCGCGCTGGTCAACCGCATCGACGACGGCGAGGAGCATTTCTCGGCCAACGTGACGCCGGTGGCGCCCGCGGGTGCCGAGCAGAAGACCAGCGAGGTCGAGGCCCTGCGCCGCGCGGTGATGCAGCAGTTCGACCAGTACGTCAAGCTCAACAAGAAGATCCCGCCCGAGATCCTCACCTCGATCTCCAGCATCGACGATCCCGGCCGCCTGGCCGACACCATTGCCGCGCACCTGCCACTCAAGCTGGACAACAAGCAGGTCGTGCTCGACCTGGCCGATGTGAAGCCGCGGCTCGAGAACCTGTTCGAGCAGATCGAGCGCGAAGTCGACATCCTCAATGTCGACAAGAAAATCCGTGGCCGCGTGAAGCGCCAGATGGAAAAGAACCAGCGCGACTTCTACCTCAACGAGCAGGTCAAGGCCATCCAGAAGGAACTGGGCGAGGGCGAAGAGGGCGCGGACATCGAAGAGATCGAGAAAAAGATCAAGGCCGCCAAGATGCCCAAGGAGGCGCTGAAGAAGGCCGAAGGCGAGCTCAAGAAGCTCAAGCTGATGTCGCCCATGTCGGCCGAGGCCACCGTGGTGCGCAACTACATCGACGTGCTCACGGGTCTGCCCTGGAGCAAGCGGACCAAGATCAAGCACGACCTGGCCCATGCCGAGCAGGTGCTCAACGAGGACCACTACGGCCTGGAGAAGGTCAAGGACCGCATTCTTGAATATCTTGCGGTGCAGCAGCGCGTCGACAAGGTCAAGGCACCCATCCTGTGCCTGGTCGGGCCGCCGGGCGTGGGCAAGACCTCGCTGGGCCAGTCGGTGGCCAAGGCGACGGGCCGCAAGTACGTGCGCATGGCGCTGGGCGGCATGCGTGACGAAGCCGAGATCCGCGGCCACCGCCGCACCTACATCGGCGCGATGCCGGGCAAGGTGCTGCAAAGCCTGAACAAGGTGGGCACGCGCAATCCGCTGTTCCTGCTCGACGAGATCGACAAGCTGGGCACCGACTTCCGGGGCGACCCGTCGAGTGCGCTGCTCGAGGTGCTGGACCCCGAGCAGAACCACACCTTTGGCGACCACTACGTCGAGGTCGACTTCGACCTGAGTGATGTGATGTTCGTGGCCACGTCCAACTCGATGAACATTCCCTCGGCCCTGCTGGACCGCATGGAAGTGATCCGCCTGTCGGGCTACACCGAGGACGAGAAAACCAACATCGCCCTCAAATACCTTGCGCCCAAGCAGCTGAAGAACAACGGCGTGAAGGACGAGGAACTGCTGATCACCGAGGAAGCGATCCGCGACATCGTGCGCTACTACACGCGCGAGGCGGGCGTGCGCTCGCTCGAGCGCGACCTGGGCAAGATCTGCCGCAAGGTGGTCAAGGGCCTGCTGCTCAAGAAATACGAGTCGCGCGTCGTGGTCACTCCCGACAACCTCAACGATTTCCTGGGCGTGCGCAAGTACACCTATGGCCGTGCCGAGCAGCAGAACCAGGTGGGCCAGGTCGTGGGCCTGGCCTGGACCGAGGTGGGCGGCGACCTGCTGACCATCGAGGCCGCGCTCATGAACGGCAAGGGCGTGATCACCACCACCGGTTCGCTGGGTGACGTGATGAAGGAATCCGTGGCGGCCGCGCGCACCGTGGTGCGCAGCCGCGCGCGGCGCCTGGGCATTGCCGAGGACGTGTTCGAGAAGAAGGACATGCACATCCACGTGCCCGACGGCGCCACGCCCAAGGACGGCCCGAGCGCGGGCGCGGCCATGACCACGGCCATGGTGTCGGCGCTCACGGGCATTCCGGTGCGCGGCGACGTGGCCATGACGGGCGAGATCACGCTGCGTGGCGAGGTCACGGCCATTGGCGGCCTCAAGGAAAAGCTGCTGGCCGCGCTGCGTGGCGGCATCAAGACGGTGCTGATTCCTGAAGAGAACGCCAAGGACCTGCAGGAGATCCCCGAGAACGTGAAGAACGGCCTGGAGATCGTGCCGGTCAAGTGGATCGACAAGGTGCTGGAAGTGGCGCTCGAGCGCATGCCCACCCCCTTGCCCGACGAGGAACCGGTGGCGGCCGCGCCGCTGGCGCAGGCGGCGCAAGCCCCGGCGTCGATCAAACATTGAGAACGCTTGCGCAAGTCCAAAAAACTACGCTATAATTCGAGGCTCGAAATGCGGGAATAGCTCAGTTGGTAGAGCGCAACCTTGCCAAGGTTGAGGTCGAGAGTTCGAGACTCTTTTCCCGCTCCATATTTTGAAAAAGGGAAGCTCAGGCTTCCCTTTTTTGTCGGGTGGTGGCCTTGCGGGGCCCCTCCCTGGGATTCACAAAAAATCATTCTGGCGCGATAGCAAAGCGGTTATGCCCCGGATTGCAAATCCGGTTAGACCAGTTCGACTCTGGTTCGCGCCTCCAGATTCACAGCCCCGCCAACCGAGTTGCCGGGGCTGTTTTGTTTGCTCTTTTTTGTTTGACAATAGGCTGGAAACAAAAAACACGCTCCCCGCCCGGATGGTGAAATTGGTAGACACAGCGGACTTAAAATCCGCCGCTTGCTGAAAGGCGGCGTACCGGTTCAAGCCCGGTTCCGGGCACCAGATGAAAGCTCGCCATGCCACGCTACAACGCCCCCTTTGAAATCCATGTCCACGGCGAGGTGCGGTTGCGCGCCGACGTGGCCTTTCCCGCGTTGCAGGATGCGCTCAAGCCGCTGTGGAAATATGCCGGTGCCAAGTCGCTCACCGATGGCGCCCAGAGCGCCTACGAGGAGGAGCCCGGCATCAAGTTCGATGCACCGGAGCACCTGCTGCAACTGTGCTGGACGGTGCCCGGCGATGAAGACTTCCGCCAGGCCATCGACGAGATGTGCATGAGCCTCAATGAACTGGCCGAGGAGGGCGCGGCCCTCGAGGTCACGTTCTACGACGTCGAGTTCGACGAGGAGGAAGAAGCCCCCGACGCCGAATCGCGCGACGATTTCGTGATGGTCTTTGTGGGCCCCACGCCCGCGGCCATCATGCAGGTGCAGCGCGACCTGCTGGTGCAGGACGTGGTCAACATGATGGAGCGCCATTTCGACGGCTCCGAGCTGTCCGGCGTGGTGGCAGAGATCGACAAGCTGTTTGGCCAGCGCTTTGACGCGCTGGTGAACTCGCTGGAACTGGGCCGCCCGCCGCGCGGCTCGGGTGGCATGGGCGGCTCGGGCCATGGCGGCGGTGGCCGCCGGCCGCGCCACCTGCACTGATGGTTTCCCCTCGAAGCGCCTTCGGCACTTCGCCCCACGACCCGGCCCACGGATAGGCCCACGACGAGGCACAGCGCATGGCCCTTTTTTCACAGGATGCCCTCAACCCCGGCGTGCGAAGGCGCGAGGTGTTTGGCTGGGCCATGTACGACTTTGCCAACTCGGGCTACACCACCGTGGTCATCACGGCGGTCTTTGCGGCCTACTTCGTGGGCGGCATCGCGCGGGGGGCCGACTGGGCCACCTTTGCCTGGACGGCCGCGCTCAGCATCTCGTCAGCCATCATCATGCTCACCATGCCCAGCATCGGCGCCTATGCCGACTTGCGGGCCGCCAAGAAGCGCCTGCTGGTGCTGGTCACCGCGGGCTGCGTGCTGTCCACGGCGGCCCTGGCCTGGGCCGGGCCGGGCAGCGTGGCGCTGGCCATGGTGCTGGTCATCGTGTCCAACACCTTCTACGGTTATGGCGAGTCGTTGACGGCGGCCTTCCTGCCCGAGCTTGCCAGGCCCCAGGGCATGGGCAAGGTCAGCGGCTGGGGCTGGAGCTTTGGCTACTTTGGCGGCATGCTGGCGCTGGGCCTGTGCCTGGGCTATGTGATCTGGGCGCAGGGGCAGGGCATCAAGGCCGACAGCTTCGTGCCGGTGACCCTGCTGATCACGGCCGTGATTTACGGGGCCGCGGCGCTGGTCACCTTCAGGCTGCTGGGCGAGCGCGCCGTGCCCAACCCTGCCGCCCTGCGCCAGGGCGGCCTGCGGGCCTCGCTGGCCCGGCTGGCGCAGACCTTCCACGAGGCGCGGCGCTACACCGACTTCATGTGGCTGCTGGCCTGTTCGGTGGCCTACCAGGGCGGCGTGGCGGTGGCCATCGCGCTGGCGGCCATTTATGCCGAGCAGGTGATCGGCTTCCAGCAGCAGGAAACCATGGTGCTGATCTTTGTGCTGAACCTGGCCGCCGCGGGCGGTGCATTCGTGTGGGGCTACCTGCAGGACCGCATTGGCCACAAGCTGGCGCTGGGCCTCACGCTGGTGGGCTGGATCGCCACCTGCGTGATCGCGGCCCTCACCACCACCAAGGGCGGCTTCTGGTACGCGGCCAGCATTGCCGGCCTGTGCATGGGCTCCAGCCAGTCGGCCGGGCGTGCCATGGCCGGCATGTTCGCGCCGCATCGGCAGCTGGCCGAGTTCTTCGGGCTGTGGACCTTTGCGGTGCGCCTGGCCAGCATCATCGGCCCCCTGAGCTATGGCGCCATCACCTGGATGACCGGCGGCAACCAGCGCACCGCCATCCTGTCCACGACGCTGCTGTTCATCGTGGGGCTGGTGCTGCTCACCCGGGTCAATGTGCAGCGCGGGCGCGAGGCCGCGCTGGCGGCCGACGAGCGGGCCTAAATCCCCAGCCAGCGCTGCGCCGCCGCCGCCAGGGGCGCGCTGTCGCCGCTGGCCAGCAGGGTCACCTGCCCGCGGTGGCGGCCGGCGGGCTTGAGCAGGCCAGCGGTGGCCAGCACATGGTGCGTGTGCCGCGCCACGGGCTCGCCGGTCTCGATCAGGCGCACTTCGGGCCCCAGCAGTGCGCGCAGCTCGTCTTGCGCGAACGGGTAGTGGGTGCAACCCAGCACCAGCGTGTCGATGCAGCCTGTTTCAGTGCCAAAAAGGCCTGCAGTCCTTGTGTAGCGGGCACATAGCGCTCTTGTTTTGATAGCGTCCGCCTGCTCGATGGCTTCGGCCAGGCCATCGCAGGGCTGCAGCACAAACTCGGCGCGAGCGGCCAGCGAGGCCTGCAGCGCGCGAAAGCGCGCACTGCCCAGCGTGCCGCGCGTGGCCAGCACGCCCACGCGCCCGGTGCGGGTCAGGGCCGCGGCGGGCTTGAGCGCGGGCTCCACGCCCACCATGGGCAGCCCCGGGTGTTCGGCGCGCAGCAGCTCGATGGCGGCGGCCGTGGCGGTGTTGCAGGCCACCACCAGCGCCTTGATGCCGTGCTGCACGCGCAACTGGTGGGCGATGTGCCGCGAGCGCGCGGCCACGAAGGCGTCGCCGCGCTCGCCATAGGGCGCGTGGGCGTTGTCGGCCAGGTAGACAAAGTCCTCGCCGGGCAGGGCGGCCCGCAAGGCCCTGAGCACGCTCAGGCCGCCTACGCCGCTGTCAAACACCCCGATCGGGGCTTGGGGGTTCACACGCTGCGCGCGCCCGGTGGTTCAGGCGGCGGTGACCGCGATGTTCTTGAACTCGCCCGTGGCAATCTTCTTTTGCCATTCGGCCGGGCCGGTGATGTGGGCGCTGGTGCCGCCGGCGTCCACAGCCACGGTCACGGGCATGTCGACCACGTCGAATTCATAGATGGCTTCCATGCCCAGGTCTTCAAAGCCCACCACCTTCGCGGTCTTGATGGCCTTGCTCACCAGGTAGGCGGCGCCGCCCACGGCCATCAGGTAGGCGCTCTGGTGCTTCTTGATGGCCTCGATGGCCACGGGGCCGCGCTCGGCCTTGCCGATCATGGCAATCAGGCCGGTCTCGGCCAGCATCATCTCGGTGAAGCCGTCCATGCGCGTGGAGGTGGTCGGGCCGGCCGGGCCCACGGCCTCGCCCTTGACGGGATCGACCGGACCCACGTAGTAGATGACGCGGTTGGCAAAGCTCACCGGCAGCTTCTCGCCCTTGGCCAGCATGCCCTGGATGCGCTTGTGCGCGGCGTCGCGGCCGGTCAGCATCTTGCCGTTGAGCAGCAGGGTGTCGCCGGGCTTCCAGCTGGCCACCTCGGCCTTGGTGAGGGTGTCGAGGTTGACCTTCTTGCTCTTGTTGTAGTCGGGTGCCCAGTTGACGTTGGGCCACAGGTCCAGGCTGGGCGGGTCGAGGTAGACCGGGCCCGAGCCGTCCATCACGAAATGCGCGTGGCGCGTGGCGGCGCAGTTGGGGATCATGGCAATCGGCTTGCTGGCCGCGTGCGTGGGGTACATCTTGATCTTGACGTCCAGCACCGTGGTCAGGCCGCCCAGGCCCTGCGCGCCGATGCCCAGCGCGTTGACCTTCTCGAACAGTTCCAGGCGCAGCGCCTCGACCTTGTCCAGGGCAGGGCCGCCGGTCTTCGCCGCCTCGGCCTTGGCCTGCAGCTCGTACATGTCCAGGTCGTCCATCAGGCTTTCCTTGGCCATGAGCACGGCCTTCTCGGCCGTGCCGCCAATGCCGATGCCCAGCATGCCCGGCGGGCACCAGCCCGCGCCCATGGTGGGCACGGTCTTGAGCACCCAGTCCACCACGTTGTCGCTGGGGTTGAGCATGTACATCTTGCTCTTGTTCTCGGAGCCGCCGCCCTTGGCCGCCACGGTGATGTCCAGCTTGTCGCCCGGCACCAGTTCGGTGACGATCACCGCGGGCGTGTTGTCCCTGGTGTTCTTGCGGTCGAACTGCGGGTCGGCCACCACGCTGGCGCGCAGCGTGTTGTCGGGGTGGTTGTAGCCGCGCCGCACGCCTTCGTTGATGGCGTCGTCCAGGCTGCCGGTGAATCCTTCAAAGCGCACGTCCATGCCCACCTTGAGGAACACGTTGACGATGCCGGTGTCCTGGCAGATCGGACGGTGGCCGGTCGCGCTCATCTTGCTGTTGGTCAGGATCTGCGCGATCGCGTCCTTGGCCGCCGGGCTCTGCTCGCGCTCGTAGGCGCGCGCCAGGTGGGCAATGTAGTCGGCGGGGTGGTAATAGCTGATGTACTGCAGCGCGGCGGAGATCGATTCAATCAGGTCGGCTGCTTTGATGGTCGTCGTCATGGCGTTTCGTGAGGTGAAGCAAGACCCGTAGCGTGGGCATTGCTTTTATTAAAGGCTATGCTGATGGTGGCTGGGCAAGCCTGCCGCCAGCCCTCCATTTTGACAGGTCGAGCCGCACCATGACTTCCACGCCCCCCACCCGCACCGAACGCGACACCTTTGGCCCCATCGAGGTCCCGGCCGACCGGCTCTGGGGCGCGCAGACCCAGCGCTCGCTGCAGAACTTCGACATTTCGGGCGAGCGCCAGCCGCTGGAAATCATCCGCGCGCTGGCACAGACCAAGCGGGCCTCGGCCGTGGTCAACCATGCGCTGGGCCTGCAGGACGACAAGAAGACCCGGGCCATCGTGGCGGCGGCCGACGAGGTGATTGCCGGGCAGCACGCGGCTGAATTCCCGCTGGTGGTGTGGCAGACCGGCTCGGGCACGCAAACCAACATGAACGTCAACGAGGTGCTGGCCAACCGGGCCAGCGAGCTGCTGGGCGGCGAGCGCGGCGAGGGGCGGCTGGTGCACCCCAACGACGATGTGAACCGCAGCCAGTCGAGCAACGACGTGTTTCCCACGGCCATGCACGTGGCCGCGGTGGACGCGATCACGCACAGGCTGCTGCCTGCCATTGCGAAACTGCGCGCCACGCTGGAAAGGAAATCCGAAGACTTCATGGACATCGTGAAGATCGGCCGCACCCACCTGCAGGACGCGACGCCGCTCACGCTGGGCCAGGAGTTTTCAGGCTATGTGGCGCAGCTGGCCCATGGCGAGGCCCATGTGCGGGCCGCGCTGCCGCACCTGTGCGAGCTGGCGCTGGGCGGCACGGCCGTGGGCACCGGCCTGAACGCGCCCAAGGGATACGCCGAGCAGGTCGCGGCCGAACTGGCGCGGCTGACCGGCCTGCCGCTGGTCACCGCGCCCAGCAAGTTCGAGGCGCTGGCCAGCGTGGACGCCCTGGTGCATGCCCATGGCGCGCTCAAGACGCTGGCGGCCAGCCTCAACAAGATCGCCAACGATGTCCGCTGGCTGGCCAGCGGGCCGCGCAGCGGCATTGGCGAGCTGAGCATCCCCGAGAACGAGCCGGGCTCGTCCATCATGCCGGGCAAGGTCAACCCCACGCAGAGCGAGGCGCTGACCATGCTGTGCGCCCAGGTCATGGGCAACGACGTGGCCATCAACATCGGCGGCATGTCGGGCAATTTCGAGCTCAATGTGTTCCGGCCCATGGTGGCGCACAACTTTCTGCAGAGCGTGCGCCTGCTGGCCGACGGCATGCGCAGCTTCAACGACCACTGCGCAGCGGGCATAGCACCCAACCGCGAGCGCATTGATGAGCTGGTGCAGCGCTCGCTGATGCTGGTCACGGCGCTCAACACCCACATTGGCTACGACAAGGCGGCCTTCATCGCCAAGAAGGCACACAAGGAGGGCAGCAGCCTGCGCGACGCGGCCATCGCCTCGGGCCATGTCACCGCGCAGCAGTTTGACCAGTGGGTGGTGCCCAGGAACATGACCGGAAGATAAAGGACTCGCCCCATGATCAAAACCCTCAGGCAGGCCGCCAACCAGTTCATCCACTCGCAGTCGCTGGGCGGCGTGGTGCTGGCGCTGGCCGCCATCGTGGCGCTGATCGTCAGCAATTCGCCGTGGAGCGCGGCCTACGAGCGGTTTCTGGGCCTGCCGGGCGAGGTGCGTGTGGGCACCGACCTGCTGGTGCTGGCCAAGCCCCTGCTGGTGTGGGTGAACGACCTGTGGATGGCGGTGTTCTTCTTCCTGGTGGGGCTGGAGATCAAGCGCGAAATGATCGAGGGCGACCTGGCCTCGCGCAGCCAGGCGCTGCTGCCCGCCGGTGCGGCCGTGGGCGGCATGATGGTGCCGGCGCTGGTGTACACGGCCATCAACTGGGGCGACGCCGTGGCCTTGCGCGGCTGGGCGATTCCGGCGGCCACCGACATTGCCTTTGCGCTGGGCATCCTGGTGCTGCTGGGCAGCCGCGTGCCGGCTTCGCTCAAGGTGTTCCTGACCGCGGTGGCCATCATTGATGACCTGGGCGCGATCCTGATCATTGCGTTTTTCTACACGGCCGACCTGTCGCCGCTGATGCTGGGGGTGGGGGGCGTGGGCGTGCTGGTGTTGCTGGCGCTGAACCGCCTGCGCGTGATGGCGGTGGGCCCCTACGTGGTGGTGGGCCTGATCATCTGGCTGTGCGTGCTCAAGTCGGGCATCCACGCCACGCTCGCGGGTGTGATCACGGCGCTGGCGATTCCGCTGACCGATGGCAAGGGCGGCTCGCCACTCAAGCGGGCCGAGCACGCGCTGCACCCCTGGGTGGCGTTTGCGGTGCTGCCCATGTTTGCCTTTGTCAACGCCGGGGTCTCGCTGGACGGTGTCTCGTGGCGCACGCTGGGCCAGTCGGTGCCGCTGGGCATTGCGGCGGGCCTGGTGCTGGGCAAGGCCGTGGGGGTGTTCGGCGCGTCGTGGGCGCTGATCCGCTGGGGTGGCGCGAGCCGGCCCGCGGGCGCCGACTGGCGGCAGTTCCTTGGCGTCTGTGTGCTGTGCGGCGTGGGCTTCACCATGAGCCTGTTCATTGGCGCCCTGGCCTTTGAAACGCAGGGCCCGGCCTATGCCACGCAGGTCAAGCTGGGTGTGCTGCTGGGCTCGTTGGTGGCCGGCGCGCTGGGCAGCGCGCTGCTGCTGTGGCGGCCCCGGGCCTGAACAACGCCGCGCCGGTCGGCCCGCTTCAGTGGCGCGGTCCGCTGCCGGACATCAGCTTGTCGGTGTAGGCAATGGCCATGGCCGACAGCAGGAAGGCGATGTGGATGGCCGTCTGCGCGATCAGCACGCGGTCGGTGTAGTTGTCGGCGTTGATGAAGGTCTTGAGCAGGTGGATGGAGCTGATGCCGATGATGGACATCGCCAGCTTCACCTTCAGCACCGAGGCATTCACATGGCTCAGCCATTCGGGCTGGTCGCGGTGGCCTTCCAGGTTCATGCGGCTCACAAAGGTCTCGTAGCCGCCCACGATCACCATGATCAGCAGGTTGGAGATCATCACCACGTCGATCAGCGCGAGCACCACCAGCATGATCACGGTCTCGTTGAGCGTGGTGATGGGCGCGTTGGTCTTGTAGCCGATGCTGGTCACCAGCGCCTGCAGCGCGGTCTGGCTGCCAAAGGCCGCTTCCACCAGGTGCAGCAGTTCCACGAGGAAGTGCACCACGTACACGGCCTGCGCCACGATCAGGCCCAGGTACAGCGGCAGTTGCAGCCAGCGGCTCGCAAAAATCAGGTTGGGCAGCGGGCGCAGCGGAGAGGCCGTTTTGAGAATGGGGTCGGACATGCGGGAGGGGAGGGGTAATATGGCGAGGGGCATTGTAGGGCGCCCGCATGACAGCTCCCGCACGCAAGCGGATTTGTAAGCTTGGCGCCAGTCAGTGGCCTGTAAGTGCAAACACTGACATTACGGCGAAATTCCCGTCAACTTGAGGAGACAAGCTCATGAGTGCCATCGAGTCGGTACTGGTCGAAAACCGAGTGTTCCCGCCCAGCGACGCCATCGTCAAGAGCGCCCGCATTTCGGGCATGGACGCCTACAACGCGCTGTGCGCGGAGGCCGACAAGGACTTTGAGGGCTTCTGGGCCCGCCTGGCGCGCGAGAACCTGGTGTGGAACAAGCCCTTCACGCGCACGCTCGACGAATCGAAGGCCCCGTTCTACCAGTGGTTCGATGATGGCGAGCTCAACGCCTCGGCCAACTGCCTGGACAAGCACATGGGCACGCCGGTCGAGAACAAGACTGCCATCATTTTTGAAGCCGACGACGGCGCCGTCACCAAGGTCAGCTACAAGGAACTGCTGGCCCGCGTGAGCCAGTTCGCCAACGCGCTCAAGGCCCAGGGCATCAAGAAGGGTGACCGCGTCATCATCTACATGCCCATGACGGTGGAAGGCGTGATCGCGATGCAGGCCTGTGCCCGCATCGGCGCCACCCACAGCGTGGTGTTTGGCGGCTTCAGTGCCAAGGCGCTGCAGGAGCGCATCATCGACGCGGGCGCGGTGGCCGTGATCACGGCCAACTTCCAGATGCGCGGCGGCAAGGAACTGCCGCTCAAGGCCATCGTGGACGACGGCATTGCACTGGGCGGCTGCACCACGCTCAAGACCGTGCTGGTCTACATGCGCACGCCCACGGCCTGCAACATGGTGGCCGGGCGCGACATCACCTTCACTGACGCACTCAAGGGCCAGCCCGGCGACTGCCCGGCCCAGCCCGTGGGCGCCGAGCACCCGCTGTTCATCCTCTACACCTCGGGCTCCACCGGCAAGCCCAAGGGCGTGCAGCACTCCACCGGCGGCTACCTGCTGTGGGCCAAGCTCACCATGGACTGGACCTTTGACATCCGCCCCGAGGACGTGTTCTGGTGCACGGCCGACATTGGCTGGATCACGGGCCACACCTATGTGGCCTATGGCCCGCTGGCGGCCGGTGCCACGCAGGTGATTTTTGAAGGCATCCCCACCTACCCGAACGCCGGGCGCTTCTGGCAGATGATCGAGAAGCACAAGGTCTCGGTGTTCTACACCGCGCCCACGGCGATCCGCTCGCTGATCAAGGCCGCCGAGGGCGACGAGAAGGTCCACCCCGACCGGTCCGACCTGTCGAGCCTGCGCATCCTGGGCAGCGTGGGCGAGCCCATCAACCCTGAAGCCTGGATGTGGTACCACCGCCATGTGGGCCGCGAGAAATGCCCGATCGTGGACACCTTCTGGCAGACCGAAACAGGCGGCCACGTGATCACGCCGCTGCCGGGTGCCACGCCGCTGGTGCCGGGTTCGTGCACGCTGCCGCTGCCTGGCATTGCCGCCGCCATCGTGGACGAGGTCGGCAAGGACCTGCCCCATGGCTCGGGTGGCATGCTGGTGATCAAGCGCCCCTGGCCCTCGATGATCCGCACCATCTGGAACGACCCCGAGCGCTTCAAGAAGAGCTATTTCCCCGAGGAAATGGGCGGCACCATCTACCTGGCCGGCGACGGCGCGGTGCGCAGCGCCGACCGCGGCTACTTCCGCATCACGGGCCGCATTGACGACGTGCTCAACGTGTCGGGCCACCGCCTGGGCACCATGGAGATCGAATCGGCCCTGGTGTCCAAGACCGACCTTGTGGCCGAAGCCGCGGTGGTGGGCCGGCCCGACGATGTGACCGGCGAGGCCGTGTGTGCCTTTGTGGTGCTCAAGCGCTCACGGCCCACGGGTGAAGAGGCCAGGCAGATCGCCAACGAACTGCGCAACTGGGTGGCCAAGGAGATCGGCCCCATCGCCAAGCCCAAGGACATCCGCTTTGGCGACAACCTCCCCAAGACCCGCAGCGGCAAGATCATGCGCCGCCTGCTGCGCAGCATCGCCAAGGGCGAGGCGATCACGCAGGACACCAGCACGCTGGAGAATCCGGCCATCCTCGAGCAATTGGCCGAAAAGCTGTGATGCTATAAAACTTGTAGCTGGAAGTGCCCGCCACGCCTGGACTCCAGCCCCATTTGATCAAAAAAGCCCGCATATGCGGGCTTTTTTTGTGGTTGGCCACCGCGGAACCGGCTCTGCCGGGCCGCAGGCCGCTTCGAGGGGGTTATTTCAACGTCAGGACCCAGGCGGCCAGCTTCTTGGCTTCGGCTTCATTCACCTGCGCGTTGGCGGGCATGGGCACCGGGCCCCAGACGCCCGAGCCACCCTTGAGGATCTTGGCGGCGAGCTTGTCCACCGCGCCCTTGTCGCCGGCGTACTTGGCGGCCACGTCCTTGTAGGCGGGGCCCACCAGCTTCTTGTCCACGGCATGGCAGGCCATGCAGTTCTTCGACGTGGCGAGCGCCAGGTCGGCGAAGGCGGGTGCGGCGGCGGTCAAAGTGACAGCAATCGCAATCAGGGCACGTTTCATCTTGATCCTCGTGGGTTGGGTTACAGTCGTTGAACGTTATTGTAGTGATGCCGGTTGACCGCGCTGTAACGCCCGGGTAAACCTCGTGAAGGCCGCGGGCCTTGGAGAATTCGACATGTACTTTCTGGGAATCGGGATTGTGATGCTGGCGCTCAAATACCTGGAGATCGGGCCCGTGGCCACGCTCTCGTGGTGGCTGGTGCTGTCGCCGTTTGCACTGGCGGTGGCGTGGTGGGCCTACGCCGACGCCACGGGCTACACCAAGCGCAAGGCCGTCGAGAAGGAAAACGCCAAGAAGCAGGCCCGCATCGACAAGCAGCGCGAGAACCTGGGCATCGCGAGCAAGAAGCGGCGCTGAGTCAGGCCGCGGTGCATGCACCGCAGGGCCTCCACAAAAAAGCCCCGCCTGGCGGGGCTTTTTGCTGGGTTGTTCGGCTCAGTAGTTGTCCAGCACCGCGCCCTTGCTGGCGCTTGCGGCATTGAACGCAAACTTGGCCTGCACACCGCGGGTGTAGCGCGGGGCCGGCGCGGTCCACGCGGCACGGCGCTTGGCGATCTCGGCCTCGGGCACGTTCAGTTCCAGGATCAGCTTGTGCGCGTCGATGGTGATGGAGTCGCCCTCGTTCACAAACGCAATCGTGCCGCCCGCGGCCGCTTCGGGCGCCACGTGGCCCACCACCATGCCCCAGGTGCCGCCCGAGAAGCGGCCGTCGGTGATCAGGCCCACGCTCTCGCCCAGGCCGGCGCCGATCAGCGCGCCCGTGGGGGCCAGCATCTCGGGCATGCCCGGGCCGCCCTTGGGGCCGAGGTAGCGCAGCACCATCACGTCGCCCGCGACGATCCTGCCGTCCAGAATGGCCTTGAGGGCCGACTGCTCGTCGTCAAACACGCGGGCCGGGCCGGTGATGACCGGGTTCTTGAGCCCGGTGATCTTGGCCACGGCGCCCTCGGGCGACAGGTTGCCCTTGAGGATGGCCAGGTGGCCCTGCGCGTACATGGGCTTGTCGATCGGGCGGATCACGTCCTGGTCGGCGCGCGGGGTGTCGGGCACGTCTTTCAGCACCTCGGCAATGGTCTGGCCGGTGATGGTGAGGCAGTCGCCGTGCAACAGGCCGGCCTTGAGCAAAATCTTCATGACCTGCGGAATGCCGCCGGCCTGGTGCAGGTCCACGGCCAGGTACTTGCCGCTGGGCTTGAGGTCGCACAGCACGGGCGTCTTGACGCGCACGCGCTCGAAGTCGTCAATGGTCCACTCCACGCCGGCCGCATGGGCAATGGCCAGGAAGTGCAGCACCGCGTTGGTCGAGCCGCCGGTGGCCATGATCACCGCCACGGCGTTCTCGATGGCTTTCTTGGTCACGATGTCGCGCGGCTTGATGTCCTTCCTGATGGCCTCGATCAGCACCTTGGCCGACTCCTTGGCCGAGTTGGCCTTCTCGTCGTGCGGGTTGGCCATGGTGGACGAGTAGGGCAGCGAGATGCCCAGGGCCTCGAAGGCGCTGGACATGGTGTTGGCCGTGTACATGCCGCCGCAGGAGCCGGTGCCCGGGATGGCGCGCTTTTCGATCTCCAGCAGGTCCTCGTCGCTCAGGTTGCCCGCGGCGTTCTGGCCCACGGCCTCGAACACGCTCACGATGTTGAGGTCCTGCCCCTTGTAGCGGCCCGGCAGGATGGTGCCGCCGTACACGTAGATGGCCGGCACATTGGCGCGCAGCATGCCCATCAGGCCGCCGGGCATGTTCTTGTCGCAGCCGCCGACCACCAGCACGCCGTCCATCCACTGGCCCTGCACGCAGGTCTCGATGCAGTCGCTGATGACCTCGCGGCTGACCAGGCTGTACTTCATGCCCTCGGTGCCCATGGCCATGCCGTCGGAGATGGTGGGCGTGCCAAACACCTGGGCATTGCCGCCGGCCTCTTCAATGCCGGCAATGGCCGCGTCGGCCAGCTTCTGCAGGCCCGAGTTGCAGGGCGTGATGGTGCTGTGGCCGTTGGCCACGCCGACCATGGGCTTCTTGAAGTCGCCCTGCTCGTAACCCATGGCGTAGTACATCGAGCGGTTGGGCGCGCGCGACTTGCCTTCGGTGATGTTCTTGCTGCGGGGGTTGATGTGGATGGTCTTGGTGTCCATGGCTGTGTCTCTTCGGGTTGACGGAATGTGGCGCAAAGTATGCGCCGGCCGGCTTGGGTGGTCCAATATATTTGTATGGCTCTATTAATATGTGGTGGATATGAGTGACACCCCTGTCGAGTTGCGCCTGTGGCGCCAGTTTGTGGCCGTGGCCGAGGAGCTGCATTTTGGCCGCGCCGCCGCGCGCCTGCACATGACGCAGCCGCCCCTGACCCAGGCCATTGCCGCGCTGGAGGGGCTGCTGCAGGTGCGCCTGTTTGACCGCACCAAGCGCAGCGTGCAGCTCACGCCCGCTGGCGCGGCCCTGCTGCCCGAGGCGCGCGACCTGCTGGCCCGTGCCCAGGCCCTGCCGGCCCATGCGCGCGCCGCGGCGGCGGGCGAGGTCGGGCGGCTGCGGCTGGGCTTTGTGTCCACGGTGGGGTTTGCGCTGCTCCCGCAATGGGTGCGCGGCTTTCGCGAGCAGTACCCCCGGGTGCAGCTGGAGCTGATCGAGGCCACGGGCGACGTGCAGTTGCAGGCCTTGCAGCGCGGCGAGATCGACGCGGGCTTCATGCTGCACTCGCCGGCCTTTGCGCCCGCGGGCCTGCAGCGGCTGCGCGTGGCGCAGGAGCCGCTGGTGCTGGCGCTGTCCGACCCGCACCCGCTTGCCGCGGATGCGGCGCCGGCCCTGGCCCGGGTGCTGGCCGAGCCGCTGGTGATCTTTCCGCGGCGCATCGTGCCTTCGCTGTATGACGCGATCTTTGGCCTGTACCACGCCGCCGGCTGCTCGCCCCAGGTGGCGCAGGAGGCGATCCAGATGCAGACCATCGTGAACCTGGTGTCGGCCGGGCTGGGCGTGGCCTGGGTGCCTGACAGCGTGCGGCAGTTCCAGCGCTCCGGCGTGGCTTACCGCAGCGTGGCGGGCACGCGCGCCCGGCCCGTGCCGGTCTGCGAAACCAGCCTGGTGTGGCCGGCCGGCGCGTCCAGTCCGTCGCTGGCGTGTTTTGTCAAATTTGTGCAGGCACAATACGCCGCATGCTGACCTACACCCCCATCAACCCCGTGGCCCTGCAGCTCGGCCCGGTGGCCATTCACTGGTACGGGCTGACCTACCTGGCCGCGTTCGGCCTGTTCCTGTTCCTGGGCCTCAAGCGCCTGCGGCACGAACCGTTTGCCTCGGTCACGGGCGCCGGTGCCTGGAGCCGCAAGGATGTGGAAGACATGCTGTTCCTGGGCGTGCTGGGCGTGGTGCTGGGCGGCCGGCTGGGTTACTGCCTGTTCTACAAGCCCGGCTACTACCTGTCGCACCCGCTGGACATCCTGGCAGTCTGGCAGGGCGGCATGAGCTTTCATGGCGGGCTGCTGGGCGTGATCCTGTCGCAGTGGTGGTTTGCCCGCTCGCGCAGCAAGCCGTTCCTGCAGGTGATGGACTTCCTGGCGCCCTGCGTGCCCACCGGCCTGGCCGCAGGGCGCGTGGGCAACTTCATCAACGGCGAGCTGTGGGGCCGCTTCTCGGCGCCCGACCTGCCCTGGGGCATGGTGTTTCCGCAAAGCGGCTCCATGCTGCCGCGCCACCCGTCACAGGTCTACCAGTTCCTGCTCGAAGGCCTGCTGCTGTTCGTGCTGCTGTGGCTGTATGCGCGCAAGCCGCGCCCTCAGGGGCAGGTGGCCGCGGCCTTCCTCGTGGGCTATGGCGTCCTGCGCTTTGTGGCGGAGTTCTTCCGCGAGCCCGACAACTTCCTGGGCCTGCTGGCCATGGGCATGAGCATGGGCCAGTGGCTGTGCGTGCCGATGATCCTGGGCGGCGTGGGCCTGTGGGTCTGGGCCGCGCGCCGGCCGACCACGGCGGCCTGAGCCCCCAGAGGTGCGGCGGGTGGGCCAGGCCCGCCCACTACCCCGCCAGCCAGGCCAGTTCCTCGTCACTGAAGCCCGCCTTGCGGCGCGCGGACTCGTTGAACGGGGGGTACAGCCGGGGCGCGTCATGGCGCGCCACCAGCACGCTGTAATGCGCCACCGGGTCCAGGCCCTCGCGCTCGCAGAGCCAGCGGTACCAGTGGTTGCCGATGGCCACGTGGCCGATCTCGTCACGCAGGATCACGTCCAGGATGTCCACCGCACGCAGTGCCGCGGGCGTGCCCACCTTGCGCAGCCTGTCCTGGATCAGCGGCGAAGCATCGAGCCCGCGGGCCTCGAGCGTGCGCGGCACCAGGGCCATGCGGGCCACGATGTCGTTCCGGGTCTTCTCGCACATCTGCCACAGGTTGTCGTGGGCCGTGAAGTCGCCATAGTCGTGCCCCAGTGAGCGCAGGTGCTCGCGCAGCAGGCTGAAGTGGTGGGCTTCCTCCGCTGCGACGCGCAGCCAGTCGAGGTGAAACTCGCGCGGCATGCCGCCAAAGCGCCAAGCCGCGTCCAGCGCGAGGTTGATGGCGTTGAACTCGATGTGCGCAATCGCGTGCAGCAGCGCGGCCAGGCCCTCGGGCTTGAAGGGCGAGCGGCGCGGCACGGTGGCGGGGTGCACCAGCGCGGGCCGGGGTGGCCGGCCCGGCAGGCCGGCGGGCTCGTCCGGGGGCTGGTCTGCTATGGAAAGCATAGCTGCCCGTGCTTGCAACGTGCGGGCTGCAGCCACTTTTTGCTCTGGATCGGGCAGGCACAAGGCCTCGAGCGCGCGTTGACGAAGCTCCATCCCTACAATTCTAGTTTTACCGGAGGCAGCAACGATGGCGATTTATGAACTCGATGGCAAGGCGCCGGTGCTGGGGCAGGGTGCCTGGGTGGCCGACAGCGGCCAGGTCATGGGTGCCGTGGAGATGGCCGACAACGCCAGCGTCTGGTTTGGCGCCGTGGTGCGCGGCGACACCGAAACCATCCGCATCGGGCGCAACAGCAACATCCAGGACGGCTCGGTGCTGCATGCCGACCTTGGCATGCCCTTGACCATTGGCGACAACGTGACCGTGGGCCACCAGGTCATGCTGCATGGCTGCACCATTGGCGATGGCTCGCTGATCGGCATCCAGGCCGTGGTGCTGAACGGCGCCAGGATCGGGCGCAACAGCATCGTGGGGGCGGGCAGTGTGGTGACCGAGGGCAAGGAATTCCCCGACAACTCGCTGATCATCGGCGCGCCGGCCAAGGTGGTGCGCACGCTGGACGACGAGGCCGCGGCCAAACTGGCGCAAAGCGCTGAGCACTATGTGGAGAATGCCCGGCGGTTCGCCAAAGGGCTGAAGAAGATTGGCTGAGCAGGTACGGTGAGGACGGCGCGTTTTGAGTGAATTGCACAAGTTTCTGTTTGATGGCATGCCGGTGCGCGGCATGATCGTGCGCCTGACCGACGCCTGGACCGAGGTTCTGGCGCGGCGCGCGGCCAACAAGACCACGGGCGCCTGGCCGCCCCCGGTGGCCGAACTGCTGGGCGAGATGGCCGCGGCCGGCGTGCTGATGCAGTCCAACATCAAGTTCAATGGCGCGCTGGTGCTGCAGATCTTCGGCGATGGTCCGGTCAAGGTGGCGGTGGCCGAGGTGCAGGCCGACCTGGGCTTGCGTGTGACCGCCAAGGTGGTGGGCGACGTGGGCGTGAACGACCGCCTGCCCGAGATGGTGAACGTGAGCAACCTGGGGCGCTGTGCCATCACGCTGGACCCCAAGGACAAGTTCCCGGGCCAGCAGCCTTACCAGGGCGTGGTGCCGCTGTTTGGCGACCAGCACGAGAAACTGCGCAACCTCAGCGAGGTGCTGGAGCACTACATGCTGCAGTCCGAACAGCTCGACACCACGCTGGTGCTGGCCGCCGACGACAAGGTGGCCGCGGGCCTGCTGATCCAGCGTCTGCCCATGGAAGGCGAGGGCAACCTGGCTGGCAGCCTGGTGAGCAAGGCCAATGAAGACGAAATTGGCGTCAACGAGGACTACAACCGCATTTCCATCCTGGCGCGCAGCCTGACGCGTGCGGAACTGCTGGGGCTGGACGTGGACACCATCCTGCACCGCCTGTTCTGGGAGGAAAAGGTGCTTCGCTTCGAGCCGGCGTCAGGCCCCAAGGGCCCGCGCTTTGCCTGCACCTGCAGCCGCGAGCGCGTGGCCAGCATGATCCGCAGCCTGGGCCGCGACGAGGCCGAGAGCATCCTGGCCGAGCGCGGCGACATTGAGGTGGGCTGCGATTTCTGCGGACAGCAGTACCGGTTCGACCCGGTGGACGCGGCCCAGATCTTCACGGCGCCCGGCGCCCAGCCTCCGGTGAATCCCACAGTCCAGTGAACAGCCGGTGCTCGCAGTCCGGGTCGGCGCAGCGCTCACAGGTCCAGGGCCTTGATTGCAGGCCCGATCGGGCGCTGGTCCTTTCTGCGTGGGCACCAGGCGCTATTGAATCAATAGCAAACAGGGCCTGCCTGAGGCGCTCGTCACCCGCGCCGTAAATCACCCGGTACGGCACCCCCGCACGCGCCAGCGCGGCGCGCAGCAGGGTATCGACAGGTTCGCGCACATGGGGCCCGTCACGCTGCAGGCCGTCGGCAACCCAGGGCAGGTCCAGCCCGGTCACCAGCGTGATGTCGTACTGGCGCTGGTGCGCAAAGGCCATCCCGTACAGCGACCGGTCATCAAACAGCAGCTCGCTGTACAGGGCCACCATGATGGGGGTGGTGTCGGCGATCAGCCAGTCGTGGGGTGGGGCTTGCGCCACGCGCGCCGCCTGTTCACTGGCAATTCCCGCCTGTTCCTCGGGCCGCGGCGTGCGGCCCATGCGGTCACACCACTCGCGCAGCACTTCGGGGACCAGCACCACCGCGCGGCCCAGGCGGCGCCAGTGGTCGGCCAGCGCGAGTGCCAGATGGGTCTTGCCGGTGCTCTCGGCGCCGAGCAGGGCGACTTTCATGCAGCCGGCCCTCGCCTCAAGCGGTTGCCGCGGCCAGCCGCGACTGCCAGGCCCGCCAACCCACGACGCTCAGCGCGATGAACACCGCATAAAGCAGCACGGTGAGCCACAGGCCCTTCCAGGCGAACAGGCCCACGCTCACCACGTTCACGACGATCCACACGGCCCAGTTCTCGATGAACTTGCGGCCCAGCAGGAACTGGCCCACCAGGCTCACGGCCGTGGGGAAGGCGTCCCACCAGGGCACGTCGGTGTCGGTGAAGGTTTTCAGGAACAGGCCCATGGCGGGCCAGAGCACCGCACAGCTCGCCACGGTGAGGGCCAGCCCGCGCGGCGTGAGCCGGGCCACGTGCAGCTCTGAGCCGTCGGCGCGCACACCGCGCAGCCACTGGAACCAGCCCCACAGGGCGACCACCGCGAAGAAGATCTGCAGCCCGGCATCACCGTAGAGCTTGCTGCGCCAGAACAGCGCGAAGTACATCAATGAACTGACCATGGCCAGCGGCCAGCCCCAGTGGATCTCGCGGATGTTGCAGCCCACCATGGCCAGCGCGATCACCACGGCCACGATCTCCAGCCAGGTGGTGGGCGAACCCCACAGCGTGAAGGCCTCGGCAAAAAGGATGTCAGGCATGCGGGCCGGTGTCGGGGGGCAGGCTCATTTGCCGACCTGCACGTAGATCTCGTTGGGCTTGACCATGCCGAGTTCAGAGCGGGCCTTTTCCTCGACCATTTCCAGCCCGTCCTTGAGGTCGCGCACCTCGGCCGAAACGCGCTCATTGTCCTGGCGCAATTGCTCGTTGCTGGCCTTCTGCGCGGCAAGCCTGGCCTGCATCTGGGCCACATTGCCCAGGCTGCCCCGGCCAAACCACAGCTGCGCGTGAACGATCACCAGCAGCGCGATCAGCAGGGCCGGAACAACGCGGTTAGCCACGATCAGGCAAAACGCGGCCCCCTCGGGGGGCAGGGAGCCACGCGCAGTGGGCGACCGTGGGGGCCATTTCTAGCGCAGGTTGTAGAACGCCGCGCGGCCGGGGTAGCTGGCGATGTCGCCCAGGTCTTCCTCGATGCGCAGCAGCTGGTTGTACTTGGCCATGCGGTCGGAGCGGCTCAACGAGCCGGTCTTGATCTGGCCCGCGTTGGTGCCCACGGCGATGTCGGCGATGGTGCTGTCCTCGGTCTCGCCCGAACGGTGGCTGATGACCGCGGTGTAGCCCGCGCGCTTGGCCATCTCGATCGCGGCAAAGGTTTCGGTCAGCGTGCCGATCTGGTTGATCTTGATCAGGATGGAGTTGGCGATCTTCTTGTCGATGCCTTCCTTGAGGATCTTGGTGTTGGTCACGAAAAGGTCGTCACCCACCAGCTGCACCTTGCTGCCCAGCCGCTCGGTGAGCGTCTTCCAGCCGTCCCAGTCGCCTTCGGCCATGCCGTCCTCGATGCTGATGATGGGGTACTTGTCGACCCAGGTGGCCAGCATGTCAGTCCACTGCGTGGCGTCCAGGCTCAGGCCTTCGGCGTCGAGCACGTACTTGCCATCCTTGTAGAACTCGCTGGCCGCGCAGTCCAGGCCCAGCGCGATCTGCTCACCCGCGGTGTAGCCGGCCGCCGAGATCGCTTCCAGGATCATCTGGATCGCGGCCTCGTGGTTGGCCACGTTGGGCGCAAAGCCGCCTTCATCGCCCACAGCCACGCTCATGCCCTTGTCATGGATGATTTTCTTGAGCGCGTGGAACACCTCGGCGCCGTAGCGCACCGCCTCGCGGAAGCTCGGGGCGCCCACGGGGATGATCATCAGTTCCTGCAGGTCCAAATTGTTGTTGGCGTGCGCGCCGCCATTGACCACGTTCATCATGGGCACGGGCATCTGCATGCCGCCCATGCCGCCAAAGTAGCGGTACAGCGGCAGGCCCGATTCCTCGGCGGCGGCGCGGGCCACGGCCATGCTCACGGCCAGCATGGCGTTGGCGCCCAGCCGGCTCTTGTTGTCGGTGCCGTCCAGGTCGATCAGGGTCTTGTCCAGGAAGGCCTGCTCGGAAGCGTCCAGACCCAGCACGGCCTCGGAAATCTCGGTGTTGATGTGTTCCACGGCCTTGAGCACGCCCTTGCCCAGGTAGCGGCTCTTGTCACCGTCGCGCAGCTCAATGGCCTCGCGCGAGCCGGTGGAGGCGCCCGAGGGCACGGCCGCGCGGCCCATGGTGCCGGACTCCAGCAGCACGTCGCATTCCACGGTGGGGTTGCCGCGGCTGTCCAGAATCTCGCGGCCGACGATGTCAACGATTGCACTCATTTCGGTTTTCTTTTCAAAAAGTGGGTAAGCGGTTCAAACACCCTCGACCAGCACCATGCGCATCACGGCGATGCCCTGGCGTGCCTTGCGCGCGGCGCTGTATTCGACGGAGTCGTTGAAGGCCCGGGCGGCCTCGGTGGACGGGAACTTCAGCAGCACGATGCGGCTGGGCTCCCAGTCGCCCTCGAGCACGTCCACCTTGCCGCCGCGGATGCAGACCTCGGCGCCATGGGCCTTCATGGCAATGGTAGAGAGCTTTTTGTACTCTTCGTATTGTTCCGGGTCCGTAACATCGACGTTGGCAATGATGTAGGCGCTGGCCATGGTGCTCCTAGGCGTTGAAATGGTTCTCGAGGTAGCCGTTGCGCTTGGTCACCTGGTCGAGCACGAGCAGGGTTTCAAGCAGGGCCTTCATGTGCTTGAGCGGCACGGCGTTGGGGCCGTCGCTCAGGGCCCTGGCCGGGTCGGGGTGGGTTTCCATGAACAGGCCGGCCACGCCCACGGCCACGGCCGCGCGCGCCAGCACCGGCACCATCTCGCGCTGGCCGCCCGAGCTCGTGCCCTGGCCGCCGGGCAGCTGCACCGAGTGCGTGGCGTCGAACACCACGGGGGCCGCGGTCTCGCGCATGATGGCCAGCGAGCGCATGTCGCTCACGAGGTTGTTGTAGCCAAAGCTGGCGCCGCGTTCGCAGGCCATGAAGTTGTCCTCGGGCAGGCCGGCCTCCCTGGCGGCGGCGCGTGCCTTGTCGATCACGTTCTTCATGTCGTGCGGCGCGAGGAACTGGCCCTTCTTGATGTTGACCGGCTTGCCCGACTGCGCCACGGCGCGGATGAAGTCGGTCTGGCGGCACAGGAAGGCCGGCGTCTGCAACACGTCCACCACCTTGGCGGCCTCGGCGATGTCGTCTTCGGTGTGCACGTCGGTCAGCGTGGGCAGGCCCAGCTCCTTTTTGACCTTGGCCATGATGGCCAGGCCCTTTTCGCGTCCCGGCCCGCGAAAGCTGGTGCCCGAGGAGCGGTTGGCCTTGTCAAAGCTGCTCTTGAAGATGAACGGGATGCCCAGTGACGCGGTGATCTCCTTGAGCGTGCCCGCGGTGTCCATCTGCAGCTGCTCGGACTCCACCACACAGGGGCCGGCGATCAGGAAGAAGGGCTGGTCCAGCCCGATGTCAAAGCCGCAAAGATTCATGATGCCCCTCCGGTAGCGGTCATGCCACTGCCTTCAGCGACTTGTTGCCGGCGGCCTGGTGGTCCAGCGCGGCCTTGATGAACGAGTTGAACAGCGGGTGGCCATCCCAGGGAGTGGACTTGAACTCGGGGTGGAACTGCACACCCATGAACCAGGGGTGAACGTCCTGAGGCAGCTCGACGATTTCGGTGAGCTGTTCGCGCTGGGTCAGCGCCGAGATCACCAGGCCGGCCTGGCGCAGGGGCTCGAGATAGTTCACGTTGGCTTCGTAGCGGTGGCGGTGCCGCTCGGTCACCACATCGCCATAGATCTTGTGGGCCAGCGTGCCCCGCGCCACATCGGAGCTCTGCGCGCCCAGCCGCATGGTGCCGCCCAGGTCGGAGTTCTCGTCGCGCGTCTTGATGGTGCCGTCGGCGTCCTTCCACTCGGTGATCAGCGCAATCACCGGGTGCGGGCTGTCGGGCTCGAACTCGGTGCTGTTGGCGTCCTTGAGGCCGGCCACATGGCGCGCGAATTCGATGGTGGCCACCTGCATGCCCAGGCAGATGCCCAGGTAGGGCAGCTTGTTCTCGCGCGCGAACCGCGCCGCGCAGATCTTGCCCTCGATGCCGCGCTTGCCAAAGCCGCCGGGCACCAGCAGGGCGTCGTACTTGGCCAGGCGAGACACGGTGTCGGGCGTGATGGTTTCGGAGTCGACGTAGTCGATCTTCACGCGAGCATGGTTCTTCATGCCGGCGTGGCGCAGCGCCTCGTTGAGCGATTTGTAGCTGTCGGACAGGTCCACGTACTTGCCGACCATGGCAATCGAGACCTCTTCCTTCGGGTGCTCGGTTTCGTAGACCAGGTCGTCCCAGCGCTTGAGGTTGGCCGGCGGCGTGTTCAGGCGCAGCTTGTCGCAGATCAGCCCGTCCAGGCCCTGCTCGTGCAGCATGCGCGGCACCTTGTAGATGGTATTGACGTCCCACATGCTGATCACGCCCCATTCGGCGACGTTGGTGAACAGCGAGATCTTGGCGCGCTCGTCCTCGGGGATGGCGCGGTCGGCGCGGCACAGCAGGGCGTCGGCCTGGATGCCGATCTCGCGCAGCTTCTGCACCGTGTGCTGGGTCGGCTTGGTCTTGAGCTCGCCGGCCGCGGCGATCCAGGGCACATAGGTCAGGTGCACGAAGGCCGCGTTGTTGGGCCCCATCTTGAGGCTCATCTGGCGCACCGCCTCCAGGAAGGGCAGGGATTCGATGTCGCCCACCGTGCCGCCAATCTCGACGATGGCCACGTCGGCCGCGCCGGGTTCGCCATAGCGCGCGCCGCGCTTGACGTATTCCTGGATCTCGTTGGTGATGTGGGGGATGACCTGCACGGTCTTGCCCAGGTAGTCGCCGCGGCGCTCCTTTTCGAGCACGGACTGGTAGATGCGGCCGGTGGTGAAGTTGTTGACCTTGCCCATGCGCGTCGTGATGAAGCGCTCGTAGTGGCCCAGGTCCAGGTCGGTCTCGGCGCCGTCGTCGGTCACGAATACCTCGCCGTGCTGGAAGGGCGACATGGTCCCCGGGTCGACGTTGATGTAGGGGTCGAGCTTGATCAGGGTGACTTTGAGGCCCCGCGATTCGAGGATCGCAGCGAGGGAGGCTGAGGCGATTCCCTTGCCAAGGGAGGACACCACACCGCCGGTGACGAAGACAAATTTGGTCATGTCAGGGTCGAACGCGGGGTTCGAGGGAGGTGGTAAAGCGAGATTATAGAGGTCGGGCGGGATCCCCCGAACGGTCGGAGGTATCCCTCTGCTACATTCCGGCCCATGAATGATCTGGCCGGAAAACACATCGTCCTGGGACTCTCGGGCGGCATCGCGTGCTACAAGTCGGCCGAACTGTGCCGCGGCCTGATCAAGGCCGGCGCCACGGTACAGGTGGTGATGACCGAGGCCGCTGGCCAGTTCATCACGCCGGTGACCCTGCAGGCGCTGAGCAACCGCCCGGTGTACGGCTCGCACGACGTTTCCGGTTTCGATGCGCGCGAGCCCAACGGAATGCCGCACATCAACCTCAGCCGCGAGGCCGATGCGATCCTGATTGCCCCGTGCAGCGCCGACTTCATGGTCAAGCTGGTGCATGGCGCAGCCGATGACCTGCTGAGCCTGATGTGCCTGGCCCGGCCAATCGACCAGGTGCCGCTGCTGCTGGCGCCCGCGATGAACCGCGAGATGTGGGCCCACCCGGCCACCCAGCGCAACATGGCGCAGCTGGCGGCCGACGGCGCCACCATCCTGGGCGTGGGCAGCGGCTTCCAGGCCTGCGGCGAGACCGGTGACGGCCGCATGCTCGAGCCCGCCGAACTGCTGGAGGATGTGATTGCCTTCTTCCAGCCCAAGCTGCTGGCGGGCCAGCAGGTGCTGGTCACGGCCGGCCCCACCTTTGAGGCCATGGACCCGATCCGCGGCATCACCAACCACTCGTCGGGCAAGATGGGCTTTGCGATTGCCCGCGCCGCGCGCGAGGCCGGGGCACAGGTCACGCTGGTGGCCGGCCCGGTGAGCCTGCCCACGCCGCGCGGGGTGCGCCGCGTGGACGTGCAGTCGGCCCGGCAGATGCTGGACGCGGTGGCGGCCCAGGCGCCGTCGGCCACGGTGTTCGTGGCCACGGCCGCGGTGGCCGACTGGCGGCCCGCGACCATGAGCGAGCAGAAAATCAAGAAGGACGGCTCGGGCCAGCCCCCGGTGCTGAGCTTTGTCGAGAACCCCGACATCCTGCACACCATCGCGCAGGGTGAACGGGCCCAAAGCGGCAAGCTGTTCTGCGTGGGTTTTGCGGCCGAGAGCCAGGACCTGGTGAACAATGCCCAGGCCAAGCGCGAGCGCAAGGGCGTGCCCCTGCTGGTGGGCAACATCGGCCCGCTCGCATTCGGCCAGGACGACAACGAGATGCTGCTGGTCGATGCCCAGGGCGTGCAGCCGCTGCCGCGCGGGCCCAAGCTCGTGCTTGCTCGCAAATTAATAGCAGAGATAGCCCGCCGGCTCTGGACTCCAGCCTGATTTGATTCAAATTCCCATGAAAATCGACGTCAAGATCCTTGATCCGCGCATGGCGGACCAGTTGCCCGCCTATGCCACGCCGGGCAGTGCCGGGCTGGACCTGCGGGCCTGCCTGGACGCGCCGCTCACGCTGGCGCCCAACGCCTGGCAGCTGGTGCCCACGGGCATCGCCATCTGGCTCAAGGACCCGGGCCATGCGGCGCTGATCCTGCCGCGCTCGGGGCTGGGCCACAAGCATGGCATCGTGCTGGGCAACCTGGTGGGCCTGATCGACAGCGACTACCAGGGCCAGCTCATGGTCAGCGCCTGGAACCGCAGCGACGTGGCCTTCACGCTCGAGCCCATGGAGCGGCTGGCCCAGCTGGTGATCGTGCCGGTGCTGCAGGCGCAGTTCAACGTGGTGCAGGAGTTCCCGCCCAGCCAGCGCGGCGAGGGCGGCTACGGTTCCACGGGCAAGGCCTGAGCCGCGGCGCTGTCGGCCCAGTCCCACAAGGGGCAGGGCTGCGCGCGCACAGCGGCTGGGGCGCCTGCCTGATGCGGGCCGCCCGCCTGGGGATTTCTAATGAAGCATCAGCTTTTCAGGAGAACCCCATGGCCCTGCCTTCCAGAACCCGATTCATTTCCGCCACCTCGCTGCTCGCCCTGACCGCGGCGCTGGCGGCCTGCGGCACGCCCCAACCCCCGGCCGAGCAGGTGGTGACCTACCCGTCAAGCCCGGTGGCCTACCCCAACCAGCCCGCCAACTATGTGGAATACGGCCGGGTCTCGAACATCGAGGTCATCCGCACCGAGGAAAAGGGCAAGGGCAGTGGCGCCGGCGCGGTGATTGGCGGCATTGCGGGTGCGGTGATCGGCCACCAGATCGGCGGCGGCACCGGGCGTGACCTCGCCACGGCCGCGGGCGCCATTGGCGGCGCCGTGGTGGGCAACAACGTGGAAAAGCGCAACAAGACCGAGACCCATGAAACCTGGCGCGTCTCGATCCAGGTGGACCGCGGCGGTTACCGCGCCTATGACGTGGACAGCGCGGCCAACCTGCGCGTGGGCGACCGCGTGCGCATTGAGAACGGCCAGATCTACCGGCTGTAAGCCCCGGGGCCTGTGAGCCGCTGCGCGGCCCGGGCCTGGCTCAATGCAGGTAGGGGCTGCCCGGTGCCTGCGGCTGGACCTTGAAAAAGCCGGTGCCCGCCGAGCCACGGCCGATTTCTTCTTCAGTGGCTTCGCGGATGGCCTCCACTTTCAGGCTCAGCCGGATGGCAATGCCCGCCAGCGGGTGGTTGCCGTCCAGCACCACATGCTCGGGGTAGATTTCGGTCACCGTGTACAGCACATCGGCGGGTGCCTCGGGGTTGCTGCCGGGCGGCAGGCCCTCGAAGGTCATGCCTTCTTCAAGTTCCGCGGGGAAGCGCGAGCGCGGCTCCAGGAACACCAGCTGCTCCCGGTAGTCGCCAAACGCGTCCTCGGGCTCCAGGTGCAGGTCCAGCCGCGCGCCCGGGCCGTGGCCCTGCAGCGCTTCCTCGATCTTGGCGAGCAGGTCGCTGCCACCCACGAGGAACTCCACGGGTTCGTCCAGCACGTCCAGTTCTTCGCCCAGCGTGTCCTTCAGGGTCCAGGTCAGCGCCACCACGCATTGGGGGGTAATTTCGGGGATCGGATTCATTGGCAGAATTGTCCCATGGACATCGATACCCCCTTGCCGCTACTGGGCGGCCTCACCCCAGCGCGTTTCATGCAGCGCCACTGGCAGAAAAAACCCCTGCTGGTGCGCCAGGCCGTCCCGGGCATGGCGCCCTTGCTGGACCGCGCCGCGCTGTTCGCCATGGCCGCGCGGGATGAGGTGGAGTCCAGGCTGGTCTTGCAGCAGCAGGCGCCGGCCACATCCGCAAAATCTGCCAGGGGCAAACCCGCCGGCGCGGCCGCGCGCTGGCAGATGCGCCAGGGCCCGTTCGCGCGGCGTGCGCTGCCGGCGCTGCACACACCGGGCTGGACGCTGCTGGTGCAAGGCATGGACCTGCACGAGGACCGCATCCACGGCCTGCTGCAGCAGTTCCGCTTTGTGCCCGATGCTCGGCTGGACGACCTGATGATCAGCTACGCGAGCGACCAGGGCGGCGTGGGCCCTCATTTCGACAGCTACGACGTGTTCCTGCTGCAGGCCCAGGGCCGGCGGCGCTGGCGCATTGGCCGCCAGAAGGACCTCACGCTGCAGGACAACGTGCCGCTGAAAATCCTGGCCCATTTCGAGCCCGAGCAGGAGTTTGTGCTCGAGCCCGGCGACATGCTCTACCTGCCGCCACGCTATGCGCACGATGGCATGGCCGAAGGCGAGTGCCAGACCTACTCCATCGGTTTTCGCTCGCCGGCGCGTGGTGAACTCGCGCGCGAACTGCTGCAGCGGGCCGCCGACGATGCGGCCGATGTTGCGGGCGAGCGGCTCTACCGCGACCCGGCGCAGCCCGCCGTGGCCTCCCCGGGTGCGATTCCGCCCGCGCTGCTGGGCTTTGCGCGCGAGGCGCTGCAGGCCGTGCTGGATGAGCCGCTGGCGCTGGAACGCGCGCTGGGCGAGTACCTGACCGAGCCCAAGGCCAGTGTCTGGTTTGATTCAGAGGCCGCGGCAGCGCCCCGTGGCACGGGCCGCATTGACCTGGACCGCCGCACGCGCATGATGCATGACGCGCACCATGTGTTCATCAACGGCGAGAGCTACCGCGCCTCGGGCCGTGACGCCACGCTGATGCGGCGCCTGGCCGACCAGAGGCATCTTGACGCCGGCAGCCTGGCCCGCGCCAGCGAGGGCGCCCGCGCGCTGCTGCGGGCCTGGTGCGAGGCCGGCTGGGCCCATGCCACGCAGGAGTAAGACATCATGAATCAGGACAACCCCGCGCCCCTGGCTTCCGGCCGCTTTGAAGGCCGCACCGACTTCCAGCAACTGGTGCGGGACGCGCTGGCCGCGGCCGCGCGCGAGGGCTGGCGTGAACTCGTGCTGAGCGACGCCGACTTTGCCGACTGGCCTCTGGGTGAGCGGGTGGTGGCTGAGTCGCTGCAGGCCTGGTCCGCCACGGGCCGGCGCGTGACGCTGCTGGCCCGCCGCTATGACGAGGTGATTCGCCAGCACGCCCGGTTTGTGGCCTGGCGCAAGACCTGGAGCCACATCATCGAATGCCGCGCCTGCACGGCCGCGGACCCACTGGAGCTGCCCAGCGCAATCTGGAGCCCGGCCTGGGCCATGCAGCGACTCGACCCGGTGCGCTGCGCCGGCTTCAGCGGCGCCGAGCCCGAGCGCCGTCTCCAGTTGCGCGAGTCACTGAACGAATGGCTGGCGCGCAGCAGCCCGGCTTTTCCGGCCTCCACGCTGGGTTTGTAATAAAGAGACAAACCAGGCCGTCCTTCATGGTCTACAACTTCGTGAAGATTCACAAGACCATTCGCACCACGCCAGCCATGGAAGCCGGTATGACTGACTTCCTGTGGAGCATGGAAGACATCGTGATGATGACAGAGACGAACGCTTAACCCCCATTTATTGGCTCAATATGATTTGATGGGTCCAAATCAAGCAGATCCAGACCGGGCTTCACCGCTCCCAATCCAACCAGCAGAAGCCACGCACCACAAACCGCCGGGTTGTCGGATGAAAAAATCATTTTCCCCATGAAATGACATCCTTGCAGCTGAATTGCAGTCGTCCCGTTGTACTTGAAAGTGCAATTCTCAAATGTGCACTTGACATATTTGCGGCCGTCTATTTCGACCTCGCTGTTCACGAATCGTTTATCGTGAATGATGGGTGGCCCATATGGCTTGGGCCATGCAATAAACGGAGTGCCTTTTTTTGAGACATCTCCGAAAAAAGCACGCCATATCAACAGACTCGTCGCCACTATCAAAAGAATGAGTGGAAAAAATGCAACCCATGATGAGGATACGAATTCTGGAGGGCTTGCCATTTTCTTAAGCCCTTCTACCGCAGCCGAAAATACTACTGTGACCCACAAAGCGGAGTAGCCAATCCAATCCCATGCTGTCCAAGTTCGCATATGCCCCCCCTCCAGAGTAAGGAGGGCCAGTTTGACACCCTAGAATTCATTTGTAACCGCCAGTGTTGAAAATGAACCACGACCGGGTCGTCAGGGTTTGCAAGGCTTGCGCTCTTTCGACATATAATTTAAGGCTGAACATGGTGCACTCGAGTCAACCGCGTTCAGTCAAAGCAACCGCAGCGTTGCAGTGACAATTTTCGGAAATTGTTCCATCTCGCAAAACCAAGGAAACCTGAAATGAATAAATCGCTTGTCCTGGCGGCTCTGATTGCTGCTGCCGCGCTGGCTGCCTGCGGCAAAAAGGAAGAACCGGCTCCCGCCCCCGCACCGGCTCCCGCCGCTGCTCCGGCACCGGCTCCCGCTCCGGCTGCTCCCGCTCCTGAGGCTGCTGCTTCTGGCGCCGCTCCTGCTGCTGCCGCTGCTTCCGCGCCGGCCGCCATGCCTTCGGCCACTGCTGCCGTTGACGCTGCTGCGGACGCCGCCAAGAAGGCTGCTGAAGCTGCTGCCCCCAAGAAGTAAATCGCCCGCCGGTTTATTGGAAAAGCCACCTTCGGGTGGCTTTTTTGCGTCCGGGCCCCGCGGGCTTGCCGGCTGTACCCATCCGGCAGGCCGTTGCCGCGAATTCAGGCGCTGAACCAGCCCCCGCTGCCGGCGGCATCCGCCACGGCCACGTCGCCCGGGCCGCACCCCAGGCCCGCGGCCAGGCTGCGCTGAGCGAGTTCGGGGCGGTTGTTCTGCTCGCTCAGGTGCGCAGCCACCACCTGCCGCAGGCCCGCATGGTTGACCGCGTGCGCGATGTCGGCCGCCGCCTGGTTGGCCAGGTGGCCCCATAACCCGCCAACGCGGCGCTTGAGGAAGGGCGGGTAGCTGCCCGCGGCCAGCAAGTCGGGGTCGTGGTTGCACTCCAGCAGCAGGGCCTGGCAGCCCGCCAGCCGCTGCAGCACATAGGCCGTGGCATGGCCCAGGTCGGTCAGCACGCCCAGGGTGGCCGCGCCGTCGGAGCAAGTCAGCTGCAGCGGCTCGCGCGCATCGTGGGGCACCGTGAAGGGCATCAGCCGCAGCTCGCCGATCTCGATCGGGCTGGAGTCGCGCGCCGTGCGCAGCAGGCCGTCGAAGTCGGGCTCGCCAAGCGCCATGTGGGTGCCGTGGCTCATCCAGACCGGCTTGCGCCAGCGCCGGGCGAAGGCTGCCGCGCAGCCCACGTGGTCGCTGTGCTCGTGGGTGATGAACAGGGCGTCAATATCGCTGGCCGCGAGGCCGGCGCGTGCCAGCCGCGCATCCAGTTGCCGGATGCCCAGGCCGCAGTCGATCAGCAGGCGTGAGGTGGTGGTGCCGCTGCCGGCCTCCACCAGGGTGGCGTTGCCGGTGCTGCCGCTGCCCAGGCTCCTGAATCTCAGCATGGGTGGCGGCGCCGGGCGCGCGCTAGCGCAGGTCGTCGGCAATGACCTTGACGATGCGCTGGGCGTTGGCCGACACCTCAGGCGCGCCATTGGCGTTGAGCACCGACACGGTGGTGGACTCACCCTGGCTCTTGAGGTTGATGCGCAGCTTGAGCGGCGGCTTGACCGGGCCCGACGAGCTGAACAGCTTGCCGAAGAATCCGGGTTCCTTCTTGTCGGGGTTGGGCTCGACGTAGCGCACGAAGTAGGTGCCCTGGCTGCGGTCCCGGTCTTCCACGGTGAAGCCGGTGCGGTCCAGCGTCAGGCCGACGCGGCGCCAGGCGCGGTCAAAGCCTTCGTCGACCACGACCACGGGCTGGTCGCCCACTGTGGCCACGCGCGAGGTGGGCTTGGTGGCGCCGGTGGCGATCAGGGCCTTGGACTGCTCTTGCGGCACGCCGAGCTTGACCATCAGGCGGCGCAGGAATTCGGCTTCGAGTTCCGGGTCGGATGGCCGCGGCTGCCAGACGGTCTGGTCCTTCTGGGTGTTGCTGTACACCTCCATCATGCCGCGGTGGCTGATGTAGATTTCGGTGCCGCCACTGGCGGTGCGCTCCAGGCGGGTGCGGAAGCGGTCACGCTCGCTGGTGGAGTAGAGCGAATCAAACACCTTGCCCAGCGCATTGCGGATGAAATCCTGCGGCAGCTTGGCGCGGTTTTCGGCCCAGTCGGTCTCCATGATGCCGAGGCTGGCCTGGTCCAGCGTGAGCAGGAAGCCATTCTCTTGCCAGAAGTCGCGGATCGGCCCCCAGAGCTGGTCGGCCGGACGGCTCACCACGAGCCAGCGCTGGTTGCCCGCGCGTTCGATGCGCACATCGCCCAGGGTGGATGCCGCTGTGGGCGCTCCGGGTACGGCCTGGCCTGCCTGGTAGCTGTTGGCCGTGACCGCGCCGCCGGGCACCACATAGCGCGAGTCGCGCGACAGCTGCGTCAGGTCGGGCGGCACCTCGAGCGAGGTACCGCGGCTGGCGCTCTTGTAGTCGATCTTGTCGCTCTCGAAGGTGCTGCAGGCCGCCAGCGAGAGGGACAGGGCCAGCAGCCCGAATCTTGCGATGTTCTTCACGTAGGGATCCTCTTGATGATTCGGGTTCAGGACGCGAGCAGGCCGCTGGCGCGCAGCGCGCCTTCCACCACCGCCTCGTTGGCGGGGGACAGCGGGGTCATGGGCAGGCGCATGGTGCCGCCGCACAGGCCCATGCGGGCCATGGCCCACTTGAGCGGGATCGGGTTGGCCTCGACGAACAGCTGCTTGTGCACCGGCATGAGCTTGAACTGGATGTCCATGGCGCGCTTCGCGTCGCCAGCCGTGGCGGCCACGCACAGCTCGTGCATCAGCCGCGGCGCGATGTTGGCGGTGACGCTGACATTGCCCTGGCCGCCGCACAGCATGAGCGCGACCGCGGTGGGGTCGTCGCCCGAGTAGATGGCGAAGCCCTTGGGCACTTCGCGGATCAGCCATTGCGCGCGCTCGATGTTGCCGGTGGCTTCCTTGATGCCCACGATGCCGGGCACCTGGGCCAGCCGCAGCACGGTGTCATGCTGCATGTCGGCCACCGTGCGGCCGGGCACGTTGTACAGCACGGTGGGCAGGTCGCCCACGGCTTC
Source organism: Ramlibacter sp. (assembly GCA_019635435.1). Lineage (NCBI taxonomy): Bacteria > Pseudomonadati > Pseudomonadota > Betaproteobacteria > Burkholderiales > Comamonadaceae > Ramlibacter > Ramlibacter sp. The sequence continues at coordinate 3,131,057 of JAHBZM010000001.1, read as the reverse complement.
GGCGATGGCCTTGAAGTGCTGGTACTGGCCCTCCTGCGTGGGCTTGTTGTAGTAGGGCACGACCTGCAGCTGGCAGTCGGCGCCGACCTTTTTGGCAAACCGGGCCAGCTCAATCGCCTCGGCGGTGGAGTTGGCGCCGCAGCCGGCCATGATGGGCACGCGCCTGTTGGCCTGCTCCACCGAGACGCGGATGATCTCCTGGTGCTCCTCGACATTCACCGTGGGCGACTCGCCCGTGGTGCCGACCACGCCAATGCAATCGGTGCCTTCGGCAATGTGCCAGTCAATGAGTTTGCGCAGGGTGGGGTAATCCACGCTGCCGTCTTCGTGCATCGGGGTGACGAGCGCCACGATGCTGCCTGTAATCGGTGTCATGTCCGCAGTTCTGAACGGGAAAGGAGCATTCTAACTAGAGCGGATGGCGCGCCCGGGGTTCCCCGGGCAGCTCCCGCACCGCGGCAATGCGCTGGATAAAGCGCTGCGGCGCGTCCAGAAAGCCGTCTTCGTAGGCCACCACCCGCAGGCCCTCGCAGGCGCGCAGCAGTTCCCCGTGTTGCAGCAGGAAGTCGGGGCGCGAGGGCTTGCCCACGGTTTCATTGCCGGCGGCGAAGGTTTCGTAGATCAGCACGCCGCCCGGTGCCACGCTGGCCACGATCGAGGGCAGCAGGGGCCGCCACAGGTAATGTGTCACCACCACGCCGGCAAAAGCCCGGCCCGTGAACGGCCAGGGCCCGCCCTCGATGTCCGCGAGCACGGCCTCACCCAGGCCTGCTATGGATTCAATAGCAGCAGGTGCCCGGTCCACGCCGACGACCGGATGATTTCGCTCATGAAACCAGCGCAGGTGGCGGCCCATGCCACAGGCCACGTCCAGCACCGTGCCGCCCGCGGGCACCAGGTGCGACCAGCGGCGGACCCAGGCGGAAGGGACTTCGCTTGCGTGCATCAGCCGGGCTTGACCTCGTCCTTGAGTGCCGCCAGGGCCATCTTCTCGACCAGGCCCGGAGCGATCAGCTTTATGAAGCGCCCCAGCTTGCCCCTGGCCGTCATCACCACTTCGCGGTCACGCCGGGCCATGCCGCGCAGGATCAGGCCGGCGCATTCCTCCACGCTCATGGCGTCGTCTTCCTTGAGGCCGCTGGCGCCTGCGGCCACGCCGGCCGCGTTGTAGCCGCGGTAGCGGATCTGGGTGGCCACCACACCGGGGTAGGCGGTGGTGACGCTCACGCCCGCAACCCCGAGCTCGGCCCGCAAGGCCTCGAAAAAGCCGGTCATCGCGAACTTGGTGGCGCTGTAGGCCGTGCGCCCCGGCACGCCGACCAGCCCGGCCAGCGACGACACCGCCACGATCTGGCCGCGCGAAGCCTTCAGGTGTGGCAGGGCCGCGTGGGTGCACCACACGCTGCCCCAGAGGTTGACCCGCATGAGCTGCTCGTACCAGCCCAGGTCCTCGGCCTTGACATCGGCAAACAGGGCCTGGGCCGAAACGCCGGCGTTGTTGATCAGGGCATCCACACCGCCGAAGCGCGCCACGGCCGCGGCCACCAGCGCGCGGCATTGCGCCTCGTGGGCCACATCGGTCCGCACGACCAGGGCCTGCGCGCCCAGGGCGCTGCATTGCGCGGCCACGGCCTGCAGGGCCTGTTCATTGCGGGCAGCCAGCACCAGGGCAACGCCGGCGCCATGGGCCTGCGCGAGCTGGCGCGCCATCTCGGCGCCAATGCCGTCGGAGGCGCCGGTAATTACGATTGTTTTCATAGCAGCCTGTACAGAAGGGGCGTGGACTGGCGCCCGTTTTGGCTTGAAAACGCCTCAGAAACAGGCCCAGAGCTGGTCCGCCAGTGTCACCAGAAAGTCCGGCCTTGTGTACAGGGCAAACACCGCCAGCAGCACGGCCAGCGCCACGCCCCAGGCCAGCAGGTGGCGGGCCCGCTGCCGCACCTCAGGCCCCGGCGGCCTGCGGCAGGCCGCGCTGGATCGCGCTTTCCTTGACCGGCAGGTTGATCAGCGCGGCAAAGATACCCAGCGCGATGGCGATGTACCAGACGATGTCGTAGCTGCCGGTGCGGTCATAGAGGTAGCCGCCCAGCCACACGCCCATGAACGAGCCGATCTGGTGGCTGAAGAACACAAAGCCGCCCAGCATGGAGAGGTGGGCCACGCCGAAAATCTGCGCCACCGTGGCATTGGTCGGCGGCACCGTGGACAGCCACAGCAGGCCCATGACGCTGGAGAACACATAGACACTGGCCGGCGACAGCGGCACCACCAGGAAAACGCTGATGGCCACCGCGCGCGCCAGGTAGATGAAGGCGAGGATCTTGCGCCGTGCCAGCCGCTGGCCCAGCGTGCCCGCGATGTAGGTGCCAAACACATTGAACAGGCCGATCAGCGCCAGCGCGTAGCTCGCGACCTGGGGCGACAGGCCCTTGTCCTTGAGGTAGCTGGGCATGTGCACGCCAATGAAGACCACCTGGAAGCCGCAGACGAAGTAGCCCGCCATGAGCAGCTGGAAGCTGGGGTACTTGAAGGCCTCGCGCAGCGCCTGGCCGATGGTCTGCTCGCGCGCCGGCGCCGCGCCGCCGCCAAAGCCCGGCTCGCGCAGGCCCAGCGCCAGCGGCACGATCAAGAGCACGGCCATGCCCAGTGCCAGCAGCGCCTGCTGCCAGCCAATGCCCGAAATGAGGAAGCCTTCCACCGGCACCATGAGGAACTGGCCAAAGGAGCCCGCGGCAGCGGCCACCCCCATGGCCCAGGAGCGCCGCTCGGCCGCAATCTGCCGGCCGATCACGCCGTACACCACGGCGTAGGTGGTGCCGGCCTGCGCCGCGCCGATCAGCACCCCCGCGGTGAGCGTGAAGCTGAAGGCATTGGGCGACAGCGCCATGCCCGCAAGGCCGGCGGCATAGAACACGGCGCCGCCCATCAGCACGCGGAAGGCGCCAAACCGGTCGGCCAGCATGCCGGCAAAGATGCCGAACACGCCCCAGGACAGGTTCTGGATCGCGATGGCAAAGGCAAAGGTTTCGCGGGTCCAGCCCTGGGCCTGGGTGATGGGTTGCAGCCACAGGCCGAAACCGTGGCGGATGCCCATGGACAGGGTCACGATGGCGGCGCCGCAGGCCAGCACCTGCACCATGGAGAGCGGTTTGTTGTGCGTTGTCATGGGCAAGGAATGTAGCGAAAGACGGGAGATCTGGCTCTTGAAAGCTTTTCAGGGGATTGATGCCTGCCGTGCATGAATGGGGAGGGCGGGGCTGGATACTGGATGTTTGTACAGATGAAAGCCGCCGGGGATACTACAATCGCTCCTCCCATGGCCACCAAACTACCCACCGACTATTCCGAGGGCTCGATCCGCGTGCTCAAGGGGCTGGAGCCCGTCAAGCAGCGCCCGGGCATGTACACGCGCACCGACAACCCGCTGCACGTGATCCAGGAAGTGCTGGACAACTCGGCTGACGAGGCGCTTGCCGGGCACGGCAAGAAGATCAAGGTCACGCTGCACGCCGACGGCTCGGTCAGCGTCGACGACGACGGCCGCGGCATCCCGTTTGGCCTGCACCCCGAAGAGAAGGCCCCCGTGATCGAGCTGGTGTTCACCCGCCTGCACGCGGGCGGCAAGTTCGACAAGGGCAAGGGCGGCGCCTACAGTTTTTCGGGCGGCCTGCATGGCGTGGGCGTGAGCGTGACCAATGCGCTGGCCAAACGGCTCGAGGCCACCAGCTACCGCGACGGCCAGGCCGCGCGGCTGGTGTTTGAAGCCGGCGATGTCACCGAGCCGCTGGTGACGAGGCCGATCGCCGAGGGCGACCGCAAGCAGGGCACCAGCGTGCGCGTCTGGCCTGACGGCAAGTACTTCGAGTCCTCGGCCCTGCCCATGGCCGAGCTGACCCACCTGCTGCGCAGCAAGGCCGTGCTGATGCCCGGCGTGAGCGTGACCCTGGTCAACGAGAAAACCAGGGACACCCAGACCTGGCTTTACAAGGGCGGCCTGCGCGACTACCTGATGCAGACGCTGAATGGCGACCCGGTGATCCCGCTGTTCGAGGGCGAGGGCTTTGCCGACAGCAACGAGAACTTTGCCGAAGGCGAGGGCGCCTCGTGGTGCGTGGCCTTCACCGAAGACGGCCAGCCGGTGCGCGAGAGCTATGTCAACCTGATCCCCACCAGCGCCGGCGGCACGCACGAAAGCGGCCTGCGCGACGGCCTGTTCAACGCCGTCAAGAGCTTCATTGAACTGCACAGCCTGCTGCCCAAGGGCGTCAAGCTGCTGCCCGAGGACGTGTTTGCGCGCGCCAGCTATGTGCTCTCGGCCAAGGTGCTGGACCCCCAGTTCCAGGGCCAGATCAAGGAGCGGCTCAATTCGCGCGATGCGGTGCGGCTGGTGTCCAGCTTTGTGCGCCCGGCGCTGGAGCTGTGGCTCAACCAGCATGTGGAATACGGCAAAAAGCTCGCCGAACTCGCCATCAAGGCCGCCCAGACCCGGCAAAAGGCGGGCCAGAAGGTCGAGAAGCGCAAGGGCTCGGGCGTGGCTGTGCTGCCCGGCAAGCTGACCGACTGCGAGAGCAAGGACATCAGCCACAACGAGGTCTTCCTGGTCGAGGGCGACTCGGCTGGCGGCAGCGCCAAGATGGGCCGCGACAAGGAATGCCAGGCCATCCTGCCGTTGCGCGGCAAGGTGCTCAACACCTGGGAGGTCGAGCGCGACCGGCTGTTTGCCAACAACGAGATTCATGACATTGCCGTGGCCATCGGCGTGGACCCGCATGGGCCCAACGACACGCCGGACCTGTCCGGCCTGCGCTACGGCAAGGTCTGCATCCTGAGCGACGCCGATGTGGACGGCTCGCACATCCAGGTCTTGCTGCTCACGCTGTTCTTCCGCCATTTCCCCAAGCTGATCGAGGCCGGCCACCTCTACGTGGCACGCCCGCCGCTGTTCCGGGTGGACGCGCCGGCCCGTGGCAAGAAGCCCGCGTCCAAGGTGTATGCGCTGGATGAAGGTGAGTTGACTGCCATTCTTGACAAGTTGCGCAAGGAAGGTGTGCGTGAGGGGGCCTGGACCATCAGCCGCTTCAAGGGCCTGGGCGAGATGAGTGCGGAACAATTGTGGGAAACCACGCTCAATCCCGATACCCGCCGCCTGTTGCCGGTGCAGCTGGGCGCGCTTGATTTCCTGCAAACTGAAAGCCTGATCACCAAACTCATGGGCAAGGGCGAAGCCGCTGCCCGGCGCGAGCTCATGGAACTGCACGGCGATGCGGTCGAGATCGACATCTGAACACTGCCCATGACCGCCATTGCGCCCACCGTCACGACCGACCGCACACCGGCCCGGGTGCGCCTGCGCCCCACGATGCAAAGCGACCTGGATTTCGTGCTTTCGCTCGAGCAGGACGAGGCCAACCTGCCTTTCATCACGCCCTGGGAGCGCACGCAGCATGAGGCGGCCATCCGCTTCCCGGACTTCCGCCATTTCATCATCGAGGGCGGCGCGGGCCTGGACGCCGCGGGCTTCGTGATCCTGATTGGCTGCCGCAGCCCGCACCAGTCCATCGAGCTCAAGCGCATGGTGGTCCGGGACAAGGGCCTGGGCTACGGCCGCGCGGCCTTGCGGGTGGCCAAGAAGGTGGCTTTTGACGACCTGGGCGCGCACCGCTTCTGGCTTGACGTGAAGGAGCGCAATGCCCGGGCGCAGGCCCTGTATGCGCACGAGGGCTTTGTGCTCGAGGGCCGCCTGCGCGACGCGGTGCGGGTGGCCGGCGGCCATGACTCGCTGATTGTGATGTCCATGCTGGCGGCCGAATTTGCGGCCCGGCGCGGCCAGGGACTGGAGATGTTTTCATGAAATGCTGGTCTGGCTGGCGCGTCCTGGCTGCCTGTCTGTTCGGGGCCCTGGGGGCCACGCCCGCGCTGGCGGACGTCTGGGGCTATGTCGATGGCAAGGGCGTGGCCCACTTCGCGGCCACCCGGCTGGACGAGCGCTATGAGCTCTTTTTCCGTGGCGGCGAGAGCTTCGACACCGCCGCCGGCCTGCAGAACGTGGTGCACATGCCCCGGGCCGTGGCCGTGCCCACCGCGCCGCCCAAGCTGATTGCGTTCTTCGAGGTGTCGCCCAGCTACAAGCAGGTCAAGCACCACCTGCGCGAGGCCTCGAGCAAGCACCACATCGACTACGAACTGCTGCAGGCGCTGATTGCCACCGAATCGGGGTTTGATGCCCGTGCCGTGTCGCCGCGCGGGGCCGTGGGGCTGATGCAGATCATTCCGGCCACGGCCGAGCGCTATGGCGTCAAGGGCGACGCCAAGACCCCGGTCGAGAAGAAGCTGACCGATCCGCGCACCAATGTGCGTGCCGGCAGCCGCTACCTCAGCGACCTGATCAAGATGTTCCCGGGCCAGCTGGAACTGGCGCTGGCGGCCTACAACGCGGGCGAGGGCGCGGTGCAGCGCGCAGGCAACCGCATCCCCAACTACCGCGAAACGCAGAACTACGTGAAGACCGTGATGCAGCTGTACACCATGCTCAAGCCCCCTGAGGCACTGGCCGAGCGCCGGGCGCCCCACCGGGTGCGCATCGAGCTGCCCGCAGGGCGCGCCAACATGATGGGTGGCCGCGGCAACATGGTCCCGCCGCTGGCGCTGGCGCCCGTGGCCGCCGCGCCCGCCGAGGCGGAATTCCGGATCGAACGCGACTGAACATGGCGTGCCGGCAAACTTCATGGCCCTTGCGCCGGGCCCGGCGCGGCTGATGGAGGCCGCCCTGTCCTTGTCGGCGTTTGAAAGCCAGGACCTGCTGTTGCTGGGGGGCTTTGCCGGTGCCCAGCTGCTGGTGGCCTTCTTTTCCGTGTTGATCGCCAGCGCCTACCGTGAGCGCGCCTTGCTGTTGCACGCGGTGGCCGTTCTGCTCGGGCTGGTCGTGTTGCTGTCGGTGCTGGTGCCCTTGCCCGCCAGGGTCGGGCAGTGGCTGCCCGAGACCGCGATGCTGATGGCGCTGGCGCTCACGGGCCTGGTGCTGCGCGAACTGGTCAACCACGCCGGCGCCATGCGCAACCTGCGCGTGGCCCTGGTGGTTGCCAGCGCGGTGCTTCCGCTGTTCGCGCTGGCCAGCTGGGCCGGTGGCTGGATCCTGCTGCTGCCGGGCACGGCGCTGTTCGCGGCGGTGGTGCTGCTGGTGATCCTGCGGGCCTGGCCGCAAAGCCAGCCCTGGGTCTGGTGGCTCACGGCCGGCTTGCTGGCCCTGCTGCTGGCGGCCGCGGGCCTGGGGGGCGAGCTGCTGGGCCTGCTGCCGCGCGCGCCCTACCTGCTGGCTTCGGCGCTCACGCTGTGGGCTTCGGGCGTGTACCTGGCCACCGTGTGGCGCAGCCGGGTGTTTGCCGAAACCCGGGTGCGGGTGGATGCGCGCAAGGTCACCGACCCGCTGACCGGCCTGAGCACGCCGCTGATCTTTGCCGACCGGGTCGAGGCCGCGCGCGCCATCCTGCGCCGCTATGGCCACCCCAGCGTGCTGCTGCTGGTGGAAATCGAGAACCTGGGCGCGCTCACGCGCGAGTTCGGCCCCGAGGTGGGCGAGTCGGCCGTCATTGAAGCGGCCAGCCGCATCCGCCGCTCGCTGGGCGAGGCCGACGTGGCGGCGCGCATCTCGCACGCGCGCATTGCCGTGCTGGCCGAAGGCGTGGCACTGGCCGAGGGCGCCGCCAACCTGGGCACGCGGATTCTCGTGGCCGGGCTCAAGGAGCCGCTGCCCAAGGCGCCGGCGGAATTCCTGCAGTTCCGCATGGTGGCGGCCGCCGTGCCGCTGAGCGGCCTGACCGCCAAGGCCATCCTGAGCCGGCTGGCGCACCGGCTGGACGACCAGATGGCCCAGGCCTCGGAGCGGCGCATCGTGAGCGTGACGGCCGACGAACTTCAGGCCTGAGCGCCTGCGTATTTTTTTCTGAGTGCATAGACCTGACCTGATTCATGGAGCAAGACCTGATTTCCCTCGACAGCGGCGATGACGCGCAGCTCAACCTGGCTACCTACGCGCAACGCGCCTACCTGGAATACGCGCTGAGCGTGGTCAAGGGCCGCGCGCTGCCCGATGTCTGCGATGGGCAAAAGCCTGTGCAGCGGCGCATCCTCTACAGCATGTCGCGCATGGGGCTGGGTTTTTCGGGCAACAGCGGCGCCAAGCCCGTCAAGAGCGCGCGTGTGGTGGGCGATGTGCTGGGCCGTTTCCATCCGCACGGCGACCAGGCCGCCTACGACGCGCTGGTGCGCATGGCCCAGGACTTCAGCCAGCGCTACCCGCTGATTGACGGCCAGGGCAACTTTGGCAGCCGCGACGGCGATGGCGCCGCCGCCATGCGCTACACCGAGGCGCGCCTGTCGCGCATCACCAGCCTGCTGCTGGACGAGATCGACGAGGGCACGGTGGACTTCGTGCCCAACTACGATGGCTCCACCGAGGAGCCGCGCCAGTTGCCCGCGCGCCTGCCGTTCACGCTGCTCAACGGCGCCAGCGGCATTGCCGTGGGCCTGGCCACTGAAATCCCGAGCCACAACCTGGGCGAGATTGCCCAGGCCTGCGTGGCGCTGATCAAGTCCCCCAAACTCACCGACGAGGAGTTGCTGGCCCTGGTGCCGGGCCCCGACTACCCGGGCGGCGGCCAGATCATCAGCAGCGCCACCGACATTGCCGAGGCCTACCGCACGGGGCGCGGCTCGCTCAAGGTCCGCGCGCGCTGGAAGATCGAGGACCTCGCGCGTGGCCAGTGGCAGCTGGTGGTGACCGAACTGCCGCCGGGCGTCAGCACCCAGAAGGTGCTCGAGGAGATCGAGGAGCTCACCAACCCCAAGGTCAAGGCCGGCAAGAAGGCCCTGAGCCAGGAGCAGACCCTGCTCAAGGCCTCGGTGCTGGCCGTGCTCGACGCGGTGCGCGACGAGTCGAGCAAGGACGCCGCGGTGCGCCTGGTGTTCGAGCCCAAGACCAGCCGCATCAGCCAGCAGGAGCTGATCACCGCGCTGCTGGCCCACACCAGCCTGGAGACCTCGGCGCCGGTCAACCTCACCATGGTCGGCCTCGACGGCAAGCCGGTGCAGAAGTCGCTGCGCCAGATGCTGCAGGAATGGATCGACTTTCGCCAGCAGACCGTGCAGCGCCGCTCGCAGCACCGGCTGGACAAGGTGCTGGCGCGCATCCACATCCTCGAGGGCCGGCAACTGGTGCTGCTCAACATCGACGAGGTGATTGCCATCATCCGCCAGAGCGACGAGCCCAAGGCCGCGCTGATCGCGCGGTTCCGTCTGAGCGACCGGCAGGCCGAGGACATTCTTGAAATCCGGCTGCGCCAGCTCGCGCGGCTCGAAGCCATCAAGATCGAGCAGGAGCTGGCCTCGCTGCGCGACGAGCAGAAGAAGCTCGAGGACATCCTGGGCAGCGCCGCGGCCCTGCGCCGCCTGCTGATCAAGGAAATCGAGGCCGACGCGAAGCAGTTCGCCGATGCGCGCCGCACGCTGATCCAGGCCGAGAAGCGGGCCGTGGCCGAAGTGAAAATCGTCGACGAGCCGGTGACCGTGGTGGTCTCGCAAAAAGGCTGGGTGCGCGCGCGCAACGGCCATGGGCACGAGGCCGCGAGCTTTGCCTTCAAGTCCGGCGACGGGCTCTACGGGACGTTTGAATGCCGCACCGTCGACACCCTGCTGGCCTTTGGCAGCAATGGCCGGGTCTATTCCGTGCCGGTGGCCACGCTGCCCGGCGCGCGCGGCGACGGCCAGCCCGTCACCACGCTGATCGAGCTTGAAGCCGGCACCCAGCTGCTGCATTACTTTGCCGGGGCCGCCGGCGCCTTTTTGCTGCTGAGCAATTCGGGCGGCTATGGCTTCCTGGCAACGGTTGAAAACATGATCTCCCGGCAGAAGGCCGGCAAGGCCTTCATGAGCCTGGGCGAGGGTGAAACGGTGTGCCGGCCTTCGCCGGCCAACGTGCCGCCGCCGGCGGGCGCCACCGCCTCGGCGCTGCAGGTGCCCGCCACGCACGTGGCCTGTGTTTCCACCAGCCGCCGTGTGTTGACGTTCGAGATCAGCGAGCTCAAAACCATGGCCAGCGGCGGGCGCGGCCTGATGCTGATGGACCTGGACAAGAAAGACAGTCTTGCGGGGGCTGCTGCCTACACGCGCAGCGTGCGCATCACCGGCGTGTTCCGCGACAAGGAGCGCGAGGAGGTGCTGGAAATCCGCTCGCTCAACAATGCCCGGGCCGCCCGCGGCCGCAAGGGCAGGGACGGCAGCTTCACGTTCAGGCCGGTGACCGTTGAACGCGTGGAATAGGGGTCGAAAGTGGCTGGAGTCCAGAGCCCGCGGCCACTTCGTGCTACATAGTTTGTAGCAACCCCAGCGGGTTACTCCAGCTCGGCGATCAGCTCGATTTCAACGCAGGCGCCCAGCGGGATCTGCGCCACGCCAAACGCGCTGCGCGCGTGGGCGCCCTTGTCGCCAAAGACCTGGCCGAACAGCTCGCTGGCGCCGTTGGTCACCAGGTGCTGCTCCGTGAAGCTGGGGGTGGAGTTGACCAGGCTCATGAGCTTGACGATGCGCCTGACCTTGTTGAGGTCGCCCACGGCGGCGTGCAGCGTGCCCATCAGGTCGATCGCCACGGCGCGCGCGGCGGCCTTGCCTTGCTCGGTGGCCAGTTCCTTGCCCAGCTGGCCCACCCAGGGCTTGCCGTCCTGGCGCGCGATGTGGCCGCTCAGGAAGACCAGCTTGCCGGTCTGCACGAACGGCACGTAGGCGGCGGCGGGTACCGACACGGGGGGAAGGGTGATGTTGAGTTCTTTCAGCTTGTCGTAAACGCTCATGCGACGGGCTCCTTGGCTTGGGGTTCTTCATCGACGGGGTGAACCGTCACGGCGACCTTGAGTGTATGGCCCTCGCCCCCATGAATCACGCCGCGGATCGGTGAAACATCTGAATAGTCGCGCCCCACGGCCAGCGTCACGTAGTCCTCGCCGGGCGCACGGTTGTTGGTGGGGTCCAGGTCGCACCAGGCCCCGCCACCATCGCGCCCTGGGGACCAGACCGAGACCCAGGCATGCGAGGCGTCGCTGCCCACCAGGCGCGGCTGGCCGGGCGGCGGCTCGGTCAGCAGGTAACCGCTGACGTAGCGCGCGGGCAGGCCCATGCCGCGCAGGCAGGCCACCATGATGTGGGCGAAGTCCTGGCACACGCCCTTGCGCAGGGCCAGCGCCTCCAGGGCCGGGGTGCTGACCTCGGTCACTTCCGACTCATAGACAAAGTCGTGGTGGATGCGCTCCATCAGGTCGCGCGCGGCCTCCACCAGGGGCCGGTCGGCCGAGAAGCTGGGCCGCGCGTAGGCCACGAAGTCTTCGTGGCGCGGCACGTAGGGCGACGGAAAGGTGAACTCGGTGGCCGCGTCGTAGGCCGCGCCGCGGTGGTAGCGCATGCGCTCGCGCACCTGTTCCCAGGGCAGTCCCGGCTCGGGCAAGGGCGGCGCCAGCGTGGCCACGAGGCTGTCGGCGACCACGCGCAGTTCCTCGTGCGCGGCCTGCAGGCTGAAGAACGAGCGGGTGTTGCCGAACACGTCCAGTGCCTCGCTCTGCTGGGCCGGCTCGGGGCTCACGGTGAGCGAATGGCTGAGCAACTGCTGGCAGTCGCTGGCGCGCGGCTTGAGGTGCGCCATGTGCTGGGCGTACTTGACCGGCGGGGTGTAGTCATACACCGTTTCGTGGATCAGGCGCAGTTGCATGGTGGGGTTGCGCTCAGTCAGGCGCCCAGGCTTTGCCGCGCGTCGTCCGAATGCGTGAAATAGCGCGCGCTCAGGGCGTCGGAGAGGCGCCAGGCCGCGTCGGTGCAATGCTGCAGGTGCGCGATCAGGCGGGTGTAGTGGCCGCTGGCGTCACGCTCGCACAGCTGTTCGAGCGAGAGCGCCTGCGGGTCGGGCACGGACTGCGCCACCTCGGGGATTTCGCCAGCCGCCAGCCCCTCGAGCTTGGCCAGCCGGCCGCGCAGGGTCTGCGCGACCCAGCCCAGCGAGCGCGGGCTGTCGCGGTCCAGCACCAGCAGGTCCAGCAGCGCGGGCACGTCGTGGCGCCGCTGGTACTGGTCGTGGAAGGTGATGGTGCTGTCGAACAGTGCCACGATGGCCTCGAAGCCGCCATCGTCGAACACCGTGCCGGTCTCGAAGCCCGAGGCCAGCGCCGAGGCCAGGAACCCCAGGCGCTCGATGTGGCGGCCGGTGGACAGCAGGCGCCAGCCGTCGTCACGCATCATGCGGTCGGTCTGGGCCCCGGTCATGGCCGCCATGGCGCCATTGGCGCTGTCCAGGATGCGCATGGCCTCCACGGGTGAATAGTCGCCGTCATCCGTGCAGATGGCGCACTGGCGGAAGAACTCGGCCTCGGCCCGCACGATCACGTTCCACTGGTCCTGCGACAGGCGCTCGCGCACCGCCGAGGCCGCGCGCTTGAGCGCGCGCAGGTTGTAGCCCACGCTGGTGGCGTGCTCGGTGTCGCTCAGCATGGCAATCAGCGAGCGCTCGAACACGCGCCTGCCCTGCGTGGCGGGGGGCACGGTGGGCAGCACCAGCCCGTGGTCGATCGCGAGATCGCTGAGCCAGCCCAGCAGCGCGGGCGAGGACTGGTCCTCGCCGTTCAGGCACTCCAGCGTCAGGCGGGCCAGCCGGATGATGTTCTCGGCGCGCTCGGTGTAGCGGCCCAGCCAGAACAGGTTCTCGGCGGCGCGGCTGGTCACCAGCCGGCTGCGGTGGGCGACGGCGGGGCCCAGGTGCTCCTGCGGCAGCAGTGTGGTGGCGTCCACCTCGCCATCGGTCAGGACCCACACATCGGTGCTGCTGCCGCCGCGCTGCATCGAGGCGATCTCCAGGTTGGCGCTGGCGATGCGGGCCATGCCGCCGGGCAGCACGCGCCAGGACTGCGGGCCGTCCGACACCGCAAACACCCGCAGCATGACCGAGCGCAGCGCGATGTGGTCGCCGCTGGCGTCGGTTTTCCAGGTGGGCATCTGTGACAGCGGCAGGTAGCCCTGCACGGTGTGCTCGTCGCCGCGCCGCATGATGCGCCCGGCCCATTCGTCGAGCTGGGCGCGCGACAGGCCGCGGCCCAGTTCGGCGCCGCTGGCGGACTGGGGCCAGGTGGGTTTGATCACGCTGTCGCCCAGCATCGGCAGCACGGCCTCCATGGCGGCGCGCTCGCCGCACCACCATGTGGCCAGCGACGGCAGGCTCAGCTCCTCGCCCAGCAGGTGGCGCGACAGCGCCGGCAGGAAGCCCAGGAAGGCCGGCGACTCCAGGAAGGCCGACCCCGGGGCGTTGGCCATCATCACGTTGCCTGCGCGGATGACCTGCAGCAGCCCCGGCACGCCCAGCCGCGAGTCGCTGCGCAGTTCCAGCGGGTCAAGGAATTCGTCGTCCAGCCGCTTGAGGATGCCATGGACCGGTTCGAGCCCCTGCAGCGTCTTGAGGTACAGGTGCTGGCCGCGCACCGTGAGGTCGCTGCCTTCGACCAAGGTCAGGCCGAGGTAGCGCGCGAGGTAGGCGTGCTCGAAGTAGGTTTCGTTGTAGGGCCCCGGGGTCAGCAGCACGATGCGGGCGTCGCCCCCGGCGTGGCTCATGGCGCGCATGCCGTCCACCAGGGCACGGTAGCTGGCGGCCAGGCGCTGCACGTGCATGTCGCTGAACGCCTCGGGGAACAGCCGCGAGATGATCAGCCGGTTTTCCAGCAGGTAGCCCAGCCCCGAGGGCGCCTGGGTGCGCTGCGAAACCACCCACCAGTTGCCCTGCGGGTCGCGCGCCATGTCAAAGGCCGCGATGTGCAGGTGATTGCCTCCCGCGGGCCGTGTGCCGTGCATGGCGCGCAGGTAGCCGGGGTGTCCCTGCACCAGCGCACTGGGCAGCAGGCCATCGGCCAGCAGGCGCTGCGGGCCATACACATCGGCCATGATGCGGTCCAGCAGCTTGACGCGCTGCAGGACGCCGGTTTCGATCTGCTGCCAGCTCTGGTGCGAAATGATCAGCGGAAACAGGTCCAGTGACCACGGCCGCTGCGGGCCGTTGGCGTCGGCATAGACGTTGTAGGTGATGCCGTTGTCGCGGACCTGGCGTTCCAGGTTCACGGTGCGCCGGTTCAGGTCGTTGAAGCCGTCGCGCCCCAGGTTTTCAAAGAAGCGGGCCCAAGGCGGCGCCAGCGGCGTGCCAGGGGCTGCAAAACGGGGGGCCGCGGAAGCGTCCGGTGAGGGGTTGGCCGTGCCGCGCAGCTCGTCAAAGTGGCCGGCGGAGGCCAGCGGTGCCAGGGCCGCGGCCAGGGCCGCGGGGGCTTCCTGGGCATCAGCGTCGAAAAGCGAGCTGGCTGAATCTGTATGTTTGTCCACTGTGTCCTATTGTCACATTGCCGTCACGTGGCGGTCCATGCACATGTTGCATGACGACGACGTCCAGGCCGGATAAGCGGCGGCTTGCAGGAATGATGCCGCAACCCGGTGTCCCGGGTGTGAGCCGGCGCACCGCCCGTCAGGTGGCTGGCAAGGGTTTGCCCGTGAGGTAGACCGTGCCCGTGAGGCTGGCCACCAGGGTGGCGTCCTGGCGCGTGATGTCGATCCGGTAGACCGCGAGCTTGCGTGACGACGAGGTCTGCACGGCCCGGGCGGTCAGCACATCGCCCAGCCTGACGCCGACGCTGAGCGTCAGGTGCGCGTCGACCAGCGCCGCGATGCTGCCCTGGGAGTTGCAGGCCAGGCCCAGCGCGGTGTCGGCCAGCGAGAAGATGGCCCCGCCGTGGCAGCTGCCAAAGAAATTGAGGTGCTCGGCGCGCACGGCCAGCTTGACCGTGGCATGGTGGTCGCCGCCTTCGACAAACTCCAGGCCCAGGTGGGCACGGTAGGCATCGCGCCCGGCCAGGTGCTGCAACAACGAGGCCGGGTCTTGCGGGGCGGTGGGGTGGGCGTCTGCCGGGGGCGCCGGGGCGGGGCGGGCGCCCCGGCGGGGGGCCCCGGCCGACAGGCGCAGCAGCTCGTCGGCCAGGGGCGCAATGCCCTGGCCGCTGGTGGCCACGGTCTGCAGCACTTTGGGGCGGCGCTGCGGCGGCCGCAGGGCCAGCATGGTGCGCAGTTCGCCCTCGGTGCGCGCGGCGTCGGGAAGGTCGGCCTTGTTGACCACGAAGACGTCGGCAATCTCCAGCACGCCGGCCTTGAGCGCCTGCACGTCATCGCCCAGGCCGGGTGGACAGACCACGGTTTTGACCGGGGCCACGCTGGTGATCTGCACCTCGGACTGGCCGGTGCCGACGGTTTCCACGATGACCACGTCGAAGCCCGCGGCGTCCAGCACGGCCACGATGTCCTGGGTGCCACGGGTCAGGCCGCCCAGGTGGCCGCGCGTGGCCAGCGAGCGGATGAAGACGCGCTCCTGCGCATGGACCTCGCCCATTCGGATGCGGTCTCCCAGCACGGCGCCGCCACTGACCGGGCTGGAAGGGTCCACCGCGAGCACGCCCACGCTGTGGCCGCGGGCCGCGAACTCCTTGACCAGCGCATTGACCAGGGTGGACTTGCCCGCACCGGGCGGGCCCGTGATGCCCAGCACATGGGCATGGCCCGGGTGGCCGGCGAGCTCGGCCAGCAGCTGGCGCCCCTGGGCGCTGTCGTTCTCCACGGCGCTGATGGCGCGCGCGACGGCACGCCGGTCGCCGCTGCGCACGCGGGTGGCAAGGCTGGTGGCCGCGTCCATGGCTCAGACCACTGCGAGCGGCTGGCCAAAGCCCAGCTCGCGGCGCAGGCAGGCGCAGATTTCCCCGTGCGTCGCACCGGCCCCGGCCGCGTCGACCACGCCGGCGAACACGTTGTCGGTGGCCGACTGGGCCGCGCGCGCCAGCGCGTCCAGCGCCTGGGTGGCGGCGCGCTGCGAGCGCCCGGCCTTGAAGGCCTTGAGGCGGGCGATCTGGGCATCGATGCGGCTGCGTTCGGGATAGGCCTGGCCCGGGTAGTCGTCGGCGTTTTCCTCGACCTGGAAGGCGTTGACGCCCACGATGGTCTGCTCGCCGCTTTCCACGCGCTGCTGGAAGGCGAAGGCCGACTCGCCAATCATGCGCTGCACCAGGCCGGCCTCGACCGCCTTGCCCATGCCGCCGGCCGCGTCCACCCTGGCGATGATGGCCTCGATCTGCTGCTGCATCTGGTCGGTCAGGGCCTCGACGTAGTACGAACCGCCCAGCGGGTCGATCACGTCGGTCAGCCGGCCTTCCTCGCGCAGGATGTTCTGCGTGGCCACGGCAATGCGCGCGCCTTCGGCGGTCGGGACCGACAGCACTTCGTCGAAGCTGTCGGTGTGCAGCGACTGCAGCCCGCCCAGGATGCCGGCGATGGCCTGCGTGGTGACCCGCGCAATGTTGTTCAGTGGCTGCTGGCGCGTCAGGTCCACGCCCGAGGTCTGGCCATGGAACTTGAAGCGCCAGGAGCGCGGGTCCTTGGCGCCAAAGCGTTCGCGGGCGATCTTCGCCCACAGGCGCCGCCCGGCGCGGAACTTGGCCACTTCCTCGAACAGGCTCATCGAGATGTCAAAGAAGAAGGTGAAGCGCGGCAGGAAGGTGTCGGGGTCCATGCCGCGTGCCACGCAGTCGTCGGCGTACTGGATGGCAGAGCACAGGGTGAAGGCCATGGCTTCGGCGGGCGTGGCGCCGGCCTGCTGCATGTGCTGGCCCACCACCGAGACCGGGTTCCAGTGCGGCACCTGTTCGCCGCAGTAGGCCACGTGGTCCACGAAGATGCGGCGCGCGCCCGGCAGCGCGATGCGGAAGAACATGTGGTTGGCCACGAAGTGCGAGAGGCAGTCGGACTGGTTGGACGTGCCCGTGATGCGGTCCCAGGGCACGCCGCGCCGCCTGGCCACACCCAGCATGAAGGCCAGCAGCGTGAACGGCGAGGGATCGTTCATGGCGCACGACACGCGCTCCAGTGGCACGTTGGCCAGCGCCCGGTCCATGTCGTCCACCGAGTTGATCACGGTGCCGCAGGTGCCCAGCAGTTCG
Organism: Ramlibacter sp.; assembly: GCA_019635435.1. Taxonomy (NCBI): domain Bacteria; kingdom Pseudomonadati; phylum Pseudomonadota; class Betaproteobacteria; order Burkholderiales; family Comamonadaceae; genus Ramlibacter; species Ramlibacter sp. The sequence continues at coordinate 3,114,018 of JAHBZM010000001.1, read as the reverse complement.
GGTGGCACCTCATCGGCGTCGTAGCCGCGGTAGACCGAGTTGCAGGGGATCAGCGAGACCGCCGTGGCGCCCTGCGCCAGGATTTCCTGCAAGCGGCTGTTGTAGTCCTCGGGCACGCCCAGGCCGATGAGCTGGCGCTGCGTCCAGCTGCGGCCCCGGTGCATGGACGCGTAAATGCCCCGCGTGTAGGGGTACTCGCCCGGAAAACCCTGCTGCGCGAGGTAGTCGGCGCCGGCGCCGGCGGGGGCGTAAAGCGGCTGGACCTCGATGCCCGAGCGGTTGACGACGCGCTTGCCCGCGCCGGGGCTGGCGTCAAACGCCTGTTGCCAGCGGCGCTGGCTGGCCTCGAATTCGGCTTGCGGAATTTCCGGGCGGGCGGGCTGGTTCATTCGGAGGCCTCCAGCTGGGCGCGGCGGGCTGCGGCCAGCGCGCGCACTTCAACGGCAATGGTCTCGAGCCCGGCGCCGGGGTGGAATACCCGGGCGACGCCGGCCTCGAGCAGGGCCTTCTCGTCGCGCGCCGGGACGATGCCGCCCACGATCACCGCCACGTCCGCCATGTCGGCCTCGCGCAGGGCGGCCATCAGCTGGGGCACCAGCAGGTGGTCGGTGGCGAGCGACGAAATGCCGATCACGTCGGCGTCTTCTTCCAGCGCAAGCTTGACCACGGTGGCAATGTCCTGCCACGGCGGTGTGTAAACCACTTCCATGCCGGCGTCACGCAGGTAGGCCGCCACCACGCGGCTGCCGCGGTCGTGGCCGTCGAAACCGATCTTGGTCACGACCACCTTGGGGGGTCTTTCGCTCATGGGGCGTCTCCTTGGGGTTGTTGCGCATCGCGCAGCAGGTGCACAAAGCGTTTGGCGATCTGGCGCGGCGAGTCGCGCCCGTCCTCGCGGTACCAGAAGCGCGACCAGTTGAGCGCGCCGATCAGCATCAGGCGCAGCGCACGGCGGTCGGTGCCGGCTGGCAGGGGCAGGGCCGCGACCAGGTCGCGGAACAGGGCTTCGTATTCGGCGCGCAGCGTGCCCAGGCGGGCCGCGACCGAGGGCACGTCTTCGGGCAGCACGCGGATCAGGACCTGCGCGTAGTCGCTGCTTTCCAGCACGGTCTGCAGATGCGCCACGCAGGCGGCCTCAAGCCGGGCCCAGGGCGCGGTCTCGCGCGCGATGGCGTTGTGCGCGGCGTCCACGATGCCGCGCACCCCGGCTTCGTAGACCGCGGCCAGCAGCGCCTCCTTGGCCGGGAAGTGGTAGTACAGCGAGCCCGGCAGCATGCCCGCGGCTTCGGCGATGTCGCGCATGGAAGTGGCGGAGTAGCCACGCCCAGCAAACAGGCGGGCCGCGGCGTCGAGCACGGCCTGCAGGCGGTTGTCGGCCCTTTGGGCATCGGGGGGAGGTGTCTGGCGCATAAGATAACAAACGATCGTTTGGTTTATACCGCTGAATCCGCAGCCTTGCAAGCGCCGCCCCCAGAACGAAAAAGGCCCGCGCAGCGGGCCTTTCGAGAGAGGGGGCGACGCCATCAGCCCGGCGGTGGCGACCGCAGGTCGAGCGTGAACGGAAACTCGCGGCTGCCCGCCACATGGATGGTGGCCGGCGGGACCTGCAAGGCACCCGGGGTGTGGCCCATGCGGAAGAAGCGCGACAGCCGGCGGCTTTCGGCCTCGTACGAGTTGACCGGGAAGGTGTCGTAGTTGCGCCCGCCCGGGTGGGCCACGTGGTACTGGCAGCCACCCAGCGAGCGGTTCATCCAGGTGTCGACAATGTCAAAGGTCAGCGGCGCGTGGGTGGCGATGCTGGGGTGCAGCGACGACGGCGGGTTCCAGGCCTTGTAGCGCACGCCGGCCACGTACTCGCCCATGGTGCCGGTCGGCTGCAGCGGCAGCGCATGGCCATTGACGGTGACCACATAGCGGCTTTCATTGAGGCCGGTGACGCGCACCTCGATGCGTTCCAGCGACGAATCCACATAGCGCGCCGTGCCGCCGGGCGCGCCTTCCTCGCCCATCACATGCCAGGGCTCGAGCGCGTTGCGCAGCGTGAGCTCCATGCCGCGCGACTGCACCTCGCCCACCAGCGGGAAGCGGAACTCGAAATGGGGCGCGAACCATGCGGTGTCGAAGGCATAGCCGGCCTCGCGCATCTCGGCCAGCACGTCGTTCAGGTCCATCTTCACAAAGGTCGGCAGCAGGAACTGGTCGTGCAGGGCCGTGCCCCAGCGTGTGGCCGGTGCCCGGTAAGGGGTCTTCCAGAAGCGGGCCACGAGGGCGCGGATCAGCAGCTGCTGGGCAATGCTCATGCGCGCATGCGGTGGCATTTCAAAGGCGCGCAGCTCCAGCAGGCCCAGCCGGCCGGTGGCCGAGTCGGGCGAGTACATCTTGTCGATGCAGAACTCGCTGCGGTGGGTGTTGCCCGTGACGTCGATCAGGATGTTGCGCAGCGTGCGGTCCACCAGCCAGGGCGGCATGTCCTGGCCGTGGATCTCGCGGTTCTTTTCGATCTGGCGCAGCGCGATTTCCAGCTCGTAGAGCTGGTCGTTGCGGGCTTCGTCCACGCGCGGGGCCTGGCTGGTCGGGCCGATGAACATGCCGCTGAACAGGTAGCTCAGGCTGGGGTGGTTGTGCCAGTACAGCACCAGGCTGGCGAGCAGTTCGGGCTTGCGCAGGAACGGGCTGTCGGCCGGCGTGGCGCCGCCCATCACAAAATGGTTGCCGCCACCGGTGCCGGTGTGGCGCCCGTCGGTCATGAACTTTTCGGCGCTCAGGCGGCTTTCAAACGCGGCCTGGTACAGGAATTCGGTGTGCTGGACCAGTTCGCCCCAGTTGTGCGCCGGGTGGATGTTGACCTCGATCACGCCCGGGTCGGGCGTGACCTGCAGCAGCTTCAGGCGCGGGTCGCGCGGCGGCGGGTAGCCCTCGATGACGATCTTCACGCCCAGTTCCGCGGCCGTGGCCTCGACGGCGGCCAGCAGGTCCAGGTAGTCCTCGAGCCGCTCCAGCGGCGGCATGAAGACGTAGAGCATGGACGAGGGGCTGCCCTGGCGCTCGGCCTTGGGGCCGTTGGCGCGGCGCGGGTCGCGCGCCTCCACGCACAGCGCGGTGCGGGTGTAGCCATGGGCCGACTCGAAGCGGGTGGGCGGCTGCATGAAGCCTTCGGGCTCGGGCTGGCCGGGTGCGCTGGCGTTGCCCGGGGCGTCGTGGCGGCCCAGGCCGTCCTGGCGCAGGCGCTGGGCCTCGCCGGGCTGGCTGGCGCCTGCAAGGTAGGGCAGGTCCCGGCCGCCGCTGACGGCCGGTGTGGTGGCATAACGGGCCTGCAGCGAGGCGGCCGCGGGCAGGGCGCTGCGCGGCGCGCTCGGGTCCTGCTCGACGAGGTACGGGTAGTCGGCCTTGCTGACCCAGGGCAGCGCATCAAGCGGCAGGCGCAGGCCCATGGGCGAATCACCCGGGATCAGGTACATGCGGTCGTCGCGGAAGAACCAGGGCCCGGTGCTCCAGACATGGCCCTGCAGTTTGGGGTTGTCGCGCCCGGCGGCCGAGCCGGGTTGCAGGGGCAGCACATAGCCCACCACGGTGTCCAGCTTCTGCTCGAACACGCGCCGCAGGCGGGCCCGCTCCATCTCGTCATCCAGCCGCGAGTCGAACGGATCGACGTTCACAGGCAGCCGGCGCTCGCGCCAGAGGTAGTAGAAAACGTCTTCGTAGCCGGGCTGGATGAAGCGTGGGCTGAGATGGAGTTTGCTGGCCAGCAGGTGGGTGAAGCGTTTGGCGTCTTCACTGGTGTAGTGCGATGGCACACGCTCATCGGCAAACAGCGTGGGGTCTTTCCAAGCTGGCTGGCCGTCGGCGCGCCAGCAGATCGACAGGGCCCAGCGCGGCAATTGCTCGCCGGGGTACCACTTGCCCTGGCCAAAGTGCAAGAAGCCGCCTTCGCCGTATTCGGCGCGCAGCTTCTGCACCAGTTCCGTTGCAAAGCCGCGCTTGGTGGGGCCCAGGGCGTCGGTGTTCCACTCGGGTGCATCGCGGTCATTGACCGCCACGAAGGTGGGTTCACCGCCCATGGTCAGGCGCACGTCGCCGCTCACCAGCTCGGCATCGACGGCCTCGCCCAGCGCCAGCACCTTGGCCCATTGTTCCTCGGTGTAGGGCTTGGTCACGCGCGGGGATTCGTGGATGCGCGTGACCACCATGGCGTGGCCGAACTCGACCTCGGCCTTGTCCACGCCGCCCTCGATGGGCGCGGCGCTGGAGGGCTGCGGCGTGCAGGCCAGCGGGATGTGGCCTTCGCCCGCGAGCAGGCCCGAGGTGGCGTCCAGTCCGATCCAGCCAGCGCCGGGCAGGTAGACCTCGCACCAGGCGTGCAGGTCGGTGAAATCCACCGTGGTGCCGCTGGGGCCGTCCAGCGCCTTGACGTCGGGGGTGAGCTGGATCAGGTAGCCCGACACGAAGCGCGCCGCCAACCCGCAGTGGCGCAGCAGCTGCACCAGCAGCCAGCCCGAGTCGCGGCAGGAGCCGCTGGCGTTGGCGAGCGTTTCCTCAGGCGTCTGCACGCCGGGCTCCATGCGGATCAGGTAGCGGATGTCCTGCGCCACCTGCTGGTTCAGGGCCACCAGGAAGTCAATGGTGCGGCGCTCGGTGCGGTCGATCTTGTCGAGGTAGGCCTCGACCAGTGGCGTGACCGGGTCGGCCACGAGATAAGGCGCGAGTTCGGCGGCCAGGGCCTTGCTGTAGCTGAACGGGAAATTTTCGGCCGCGGGCTCGAGGAAAAAATCGAACGGGTTGTAGACCGCCATTTCGACCACGAGGTCGACCGTGACCTTGAACTCGGTGACCTTGGCGGGAAACACCACGCGCGCCTGGTAGTTGGCGAACGGGTCCTGCTGCCAGTTGACGAAGTGGCCCTCGGGCTCGATGCGCAGCGAGTACGAGATGACATTGCTGCGGCAGTGGGGCGCCGGCCTGAGCCGGATGACCTGGGGCCCGAGCGTGACGGGCCGGTCGTACCGGTAGTGGGTGACGTGGTTCAGGGCGGCATGGATGGACATGCAATGGATACTAGCAAGTCCCGAGCCAGTCGGCGTGAGCATCGCATGGCGCGTTGAGCATGACGTCATGCCGAACACGATGCATCCCGGGGAGGGCGGGCCAGGACGCCTTCCGCCCTTGCTCGCGGGGGTGGTGGTGGGCACGGCCGCGCAATTACAGCAGGCGCAGCTGTGGCCGGCTGGAACTTACGCCGCGCTGGCGGCTGTAGCCCTTGCCCTGCTTGTACATGGCGCTATCAAAAGAGTAGCTGGCTGGCGCCAGGTTGCCGTGGTTTTCGCGGCCGCGTCGGTCCTGGTGGCGGCGCTTTGCGGGCTGCGCGCCGGGGCGCTGGAGCGCCAGGCCCTGGCGCCCGCACTGGAGGGGCGCGACCTGCGGGTCGAAGGCGTTGTCGCTGCGATGCCACAGCGCAGCGAGACGGGCCTGCGCTTCAGGCTGGCGGTGCAGGCCGCGTGGCTGGACGGCGCGACGGTGACTGTCCCGCCGCAACTGCTGCTGGGCTGGTACTCCGGGCAGGCACCAGGCGAGCCGGCACGCCCGCCCGCCGAGCTGCGCGCCGGTGAGCGCTGGCAGTTCACGGTGCGGCCCAAGGCGCCACACGGCAACCTCAACCCGCATGGGTTCGACTACGAGCTGTGGCTGTGGGAGCAGGGCCTGCGCGCCACCGGCTATGTGCGCGACGGCGCCAGGGACGCGGCCCCGCAGCGGCTGGCCGCCACCTGGCAGTACCCGGTGGAGCAGGCCCGCCAGGCCACGCGCGACGCCATCTTTGCGCGGCTGGCCGACCGGCCCCAGGCCGGCATCGTGGCGGCGCTGGTCACGGGCGACCAGGCCGCCATCGAGCGCGCCGACTGGGACGTGTTCCGCGCCACGGGCGTGGCCCACTTGATGAGCATCTCCGGCCTGCACATCACCATGTTCGCCTGGGCGGCGGGCGCGCTGGTGGGGGCCCTGTGGCGGCGCAGCCCCCGGCTGTGCCTGGGGTGGCCGGCGCCGCACGCCGCGCTGCTGGGCGGGATCGCGCTGGCCGGGGCCTACGCGCTGTTCAGCGGCTGGGGCGTGCCGTCGCAGCGCACGGTCACCATGCTCGCGACTGTGGGCCTGCTGCGCCTGTCGGGGCGCCGCTGGCCCTGGCCCATGGTCTGGCTGCTGGCCTGCGCGGCGGTGCTGCTGCTGGACCCGTGGGCCCTGACGCAGGCCGGCTTCTGGCTCAGCTTCGTCGCGGTGGGCGTGCTGTTTGCTACAGATTCAGGAGCAGACCATGGCCGTCCGGCAAGGACTACAGCCCGATTTCGTGCTCTTTTGCGGGAACAGGGGGTGGTCACCGTGGCCTTGACGCCCCTGACCCTGCTGCTGTTTGGCCAGGTCTCGGTCGTGGGCCTGTTGGCCAACCTGCTGGCCATTCCCTGGGTCACGCTGGTGGTGACCCCGCTGGCACTGGCGGGCGTGGCATGGCGCCCGCTGTGGGACGCGGCCGCGCTGGCCGTGCAGGTGCTTGGCACCGGGCTGCAGTGGCTGGCGGCACTGCCGTTTGCCACCGTGTCGGTGGCGGCCGCGCCGCTGTGGGCCGGGGCGGCGGGCGTGCTGGGCGGGCTGCTGCTGGCCATGCGCCTGCCGGGGCCCCTGCGTGCGCTGGGCGCCCCGTTGCTGCTGCCGGTGTTCCTGTGGCAGGCGCCGCGGCCGGCGCCGGGCGAGTTCGAACTGCTGGCCGCCGACATCGGGCAGGGCAATGCGGTGATCGTGCGCACCGCCGCCCACACCCTGGTCTACGACGCCGGGCCGCGCTACAGCCGTGACAGCGATGCCGGGCACCGGGTGCTGGTGCCGCTGCTGCGCGCGCTGGGCGAGCGGGTGGACACCTTGCTGCTGAGCCACCGCGACAGCGACCACACGGGCGGAGCCCCCGCGGTGTTGGCCATGCAGCCACAGGCCGCGCTGCTCAGCTCGATCGAGGCCGGCCACGAACTTCAGATGCTGCGTGCCGCCACGCGCTGCGTGGCGGGCCAGCACTGGGAGTGGGACGGCGTGCGGTTCGACATCGTGCACCCGCCGGCCACTGACTACGCCGCGCCGCGCAAGCCCAATGCCATGAGCTGTGTGCTGCGCGTGGCCAACGGCCGGCAGGCGGCGCTGCTGGCGGGCGACATCGAGCAGCCCCAGGAGGCGGCACTGGTGGCCGCCGGCGCGGCGCTGCCGGCCGATGTGCTGCTCATGCCGCACCATGGCAGCAAGACCTCGTCGAGCGATGAGTTCCTGGACGCGGTGCAGCCGCGCGTCGCGCTGGCGCAGGCGGGCTATCGCAACCGCTTTGGCCATCCGGCGCCCGTGGTGCTGGCCCGCTACGCCGCGCGCGGCGTTCGCGTGATCGATTCACCGCACTGTGGCGCGGCGCGCTGGCGCTCGGCCGAACCGCAAGCCGTGGACTGCCAGCGCGACATGGCGCGGCGCTACTGGAACCATCGCATACCCTAGTCAAGTAATGCGTGGACGAAGGCCCGGAACTTGCTATGCTGGGAACAGGAGATAGCCTTTATGCAGAAATTCGACGAGATGTATGCCCGGCTGCCGGGCACCGGTCAAACCCAGAAACAAGGCCAATCTCAGGGCTCCCTACCGGGCCCAGGCCAGGACGCTGATGTCCGCGCGCACTACCAGGCGTATGCGCGATGGCTCGCGCGCCAGCCCGAGGACGTGATGCGCGACCGCCGCGAGGAGGCCGAGATGATCTTCCGGCGGGTCGGCATCACCTTTGCGGTGTATGGCGCCAAGGACGAGGACGGCTCGGGCACCGAGCGGCTGATTCCTTTTGACCTGATTCCGCGCATCATCCCGGCCCACGAATGGGCCAGCATGGAGCAGGGGCTGGTCCAGCGCGTCACGGCCCTCAACCGCTTCCTGCACGACGTCTACCACGAGCAGGACATCATCAAGGCCGGCATCATCCCGGCCGAGCAGATCCTGAACAACGCCCAGTACCGCAAGGAGATGGCGGGGGTCTACGTGCCGCACCATGTGTACTCGCACATCGCGGGCGTGGACATCGTGCGCGCCCCCAACGCCAAGGGCGAGGGCGAGTACTACGTGCTCGAGGACAACCTGCGCGTGCCCAGTGGCGTGAGCTACATGCTGGAAGACCGCAAGATGATGATGCGGCTGTTTCCCGACCTGTTCTCCAGCCACCGCGTGGCACCGGTCATGCACTACCCCGACCTGCTGCTGGAGACGCTGAGGGCCTCGGCCCAGCCCGGCGTGGCCGACCCGACCGTGGTGGTGCTGACCCCGGGCATGTACAACAGCGCGTATTTCGAGCACGCGTTCCTGGCCCAGCAGATGGGCATTGAGCTGGTCGAGGGCCAGGACCTGATCGTCAAGGACCGCTTTGTCTACATGCGCACCACGCGCGGCCCGGTGCGGGTGGACGTGATCTACCGCCGCGTCGACGACGACTTCCTGGACCCCTCGGTGTTCCGGCCCACCAGCACGCTGGGCTGCGCCGGCCTGCTTGATGCCTACCAGGCGGGCAACGTGAGCATCTGCAATGCCATTGGGACGGGCGTGGCCGACGACAAGTCGATCTACCCCTATGTGCCCAAGATGATCGAGTTCTACCTGGGCGAGAAGCCCATCCTGAACAACGTGCCCACCTACATGTGCCGCAACCCGGACGACCTGAAGTACACGCTGGCCAACCTCAAGGACCTCGTGGTCAAGGAGGTCCACGGCGCGGGTGGCTACGGCATGCTGGTCGGTCCGGCCTCGACCCAGGCCGAGATCGAGGATTTCCGCAAGGCGATCCTGGCCAACCCGGGCGGCTACATCGCCCAGCCCACGCTCAGCCTGTCCAGCTGCCCCACCTTCGTGGAAAGCGGCGTGGCGCCGCGTCACATCGACCTGCGCCCGTTTGTGCTCAGTGGCCGCGAGGTGCAGATGGTCCCCGGTGGCCTGACGCGCGTGGCCCTCAAGGAAGGTTCGCTGGTTGTCAATTCGTCCCAGGGTGGTGGCACCAAGGACACCTGGATCCTGGAGGTCTGAACATGCTTTCCCGTACGGCCGACCACCTCTTCTGGATGTCCCGCTACACCGAGCGCGCCGAAAACACCGCGCGCATGCTCGACGTCAACTACCAGACCTCGCTGCTGCCGCAGTCCACCGCCGTGGCCCAGGTGGGCTGGCAGGGCCTGCTGTCCATCAGCGAACTGCTGCCGTCGTACACCGCCAAGCACGGCGAGGTGGACGCCGCGCGCGTGATGGAGTTCATGGTCAAGGATGACGACAACCCTTCGTCCATCGTCTCGTGCCTGAAGGCCGCGCGCGAGAACGCGCGCGCCGTGCGCGGCACGCTCACCACCGAGGCCTGGGAGACGCAGAACCAGACCTGGCTGGAGGTCAACCGCATGCTGCGCACCGGCCAGTTCGAGCGCGACCCGGGCCAGTTCTTTGAATGGGTGAAGTTCCGGTCGCACCTGTCGCGTGGCGTGACCGTGGGCACCATGCTCATGGACGAGGCGCTGCACTTCATGCGTCTGGGCACCTTTCTGGAGCGGGCTGACAACACGGCCCGGCTGGTGGACGTGAAATTCCACGCCGTGCAAAGCGACTTCTTTGGCACGGCCACCGAGCAGGACCAGGAGTACGACTTCTACCACTGGAGCTCGATCCTGCGCAGCGTCAGCGGCTTCGAGATCTACCGCAAGGTCTATCGTGACGTGATCAAGCCCGAGCGCGTGGCTGAACTGCTGATCCTGCGCCAGGACATGCCGCGCTCCCTGCATGCCAGTCTCAACGAGGTGGTGGCCAACCTCGAAATGCTGGCCAACGACCAGTCGGCCGAAACCATCCGCCGCGCCGGCAAGCTGCGGGCCGACCTCAAGTGGGGCCACATTGACGAGATCCTGGCCACCGGCCTGCATGCTTTCCTCACGCAGTTCCTGGACCGGGTGAACGAACTGGGCGGACGCATCAGCCGCGACTTCCTGGTGCCCGTCAGCGCTTGAAAGATGGCGGGGCCATGACGCCGCTGGCGCAGGGCGCTGCGCTGCTGGGGTCGGGCCGCTTTCACGAAGCGCTGGCCGCGTTCGGCCAGGCCCTGGCGCAGGACCCTGTCTCGCTCGAAGCCCGGCTGGGCCTGGCCCGTGCCAGCGCCGGCACGGGGGATGTCTGGGCGGCGGTGGCCTGGCTCAATGATGCCTGCCGCGTGGCGCCCGAGGCGCCCGCCCCGGCGCATGACCTGGCCAACCTGCTGCTGGCCCAGCGGCAGTACGCCCAGGCGCTGCCGGTCTACCAGCGCCTGTATGGCGATCTCCAGGCGCGCGACCGGGCCACGCTGCTGCACCATGGCTTCTGCCTGGAACAGGCGGGCCGGCTGGACGAGGCCGCCACCCAGTACCGTGAGGCCCTGGCGCGGGAGCCCGGCTTCATGGAGGCGCATGTCAACCTCGCCGGCGTGCTGTGGCGCCTGGAGGACCATGAGGGCACGCTGACCCATGCCCGCCAGGCGGTCGCGCTGGCGCCCGACCATCCCTATGCGGTGCGCATTCTGGGTACCGCGCTGCTCCACCTGAACCGGCTCGACGAGGCCGAAGCCGCGCTGCGCCGGGCCTTGCAGTTGCAGCCCGGGTTTGCGCTGGCCCAGGTGGACCTGGCGCTGGCGCTGCTGCTGGCGGGCCGGCTGGAAGAGGGCTGGGCCCTCTACCAGTCCCGCTGGAACGACACGGATCGCATGGTGCGCCCGCGCTTCTTCCAGCCGGCGCTGGAGTGGCAGGGCCCGGCCCGGCAGCCGCTGCGGGGCAAGCGCCTGCTGGTGTACGCCGAGCAGGGCCTGGGCGATGTGATCCAGTTCATCCGCTATGCCGCGCAGCTGCAGGCCGATGGCGCCACCGTGCAGGCCGTGGTGCAGCCCGAACTCATTGCCTTGGTGGAAGGCATGCCGGGCGTGGTCTGCTTCAAGCCCGGCACGGACCTCGTGGCCGATGGCCATGTGGCACTGCTGGACCTGCCACTGCATTACGGCACCACGCTGGCCACGGTGCCTGCCACCGTGCCCTACCTGCGGGCGCCCGATGCACGGCGCGCGCAGTGGCGGGAGCGGCTTCGCCCCTGGGCTGGCCAGTTCAAGGTCGGGCTGGCCTGGGCCGGCGCGCCGGTGCAGGTCAACAACCGCAACCGCAGCATGCCCTTGAGCGACTTGCTTGCGCTGACCGGCCTGGATGGCGTGCAGTGCTTCAGCCTGCAAAAGTCGGACGGCGGCGGCTTCACCGACGTGGCGCCTGACGACCCGCGTCTGGCCGGCGGGCGGCTGGTGGACCTCACGGCCGACTGGCATGATTTTGCCGACAGCGCCGCGATGATCGAAGGCCTCGATCTGGTCATCACCATTGACAGTGCCGTGGCCCATCTGGCCGGCGCGCTCGCCCGACCCGTGTGGGTGATGCTGCCGCCCAACCCCGACTGGCGCTGGCTGCTGGAGCGCGACGATTCGCCCTGGTACCCGAGCATGCGGCTGTTCCGGCGTGGGTTCGGGGAGGCAAGGGCGGCCCAGGTGGCCCGTGTTGACTCCGCCTTGCGTCATTGGCTCCTACACATGGAGGATGCGGTCCCTGGGGCCACAGCCTAGACTGGAATGGAACCCTTGGGTTCACCAAAGCGCCGAGGGCGCGGCAGGCGCCCCGGCATATTCCAATGATGTGGGAAGGGGGTGGATTGTGAGCAAGATCAGGAATCTCATGATGTTCGGGGCCTTGTGGGCCTGTTCGCTGCATGTGAGTGCCGCGGCGCTGCTGGCCCGACCAGCTTTTGACAGCAACGTCGTGCAGGCAACCGGCAGCCATTGCACCAAGGGTCAGCCCAATATCAATGCGGCCACGCTGGCCTTCTTCGCGGGTGCTGGGGCCACGGGCAATTTGCGGCCGTTCTTCTGCGTGGAGGCTTCCAGTCCGGTCCATGCCCCCCAGTACACAGGTGACAGCCTGACCGCGTTCACGTGGCTGAGCAACCAGCTCTACCCCGGCAGCAACGGCAACATCCGATCACTCTACGGCGCCGCCAATATCGACTGGGGAACGCTGCCGTGGCCGTCATTCAGCGCGGCCTGCGGATGCACGGCGGCAGACTTCGAGGCCGTCAAGACGCAGCTCAAGCATGAGATCCAGTCCGTGGGCGATGTCGGCGCGCTTTTCAACTCGATCGCCACTTATTACACCAATCCGCTGTTCATCCAGAATGACGCGATCGTCTCCGCGGCCGTGCTCGAGCTGTCCCTGCCGAATCAGCCTGTGACGGTGAACACGGGGGCCGTGATCGAGAAATCCATTTCAGACGTGCTCCAGGACGTCTTCAATACCGGCCTGGGCGACATCAGTCCCTGGGGCCCGGTGGCCATCACCGCGCTGATGAATCTTTCGAGTGCGTCAAACGGAGGATCGGTCCCCAATACGGTAAGCGCAGCCGCATCGAGTCTTGAGAACCGTCTGCCAGCGGCATTTGCTGGAATCGCGACGCAAATGGCCAGCCTGCAGGCGACGATCATTGCGGATTATTCGCTGTACACCCAGATTGGGATGTATTCATCCGGAATCTCGTCGCAGCAACTGACCACGCTGAGCACCACGGGTGCCCTGGCCTACAGGAAGCAGCTCTACAGGGATTTGCTGCCTTACGTGGCGACAGTGGTTTTCTACGCGCCCACGGACACCCATCTGGGGGGCGGTGGCCACGCATACAGCCAGGCCGATGCCGCGACCTACAGTGCCGCATCCGCTCCGGCGAACCGGATCACATACCTTCACTACGCTGGCTGGTTCTGGAACAGCAAAACCTACTATGACACCACGACCCAATTGCTGACCTCCAGCGCGACGTTCAATGACGGAGACTTTGCGACGGGGCGGCTGTGCGCCAATAACCTCCTGAATTCAGCCATCTACAAAACGGTGTTCACCACGCTGGGCTTTACCTACCAGGAGTTGCTGTCACTGCCCGGCATGGCAACCCGGCAGCAATGCTCGCTGTGCCAGTCCAGCGAGCATTGCAATGCGGGACAGTGCCGGCCCAACCAATCCTGCTCGTGAATTGGCCCGGCAGGTTTGTCGCGGATACTCGGAGCGATGAAATCTGTCATCGCGCTGTGCGTCTTTCTTGCCCTGGCCACCGGAGCCCATGCCGCCGATCCGGCCCCGGCCTCGATCCAGGCCCTGGCGTTCGTGGTGCTTGCCGAACCGGCGCTGCCGTCAGCGGAAAAGGTCGCCGCCAGCTTGCGCACCCGGCTGGGGGATGCGCAGCCGGTCACCGCCGTGCCGGCGCAGGACCCGCAGGCCTTTGTGATGCGCGTCAGCGGCGGGACGGTGGCCGTGATGCTGGTGGACCGCCCGATTCCCAACCAGGAGCTGGACCCCATTTGCCGCCAGGCCTGGTATTGGAAAACGGCCTGCGAGGCGGTCACCCCCCACAAGGCCCATCTGGTCGTGACGTTGATGGGAACCACCCTGGGCAAGGTGGATGCCGCGCTGCTGCTGACCCAGGCCATGGCCTCGCTCATGGATGCGAATGCCATCGCCAGCTACTGGGGCGAAAGCCTGCAGTCGCGCGATGACTTCCTCAGGCAGGGCGCCAGCGCAAGCCGCGAACGGTTGCCCATCATGCTGTGGGTTCACTTCCGGCTGAGCCATGATCCGCTGGCTGGCTGGGCGATTTCGACCAGCGGCATGCAGGGGTTTGACCTGCTTGAGATCGAGTGCAGGAACGCGCCGGTGGACGGGCGGTCGCTGTTTGCGCTGGCGGCCGGCATGGTGAACTACCTGCTGACCAAGGGCCCTGTCATTCAGGACGGCGACACCATCGGCGAATCGGCATCGCAGTCCATCGTGGTGCGCAAGGCGCCGTCGTACTGGAATCCGGGGCAGACCGTGTACCGCATCGCCTATCCCTAGGCAGCCGCCGGCTCAGAGGGCCGCTGGCGCCTGGTCGATGAAGCCGATCACCTGGCTGATCCGCCCGCCCTGCAGCACGATGAGGTCGCTGCCCCTGACAGGGGGCTCGGCGCCTGCCGGACCGAGCGACCAGCTCAGGCGCACGTAGTTGCCATGGCCATCGGGCGTGCCGGTCAGCGTGAAGCGAAAGCCCGGGAACCGCTGGTGCACGGCACTGACCAAACCTGAAATGCCCCTGGCGTCGCTGGCACTCATCAGCGGATCGACATAGCTCGCGTTGGCGGTCCAGTGGCTGGCAAGCGCGGCCTCGCGCTGGGGGGTGTCGGTGGCGTTCCAGGTGGTGATGTAGGCGTTGGCAATGGCAACGGGGTCTGACATGGCAATTTCTCCAGAAAGGGAGCCGGGGGATTCCGGCTTTCTGGAAGTTATTCGCCCGTGAGCTTGCCGTCGATGACCCCGCAGGTCATCGGCGCTCAGCGGCCCAGCGCCGCCTTGATCTCATCGCCCAGCTCGATCACTGCCATGGCGTAGTAGCTGCTCCAGTTGTAGCGGGTGATGGCATAGAAGTTGTCGGTGCCGGCGACGTACTGCGGGGCGTCGTCGCCGTTCTGCAATTCCACCAGGGCCAGCGGGCCGGTGTGGCGCAGCGCCTGGCCCTCCAGCACCGCGCCCCTGGCGGTAAAGCTGGCCACGCTGAACGTGGGCAGGATGTCAGGCGCCATGAGCGCGTCCATGTCCAGCGTGGCCGGGTCGAACCGCACGGGGTAGTGCGTGGGCATGCCGGGCTGCCAGTTGAAGGCCTTGAAATAGCTGGCCACCGAACCGATCACATCCGCCGGGCTGTGGCTCAGGTCGATGCTGCCGTCGCCATCAAAGTCGACCGCGTATTTCAGGCGGCTGCTGGGCATGAACTGCGGCATGCCCATGGCGCCGGCATAGCTGCCCAAAGGCAGCAGCGGGTCGGCGTTGAGGCGGCTTTGCAGCGTCAGGAACTGTTCGAGTTCATTGCGGAAGAACTCGCTGCGCTCGGCCGCGCGCGGGTGGCTGGACGGGAAATCGAAGGCCAGCGTGGCCAGCGCGTCGATCACGCGAAAGGTGCCCATCTGCTGGCCGTAGAGGGTCTCCACGCCAATGATGCCCACAATGATTTCGGGCGGCACGCCGTACTCGCGCTCGGCCCGCTCCAGGGCCTCGCGGTTCGCGTTCCAGAAGCGCACGCCGGCATGGATGCGTGTGGCATCGATGAAGCGGCTGCGGTAGACGCGCCAGTTCTTGGCCACGCCCCGGGGCGCGGGCTGCATGAGCCTGATCACCACCGGCAGCTTCTGCGCCTGGCCCAGTGCGCGGCGCACCCAGCCGGGGTCGAGGTCGCGGCGCTGGGCTAGGTCGTCAGCGTAGCGCATCACCTCCTCGCGCTGGGCATAGGGTGTGCCGCTGCGCACCGGCGCGCTGGCCGCCCTTTTTGCATGCCCGTTTCCGTGGGGGGGCGGGTTTTTGGAACGTTTTGCGGCCGAAGTCCCCGTGCACAGGGCACTGGCTGCTATGAAAAGTGTAGCGATAACGAGGGAACGGGGAAAAGGAGTCACTTGGGCCATGCCATTTGTTTGAATTCGCGCTGCAGCGTCGCCAGGCTGCCCTGCGGGTCGCGCGCGTAGCGCAGGTTCTCCAGCCGCAGCAGCCAGTCGGCCAGCGCGCCAGCGCCGCCGCCAAAGTGCTGGCGCACGGCCGCCGCCACCTGGCGCGGCGGTGCGGTGGCCGGCACCTCGAGGCCGGCCTTGCGCAACTGTTCGCGCGTGCGCTGCAGCAGCCGCAGCCAGGGGTCGTGCCGGCTGCGCTCCCAGAGGGTCCACAGCGCGCCCAGCACGGCCACGATCACCACGATGCCGATCAGCACGTAGCTCAGGTCTTCCCAGCTTGGGGACTCAAAGCCGATGTTCTTGAGCAGGTCGAGCTGCTTGCTCTGGGTGTAGTTGAGCACCCACTGGTTCCAGCGGTTGTTCACGGCCTCCCAGGCGGCGCGCAGGCTGGCCGACAGCGTGGGGCTCATGGCCCCGATGGCGGTGGCCATCACGCCTTGCGGCGGGCGCAGCCGCAGGAAGGCCCCGGTGCGCCCCGGCGCCACGGCCGATGTCGGGTCCACCCGCACCCAGCTGCCCGCGCCGCTGGCGTTCGCCATCCAGACCTCGGCCCAGGCGTGGGCGTCGCTCTGGCGCAGTGTCCAGTAACCGTCGACATTGTTGCGCTCGCCGCCCTGGTAGCCGGTGACGATGCGCGCGGGCACGTCCAGCGCGCGCATCAGCACCACGAAGGCCGAGGCAATGTGCTCGCAAAACCCTTCCTTGCGGTCAAACCAGAATTCGTCGGCGGTCTCGCGGCCATAGACGCCCGGGTCCAGCGTGTAGCTGTAGCCCTGGGTGCGCAGGCGGTCCATCACGGCCTGCACCAGCACGCGGGCGTCGGCGCTGGCGTAGCGCGGATCGCGCCGCATGTCCTGCGCGAGCTGCAGGGTGCGGGGGTTGAAGCCGGCGGGCAGCTCGCGGTAGTCGGGCAGCAGGGCCGCGGCGGTTGACGGACCAAAGCTGAAATCGGGGTAGCTCTCGGCCTTGTAGCGCACGATGTCGGTGACCGGCCGGTTGGCCACCCATTGCAGCTCCGGGGTCATGAGGGTGCTGAAGCCCGGCAGCTCGGGTGGTCCTGGCGCGGCGTCCATCAGCATCAGCCAGGGCCGGTTGCTCGGCTCCATGGTGACTTCATAGCGCACCGGCGAGCCTTGCACCCGCAGGTTGGGCGGGCCCAGCAGGCGTGGCAGGAAGCGCGCGCTGGTGGACGGATCGAGCCGGCTGATCAGTGGTTGCCATTCGCGGCCGTCAAAGCGCGTGAGCACCGGCCCGCGGAAGTACAGGTCGGACTGCGGCGGCGGCGGGCCCTCGAACTTGATGCGCAGGGCGATGGTCTCGTCCAGCGCCAGGCTGGCGATGTTGCCGATCTGCATGGTGGATGAGAGCCCGCTGCGCCCGCTCATGGCGTCGCTGGGGATGCCCCACAGCGGCGCCAGCCGCGGGAACAGCAGGAACAGCACCACCATGATCGGGGCGCCCACCAGGGCCATCCAGCCCGCGGTGCGGGCGGCCTCGGCCAGCGGCGGCTTGCCCACCGGCATGTGGGCATTGACCAGCGCCGTGAGCAGCCCCAGCAGCGCCAGCAGCATGGCTGCGGCCGTGAGCAGCGACTGCGAGAAGAAGAAGTTGGTGAGCATCGTGAAGAAGCCCAGGAAGAAGATCACGAAGGCGTCACGCCGCGCGCGCAGCTCCAGTGTCTTGAGCGCCAGCAGCACCACGATCAGGGTCACCCCGGCATCACGCCCCAGCAGGGTGCGGTGGGACAGCAGCGTGGCGCCGATGGTCAGGCCCAGCAGGCCCAGCAGCCACCACTTGCCGGGCAGCGGCCGCGAGACGAAGGCCAGCCAGCCGCGCCACAGCAGCACCCCGGCCGTCAGCGCGGTGCACCACCACGGCAGGTTCTGCACCTGCGGCAGCACGACCCAGCCAATCACCACCAGCAGGAACAGGGTGTCACGTCCCTCGCGGGGCAGGGCGTTCAGGACCTTCAGCACAGCGCCAGTGCCTCCAGGCAGCGACGGCGGTGGGCCTCGCCGCTGGCCGGCGGGATTTCCACGCCGGGCAGCCGCAGGCCATAGTCCACGCCAAGTTTGTCGGCCTGCAGAACCCAGGCGCACAGGCGTGACAGCTTGCCTTCGGTGTCCAGGAGCCCGGCCTGCGCGAAGTCCAGCCACAGCTCGTAGCGCTGGGCCTGCTGGCTGTCGCGGCTGACCAGTTCATCGGTGCCGCTGGCCATGGCCTTGGCGGCCTTTTTCCAGACCACCAGCTTGAGCGGGTCGCCGCGCCGGTAGGCGCGCACGCCGTCAAACTCGCCGGTGGGCTGCGAGCGGGCCGCGGCCGCGCCGCCCGAGCGGGGCTCACCCGGCGGCAAGGGGGGCGGGAACAGCTCGGGTGCCGGGTACACCAGCACCTCGGCGGCTGGCCGCCAGACCGTCCAGACCCGGAATGTGCCCAGCGGAAAGCGCGTCTCGGCCGTGAGCGGGGGCACGCGCTGCAGGCCGCGGGCGCGCGGCAGAAAGGCCACCTGCACGGTGCTCGTGCCTTGCGCCGGCACGTCGGTCCAGGCCCAGTGGTCTTCATGCGTCTCGTCGAGCACGGCCAGGCCAATGCCGTGGCGCACCGATCGCCTTTCGTTCACCAGCGTGATGCCGAAGGTGGCGCCCGTCCCCATGAACTGGGCGTCTGGCGGGATCAAATTCATGGTCAGGCCGCGCAGCGTGGCATGGCAGACATGCATGCCCACCACGGCGCTGCCGGCCAGGAGAAAGGTCAGCAGATAGCCCAGGTTGAGCTGGTAGTTGATGGAAGCCACCAGCAGCACCAGCAGCGTAGCGCCCAGCATGAACCCCGGCCGCGTGGGCAGGATGTAGACATTGCGCTGCGTCAACGTGGTGGTGTCCGACAGCGGCAGCCGGGTCTGCCACCACTGGCGAAACCGCGCGCGGACAAACCCCAGCGGGTGGATCCAGCGGACTGCCGACGTCATGTTCATGAGCCGGCGCCGGGCCGCCCCAAGACGGCGAAGGCCCCCTCGGGGGGCAGCGAGCATACGCAGTGGCGAGCGTGGGGGCGCATGTTCATGGAAGCGGCACGGCCTCGATCAGCGCGCGCACCTGCTCCACCGGGCCGCGCCCCGCGTCGCCCACGGGCACCAGCCGGTGGGCGATGGACTGGGGCAGGATGGCCTGCACGTCATCGGGGGCCACATAATCGCGCCCCGCCAGCAGGGCCTGCGCCTTGGCCGCGCGCACCACGGCAATGCCGGCGCGCGGGCTCAGCCCCTGCAGGAACCAGCGGCCCGAGCGCGTGGCCGCGATCAGGTCCTGCACATAGTTGAGCAGCGGCTCGGCCGCGTGGACCTGCAACACCTGTTGCTGCAGATGGTGCAAATCCACCGGCGTGAGCATGGCCGGCAGGGACTCGACCATGTCGCGCCGGTCGCCGCCGTTGAGCAGTTCGCGCTCGGCGGCGCGGTCAGGGTAGCCCAGCGAGATCCGCATCAGGAAGCGGTCCAGCTGGCTTTCGGGCAGCGCGAAAGTGCCCAGCTGGTCATGCGGGTTCTGCGTGGCGATCACAAAAAACGGCGAGGGCAGGGCCCTGGTTTCACCCTCGACCGTGACCTGTTTCTCTTCCATGGCCTCCAGCAGCGCGCTCTGGGTCTTGGGGCTGGCGCGGTTGATCTCGTCGGCCAGCAGCACCTGGGCAAACACCGGGCCCGGGTGGAAGACAAAGGCTTCCTTGCCGCGCTCGTAGATGGAGACGCCCGACAGGTCGCTGGGCATCAGGTCGGCGGTGAACTGGACCCGCGAGAATTCCAGGCCAAAGGCGCGGGCCAGCGCGTGGGCCAGGGTGGTTTTGCCCACCCCGGGAACATCCTCGATCAGCAGGTGCCCCCCC
Organism: Ramlibacter sp.; assembly: GCA_019635435.1. Lineage (NCBI taxonomy): Bacteria > Pseudomonadati > Pseudomonadota > Betaproteobacteria > Burkholderiales > Comamonadaceae > Ramlibacter > Ramlibacter sp. The sequence goes on along the minus strand of JAHBZM010000001.1, from coordinate 3,094,538 downwards.
GCCAGCAGGCAGGCCACGCAGTCCTGCACCTGGGCCGGTTTGCCAACGATCACCGTGTTAAGCTGGTCGAGAAGACCCTTGAGTTTTTGTTGTGCATCCATGGCATGACGTTATCCGAAAATTGGCAGGCATGGACGATGACTGTGAACAAGACCGGTTATTTCACTCACCGCGATTGCTGGAAGCACGAGATGGGTGCGGGGCACCCCGAATGCCCCGAAAGACTCGACGCCATTGAAGACCGCTTGCTGGTCTCGGGTGTGGGCGATGCGCTTGACCGGCGTGAGGCGCCCGAGGCGTCACTGACCGACATCGAACTGGCGCACGCCCGCCTGCATGTGGCCGCGATGCGGGGCACCAGTGCCATGCTGGCCGAGGAGATCGCCGCGGGCGGTCCGACCCACGCGCAGATTGATCCCGACACCGCCATGAACGTGCACACCTGGAGCGCCTCGCTGCGGGCCGCGGGGGCCGCGCTGGCGGCCACCGACGCGGTGCTCGCCGGCGAGCTGGAAAACGCTTTCTGCGCGGTGCGCCCGCCGGGCCACCACGCGTGCCACGACAAGGCCATGGGCTTCTGCTTTTTCAACAACGTGGCCATTGCGGCGCGCTACGCCCTGGAGCGCCACCGGCTCAAGCGGGTCGCGGTGGTGGACTTTGACGTGCACCACGGCAACGGCACCGAGGACATCCTGAGCAACGACCCGCGCGTGCTGATGGTGGGCATCTTCCAGCACCCGTTCTACCCTTACACGGGCACCGACCACCCGGCCTCCAACATGCTCAACCTGCCGGTGCCGGCCTATACCCGGGGCATGGACATCCGCGAGATGATCGAAGCGTCGTGGATGCCGCGGCTGGAGGCGTTCCGGCCTGAAATGATTTTTGTGAGTGCGGGCTTTGACGCCCACCGCGAGGACGACCTGGGGCAGCTGGGCATGGTCGAGGCGGATTACGCCTGGATCACCTCGCGCATCAAGGATGTGGCCCGGCGCCATGCGAAGGGCCGCATCGTCTCCTGCCTTGAAGGCGGCTACCACCTGGACGCCCTGGCGCGCAGCGTGGAAGCCCATGTGCGTGAACTGGCGGACCTGTCATGAGTGATGCATTGATCGAGCGCCGCGACGACCGCGGTGTGTGGACCCTGACCATGAACCGCCCCGCGAGCTTCAACGCGCTCAGCGAGGAGATGCTGGGCGCGCTGCAGGCGGCGCTGGACCGCGTGGCGCAGGACGACCAGGCGCGGGCCGTGGTGCTGGGCGCCGAAGGCAAGGCCTTCTGTCCCGGCCACAACCTCAAGGAAATGATCGCCACGCCGCAGCTGGCCTACTACCAGAAGCTGTTTGCCCAGTGCAGCCGCATGATGCTCAGCCTCCAGAAGCTGCCGGTGCCGGTGATCGCGCGGGTGCAGGGGCTGGCCACGGCGGCCGGTTGCCAGCTGGTGGCGCAGTGCGACCTGGCCGTGGCGTCCACCGAGGCCCGCTTTGCCGTCAGCGGCGTGAACTTCGGCCTGTTCTGCTCCACGCCCAGCGTCCCGCTGGTGCGCAACATGGCGCCCAAGCAGGCCATGGAAATGCTCGTCACGGGCGAGTTCATCGACGCCGCGCAGGCCCTGTCGCGCGGGCTGGTGAACCGCGTGGTGGCGCCTGACCAGCTTGACGGGGAGATTGGCCGCCTGCTGGCCAGCATCCTGGGCAAGCCGCGGCTGGCCATTGCCATGGGCAAGGAGCTGTTCTACCGCCAGCGCGAGATGGGCGTTGAAGCGGCCTACCAGCTGGCCGGGCAGACCATGGCTGTCAACATGATGGACGCCACCGCCCAGGAGGGCGTGAGCGCCTTCACCGAGAAGCGCACACCCTCATGGAAAGCCTGACGCGCATGACCGAACTCGAGAAACTGCTGCGCGATCTCTCGCAGGCCGGCCTGGGGTTGGAGCTCTCGGCGCTGGCGGGCTGCCTGGCGCTGGCCTTTGCCCTGTGCTGGCTGGCGGGGCACAAGCAGGCCAAGGACTCCATCTGGTTTGGGCGTGGCATTGTGGACGGCCTGCTGTTCCCGCTGGTCTCGCTGGCGCTGGTGGTGGTGGCCCGCAACGTGGTGCTGCACTACGAGCAGGTGGCGCCGGTGCTGCGCATAGCCGTGCCCGTGCTGGTGTCGCTCGCCGGCATCCGCTTCCTGGCGCGTGTGCTCACGGTGGTGTTTCCCTCCTCGGGGCTGGCCCGGCTGATCGAGCGGCTGTTCTCGTGGCTGGCCTGGATGGCGGCCATGCTCTGGATTGCCGGTGTGCTGCCCGATGTGATGGACGAGATGGATGCCATCCAGTTTGTCTTTGGCAAAAGCAAGATCAGCGTCCTGAGCCTGGTGGAGGGCTTGCTGTCGTCCGGTGTGGTGCTGGTGCTGGCGCTGTGGGTCTCGGCCGCGCTGGAGCGCCGCATCCTGGTCGAAACCGTGAGCGACCTGTCGCTGCGCAAGGTCGCGGGCAATGCCATCCGGGCCGTGCTGTTGCTCGTGGGGTTGCTGTTCGCGCTGTCGGCGGTGGGGGTGGACCTCACGGCGCTGTCGGTGCTGGGCGGGGCGCTGGGCGTGGGCCTGGGCTTTGGCCTGCAAAAGCTCGCGGCCAACTATGTCAGCGGGTTTGTGATCCTCTTTGAGCGCAGCCTGCGCATTGGCGACACGGTGCGGGTCGAGAATTTTGAAGGCGTGGTGATGGACATCAAGACCCGCTACACCCTGATCCGGTCGCTGGCGGGGCGTGAGTCCATCGTGCCCAACGAGAAGCTGATCACCGAGCGCATTGAAAACCTTTCGCTGGCCGACCCGCGGGTGCTGTTGAGCACCTCGGTCACCGTGGGCTACGACAGCGACCCGGACCGCGTGAGCGCCTTGCTCGAATCCTGCGCGTTGTCCTGTGAACGGGTGCTGGAGGATCCGGGGCCGGGGGCGCGGCTGGCCAAGCTGGGGGCTGACGGGCTGGACTATGAGCTGCTGTTCTGGATCGCCGATCCGCAGAACGGGCAGCTGAACGTGCGATCCGACGTCAACACCGCCATCCTCAAGGCCCTGCGAGCCGAGAACATCGAGATTCCCTACCCGCAGCGGGTGGTCCACCTGAAGGCCCCCCCCGGGGCGCCGGCGGTCAGCGCACCATCGACGGCAGCCACAGACTGAGCTGCGGAAACGCGATCAGCAGGCCCAGCGTGATCACCATCACGAACACAAACGGCCAGCAACCCCTGAAAATCTGGAGCAGGCCCACCTCGGGCAGCAGCGCGTTGAGCACGAACAGGTTCATGCCCACGGGCGGCGAGATCAGGCCGATCTGCACGATCATCACGATCAGCACGCCAAACCACACCGGGTCAAAGCCCAGCGAGGTGACGATGGGGAAGAACAGCGGAATGGTCAGCAGCACCATGGTGAGTTCTTCCATCACCGTGCCCAGCAGCACATAGATGCCCATCATGGCCGCGATGATCAGGATCGGCGACAGGCCCAGGTGCAGGATCCAGTCCTTCAGGTCGCCGGGCATGGTGGTGAAGTTCACGAAGTTGGCGAAGATGGTCGCGCCAATCAGCAGCGTGAACAGCATGGCCGTGGTGCGGGCCGACTCCACCAGCACCTGGAACAGGATGGCCCAGGTCAGGCGCCGGCGCGCCAGCGCGAACAGGAAGGCGCCCGAGGCCCCGATGCCCGCGCCCTCGGTGGCCGTGAACACGCCGCCATAGATGCCGCCCAGCACCACGATGACCAGCACCACCACGCCCCAGATGCCGCGCAGCGCGCGCCAGCGGTCGGGCCAGGCGGTGCGCTCGCCCGGCGGTGCATGCTCGGGGTCGCGCCGCGTGACGATCGACACCGTGAGCATCAGCAGTGCCGCCGAGATCAGCCCGGGGATCACCCCGGCCGCGAACAGCTTGCCGATGTTGGTCTCGGTCACGATGCCGTAGATCACCAGGATGGTGGAGGGCGGGATCATGATGCCCAGCGTGCCGCCGGCCGCCATGACGCCCGTGGACAGCGCATCGCTGTAGCCCAGCTTCTTCATCGACGGGTAGGCCACCTTGCTCATGGTGGCGGCCGTGGCGATGGACGAGCCGCAGATGGCGCCAAAGCCCGCGCAGGCGGCAATGGTGGCGTGGGCCAGCCCGCCGCGCAGGTGGCCGATGAAGGCGTAGGCCGCCTGGAACAGCTCGTGGGCCAGGCCCGCGCGGGCCACGAAGTTGCCCATCAGGATGAACAGCGGGATCACTGACAGCGTGTAGGCAAAGCCGGTGTCGTACACCACGTTGGCCATGCTGGCGAAGGCGGGCGTCCAGCCGCGCGTGAGGCCGATGCCCACCACACCCACCACGCCCATGCCAAAGGCCAGGGGGAAGCGCAGCAGGGCCAGCGCGAAGATGGCGGCGAATCCGATCAGGGCTTCGGTCACAGCGCGGCTCCCTGGATCTCGTGGATTGACGGAACGGGGCTGACCATCAGCGCCACATGCACCAGCCCGGTGGCTCCGCACAGCACGCTCATGCCATAGATGAACGGCGCCTTGAGGATCAGCAGCTGGGCCGTGGTCTCGCCGCTGGCCAGGAACTGGTTGCCGGTGTTCCACATCAGCACGGCCAGCGCGAGCAGGGCGGCCGCGCAGATGCCGTCCACCAGCAGCTTCTGCACGCGCAGCAGCCAGGGCGGCAGGTGGCTGTCGAGCGAATCGAACAGCACATGCTCGCCGCGCAGCGACACCAGGGGCAGCGCGCCAAAGATCACCACCACCATGAGCAGCTCGGTCATCTCGAGCGAGCCGGTGATGGAGTGCGACATGAGCTTGCGGCCGCCCACGTCGAGAAACGTGAGCACCATGATGGCGAACAGGGCAATGCCCGAGAGCAGCCCGCAAAGGACTTCAAGGATTTTTTTCAAGGGGCTGTTTCCGTGAGGCCAATAAAAACGCGGCCCTCATTGTGAATGAGGCCGCGTCGGTGCAGGCTGCGGGTGCTACTTACTTGGACGCCTTGGCGATCTCTGCGCGGAACTCGGCCAGCACCTTGGCGGCGTTCTTCAGGCCCTTGGCCTCGGCCTCGCCAACCCACTTCTGTTCCAGCGGGGCGGTCTTGGCCTTCACGTCGGCCACGAACTTGGCATCAGCCTTGACGATGGCCACATTGTTGGCCTGCATCAGTGCCGTGGCGCGGCGGTCCACCTTGTCCCAGCCACGGCCAAAGATGTGGGCCGCGGTTTCGCCGGAAATGGCGTCCACGGCCTTCTTTTCCTCGGCGCTGAGCTTGTCGTACTTGGCCTGGTTCATCATGAACACAAAGCTGGTGTTGTACAGGCCGCCCGGGAAGGTGGTGGCGTACTTGATGATCTTGTCGATCTTGAACGACTCGGTCGATTCGGCCGGGAACAGCGTGCCGTCCATCACGCCGCCGGACAGCAGCTCATACGACTCGGGCGCGGGCTTGAGCGTGACGTTCATGTCCAGCTTCTTGGAGATCTCGTTGACCATGCCACCACCCACGCGGAACTTCAGGCCCTGCAGGTCGGCCACCTTGGTGATCGGGTGCTTGGTGTTGAAGACGATGCCGGGGCCGTGGGTGAAATAGGAGATGACCTTGACGCCCGCGTGCTCCTGGTCGAACTGCGGGTACTTGCTGGCGATCTTGTTGAACGCCACCGAGATCGGCTCCGACTGGTCGCCCAGGAACGGGAACTCGGCCATCTGCGTGTACAGGAAGCGGCCGGGCGTGTAGCCGTGCACGGTGTAGGAGATGTCGGCCAGGCCGTTCTTGACGGCGTCGAAGGTGCCGGGGGCGCCGGTCACGCCACGCGGCAGGATGTTGCACTTCATCTTGCCCGTGGTGTTTTTCTCCAGCAGGTCGCACCACTCCTTCTGCGCCATGCTCAGCGTGTGGCTGGGCGGCAGCCAGCTGGAAACGGTGAACACGGTGTCGGCACTGGCCGCACCGGCGGTGAGGGAGAGCAGGGCGGTGGCGAGCAGGGAGAGGCGGGGGCGTGTCATGAAGGAGGCTCCTTTATTTGTTGCAGCGCACACTTTAAGGGTCAAAGCGGGCCCGGCGAGTCCTGAATTACCCGAATTAACCAACCGTTTGGTCGGTAAATTGTCCGATGCCTGACATTGATTTCGGGGCATTTCCCTAAATCCCGCCGGACCCGCCTCTATAATTCCAAAAAAGAACGGTCGTTCGATTTTGTGGATTCGACCGACCTGTCGTCGGGACGATAGGTCGTTGATGCACCGCCGCATAGAATCGACAGGTTTACGTTTACGTCAATTCAACAACTCTGTGGAGCCAGTCAGCATGAAGGTCCTTGTCCCTGTCAAACGCGTGGTGGACTACAACGTGAAAGTCCGCGTCAAGTCGGATAACACGGGTGTGGACATTGCCAACGTCAAAATGAGCATGAACCCCTTCGACGAAATCGCCGTCGAAGAGGCCGTGCGCCTGAAGGAAAAGGGCGTGGCCACCGAGGTCATTGCCGTCTCGTGCGGCGACGCCAAGTGCCAGGAGACCCTGCGCACCGCCATGGCCATCGGCGCCGACCGCGCCATCCTGGTCGAAACCACCGAAGAACTGCAGCCGCTGGCCGTGGCCAAGCTGCTCAAGGCCCTGGTGGACAAGGAGCAGCCCCAGCTCATCATCCTGGGCAAGCAGGCCATCGACGATGACTGCAACCAGACCGGCCAGATGCTGGCCGCGCTGGCCGACCTGCCGCAAGCCACCTTTGCCTCCAAGGTCGAAGTGGCCGACGGCAAGGCCAAGGTCACGCGCGAGGTTGACGGCGGCCTGGAAACGCTGTCCATCAGCCTGCCCGCCGTCATCACCACCGACCTGCGCCTGAACGAGCCGCGCTACGTGACGCTGCCCAACATCATGAAGGCCAAGAAGAAGCAGCTCGACACCTTCAAGCCCGAAGACCTGGGCGTGGACGTCAAGCCGCGCCTGAAGACCCTGAAAGTGGTCGAGCCGCCCAAGCGTAGCGCCGGCATCAAGGTGCCTGACGTGGCCACGCTGGTCGAGAAACTCAAGAACGAAGCGAAGGTGATCTGAACATGACCGCACTTGTTATTGCCGAACACGACAACGCCTCCATCAAGGGCGCCACCCTCAACACCGTGACCGCGGCCGCTGCCTGCGGGGGCGACGTGCATGTGCTGGTGGCCGGCCACAACGCGGGCGAGGTCGCCAAGGCCGCCGCCGCGATTGCCGGCGTGAGCAAGGTCATCCACGCCGAAGGCGAGCACTTTGCCCACGGCCTGGCCGAGAACATTGCCGCCCAGGTGCTGGCCATCGCTGGCAACTACAGCCACATTGTGTTTCCCGCCACCGCCAGCGGCAAGAACATTGCCCCGCGCGTGGCCGCCAAGCTCGACGTGGCCCAGATCAGCGACATCACCAAGGTCGACAGCCCAGACACCTTCGAGCGCCCCATCTACGCCGGCAACGCCATTGCCACCGTGCAGAGCGCCGATGCCACCAAGGTCATCACCGTGCGCACCACAGGCTTTGACCCGGCGGCCGCCAGCGGTGGCAGCGCCGCGGTGGAGTCCGCCACGGCCGCGGCCGACAGCGGCAAGAGCACGTTCGAGGGCAACGAGATCGCCAAGAGCGAGCGGCCCGAACTGACGGCAGCCAAGATCATCGTCTCCGGCGGCCGGGCCCTGGGCAGCTCCGAGAAGTTCACCGAGGTCATGACCCCGCTGGCCGACAAGCTGGGCGCCGCGCTGGGCGCCAGCCGCGCCGCGGTGGATGCGGGCTACGCCCCCAACGACTGGCAGGTGGGCCAGACCGGCAAGATCGTCGCGCCGCAGCTGTACATCGCGGCCGGCATCTCGGGCGCGATCCAGCACCTGGCCGGCATGAAGGACTCCAAGGTGATCGTGGCGATCAACAAGGACCCCGAAGCCCCGATCTTCAGCGTGGCCGACTACGGCCTGGAAGCCGACCTGTTCACCGCGATCCCCGAACTGGTCGCCGCTCTGTAAAAGAAAAAGCGAACGCAGAGGGCGCGAAGATTGCGCAGAGAGCGCAAAAGGAAAACCAGTCTTTTGGATTTCTTTTCTGCGTCCTTCGCGGTTCCTTTGCGCCCTCTGCGTTCGGGACCCGTACTCCAGGAGACAAAACCATGAGCTATACCGCCCCCGTCAAGGACATGCTGTTCGACATCCGGCACCTGGCGCACATCGACCAGGTGGCGCAGATCCCGGGCTTTGAAGAAGCCGGCTACGACACCGCCCAGGCCGTGCTCGAAGAGTGCGCCAAGTTCAACGAGGGCGTGCTCGCGCCGCTGAACCGCGAGGGGGACATCAACCCCAGCAGCTGGAAGGACGGCAAGGTCACCACCACGCCGGGCTTCAAGGACGCGTTCCGGCAATACGCCGAGGGCGGCTGGCAGGGTCTGCAGCACCCGGTGGACTTTGGCGGCCAGGGCCTGCCCAAGACCATCGGCGCGGCCTGCGGCGAGATGCTCAACTCCGCCAACATGAGCTTTGCGCTGTGCCCGCTGCTGACTGACGGCGCGATCGAGGCCTTGCTCACGGCCGGCTCCGACGAGCTCAAGGCCATCTACCTCGAAAAACTGGTCAGCGGCCAGTGGACCGGCACCATGAACCTGACCGAGCCGCAGGCCGGCAGTGACCTGGCGCTGGTGCGCACCCGCGCCGAGCCGCAGCCCGACGGCAGCTACAAGATTTTTGGCACCAAGATCTTCATCACCTACGGTGAGCACGACATGGCCGAGAACATCGTCCATCTGGTGCTGGCCCGCGTGGTGGGCGCGCCCGAGGGCGTCAAGGGCATCAGCCTGTTCGTTGTGCCCAAGTTCATGGTCGGCAAGGACGGCGCGCTGGGCGCGCGCAATGACGCGCACTGCGTGAGCATCGAGCACAAGCTGGGCATCAAGGCATCGCCCACCGCCGTGCTGCAGTTTGGCGACCATGGGGGGGCTGTGGGCTACCTCGTGGGCCAGGAGAACCGCGGCCTGGAATACATGTTCATCATGATGAACGCCGCGCGCTACGCCGTGGGCGTGCAGGGCATTGCGATTGCCGAGCGCGCTTACCAGAAGGCCGTGGCCTACGCCAGGGACCGCGTGCAAAGCCGTCCGGTGGACGGCAGCATCAACGCCAGCGCGCCCATCATTCACCACCCCGACGTCAAGCGCATGCTGATGACCATGCGGGCCTACACCGAGGGCTGCCGCGCCATGGCCACGGTGGCCGCTGCCGCGTATGACGCCGCGCACCACCACCCGGATGCCGACGTGCGCAAGCAGAACGCGGCCTTTTACGAGTTCATGGTGCCGCTGGTCAAGGGCTACAGCACCGAGATGAGCCTGGAAGTCACCAGCCTGGGCGTGCAGGTGCATGGCGGCATGGGCTTCATCGAGGAAACCGGCGCGGCACAGTACTACCGCGACGCCAAGATCCTGACCATCTACGAAGGCACCACCGCCATCCAGGCCAACGACCTCGTGGGCCGCAAGACCGCGCGCGACGGCGGGCAGACGGCCAAGGCCATTGCCGCGCAGATCGAGAAGACCGAGGCCGAGCTGGGCCGCAGCGGCACGGACGCCGCCAGGGCCATGGCGCGCCGCCTCAAGGCCGCGCGTGAAGCCTTTGTGGATGTGGTGGACTTTGTGGCCGGCAACACCAAGGCCAGCCCCAACGCCGTGTTTGCCGGCAGCGTGCCCTACCTGATGCTGGCGGGCAACCTGGTGGCCGGCTGGCAGATGGCCCGCGCGCTGCTCGTGGCGCAAGAGCTGTCCGCCAAGGGGGAAGACAAGGCCTTCATGGACGCCAAGGTCACGACCGCGCGCTTTTACGCCGACCACATCCTCAGCAAGGTGCCCGGCATCCGCGACAGCATCGTCGAAGGCGCTGACAGCGTGACCGAACTGGCGCTCGACGCCTTCTGATCTGCTACTGAAAATATAGCGAAGAGTGGCCGCCAGTCCTGGACTCCAGCCACTTTTCGCCTGAAAACACCGACAAAACCGACGGAGACCCCATGTCCAAGCTTCCCCAGTCACTGCAGAACCTGCGCCTGCCCGTCATTGGCTCGCCGCTGTTCATCATCAGCAATCCCAAGCTCGTGATCGAGCAGTGCAAGGCCGGCATCATCGGCGCCATGCCCGCGCTCAATGCGCGCCCGGCCGCGCAGTTGGAAGACTGGCTGGCTGAAATCACCGAGACCCTGGCCGCCTACAACAAGGCCCACCCTGACAGGCCCGCCGCGCCCTTTGCCATCAACCAGATCGTGCACAAGAGCAATGACCGGCTTGAGCACGACATGGAAATGGTCGTCAAGTACAAGGTGCCCGTCATCATCACCAGCCTGGGCGCGCGCACCGACGTGAACGACGCCATCCACAGCTATGGCGGCGTGGTGCTGCACGACATCATCAACAACATGTTTGCCCGCAAGGCCATCGAGAAGGGCGCCGACGGCCTGATCGCCGTGGCGGCCGGTGCCGGCGGCCATGCGGGCGTGAAGAGCCCGTTCGCGCTGATCCAGGAAATCCGCCAGTGGTTTGACGGCCCGCTGGCGCTCAGCGGCTCCATTTCCACGGGCGGCGCGGTGCTGGCGGCCCAGGCCATGGGCGCTGACTTTGCCTACATCGGCTCGGCCTTCATCGCCACCGAGGAGGCCCGCGCCAGCGACGCCTACAAGCAGGCCATCGTGGACGGCAACAGCGACGACATCGTCTACAGCAGCCTGTTCACGGGCGTGCATGGCAACTACCTCAAGCCCAGCATCATCGCGGCCGGCATGGACCCCGACAACCTGCCCGAGGGCGATGTCAAGACCATGAACTTTGCCGGCGGCGAAGGCAGCAAGAGCAAGGCCTGGAAAGACATCTGGGGCTGCGGCCAGGGCATTGGCGCCGTGACCGAGGTGCTGCCCGCCGGCAAGCTGGTGGACCGGCTCGCCCGCGAGTACGACCAGGCCCGCGCCCGCCTGATGCCGCAGGCCGAGGCCGCGCTGGCCTGACCGGTTAGCCCTCGCCGCCCGCTGCTGCCACCGGCGCCCCGCGTGTCATGGCCGCGTTTGAATCAGCTTGAGGATGTTGCCCCGGGCCACGCGCTCCTGCGCGGCCGGGCTGAGCTGGCGCAGAAACGACTGCACGCTCTCAAGCTTGGCGGCGTCGCTGCCCAGCGAGCGGTGGCTGGCATCGCTGCCCACAAGGAAGCGGTCGGGCTGGGCCTCGATCAGGGCCAGCCACTGCGGCCAGACATGCTGGCCGTCATGCAGCAGGGTGTAGTCGGGTGAGCGGGGGTGCACGGGCCAGGTTCTTGCGCTCAGCTCGTAATACAGGTTGGGGTGCTGCGCCAGCATGCGCTGCGCGATGAACAGCGGCGTGTAGCCACCGTGCGCCCAGATGACCGGCACATCGGCAAATTCGTCCAGCAGCGCCGACAACTCGCGCAGCCGCGTCAGCTCGACATGCAGCATCACGGGCAGGCGGTGCTTGCGGCCCAGCGCCAGGATGCCGCGCGTCATGAACCCCGACGGGTTGTAGTCCGCCTCGGGGAAGCCGGGCGAGGGAAAGTGCGTGACCGAAATCTCGCCAATGCCGCGGAACCGGCCCGAGGCCAGCAGCTCGTCCAGCTGCTTGAGCAGCGTGGCGTCGTCGGCGTCCCAGGCCTTCCGGTAACTGGCGCGCTCCGGCGAGACCGAGGCAAATGCAATGAAGCGGTCCGGGTGTTGCCTGGCCATGGCGGCCACCGAGTCGTTGTCGCTGTTGCGGCCCCAGAACACCACCGCGCGCTCCACGCCAAACCGCTGCATCAGCTCAAGCTGCATCGGCGCGTCGTTCAGGTGCACATGCACATCGACAAACGCCACGGTCGCCGTGTTGTGCGCGGCCGGGCTGACCGGGGCCGCGGGTGCTGGCGCGCGAATCACCCGCAGCTGCCTGGCCGCCGCGCGTTCGGCGGGTGCGGGCGGCGGCGCGGCCGCGCAGGCCGCGAGCAGCAGGGTGAGAAGGGCAGTTGCGAGGGTACGAACCATGGGCGCCTGGCTCAGCCCGGAATTTCTGGTTCCACCAGCCGGGCCAGTTGCTCCAGTGACTCCTGCCAGCCCAGGTAGCACATCTCGGTGGGAATGACCGCGGGGATGCCCTCCTGCACGATGCTGATGTCGGTGCCGCACATCACCGGGCGCAGCACGATGGTGGTGACCATCTGCCCGGGCAGGTTGGGGTCGTCAAAACTCGCGGTGTAGCTGATCTTTTCATGGGGCACCAGTTCGCGGTATTCGCCACCGAACGAATTGCCGCTGCCCTGGCCCGCCGAGAAGTTGGTGAACGACATCTTGTAGCTGCCGCCCACGCGCGCGTCCATGCTGTGCACCTGGCAGGTGAAGCCATAGGGCGGCAGCCACTTGGCCATCGCGTCGGGCGTGAGAAAGGCGCGGTAAACGCGCTCGGGCGGGGCTTTGAGGACGCGGTGCAGACGAACGGTGCCGGTGGTCATGGTGAGATCCTTTCAGGGGGTTGAACCGTGGCGCGCCAAGGGCGCGCCTGATTCAACGACGAACGGGCCGCCGCGTTTTCGACAGCAACGCGCGTGCCCCGATTATTTCGGCTTTTTGGCTGGCAGGGCAGCGACATGGCTGGCGCACCAGGTCACCCAGGCGGCCAGGGCGTCGTCTTCCACCAGACCCGGCGGGTCAATGTAGACATAGCCCTTGAGCGGCCGGCCCGTGAACGTCATTTCGCGGACATGGGGCAGGGCCAGGGCATCGGCATAATGCTGCGCCCCCACGCGGGCCATCAGCTTCTCGCCCGAGATGCCCACGAACATCTTGCCGTCCAGCAGAAATGCCAGGCCGCCGAACATCCTGCGCTCGGTGATGCCGGATTGAGGGCCCAGTGCTTCGCGCACGCGCTGGGCCAGACCTTCGTCGAATGCCATGGGTGACCCTTTCAGCCCTGGTACGGGCCCTTGACTTCGCCCCAGCCCCAACGCGGCATGGGCGCATGCTCATCCACGGTGGCGCCCGCCTGCGAATTGATCACGGCCAGCCGGGAGCCCCATTCGAGATAGCCCACCAGCGCCGAGCGGAACTCGGGATCGTCGGGCAGGCCCAGCTCATCCGCCGTTGCCAGCAGCAAGCCCACCCAGCGGCGCCTCATGCCCTGCGTGAGGTGGCGGTTGAGATGCTGGCGGATCATGTGGGGATGGCCGCCGTGCGCGGCCGAGTAAGCCGCCGGGCCGCCCAGCACCTCACCCAGAAAGGCCGCCACATGCCCCGGATGATCGGCCGCCATGTGCGCAAAGACCGGCTGGAGCAATTCGTCCTGATGGACATGCTCGTAGAAGCGCGTGGTCAGGCGATTCAGCGCGTCGATGCCGCCGAGCCATTCGTAGAGGGTGGGTATGTTGGTGTCAGGCATCGTACGCCCTGACATGGAATCCCTCTGCCTCTTCAGGCGGCTCGAAGAACGACGAGATGAATTCAAAGTCTTCCTCGCTGAGGTGATGCGACCCTTCGGGGCGCTCCACATTGCGCTTGCCAATGCGTTCAAGGCACACGGTGTCCGGCGTCTGCACCAGGTGCAGGACATGGGCGGCGCCTGCGGGTTCGAACACCGTGCGGAACCAGGCGCGTGTGGCCCGGGTGTTGGCCGGAAAGTCCAGCACCACGGACTGCCCGGACTTCAGCAGGTCCACCACCAGCGGGCCAACGACTGACTTGAGCTTGAGCGCAAACTTGCGGTAGTCGTCCAGGGTCTTCATCTGGTCGCCAAACAGGCGGGCGAGCCAGACGTCTTCGCTGATCAGCAGTGCGTTCTGCTCGCTGGCCACCTGCCTGGCGATGGTGCTCTTGCCGGCGCCGGCCTTGCCGCAGAAGAAGTGGAGGGTGGAGCTCATGGGAACGGATTCTCGCGCGATTGACGCGAATCCGTCACCGTCGGCCAAGGCCCTCAGTGTCGCTGGCCGCAGGCCAGCCGGCCCGTGCCGCGCGTTCCAGCATGGACCGGACCACCTGCCGGTGAAACGGCGCGATCAGCAGGATGTAGCTGCGCCCCAGCGCGTTGTGGCAATGGACGACGGTGGACACGGTGAGCTGGCGGGGCCCGCCAGGTGCCGCAGCGTCAGAGCAGTGCACCGACACGCGGAAGTCCAGGTGCCTGTCGTCCTCGCCCAGCAGGATTTCATCGGCCGCCTTGCTGTAGATCCTGAAAATGCCGACCCTCGGGCTGGCCGCCCCCTCGGGCTGGGCCGTCAATTGCTTCGCGGTCTTCAGGCCGAAGGGCGACACCAGCGCATCGCGCATTTTCATGAGCCCACTGACCCACGGCGCCTGCTGGGCAAAGATGAAGCGGGCAAGCCGTTCGGGGTCGGCCGTGGTGCCGGGCGGCAATTGAATCGAGAACGCATCCGCGAGGTGGGTCGATGGGTAGATGCGCGCAATGCTGGCGCCGGCGGGGATGGCGACGGGTGTGGCGCCGGCAAACGGGGTGGACATGCGTGGTTCCTCAGTGGCCCGGGCCATAGCTCAGCGTGCTGGCCCGGCCCCAGAACACGCGGTACATGAAGATGGTGTACGCAATGATCGCGGGCAGGGTGATGGCCACACCGATGAAGATCACCACCAGCGACTCGTGCGCGCTGGCGGCCTGCCACACGGTGAGCTTGTTGATGACGATGTACGGGTAGATGCTGTAGGCCAGCCCCAGAAAGGCCAGCATGAAGATCAGCACCGTGCTGGCAAACACCACCCAGCCGTAGCCGGCGGCCACCACCCGGGGCTTGGTCAGCGTGTGCAGCGCCGCATAAAACGCGGCGGCGCAGGCCAGCGGGATGGGCAGCAGACCAATGAACTCGGGCATGCTGAACCATTTGTCAAACACCGTGGTGCTGACCAGCGGCGTGGCCATGGAGATGCCCACCAGCGCCAGGCCCATGGGCCAGAGCACGGCGCGGGCCCAGCCCACGGCCCTGAGCTGCAGTTCGTCCCAGGTCTTCATGATGAGCCAGCCCGCGCCCAGCATGGCGTAGGCGGTGGGCAGGGTCAGCGCAATGCCGGCGCTGAACAGCAGCGACCAGCGGTCGTGGTCAAAGCCCGTGAGGTAGCTGCCCAGCATCCAGCCCTGGGCCATGGCGGCCAGCAGCGAGCCCAGTGCAAACAGGCGGTTCCAGGTGGTCTTGTGCGAGTCGCGCGCCTTGACCCGGAAGTCAAACGCCACGCCGCGCAGGATCAGCCCGATCAGCATCACCGCCACCGGCAGGTACAGCGCCGACAGCACCAGCCCGTGCGCCTGTGGAAACGCCACCAGCAGCACGCCCACGCCCAGCACCAGCCAGGTTTCGTTGGCGTCCCAGAACGGACCGATGCTGGAGACCATGATGTCTTTCTCGGCGTCGGTGGCAAAGGGCAGCAGGATGCCCACGCCCAGGTCATAGCCATCCAGCACCACATAGGCCAGCAGCGACAGGCCCATCACGGCCATGAAGATCAGCGGAAGGATTTCGTTCCAGCTCATGGTGTTCTCCGGTTCAGGCGGGGCCGCCAATGGGAGCGCCGGCCTTGGCGCTTTGCGGGGTTTCAGCGGTGACCTGCGCCGGGTGTTGCGCCATGTACATCAGCACCATCACGTACGACACCAGCAGAAAGGCATAGACCAGCAGGTAGGCGATGAGGGTGGACAGCACCATCTGCGGCGGGTGTTCGGCCACCAGGTCGGCGGTGCGGAACACGCCATACACCAGGAAGGGCTGGCGGCCAATCTCGGTCACGAACCAGCCGGCCAATGTGGCCACCCAGCCCGAGAAGGTCATGGCGGCGAGCACGCGCAGTTGCCAGATGGAGAAGCCAGAAACTCCCGTTCGGGCTGAGTCTGTCGAAGCACCTGCGGGCCCTTCGACAGGCTCAGGGCGAGCGGATCTTTGGCGCCACAGCGTCCACGCGCACCACCAGGCCACGGCCAGCATCAGCATGCCCATGCCCACCATCACGCGAAAGCTCCAGAACACCGGGGCCACGGGCGGGTGTGCGTTGGGGAATTCGTTCAGGCCCTGGATTTCGGCGTTGATGTCGTGCGCCAGGATCAGGCTGGCCAGCTTGGGCACCTGGATGGCGTAGTCGGTGCGGCCCTCCTTCTCGTTGGGCCAGCCAAACAGGGTGAGCGGGGCGCTCTTTTCGGTGTGCCAGATGCCCTCGATCGCGGCAATCTTGGCGGGCTGGTGCTCCAGTGTGTTCAGGCCGTGCGCGTCGCCCGCGATGATCTGCAGCGGGATGGCCACCGCCACGGCCACCACGGCGGCGCGCAGGGCATGGTGGGTGCCGGCATTGCTGGTCTTGCGCAGCAGCTGGAAGGCCGACAGCCCGGCTATCAGGAAGCCCGCGGTCAGCGTGGAGGCCAGCAGCTTGTGCGTGAGCCGGTAGGGGAACGAGGGGTTGAACACAATCGCCAGCCAGCTTTCGGCGTGCATCCTGCCGTCGATCAGGGTGAAGCCCGCGGGCGTCTGCATCCACGAGTTGAGGCTCAAAATCCAGAACGCCGACAGCGTGGTGCCACCGGCCACCATCAGCGTGGCCACCAGGTGCACGCGGTCCGACACGCGGCCCCGGCCAAACAGCATGATGCCCAGGAAGGTGGCCTCCAGGAAGAACGCGGTGAGCACTTCATAGCCCAAAAGCGGCCCGGCGATGTTGCCGGCCCGCTCCATGTAGCCCGGCCAGTTGGTGCCGAACTGGAAGCTCATGGTCACGCCCGACACCACGCCCAGCGCAAAGGTCAGCGCAAAGATCTTGGTCCAGAAGTAGTAGGCCTCTTCCCAGCCCTGGGCCTGGGCCGTGCCGCGCGCCGCCGTGTGGCGGAAGCGGAAGTAAACCAGGAACCAGCACAGCGCGATGTTGATGGTGGGGAACAGGATGTGAAAGCTGATGTTCGCGGCGAACTGGATGCGCGAGAGCACAAGGGCGTCCATGGTCATTGCTCCCTGGGGCGGTTGGGGGACCGGCCCGTGACGCGGTCCTTGAATTCGAGCACCTTGGTCACGGTGGCGCCCATGCCCATGAGCTGCATGGCGGTCTCGGGCGCCAGCTTCTGCACGTCGTCAAACCAGGTCATGAGCCGGTCGATCAGCTCGTGCATCTGGCGCATGCGCTCCTGGGCGTGGCGCTCTTCGTCGTTGGTGGGTTCCTCCAGCAGCGCCATGCGCAGCATCGACAGCGTGGGTTCGATCTCGCGGCGGCGCCGCTCCTCGGCCAGCACGCGGAAGATTTCCCAGACATCGCCCGGCGCCTCGAAGTACTCGCGCCGGTCGCCGCTCTGGTGGCGCAGCCGCACCAGCCGCCAGGCCTGCAGCTCCTTCAGGCCCATGCTCACGTTGGAGCGCGAGAACTCCAGCATCTCGGCAATCTCGTCGGCATTGAGCGCGCGCTGCGAGATGAAGATCAGTGCATAGATCTGGCCCACGGTACGGTTGATGCCCCACTTGCTGCCCATTTCGCCAAAGTGCGCGACGAACTGGCGGTTCAGGGGAGGGAGGTGGTCTTGCAGTGGCATGGCTGGATTTTGTACGGAAATTCCTGAGTTTTCAAGAAATACTGAAAATTCACCTTGACTTTCAAGGGATTGGGAGTCAAAAGTGGCTGGAGTCCAGACGGGGCAGCCCTGTGGCGCTATGAAAACAGGAGCGCAGGCCGGTGAGGCTGGCGCCACAGCCACAAGCCGCAGCCGCCAGGTCAACTTTGGCTTGTGGCATCCGGGATCAGGCTCGATAATTACGCGTAATTACAGAAAATTACCACCCAACTTCTCCCATACCCGTCCATGCCCACCATGCGCCTCATCCAGAACTCCCTGCACGACGAAGTCGCCGCCACCCTGCGTGACCGGATTTTTGCGGGCGAGCTGCTGCCCGGGGCCTTCATTGACGAGGTGACGCTGGCCGAGGAGATGGCCATCTCGCGAACGCCGCTGCGCGAGGCGCTCAAGGTGCTCACGGCCGAAGGCCTGCTGCGCCATGAACCCAGGCGCGGCTGCTTCGTCAACGAGGTGACCGAACAGGACCTGGACGAGATCTTCCCGGTGATCGCGCTGCTCGAGGGGCGCTGCGCCTTCGAGGCGGCGCGCAACGCCAGCGACGCCGACCTGGCCGCGCTGGAGACGCTGCACGAGCGGCTGCAGCGCCATGCGCGGGCCAAGCGCATCAACGACTACTACGAAGCCAACTTCGCGATCCATGAGGCCATCATCACGCTGGCCAACAACCGCTGGCTGGCGCAGGTGATTGGCGACCTGCGCAAGATCGTCAAGCTGGCGCGGCTGCAGCAGCTGCATGCCCCGGGCCGGCTCGAGCAGAGCCTGTCCGAGCACATGGCGGTGTTTGCCGCGCTCAAGGCGCGCGACGCCGAGGGCGCCGAGGTCGCCATGCGCACCCACCTGACGCGCCAGCGCGTGGCGCTGCGCGAACTGGCCCGCAACCAGAAATCAAGGCTGACCGCATGAACACTCCCGAATGGATGGCCCGCAGTGTTTCGATCCTGCGCCCGCGTTCCGCATCAAAAGAGGCTGGAGTCCCCGCCAGTCCGCCGCCTTCAGCTACAAAAAAAGTAGCAGATCAGGGCGGCCACGGCGGTGGCGCGGGCGGCCGCTCCACGCGCGAGCGCCTGAACGCCACGCTGCGCAAGAAGGAAGAGGCGCTGTCACCGCGCGTGCTGCGGCGCACGCTGGAAGAGCTGCAGTCCATCGTGGACCCGCGCGTGAGCGAGGTCGAGGGCGGGCGCCGCGCCGAGGGCGTGGCCCAGTGGTATGCCCGCGCCACGCCGGCCCAGCGCCGCGACATGTGGCTGCTCATGAGCGAGCAGTTCGTGGCCGACCCGCAGAAGGTGCGCGCCGCGCAGGCCAAATTCGCCGAAACCGTGGGCACGCCCGACGAGCCCGCGGCCGAGGTGCTGTACCGCCGCGCCACGGTGTCGCCGCGCCGGCGCCTGCTGCAGCGCTTCAGCGCCAACCCCAACGGCGTGCGCTTTCTGGTGGACCTGCGCGCCGAGATGCAGCCGCACCTGAAGACCGACAAGCGCCTGTACGCGCTGGACGTGGAGATGGAGTACATGTTCTCCACCTGGTTTGACGTGGGTTTCCTGGACCTTCGGCGCATCAGCTGGGACTCGCCCGCGTCGCTGATTGAAAAGCTGATCCGCTACGAGGCGGTGCACGACATCCGCAGCTGGTCCGACGTCAAGAACCGGCTCGACTCCGACCGCCGTTGCTACGGCTTTTTCCACCCGCGCCTGCCCGACGAGCCGCTGATCTTTGTCGAGGTGGCGTTGATCGACGAGATCGCCGGCAGCATCACGCCGCTGCTGGACGAAACGGCCGCGCCGGCCGACCTGGGCAAGGCCACCACGGCCATCTTCTATTCCATCAGCAACACCCAGGGCGGCCTGCGCGGCGTGAGTTTTGGCGATTCATTGATCAAGCGCGTGGTGGACACGCTCAAGGAAGAGTTCCCGCGGCTCAAGACCTTTGCCACGCTGTCGCCGATCCCGGGCTTCAGGAGCTGGCTCGCCAAAAACGCGGCCGCCTTGCTAGAGCAGCTTGACGACAAGCACCGCACCGAGCTGGGCCGCGCTGTCGGGTTTGAGCCGCCCGGGGCGGAGCATTTTCTGGGCGCGCTCGACAAGGTGCTGGAGCTGGACGCCAAGTCACCCGTGCGCCAGATGCTGCTGCGCTGCGCGGCGCAGTACCTGGGGCGCGCCCTGCAGGGCGACAAGCCCGTGGACCCGGTGGCGCGCTTCCACCTGGGCAACGGGGCGCGGGTGGAGCGGCTCAACTGGGCCGGAGACCCGTCGCCCAAGGGCGTGCGGCAGTCGTATGGCCTGATGGTCAATTACCTTTACGATCTCAAGCGGCTGGACAAGCACCGCGCGATGCTGGCGCAGGGCAAAGTCCCGGTAGCATCGGCCATTGAAGACCTGTATTTCTAAACACAACATGACCCAGTCCGCTTCCAATCCCAACCTGTTTGCCGCGCTGCGCGCCGCGTTTCCCAAAGACCTGGACACCATCGCCGTGGAAACCGCGGGCGGGGGTGCCCAGGCCCTGCACTACACCTGGCGCGACCTGGACCGCGCCACGGCCATGATGGCCAACCTGCTGGGGTCGCTGAAGCTGCCCAAGGGCTCGCGCGTGGCGGTGCAGGTCGAGAAGTCGGTCGAAGCCATGGTGCTGTACCTGGCCACGCTGCGCTCGGGCTATGTGTTCCTGCCGCTGAACACGGCCTACCAGAGCGCCGAGATCGAGTACTTTGTGGGCAACGCCGAGCCGGCCGTCATGGTCTGCACGCGCGCCAACTTTGGCTGGATCAGCAAGATCGCGTTCAAGGCCGGCACCCGCCATGTGTTCACGCTGGACGATGACCGCACGGGCAGCCTGCTGGAGCGCGCCGCGCATTGCAGCGACCGGCACGAGGTGGCCCGCGTGGCCGCCGACGACCTCGCCGCCATCCTCTACACCAGTGGCACCACGGGGCGCAGCAAGGGCGCCATGCTCAGCCATGACAACCTGCTGAGCAATGCCCGCATGCTCAAGGACTACTGGGGCTGGACGCCCGGCGACGTGCTGATCCACGCGCTGCCCATCTTCCATGTGCACGGCCTGTTCGTGGCCCTGCATGGCGCGCTGCTCAACGGCAGCAAGATGATCTGGCTGGGCAAGTTCGACCCCAAGGTGGTGGTGCAGAAGATGCCCGAGGCCACGGTGTTCATGGGCGTGCCCACGCTGTACGTCCGCATGCTGGCCGAGCCCGGGCTCACGCGCGCGGCGGTGCGCAACATGCGGCTGTTCCTGGCGGGCTCGGCGCCGCTGCTGATCGAGACCTTCAACGAATGGAAGGAGCGCACCGGCCACACCATCGTCGAGCGCTACGGCATGAGCGAAACCGCCATGCTCACCTCCAACCCCTATGCAGCCGATGCCCGCTACGGCGGCCAGGACGAGCGCCGGGGCGGCACCGTGGGCTTTCCGCTGCCCGGGGTGCAGCTGCGCGTGCAGGGCGATGACGGCGCGCCGCTGGCCGTGGGCGAGATCGGCAACATCCAGGTCACCGGCCCCAATGTGTTCAAGGGCTACTGGCGCATGCCCGAGAAAACCCGCGAGGAATTCACGCCCGACGGCTTCTTCAAGACCGGTGACGTGGGCAGGATCGACGAGCGCGGCTACGTGACCATCGTGGGCCGCAGCAAGGACCTGATCATCAGCGGCGGCTACAACGTGTACCCGGCCGAGATCGAGGGCTACATCAACGAGCTGCCCGGTGTGGCCGAGAGCGCGCTGGTGGGCGTGCCGCACCCGGACTTTGGCGAGGTGGGGGTGGCGGTGGTCATCGCCAAGCCCGGCGCCACGCTGGATGCCGGCGCCATCATCGCCGAGCTCAAGTCCAGACTGGCCAATTTCAAGATTCCCAAGCGCTGCTTTGTGGTGGCAGAACTGCCGCGCAACACCATGGGCAAGGTGCAGAAGAACCTGTTGCGCGAGCAACACAAGGCGCTGTTCGCCTGAGCCTGTCCGGCGCAGCCCCGGCGGCCCCTGCAGCCGTCGTGAGGGTTGTACCCGCGCTACTCGCCGGTGGCGTTGATGTCGCAGACCAGCGAGAAGGTCACGGTGCTGCTCGCTGGCAGGGTGTTCAGCACCACCCCCGTGCCCGGGGGCACGAGGTTGCCGATCGACAACAGGCCCACGCCCGCACCCACGGTGGGGCACACCGCCCCGCCCGCCGTGCCCGTGCAACTCACGCTGGTGCAGCTGAGGCCGGTGCCCGGGGAGTCGGTCAGCACCGCGCCGTTGGCGGCGTTGGGTCCGCCGTTGGTGATGGTGAGCTGGTAGGTGGTGGTGGCGCCCGCGCTCACGCTGCTCAGCGCATTGCTCTTGGCGACCGCCACGTTGACCAGCGGCGCGCACAGGCGCAGCGTCGGCTGCGCCAGCGCAAACATGCCACGGCGCTCACCGCCGCCCGCTGACACAGTGTTGTTGATGGCGAGGGTCGCCGTCGTCTGGGTGGCCAGAAACGTGGCCTCGTACAACGTCCAGACGTCTGCCGCCGCCGTGTCATTCAACACGACCCCCAGGCCAAAGTTCTGGACCGCCCCCTGGGTTACCTGCAAGCGC
Source organism: Ramlibacter sp. (assembly GCA_019635435.1). Classification (NCBI taxonomy): domain Bacteria; kingdom Pseudomonadati; phylum Pseudomonadota; class Betaproteobacteria; order Burkholderiales; family Comamonadaceae; genus Ramlibacter; species Ramlibacter sp. Next base: position 3,072,404 of record JAHBZM010000001.1, on the reverse strand, counting down.
AAATTGGGGCGCTGCGCATTGCCACCATTCTGGTTGCCTGACACCGGGCTGGAGGCATGGACGATGAAGGTGTAGGTCAGCCCCGGCGTCAGGCCCGAGACGGTCTGGCTCCACCAGATGCCCGCGGCGCCAATGGAGTTGCCGTTGGCAAACATCCAGTTGTTGCTGCCGGCAATGTCGCGCGCCGGGTTGCCGGGGAAGGGGCTCTGGTACAGGTCGGGTGCCCCGGCGGTGTCGGATTGCAGGCCGATCTGGTAGGCCACATTGTTGTTGGCCGGCTGGGTGTTGAGCGCCGCGGAACCGACGCCCCCGCCGTTGCCCAGCGAGGCGCCGGTGTCGGTGAAGTCGCTGTTGCTGATGTAGTTGGTGGTGGTGATTTCGCGCGTGGTCGCGGGGCACAGCGTGGCTGACGACGAGACCGAGGACAGCGCGCCCGACACCGTCACGTCCTCGCCGGTGCCGGAGGCCGAGTCATAGTTGCTGCCACCCACCGTGCCGCCGGCCGTGTAGGTGTCGCCGGGCGACACCGTGGTGGCCGCGGCCGAGCGCGTGGGGTCGCTGAACAGGGTGGTGGCCGGGTTCTGGTAGGTGCCCGGAATGGCGCCTTCCAGCGTGACGTTGAAGGTCAGGGTGACCACGCCGCCGGGCAGCAGGACGTAGCTGTTGGCGGTGGTGCCGCCCGGCGTGCCGATCTGCACGGTGGAGGTGCCGCTGGCCGCCGGCGTGGCAGGGCCGGCCGCCAGCGAGGTGCTGGCCGCGGCCGTGGTGCCGCTGAGCAGGAACGGGTCGGGCAGGTCGTCGCTCGCGGCCACGCCGCTGGCGCCCCCCGAGGTGGCCGCCGCCTCGATGCGGATCACATACTGCGCCGTGGTATCGGCCGGCTGGGTCACGGCCGGGCTGGTGGTTGACTTGGTCACGGTGAGGTTGGGCAGGCAGACCGCCCCTGGCAGGACGCCATTGCCGCCCGTGAAGGATTGCGCCGTGTTGCTCACGCCATTGGCGCCCGCCGTGGAGTTCCAGGTGGCCGCGCCGCGCGCGCCACCCGCCACCGAGGAGCCCCCACCCACCGCGCCGGTGCTCAGGATGACGCCGCCGCCGCCGCCGCCGCCAGGCCCGTGGTCGACAGAGCCGGTGGGCGTGGGGCTGCCGTTGCCGCCCCGCGCGTTGACTGTGATCCCGGTCAGGCCGGCGCTGTTGGATGCCAGCAGCACGGCCGAGCCGCCGCCACCGCCGCCCGTGCCACCGTCGTCGCAGCAGGTGGCGGTGGGCGTCTGGCCGTTGGCGCCGGCCACGTTGATGGTGCCGGCACCCGCCACGGCCGCCGAGCGCAGCAGCACGATGCCGCCGCCCGACGCCCCCGAAAACGTGGAATGGTTGGTGCCACCGTTGTTGCTGGTGCCCGCGCCGCCGCCGCCGCCCATGATGATGCGGTTGGCTGCCGGGGTGTAGGCCAGGCCGCCGCGCCCGCCAATATCGAGGTTGCTGCTCCAGGTGTTGCCGCCATGGCCGCCCACGCCGCCGTTGCCGCCGCCACCGCCGCCGGAGTTCTCGGTGTTGCCGCCGACATTGCCATCGTTGCCGCCGCCGCCCGCGTTGCCGGGCGCGCCATAGCCGTTGTCGCCATTGGGGTAGAAGTCGCCGCCGGTGCCAGCCCAGGTGTAGACCCCGCCCACGCTGGCGTAGGTGCTGCGCGGCGAGCCCGCCGCGCCTTCGCCCTTCATGGCGCCGTTGTTCTGGGCACTGGAAAAGCGCACGTCGGTGTTGGCATTGGTGCCACCGCCGCCATAGACCCGGCCCGCGCCGCCGCGGAAGCCATAGCCGCTGGCGTTGATGGTGCCGCTGAGCGTCAGCGTGCCGGCCACGTCGAACGCCACGATGCCGCCTGAGGTGCCGTCCCAGATCAGGGGGGTGACGGTGTTGGCGCCCGGGATGGTGGCCACCGAGTACTGCGGCACGCGCACCACCTGGAAGGTCTGGCGCGCATTGCCGGCGGTCTGGGCGTTGCGGTAGCTGTTGACCAGCGGGTTGCGCAGCGTGACCACGCCGCCCCCAAAGGCCTGGACCAGGCCGTATTCATAGGTGCCCGCCGTGCCCACGCTGGTGGCGTAGGTGGTGGTGGTGTTGGCAAAGCTCGCGTTGCTGACGCCATCCTGCATCTGGATGATCAGCACCATGTCGCCGGTTTGCAGGCCCGTGCCGCCGCGCGCCGTGCCCACCGAAATGGTGGTGGCGCCCGCGAGCGCGTTGGCGGTGCCGGGGTAGTAGGTGTTGACCACACCATTGAGCGTGGTGCTGGGGCCGTCCTTGCCGGGCACGGCGCACACCTGCGCGGCCACGGGCAGGCTCAGCAGCGGCAGCAGTGCGATGAGAAAAGCGAATAACCGGCCCAACGACTTCATTTGCAGACCCGTGCCATCCCACAAGTATTTGTGCAAATTCTAACTGGGGAGGGCCGCCCGAACCGGGGCGCCTGCCGTTCAGGCAGGGAAGTCGTCGACCTGGATCACCTTGTCCGCGGCCTGCAGGTAGGCCAGCGCCAGCGCGGGGTTGGCGGCGCCGCGCGCCGCGTCTTCGAGCGAGCGGGTGCGTCGCACCTGCTTGTTGAGGGCCGCGGTGTCGTCATCGCCCAGCTGCAGGGCCAGTTCCAGCGCCTGCATCAGGTCGAGCATGCCGCCGCGCGCCGGGGTGCTGATGTCGGGGCACAGCCGGGCCACGATGTCGCGCTGCGTGCGCAGCAACCGGGCCAGCTCCAGCATCTGCACATCGCGCAGCGGCGCGAGGTGGGCGGTGCGGCTGAGCACCAGGCTGCCGATGAGGCGCCGCGCGGGCGTGGGAAAGTTGGCGTACAGGTCGCTCAGCACCTCTTCGGCCGCGTCAAGCTGCACGCGCAGCGCGGCGCGGGCAAAGGGGAGCATGTCGTCATGGCCCTCGACGTGGAAGCGCCAGAAGCAGGCACTGGCCATGTACAGGTGCGACAGGCAATCGCCCAGCCGCGCCGACAACAGTTCCATGCGCTTGAGCCGGCCGCCCAGCAGGCCCATGGCAATGTCCGCGGTCAGCGCGTATTTGGCGCTGAGGCGGGCCAGCATGCGGGCCTCGGCGTGCAGCGCAGCAGGCGGTGTTCCGATCACCGGTGCGCCGAACAGGCTGTGCCAGAGGTTGCGCAGCGCATGGCCTGCATGGCCCAGCAGGGCGCTGCCCAGGGCCGCTTCGTCCTTGTGTTGCACCGCCTGCATCTCCTGCATCACGTATGGATGGCAGCGCACCGCGCCCTGTCCAAAGATGATGAGCGAGCGCGTGAGGATGTTGGCGCCCTCCACGGTGATCGCGATCGGCATGTGCCGGTAGGCCACCGACAGCAGGTTGGACGGCCCGTTGATGATGCCCTTGCCACCCAGGATGTCCATGGCATGGTTGACCGAGCGGCGGCCGGCCTCGGTCAGGTGCACTTTGAGGATTGCGCTGGCCACGCTGGGCTGTTCGCCCAGGTCAAGGGCGGCCGCGGTGAAGCGGCGTGCGGCGTCGGTGGCATACAGGTCGGCTGCCATTTCGGCGAGCAGGCCGGCCACGGCGTCGAATCTGCCGATGGGCAGGCCAAACTGCTCGCGCACCTGGCCATAGCCGTTGGCCACGAACAGCGAAGCCTGCTGGGTGGCCGCGCCGAGCGCGGGCAGCGAGATTGCGCGGCCCGCGGCCAGGCACTCCATGAGCATGCGCCAGCCCTGGCCGACGCGCGGCTCGCCACCGATGACCCAGTCCATGGGAACGAAGACGTCCTCGCCCTCGATGGGGCCGTTCATGAAGGCACTGTCCATGGGGCGGTGGCGCCGGCCAATGCGCATGCCGGCCTGTGGCACCGGCAGCAGCGCGCAGGTGATGCCCAGGTCGCGCTGGCCCTCGGGCCGGCTCTCGTCCACCGCGTGGAAGGCCAGGCCCACCACGGTGGCCACCGGGGCCAGCGTGATGTAGCGCTTGGAAAAATTGACGCTGAAGCCGCGCACGCGCACGCCGTCAATCTCGCGCTCGGTCAGCACCCCACGGTCGGGAATGGAAGCCGCATCGGAGCCGGCATAAGGGGAGGTCAGGCCAAAGCAGGGGAGGTCGCGCCCGTCGGCCAGGCGCGGCAGGTAGTGCTGCTTTTGTGCCTCGGTGCCGTAGCGCAGCAGAAGCTCGGCCGGCCCCAGCGAATTGGGCACCATCACCGTCACCGCGGTCGAGACGTTGACGGTGGCGATCCGCGTGACCACGGTGGCGTGCGCGTGGTGGCCGAACCCCAGGCCTCCCCACTCGCGCGGAATGATCATGCCGAAAAAGCGGTGCTCGCGCAGGTAGGCCCAGACCGCCGGCGGCAGGTCGCGTGCCTCGTCAATCTCGAATTCGTCGAGCATGCCGCACAGGGTGCGCACCTCGTTGTCCAGGAACGCCTCTTCCTGCGCGGTCAGCTGGTTCGCTCCGGTGGCCAGCAGGGCGTCGAAGTCGGGGCGCCCCGCGAACACCTGGCCCTCAAAGCCCACGGTGCCGGCTTCGAGCGCGGCGCGCTCGGTATCGCCCATGACGGGCAATGCCTTTGAAAAGGGCGCCATTGCAGCGCGCCCGACCCATTGTGAAAATGCCATGGCTGCCTCCCGCAATCGTGAAGCACCAGTTTAGGCACGAAACCGCGGTGCCGGCGTAGGACGCAAACCCCTATGCGGCGTCACTGACGCCTCCGGCGCCGGGTCAACGAACCAGCAGAACCGGCACGGTGCTATCGGCGAGCACGTTTTGCGCGACCGGGCCCATCAGGACCCGGCCCATCAGGCCGCGCCCATGCGTGCCCATGACAATCAGGTGGGCTTTTTCGCGCGCTGCCAGCCGCAGGATTTCCTCGGAGGGCGAGCCCACCACCCAGCGCACGCGCCAGGTCAGCGCATGCCGTTTCAGGAAGCGCTCGATCGGCGTGAGGACCTTGGTGGCCTCTTCCTCGTAGTAGGCCTTGACCACTTCACCGCTGACGGCGGCGCGCACGCGCGGCGGCATCGGTGACTGCACGTTGAGCACGACGAGTTCGTCGTCTTCGCCGTCGAAATTCCGGTTGGCCATGAGCCAGCCGAGAGCCTTCTTGGTGAATTTGCTGCCGTCTGCGGCGAGAAGTACTTTCATGGGTTCCTTTCCTCGGTGGATGCCTAGCGTAGCACCAGCACGGGTGTCGTGGAATGCGTGAGAACGTGCTGGGTTTCGCTGCCCAGCAGCAGGCGCTTGATGCCCTTGCGCCCGTGCGAGGCCATCACGATCAGGTCGCAGCGGTGCTTCCTGGCGGCTGCCATGATGGCTTCCGCCACCAGATCCGAGCGCACGGTCACGGCCCTGGCCTTGACGCCTTTTGCGGCGGCGGCGTCTTTGGCGGCATCGACGATGGCCTGGCCTTCCTGCGCCCACAGCTTCTCGATGCGGCCCACCTCCTGCGCGGTGATCGCCAGAGCGCCTTCAAAGTAGCTGACCGGGTAGCGTGGCACCACCTTGAGGGCCACGAGTTCGGCGCCCGCGAGGGCGGCCAGTTCGATGGCCGACGCCACGGCCTTGCGGGACAGCGGCGAACCGTCAGTGGCAACCAGAATGCGCTTGTACATGGTGTGTTCCTCTTGATCTGGAGCCCAGCTTAGACGGGCGGCTCGCGGTCCGTGTTGATCCAGGTCAACTGGGCTTGCGGTGTGCGCCGCTAGGCTTGCCGCATGTTGACCGCTTCCCTGTCTGGCCCCGCTTCCGCCGACGCGACGCTGGCCGCCGTGCTGGACGACCACAGCGACTGGGCGGCATTCAGCCGGCCCTGCGCGGGCCCTGGCGCCGCGCCTGGCGCCCAGGAGTCGCTGGTCGCCGTGCAGGGCATGCACTGTGCGGCCTGCTCGCTCACGGTGGAGCAGGCGCTGAAGGCGGTGCCCGGCGTCCTGGACGCCGGGGTCAACGCCGCCAGCCACATGGCGCGGGTGGTCTGGTCGCCGGCTCGCACGCGCCCGTCCGCATGGTTCGCCGCGCTCGCGCAGGCTGGCTACCGGGCACTGCCCGTGGGCGATCTGGCACAGGTGCAGGAGCGTCAGCAGGCTTCCCGCATGGCGCTGTGGCGCTGGCTGGTGGCGGGCTTTTGCATGATGCAGGTGATGATGTACGCGCTGCCGGCGTATGTGGCCGGGCCGGGAGACATCACGCCGGACATGGTGCAGCTTCTGCGCTGGGCCTCGTGGGTGCTGACCCTGCCCGTGGTGCTTTTTTCGGGCTGGCCGTTCCTGGCAAGCGCCTGGGAGGACCTGCGCCGGCGCCGTCTGGGCATGGATGTGCCCGTGGCGCTCGGGATCCTCATCGCTTTCGGGGCCAGTACCGCCGCCACCTTTGATGCCTCGGGGCCCTGGGGCCGTGAGGTCTGGTACGACTCCGTCACCATGTTCGTTTTCTTCCTGCTCAGCGGGCGCATGCTGGAGCAGCGCCTGCGCGACCGCACGGCGGGTGCGCTCGAGGCACTGGCCCGGCGCCTGCCCGACAGTGTGGAGCGCCGGGCACTCGATGGCCGGTTCGAGCGGGTGGCCGTGCACCGGCTGGTTCCTGGCGATGTGATCCGGGTCCTGCCAGGCGAGGCGTTTCCGGCCGATGGCACGGTGATTGAAGGCAGGACCCAGGTGGATGAGGCGCTGCTGACGGGCGAATCGCACCCGCTCTCTCGCAGCGCTGACACGCCGGCGCAATCGACGGTGATTGCCGGCAGCCACAACCTGTCGGGTGTGGTGCAGGTGCGTGTGGAGCGGACCGGCACACAGACGCGCTATGCGGGCATTGTGGCGCTGATGCACGAGGCGGCCCTGAGCAAGCCCCGGCTGGCCCGGATTGCCGACCAGGTGGCCCGGCCCTTTTTGCTGCTGGTGCTGCTGGCCAGCGCCGTGGCCGCCGCCTGGTGGTGGCCAAGCGACCCCAGCCATGCGGTGAGCGTGGCCATCGCGGTATTGATCGTCACCTGTCCCTGCGCGCTGTCGTTGGCCACGCCGGCGGCCAGTCTGGCGGCGGCCGGGGCACTGGCGCGCCGCGGTGTGCTGGTGCGCCACCTGCAGGCGCTGGAGTCCTGCACCCGGATTGACACGATGGTGTTTGACAAGACCGGGACCTTGACCCTCGATGCAATGGCTGTGACCCGGGTGGACACCCGTGCCGGGCTGGCGCGCGCACAAGCGCTGGAATGGGCTGCGGCGCTGGCGCAGCGATCTCGCCACCCGGTGTCCCGCGCGCTGGTACGGGCGCTGGACGACCCGCGGTTTGGCGCCGAAGTCGACCGCCTGCCGGTGGTGACGGACGTTGTCGAAACCGCGGGGCAGGGGCTGCAGGGCCTGCTGGGGCAGGGGCCGGACAACCAGCCCCTGGGTCTGCTGCGGCTGGGCTCGGCGGCGTTTTGCGGCGAGTCGCCGGCCGTGGACACCGATGGCGGGCCCCGGGTGCACCTGTCGGGCCCGGGGGGCTGGCTGGCCAGTTTTGAGCTGGATGAGTCGCTGCGCGAGGACGCGACAGCGGCCGTGCGCGATGTGCAGTCGGCAGGCCTGCAGGTCCAACTGCTTTCTGGCGACCACGAGGCGGCAGTGGCCCGTCTGGGAAGGCGGGCCGGGATCGATCTGTTCCAGGGCGGGCAGAGCCCGCAGGACAAGCTGGCCCACGTGCGTGGATTGCAGCAAGGCGGGCACCCTGTGGCCATGGTGGGCGACGGCATCAACGACGCACCCGTGCTCGCCGCGGCCGACCTGTCCATTGCACTCGGACCGGCGGCCGCCCTGGCGCAATCGCGGGCCGATGTGGTGATTCCCGGTGGGCAGCTTGCCGCGGTGCCTGCGCTGCTGCGCCACGCGCGGCGCACCCACGCCGTGGTGCGCCAGAACCTGATCTGGGCTGCGGCGTACAACGCGGTCTGCGTGCCCCTGGCCATCATGGGCTGGCTGTCGCCCTGGCTGGCCGGACTGGGCATGGCCGCGAGCTCGCTGGGCGTGGTGCTCAATTCCGCCCGCCTGTCGCGCCTGCCCGCCTTCTGAAAGTAACCGCAACCATGGACATTCTTTTCCTGCTGATCCCGCTGTCGGTGGCGCTGGCGCTGCTGATCCTGGGCGCGCTGTGCTGGGCCGTCTGGCGTGGCCAGTTCGAGGGTGTCGAGGCCGAGGGCGAGCGGATTTTCCAGTCCGATTGATTTGGGTCAAGGCGCCAACCGGCGGCACGGCCGACACTGGCCACGTCACAAAAAAGGTGCCTCGATGAATTCAGAAAATTCGCCCGCCGCCCACTACAGCGATGCCGTGGTCCGGCAGTTTTCCCTGATGTCCGTGGTCTGGGGAGTGGTCGGCATGCTGGTGGGCGTGGTGATCGCTTCGCAACTGGCCTGGCCGGAACTCAATTTCGGCATTCCCTGGCTCAGCTATGGCCGGCTGCGGCCGCTGCACACCAACGCCGTGATCTTCGCGTTTGGTGGCTGTGCCCTGATCGGCTCGAGCTACTACGTGGTGCAGCGGACCTGCCAGGTGGGCCTGTTCGCGCCGCGCCTGGCCTCCTTTACCTTCTGGGGCTGGCAGGCCGTGATCGTCGCGGCGGCCATCAGCCTGCCGCTGGGCTATACCACGGGCAAGGAATACGCTGAGCTGGAATGGCCCATCGACATCCTGATCACGCTGGTCTGGGTGGCCTATGCGATCGTCTTCTTCGGCACCATCGGCAAGCGCAAGGTGCGCCACATCTATGTGGCCAACTGGTTTTACGGCGCCTTCATTCTCGCGGTGGCCGTGCTGCACCTGGTCAACAGCGCCGAAGTGCCTGCTGGCTGGATGAAGAGCTACTCGGCCTACGCCGGGGTGCAGGACGCGATGGTGCAGTGGTGGTACGGGCACAACGCGGTGGGCTTCTTCCTGACCGCGGGCTTCCTCGGCATGATGTATTACTTCATCCCCAAGCAGGCCGGGCGGCCGGTGTACAGCTACCGCCTGTCCATCGTGCACTTCTGGGCGCTGATCTTCACCTACATGTGGGCGGGGCCGCACCACCTGCACTACACCGCGCTGCCCGACTGGACCCAGTCCGTGGGCATGGTCTTCTCGCTGATCCTGCTGGCGCCCAGCTGGGGCGGCATGATCAACGGCGTGATGACGCTGTCGGGCGCCTGGCACAAGCTGCGCGATGACCCCATCCTGCGTTTCCTGATCGTCTCGCTCTCGTTCTATGGCATGAGCACCTTCGAGGGCCCGATGATGTCCATCAAGACGGTCAATGCCCTGAGCCACTACACCGACTGGACCGTCGGCCACGTGCACTCCGGCGCGCTGGGCTGGGTCGGCCTGATCACGATGGGCTCGCTCTATTACCTGGTGCCGCGCCTGTATGGCCGCAAGGAGATGCACTCCATCAAGGCGATCGAGCTGCACTTCTGGATCTCCACCATCGGCATCGTGCTGTACATCGCCGCCATGTGGATCGCCGGGGTGATGCAGGGCCTGATGTGGCGCGCCATCAATGCGGACGGCACCCTGACCTACACCTTCGTCGAGTCGGTCAAGAGCACCTATCCGTTTTATGTGATCCGCGTTGCCGGCGGCCTTCTGTACCTGGGCGGCATGCTGGTGATGGCCTGGAATGTGTGGATGACTGTCGCCTCCGGCCGCTCCACCCGGGTGTCGATTCCTTCCAATGTGGCCCACGCCTGAGATCGGGGAAACCATGTCTGACAACAATGCAACCGGCTTCAGTCACGAGAAGATTGAAACCAACAACTTCCTGATGATCGTTCTGATCCTGCTGGTGGTCGCCGTGGGCGGCCTGGTGGAGATCGTGCCCCTGTTCTTCCAGAAATCCACCACGCAGGCGGTCACGGGCCTGAAGCCCTATACCGCGGTCCAGCTGATTGGGCGCGACATCTACCTGCGCGAGGGTTGCTACAACTGCCACTCCCAGATGATCCGGCCCTTCCGTGCCGAGACCCTTCGCTACGGCCATTACTCGGTGGCCGGTGAGTTTGTCTATGACCACCCGTTCCAGTGGGGCAGCAAGCGCACCGGGCCCGACCTGCACCGCGTGGGCGGAAAGTACAGCGACGAGTGGCATCGCATTCACCTGAACAACCCGCGCGACCTGGTGCCCGAGTCCAACATGCCCGCCTACGCCTGGCTGGAAAAGACGGCGGTGGATCCCGCGGTGGTGGCACCCCGCATGACAGCCATGCGCCGGGTCGGGGTTCCCTACACCGACGAAGAGATTGCCAGGGGCGGCAGCGAGCTGGCCGGAAAAACCGAGATGGACGCGCTGGTGGCCTACCTGCAGGTGCTCGGCCGCACGCTGAAATAAGGAGAGAACACCATGGACATCAACACCTTGAGGATTGCGGCCACGCTGGCCTGCTTCGTCACCTTCATCGGCATCGTGGTCTGGGCCTGGTCTCGCAGCAATGCGGCCCGCTTCGAGGAAGCCGCGCGTTTGCCTTTTGAACAGGACTGAACCCCATGAGTGACTTTGACAGCAGCTTCTGGTCGGTGTACGTCGCCGCCTTGACCCTGGTCAGCATCCTGGCCTGCCTGCTCCTGTTGTGGCTGACCTCCCGCAAGAAGGTCCCGGCCACTTCGGACAACACCACCGGTCACGTCTGGGACGAAGACCTGAGGGAAATGAACAATCCGCTGCCGCGCTGGTGGATGTGGCTGTTCGTTCTCACAATCATCTTCGGCTTTCTCTACCTGGCGGCCTACCCGGGGCTGGGCAGTTACGGGGGACAGTTGCACTGGACATCGGCGACAGAGCATTCCGAGGAGATGGCCAAGGCCAGCCGCGAGCTGCAGCCGCTGTACGCCCGTTTCAGCGGCATGAAGCCTGAAGACGTTGCGGCTGATGGTCAGGCCATGGCCATTGGCGAGCGCCTGTTCCTCAACAACTGTGCCCAGTGCCATGGCTCGGATGCCCGGGGCAGCAAGGGCTTTCCCAACCTGACCGACGCGGACTGGCTGCATGGCGGCAGCCCCGAGAAAATCATCGAAACCATCACCCAGGGCCGCACCGGGCAGATGCCGCCCATGGCTGCGGCCGTGGGAAGCCCGGACGACGTGAAGAACGTGGCCAACTATGTGCTCAGCCTGTCCGGCAGCCCCAACGACTCGTTGCGCGCTGCATTGGGCAAGTCGAAGTTCGGCGCCTGCGCCGCCTGCCACGGCATTGACGGCAAGGGCAACCAGGCCATCGGGGCCCCCAACCTGACCGACGGCATCTGGCTGCACGGCTGGGGTGAAAACGCCATTGTGGACATGATCAACAACGGCAAGGTCAACCAGATGCCGGCCCAGGCCGGCAAGCTGACCGAGTCCCAGATCCACGTGCTGGCCTCGTATGTGTGGGGGCTGTCCAACCGGCCCACCGCCGCGCGGCCCTGACCCCGGAGACATGGTGGCGCCCACTCCTGCCCGCAAGATCATCCCCATCGCGCCCGCGCAGGTGTCGCTGTACGAGTCGCAGCAGAAGATCTATCCGCGCTCGGTATCGGGGCTGTACGCACGCTGGCGCTGGGCGCTGGTGGCCGTGACCCAGCTGGTGTTCTATGGCTTGCCCTGGCTGGAATGGGGGCAGCGGCAGGCGGTGCTGTTTGATCTGGCCTCGCGCCGCTTCTATATCTTCGGCCTGGTGCTTTACCCGCAGGACTTCATCTACCTGACGGGCCTGCTTGTCATCTCGGCGCTGTCACTGTTCCTGTTCACGGCGGTGGCGGGGCGGTTGTGGTGCGGCTTTGCCTGCCCCCAGACGGTTTACACCGAAATCTTCCTGTGGATAGAGCGGCAGGTCGAAGGCGACCGCAGCGCCCGGATGCGGCTGGATGCTGCTCCTGCGTCCGCGCGCAAGATTGCGCGCAAGACCACCAAGCATGCGCTGTGGATCGGGCTGGCGCTGTGGACGGGCTTCACGTTCGTGGGCTACTTCACACCGATACGCCTGCTCTGGGGCGAGGCCTTCACGCTGTCGTTTGGTCCCTGGGAGTGGTTCTGGGTGAACTTCTATGCGTTGGCGACCTATGGCAACGCCGGCTTCATGCGCGAGCAGGTCTGCAAGTACATGTGCCCGTATGCGCGCTTCCAGAGCGCGATGTTCGACAAGGACACGCTGATCGTGAGCTATGACGAGGGGCGCGGCGAGCCACGCGGCGCCCGCTCCCGGCAGGCCGACCCGGGCGCGCTCGGCCTGGGCAGCTGCGTGGACTGCACGCTGTGCGTCCAGGTGTGCCCCACCGGCATCGACATCCGCCAGGGCCTGCAGTACGAATGCATCGGGTGCGCCGCCTGCGTGGACGTCTGCGATACCGTGATGGACAAGATGAACTATCCGCGCGGGCTGATCCGCTTCACCACCCAGAACGCCGTCCGGCAGGGCTGGAGCGGCCGCCAGATCGTGCGCCGGGTGCTCAGGCCCCGGGTGCTGGTCTATGGCGCGGTGCTGGCGGCATTGTCGGCCGTGGTCCTGGGCAGCCTGGTGATGCGCACGCCGCTGAAGGTGGACGTGGTGCGCGACCGTGCCTCGCTCTCCCGGATTGTCGAGGGCGGCAGGCTCGAGAATGTCTATCGCCTGCAGATCATGAACGCCACCGAGAAGCCGGTGGTCTACCGCATTGGGGCCACTGGCCTCGAGGGGCTGGCGGTGGCGAGCGAACCCGAAGTGGCCGTGGGCCCGGCCGAGTCGCGCTGGGTGGCGGTGCGATTGCAGATTCCGTACGGGTCCGCGACGCCAGGTTCCCACCCCATCCACTTCGGAGTGGGCGCGCTGCAGGGGAGTGACCACGTGAGTGAAAAATCCGTCTTTCTTGTACCCCGTTAGGAGAGTCACCATGACAACCGTGCCGGATTCCCATGCTGTTCCTGAGGCGCCCTGGTGGCGCCATGGCTACGTCTGGCTGGTGATCTCCGGTCCGGCGCTGGTGGTGGTGGCCGCGCTGGCCACGGCCTTCATTGCCGTGACCCACCCGGATGCCCTGGTGGCCGAGGACTACTACCGCCAGGGCATCGAGATCAACAAGACCCTCGCCGAACAGCGCCGCCTGGCAGACGGGCGCGCCATGCTGCCCGCGCTGCAGGGACGAAACCACGCAGTGACCCCGGCACCTGCCAGCCCATAGATCCGTGGCGAATCAAGACCCGGAGGAGACAAACATGCCCCTGCACAAACAACTCATGCTGGTCGTCTGGCCCGCGTTCCTCGCGGCGTGCGTTCTGGAGCTTCTGGTGTTTGCGCTGGTCGACCCGCTGGAACTGCGCTGGGCTGGCCAGGCGCTGGAGCTGTCGCGCCAGGCCGCCTATACCTTCGCCTTTTTTGCTTTCTGGGCGGTCAGCGCGGGCTCGTGCGCGCTCACGGTGATACTGGGCTGGCCGATGGCACCGGATCCCGCATCGCCGGGATCGGCCGGCGGCTGAGGCGAGGCCTGGACCTTGCGAAAGTGGCCCATCAGGGGCTTGACACTGATGCCGTGCAGCAGGATGGACAAGGTCACCACAATCAGCGTCATCTGGACCAACTGGAGCGACAGGGGTTCGGGCAAGCCGTGCTGGATCGCGTACATCACGTAATAGAGCGAACCGATGCCACGCACCCCGAACCAGCCGGTCATGGCCTTGATGTGCCGCGCCTGCCGGGACCGGGCCAGTGCCGCGAACACACTGAGCGGGCGAGCCACCAGAAACAGGAACAGCGCCAGCGCCACGGCCTTCCAGCTCCATGAATTGAGGAAGAGGGAGCCCCCCAGCAATAGCACCAGCACCAGCTCGGACAGACGCTCCAGGTGCTCCTTGAACACCAGCGCCCCTTCGCTGACCGTGGCGGCCTGGGCCTTGCGGGTGTACTTCAGCTCGGTCTGGCGCAGAGCCACGGCGGAAAAGAACACGGCCAGAAAGCCCCAGGCATGGGCCATGACGGCCGCCCCGTAGACCAGCGCAATCAGGCCGAGGCCCAGAAAGTCGTCCATGAGGCGATGGTGAAAGGGCGCCCTTCGCAACCAGGTTCCCAGGCGGGCCAGCGCGGTGCCGCCGGCCACGCCAATGGCGATGCCCGCTGCGGAGGCCCACAACACGTCCACTGCGGCCCAGCGCAGGCCAAAGTCGCCCAGCTCGTGCAGGCCCAGAAGCCCCAGCCCCAGCATCACGAAGGGGAAGGCCGCGCCGTCGTTCATGCCTGCCTCGCAGGTCAGATCGAAGCGCAACTGGTCGCGGTCATTGGGGTTGCGGATCTGCACATCGGTGGCAAGCACCGGATCGGTGGGGGCGACGATGGCGCCCAGCAACACGCCGGCGCCCAGGGGCAATCCCAGCACCCACCAGGCAAACAGGGCAATCGTGGCCACGGTGAGCGCCATGGAAGCGGTCGCCAGCAGCAGCGGCGTGCCCCAACGCGCCAGGCTGAACGGAGCGGGCATCTTCACGCCGGCAGAGAACAGCGAAATCAGCACGGCCACCTCCGTCATGGTTTCGAGCAGGGCGGATTGCTTCAGGGGATTGAAGTGGAACAGGTCCAGGCCGGTGGGGCCCACGAGCAAGCCCACGACCAGGTAGATGATGGCCGAGGTGACTGGCGAACGCTTGAGCAGGGAGGTGGTCAGGCCCATGGCGAGCAACAGGCTGCCGATGAGCATGAACCACTGGGCATGGGTCATCAAATTCATCCGGTGGTACGGACGGCAATGCAGTCGCCGCACGGCAAGCCGGAACGCGCGTCATCCCGTCTGCGTGGTGACAAACCCCAAGCGTAGCGGCACCCGGGTGCTTTCAGTGTAGGACGCGGTCAACAGGCATCGTGGGGCGCGCTGGCAGCGCGGCCGGCATAGTCGGTCCAGCAGGCCCGCTCAAAGTCGTACAGCTTGCATTGGCGGGCCGTGCGGAAGTACCAGCGCCAGGAAAAGGGCTGGACGATGATGCGGCCGGGCAGCAAGGTTTCAAGCCGCGCCTGCGCGCGCTTGAGCCGGTACAGGGGGATGCTCATGTCCACGTGATGGGCCGTGTGTTCCATGATGTGGTGCAGCAGCGCGCCCATGCCCCTGCGAAAGGTCAGGTGCACGGTGGTCGAGACAAACGGCTGGGCGCGGGACCAGGCGGTTCGCTCGCGGTGCCAGGCCACATCGGTGTGGGTGTGGTGAACGTAGACCACGAAGCCGATCAGCGCGAACCAGACCGCCAATGGCACGATCAGACCCGCCAGAAGGACCTGCCACACCGGTTGCTGCCGCGCGTGTGCCGCTGTCACCAGCATCGCCACCCAGAACAGGGCAAAGGCGCACACCAGCAGGTTGTCCAGGATGAAGACCGGCCGGCGGGTGGGGGCGTGGCGGCGTGCAGGAAAGAACATGCGCTTCCACCAGATTTCCACCATGTAGTACAGCCCTGGCGCCCAGCCGCTGCGGTAGACCCGGTCCAGCAGGCGCTGCAACGGACTCAGGCTGCGGAACTCCTGCAACGTGCAGGGCGCCCAGACGAAGTCAAACCCCTTGAGGTTGGTGTAGCCATGGTGCACCACGTTGTGGCCCACATCCCACAGGCTGTAGGGGGTCAGTGAGGGAAGGAAGGCCACGCGCCCCAGCCACTTGTTGAGGCGGCGATGCGGCGTGAGGCTCTGGTGGCAGGCGTCATGGCCGATGATGAACAGCCGGGCAATCAGGACGCCGGCAGCCAGGCCGCACAGCAGCTTGGCCCACAGCGGTATGGCCTGCGTGGTTCCGGCCAGGCTCAGCAGCAGCAGTGCGCCATCCAGCAGCAGCAACAGCACCGGCCATGCCGTCTTGCGGTGCGCCAGGGGCACCAGCCATTGGCGGATGATTTTGCGGTGGGGAAGGGGTTGGCCGGGCGCGAGGGGGGAAACGTTCTGGGGCATGGCGAAGCGGTGGATGAGCCCGCGAGTGTGGGGTGTTCGGGCCGCTCGAAACTTGATGCGGGTCAAACCAGGGTGCCTTGTGCTGTAAATTCAGGGCGATCCATTTCCGGCAAACCATGTCCGAGCCCTATTCACCCCTGCATCACGCCGATCAGGCCGACGTCCGTCTGAGGGGATTGCTCGACTCGGCCATGGACGCCATCATCACCGTCGATGCCCGGCAGCGCATCGTTCTCTACAACCGCGCCGCCGAGAAAATTTTCGGCTGGCCCAGCGAGCAAACGCTGGGCCAGCCGCTCGAAATGCTGATGCCCCAGCGTTTCCGGGCCGGTCATGCGGCCGATGTGCGGCGCTTTGCCGCGACGGGCACCACCTCCCGTCGCATGGGTGACGGCACGGTGCTTTATGCACAGCGCGCCAGCGGAGAGGACTTTCCGGTGGAGGCGTCAATTTCCCAGATCGATACCCCCGAGGGGAAGCTCTTTACCGTGATCCTGCGCGATGTGTCCGAGCGCGTGCGTGCGCAGGAGGAGCTGAGTGCCTTTGCCACCGCCGCCCAGGCGCTGCGCGAGGAGGAAAAGACCCGCGTTGCCCGCGAATTGCATGATGAACTGGCCCAGTCGCTCACGGCACTCAAGATGGACACGATCTGGTTGCGGGAGCATCTGCGGCATGACGCGCAGGCCGTGGCGGCCAAATTGGATGACATGCTCGCCATGCTGGACAGCACCGTGGCAGCAACCCGGCGCATCGCGGCTGACCTTCGGCCCCTCTTGCTGGACGACCTGGGCCTGGTGCCGGCCATCGAGTGGCTGGCGCAGAATTTTTCCCAGCGCACCGGCGTGCCATGCGAACTGGCGGTCGACGAGGACGTCGATCTGCCCGAGCCTTATGCCACGGCGGTGTTCCGCATCGTGCAGGAGTCGCTGGCCAACGTGGCCAAGCATGCTGGCGCTTCGAGTGTGACGGTGCGGATTGACCGGACGCCCGTGGCCGTGCAGCTTGAGGTCAACGATAACGGATGTGGCTTTGCCGTGGCCGCGCCGCGCAAGCCCCAGTCGCTGGGCCTCATGGGCCTGCGTGAACGGGCCCATTTGCTCAAGGGCCACATTGAGATCATCAGCCAGCCGGGGCAGGGCACCCGCATTCAGGTGAGCATTCCCGTCCATCTGGCGGAGGTTTCACCATGATCCGGATTGTGGTGGCCGACGACCACGCGATCGTGCGCGAGGGCCTGAAGCGCATCGTTTCATCGGTGTCTGGCATGGAAGTGGTGGGTGAAGCGGCCGACGGGACGCAGGTGATGCAGCGGGTGCGCGAACTCAGCTTTGATGTCCTGATGCTGGACCTGTCCATGCCGGGGCGCAGCGGCATGGAACTGATCAGGCTGGTTCACGCGGAAAAGCCCAAGCTTCGCATTCTTGTGCTGAGCATGCACCAGGAATTGCAGTACGCGGTGCGCTCCATCAAGTCCGGGGCCAGCGGGTATCTGACCAAGGAAAGCGCGCCTGACCAGCTCGAGCAGGCGATCCGGAAAATTGCAGCCGGAGGCGCCTATGTCACGGCCGAGGTGGCACAGCAGCTGGCGCTGGGAGCCATGCCTGGCAACGATGCCGCGCCCCACGAGGCCTTGTCAGCACGCGAATTCGAAGTGTTTCGACTGCTCGTGGCGGGCGTGTCGCCGACCGATGCGGCGCAGCGGATGAATCTTTCGGTCAAGACCATCAGCACCCACAAGGCCAACCTGATGCAGAAGCTGGGGCTGAACAACACCAGTGACCTGGTCCGCTATGCCCTCAAGCATGGGCTGGCCGAGCAGCTGGATCCCTGAAGCGGCGTCGCGGCGCTCGGAATTGTCCTAGGCCAGGCCGGTCCCGGCCTAGCCGTCAACCGGACGCCGCCTAGGTCCGATTTCATCCGGCGCCGATGGTCCGGAAGCGACAGAACGACGACAGTTGTTCCATGCCGCACAACAGCCTTTCCCCCACGTTTTTCCTGGTGGATGACGCGTTGCCGATTCGCCAGCGCGTGGCTTCCATGCTGACCGCTTGTGGAATGGGACTGGTCGGCGAAGCCGAGACCCCCGAGGCCGCCATTGACGGGATTCTTCAGGCCCAGCCCGACGTGGTGTTGCTGGACATCCAGCTCCGGGGAGGAACCGGGCTGGAGGTCCTGCGTGCCGTTCACCGCGCCGCGCCCGGGATCGCCTTTGTCGTGTTCAGCAACAGCGCCGGGCCCGCCTACCGCAAGCGTTACCTGGCCGCGGGTGCCGCAGCCTTTCTTGACAAGAGCAACGAGCTGGACCGGCTCGCGCAAACCGTTTCGAGCGTTACCCAAGGGAATCACCATGTCCACTGAAACCATTGAATCCTTTCCTGTCCATGCCCTGCGATGGGTAGCACCCGCCTCGCTGTCGCCGCGGCCGTCCGTGACACCTCTGACCACCCAGTGCTCCAGTTGTCATTTGCGCGAGCTTTGCCTGCCCTGCGGGATGAATGGGGGTGATGTCCAGTTGCTGGATGCACTGGGTTTTGCCCGGCGCCGGATCCAGGCCGGCCGCAGCCTGTACCACGAAGGGGATCGATTCAGCTTCATTTACGCGGTGCGCAGTGGCACGTTCAAGTCCAGCCTGGCGCTGGCCGACGGGCGCGAGCAGGTCAGCGGCTTCTACATGGCGGGAGAACTGCTGGGGCTGGACGGCGTGGCCCACGGCACGCACGCCAGCACGGCCATTGCGCTGGAAGACACCGAGGTCTGTGCCATTCCCTACAGCAACCTGATGGATCTTTCCAGCGGCAGCCCCGGCCTGCAGCATGTGGTGAGCCGCCTGATGAGCCGCGAGATCGTGCGCGAGCACAGCCTCATGATGCTGCTGGGCAGCATGAACGCAGAGGAGCGGCTGGCCGCCTTCCTGCTCAACCTCTCGCAGCGCCTGAAAGCGCGCGGCTATTCCGCCAACGAATTTCACCTGCGCATGTCGCGCGCCGAGATCGGCAGCTACCTCGGGATGAAGCTCGAAACCGTGAGCCGCACCTTCTCGGCCTTTCAGCAGCAGCGCCTGCTGGAGGTGGACAAGCGACACATCCGCATCACCGACCTGGAGGGCCTGACCCGGGCCTTTGAGACGCGGGTGCATTGAGCGCTTCGAATGACCGTCCGGAATCTTGAGTTTCTCTTTCGTCCGGCCTCGGTGGCACTGATTGGTGCCTCCGGGCGGCTTGGCAGCGTGGGGGCGGTCGTGCTGGCCAATCTGCGCGCGGGAGGTTTCAAGGGCCCGATCTGGCCCGTGAACCACCGGCATGCCCTCGTGAACGGAGAGCCCGCGTGGCCCGACGTGGCTTCGTTGCCGCAGGCGCCCGACCTGGCCGTGATCTGCACCCCACCGCACAGCGTGCCCGGGCTCATAGCCGATCTGGGGCGCCGGGGAACCCGGGCGGCCATCGTCCTCACGGCGGGCCTTTCGGCATCGACGGCGGACGGATCTTCCCCGCTGGTGCAGCAGGCGCTTGACGCCGCGCGCCCCCACCTGTTGCGCGTGCTGGGCCCCAATTGCCTCGGCCTGCTGGTTCCGGCGCTGGGGCTGAACGCCAGCTTTGCGCCAGGAGGCGCCCGCCCAGGTCCCCTGGCCTTCGTGACGCAGTCGGGGGCGCTGGCGACCGCCATGCTGGACTGGGCGGGCGGTCAGAACATCGGCTTCTCGCACTTCGTTTCCATGGGGGACTGCGCGGATGTGGACTTTGGCGATGTGCTGGACTACCTGGGCAGCGACAGTGGGACACGGGCGATCCTGCTGTACATCGAATCAGTCCAGTCAGGGCGCAAGTTCATGTCGGCAGCCCGTGCCGCGGCCCGCAACAAGCCGGTGATCGTGGTCAAGGCGGGCCGGATGCCGGCGGGGGCCCGCGCGGCGGCCTCGCACACGGGCGCAATTGCCGGCTCCGACAGCATTTTTGATGCAGCCATCCGGCGGGCCGGCATGTTGCGCGTGGACACGCTGGAGGCCCTGTTCGACGCGGCTAAAACCCTGGCATATGCCAGGCCCCAGCGGGGCGAACGGTTGGCCATTCTCACCAATGGCGGCGGTGCGGGCGTCCTGGCGGCCGATTCCCTGGCCATGGCCGGTGGCACGCTCGCTGACCTTTGCCCGGCCACGCGTGCCAGCCTGGACGCCTGCCTGCCGGCGACCTGGTCCCAAGGCAATCCGGTGGACATCATTGGCGATGCACCGGCCGAACGCTACGCGGCCGCGCTGGGGGTGCTGTTGCAGGCGCCCGAGGTGGATGCGGTGCTGTTCATCCATGCCCCGACCGCCGTTGTTTCCGCCAACGACATCGCGGCCCTGTGTGTGCCCCTTTTCATCAAGGCCGACAAGCCCGTGCTGACCTGCTGGCTGGGCGGCCCGGCCGTGGCGGCCGCCCGCCGGGCGTGCGCCGCAGCGGGAATTTCAACATTTCCTTCGCCCGAACGCGCCACGGCGGCCTGGATGCAGCGGGTCCTTCATGCCCGCAACCAGGAGGCCCTGCAGCAGATCGCTCCGGCCGCGTCAGCGGATTTCCGCCCCGATCTCGCTGCGGCCCGGCATCTGATGGCACCGGCCCGGGAGCAAGGCCAGGCGTGGCTGGATGAAATGCGCGCCAAGCGGCTGCTGCAGGCCTATGGCATCCCCGTGGTTCAGACCCGCACTGCGGTTGATGCCGACGAAGCCGCGGCCGTGGCCGGGGACATCGGGTTTCCGGTGGCGCTGAAGATCCTGTCGCCACAGGTGCTGCACAAATCCGACGTGGGGGGTGTGGCCCTCGGGCTGGACTCGGCGGAGGCCGTGCGCAGCGCGGCGCACGCCATGCTGCAGCGGGTGCGGCAGATGCGGCCGGACGCCAGCCTTCAGGGCTTCACCGTGCAGGCCATGGCGCAACGGGACGGGGCACGCGAACTGATTCTGGGCGTGACCACGGACCCGGTGTTTGGCCCGGTGATCTTGCTGGGTGCCGGTGGCACCGACGTGGAACTGCACCGCGACCACGCGGTGGGGCTACCGCCGCTGAATGCCCGGCTGGCCGCGGACCTGATTGATCGCAGCGGCCTGGCCCCCTTCCTTGCGGGCCACCGGGGCCGGCCGGCGGCGGACCGGGGGGCCCTGATCGACACGCTGCTGAAGCTGTCCCGCATGGTTTGCGATCTGGCGCCGCTGGTCGAACTGGATATCAATCCGCTGTTGATTGATGCGTCGGGGGTGATGGCCCTGGATGCGCGGGTGCGCATGTTGCCCCCTGGCGCCGACCCCCGCACGCCGCTGGCCATCCTGCCCTACCCGGTGCAGCTCGAAGAATCGCTGGAACTGGGCGGGCAGGCACTGGAACTCAGGCCCATCCGTCCCGACGACGGGGAGCGCCTTCGGGCCTTCTACGCGGCGGCGACACCCGCCGACATGCGTCTGCGCTTCTTCATGTCGCGCCGCGAGGTGCCATTGGCCGAAGTGGCGCGGTTCACCCAGATCGACTATGACCGCGAGATGGCCCTGGTGGCCTTGTTGCCGGGTGCCCTGGACGCAAGGCGCCTGGTGGGGCAGGTGCGCGCGGTGTGCGACCCGGACAACCAGCAGGCGGAATTCGCCATCCAGATCGCCACCGACTGGCAGGGGCGGGGGCTGGGGCGCCTGTTGCTGGGCCGGATGGTGGACTGGCTGCGCTCGCGCGGCACGGCCGAAATGGTGGGTGAGTGCCTCCCGGAAAATCGCGGCATGCTGGAACTGGCGCGCAAGGCCGGCTTTGAAACCGGGCAGGGCGCCGACGGTGGCACGGTGAGATTGCGTCTGCCGCTGCGGTGAACGACGGGCCACTGCGTGCAGTTGCCGGCCACCGGTCATGCCGCTTCTTCAGCGGTTGCAGTCCGGGTGGTTGACGATGTCTTTCAGGCCCTGGCCGCTCAGGATGCGGATGTGGCGATACCGGACCTCCAGCAAGCCGTCGTCGACAAAACGGGAGAAAGTGCGGCTCACGGTTTCGAGCTTGAGGCCCAGGTAGCTTCCGATTTCCTCGCGCGTCATGCGCAGGACCAGCTCGGTGCTTGAAAATCCCCGCGCGTGCAGGCGTTGCGCGAGGTTCAGCAGGAATGCGGCGAGCCGCTCCTCGGCCCGCATGCTGCCCAGAAGCAGCATCACGCCGTGTTCCCGGACGATCTCGCGGCTCATCACGCGGTGCACATGGTGCTGCAGCGCGTCAATGTCGCGCGAGAGTTCCCCCATGTGTTCAAAGGGCATCACGCAGACTTCGGCGTCCTCCAGTGCCACGGCGTCGCAGGTGTGGCGGTCATGGACAATGCCGTCCAGACCAAGGATCTCGCCCGCCATCTGGAAGCCGGTCACCTGGTTGCGGCCATCCTCCGCGCTCACGCAGGTCTTGAAAAACCCGGTGCGAATGGCGTACAGCGCGCTGAAGGCGTCGCCTTGGCGAAACAGCGCGCCACCGCGCCGGACCTTTCGCCGTGTGGTGACCACCGCGTCAATGCGCCGCAGTTCCTCGGGGCTCAGTCCGACCGGCATGCACAGTTCGCGCAAATTGCAGCTCGAGCACGCCACCCGGATCGCGTCAGCCGCTTGATGGGGTGCGCCGTGCAGGGGAACGACGTTGGCAACGGGCGTGGAATCGGGCATTGCGGGGGGCTTTCTGATCCTGGTCAAATTGTCCCGCGGGATGCCGGCGCTGGCTTGATCCAGGTCAAGTGCACGGGCCGGTTGCGGCGGCACAGTCGGGCTCATGAATCCAGTCACGCCCGAGCTGCTGCGCCGGTTTGATATTGCCGGCCCCAGGTACACCTCCTACCCGACCGCGGACCGCTTTGTGGAAGCGTTTTGCGCTCCCGACTACCGCCAGGCGCTGGCCCAGCGCGGCGAGGGCCCGGCCGCGCTCGCCATGCCGCTGTCGATCTATGTGCACATCCCGTTCTGCGAGTCACTGTGCTACTACTGCGCCTGCAACAAGATCATCACCCGTCATCACAGCCGCGGGGCAGAGTACCTGCGTTACCTAGGCCGCGAAGTGGACCTGCATGTGGCCGAACTCGGCCTGGGCCAGCCGGTGTCGCAGCTCCATCTGGGAGGCGGCACGCCCACCTTCCTGTCAGACGGGGAACTGGGCGAACTGATGGCCATGCTGCGCCGCAGCTTCTCGCTCGCGCCGGGAGGCGAGTACTCCATCGAGGTGGACCCGCGCACCGTGGACGCCAAGCGGCTGCAGGCACTGGCCGACATGGGTTTCAACCGGGTGAGTTTTGGCGTGCAGGACTTTGACCCTGAAGTGCAGAAGGCGGTGCATCGTGTCCAGCCGGCCGAGCAGGTGTTTGCGCTGATGGCGCAGGCCCGGACCATTGGCTTTGAGTCGGTCAACATTGACCTGATCTATGGCCTGCCCAGGCAGACCCCGGAATCGTTTGCGCGCACGCTCAGGCAGGTGCAGCAATTGCGGCCTGACCGGATCGCCCTGTATGCCTACGCCCATCTTCCCGAGCGCTTCAAGCCACAGAGGCGGATCGTGCCGGCCGAGCTGCCGGGTGGCGCTGCCAAGGTGGACATGCTGTCCCAGTCCCTGTCGGCCTTCATCAGCGCCGGCTACGTTTACGTGGGCATGGACCACTTCGCATTGCCTGGCGACGCACTGGCCGTGGCCAAGCGCCAGGGCCGGCTGCACCGGAATTTTCAGGGCTACAGCACCCAGCCGGACTGTGACCTGATTGGCCTGGGCGTGTCGGCCATCGGCCGCATCGGCGCCACCTACAGCCAGAACGCCAAGACCATGGAGGAGTACTGCGACCATCTGGACCAGGGCCGCCTGCCCGTGGTTCGCGGCCTGGCGTTGAGCCGCGACGACCTGGCGCGCCGCGCGGTCATCATGGCGCTCATGTGCCAGGGGCAGGTGTTGTTCGAGTCGATCGACATGGCCTGGCTGATCGACTTTCGAAGCTACTTCGCCGCGGAGCTGGAGCAATTGCGTTCACTGGCCGGTCAGGGCCTGGTGACCGTGGATGACGCAGGCATCCAGGTGACCGCCAGCGGCTGGTTCTTTGTGCGTGCGGTGGCCATGGTGTTTGACCGCTACCTGCAGGCCGACCGCAACCGCGCAAAGTTCTCGCGGATTCTCTGAGCGGTGCGACCATGTCCATCCCCCTTGCGCTGACCGGGCTGGCCATGGGCCTGGCCGGCGGTGTGCACTGCGCCGCCATGTGCGGTGCGGCCTGTGCGGGCGTTGTGCGGCTGTCATCCGGGCCGGCGGCGCTGCAGCCTGCGGGGCCTCTTGCCGCGCGTGCGGTGGCCACCCGGTCGGCCGCCAGCGCCACCTTCACCCTGCAGGCCGGCCGCCTGCTCGGCTACGGCGCCGCAGGCGCGCTGGCGGCCACCGCCATGCAGAGCCTGGCCTGGATCACCAGCCAGGCCACGGTGCTGCGTCCGGTGTGGACCCTGTTCCATGCGGGGCTGCTGGCCTGGGGCCTGATGCTGCTGGTGCTGGCGCGCCAGCCTGCCTGGGCTGACGGCGCGGGCCGCGCCCTGTGGGCGCGCGTGCAGCCGTTGACGCAGGCCCCCGGCGGCCTGCTGGCCACCGGAGCGCTGTGGGCGCTGATGCCCTGTGGCCTGCTGTACTCGGCCCTTCTGGTGGCCGCACTCAGTGGTGGCGCCCTGCAAGGGGCGCTGACCATGGCGATGTTTGCCGCAGGCAGCAGCCTGTCCATCGTGGCTGCGCCCTGGCTGCTGCTGAAGGTGCATCAGCGGGCCAATCACTGGCGCCAGGACTGGGGTACGCGCCTGGCCGGCCTGGCCCTGGTGGGCATTGCAGGCTGGGCGATCTGGATGGATTTGCTGCAGCGCGTGGGCGTCTGGTGCGAGTAGCGGATTGACCAGGGCGGCGCGGCACGCCACAGTCCCCGCAGACGCCTGATTCCATGCAGAATTCCCGTGGGTCCCGCCCGGGACCGGGAGAGTGGCGATGTCGATAGAGCTTGACCATGTGATCGTGTCCGCGCGGGACCAGCGTGCCTCGGCCCGGCTGCTGGCTGAACTGCTGGGGGTCCGCTGGGCGCAGAGCGGCGCAGGCCCTTTTTCGCCGGTGTATGTGAACCAGGGCCTGACACTGGATTTCATTGACGATGCGACGGAATTCCCCGTGGCGCATTTCTGCTTTCGCGTGAGCCCCGAAGCATTTGACGGCATCCTTGCGCGCATCCGCGCCCGGGGCATCCCGTTTCGCAGTTCGGTGCGCGGCCCGGTGGACATGGCCGTCAACACTGACCATGGCGGGCGCTTGATCTACTGGAACGAGCCCGATGGCCACCAGTGGGAAATTCTCACCGTGAGTTACGCGCGCGAGCCTTCGTGAACGCGGGGCCTGGCTCCGCAGCGCTCAGCTTTTCAGCACATACCGCACAAAGCCGTCGGCTGGCGTGAACTGGTCGTACAGCTCGCGGGCAATGGCGTTGTCCTGGTGGGTCACCCAGTAGATCCGGGCCCAGCCTTCGGCGCGCATGGCGTTGCGCAGCCATTCGATCATGGCCTTGCCCGCCCCCTGACCGCGGGCCTCGGGCGCCACGTAAAGGTCTTCGAGGTAACACACGGCCTGCAGCTCCCAGGTGTTCTGGTGCACCACGCAGTTGGCGAAGCCGACCACCGTGCCGCGCAGCTCGGCCACGATGCACATCACCGAGGCGTCCGGGTCCAGGATGCGCGTCCAGGTGTGCTGGGTGACGGCGTCGCTCACGCTGGCGTTGTAGAAGTCGCAGTAGCCGCGCCAGTGTTGGCGCCAGGCGGCTTCGTCGGAAGGCAGGGCAGGGCGGATCAGCGGGCTCATGCGCCCAATTGTGCCGCGAGCAATTGCGCCACGTGAATGGCATCGCGCCCGGCGCCGTCGCGGATCTGGTGGCGGCAGCTGGTGCCGTCGGCCACCACCACGGCGTCTGGCTGCTTGCGAACGGCTGGCAGCAGGCTGAGCTCGGCCATCTGCATGGACACCTCATGGTGGCTGGCTTCGTAGCCAAAGCTGCCGGCCATGCCGCAGCAACTGCTTTCGATCAGTTCCGGCTCGGCGCCCGGTATCAGCCTGAGCACTTCCAGAATGGGGCTGACTGCGCCAAAGGCCTTCTGGTGGCAATGGCCATGCACCAGCAGCGGTTGGGTCATGGGCCGCAGGCTGGCCTTGAGGGGATCGAGTCGGCCCGCGAGGGCTTCGCGGGCCAGGAACTCTTCCAGCATCAGGGCCTGGCCAGCCACGGTCTGCGCTGCCGCACCCAGGCCCATGGCCAGCGTTTCGTCGCGCAGCGTCAGCAGGCAGGATGGCTCAAGCCCGACGATGGCGATGCCGCGCTCGGCGAAGGGCAGCAGCGCGTTGACCAGCTCAGCGGCTTTGGCGCGGGCCTGGGCCACCATGCCGGTGGCCAGATAGGTCCGGCCACAGCACAGGTGGCCGCCGTCGTCTGCTCCTGATTTTGTAGCAAGGTGTGCAGTGTAGCCGGCCGCTCCAAGCACTTTCAGCGCTGAACTGACGTTGTCGGACTCGAAGTGGCCATTGAAGGTGTCCACGAACAGCACGACCGGCCTGGCTGCCGCCAGCACCTGCTCGCGCGTGGCCCCGGGCGCGCTGGCGTTGAAGGCATGGCGACGTTGCCATTGCGGCAGGCTGCGCCGGGCCGAGAATCCCAGCACCTGCTCCCCCAGGCTGGCCAGCCAGCCCCAGCGGTTGCGCAGGTTGAGCAGGGGCGCAAACCGGCTGGCCCAGCGCGCGTACTCGGGCAGGTAGGCCACCGCCTTGTCCCGCAGCGTGTGGCCGTGGCGTGCCTTGTAGTGGTGCAGGAACTCCACCTTCATCTTCGCCATGTCCACGCCGGTGGGGCAGTCGCGCTTGCAGCCCTTGCAGCCCACGCACAGGTCCATGGCCTCGCGCACGGCCTCGCTGGTCAGGCCGTCCTGCGCGCCAATGCCTTCCAGCTGGCCGGACAGGGCCAGCCGCAAGGTGTTGGCGCGGCCGCGGGTCAGGTGCTTCTCGTCGCGTGTCACGCGGTAGCTGGGGCACATGGTGCCGGTGTCGAATTTGCGGCAGTGCCCGTTGTTGTTGCACATCTCCACGGCCTTGGCAAAGCCCTGGGCCGGATCGCCACCGGTGCCCGGGGCGGTGGTGCGCTCGGTCACGGGGTCGTTCTGCACGTTCCAGGCGCTCCAGTCGAGCGCGGGTGTGAGCGGAATCACCCGGTAGCTCGGCGGGAAGCGCATCAGCCGCGTGTCGTCCATGCGTGGCGGGTCGATGATGCGCTGGGGGCTGAACAGGTTGATCGGGTCGAAGAAGGTCTTGATCTCGCTGAAGGCCTCATTGATTTTTGGCCCGAACTGCCAGCCGATCCATTCGCCGCGGCACAGGCCGTCGCCGTGCTCACCGCTGTACGCGCCCTTGTACTTGCGCACCAGGGCCGCGGCTTCCTCGGCGATCGCGCGCATCTTGCTGGCGCCGCCCTGGGGGCCGTCCTGGCGCATGTCCAGGATCGGCCGCACATGCAGCGTGCCGACGGACGCATGGGCGTACCAGGTGCCCTTGCTGCCGTGACGGCGGAACACCTGGGTCAGCGCGTCGGTGTATTCGGCCAGGTGCTGAAGCGGCACCGCGCAATCCTCGATGAAGCTCACGGGCTTGCCGTCGCCCTTGAGGCTCATCATGATGTTGAGCCCGGCCTTTCGGACTTCCCAGAGGTTTTTCTGCGGCACCTCGTCGGTCATGCGCACCACCGAGCCGGGCAGGCCGAGGTCGCCCATCAGCTCGACCAGCCGGTCCAGCTGGCGCACCAGCGCGGCCCTGTCGGCGCCGGAAAACTCCACCAGCAGAACCGCATCGGGCTGGCCGATCACGGCGGTGCGGATGATGGGCGCGAAGGCGGGGTTCTGCAATGACAGCTCGATCATCGTGCGGTCGACCAGCTCCACCGCGGTCAGTGTGCCGTCACCCAGCCTGACGATGTGCTGCGCCGAGTCCATGGCCTGGTAGAAGGTGGGAAAGTTCACCACCCCGAGCACCTTGGCCTTGGGCAACTCGGCCAGCTGAAGCGTGAGCGAGCGCGTGACGGCCAGCGTGCCCTCGCTGCCCACCAGCAGGTGGGCCAGATTGACGGAGCCATCGCGGGTGTAGGGCTTCTCGCTCTGGTTGTGGAAGATGTCCAGGTTGTAGCCGGCCACCCGGCGCAGCACCTTGGGCCATTGGCGCTCGATCTCGGGGCGCAGGTTCATCGCCAGGTCGCGCACCCAGCGGCCCAGGTCACGTGCATGCCCGGTGCAGTCCTCGTAGCGTTCGAACCGGTGCAGCGCGCCGTCGGAGGTCCAGGCCTGTGCGCCGAGCACGTTGTGCACCATGTTGCCCCAGGCGATGCTGCGGCTGCCACACGAGTTGTTGCCGGCCATGCCCCCCAGCGTGGCCTGCGCGCTGGTGGACACGTCAACGGGGAACCAGAGGCCCAGCTTCTTCAGGGCGGCGTTGAGATGGTCCAGCACCATGCCAGGCTCCACCACGGCCGTGCGCGCCGCGGCGTCAAAGCTCAGGATGTTGCGCACGTGCCTGGAGCAGTCGATCACCAGCCCGGCCCCCACGGTCTGGCCGCACTGGCTGGTGCCGCCGCCGCGCGGCACCACCGGCACCTTGAGGTCGCGGCAGATGTCGATGGCGAGCTGGACGTCGTCGGCACTTTTGGGCACGAACACCCCGACCGGCATGACCTGGTAGATCGAGGCATCGGTGGCGTAGCGCCCGCGGTCCGCGGGCGAGAACAACACCTCGCCCTGTGTTTCGCTGCCCAGGCGGGCCGCCAGCCGGCCCGCGACTTCGTTGCTCGCATGCGAGACCGCGTCGTAGGCTGCGCCGGCGTTGTCGCGTGTGACGGCCAGGGGGAGCGGGGCGTTCATCTCAGGCGCCCTCGCGCAGCGCCGCGGGTGCTTCGCGGCGCAGTTGCTCCACCACCACGTCACGCTTGTGCTCCAGGTGCGCCACCAGCACCTGGCGCATGCCGGCGGCGTCGCGCGCCGCCAGGGCTTCGACCATCTGTTCATGCTCCTTGACGGCACGCCGCCACTTGTCCTCGTCCTGGTTGGAGCGAAAGCGCAGGGCCTGCAGGCGGGCATTGACCTGCCGGTAGGTGGCGGTCAGCACCGGGTTCTTGGCGGCGGCGTTGATCGCGCTGTGGATCTGCGCGTTGAGCCGGTAGTAGTTGGACAGGTCGCGCCGGGTCCAGGCGGCCATCATCTCGAACTGCATGGCCTTGATCTCGGCCAGTTCGGCGTCGGTGATGCGTTGCGCCGCCAGTTCACCGGACTGGCCTTCCAGCCCGGCCATGACCTCGAAGGTGTTGAGAACGTCGCTCTCGGTGAGCTCCACGGCAATGGCGCCCCGGTTGGGCAGCAGTTCCACCAGGCCTTCGGCGGCCAGCATCTTGATGGCTTCACGCAGGGGCGTGCGGGACACACTGAGCACCTCGCTGAGTTCACGCTCGTTGAGTTTGGCACCCGGGGCAATGCGGCTTTCCACCAGCATCTGGCGCAGCCGATTGGCCACCTGTTCATGCAGCGCGGTGCGCGGGATCGAGATGATGTCTGCGGTCATATGGCAATTTTGTATGCAAATTGTTTAGCTGTCAAAACCGTACCGGAAGGATTTTCTGGAATTTACATTGATGAATGAGCTGCGAGCCTGGGTAATCCGGGTTGACAAATGAATTTTGTATGCAAAAAATGATGCTCGTTGATCTGAAAGCCTTTGACATGTTGACGCTTGACTACCATCCCACGGGGCGGCACTTTCTCCAGATTCCTGGCCCTTCGCCCGTGCCGGACCGCATCCTGCGGGCCATGAGCCTGCCGACCATCGATCACCGCGGCCCCGAGTTCGGCGCGCTCGGACTCAAGGTGCTGGCCGACATCCAGAAAATCTTCCAGACGCGGCACCCGGTGGTGATCTATCCGGCGTCGGGCACCGGTGCCTGGGAAGCGGCGCTGAGCAATGTGCTGAGCCCGGGCGATGCCGTCCTGATGTACGAGACCGGACACTTTGCGTCGCTGTGGCACAAGATGGCGACCCGCCTGGGTGTCAAGCCCGAGTTCCTGGCGCTGCCTGGCGCGGAGCACGGCGTGCCCGCCAGCTGGCGCCGTGGGGTGCAGCCGGAGTTGATCGAGGCGCGGCTCAAGGCCGACGGCCAGCAGCAGATCAAGGCGGTGTGCGTGGTCCACAACGAGACCTCCACCGGCGTGACCAGCGACATTGCCGCGGTGCGCCGCGCCATCGACGCGGCCGGCCACCCGGCGCTGCTGCTGGTGGACAGCATTTCGGGCCTGGCCAGCGCCGACTACCGCCATGACGAATGGGGCGTGGACGTGACGGTGAGCGGGTCGCAGAAAGGCCTGATGCTGCCGCCGGGCATGAGCTTCAATGCGCTGTCGCCCAGGGCCATCGAGGCCAGCAAGGCGGCGACCCTGCCCAAGGCCTTCTGGGCCTGGGACGAAATTGTCGAGATGAACAAGGGCGGCTACTGGCCCTACACGCCCAATACCAACCTGTTGTACGGCCTGAGCGAGGCCTGCGACATGCTGTTGGGCCAGCCCGGTGGTCTTGAAGCGGTGTTCGCGCGGCACCGGCGCTGGGGTGAGGGCGTGCGCGCCGGCGTCCGGGCCTGGGGGCTTGAGATCCAGTGCGCTGATGCGGCTGTTTATTCCCCCGTGCTCACCGGTGTGATCATGCCCGAGGGGGTGGACGCCGATGCCGTGCGCAAGCTCATCTACGAGCGCTTTGACTGCTCGCTGGGCACCGGCCTGGGGCGGGTCAGGGGCCGCATGTTCCGCATTGGCCACCTGGGCGACTGCAATGACCTGACCCTGCTCGCGGCGCTCGCGGGCTGCGAGATGGGGCTCAAGCTCTCGGGCGTGCGGCTCGCGGGCTCGGCGGTGCAGGCAGCCATGGATTATTTTGCAGCCCACCCTGTGGCGCTGCCGTTGCTCAAGGCAGCCTGAAACCCGGAAATCACGCCACGCGCTGTCCGGTCGTGTGGCCTGTCGCCAACCACGGACACAACCTATAAGGAGACATCATGAAAGCTCACTTCATTTCCGCCGCCACAGGCGCACGGTTGCGCTCGCTGGCCGGCATTTCTGTGGCTGCCTTCGGGCTCGCACTGGCCAGCCAGGGCGTGGCGCTGGCGCAGACCGAACTCAAGCTGGGGCATGTCGGCGAACCAGGCTCGCTGTTCCAGGCCAGCGCCGACGAGTACGCCAAACGCGTCAACGCCAAACTGGCCGGCAAGGTGAAGATCGTGACCTACGGCTCCAGCCAGCTGGGCGGCGACAAGGAGATGATCCAGAAGCTCAAGCTGGGCACCATCGACATGGCTCTTCCTTCGACCGTGATGACCTCCGAGGTGGACCTGTTCGGCATTTTCGAGATGCCCTACATCGTCAAGGACCGGGCCCACATGGCGAAGATCGAGAAAGAGGTGTTCTGGCCCAGCATCGCGCCCGAGACCGAAAAGAAGGGCCTCAAGGTGCTGGCTGTCTGGGAAAACGGCTACCGCCACATCACCAACAACAAGAAACCCATCAAGGTGCCGGCCGACCTGGGCGGCATCAAGCTGCGGGTGCCCGAAGGCAAGTGGCGCGTGAAGATGTTCCAGACCTACGGCGCCAACCCGAGCCCGATGAAGTTCTCCGAACTGTTCACCGCGCTGCAGACCGGGGTGATGGACGGCCAGGAAAACCCGTTCACACAGATCTACTCGGCCAAGCTGCAGGAAGTGCAGAAGTACCTCTCGCTGTCGGGCCACGTCTACACGCCGGCCTACCTGGTGGTGGGCTCGCGCCGCTACGGCACGCTGCCCGCCGATGTGCGCAAGGTGCTGGAAGACACGGCGCGCGAGACGCAGGCCTATGTCTATGCCACGGCTGTGCAGCAGGAAACCGAACTGCTGGCCAAGCTCAAGCAAAGCGGCATGCAGGTCAATGAGGTGGACAAGGACGCGTTCATCGCCGCCAGCAAGCCCATCTATGACGAGTTTGGCCAGGACGTCGCCGGCGCCAAGCCGCTGATCGACAAGGCCGTGGCCCTGGGCAAGTAAGCCATGCAGCGATTTCGCGAACGGTACGGACTTTTCCTGGAGTGGGTGGTCATGGCGCTCATGGCCATCCTGTTCCTGGAGGTCACCCTGGGCATCGTGTTTCGCACGCTGGGACACTCCCTGGTCTGGTATGACGAAGTGGCTTCGGTGCTGCTGGCCTGGCTCACGTTCTACGGCTCGGCGCTGGCCTCGGTCAAGCGCGCGCACATCGGGTGCCCCGAGCTGGTCGACCAGTTGCCGCCCGGCGGGCGCCGCCTTGCCGGTTTGCTGGGCCAGGTGCTGGTGATCGGCTTCTTTGCGCTGCTGGGCTGGGTGGGCGTGACCATCATGCCGGTCCTGTCCGGCGACTCGATGGTCAGCCTGCCCTGGGTGCCCATGAACGTCGTGCAATCGGTGATTCCGATTTCCTCCGCCTTGATCCTGCTCGCTGAAGTGATGTACTTCATCGACCTGCTCAGTCCCCAGCCTGCGGCCGGTGGCGCCACTGCGCTGTCTGACGGCCTGCACTGAAATTCCAGGAACCCCCATGGCCACCATGCTGATCCTGTTCGGCGCCGTCCTGGCGCTGGTGCTTGTGAACATTCCGATTGCCGTTTCGCTGGGCATCGTGGCCGTGGCGGCCATGCTGGCCAGCCATGGCCTGGACTCCCTGCCCAACGTGGCGCTGGTGGTCTACAACGGCGCCACCAACTTTCCGCTGCTGGCCATTCCGCTGTTCATCCTGGCCGGCGCCATCATGAATGCCTCGGGCATCTCGCGGCGGCTGGTGGCGTTTGCGTCCTCGCTGTTTGGCTGGGTGCGTGGCGGGCTGGCCCATGTGTCGATCGGCTCGTCGCTGTTCTTCGCCGAAATCTCGGGCTCGGCCGTTGCTGATGTAGCGGCGCTGGGCTCGATCCTGATCCCGGGCATGAAGGCCAAGGGCTATCCGGGCCCATTCGCGGCCGCCGTGATGTCGTCGTCGGCCACGCTGGCCGTGATCATCCCGCCCTCGATCCCGATGATTCTTTACGCCGTGATGGCCGAGACCTCGGTGGTGCAGATGTTCGTGGCCGGCATCGTGCCCGGCATTCTGGGCGCCATCGGTCTCATGGCCGTGGCCAGCTTCCTGGCGCGCCGCTACAACCTGCCGCGCGACGAGGCCTTCTCGATCCGGCGCGTGGGCAAGACCGGGCGCGAGGCGCTGTGGGCCTTTGCGCTGCCCATCATCATCCTGGGTGGCATCTTCGGCGGCGTGGTCACGGCCACCGAAGGCGCCGCACTGGCCGTGCTGGCGGCGCTTTTCATCGGCCTGGTGGTGTACCGGGAGCTGGACCTCAAGCATCTGCGTGCGGCGGTCATGGAAGGCGGCGTGCAGACGGCCGTGGTCATGTTGCTGGTGGCCACCAGCGCGTTGCTGGGCACCTACCTGACCGAGGTGCAGGCGCCGCAGGCACTGGCCAAGGCAGTGTCGGATTTCACCTCCAACAAGTGGGTGGTGCTGGCGCTGCTCAATGTGCTGTTCCTGTTCCTGGGCATGTTCCTGCACTCGGCGGCGGCCATCATCCTGGTGATTCCCATCGTGATGCCGCTGGTGCGCTCCGTGGGCATCGACCCGGTGCACTTTGGCCTGATCGTCACCATCAACCTGGGCATTGGCCAGCAGACGCCGCCCGTGGCCAGTGTGCTGATGGTGGCCAGCTCGATTGCCAAAGCCTCGGTGTGGGACGTGAGCAAGGTCAACATTTGGTTCATCGGCGTGCTGGTCGCTGTGTTGCTGCTCGTGACGTATGTGCCGGTCACCGGGATGGGCCTGGTGCAGCTGTTCTACCGGTAGCGCACGATGAGCGAAGGCACAGTCCATCTGCGGATCGAGGGCCCGATTGCTTCGGTGGTCTTTGACCGGCCCGAGGCGCGCAATGCCATGACCTGGGCCATGTACGAGCGCCTGTTGGCCATCTGCGCGCAGCTGCAGGCGGATGCCAGCGTGCGCGTGGTGACTTTTCGCGGCGCCGGCGGCGAGGCTTTTGTGGCGGGCACCGACATTGCGCAGTTCCAGAGCTTCGCCAGCGGTGACGATGGCGTGGCCTACGAGCGCCAGATCGACCACTGCATGGCGCTGCTTGAAGCCCTGCCCATGCCCACGGTCGCGCTGGTCGAAGGCTGGGCCATTGGGGGCGGGCTGGCCATCGCCACGGCCTGTGATTTCCGCGTTGCCACGGCGGGCGCGCGCTTTGGTGTGCCCATTGCCAAAACCCTGGGCAACTGCCTGTCGGTCGGCAACTTGGCCCGGCTGGTTGGCGCATTCGGCGCGCCCCGGGTCAAGCGCATGCTGTTGCTGGCCGAACTGCTGCCAGCCGATGAGCTGCTGGCCAGCGGCTACCTCACCGCGGTGTGCGCCGCAGCCGACCTGGAAGCCACCGCCGCGCGCCTGTGCGAGCGGCTTGCCTCGCTGGCGCCCGTGACACAGGCCGTTTCCAAGGAGGGGCTGCGGCGGCTTGCCACCCATGCGTTGCCCGAGGGCGAAGACCTGATCCGTCGCTGCTATGGCAGCGCTGATTTTCGCGAAGGGGTGTCGGCCTTCGTGGCCAAGCGGCCTGCGGCCTGGAAAGGCATCTGAAATTCATGACCACGCCGACGAAAAATCCGCCAACCCACACCGGCCCCCTGGCCGGCATGCGTGTGCTTGACCTGACGCAGATCATGGCAGGCCCGACCTGCACCATGATGCTCGCCGACATGGGCGCCGACGTGGTCAAGATCGAGAAGCTGCCCGGCGGCGACGACTCCCGCGGCTACCGGGACCCGCGCGTCAATGGCGTGTCGGCGCCGTTCATGATCATGAACCGCAACAAGCGCGGCCTGGCCCTCAACCTCAAGCTGGCGCAAGGCCGTGAGGTGTTGCTGCGCATGGCGCGGCAGGCCGACGTCATCGTTGAAAATTTCCGTGGCGGTACGCTGGAAAAGCTGGGTCTGGGCTTTGACGCCCTGCTGGCGGCCAACCCCGGCCTGATCTGCTGCAGCATCTCGGGCTACGGCCGCACCGGGCCTTATGCCGACAAGGGCGGCTTCGACCTGATCGCGCAGGGCTTCTCGGGGCTGATGTCGGTCACCGGCGAGCCCGATGGCCCGCCGGTGAAGACCGGCAACCCGGTGTCCGACATGAACGCCGGTGTGCTCGCCGCCACGGGCGTGATTGCAGCGTATGTGCACAAGCTCAAGACCGGGCAGGGGCAGATCGTTGACACCTCGCTGATGGACGCGGCGCTGCAGCAGACCTGCTGGCATGCGGCGGTGTTCTTTGCGACGGGCAACTCACCCCGGCCCACGGGGTCGGCCCATTTGCTCACGGCGCCTTATCAGGCCTTCAAGGCCAGTGACGGCTGGATCAACATTGGCGGCGCCAACCAGGCCAACTGGGAACGCATTGCCGAGGTGCTCGGCCATCCGGAATGGCGGGACGACCCGCGCTACGCCACCAACAGCGACCGCATGGCCCACCTGGCGCCGCTGGTGGAGGCGATGAACGCCGTGCTGGTCACACGCACCCGCGCCGAATGGACAGCCGCGTTTGACGCGGCCGGTGTGCCGGTGGGGCCGGTGCACAGCATTGGCGAGGCGCTCACGCATCCGCAGACGCTGGCTCGGGGCATGGTCGTGGACCTGGTGCACCCGCAGGCGGGGCCCACGCGTGCCGTGGGCTGCCCGGTGCACTTCTCGGCCACGCCGACGCAGGTTACCCGGCCAGCGCCCCTGCTGGGCGAGCACACGCGCGAGCTGTTGAAAGAATACGGCTGCAGCGATGCCGAGATCGATGCACTGCTCGAGGCCGGCGTGATCGGGCAAGCCGGCCCGCTGTAGCGCGCCAGCGCCACGGCCGCGGCCTACCCGCGCAGGCCCTTCCACAGCATGTAGGCCGCCAGCAGGTACAGGATGCTGGCGAAGATGCGCTTGAGCTTGCTGACCGGCAGCGCGTGCGCGGCCCTTGCGCCCAGCGGTGCCGTGAGGAAGCTGGCCACGGCAATCACGGCCAGCGCCGGCAGCCAGATGTAGCCAAAGGAGTGCGGCGGCAGGTTCTGCACGTTGTGGCCGCTGATCACATAGCCCACCACATTGGTCACCGCAATCGGGAAACCCAGTGCGGCCGACGTGGCCACCGCGTTGTGCATGGCCACGTTGCACCAGCTCATGAAGGGCACGCTGATGAAGCCGCCGCCCGCGCCGACCAGGCCCGACAGAAAACCGATGGCGCCGCCCGCGCCCAGCTGGCCGGCCGTGCCAGGCAGCTGGCGCGTGGCCGCCGGCTTCTTGTTCAGGAACATCTGCGTGGCCGAGAAGCCCACGAACAGGCCGAACACGATGGCCAGGTAGCTGCCCTTGAGCAGCGCGAACACGCCCAGGCTGCTGACCAGGCTGCCGATCACGATGCCCGGCGACAGGTTGCGCACGATGTCCCAGCGCACCGCGCCGCGCTTGTGGTGGGCGCGCACGCTGGACAGCGAAGTGAACATGATGGTGGCCATGGAGGTGGCAATGGCCATCTTGACCGCCAGATCCGGCCCCACGCCGCGTGACGACATGATGATGGTGATGAAGGGCACCATCATCATCCCGCCGCCGATGCCCAGCAGGCCCGCGAGAAAGCCGGTGCCAACGCCCAGCAGGGCGAGTTCGAGGATCAGAAGCGGTTCAAGCGTCATGGGGAGGGGTGCCGGGTGGGGGGAAGAAAAGGTGTCTGCAAGTGCCACCGGACCGGCATCCTGAACCGGGGTTCAGGTGGGCTAGGTCAACCTGGCGTTGGGTTCATCTGACGCGAGATGATCACGCTCACCAGGGGATGTTCCAGGCCCGGGCTCTATGAGCATTGGTTCAAGGAAATATAAAGCCCAGCATGCACTGCAGACGCTTTGCATTGTAGGCGCTTCGGTCCCCACACGCACTGCAAAACCATGTTGCAGCGTGCAGCGCACGCCACACCAAGTCAGAGCAGGCGGCCGTCAGTTCCCAGGGCCTGGTCCAGCCGCTGCAGCAGGCTGGCCAGTCGGGCATCAGGCGAGGCATCGGACTCGTGGCCATTGCCGGGGAATTCGGAGTTGGCAAAGCCCGAGGCCTGGAACGCGGGCTGGGCGGGCCGCTCGGCCACGTCAAACGCCAGGTTCAGCGCGGCCAGTACGGCAATGCGGTCGCGGGCCTTGACCTTGCCCGCGTCGCGGATCTTGCACATGGCAGTGTCGACCTTCTCGACCGCTTCCAGCAAGCGGCTGTCGCCGCCCTCGGGGCAACCCAGCAGGTAGCTCTGGCCCATGATCTGCACTTCAAGCTGCTTCATCAGGCGGCGTTCCGGATTTCGGGCAGGCGTTCAAGCAGGGCATCGACACGCGCGCGGGCGGCCGAAAGACGCGACTTGAGTGAATCGCGCTCATGGGTGAGCGCTTCGACCTGTTCGGTCAGCAGCGCGTTGGTGCGCTGGAGTTCTTCATAGCGCACCAGCAGCCGCTCCACGCGTTCCGCGATCTGGTCGATTTGGGCAGTGCTGGCCATACAGCGACTGATTGTAGGGTTTGTGACAGATTTCAACCCTAAAATGTCGCTGTTGGTGCTCGCGGTGTGGTTCACATGCCGCAGTTCAACGGGAAGCAGGAGGGTCGGTCATCACATGCGTGCGGTGGTCAGCCTAACCTGCGCTGCCCCCGCAACGGTAAGCAGACGGGCCTTCGGGCCCTGCCTCCATCTCTCAAGCCACTGGGCGCGTCGAACAGGCGTCTGGGAAGGCGATGGCGGTTGTTCTGTCAGCCCGGATACCGGCCAACAAGGTGGCTGCGCGCCTGCGCGCGGCTGTGACGCTCATGCACCGGCGGGGAAGCCGGTGAGAGCTTTTGCCTGTTTGAACTCTCATGAACTTTCGCACCCGTTGCGCGCCTTTGGCCCTGCTGCCTCTGGCCGCCGCATCTTCTTCATTGGCCCAAACCCGGCCCGCGGCCCCGCCCGCGCTCCATGAAACGGTGATCACCGCCACCCGCACGCCCACACGGGCCGACAGCCTGGTGAGCGAGGTCGTTGTGATCGAGCGCGCCGACATCGAAAAACTCGCCGGCCGCACCTTGCCGGAAGTGCTGACGCGCGCCGCGGGCCTGCAGTTCAGCTCCAACGGCGGCCGCGGCAAGGTGAGCAGCGTCTACACCCGCGGCACCGAGGCGCGCCACACCATCCTGCTGATTGACGGCGTGCGCTACGGCTCGGCCACCTCCGGCACACCGGTGTGGGAGAACCTGCCGCTGGACGCGATCGAGCGCATCGAGGTGCTCAAGGGCCCGGGCTCGTCGCTGTACGGCAGTGACGGCGTGGGCGGTGTCATCCAGATCTTCACCCGCAAGGGCCGCGAAGGCTTTCACCCCTATGCCCAGGTGGCGCTGGGCTCCGATTCCTACAAGCAGGCGGGCGCCGGCTTTTCGGGCGGGCAGGGCGCCGTCAGCTACTCGCTGGGCGTGCAGGCACTGGACGACAAGAGCTTTTCCAGCACCAACCCGTCGGTGCCGTTCAACAACTACAACCCTGACCGCGACCCTTTCAAGCAGCAATCGATCAACGCTGGCGCCGCCTGGCAGCTCACACCCGACTGGAAGCTGGACGGCGGCCTGCTGTACTCCGACGGCGTGTCGCATTACGACGATGGCCCGGGCCGCGACACCCAGAACAACGTGCGGGCCCAGACCCTGCGCGCCGCGCTGATCGGCAAGTTCGCGCCCGGCTGGAAGACGCAGTTGCAGGCCTCGCAGAGCCGGGACATCTCCAACGCCACCGTGGCCAGCTTTCTGCCCAGCGACTTCATCAGCACGCAGAACCAGCTGTTCTGGCAAAACGATGTGGACACGCCGCTGGGCGTGGCGCTGTTTGGCGTCGAGCGGCTGGCTCAGAAAGTGGAGGGCTCCACCGCCTACGCGGTGACCGACCGCAGCATCACCTCGGCCTTTGCCGGCCTGAATGGCGAGGCCGGCCCGCACAGCTGGCAGGTCAACCTGCGGCGCGACCGCAACTCGCAGTTCGGCAACGCCACGACCGGTTTCGCCGGCTACGGCTACCAGATTACACCGCAGTGGCGCGTGCATGCCTCGCACGGCACCAGCTTTGTGGCGCCCTCATTCAACCAGCTGTACTACCCCGGTTTTGGCACGCCGACGCTGCAGCCCGAGAAGGGCAAGAACACCGACCTGGGCGTGACCTGGAGCGCCAATGGCCACACCGTCAAGCTGGTGCGCTATGACAACAGGATCCGTGGTTTCATCCCCAGCGGCCCGTTGCCGGCCAACGTGCCCCAGGCACGCATCAAGGGCTGGACGCTGGGCTACGACGGCAGCGTGGGCGCGCTGGGCGTGCGGGCGTCTGTGGATTCGCTTTCGCCGCGCAACGAGGTCACCGGACGCAAGCTGCCGCGCCGCAGCGACCAACAGGTCACGCTGTCGCTGGACTACGCCACCGGCCCCTGGAAGTTCGGCACCTCGGTGGTTCATGCCGGCGAGCGCTTTGACGACGCGGCCAACACCTTCCGGATCGCGGGCTACACCACGGTGGACCTGTATGCCGACTACGCCATCGCCAAGGACTGGTCGCTCGCGGCCAGCCTGCGCAACGTGGGCGACCGCGACTACCAGACGGTGCGCGGCTACAACCAGCCGGGGCGGGGTGTGTTCGTCACTCTTCGCTGGCAGCCAAAATAGGAACATGAGCTTCCTGATTCAGGGCCCCCAACGCATCGTCTGCCTGACCGAGGAGACGACGGAGTGGCTGTACCTGCTGGGCGAAGAGGCGCGCATCGTGGGCATCTCGGGCTACACGGTGCGGCCGCGCCGCGCGCGTGAAGAGAAACCCAGGGTCAGCGCCTTCCTCAGCGCGAAGATCGACAAGATCCTCGCGCTGCGGCCCGACTGCGTGTTCGGCTTCTCCGACCTGCAGGCCGACATCGCGGCCGAGCTGATCCGCCACGGTGTGCAGGTCACGGTGTTCAACCAGCGCGGCGTGGACGAGATTTTTTCCATGCTGTACCAGGTGGCGGCCATGGTGGGGCAGGCCGACCGGGGCCTGGCCCTGCTTCAGGACATGCGCGCGCGCCTGGGCGAGATGCAGGCCGCGGCCCGTGCGCTGCCGCGCCGCCCGAAGGTGTTTTTCGAAGAGTGGGACGAGCCGCACATCAGCGCCATCCAGTGGGTGTCGCAGCTCACGGGCATCGCGGGCGGCGACGACATCTTTCCCGAGCTGGCCACGCAGAGCCTGGGCAAGAACCGCATCATTGCCGACGGCGCCGAGATTGTGCGGCGCAACCCCGACATCATCATCGGCTCGTGGTGCGGCAAGAAGTTCCGGCCCGAGAAGGTGGCGGCGCGCGCGGGCTGGCAGGACGTGAGCGCGGTCAAGAACGGCCAGCTTTTCGAGATCAAGTCCGCCGACATCCTGCAACCCGGTCCCGCCGCGTTGACCGATGGCGTGGCGCAGTTGCATCGCATCGTCACCCAATGGGCGCAGCAGCATGCGTGAACTGATCCTGGGCGGCCAGCGCAGCGGCAAGTCGGCACGCGCGGAAACGCTGGCGGCCCAGTGGCTCGCGCGGTCGCCGGCGCACGGCGCGGTGTTCATCGCCACCGCCCAGGCCTGGGACGACGAGATGCGCGAACGCATTGCGCGCCACCAGCGTGACCGCGCGCAGCGCCTGCCCGGCATGCAGACGGTGGAAGAACCGCTGGCCCTGGCCGAGGCGCTGGCGCGGCACAGCCGGCCGCAGACGCTGGTGGTGGTCGATTGCCTCACGCTATGGCTGACCCACCAGCTGATGCCGGCTGCTGGCGTGCCCGATTCCGGCGTTTTGGAGTCAAACAGGGCTGGAGTCCAGGACGGGCGGCCACTTTCAGCTAGCTTTTTGATAGCACTTCAACAGTCCACCGGCCCCGTGGTGCTGGTCAGCAACGAGATCGGCCTGGGCGTGATCCCCATGGGGCGCGAGGTGCGGGCCTTTGTGGACGCGCTGGGCCGGCTCAACCAGCAGGTGGCAGCGGTGTGCGACCGCGTCACGCTGATGGCGGCGGGCCTGCCACTCACCCTCAAGAGTCCTGAATGAAATTGTTCTGGCTGACCCTGCTGCTGTGGACGACCGTGAGCGCGCAGGCGCTGCAGGTCACCGACGACCGCGGCGTGACCGTCACGCTCGCGCGCACGCCGCAACGCGTGGTCACGCTGCTGCCCTCGCTGACCGAGACCGTGTGCGAGCTCGGCCAGTGCCAGCGGCTGGTGGGCGTGGACCGCTACTCCAACTTTCCGGCCGAGGTGCGCAAGCTGCCCCAGGTGGGCGGCGGCATCGACCCCAATGTGGAGGCCATCGTGGCGCTCAGGCCCGATGTGGTGCTGGCGGCCATTTCGTCGCGCGGCATCGAGCGGCTGGAAGCCCTGGGGCTCAAGGTGGTGGCGCTGGAGCCCAAGACGGCCGCCGACATTCAGCGCGTGCTTGGAAAGATTGGCCAGGTGCTTGAGGTGCCCGATGCGCAGCGCATCTGGCGCACCATCGACGCCGGCGTGTCGGCGGCCGCGCAGTCGCTACCGCCTTCGGCGCGCGGCGTGCGGGTGTACTTTGAGGCCAGCCGGGGGCCGTATGCCGCGGGGCAAAGTTCGTTCATCGGCGAACTGCTCACGCGCCTGGG
This sequence comes from Ramlibacter sp., assembly GCA_019635435.1. Classification (NCBI taxonomy): domain Bacteria; kingdom Pseudomonadati; phylum Pseudomonadota; class Betaproteobacteria; order Burkholderiales; family Comamonadaceae; genus Ramlibacter; species Ramlibacter sp. The sequence continues at coordinate 3,030,774 of JAHBZM010000001.1, read as the reverse complement.
CGCGGGCAACATCATCGCGCGCGAGCTGGGCCCGTTCCCCAAGATCAACCCCGAGTACGTGGTGCGCGCCAACCCCGATGTGATCATGATCAGCGAGCGCAATTCGGCCGACCTGGCGCTGCGACCGGGCTGGGCGGGCATCCGTGCCATCCGCGAGAAGCGGCTGTGCGTGTTCACGGCCGAGCAGGCCGATGTGCTGGTGCGCCCCGGCCCGCGCATGGCCGAGGCCGCGCGGCTCATGGCCCGTTGCCTGACCTCGGCCACGCGGTGAAAGGCAAGCACGGCATGCCCCACATCCACCGCAAGGCGATGCTGCTGGCCCTGGCGCTGCTGCTGGCCAGTGGCGCGGCGCTGCTGGTCGGCGCGGGCGTGGGCAGCACCGGGTTTGACAGCGTGCTGCGGGCCCGCCAGGACCCCGTGGCCTGGCAGATCATCTGGGACATCCGCGTGCCGCGCACCCTGGGCGCCTGGCTGGCCGGCGCGCTGCTCGGGCTGGCGGGCGCGGTGGCGCAGGGCTTGTTCCGCAACCCGCTGGCCGACCCGTTCTTGCTGGGCAGCGCCTCGGGCGCCTCGCTGGGCGTGGCGCTGGCGCTGGCGCTGTTTGGCGGCTCGCCGTTCACCACGCAGTGGCTGGCCAGGCTGGGCTTGACGGGCGCCGCGTTTGCCGGCGCGGTGGCCGGCGTGATGCTCACACTGGCGCTGGCGCGCGGTGTGCAGCACACGCTGCGCCTGCTGCTGGCCGGCGTGATCGTGGGCGTGGTGCTCAGCGCCGCCAAGGACCTGATCACCATTGCCGTGCCCGACATCCTGCAGGCCATGCAGGCCTTCATGCTGGGCAGCACCGGCTTTGTGGGCTGGACGGCCTGCGCCATCATGGCCGGCATGCTGCTGCCCGCGCTGGCCGTGGCCTGGGCACTGAGCCAGGTGCTGGACGGCCTCACGCTGGGCGAGGCCACCGCCCACAGCCTGGGCCTGCCGCTGGCGCCGCTGCGCGCCGCGCTGGTGGCGGTGCTGGCGCTGGCCACCGGCACGGCGGTGGCGCAGGCCGGGTTGATTGCCTTTGTGGGGCTGGCCGCGCCGCACCTGGTGCGTTCCATCGTCAAGACCACCCACGGCCGGCTGATCGTGCTCAGCGCGCTGATGGGCGGCCTGCTGCTGATGGCGGCCGATGTGCTGGCCCGCTGGCTCATCGCACCACAGGAGCTGCCCGTGGGCGTGCTCACGGCCGTGCTGGGCGGCAGCTACCTGCTCTGGCTGATGCACAGGCGCACCGGCGGCCGCGGAGGCTTGCTGTGAACACCGGGCCGGCGCTTGCTCCACATTCCATAGCACTGGGTGCCCGCGGGGTGCGGGCCAGCCTCGGAAATACCGAGGTATTGCACGGCATCGACCTGGCGCTGGGTGCCGGCTGCTGGACCAGCATCGTCGGCCCCAATGGCGCGGGCAAGTCCACTTTGCTCAAGGTGCTGGCCGGGCTGTTGCCCTTCACCGGCGAGGTTCAACTGATGGGGCAGGCGCTGGCCACGCTGCGTGGCCGCGAGCGGGCCCAGCAGATGTCCTGGCTGGGGCAGAACGAAGGCGGCTCGGACGACCTGACGGTGTGGGACGTGGCCATGCTGGGCCGCCTGCCGCACCAGCCCTGGCTGGCCACGCCATCGGCCGCCGACCGCGCCGCGGTGGAGCAGGCGCTGCGCGCCTGCCAGGCCTGGGACTGGCGGGAGCGCCCGCTGGGCCAGCTGTCGGGCGGTGAGCGCCAGCGCGTGCTGCTGGCCCGGGCGCTGGCGGTGCAGGCCCGGGTGCTGCTGATGGACGAGCCGCTGGCCAACCTGGACCCGCCGCACCAGGCCGACTGGCTGCTGCTGGTGCGCGCGCTGGTGGCCGCGGGGCAGACCGTGATCAGCGTGCTGCACGAAACCTCGATCGCGCTGCAGGCCGACGACATGGTCGTCATGGCCGCCGGCCGGGTGGTGCACCACGGCAACTGCAACGACCCCGCCACCCAGGAGGCCCTGGCCCGCGTGTTTGACCACCGCATCACCATCCACCGGCTCGACGACCAATGGGTCGCCGTGCCCCGCTGAGCCTTTTCATGAGAACGCCCCATGCAGATTGAAACCCCGCCCTCCGCCAAGCCCTATGACAAGCCCGAAGGCGAACGCCGCGGCATCGTGATCGTCAACACCGGCGACGGCAAGGGCAAGAGCACCGCCGCTTTTGGCCTGGCCTTGCGCGCCCATGGCCGCGGCAAGGCCGTGAAGATCTACCAGTTCATGAAGGTGCCCACTGCGCGTTTTGGCGAGCACCGGATGTTCGAGCAGATCGGCATCCCGATCGAGGGGCTGGGTGACGGCTTCAGCTGGAAGAGCCAGGACCTGGCGCATTCGGCGCAGCTCGCGCGCGACGGCTGGCAGAAGGCCAGCGCCACCATCATGGCGGGCGGGCATTTTCTGGTGGTGCTGGACGAAATCACCTACCCTTTGATCTACGGCTGGCTGCCGCTGGACGAGGTGCTGGCAACCCTGCGCAACCGGCCGAAGGAGGTGCATGTCTGCCTGACTGGCCGGCGTTGCCCGCCCGAGATCATTGAGCTCGCCGACACCGTGACCGAGATGACCAAGATCAAGCACGCTTTCAACGCAGGGGTGCCCGCGCAACGGGGCATCGAGGACTGATGGGCCTGTGGACCGCGCTGGGGGCCCTGTGGCTGGCGCTGGCCATTGACCACCTGTGGGGTGAGCCGCGGGCGAGGTGGCACCCCGTGGTGTGGATGGGGCATTACCTGGTGGCTGCCGGGCGCCGCATCGCGCCGGGCACGCCTTCGAACGGCCCGGACTGGCGGGCCTTCTGGGCCGGCGGCCTGGCCTGGAGCCTGGGGCTGCTCGTGGTGCTGTTGCTGGCCAATCTCGCGGTGGCGTTGCTGATGCAGCTGCCCTGGTGGGGCACGGCGCTCGGCCTGGGCCTGTTGCTCAAGCCCATGCTGGCCTGGCGCATGCTGGCCGGCGAAGCAGCCGCAGTGGAGGCGGCGCTGCACCAGTCGCTCGATGCGGGGCGGGCCCGCCTGGCGCACCTGGTCAGCCGCGATGTCTCGCAGCTCACCGAATCCGAAGTGCGCGAAAGCGCCATCGAGTCGCTGGCCGAGAACCTGAGCGACTCCGTGGTGGCCCCCATTTTCTGGTTCGTGCTGCTGGGCCTGCCGGGCGCCGCGGCCTACCGCTTTGCCAACACCGCCGATGCCATGTGGGGCTACCTGGGCCTGCACGGCGGGCGCTACTGGACCTGGGCCGGCAAATGGGCGGCGCGCGCCGACGACCTGCTGTCCTGGCTGCCCGCGCGCCTCACGGCCCTGTTGCTGGGCCTGGCCGCCGGTGGCCTGCCTCCCGGCAAGCTGTGGCGCGAAGCGGCGCGCACGCCGTCGCCCAACAGTGGCTGGCCCATGGCGGCCATGGCGCTGGCCCTGGGCGTGTGCCTGCGCAAGCCGGGCGTCTATGCGCTCAATGCCGGCCAGCGCCTGCCGGTGGCTGCCGACATGCGCCGGGCCTGCGCGCTGGCGGCCAAAGCGGTGCTGGGCTGCCTGCTGATCGCCTGTGCCTTTCTTTTCCTGACGACATCGACCACGACCTGATGCGCCCACCCGACGATTTTTCTGCCCGCATCCATGGTGGCCCCGACGCGCTGGGGGTGCCGCTACATGACTTCTCGACCAACGGCAACGCCTGCGGCCCCTGCCCGGGGGCCCAGGTGGCCATGGCACAGGCCGATGCCTCGCGCTACCCCGACGCCAGCTACGCTGCCTTGCGCCAGTCGCTGGCCGAGTTCCACGGGGTGGACCCGGCCCGGCTGGTGCTGGCGGGCAGCGCCAGCGAATTCATCTTCCGCTTCACGGCCTGGGCCGCGCGCGCGGGTGCGCGCCGGGTGACCGTGCCCGTGCTGGCCTATGGCGACTACGCCCAGGCAGCAGCAGCCCATGGGCTGCAAGTGGTGCGCACCGCCGGGGCCGCTGACCTGCACTGGGCCTGCGACCCGGGCAGCCCGCTGGGCGCGGCCCAGCAGGGGCTGGCGGCCCTGGTGGAAGCGGCCGCCCCGGGCAGCGTGGTGCTGGACCGGGCCTATGAGCCGCTGCGCCTGTCGGGTGACCTCGCGCTGGATGTGGAGGCCCTGGCCAGGGTCTGGCAGCTGTGGACGCCCAACAAGGCGCTCGGGCTCACGGGCGTGCGCGCGGCTTACGCCATTGCACCGGTGGCGGCCGGCGACGCCGTGCGGGCCCTGGACGCGCTGTGCCCGTCCTGGCCCCTGGGTGTGCACGGGGTGGCGCTGCTGGAAGCCTGGTGCACGCGCGCCGTGCAGCAGTGGCTGGCCGGCAGCCGCCAGACCCTGCGGTCCTGGAAGTCGCGGCAGCTGGCGGTGTGCGAAGCGCTGGGCTGGCACGGCCTGGCCAGCGACGCCAACTTTTTCTGCGCGCGACCGGGTGAGGGGCTGTCGCTGCAGGGCCTGCGCAGCCGTGGCATCAAGTTGCGCGACACCCATTCCTTTGGCCTGGCCAACCACGTGCGCCTGAGCGTGCAGCCGCCCGGCGCGCAGGATGCCCTGGCCGCTGCGGTGAGGGCGCTGGCATGAGCGCCCGCTGGTCGGAGCTCGCCCCATGACCGCCCGTTGCGTGATGGTGCTGGGCACCACCAGCGGCGCCGGCAAGAGCTGGCTCACCACGGCGCTGTGCCGCCACTACGCGCGCATGGGCCTGAAGGTGGCGCCGTTCAAGGCGCAGAACATGAGCAACAACGCAAGGGTGGTGCAAGGCGGCGAGATCGGAAGTGCGCAGTACTTTCAATCGCTCGCGGCCAGGGCCGAGCCCGAGGTGCGCATGAACCCGCTGCTGCTCAAGCCCGAGGCCGACACGCGCAGCCAGGTGGTGCTCATGGGCCAGGTCAACGCCGAACTGTCGCGCATGGCCTGGCGTGGGCGCAGCGCCAGCGTGTGGCCGGTGATCGCGCAGGCGCTGGACGCGCTGCGCGCTGAAAACGACGTGGTGGTGATCGAAGGCGCGGGCTCGCCTGCCGAGATCAACCTGCATGACAGCGACATCGTCAACATGCGCGTGGCCCTGCACGCGCAGGCGCGCTGCCTGCTGGTGACCGACATCGACCGCGGCGGCGCCTTTGCCCACCTTTATGGCACCTGGGCGCTGCTGCCCGAGGCCGAACGCGCGCTGATCCACGGCTTTGTGCTCAACAAGTTTCGCGGCGATGCGGCGTTGCTGGCGCCTGCGCCCCAGCTGCTGCAGGACAAGACCGGCACCCCCACCGTGGCCACGTTGCCCATGTGGTGGCAGCACGGCCTGCCCGAGGAGGACGGTGTGTTTGACGACAAGACCCGCGCGGCCGGCGCCGTCACGCGTACCGTGGCCGTCATCGCCTGGCCGCGCATCAGCAATCTCGATGAATTCCAGCCGCTCAAGAACGTGCCCGGCGTGCGCCTGGTCTGGGCGCGTACACCGGCCGACTGCGCGGGTGCCGACTGGGTCATCCTGCCCGGCAGCAAGCACACCAGCAGCGACCTGGCCTGGTTGCGCGCGCAGGGGCTGGACCGCGCGGTCACCGAACACGCCGCGCGGGGTGGGGCGGTGCTGGGCGTGTGCGGCGGCCTGCAGATGCTGGGCGAGGCATTGATCGACACCCATGGCATCGACGGCAATGCGCCCGGTTTGGGTCTGCTGCCCCTGGTCACGGTGTTTGACGCCGACAAGACGGTACGCCGCACGCAGGCCCGGTTTGACGCGCTGCGGGGCTCGTGGGCCGGCTTGTCGGGCGTCGCCGTATCGGGCTACGAAATCCACCACGGCCAGACCGCGCAGCACCCGGCCATGGCGGCCGCGGGTGACGTGGCGCAACCCGTTATGCCCCATGGCCTGGCCTGGCAGAACGCCGCCGGCAATGTGCTGGGCTGCTATTTGCACGGCCTGTTTGAAGACCCCGCCGTGCTGCAGGCCCTGTTTGGCGCAACCGCGCCCACCCTGGACAGCGTGTTTGACGGCCTGGCCGATTTCATCGAGGCGCATTTCACCCCTGGCGTGCTTCGCTCCCTCATCCATTGACAACCCAAGGCACCATGCATCTTCCTGATCTGCCAGACCTCGCCCAACCCGAACTGGCCCAACGCCTGCGGCACAAGCTCGACCAGAAGACCAAGCCGCTTGGCTCGCTCGGGCGACTCGAAGCATTGGCCCTGCAGCTGGGCCTGATCCTGGGCACTGAAACGCCGCAACTGGCGCAGCCGCAGATGGTGGTGTTTGCGGGCGACCATGGTCTGGCGGCCCGTGGTGTGTCGGCTTATCCCAGCGACGTGACCTGGCAGATGGTCGAGAACTTTCTGGCGGGCGGGGCGGCCGTCAGCGTGCTGGCGCGCCAGCATGGCCTGAGCCTCACCGTGGTGGACTGCGGCGTGCGCCACGAGTTTGCGCCACGGCCCGGGCTGCAGGTGCGCAAGATCGCACCCGGGACGGCGGATTCTCTGGAAGGCCCGGCCATGACCGCCGCCCAGTGCGATCAGGCCCTGCGCCATGGCATGGAACTGGCCAAGGGCTTGCCCGGCAACGCGGTGCTGCTGGGTGAGATGGGCATAGGCAACACCTCGGCTGCGTCCCTGCTGCTGGCGCGGCTGGGGGGCCACGACGTGGCCGAATGCACGGGCGCCGGCACCGGGCTGGATGGGCCTGCCGTGCAGCGCAAGATCGGGGTGCTGCGCCAGGTGCTGGCACGCCATGCGGGCGCAACAACGCCGCTTGAAGCACTGTCGGCATTCGGCGGGTTCGAGATCGCCACCATGGTGGGCACCGTGTTGCAGGCAGCCGCCGAGCGCCGGGTGATTGTGGTGGACGGGTTCATCGCCTCGTCCGCCGTTTTGGTGGCCTGTGCCTTGCAGCCGCGGGTGTTGCAGCGCTGCGTGTTTTCACACCGCTCGGGTGAAGCGGGTCACGGCCTGATGCTGCGGCATCTGGGGCCGTCCGCGGGCGAACCAGCCGTGGCGCTGCTCGATCTGGGCCTGCGGTTGGGCGAGGGCTCGGGCGCCGCGCTGGCCTGGCCGTTGCTGCAGTCGGCCTGTGCCATCCTGCGCGAGATGGCGAGCTTCGAGTCAGCGGGGGTGTCGGGCAAGAGCTGAGATCCGTCTGAACCCCTGCCAGATGCCTCGGCCGGTTCAGTCGAGTTGAATACCGGAACGCGCCACCGCGGCACGGTATCGGGTGATCTCTGAATCCATGACTTCCCGCAGCGCCAGCGGCCCGAGCAAGACGGCTTCCATGGACTGCAATGCGAGCTTCTTGCGCACCTCGGGCTCTGCCATGACAGCGGTCAACGCCTTGAGCAGGGCGTCCCGGATGGGCAGTGGCAGCCCGGCTGGGGCGGCGACCGCGTACCAGGCATCGAGCACAGCCGAACCCAGTTGCAGTTCACCCAGCGAGGGCACGGCGGGCATGAGCGGCGAGCGCTTGTCGCTGATGACAGCGAGCGCGCGCAGCTTGCCCGACTGGATGTGCGGACGGGCCGATGCCATGGTGTCTATACCCATGCTGATGTCGCCGCGAATGGTGCCAATCGAGGCCTCCGAACTGCCCTTGTAGGGGATGGGTGCGAGTTTCACGCCCGCTGCATTTCCCAGCAGTTCACCTGCCAGGTGAGGCGCCGAACCTGCACCAAAGGTGCCATAGGTCACTACGCCAGGATTGGCGGCAGCCTTGGAAAGCACGTCTTTCAGGGTCTTGTAAGGACCACTCCCCGAGGTCACCAGCACCAGCGGCGCTCGCGCCACCATGGCCACGGGCGTGAGCTGTTTGAAAGGGTCATAACTCAGTCTCCGGCGAACTGCCGGGTTGACGGTGTAGCTGCTGGAGCCCGAGAACAGCAGGGTGTAGCCGTCGGCATCGGCGGCGCTCACCGACACCACGCCAATCGCGGTCGAGGCGCCCGGCTTGTTCTCCACCACCACGGGCTGCCCGAGTCGCACGGCCAGCCGTTCGGCCACGATGCGTGCTGCCAGATCGGTGCCACCGGCAGGCGGAAACGGCACCACCAGTTTGACGGGTCTGGCCGGCCAGGTCTGTGCCAGCGACAACGCGGGGAAACTCAGGGAGCCAACGGCGCTGGCAAGGGCGCCCAGCGCGAGGCGGCGCGAAGTGAAAGGCATGGATATCTCCGGTGGGGTTGGAAATCAGGGGGTGATCGGGCTGTGGCGCCAGGGCGGGCCGCCGGGTTCGCCCAGATCCCAGTACAGGCCGCCCATGATTTGCAAGCCCTCGCGGGCCACGGGGGCCAGCAGGTGCTCATTGGGCGCGTGCTGGGCGCATGCGGGGTAGGAGTGGGGAACCCACAAGGTGGGCAGGCCCAGTAGCCCGGCGAAGACGTCGTTGGGCAGCGAGCCCGCGAGATTCGGCAGAACGCAGACCGGTTTGCCGGCACTTTTCTCCATGGAACGGCAGGCCCAGTCGATCCATGGGCTGGACAGGTCCAGGCGGGTGGCGGACGAGCGTGCCGTGACCTCGATCTCCACCATCGGAAAACCCGCGGCGTCCAGGTGGCTGCGCAGGACGTCCCTGGCATTTTCCCAAGGCGTGTCCACCACAAAACGCAACTGGCAATGGGCCACGGCCGAAGGTGGAATGGCATTGACAGGGCGCCGCGGTGAGCCCGCCTCCATGGCCAGCACTTCCAGCGTGTTCCAGCCCACCAGCTTTTCGATGGGCGTCAGTCCGGGCTCGCCCCAGGAGGGATCAATGGCGGGGTCGTCCGGGCCGCCGCCTGCGGGGACGCCCCGCAGAAGTTCACGCACCTTGAGGGGCAGGGCATCGGGTCGCCAGGCTGCGACCTTGATGCGCCCCTTTTCATCGACAAGGCTGGCCATGGCGTGGGCCAGTACGATGGCCGGATTGGCGAGCACGCCCCCCCAGTTGCCGGAGTGATAGCCCTGCTCGCGGCATTGAACCCGCAGGCTGAAATTGAGTGCCCCGCGGGCCCCCAGGAACAAGGTGGGCCGGTCTGCGGCGACGCGGGGGCCGTCGCAAGCGATCAGCAGGTCCGCGCCCAGGGTGTTGCGATGCCGTTCGCAGAATGGACGCAGGCCAGGCGAGCCGGCCTCTTCACCCATTTCAATCAGCACAGTCACGTTGTAGCCAAGCGCGCCGCCACGCGCGGCCAGGGTGTGCTCCAGTGCGGCGAGATTGATGGTGTGCTGGCCCTTGTTGTCCGCGGTTCCGCGGCCATACCAGCGAGGTCCCTCCGTCTCCAGGCGCCACGGATTCAGGCCTTCGCGCCAGCGGTCCGCCTGACCGTTGACCACGTCTCCGTGTCCGTAGGTCAGCACCGTGGGCAGCGCAGGGTCTTCAATCCGCCTGGCGATCAGCAAGGAGCCGCCACGGCTGTCCGGGTTGGTGGCCACCAGGCAGTCGAAGCCCATTCGTTCCAGTGCGGGCGTGAGCTCGCGCGTGAGGTAAGCCTCTAGCTCCGGGGTGGGTGAACCCGTGTCGCTTTCGGTTTGCCATGCCACTCGCCGGGCCAGGTCCGATTCAAAACCATGGCCGTCGAAGTAGTCCGCAAGGGAGGCGGACAGTTGTTGCCGGGCAGAGGCGCTTGGAGAGTTCATTCGAAAAATTCTATGAATCAACTATTGGATTCACAATATTAGAATTTGCAACGCTGACATGCCTTTTCGGCAACCGGAGTCCGCTGAATGTCCTCTCCCCTGTTGTCCACGGCCACCCGCTACTTTCTCGAGGTGGCGCGAACGGGTTCCATCACTGAGGCGGCGGGACGTGTCCATGTGGCGCCATCGGCCGTGAGTCGTCAGGTGGCCAAACTCGAGGACAACCTGGGCTGTGCGCTGTTCGAACGCCAGCCGCGCGGCATGGTCCTGACCGATGCCGGCGAGCGCCTGGCAGCCTGGGTGCGCAGCACCATGCAGGAGACAGACCGGGTGGCCGAAGACCTCCTGGGTCTGGCGAGCCAACAGGCCGGCCGTATCCACATGGCCTGTACCGAAGGGTTGACTGCGGGCTTCATGCCCGACTTCATGGCAGCGTTTCGCGCGGAGCACCCCGGCTCTGGCATGCACCTCAAGGTGGGCGCGCCCGATGAAATCGGCCGCTGGCTTCTGCGCGGCGAGGCTGACATCGGGGTCAAGTTTGCCGTCGCACCGGAGAAAGGCTTGCGCATCGAGCACAACCGCAGGGCCCCGATCATGGCGCTGGTGTCGCCTTCGCACCCGCTGGCACGGTTGCGGCGCGTGACGGTGGCCGAACTGGTGCGCCACCCCCTGGCGTTGCCAGATTCAGGCACGACGGTGCGCCAGGTTCTTGACCTGTGCTGCAGCCTGCAGGGGCTGCACTATGACGTGATTTACTCTGGAAATTTTCCGGCCCTGCTGGCCCTGGCCATCAAAGGGGAGGCGCCCACCCTGTCCAGCTACCTGAGCGCTGCCCATGCGGTGCGGGCCGGTTCGTTGCTGGCATTGCCCATCGTGCAGCCGCAGTTCGAGCAGCGTCGTGTTCAGGTGCTGTCACTGCAGGGGAGGGTGCTCAGCCCGCTTCTGCAGGCTTGTGTGGCCGCACTGGCCCATGCGCTGGCGGCGCAGGCGCAACCTGCCCGGCGCGGGAAGCTGCAGCCGCGAAAGTCCTAGGCTGCGCGACGTCTTGCGGCCGATAGTGCGCGCACAGCGTCTCGATCAGTGACTGGCTGTAGGCTGGCAGGGCCTCGCGCTCGCGCACCAAGATGTAGCGCTCGCGCACGCTCCAGGCGTCGGTAAGCTCAATGGCGGCCAGATTCAGCGGCGCCAGGTTGCGCAGTGCCGCGCTTTCAGGCACCACGCCCACGCCCACGCCGGCGCCAATCATGCGGCACATGGCATCAAAGCTGCTGAGCTGGATGCGCAGCTTCAGCGGCTTGCCCAGCTTGTCGGTCACCTGCGCCAGAAAGGCCTGCAGGGTGCTGCCCTCGTTCATGCCGATGGCATCTTCGTCCAGCGTCTCGGCAAAGGCCATGCGCTTGCGCCGGGCGAAGCGGTGGCTGCGCGGCACCACCAGCACCAGGCGGTCGGTGCTGAAGTGGATGGCGCGCAGCCCCAGCGTGTCCACCTGGCCCGCCACGATGCCCAGGTCGGCCCGGCCGTCGAGCACGCCCCGGGCAATGTCAGCGTTCGGTTTTTCCTGAAGGTCTACATTGACCTTGGGGTTGGCCTTGAGGAACGCCGGGAGGATCTCGGGCAGGAAGTCGGTCACCGCCGTGGTGTTGGCAAACAGCCTCACGTGGCCGCGCAGACCGCCGCTGTAGTCCTGCAGGTCCACCCGCAGCTGCTCGGCCTGGCGCAGCACGCCGCGGGCATGGTGCAGAAAGGCCTCGCCCGCCGGTGTGAGCCGCACACCGCGCGCCTCGCGGTAGAGCAGGGCCAGGCCGGCCTGTTGCTCCAGCGCCTTGATGCGGGCGCTGGCCGCGGCCAGCGACAGGTGGCGGCCCGCGGCGGCGCGGGTCAGGTTGCTTTCGTCAGCCGTCAGCACAAAGAGGCGCAGGTCGGTGAGGTCAAATTCCATGACGGCATGGTAGCCGAGGCTTCTGATTTTCAGAAGGCTTGGTTCCGAAATGGCGCATTGCGCCCCGGCGCCCGACGCGCGACCATGGCGCCATGACCGATGAAAATGCCGTGCGCACCGTGGACGCCGCCTTGCTGGCCCACCTTCAAGGCTGGCAAGGCCGCAGCGAAACCCTGCACGACGAGCTGACCGCCGCCCCCGTGCGGGCCCTGTCGGCCACGCTGGACCGCGATGACCCCGCGCCCGTGCCCGGCGCGGAGCTTGCGCCCCTGTGGCACTGGCTGTACTTTTTGCCCCATGCGCGGCAAAGCGAGCTGGGCCCCGATGGCCACGCCAAACGCGGGGGCTTCCTGCCTCCGGTGCCGCTGCCGCGCCGCATGTGGGCCGGTGGCCGCCTGCAATGGCACCAGCCGCTGCGGGTGGGGGAGGCGGTGCGGCGCGTGTCCACCATCCGGTCCGTCACGCACAAGGCTGGCCGCACCGGCGACCTGGTGTTTGTGCTGGTGCAGCACGAGGTTCACAACGCAGCCGGCCTGGCGCTGACCGAAGAACACGACATCGTCTACCGCGCCGCCGCCCAGCCAGGCGACCCGGCGCCGCCGCCCACACCGGCCCGCGGCGACGCAGCCTGGACGCGCGACATCACGCCTGACGATGTGCTGCTGTTCCGCTATTCGGCGCTCACGTTCAATGGCCACCGCATCCACTACGACCGCCAGTACGTGACCCAGGTCGAGGGCTACCCGGGCCTGATCGTGCATGGCCCGCTGATTGCCACGCTGCTGGTGGACCTGGTGCGCCGGCAAATGCCCGGCGCGGTGCTCACGACGTTCAATTTCAAAGCGGTGCGCCCCACTTTTGACCTGCATCCGTTCCGCGTGAGCGGCAAGCCGTCGGCCGATGGCAAGACGGTGGAGCTGTGGGCACAGGACCATGAAGGCTGGCTCACCATGCAGGCCACGGCCACGCTGGCCTGACGCTGCCGCGATTCATTTCTGGAAGCAATTCATGATCAAGACCCAGTTCGATGGCGACCACGCCGACATCCGTGACGCCGTGCGCGCCCTGTGCGCCGAGTTCCCTGATGAATACCACCGCAAGGTGGACGAGCACCGCGCCTACCCCGAGGCCTTTGTCGATGCCCTGACCAAGGCCGGCTGGATGGCGGCGCTGATCCCGCAGGACTACGGCGGCTCGGGCCTGGGTCTGACCGAGGCTTCGGTCATCATGGAAGAGATCAACCGCAGCGGCGGCAACTCCGGCGCCTGCCACGGCCAGATGTACAACATGGGCACGCTGCTGCGCCACGGCTCCGAGGCGCAGAAGGCGCTGTATCTGCCCAAGATCGCCTCTGGCGAATGGCGCCTGCAGTCCATGGGCGTGACCGAGCCGACCACCGGCACTGACACCACCAAGATCAAGACCACGGCCGTGAAAAAGGGTGACCGCTACGTCATCAACGGCCAGAAGGTCTGGATCAGCCGGGTGCAGCACTCCGACTGGATGATCCTGCTGGCCCGCACCACGCCGCTGGCCGAGGTGAAGAAAAAGTCAGAAGGCATGTCCATCTTCATGGTGGATCTGCGCCAGGCCGAGAAGACCGGCATGACCGTGCGGCCCATCGCCAACATGGTGAACCACGAGACCAACGAGCTGTTCTTCGAAAACCTCGAGATTCCGGCCGAGAACCTGATCGGGCAGGAAGGGCAGGGCTTCAAGTACATCCTGGACGGCCTGAACGCCGAGCGCACCCTGATCGCCGCCGAATGCATTGGCGACGGCTACTGGTTCCTGGACCGCGTGACCCAGTACGTGAGCGAGCGCGTGGTGTTCGGCCGCCCCATCGGGCAGAACCAGGGCGTGCAGTTCCCGATTGCGGACGCCTACATTGAAGTGGAAGCCGCCAACCTCATGCGCTACAAGGCCTGTGAGTTGTTTGACGCCCACCAGCCCTGCGGTGCCCAGGCCAACATGGCCAAGTACCTGGCGGCCAAAGCCAGCTGGGAGGCGGCCAATGCCTGCATCCAGTACCACGGCGGCTTTGGCTTTGCCTGCGAATACGACGTGGAGCGCAAGTTCCGCGAAACGCGGCTGTACCAGGTGGCGCCGATCTCGACCAACCTGATCTATTCGTATGTTGCCGAGCATATTCTTGGCATGCCGCGGTCGTTTTGAGATGAGGCGGAGTGTTGTGCGGCAAAGGCGTGTGCGCATGCCCGGCAACGCTTCACTGAAGCGGTCGCCTGCGGCGACTTCCCTGCGCTGCTCGGTCGTGCGGCCCACCGCAGAACTCGCTACGCGCTGCGCGCTGCGCTCAGACAGCTGCGGTGAGTCAGTCAACGAACGCGCTGCGCGCGTGGCCGCAAGCCCCGCGCTGCTCGGCGCTTCAGAGGCGCGCTGCCGGGCATGCGCTCACGCCTTTGCAGCAGCATGGTTGGCGTGCCAACAGGTGGCGCGCCAATCCTTCGCTTTGCGGCAGGCCTTGTGCGGCGGGGGCGATCTCTGGGGCGGCGAGGAGCGCAGATTCGGGGTCGGCGCGCGAAGCGCGCTTCGTCATCTGGCTCGCCGCAGTTGTCTGAGCGGAGTGCGCAAAGCGCACGCAGCGAGTTCTGCGGCGCGACCCCGAATCGAGCACCACAGCGCAGTCGAAGCGAAGCGTAGACCGCCACAGTGTGAGCCCCCGCCGCACAAGGCCTGCCGCGAAGCGCGCAAGAAATAAAAGGACCCATAGCCATGACCCGCCCCCTGGACGGAATCACCGTCGTCTCGCTGGAACACGCCATCGCCGCGCCGTTCTGTACCCGACAGCTGGCCGACCTCGGCGCACGCGTCATCAAGGTCGAACGGCCTGGCGTGGGTGACTTTGCGCGCGACTACGACCAGCGCACCAAGGGCCTGGCCTCGCATTTTGTCTGGGTCAACCGCTCCAAGGAAAGCCTCACGCTGGACCTCAAGCAGCCAGACGCCCTGGCGGCGCTCAAGGAACTGATTGCGGGTGCCGATGTGCTGGTGCAAAACCTGGCGCCTGGTGCCGCGGCGCGCATGGGCCTGAGCTATGAGGCCTTGAGCGCAGACAACCCCGGCCTGATCGTCTGCGACATCTCGGGTTATGGCGCCGATGGCCCGTACCGCGACAAGAAGGCCTACGACCTCCTGATCCAGAGCGAGGCGGGTTTCCTGTCGGTGACCGGAACGCCCGACGAACCCTGCAAGTCCGGCAACTCGATTGCCGACATCGCCGCCGGCATGTACGGCTACACCAGCGTGCTGGCCGCGCTGCTGCAGCGGGGCAAGACCGGCAAGGGTTCGCACATCGACGTGTCCATGCTCGAATCGCTGGGGGAGTGGATGGGCTTCCCCATGTACTACGCCTACGAGGGCGCGCCGCCGCCGCCGCGCAGCGCCGCATCGCACGCCACCATCTACCCCTATGGCCCGTTTGCGGCGGGCGATGGCGGCACGGTCATGCTGGGTTTGCAGAATGAGCGCGAATGGAAGATCTTCTGCGACAAGGTGCTCCTGCAGCCCTCGCTGGCCACAGACCCGCGCTTTGACGCCAATGCCAAACGCAACACCCACCGCGCCGAGCTCAAGGCCATCATCCTGCAGGCTTTCGGCGCGATGACGGCGGCGGAGGTGGTGCAGCGGCTGGACGACGCGGGCATTGCCAACGCCCGCATGAACAGCATGGCCGAGATGTGGGCCCACCCGCAGCTGCAGGCGCGCGGGCGGCTGCAAGCCGTGGGTTCGCCGGCCGGCGAGTTGACGGCGCTGCTGCCGCCAGGCGTCAACAGCAGCTTTGACTACCGCATGGACCCGGTGCCTGCCATTGGCGAGCACACCGAGGCCATCCTGCGCGAACTGGGCCGCAGTGAGGCCGACATTGCGGCCCTGCGCGAAGCCAAGGCCATCTGATGGACGTTTTAATTGGAATCTGACCCCCAAAGAAAATCATGACCACTGCACGACTTGCGGCGTTTGCCGCTGACCTGAGGTTTGAATCGATTCCCGCCCCCGTGGTGCGCAAGGCCGAAGACCTGCTGGTGGACTGGTTTGGCTCGGCGCTCGCGGGCAAGGGGGCCAGGGCGGTGGAGAGCATTGCGCGCTTTGGGGCGGCCATGGGGCCTGCGTCTGGCCCGTCGGAAGTGCTGATCCACCGCACCACCACCAGCCCCTATGTCGCGGCCATGGTCAACGCCGCAGCCTCGCATGTGGCCGAGCAAGACGACGTGCACAACGGCTCGGTGTTCCACCCGGCCACCATCGTCTTCCCGGTGGCGCTGGCGGTGGCGCAGGCCCTGGGCGCCAGCGGGCAGCGCCTGCTCACGGCGTCGGTGGCGGGTTACGAGGTGGGCATCCGCGTGGGTGAATTTCTGGGCCGCTCGCACTACAAGGTGTTCCACACCACGGGCACCGCGGGCACGCTGGCGGCGGCCGCCACGGCCGGCCACCTGCTGGGCCTGAACGCCGCGCAGATGCAGCATGCCTTTGGCTCGGCCGGCACGCAGTCGTCGGGCCTGTGGGAGTTCCTGCGCACCGCGGCCGACTCCAAGCAACTGCACACGGCCCATTCAGCCGCCGCCGGCCTGATGGCGGCCTACCTCGCGCAGGACGGCTTCACCGGCGCGGCCCAGATTCTGGAAGGCCCGCAGGGCATGGCCGCTGGCATGTCGACCGACGCCGACCCGAGCCGGCTGGTCGATGGCCTGGGCACGCGCTGGGCCACGGCCGAGACCTCGTTCAAGTACCACGCCTCGTGCCGCCACACCCACCCGGCGGCCGACGCATTGCTGCAGGTCATGCAGGCCCACCACCTCAAGCCGGCCGACATCGCGCAGGTGGTCACCCATGTGCACCAGGGCGCCATCGACGTGCTGGGCCCCGTGGTGAACCCGGCCACGGTGCACCAGAGCAAATTCTCCATGGGCACGGTGCTGGCCCTGGCCGCGCAGCACGGCTACGCAGGCCTGACGGAGTTCGACGCGCACTTTTCGGCCGACGCCACCAAAGCCTTGCGCGACAAGGTGCGCATGGAACTGGACCCCGAAGTGGACGCCGCCTACCCGCGCCGCTGGATCGGCAAGGTCACGGTGCACACCACCGATGGCCGCGTGCTGGCGGGCCGGGTCGACGAACCCAAGGGCGACCCCGGCAACACCCTGAGCCGCGATGAGATCACGGCCAAGGCGCTGCGGCTGGCGGCTTACGGCGGTGCCGCCGGCACCACCGAGGCCCAGGCGGCGATCGACCGGCTCTGGCAGATTGCGCAGGCCCCCGCGGTCGGGCGCTTGCTGGCGGGCGCATGACCGCGCCGCCCGGCACCGCGCAGGCCGCGCTGGCCCATGCCAGCACCCTGCTGTTCGTGCCGGCCACGCGGCCCGAGCGCCTGGCCAAGGCGCTGGCCAGTGGCGCGGGCGCGGTGATCGTGGATCTGGAGGACGCGGTCGCCAGTGCAGACAAGGCCGCCGCGCGCGATGCATTTGCCCAGGCTTTCGAAGCGTTGGCAGCCGCGGAACGCGGCCGCGTGCTGCTGCGCATCAACGCCGCCGCAACGCCCTGGCATGCCGACGACATCGCCCTGGCCGCGCGGTGCGTCGCCCAGGGCCTGGTGGGCGTGGTGCTGCCCAAGGCCGAATCGGCCCGGGTGCTGGCCGACCTGGCCGGGGCACTGGGGCCGCAGGCGGCGCTGTTGCCGCTGGTGGAATCCGGGGCCGGGCTGGATGCGCTGGACGCCCTGGCCACCGCGCCCCAGGTGCTGCGGCTGGTGTTTGGCCACCTGGACTTCCAGCTGGACCTGGGCATGGCCTGCGCCGACGACGAGGCCGAACTGTTGCCGGTGCGCCTGGCGCTGGTGCGCGCATCGCGCCGCGCCGGCCTGGCCGCGCCCGTGGACGGCGTGACCGTGGCCACCGGCGACGCGCCGCGGCTGGCGGCCGATGCCGCGCGGGCCCGGCGCATGGGCTTTGGCGGCAAGCTGTGCATCCACCCGGCGCAGGTGGCCGGCGTGCGCGCCGCCTTTGCGCCCTCGCAGGCCGAGCTCGACTGGGCCCGCCGCGTGATGGCGGGGGTTGAGACCCACGGCGATGCCGCCTTCAGCCTCGACGGGCGCATGGTCGATGCGCCGGTGGTTACCCTGGCACGGCGCACCCTGGGCCGGTAGGGCCCCCGGGCGCTTTGCGCCCACGCAACCCAAGTTAACCAGACAGATACAGTAATCGCGGATGATCCAGCCTGTGCGGCCCGGTGCCGCGCGCTGGCGCCCGGTTTTCTCCCAGACGCGCCGGTGACCCGACCCTCAAGAAAACAGGACACCGATGGACCCGATCAAGCCTGAGTCGCCCGCTCACCCAGCCACCGGCACCGCTTCCCCACCGCGTCGCGTCAGCCGCCGGGCGACCCTCATCGGAACCGTGATCGCGCTGCTGGTGGTGGGTGGGGTCGGCTGGTTGGCCTGGCACCTGACGCACCGTGACACGGCCTCAGCGCCCGGCATGTTCGGGGCCGGCGGGGCCCGTCCGCCCGGGGCGCGGGGCGGCACCACGGTGGGCGTGGCCACGGCAGCGCAATCCGACATTCCGGTCACGCTGGAGGCCCTGGGCACGGTCACGCCCCAGGCCACGGTCAGGGTGCGGGCCCAGGTGTCCGGCATCCTGCAGCAGGTGCTGTTCAAGGAAGGGCAGACGGTGGCCAAGGGGCAATTGCTGGCGATCATCGACCCGCGGCCCTTTGAACTCGCGTTGCAGCAGGCTACCGGCCAGCGCCTGCGCGACGAAGCCCAGCTGGAGGCGGCCCGCGTCACGCTGCAGCGCTACACCACCTTGCTGGCCCAGGATTCGATTGCCCGCCAGGACGTGGACACCCAGACCGCGCTGGTCAAGCAGCTGGGCGCCACCGCGCAGATTTCCCGCGCCAACCAAGGCACGGCACGCCTGAACCTGGACTACACCCGGATCACCGCGCCGATCGCGGGGCGCGTGGGCCTGCGCACCGTGGACGTGGGCAACCTGATCAGCGCGGGCGATGCCAATGGCGTGGCGCTGATCACCCAGGTCTCGCCGATCGACGTGGCCTTTGCCGTGCCCCAGGACATGGCGGCCACGCTGCAGCACAGCATGGGCGCGGCCTTGCCGGTCAAGGTGCTGGACCGTACCCGCAGCATCGTGCTGGGCACGGGCACCTTTGCCGCGCTGGACAACCAGATCGACGTGCAGACCGGCACCGTCAAGGCCAAGGCGCGGTTTGCCAATGCCAACCTCGCGCTGTTCCCCAGCCAGTTTGTCAATGTGCAGATCCAGCTCAAGACGGTGGAGGGCGCCGTGGTGGTTCCGGTGGCGGCGGTGCGCACCGGCTCCAACGGCGACTACGTGTTCGTCCTCAAGGACGACCGGACCGTGACGATCCGCCCCGTGACCCGTGGCCAGGCCACGGTGGACAAGGTGCAGGTCACCAGCGGCCTGAGCATGGGCGAGCGCGTCATCACCGAGGGCGCCGACCGCCTGCGCGAAGGCTCGCGGGTGATGTTGCCGGGCGATGCGCCGGGCACCGGGGGCGGCCGGCCAGGCGCAAGGCGCCAGGGCGGTGCCGCCGGTGGTGCGGGGGGTGCGGGTGGCGCTGGTGCGCCGGCCCTGCAGCCGGGCGCTTCGTCACCCGCAGGCCCCATGACGCGCGAACCCGGCGGTGGCCCGGCGCCCAGATCTGGCGGCGCCGCGGCCGGTCAAGCCAGGCCGCCAGGCGCGGGTGCGGCAGCGGCCAAGGAGGGCGGTGCAGCGGCCGGCGCATCGGGCGGCGTGCCCTTGCCCACGGCCGAGCAGCGCAAGCGCATGCTGGACGCGGTGCGCGACGACCCCGAGCAGCTGGAGCGGCGCCGTCGCTTCCTTGAGGCCCTCGACCGCGGCGACCCGGCGGCGCTGGACCGCTGGCAACAGACGGTGGAGCGCCGGCGCGCGGCCGGTGGGCAGGGCGCCGCCCAATGAGCGGCCGCAGAGCAGCACGCCCATGAGTCCGTCGCGTCCCTTCATCCAGCGGCCCGTTGCCACCTCGCTGCTGATGCTGGCCATCGTGCTGGCGGGGCTGGTGGGCCTGCGGTTTTTGCCGCTGTCGGCGCTGCCGCAGGTGGATTACCCGACCATCCAGGTCCAGACGCTGTACCCCGGCGCCAGCCCCGAGGTGATGGCGCAGACCGTCACGGCGCCGCTGGAGCGCCAGTTCGGCCAGATGGCCGGCCTGGCACGCATGGGGTCCACCAGCGCGGCGGGCGTGTCGATTGTCACTCTCCAATTCGGTTTGGGCCTGGCACTGGACGTGGCGGAGCAGCAGGTGCAGGCCGCCATCAATGCTGGCGGGTCCTTGCTGCCGGCCGACCTGCCGGCGCCACCGGTGTATGCCAAGGTCAACCCCGCCGATGCGCCCGTGCTCACGCTGGCCATCACCTCCGAGGCGCTGCCCCTCACCGAGGTGCAGAACCTCGTCAACACCCGGCTGGCGCTCAAGATCAGCCAGGTGGCGGGCGTGGGGCTGGTCACCTTGTCGGGCGGGCAGCGGCCGGCCGTGCGCATCCAGGCCGACACCCGGGCGCTCGCGTCCTACGGCCTCACGCTGGACAACCTGCGCACCGCCATCGGGGCCGCCAATGCCAATGGCGCCAAGGGCAGCATTGATGGCCCCACGCGGGCCTACACCATCAATTCCAACGACCAGCTGCTGACCGCCGCCGACTACAGCAACCTGGTGCTGACCTACCGCAACAGCGCGCCCGTGCGCCTGCGCGACGTGGCCCAGGTGGTGGAAAGCGCCGAGAACATCAAGCTGGGTGCCTGGTCGGTGGCGTCGGGCCAGCTGCGCCCGGCCATCATCCTCAACGTGCAGCGCCAGCCCGGCGCCAATGTGATCGCCACGGTGGACGCCATCAAGCAGCGCCTGCCCGAGCTCACGGCCGGCCTGCCGCCGGCGCTCAAGGTCGATGTGCTGTCGGACCGCACCACGGGCATCCGGGCCTCGGTGCACCATGTGCAGATCGAGTTGCTGATCGCGGTGGTGCTGGTGGTGCTGGTGATCTTTGCCTTCCTGCACAGCCTTCGCGCCACCGTGATTGCCAGCCTGGCCGTGCCGATCTCGCTGATCGGCACCTGCGGCGCCATGTACCTGCTGGGCTACAGCCTGAACAATCTGTCGCTGATGGCGCTGACCATTGCCACCGGCTTTGTGGTGGACGACGCGATCGTGATGATCGAGAACATCTCGCGCCACATCGAGGACGGCGAGCCGCCCATGCAGGCGGCGCTCAAGGGCGCCACCGAGATCGGCTTCACCATCATCTCGCTCACCGTGTCACTCATCGCGGTTCTGATCCCGCTACTGTTCATGGGCGACGTGGTGGGGAGGCTGTTCCGCGAGTTCGCGGTGACGCTGGCCATCACCATCCTGATCTCGGCCCTGGTGTCGCTGACGCTGGTGCCCATGATGTCGGCGCGGTGGTTGCGGGCTTCCACCCTTCGGCAAGCTCAGGACAGGCCAGGCTCAGCCCGAACGGAAGATGGCTCCGTTCGCCCTGAGCCTGTCGAAGGGCAGCGAGGCTGGAACGACCGCATCATCGCGCGCTACGACGCCATGCTCGGCTGGGTGCTGGCGCGCCAGGGCCTGACGCTGCTGGTGGCGCTGGCCACGCTGGCGCTCACGGTGCTGCTGTACATCTGGATGCCCAAAGGCCTGTTCCCGACCCAGAACACCGGGCAGTTGCAGGCGCGCGTGGAGGCCTCGCAGTCGGTGTCGTACCCGCAGATGGCGCAGATGCAGCAACGCGTGGCGCGGCTGATCATGGACGACCCCGAGGTGGCCACGCTCAGCAGCTTTGTCGGCGTGGACGCGGCCAACAACACCATGCTGCACACCGGCCGCATGCTGATCAACCTCAAAAGCGCGCGCGGCAGTCAGGAGGCGGTGATGCAGCGCCTGCGCGAACGCGCGCAGGCCGTGCCCGGCATCACGCTGTATTTGCAGCCCGTGCAGGACCTGACCATTGACTCGGAATCGGGGCCCACGCAGTTCCGCTTTTCCATGGAATCGGCCGACAACGCCACCGTGATCGAATGGGCCGGCAAGCTTGCCGCGCGGCTGCACGATGTGGCGCAGGTGCGCAATGTGGTCTCAGACGCCGACTCGCAGGGCGCGGCCGTCTATGTGGACATCGACCGCGACACGGCCTCGCGGCTGAACATCACCGCGTCCAGCATCGACGAGGCGCTGTACAGTGCCTTTGGCCAGCGCATCGTGTCCACCATCTTCACCGAGACAAACCAGTACCGCGTGATCCTCGAGGCGCGGCCTGAATCGCAGGCCTCGCCGGCCTCGCTGGGCATGGTGCAGCTGCGCACCGCCTCGGGCGACGCCACGCCGCTGTCGGCGGTGGCCAGGATCAGCGAGCGCCGGGCCCCGCTGCAGATCACCCACGTGGCGCAGTACCCGGCCACCACCGTGGGCTTTGACACCGCACCCGGCGTCTCGCTGGGCCACGCCGTGGACGCGATCCGCCAGGCCGCCAGGGACATCAACTTGCCGCCCAGCGTGACGCTGACCTTCTTGGGTGCCTCGGGCGCCTACGAGGCCTCGCTGGCCAACCAGCTGTGGCTGATCCTGGCGGCCATCATCTGCGTCTACATCGTGCTGGGCGTGCTGTACGAGAGCTACATCCACCCGCTGACCATTCTGTCCACGCTGCCGTCGGCCGGGGTGGGCGCATTGTTGATGCTGATGATCACCGGCAGCGACCTGGGCGTGATCGGCATCATCGGCATCATCCTGCTGATCGGCATCGTCAAGAAGAACGCGATCATGATGATCGACTTCGCGATCGACGCGGAGCGCAGCGAGGGCAAGACCCCACTGGAGGCGATCCGCCAGGCGGCGCGGCTGCGCTTCCGGCCCATTCTGATGACCACGCTGGCCGCGCTGTTCGCGGCGGTGCCGCTGATGCTGGGCTGGGGCGAGGGCGCCGAGCTGCGCCGCCCGCTGGGCCTGGCCATCTTCGGCGGGCTGATCGTGAGCCAACTGCTCACGCTGTTCACCACCCCGGTGATCTACCTCGCGTTTGACCGGCTGGGGCGCCGCCTGCGGCCGGCGGCCCGGCGCGCCGAGGGGGCCGGCGCATGAACCTGTCCGAGCCCTTTGTCCGGCGGCCGGTGGCCACCGTGCTGCTGACCATCGGCATTGCGCTCGCGGGCATTGGCGCCTTTTTCTTCCTGCCCGTGGCCTCCCTGCCGCAGGTGGACTTTCCGGTGATCTCGGTCAGCGCGAGCCTGCCCGGCGCCAGCCCCGAGACCATGGCCACCAGCGTGGCCACGCCGCTGGAGCGGCGCCTGGGCGTGATCGCCGGCGTCAATGAAATGACGTCCAACAGCGGCAACGGCTCGTCGCGCGTCACGCTGCAGTTCAACCTGAACCGCAACATCGACGCCGCCGCGCGCGAGGTGCAGGCCGCCATCAACGCCTCGCGCGCCGACCTGCCGTCCACGCTGCGCAGCAACCCGACCTACCGCAAGGCCAACCCGTCGGCTTCGCCGGTGATCATCCTGGCGCTGACCTCGCCCAAGCGCTCGCCGGGGCAGATCTACGACGCGGTGTCCAACGTGGTGCAGCAAAAGGTGTCGCAGGTGGCCGGCGTGGGCGACGTGGAACTGGGCGGCGGCTCGCAGCCCGCGGTGCGCGTCGACCTGCTGCCGTTTGCGCTCAACAAGTACGGCATCAGCACCGAGGACGTGCGCGCCGCGCTGCAGGCCGGCAGCGTCAACCGGCCCAAGGGCGACATCGAGGTCTCGGGCCAGCGCCTGCAGATCTACACCGGCACCGGGCCCAATGGCTCGGGCCGCACTGCGGCCGACTACAAGGGCCTGGTCGTGGCCTGGCGCAATGGCGCGGCCGTGCGCCTGTCTGACATATCCGAGGTGACCGACAGCGTGGAGAACATCAACACGCTGGGCCTGTTCAACGGCGAGCGCGCGGTGATCGTGCTGGTCACGCTGCAACCCGGCGCCAACGTGATCGCCACGGTGGACGGGGTGCGCGCGCTGCTGCCCGAGCTGCAGGCCCAGCTGCCGTCCGACATCAGGATTGCCGTGGCGTCGGATCGCACCAACTCCATCCGCGCGGCGCTGCACGAGGTCGAGGTCACGCTGGCCATTGCGATCGCACTGGTGGTGCTGGTGGTCAGTGCCTTCCTGCGCAGCGTGCGCGCCACCTTCATCCCGGCCATTGCCACCATCGTGTCGCTGCTGGGCACCTTTGGCGTCATGTATTTCCTGGGCTTTTCGCTCAACAACCTGAGCCTGATGGCGCTCACCGTGGCCACGGGCTTTGTGGTGGACGACGCCATCGTGGTGCTGGAGAACACCAGCCGCCACATCGAGGCCGGCATGGACCGCTTCAAGGCCGCGTTGCTGGGCGCGCGCGAGGTGGGCTTCACGGTGCTGTCCATCAGCCTGTCGCTGGTGGCGGTGTTCATCCCGCTGCTGTTCATGGGCGGGCAGGTGGGGCGGCTGTTCCGCGAGTTTGCGGTCACGCTGTCGGCCGCGGTGATGATCTCGCTGGTGCTCTCGCTCACCACCACGCCCATGCTGTGCGCCTGGCTGCTCAAGCCCGGTGGCGGGGAGGGAGCCAGGCCGCCCGGGCGCCTGGCGCGCGGGCTGGAGCGCGGCTTTGGCTGGCTGCACCGGGGCTACGAGCACAGCCTGGACTGGGCGCTGCATGCGCGCTGGCTGGTGATGGCCATCCTGGTGGCGGTGGTGGGGCTCAACGTCTACCTGTTCACGCGGGTGCCCAAGGGCTTCTTCCCGCAGCAGGACACGGGGCAGATCTCGGGCGGCATGCGGGCCGACCAGAGCATCTCGTTCCAGGCCATGCAGGACAAGCTGCGCCAGCTCATCGACATCATCCGCGCCGACCCGGCCGTGGACACCGTGGTGGGTTTCACCGGCGGCAGCCGGCCCGGCGGAGGCTTCATGTTCATCAACCTCAAGCCGGCCTCGCAGCGCACCGACAAGGGCCAGGCCGTGATCGCGCGGCTGCGCCCACAGCTTGCCGCGGTCACGGGCATCAGCCTGTTCCTCAACCCGGTGCAGGACCTGCGCATGGGCGGGCGCTCCAGCAACTCCACCTACCAGTACACGCTCAAGAGCGACAACGTGGCCGACCTGCGCCTGTGGGCCACGAAGCTGGCCGAGGCCATGAAGCAGCAGGACGCGCTGGTCGATGTGGACACCGACCAGCAGGAAAACGGCGTGGAAACCTATGTCGAGGTCGACAAGGACAGCGCCGCGCGCCTGGGCATCAGCTCGCGCGACATTGACAACGCGCTGTACAACGGCTTTGGCCAGCGCCAGGTGGCCACCATCTATGGCGAGCAGAACCAGTACCGCGTGATCATGGGCGTGGCGCCGCGCTACACGCGCAGCCCCGAATCGCTCAAGGACATCTACGTGCCGGCGCGGCTGGCCGCCAGCAACTCGGCGTCCTTGACGTCAACCAGCAGCCCGATCAACCCCTCGCTGCGCAACCAGTCCACCGGCCAGGCCTTGAGCACCTCGGCGCGCAACATGGTGCCGCTGTCGGCCATTGCGCGCTTCTCGGAGCGGCCCACGGCCAGCTCCGTCTCCCACCAGGACGCCGAGCTGGCCACCACCATTTCCTACAACCTGGCCGATGGCGCCAACCTGGCCGACGGCCAGCAAGCCGTGCGCGACGCCGAGGCCAGCATTGCCATGCCGCGCAACGTGCGCGGCAGCTTCCAGGGCACGGCGCGCGCGGCGCAGGACTCGCAGGGCGAGCAGCCGCTGCTGATCCTGGCGGCCATCGTGGTGATCTACATCGTGCTGGGCGTGCTGTATGAAAGCCTGATCCACCCGGTCACGGTGCTGTCCACACTGCCGTCGGCCGGGGTGGGCGCGGTGCTGGCCCTGATGCTGTTCGGGATGGACTTTTCCATCATGGCGCTGATCGGCCTGTTCCTGCTCATTGGCATCGTCAAGAAAAACGCCATCCTGATCATCGACTTTGCGCTGGACGCCGAGCGTTCGCGCGGGCTCACGCCCCTGGCCGCCGTGCGCGAGGCCTGCCTGCTGCGCTTTCGGCCCATCCTCATGACCACGCTGGCCGCCGCGCTGGGCGCGCTGCCGCTGGCCATCGGCTTTGGCGAAGGTGCCGAGCTGCGCCAGCCGCTGGGCATTGCCATCATTGGCGGCCTGATCGCCAGCCAGGTGCTGACGCTGCTGACCACGCCCGTGGTCTACCTGCTGATGGACAAGCTGCGCCGGCGCGGCCCGCTGGAGCGTGAGCTGGGCCGCCACAACAACCCCCAACCTGCGTGACCGCCATGCGACTGCCCCTGCCTTTTCTGCCCGCCCACACTGTGCCTTCGCAGTGGCCCACCGGAGCATCGCGCTCAACGCTGTCTGCGGTGGCGGTTGCGGCGCTGCTGGCGCTGGGCGGCTGTGCCGTGGGCCCGGCTTACCAGCGCCCCGAGGCGCCCGTGCCCGCGGCCTTCAAGGAGCAGGGCCCGTGGGTGACCGCCGCGCCGGCCGATGCGCTGGACCGCGGGCCGTGGTGGACGCTGTTCAACGACCCCGAACTCAACGCGCTGGCCGCGCAGGTCGAGGTGTCCAACCAGAACGTGGCGGCGGCCGTGGCCTCGTATGCGCAGGCCCGCGCGCTGCTGGCGCAGCAGCGCGCCGCCATGTTCCCCACCGTGGGGCTGAACCTGGGCGCCAACCGCAGCGGCGGCGAGGGCAGCAGCGCCGGTACCCGCAGCAGCTACCAGCTCAGCATCGGGGCCAGCTGGGAGCCCGACGTCTGGGGCCGGCTGGGCCAGGCCGCCCAGGGCGCGCAAGCGGCGGCGGCGGCCAGCGCGGCCGATCTGGCCTCGGCCCGGCTGTCGGCGCAGGGGGAACTGGTGGCGGCCTATGTGGCCCTGCGCCAGACCGATGTGCAGCGCGCGCTGCTGGCGCAGACCATCGAGGGCTACGAGCGCTCGCGCCAGATCGCCCAGAACCGCTACGACGCAGGCATCGCACCGCGCACCGATGTGCTGCAGGCCGAAACCCAGCTGGCCAACACCCGCGCCGATGACCTGACCCTGAGCCGCCAGCGCGCCCAGTCCGAGCATGCGATTGCCGTGCTCACGGGGCGCGCGCCGGCCGCGCTCAGCCTGCCCGCGCAGGCGCAGTGGCGGCCCACCGTGCCCGCGGTGCCGGTGCTGCTGCCATCCGACCTGCTGCAGCGCCGGCCCGACATTGCGGCGCGTGAGCGCCGTGTCGCCGTGGCCAATGCGCAGGTTGGCGTGGCGCAGGCGGCCTACTACCCCAGCATCGGGCTGAGTGCCTCGGTGGGCACCAGCGGCCCGCGCATCGAGGATTTGCTGAGCCCCTCGCACCTGGTGTGGGCGCTGGGCGCCTCGCTGGCGCAGTCGCTGTTCAATGCGGGCGCCACCACGGCGCGCGTGGACGCGGCGCGCGCGGCGCTGGACCTGGCCGCCGCGCAGTACCGCCAGACCGTGCTGGCAGCGTTCCAGGACGTGGAGAACCAGCTGGTGGCCGCGCGCGTGCTGCAGGCCCAGCAGGTGCTGCGCGAGCAGGCCTCGCGCGCCGCCGACGAGGTGGAGCAGCAGCAGCTGAACCGCTACAAGGCCGGGCAGGTGAGCTTCACCGAAGTGATCACCGCGCAGGCCGCGGCACGCAGCGCGCGCCGGGCGCTGGTGCAGCTGCAGGCCGACCGCCAGACGGCGGCCGTGGCGCTGATCCAGGCGCTGGGCGGCGGCTGGCAAGTGCCTACGGCCCCCGTTTCACCATGAAAAGTGCCTGGAGTCCAATAGCGGCGGCCACTGCGCGCTATGAAAACAGGAGCAAGTGGCTATGCGGCGGGTCTGACCAGGCGGTTGGCACAGGCCTGCAAGCCGGCCACCAGCAGCGCTGACGCGCACAGGTACAGCAGCGCCACGCCCAGGGCCGCGCCCCAGGCCTGCGCATCGGCCGCGCCCTGCAGCTGGCCGTAAAACAGGATGCCGACCAGGGCCACGCCCAGCGCATTGCCCGCCTGCTGCACGGTGGCAATCGTGCCCGACGCCACGCCCGCATG
This sequence comes from Ramlibacter sp., assembly GCA_019635435.1. Classification (NCBI taxonomy): domain Bacteria; kingdom Pseudomonadati; phylum Pseudomonadota; class Betaproteobacteria; order Burkholderiales; family Comamonadaceae; genus Ramlibacter; species Ramlibacter sp. Next base: position 3,003,092 of record JAHBZM010000001.1, on the reverse strand, counting down.
CTGGGGCGGCAGGCCCGCCAGCACCGCGGACACCAGCGGCGCCATCACCAGCCCCAGCCCCGCGCCCTGCAGCAACAGCAGCGGCACCATCCAGAACAGGGTGGACGGCCCGGCCCACAGCGTCACGTTCAGGCATTGCAGCGCGTGGCCCAGCGCCAGCAGCAATGCGCCACGCGCGATCGGCGCGCCGCCCAGCCACCGCGCCAGCCGCGGTGCGGCCAGCGAGGTGGCAAAAAAGCCCGCGGCCAGCGCCGTGAAGATCAGCCCCGAGGGCAGCGGCGCCAGGCCCAGCCCCTGCTGCATGTACAGCGCCAGCACGAAATACAGCGAGGCATTGCCCGCGTAGAACGCCAGCGTCGTGGCCAGGCCCAGCACAAAGCTGCGGTGCGCGAGCAGGGCCGGGGCCAGCAGGGGCGCGCCGCCGCGCCGGGCCAGCTGCCGTTGCTGCAGCGCGAAGGCCGCAGCCAGCGGCAGGGCCAGCGCCAGGCTCAGCACGCTCCACAGCGGCCAGCCCTGCTCGCGCCCCTCCACCAGCGGCAGCACCACCGCCGTGCAGACGGCCGCGGCCAGCGCCGCGCCCGCCAGATCCAGCCGCGCGCCGGCCTTGTTGGCCAGCGGTGGCAGCAGCCGCGGCGCCAGCGCCAACGCGGCCAGGCCCACCGGGACGTTGATGAGGAAGCAACTGCGCCAGCCCAGCCCGGCCAGGTTGGCGTGGATGAGCAGGCCACCCAGCAGCTGGCCCAGCGTGGCGCCCAGGCCCAGCGTGAGCCCGTAGGCGGCAAACGCGCGGGCGCGCCGCTCGCCGGTGTAGACCAGGCCCATCATGGCCAGCACCTGCGGCTGAAGCAGGGCGCCAGCCAGGCCTTGCAGCACCCGCGCTGCCACCAGCGTGGCGGCGTCAGGGGCGAGCCCGCAGGCGGCCGAAGCCAGCGTGAACAGCGCCAGCCCGGTCATGAACATGCGGCGGCGGCCCAAGATGTCGCCCAGCCGGCCGCCCGTGATCAGCCCGGCGGCCGTGGCCAGTCCGTAACCGGCCACCACCATTTGCAGCGTCGCGGCGCTGCTGTGCAGTTCGCCTTGCATGGAGGGCAGGGCGACGTTGACGATGAAAAAATCGAGCACCACCATGAAGGTGCCGCATAGCATGATGAGCAGCGCCGGCCAGCCGGGGGCGGCGTGCTGGGACGCGGAGGGAGCGGCTGCCGGCGGCAACGGTGTGAGTCGGGTGGAGGTCATGGTGTTGAGTGTGGGAAGGGTCACGGCCGCAGGGCAATGACCTGGGGGGTCATGGCGGGGTTTCAGGCAGCGGCCGGCGTGGGGAGGATGAACTGGTAGTCGGTCTCAATGCGGCCATCGGCGGACAGCCGCAAAAACTCCAGGCCCAATGCCTCCACCTGCGGTTGGCCGGGGCGGACCATGTGCCAATGGAACATCAGGCTGTCGTGCAGCGCCTGCACCGCGCCCGCGCGCTGGAAGCGAAAGCCCAGGTCGCGGACGTTTTTCTCGTAGGCACCGGTCACGCGGCGGGCCAGCGCCTCATGCCCCCGGGCCTGCTGGGTGCGCACGTGGTGGCTGCCGTCTGGCGCCCACAGGGCGGCAATGGCGGCCTCACGTTGCGCGGGGTCGGGTTCGTTCCACAGGGCAATGTAGCGGTCGGCGAATGCTTCGGGGTTCATGGCGGTCCTTTGGGGTATTGGGTTGGGCCATGATCCCGTGAGCCAGATGGACAATGAATGCCTGAAAGCGGCAAAATCATGTCTGTTCATCCATTTTGGAGAGAGCCATGGACCCGCTTGATGATGTGTTTGCCACCATGCAGGTGCGCAGCGCGCTGTACGCGCGGCTGGAGGCGCGCGCCCCCTGGGGCGTGAGCCTGGCCGGCGGCGAGGCGGCCCGTTTTGGCATGGTGGTGCGCGGCAGCTGCCTGCTGGAGGTGCCAGGCCATCCGCCGGTGTCGCTTGCCGCGGGCGACTGTTATGTGCTGGTGCATGGCACGCCCCATGTGCTGCGCGACCACCCGCAAACGCCCACGGTGAGCTGCGCCTCGGTGGTGCGCGACCGCATTGGCGGCGTGGTCGAGCTGGGTGGCAGCGGCGCGGCGGCCACCCTGCTGTGCGGCTGGTTCCATTTCGACCCCGAGGCCGCGCGGCCGCTGCAGGATTTGCTGCCGGTGTTGCTGCATGTGCGCATGGACGAGGTGCGGGCCCAGGCGCTGCAGGGCACGCTGCAACTGCTGGCCATGGAAACCGGCGAGCCCGGCCTGGGTTCGGGCCTGGTGGTGAGCCGCCTGGCCGACATCCTGTTTGTGCAGGCGGTGCGCGCCCATGTGGCCGCCGCCGGCAGCGACACCGGCTGGCTTGGCGCGCTGACCGACCCGCGCATCGGCCCCGCGCTGCGCGCCATGCACAAGGACCTGGCCCATGGCTGGACGGTGGACTCGCTGGCCGAGGCAGCCCGGCTCTCGCGCTCGGCCTTTGCGCTGCGCTTTCGCCAGCGCGTGGGGCAGGCGCCGCTGGACTACCTGACGCGCTGGCGCATGCGCAAGGCCGGGCTCCTGCTGCGTGAAGGCGCGCGCGGCCTGGGCGAGGTGGCCGGTGCCGTGGGCTACGAGTCGGAGGCGGCGTTCAGCAAGGCCTTCAAGCGCGCCACCGGCGTGGCGCCAGGCGCCTGGCGTTCACGCGGGCGTGAAGCCGCCGCGGCAGGCTCCATTGCGGCCACTTCAGAGTGAAAAGTGCCTGGAGTCCAATAGCGGCGGCCACTGTGTGCTATTAAAACAGGAGCAAATCAGGGCACCGGTGTTTTCGGCTTGAAGTCGCAATACGCCGCCACCTGGCATTTGAAGCACAGCGGCTTGCGCGCCAGGCACACATAGCGCCCGTGCAGGATCAGCCAGTGGTGCGCGTCCACCAGGTACTCGGGCGGCACGCGCTTCATCAGCGCCATTTCCACCGCATAGGGGTTCTTGCCCGGCGCCAGGCCGGTGCGGTTGCTCACGCGGAAGATGTGCGTGTCCACCGCCATGGCGGGCTCGCCAAAGGCCACGTTGAGCACCACGTTGGCGGTCTTGCGGCCCACGCCGGGCAGGGCCTCGAGTGCCTCGCGGGTGCGCGGCACTTCGCCGCCGTGGAGCTGAACCAGCATGCGGCAGGCCTGCATCAGGTGTTTGGCCTTGCTGCGGTACAGGCCGATGGTCTTGATGTAGCCCTCCAGTCCATCGATCCCCAGGTCCAGGATGGCCTGCGGCGTGTTGGCCACGGGAAACAGCTTGCGCGTGGCCTTGTTCACGCCCACGTCGGTGGCCTGCGCGCTCAGCAGCACGGCCGCCATCAGCTCGAACACGCTGGTGAATTCCAGCTCGGTGCTGGGCTGCGGGTTGGCCGCCTTCAGCGTGGCAAAGAAGGGGGCGATCTGCTCTTTTTTCATGCGGCAGAGTGTAGGGCGGCCGCGCCGGCCGGGTTGTGCGGGGGCGCCGCTGGCCCTATGCTTGGGATGTCGAACTTTGGGGGTACACCATGTACAAAAGAATCCTGTTGGCCTATGACGGATCGGATGCGGGGCAAAAAGCCCTGCTGGACTGCCAGGACCTCGCGAACTGGGGCCAGGCCGAGTTGTTTCTGGTGGCGGTCATGCCGCTGACCATGGCTTACGTGGGCTTGGAGGGGGGCGTCTACGACGTTGAACTCGAGCGGCGCGAAAAGGACAAGTACCAGGCCGTGCTCGATGACGGCATCAAGCGCCTGTCCAGCGCCGGCTACGCCGCCCAGGGCGAAGTGGTGATGGGCGACCCGATTGGCGAGATTGCCAAGTTTGCCACCAAGGTGGAGGCCGACCTCGTGGTGGTGGGCCACAAGCACCTGGACAGCTGGGCCGCGCGCTGGTGGCGCGGCTCGATCTCCAGCGCGTTCATCGAACACTCCCCGTGCAGCGTGCTGGTGGTCATCACGCACTAGGCAATTGAAAGGCCGACCGGGCGGCGCCACGCCCGGCGTTGCACTCCGTTGACTGCTCAAAGTGAGCAGAAATTCACCATTTAGGGCCTCTTCGCGCAGGAGCTGTCTCGAAGGCGACAAGTCGTTACAAAGTGTAATGTAACCATCTGGTTAATAAGACCACATATGAATGAGGTCTTTTGGTTTCAACCTTTGACGAGTCGCCTCATGAACGCCTTTTCCCGCGTCGCCGCCGCTGTGGCACTGACCTGCCTGCTCCCCCTTTCCCATGCAGCCGACAAGTGGGTCGTCGGCCAGTCGGCCCCGCTCACGGGCAGCAACGGCGAGTTTGGCACCGCCACCCGTGACGGCGCCAACGCCTGGTTTGCCGCGCTCAATGCCAAGGGCGGCGTGGCCGGGCGCCAGATCGAGTTGCTCACGCTGGACGACAAGAACAGCCGCAAGACGGCCGGCGAAAACACCAAAACCCTGCTGCAGAACGTCAACCTGGTGGCGTTGTTTGGCTACGGCTCGGCCACGCTGAGCCTGGACAGCCTGCCGCAGGCCGAAGCGGCCGGCGTGGCATTTGTGGCGCCGTTCTCGGGCGCCGAGCCGGTGCGCAAGAACACCCCTTCGCTGTTCACCATCCGCGCCTCCTACGGTGAAGAGATGGAGAAGATGCTCAACTTCTGGACCAGCCTGGGCCTCAAGCGCGTCAGCGTGGTTCATTACGACGACGAGGTGGGCAAGCAGAACCTGGACGTGGTTGCCGCCTACCTGAAGAAGGCCGGGCTGGTGCCGCAGGGGTTGTCCCTCAAGCGCAATGCCCCCGTGGGCAAGGCCGAGGCGCAGGCGCTGATCGCGCAGCAGCCCGAAGTGATCCTGAACACCGTGTTGTCCGGTGCCGCGGCGCAGATCCAGAAGGAAATGGTGGCCGCAGGCCGCCTGGTGCCCACGTCCAGCCTGTCGTTCGTGGGGGCTGACCAGTTCATCGCCGCGGCCGGGCCGGCCAGCGCCGGGGTGTCCATCTCGCAGGTGGTTCCCAACACCCGCTCGCCCATGCCCGCCGTGCGCGAGTGCGCCAAGGCCCTGGAAGCGGCCGGCATCAAGGAGCCCATGAACTCCACCCACCTGGAAGCCTGCTTTGGCGCCCGCGTGGTGGCCGAGGCGATCCGCCGCGCCAGAAAGCCGGTGTCGGCGCAGACCGTGCGTGACGCGCTGGCCAACCTGGGCACGCTTGACCTGGGCGGCTACCAGATCACCTTTGCCCCCGGCGCGCACCACGGCAGCAAGTATGTCGAGCTGGCCATGGTGACCCGCGACGGCAAGCTGACCGGCCGCTGATCCTCACAGGGCCCTGATTTCGCGCACCAGCGCGGCCACCACGGCGGCGCTGCGCGATTCGCGCTGCTGCACCAGCCCAATCTGGCGCGATTCCGCCTGCGGCAGCTCGACCACGCGCAGCCGCGGGTCGGTGGCCCAGCGGCCGTCACGCAGCCGCGGCAGCACCGACAGGCCCAGGCCCGAGCGCACCAGTTCGACGATGCTCTCGATGGTGTTGAGTTCCAGGATTTCAGGGGGCGTGACCCGCAGCCTGCGCAGGGTGCGCTCCACCATCTGGCCCGTGTGCTGGCTGCGGTCGAACCGGATGAAGGGCTGGCTGCGCAGCAGGGCGCGCGGCGGCGCCTCGGGCATGTTGCGCCCCACCAGCAGCACCATGGGCTCCGCGTAAAGCGGCGTCCAGGCCAGCGTGGCGGTGGGGGTGCCGCGCTCTTTCACGGAGATGGCCGCGTCCAGCGCGCCCGACGTGACCTGCGCCAGCAACTCCATGGACTTGGCCGCCGACACATGCAGTTCCAGCCCGGGGTGGCGCGACTTGAGGGCCAGCGTGGCCTGGATCAGCGGCCGCACCGCCGACACCACCGCCCCCAGGTTCAGCGTGCCCGACATCGGCCCCGCGGCCGGCGCGCTGGCCTGCATCTGGTCATACAGCGCCACCATCTGGCGGGCCTGGGGCAGCAGCTCGCGGCCCGCGTCATTGAGCACCACGGCCTTGCCCTGGCGCTCGAACAGCGGCCGGCGCATGTCGGCCTCCAGCGCGCGCATCTGCTGGCCCACGGCCGCCTGTGTGAGCGACACGCGCTGCGCGGCCGCGGCGAACGAGCCCTCGTGGGCGGCGGCCAGAAAGGTGCGCAGGAGGCGGATGCTGCTCATGGCCCGTCATGCTAAAGCAATTGTTTAGGGTGGCTAAAGCATTATTCGCTTTGGCTTTTTTGTCAGGCTTTCGATAATCGGGCCATGGCTTTCAACTACACCAACCCCTACACGACCACCCGGTTGCCGGTTTTTGCGCGCAACGTGGTGTCCACCTCCCACCCGCTGGCGGCCCAGGCCGGCCTGCGCATGATGTACAAGGGCGGCAACGCGGTGGACGCGGCCATTGCCGCCGCCGCCGCCATCACCCTGACCGAGCCCGTGAGCAACGGGCTGGGCAGCGATGCCTTTGCCATCCTCTGGGACGGGCAGGAACTGCATGGCCTCAATGCCTCGGGCCGCGCGCCCGCCACCTGGACGCCCGACTACTTCAAGCGCAAGTACGGCGCCGACGCGGTGGCCCCGCCCAAGCGGGGGTTTGACTCGGTCACGGTGCCGGGCGCCGTGGCCAGCTGGGTGGCCCTGAGCGAGCGCTTTGGCAAGCTGCCGTTTGCCGACCTGCTGGAGCCGGCCATCGAGATTGCCGAGCGCGGCTACCTCATGCCCACCGTGGTCCAGCAGAAATGGGCGGCGGCCACGCCCGAGCTGCAGGGCCTGCCGGGCTTTGCGCAGAACTTCCTGCCCTGGGGCCGCGCGCCCGAGGTGGGCGAGCTGTTCCAGTTCAAGGCGGCGGCCCGCGGCCTGCGCGCGATTGCCCGGAGCAAGGGCGCGGCCTTCTATGGTGGCGAAATCGCCGAGGCCATCGAGAAGTTCGCAGCCGCCAACGGCGGCAGCATCACGGCCAAAGACTTTGCGGCCTACCAGCCCGAATGGGTCAAGCCCATTGGCAAGAACTACCGGGGCTACACGCTGCACGAGATCCCGCCCAATGGCCAGGGCATTGCCGCGCTGATTGCGCTGGGCATTCTGGACCAGTTTGACGTGGCGGGCCTGGCGGTGGACGGCGTTGATTCCCAGCACCTGCAGATCGAGGCCATGAAGCTGGCTTTTGCCGACGTGTACCGCTATGTGGCCGAACCCGCCAGCATGGAGGTCACGGCCGAACAGATGCTTGACGATGCCTACCTGGCCAGCCGCGCCAGGCTCATTGACATGAAGAAGGCGCAGGACTTTGGCGCGGGCAACCCGGTCAAGGGCGGCACCATCTACCTCACCGCAGCCGATGAAAACGGCATGATGATCAGCTTCATCCAGAGCAATTACATGGGCTTTGGTTCGGGCTGCGTGGAGCCCGGCTTTGGCATCAGCCTGCAGAACCGGGGCCATGCGTTCAGCGTGCAGGCCAGCGCCCACAACCCGGCCAATCTCGTGGCACCGGGCAAGCGGCCGTTTCACACCATCATCCCGGCCTTTCTCACCAGGGATGGGCATCCCGTGATGAGCTATGGCGTGATGGGCGCCAACATGCAGCCGCAAGGCCACATGCAGACCCTGGTGCGCATGCTCGACTACGGGCAGAACCCGCAGGCCGCCTGCGACGCACCGCGCTGGCGCTACAACGAAGGCCTGGAGATCAATGTCGAGCAGCAGATGAACCTGGCCACCGTGCAGGGCCTGGCCCAGCGCGGCCATGTGATGGAGGTCATCAGCGACAACTACCAGGACTTCGGCGCCGGCCAGTTCATCTGGCGCGCCGGCGACCCCAAGGTTGAGGGCTATGTGGCCGCCAGCGACGCGCGGCGCGACGGCCTGGTGGCCGGCTTCTGAGGCACCAGCCTCAGGCAGCGAGCCGCGGCGCAGGCAGGGCCCAGACCGAGCTGGGCGGTGGGCCGCTGCGGCGCAGGTGCTCGCCCACCATGGCCCAGACGGCGCCGCAGTCCTGCGGCGACACCGGGTCGGTCGCCAGGTAGTCCAGCCCCAGACCGGCGGCCTGCCGCGCCATGCTGCCGTGCGTGGCTTCATCGGGCGCCACGCCCAGCAGGGTGGGCGTGCAGGGCAGGCCGTTGCAGGCCTCACCCACCCGGGCCATGAGGGCCGCGTCGTGCCGCGGCTGGCCCGTGAACAACATCAGCAGGTGCGGCCAGTCGGGCAGGAAGGCGCGGCGCAACCCGTGCAGCAGGCCGGGCCGCGAGACGGCAATCACCCGGCAAGGCTGCCCGCTCTCCATGAACTCGACATAATCGCTGCCGCTGTCCATGTCGGCTTCGCCCGCAAAGCGGCGGCTCGCTATGGCTTCGTCGTGGTGGTGTGCCAGCCATTTCACCAGGTCGAACGCGCCATGGGGGCTGGCCGAACACACGCCCACGCGGTGGAACGCCTCGGGGTCGTCGGCGCCCTCGGGCAACGGCAGTTGCAGCGGCGCCGAAAGCCGGCGGATCACCGAGGTGGGCGCGAACTGGCGGCCCCGGTCCATCATGTAGCGCAGGTCCATGACCCGGCGGCCGAACTCCACGCCAGGTTCACTGGACGGCGCCAGCATCATCGACCAGGAGGTCTGCAGAAAGCGCTTGCCGCGGCTTTGGTGCACCACGCGCTGGGAGTGGTGCCGGCTGTCGTCGTGCACGCGGGTCATCAGCTCGCTGGCGGCGCGGCCCGGCCCTTCGGCCCAGTGAATGAACCAGCCGGCCTGGCACAGTAGCACGGCGTTCAAGCCGAGCGGCGGGTTGTGGCGCAGCGACGAGGCGCGGATGGCCTCCATCTGCGAGAAAAGACTTTCCTGGGTGGTGGCCATGCTGGCGCAGATGATCCGCTCGACTTCTTCGTCGCCCGGCGCGGCAGCGTAAGGTGGAAGGGCACGGCTCATGGCGATCCATCCTGTGCTGTTCAGCAGAGTGGGTCAACCCGCCACCAGCCTGTGGGCCCCGAAACACTGGTTTCAGTTTGTACCGTTGGGGAATGCCGTGAATTTGGTCACGGCCTGCGGCGCTCAATAGGCCAGGTCGCCCACCTTGTCGCTCGGGAACTTGAACGACTCGCGCAGCATGAACGACATGGGCAGTTCCAGGTTGATGCCGCGCGGCGGGATGGGGTTCATGAACCATGTCTGGTAGAGCTGCTGCAGCTCCCCGGTGAAGATCAGCCGCCGCATTTCATCATCAATGATCTTCTTGAATTCGGGCTGGCCCTTGGGCAGCATGACCGCATAGGGCTCGATGGTCATGGGCTTGCCGATCACGCTGAAGTCCTGCGGCTTCGCGGCGTTGGCCCGCAGGCCGAACAGCAGCACGTCGTCCATGGCAAAGGCATCGGCCTTGCCGCTGCCAACCATGGCGAAGGCCTCCGCGTGGTCGCCAGCCTCGACGATGGCCAGCTTCAGCAGCCGCTCGTCACTGATGCGCTGCATGGTCTTGATGTTGGTGGTGCCGCGGGTCGAGACCACGGTCTTGCCGGTCAGGTCCTCCAGTGACTGGACGCCGGACCCCGTGCGCACCACCAGCCGGGCCGCCGAGATGAAGTGCGCAATGGTGTAGTCCACCTGCTTGCGCCGGTCGGCATTGTTGGTGGTGGAGCCGCACTCCAGCGAGGCCTTGCCGCCCGCAATGGCCGGAATGCGCGTGGCCGAGGTCACCGGCAGGTACTTCACCGCCAGATCGGGCAGCTTGAGTTCGCGGCGCAGCGCCGCCACCAGCCGGGCGCACACGTCCATCGAGTAGCCAATGGGTTGCTTTTGGGCATCCAGGTAAGAGAACGGGATGGACGCATCACGGTGCGCGACCACGATCTCGCGTGTGGACCGCAGCTTGTCGGTCTCTGCATCTGCATGCGCAGCCGCGGGCTGCAGGGCGGGGCACAGGGCCAGAACGAGAGCGGTCCAACAGGGGCGTGATGTCATGCGGTGAACTCCTGGTGCGGTGAAACCATGCGGCGGTCCGTGGCAGCCCGGGCGGCCGCGCTTTCCTGCAACTGCGCCGATATCCGCCTGGCACTGCCAAACGCTAGCGTGAAACCAAGCGCGCCATGCCCGGTGTTGAACAGCAGGTTGGACGGCGACCCCGCCAGGCGGCCGGTCAGCGGCTCACCCGTGGGTGTGGCGGGCCGCAGGCCGCTCCAGGCCGTGGCGTCCTCGTAGGGGCTGGCCTTGGGGAACACGTCGCGCGCCGTGGCCATCAGCGACTGGATGCGCGCGGCCGGAATGCTCGTGCTTTCACCCACCAGTTCGGCCATGCCGGCCACCCGCAGCCGGTGGCCGATGCGAGCAAACACCACCTTGCGCGCGGCGTCGGTCACGCTGACCCGGGGCGCGCTGCCCGGCGTGTCATGGGCCTCCACGGTCAGGCTGTAGCCCTTGAGCGGGTACACCGGCACGTCCAGGCCCAGGGCCGAGCCCAAGCGGTGCGAGGCCGTGCCCAGGGCCACCACAAAAGCGTCGGCTTGCAGCGCGCCCGCGGCCGACTCCGCCGCCACCACGCGTCCGCCCTTGGGCACCAGGCGCGTGACGGCCGTGCCAAACACAAACCGCACGCCGCGCGGGCGCAGCAGGCGCAGCAGTTCCTGGCACACCTTGAAGCAGTCGGCCGCGCATTCGCCCGGGGTGTGGATGCCCCCCGCGAACCGCATGCGCGAGTGGGCCAGTGCGGGCTCCACCGCCACGCATTGCGCGGGCGTGAGCGCGGCCTGCATGCTGCCCATGGCTTGCTGCAGGTTCATCTGCCGCACGGCGGCGCCGAGCGAGGCTGCGTCGGGGTACAGCACCAGCTTGCCGCTGGCGGCAAAGTCGCAGTCGATCGGTTGCTCGGCCAGCAGCTGGCCGAAGCCCTCACGGCTTTCGGCGGCCAGCGCCAGCAGGCGCGCGGTGGTGCGCGCCGACACGCTGGCGCGGCAGGCCGCGAGAAAGCGCAGGCCCCAGCGCCACTGGTGCAGGTCAAGCTGCGGGCGCAGTTTCAGCGGCGAGTCGGTGGCCAGCAGCAGCCGGGGCAACTGGCGCCAGATCGCCGGGTCGGCCAGCGGCTGCACGTACGAGTAGCTCAGCTGGGCGCCGTTGGCGCCACTGGCGCCAGCCCCCGCGTGGGCCCGGTCCACCACCGTGACGCGAAAGCCGTCGCGCTGCAATTGCCAGGCCGTGGCCAGCCCCACAATGCCCGCGCCCAACACACACACATGCATCTTCATTTCCAGAACGTTGTTGACGTGGCTGGAATCTAGAAGAGACGGGGCTCGGTGTGAAATGCCGTTGCCCGCATGGCCCATGCCTGAAACTCATGGGTGGCCGGGCGTCATGCCCGTTGTCTTGAGCGCTCCCAGTGGGCCTTGAGCAGGGTCACCATGGCGCGGCCGGCGGCCGAGAGCGGGCGCTCGGCGCTGCCCATGGCGCAGGCCTCGTAGCGCACCGGCCGCGCCAGGGGGCGCAGCGCCAGGCCCGACGCGCTGAACCGGCTGGCGCTGAGGTCGTCCACCAGCGCCACGCCCCAGCCGCTGGCCGCAATGCTGCAGGCCACATAGGCGTAGCGCACGTCCACGGTGGGGTTCATGGGCGTGCCGGTGTTGCCCAGCAGCTTGCCGACCACCTTGCCGTGCGGCGTTTCGGGGCCGAACGAGATCACGTCGTGCTGGCGGATCTGCGTGAGCGTCACCTTGCGCAGCCTGGCCAGCGCATGGCCGGGCGCCATGGCGCACAGCACGTCGCCCTCGCCAATGGTCTCGGCCGTCACGGCCGGGTGCTGCGCCTTGACGAAGGCCGCCACGCCCAGGTCGCATTCGCCCGCGAGCAGCTGGTCGGTGATCTGTGCGTGGGTGCCGATCTCCACCGAGATGTGCAGGCGCGGCATGCGCGCCTTGAGTTCGGCCACCGCACGCGGCACCAGTTCCAGCGCGGGGCTCAGGTTGGTCGAGATGCGCAGGGTGTCGGCCACGCCGTGGTGCAGCTGCTCGGCATAGGCGCGCACGCGGTCAATGCCCCGGTAGGCGCTGTTGATCTCGCGCAGCAGCGCGCGCGCCTCGGGCGTGGGGTGCAGGCGCCCGCCGGTGCGGTCAAACAAGGCCACGCGCAGCTTGACCTCCAGGTAGCGGATCAGGCGGCTGACGGCGGGCTGCGATACATGCAGCGCCGCCGCCGCGCCCGAGATGCTGCCGGCCTGCATGACCGCGCGGAACACTTCAATCTGGCGCAGATTCATCGCAAGTGGACGATTAACGTCATGTTATGGGATAGCCACATTCTGGCATTTGCTGTGATGCCCCGGGGGATTCACACTGCGCCCCATGCCCGCCACTCCCGCCCATCCTTTCCTGCAGCTCGACCGCATTGCGGTCTGTGGCCTGGGCTTGATCGGCGGTTCGATGGTGCAGGCGCTGCACGCCGCGGGCTACCGGGGGAGGGTGACCGGCTACGACATCCGGGCCAACACCGTGCAGGCGGCGCTGGAGGGCGGCTGGATCCACCAGGCCTGTTCCCGCACCGAAGATCTGTTTGCCGACCACGACGTGGTGCTGCTGTGCCAGCCCGTGAGCGCACTGCTGGGGCTGCTGACCAGCCATCTGGATGCGATTGACCAGGGCCGTGCCGTGGTGATGGACGTGGCCAGCGTCAAGCTGCCCGTGCTCCAGGCGCTGGGCGGGGAGCGGGCCGCGGCCTGCTTTGTGCCTTGCCACCCAATTGCCGGGCGGGCCGAGGCCGGATGGGCCGCCGCGCGAGCCGACCTGTTCCAGGGCCGGGCCTGCATCATGACGCCCACGGCCGGCACCGACCCGAAGGCGGTGGCTCTGGCGAGCGATTTCTGGGCCCTGCTGGGAGCCCGGGTGGCCTTGATGCCCGCCGACGAGCACGACCGTGCCTATGCGGCCATGAGCCACCTGCCCCAGGTGCTCAGCTATGCCTACCTGCATGGCCTGGCCGGGCGGCCGGCCGCCGGTGAATGGCTGCAGTACCGCGGCACGGGTTTCCAGGGCTTTTCGCGCCTGGGCTCATCCGACGCCAGCCTGTGGGCCGACATTGCGGTGCACAACGCCGACCCGCTGATCGAGGAAATCGACAGCGTGCAGGACTCCCTGGCGCTGTTTCGCGACCTGCTGGTGCGACGGCGCACGGGCGAGCTGACCCAGGAGTTCGCGATGGCCCGGGATTTTCATGCGCGCACGCTTCCCGGCGCTCCCGAAACCGGGGATCATCGCTAGACTGCGCTTGCCCCAATACCTGTTTTCAACAACCCTCCCGAAGGAGCTTTCCATGACCCTCAAGCAACTCGTTGGCGCCGTGGTGGCCGCCGTGGCCCTGACCGGTGGCGCCCACGCCCAGCAGTTCTTCCGCATCGGCACGGGCGGCACGGCCGGCACCTACTACCCCGTGGGCGGCATGATTGCCAACGCGGTGTCGCAGCCGGGCAAGATCGTGGTCACGGCGCAGGCCGCCAACGGCTCGCTGGCCAACGTGAACGGCATTGCCGGCGGCGCCATTGAATCGGGTTTCTCGCAGTCTGACGTGGCCACCTGGGCCTACACCGGCACCGGCCCCTACGTGGGCAAGCCCAAGGTGGACGACCTGCGCATGATCGCCAACCTGTACCCCGAGAGCATCCACCTCGTGGTCAAGAAGGGCTCGGGCATCAAGTCCGTGGCCGACCTCAAGGGCAAGCGCGTGGCGCTGGACGAGCCCGGCTCCGGCACGCTGATCAACGCCCGCATGGTGCTGGCGGCCTATGGTGTGCAGGAAAGCGACATCAAGCCCGAATACATCAAGCCCAACCAGGCCGGCGACAAGCTCAAGGACGGCGCGCTTGACGCCTTCTTCTTCGTGGGCGGCGCGCCTGCCGGTGCCATTGCCGAGCTGGCTTCCAGCGGCGCCGGCATCGAGCTGGTGGCCCTGGGTGGCCCGCAAGCCGAAGGCCTGCGCAAGGCCAACCCGTACTTTGCCGTGGACACCATTGCCGCCAACACCTACAAGGACGTGCCCGCCGTGCAGACGCTGGCCGTGGGCGCCCAGTGGGTGACCAGCGCCAAGGCTGACACCGAAACGGTCTACCAGATCACCAAGGCCCTGTTCAGCGACGCCACGCAAAAGACGCTGGCCGCCGGCCATGCCAAGGGCAAGTACATCACCAAGGAGCATGCGGTCCAGGGCGTGGGCATTCCGTTCCACCCCGGTGCCGAGAAGTTCTACAAGGAAGCCGGCGTCCTGAAGTAAGCCCACAACCGCCGCAAGGCATGATGCGGGCGAGCATGACTCGCCCGTTTTTTTTGAAGAGCCCGCCATGACCCAAGCCGCCGACGCGACCGCCTTGCCCGACGACAAGACCCTGCAGGAGCTGGAGGAAAAGTTCGACCCCGAGATGCGCTTTCGCCCCTCGGTGCCTCCCGCCACGCAGATCATCAAGTGGCTGCTCATTGCGCTGTCGTGCTTTCACTACTACACGGCCGGCTTCGGGTTGCTGCAAGAGGTGACGCACCGCGGCGTGCACCTGGCCTTTGTGCTCGGGTTGATCTTTCTGGTGTTTGCCGCGAGCAAGAAAACGCAGGTGGCACCGGTGCGCAACAGCTGGGCCTCGCCCGGTGGCGTGCCGCTGGCGGACTGGGTGCTGGGCATGGCCTGCGCCGCCAGCGTGATCTACATCCCCATCGTATTCTCGGACCTCGCGTTCCGCGTTGGCAACCCCAGCCTGATGGACGTGGTGTTTGGCACCGTGCTCATCATCACCCTGCTCGAGGCCACGCGCCGCAGCATGGGCTGGCCGCTGCCTCTGATCGCCATTGGCTTCAGCATCTACGCGCTGGCCGGGCCCTATTTCCCCGGTCTTCTTCGCCATGCGGGCGCGAGCTGGACGCAGCTGGTCAACCACCAGTACCTCACCAGCCAGGGCATCTACGGCGTGGCCGTGGGCGTGGTGGCCACCTATGTTTTCCACTTTGTGCTGTTTGGCGTGATGGCCACGCGCATTGGCCTGGGGCAGCTGTTCCTGGACATTGCCTCCAGCATTGCCGGGCGCTACGCGGGCGGGCCGGCCAAGGTCAGCGTGTTTGGCTCGGCCATGTTCGGCATGCTCAGCGGCTCGTCGGTGGCCAATGCGGTCACCGTGGGCTCGCTCACCATTCCGGCCATGATCAAGGTGGGCTACCGGCGCGAGTTTGCCGGGGCGGTGGAGGCGGCTTCGTCCACCGGCGGGCAGATCACGCCCCCGGTGCTGGGCGCGGCGGCTTTCCTGATGATCGAGTTTTTGAATGTGTCTTACCAGACCATCATTGCCGCCGCCATGGTGCCAGCGTTCATGCACTTCTTTGGCGTGTTCATGCAGGTGCACTTTGAAGCCAAGCGTTACGGCCTGCGCGGCCTGACCGAAGAAGAAATGCCCAAACTGCGCGAGTCACTGCGCCAGCGCTGGCCCACGCTGATCCCGCTGGTGCTGCTGATCTGGATTCTGGTCACCGGGCGCACACCTTACCTGGCCGCGTTTGTGGGCATCACCTCGTGCGCCATCGTGGGCCTGACCACCCAGCTCAAGGGCAACACCTTGCGCAACTGGGTGCTGCTCGCGGTGCTGCAGGGGCTGCTGGTGGCCATGGCGTTTGTGGACTGGGGCGTCAAGGCTGAAATGATCCGCCTGGGCCTGTTTGCCGTGGGCGCCGTGGTCATGGCGCTGGGCTCGCGCTTTGCCCAGGTGCGCGGCCGCATTGGCTACCCGGTGCTGATGGAGGCACTGGAAACCGGCGCCAAATACGCGCTGGCCGTGGGCGCTGCCGCGGCCACGGTGGGCCTGGTGATTGGCGTGGTCACGCTCACGGGCGTGGGCTTCAAGGTGAGCTACATCATCACCGGCGTGGCGCAAAGCCTGGCGCAGGGTTTGGCCACTGTGGTGCCCACCTGGCTGGCCGGCGTGCAGGGCATGACGCTGTTTGCCGCGCTGTTCATGACCGGCATTGTCTGCATCCTCATGGGCTGCGGCATTCCCACCACGGCCAACTACATCATCATGGTGACCGTGGCCGCGCCCACGCTGGTGCAGCTGGGTGTGGAGCCGCTGGTGGCGCACTTCTTCGTGTTCTATTACGGCGTGCTGGCCGACATCACCCCCCCCGTGGCGCTGGCGGCCTACGCTGCCGCGGGCATGGCGGGCGGCGACCCGTTCAAGACCGGCAACACCGCCTTCCGCCTGGGGCTGGCCAAAGCGCTGGTGCCGTTTGTGTTTGTGTTCTCGCCCAGCCTGTTGCTGGTGGCCAAGGGCTTTACCTGGTATGACTTTGCCGTCACGTTCACCGGCTGCGTGCTGGGCATCACGCTGCTGGCGGCGGCGCTGAGCAAGTTCTTTCTGGTGGAAATGAGCCGCTGGCAACAGCTGTTGTGCCTGGCGGCCGCGCTGCTGCTCATTGCGCCGGGCCTCACGGCCACGCTGCTGGGTGCTGCGCTGTGCGTGCCGGTGCTGCTGGGCCAGCTCACGGGCTGGCGCGCGGGCAGGGCGGCTGCGGCGCCGGCCTGAGGGTGGCCTGAAGGCGGCCTGACGCAGCCCGGCGCTACTCCACCTTGCGGATGGTGCCTTGCGCGGCGGCGCACAGCTTGCGTTCGCCACCGCTGTGCAGGTAAATGTCGCAGCGGCACACCGCCTGGGTCTTGCCGCTGCCCACCACGGTGGCCACGGCCACCAGGCGCTCGGCGTCCTTCGCGGGGCGCAGGTAGTTGATCTTGAACTCCGATGTGAGCACCCCGCCCAGCACCGAACCGCCCGCGTAGGTGAGGGCGTTGTCGGCCAGGTAGGCCAGCACACCGCCATGCACAAAGCCGTGCTGTTGCAGCAGGGGCTCGGCCAGGGGCACTGAAAGCTCAGCCAGCCCGGGCGCAAAGGCATCCAGCTGCGCGCCCAGCAGCACGCTGAAGGGTTGCCGGGCCAGCACGGCGCGGCCTTGTGCCAGCATGTCAGTGTGCATCAGCTGGCTCCTTGAAATGCACCTGCGGGCGCGGCTTGCGGGTCAGCAGCCGGCGCAGCAGGCGCACCCAGGGCGACCACGGCACCACATGCGGTGTGTTGCCCAGGGCCGCCTGCGCGGCGGCCAGGCCGTCTTCAATCAGCGCGTCATGCAGCGGGCGGTACACCAGGGGCCAGCTCAGGCGCGCGGCGCCGTGCAGCGTCATTTCCACGCGGTGCTCCAGCACGCAGTGCGCGGCGGTGGCGTCCAGAATGTCCAGCCCGTGCCAGCCGTTCAAGCCCCTGGGTGCGGTGAAGCCGAAGCGGATGGACTGGCCCGGCGTGTAGTCAATGACGGTGTAGCGGATCGGGCCGTGGCCCCCCACTGCGCCCACGCCCAGCGGCCGGTCAAACGCCATTCGCGGCCAGGCGTTGCCGCGCCACAGCTGGTCGGCCGGGGAGGCCAGTGCATCAATCAGTGCGCCTGCCTGCCCGGGCTGGGCATGGAGCAGGCGCTGGTGAACGTTCACAACTCTCATGGTCAACTCCTCAAGAATGCGATGGGGCTCAGGCGGCCACGGCCATCCAGGCGCCGTGTTCCAGCGCGGCACGCACCTTGGCTGGCACGGCGGGCACCGGCTGCGTGACCCAGTGGCGGGTGAGTGACATGGCTGGTGAGAACACCAGCGCCAGCCACACGGGGAAGGGCATGCTGCGCATGTCGCCGGCCTCCACGCGCCGGGCAATCCACGCGGCCAGCGCGCCAAAGCCCTCGGCGTTGGCGGCCTCGCGCTCGCTGCCGCCCGCCTGGCGCAACTGGTCGAGCAGGCGGGCGCGCTCGGGGTTGTGCTCCACCCAGTCGATGTAGGCGCGGATCAGGCCCTTGACGCCGCTTTGCGCCGTGGCGCGCGGGGTGATGGGCACCAGCAGCGTGGCGTGAAAGTCGCGCAGCGTGTGGGCGTACAGCGCATCGGCCAGCTGCGCCTTGGTGGGAAAGTGGTGGTACAGGCTGCCGTTGCTCACGCCGGCTTGCTGGCGCACCTGGTCCATGGAGGCTTCGGCAAGGCCCTGGGCCAGAAACACCTGGGCGGCGGCATCGAGCAGGCGCAGGCGGGTGGGAATGGGTTCCATGACTAGAGTATTACTCCAGAGCAATGCTCTAGTCAAGCGCCCGAGAGCGCAAGCCCCGAAAGCGTCAGGCCAGCTCGTCCACAAACAGGCTGGCCTGCGCCCGCATCCCCTGGTCAATGGCCTCAAACACCGGCAGGGGAAAGCCCGCAGGCAGCAGGGCGCGCGCCTCGGCCAGCGCCTGCGGCACCTGCAGCACCAGCCCCACCATGCGGTCAAACGCATCGGGCACGCCGCTTTGCAGCGCCAGTGCCTGCCAGTGGCGGGTGTGGATCTCGTGCAGGTGGTAGTGGGCATTTTTGCCGCGCAGGGCCATGGCCAGCTTGGCGCGGCGCGGGCTGACCATGTTGGGCTCGTTGCCGATGATGGGCCAGGCCGACAGCACGTCATACAGCGGCGTCATGCGGTAACCGCCGCCGCGCTCCAGGAAGATGGAGAAGTTCTTGGCGTGGCCGTCCGTTGCCGCCATCAGCCAGAAGGCCAGCAGCGTCTGCACGAAGGTGAGTTTGTCGTTGGGGGCAGAGTTGCTGTTGTCCAGAATGCGCAGCACGTCTCTCACGCCGGGGCCGCCGTCTGACTCGTACTTGCGCGAGCCCGCCACTCCCAGCGCCTGGCAGAAGTCTTCCTGGGGCAACCGGGCCAGCCAGGGCGCCTTGCCGGGGGGCTCCTGCAAGGTGCGGTCAAACCGCTCGACCACCAGCACCTTGCGTTGGCCAAACCGGGCGATTTCGCACGGGGCAACCGGCATCCCCAGCAGGGCCAGCAGCTGGGCGCACAGCCATTCGTTTTCAACAGAGTCGTGCATGTCGGCGCGCACGTTGCCCACCAGACCCAGCGGGAGCTTGAAGATATGGGTGGTGGGCGTGGCGTTGAGCGGCTTGCACCACTGGTTGCCATGCCAGAGCAAGGCGGTTTTTTCCTGGGCGCCAGCGATGGAGATGCGAAAGTCGTCGTCAGACGGCTGGCCCAGAACACGCGCGCCGCCCACGGCGTTGTTGATCATCTGCTCGACCCCGGCGTCGTCCAGCGGCGTGGCGTCGATGCTCTCCAGGCCCTGGGGGACCTGGCCGTGTGGCAGCAACTGCACGGCCCCCACGCAATCGCGGCCCAGTGCGGCGAGCAGGGCGAAGGTGTCGGTGGCGCCGTGCGTGAATTTTTCGGCCATGCGCCGGCGGATGGCGTCGCTGTCTGGCAGCAGGTTGTCGAACCAGTTGCGCACCACGTCGCCACGGTGCGGCACGTTGTCTGGCGTGAAGGGCAGCGAAAGCGACAGCCATCGCCCGGCGGGAGACGCAAGCCATTCCGCGTCGTATTGAAAACGGTGCTCTGCGTCAGCAACCGACCAGACCCCCACGCGCTGGCCATTGATCCACACGCCCAGCATGTTGCTGCGCGGGTCGGTGCGAGGGCGGCGAAACGTCACCATGCGCCTACCAGGTGGGTGTGTAGGGTGCAGCGGCTGGCTCTGCCACGCGGTGTGCCGGGGGCTCTTCAATCACCAGCCGGCAACCCATGGCCGACACCATGCGGGATATCTGGTCAAACGCCGTGACCTCTGGCGTGGCCTCGATGCGGGCAATGCGCTTCTGGCTGACGCCCAGCATCTGCCCCAGCTGGGTTTGCGTGAGCCCGCGCGACTGGCGCAGCGTGCGAAGAATGGTGCGGAGCTGTTGGGGCGTGTCGACGGGGTACATGACTTACTACCTTAATGGAGTTAAGTGATATTACTCCTTAAAAATAGTTAAATCAAATAACTCCTCAAGAGTAGTTTTTGCAACTTATCCCCCATCAGCGATCAAGCCAGCGTCCGCCCGAACAGGCTGAACAACCTCTCCCAGTGCCGCTCGGCCGCTGCCTGGTTGTAGATGCCTTCGCGCCTGGGGAACACAAAGCCGTGCTCCACGCCCGGGTACCACTCGATGCGGTGGGGCGTGCCGGCGGCCAGCAGCGCGTCTTGCAGCGTCTGCACCACCTCGGGCGGGGCCCACTTGTCGGTCTCGGCGCAGGCAAAGTAGCTCTCGCACTTGACCAGCGGCGCCATCAGGTGAGGGGAGTCGGGCTTGTCAGTCACCATCTGCGCGGGGTGAATGGCGGCAATGCTCCTGATGCGCTCGGGGAAAGCCGCCGCGGCCGCCATCACAAAAGGCCCGCTCATGCAGTAGCCCACCGCGCCCACCCGCGTGGCGTCGGCCGCGGGCTGGGTCTGGGCGTAGCGCAGCATGGCATCGGTGTCGCGCACCATGAGCGCGCTGGTGAGCGACGCCATGTGCTCATACATCTGCGTGGCTTCGGGCTCCTTGCGCTCGCGCAGCCAGAAGTCGCGCGAGCGGCGGTAATACAGGTTGGGCAGCACCACAAAATAGCCCACGCTGGCCAGGCGGCGCGCCATGTCGTGCAGCTCTTCGCGCTTGCCCAGCGCGTCCATGTAAAACAGCACCACGGGGAAGGCGCCGCCCTCTTCGGGGTGGACCACAAAGGTGTTCATCGCGCCGTCGGCGGTGGGGATATCGATGTGATGTTCAATCATGCTCAGGCTCGTCAATGTGTCAGCGCGACAGGCTAGCACGGCCGCGCTAAAGTGCGCAGGAAACATCCCGCCACGCCCCCAACCCATGCCTGACACCCAAGCCCCCGAAGGCGGCTGCGACTGCCGTTACCTGCGCTACCGCCTGGCCAGCCAGCCCCTGTTTGTGCACTGCTGCCATTGCCGCTGGTGCCAGCGCGAAAGCGGCGCCGCCTTTGCGCTCAACGCCATGATCGAGACCGACCGCCTGCAGCTCACGGCCGGCCAGCCCGAGATGGTCAACACGCCCTCGGCCAGCGGCAAGGGCCAGCAGATTGCGCGCTGCCCGCAGTGCCGCGTGGCCGTGTGGAGCCACTACGCCGGCTCGGGCCCCGTCATGGCCTTTGTGCGCGTGGGCACGCTGGACGAGCCCGACGCCTTTCCGCCCGACGTGCACATCTTCACCGCCACCAAGCAGCCCTGGGTGGTGTTGCCCCCCGGCACGCCCGCCGTGGCCGAGTTTTATGACCGCGAGGCCCTCTGGCCCGCCGACAGCCTGGCGCGCCGCGCGGCCAAGCTGCCGGAGATTGAGGCCTGGCAGGCGCGGTAGTCAAACATCCGCGCCATCGCATGTGACGGCGTTGCGGAAGAATCAGGGGTTTGGCTATTCTGTGCAAATTCGCAATCTAGTACGGGACTTTCCATGACCACCGTCACATCCGCTAAAGCACAAAACCCTCCCGGCTCGCAGCCTGATGCCGATCAGTGCGAGCCGATGGCCTTGAGTGCCTTTGAGGCTTGGAGCCAGCGCGCCAAGCAGGCGGCTACCCCTGCGGCCGAAGCGTTGACCGAGCAGGACATCGTTCAGCTCGTACGTGAGTCGCGATGAGCGTGTTGCGCCAAGTCTGCGCGAGAATGCCAGCTGTCACCCCTGAACCCTGAACTCTCTGAATACCATGCCCATCCCCTTCGCCAAGCGCCTAGACAACGTAGAAACCTCCGCCATCCGCGAACTCTTCAAGCTGCTGGGCAAGCCCGGCATCATCAGCTTTGCGGGGGGCTTTCCAGACAGCGCCATGTTTGACGTGGAAGGCCTCAAAGAGGCCGCCAACAAGGCCCTGACCGAAGAGCCCGGCGGCGCGCTGCAATACGGCGCCACCGAGGGCTACAACCCCCTGCGCGAGCAGCTGGCCGCCTTCATGGGCACCAAGGGCGTGGGCGTCAACCCCGACGGCCTCATCGTCACCACCGGCAGCCAGCAGGCGCTGGATCTGCTGGGCAAAACCATGATCGACCCCGGCGACAAGGTCATTGTGGAAGGCCCCACCTTTCTCGCCACCATCCAGTGCTTTCGGCTGTATGGCGCCAACCTGATCAGCGCCCCGGTGGACGCCAACGGCGTGGACACCGACGCGCTTGAAAAACTCATCGCCGAGCACAAGCCAAAATTCGTTTACTTGATCCCCACCTTTGGCAACCCCAGCGGTGCCATGCTCAGCCTGGCGCGCCGCAAGCGCGTGCTGGAGCTGGCCGTGAAGTACCAGACCCTGGTGGTGGAAGACGACCCGTATGGCGACCTGTACTTCAACCCCGACGCACCGCCCCCCCCAAGCATCCTGAGCCTGTCGAAGGACGTAGCAGGAAGCAGGGACTGGATCGCCCATTGCGGGTCCTTGAGCAAAGTCCTCAGCCCCGGCCTGCGCGTAGGCTGGATGATTGCCCCGCCCGAGCTGCTGGCCAAAGCCACCATGTGCAAGCAGTTCAGCGACGCGCACACCAGCACCTTTGCCCAGGCCACCGCCGCGCAATACCTGAAAGCCGGCCGCATGCCCGCCACCCTGGCCAACGTGCGCAAGGTGTACGGCGAGCGGGCGCGGGTGATGGGCGAAAGCCTGAAGCGCGAGCTGGGCGACGCCATTGAATTCACCCAACCGCAAGGCGGCCTGTTCTTCTGGGCCCGCCTGACGGGCGCCGGCGGCAAGCTGAAAGATGCCGCCGAACTGGCCAAGCGCGCCATCGAGCTGGGCGTGGCCTTTGTGCCCGGCGCGCCGTTTTACGCAAGCAACCCGGACATGAGCACGCTGCGGCTCAGCTTTGCGACGGCGGATGTGGAGAAGATTGAGGAGGGGGTGGGGAGGCTGGGGGCGGCAGCTAAATGACTATTGATGAACACAAAGCTAGCGCGAAACGACCGATGAAGAAAGCCAGACAGGGGCACGAGCTCGCTTCCCAGCCAACAGATGAAGAAACTTCGCATCACCGAAATGGCCGCACGATTACTGAGTGGCAAGGTGTTGCGAATATGCCTTGGCGGCTTATCAATGGACCGGCTAAGGACTCTTTAGATCTGCTCGAGGACGAGTCGGTCGACTGCATTGTGACTTCGCCACCGTACTTCTGGTTACGTGATTACAAGGTGGACGGTCAAATCGGACTCGAAGACAGTGTCGAGGCGTATGTCGCGGCAATCAAGGAAGTGATGGAAAAAGCAAGGCATAAGTTGAAGGCAGAAGGCGTTCTGTTTCTTAACTTAGGCGACACATACTATTCCGGGAAGGGCCAGCCACACGGTGATGATAAGAAGAGCTCAAAGCGCCGTTTTGGGTTGCGGGCTGTTGATAAAAGCGGTGGTCTTGGGATTGGGCTTCAAAGAAAATCGACTATTGGCATCCCTTGGCGGGTTGCACTCGCAATGTGTCTAGATAACTGGGTATTGCGATCCCCGATTATTTGGCATCGAGAAAATTGTCTTGTTGAGCCGACAGCTAAAGACAGGCCAAGTCGGAGCTACGAGTTCGTGTTTATGTTCGTTAAGTCTCGCAAGTACTTCTTTAACAAAAGTCAGCTCCCCGACGACAAGTGGGCGGAAGACGTTTGGAGTATTGCTGCGAGGCCGAACATAAGAGGCAGCTTGGAAACGGCTCCTTATCCAGATGAACTAGTGGAGCGTTGCCTAACAGTGGGTTGCCCGCCTGGAGGCACCGTCCTTGATCCGTTCTGTGGGAGTGGGACGACGCTCCGCGTTGCGTTAAAACATGGACACCCTGCGATCGGCATCGATCTAAACAGAGACTTTTGCGACTATGTTCGAAAAAACCTGTAGAGATTCAACATGACCAAGTATTTGTCGGCCGGGCGCGTCAGAGAATGCATTAATCATCTGAGTGCGTTCCATATTTTTTTTGGTACTACCTTTCTTGTGATGACAAAGAGTAGAGTGCCGGTAGGAACGGTGGGTCGCCTATCCCTAGACGCTGAGAATCGTCTGCACCTTCAAAAATACTTTAGGGTGCATCCAAAATCGGACTGTTTTTTTACCCCGTTCCAAGTCAAAAAAAGTGAGGGTAGATGGAGGGCTCCGAAGTACGCATCCACGTCGCTTCAGGCAATCAATACTCAAGGCTTCTCAGAAGCGATTCTTCACAAGAAGAATGAAAATCTGTGGGGGTGGGCACCGAAGTATCACGAAGTTCTCGTCGAGAAATTGCCTCGCGACGGACGGAAGATCTCTCTGCTAGATATGGCCATTTGGTTTGCGCGTGAAGAGCCCTTTTCAGACAGTGTTACTACCACTGACTTAATCGATTGGTTCGTAAAGCTATTTAATCTACGCAATGTCGATATTGACAAGCTTTTTACCTGGCCGTCGAAGCATGACTTGCAAACAAGCATTTGGGACACTACTCCGCCGCGTTGGGATGACTTAGTTGAGGAGTTTGGACTTCCGGGCGACGTGGCCCCGCAAGGCGGAGCAATCTTGCAGTCGTTGGAGTTTTCGAATATTGGACCGCCAAAGAAGCTTAGTGCTAGTTTGGCTCCGCGCTTAAATGTTCTGACCGGCGACAACGGACTGGGAAAGACCTTTTTCCTTGATGTGGCATGGTGGGCCCTAACCAGAACTTGGGCTGAGCACATGCTTGTTCCATTGGAGCCTGTTGCCACACCTCCGCAAATCAGATTCTCAGTCTCGAACGGCGCAAATCAGAAGCCGGTCGAAGCCGAGTTTGATGCGAACAAAGGCGTTTGGAAGGTTGCTGCTCCTTCCGCTATATCGGGACTTGTGGTGTATGGACGAGTCGACGGGTCCTTTGCTGTTTGGGACCCTGCGAATCCAGCCATCGGTGGCAGAGACAGCCGAAGCGCCCCTTCGGTCGCTAGCTTTACCCGAGAAAGCGTTTGGACAGGCGATGACAAGGTCGAAGGGCTTTTGCGCGATTGGGTTAGGTGGCAAACGCGGGCAGACGAATTCCCGGCGTTTGAAACGTTCAAAAAGGTCGTGCAGCGGCTAAAGCCGCCCGAGCTGGGCGAGTTCGAAATAGGGCGTCCGCAAAGGGTGCAGGGGTGGTCAATGGAGATTCCGAGCCTTGTACATTCGTACGGCACGGTTCCTGTCATTTACGAATCTGCAGGCATTAGGCGCATCCTGACCCTCACTTATCTGATCGTATGGGCTTGGGAAGAACACAAGATTCAAGCGCGGGCGGCCGGGCGCAGAGAGGAGCGGCAGATGATCATTCTGTTGGACGAAGCAGAAGCACATCTTCATCCTCGTTGGCAGCGCGTACTCTTGCAAGCCCTGTTAGGTATCAGCAAAGACTTGCATGAGGAACTCTCTATTCAGTTCATTCTGGCGTCCCATTCACCCCTGCTTCTGGCCTCAGCAGAATCGGTTTGGAACGTAGAAGAGGACAAGCTATTCCACCTACAAATAGACAAGGATGGGGAAATTCGGTTTGATTCGATAGAGTTCGAGATATTGGGAAGCGTGGATTCATGGTTGCGTTCCCCGTCATTCGACAACTTGCACCCCGGTTCTGAGTCCGCCGAGCAGTCCTTGGCAGAAGCGAAGGCGCTGATTGCCGAGAAGAATCCTTCCCGCCAGCGGATTCGAGAGGTGTCGCGAAGTCTCGCGAACAACGTCGCTGCCGATGATCCATTTTGGATGCGTTGGATGATTTTCGCGACTCAAAACGAAGTTGACTTGTGATAAATGTGCCCCTCCCCATCGCTCCGGCTCATTACGTGCCACGCGTGAGGACTCGCGGAGCAGCTTTTCTTGCGCGAACACCCATACCAACTAAGGCGCAATGGCGGCGACATCGGTACTGGCGAGAAATCCATCAAGATTTGTACGCCTCGCTTGGTGGAATTTGCTCCTTCTGCGCAACGTTTACGCCATTTCGATCGGGCTCTTCAGGCGTCGACCACACTTCAATTGATCACTTCGTACCGAAGGCGCTGAACCCGGCACTTGCCTATGAGTGGACAAATTTCAGGCTTTGCCGGGCGCGACTCAACAATCGAAAAGACCAGTTCCAAGACGTTGTGGATCCTTACGTGGTGACTACCGGAGAATTCCAGATAGATTTCACAAACTTTTTTATCGTGCCGAAAGCGACTTTGAGTGCTCAGAGGAAGGCGGAGATACTGCAGTGCTTGGTTAGGCTCGAGCTGAACACTGATGACGCCTACGTAAATGAGCGTGCGAGAGCCATTTTCAGTTATGCCGAAGGAAAGTTACCGGCCGCTAAGATTGCACAGTACTTTCCATTCATAGCAGGCGAGCTGATTTCGCAGAACTTTGACGTCAATTTTCTGCCTACTTATCGCCGCGTACTTGCTTCCCCGGGGGCCAGAGCTGCTCTGGTCGCGCAAGGAGTCATCGATCCTTGAGGCGACCTGACGAAATGCACTTGGTCCGCTTCTGACCGTGGCGGTAATTCTCTTCAAGTTGGGAGGGAGCAGGTCAGCACAATGCGCACAGTTTGCGCTCCTTCCTGCTACTAATTTCATAGCTGCTAGTGCCCGCCCGTCTTGGACTCCAGGCCGATTTCATGCTTAATCTGCTCTGAACCGTTCACTTTCGAGGAGATTTCTCATGGCCCTGCATTACGTCGATGGGTTCGTCACGCCCGTCCCCACCGCCAGGCGCGACGAGTACCTGCGCCATGCGCAGGAGGTGTCGGTGATGTTCAAGGAGCATGGCGCGTTGCAGGTGGTTGAGTGCTGGGCCAACGACGTGCCCGAGGGCAAGCTCACCTCGTTCTCCCTGGCCGTGCAGCGCAAGAGCGATGAGTCGGTGGTCTTCTCCTGGGTGGCCTGGCCCTCCAAGGCCGTGCGTGATGAGGGCTGGGCCAAGGTGATGGCCGACCCGCGCATGCAGACTGGCTCGACCCCGCCGTTTGACGGCAAGCGGCTGATCTACGGCGGCTTTGAAATGATCCTCAACGCCTGAGCTCACCCCATGCTCACCATCCACCACCTGGGCGTTTCCCAGTCTGAACGCGTCGTCTGGCTCTGCGAAGAGCTGGGCATCCCTTACCAGCTCAAGCACTACACGCGCGACCCGGTCACGCGGCTGGCGCCGCCCGATCTGCGGGCCCTGCACCCGGCGGGCACTGCGCCGGTGATGGACGATGGCGATGTGCGCATTGCCGAGTCGGGCGCCATCGTGCAATACATCATCGCCAAATATGGCGATGGGCGTTTGGCGCTGCCGCCCGGTCACCCGGACTTTGCGCAGTACCTCTACTGGTTCCACTTTGCCAACGGCAACCTGCAGCCGCATCTGGGCCGCAACCTGGTGCTCAACCGCATTGAGGCGGCCAGGGGCCACCCGGCGCTGGCCTCGGCGCAGGAGCGGGTGCAGCGCGCCCTGGCCATGGTTGAAACGCGCCTGGCCCAGGTGCCCTGGTTTGCGGGCAGCGAGTTCACGGCGGCCGACATCATGAACGTGTTCACCCTCACCACCATGCGCTACTTCCAGCCCTGGGACTTGAGCGGCTACCCCCATCTGCTGGCCTACCTGGCCCGCGTGGCGCAGCGCCCCGCCTACGTGGCCGCCATGGCCAAGGGCGACCCGGGCATGAAGCTGCTGCTGACTTGAGGCGGGCGGGCACCTTTGCTACTAAATTGCTAGCTGGAAGTGGCTGCCGGTATTGGACTCCAGGGTGATTGGGTTAAAAACCTTGTCGGAAATGCCCCTTGGTGGCATTGCGCGCGCGGCAGCAGGCCGCCCCGTCCTAACCCATGGCAGAGCCCGCAATCCCGCTCGCACCCTACACCCAGTTCTTCTTGACGCTGTTGCAGGAGCTGCAAACCGGCGCCAGGTTCAGCACGCTGTTCATGCACGCATCAAAAAGATGCAGCTTGGCCGCGTAGTGGGCCAGGCTGTAGAACAGCGCGCCCTGGTCATTCAGGGTGTACCGTTCCTTGCGGAAGGAGTCAGAGATCTTGAAGTCCTTGTCGGCGGCTGAAAATGCCACGCCGTGCGTTTTCGCCCACTGCAGTTGGCCGTGTTTGGCGAAGACACCTTTGGTTCCATGGGCGTCCTTCAGGGTCAAGGAGTAACCGGGGCATCCGCCCAGCACCTTGGACACAGCGGCAAATGTGCCTCCTGACTGCGGCATCTTGTGGTCCACCGTCAGCAGATGCCGGGGAACCACATAGCCGCAATAGTGGCAGGGCCCGCCGAGGGTGGTTTCCTTGCCATAGTCCCAGCCCACAACCTTGGGGAAATCATAGGTGTCGATCCGGTAGACCTTGCGCCAGGCGTCATGGTTGAACGCGTCCGTGTAGGCATTCAGGGCAAAGCTCTGGATGAAGTCGGAGATGGCCTTGACG
This sequence comes from Ramlibacter sp., assembly GCA_019635435.1. Lineage (NCBI taxonomy): Bacteria > Pseudomonadati > Pseudomonadota > Betaproteobacteria > Burkholderiales > Comamonadaceae > Ramlibacter > Ramlibacter sp. Next base: position 2,974,932 of record JAHBZM010000001.1, on the reverse strand, counting down.
TCCGAAAGCTTCAGTTTGGCGGTGACAAACATCCCCTTGTTGAGCGTGAATTCAGCGTCAACGATGGACGTCGGGTCGAACAGCTTGGTCTGAAAGCTGTACTTGATCGAGTACTCAGAAGAAATGTCCCTGTGACCCGTCCCCTCGATCCTCAAGACCTTCACGGACTGCCAGCGCATGTTTCGTGCAATGGTGTTGGTGTCGAGGAGCAAAAGCTTGATTTGATCGTGGATGTAGCTCATGAGGTATCTGTGACAGGCGATACACAAGCCGCGAGTTTAAGTTGCGGCCCGGCATGCCGCCAGCGGCTCCCTCAATCCCCCGCCGGCCAATCCGCAAACGGAAACGGCGCCTCTTCGCTCGCAAAGGTCAGGAAGCCCGTGACCTGGGCCAGGTAGCGCCCCAGGCTCTGACCAAAGCGGCGCAGCCGCGCATTGGGGCCGCCGGCAAAGGCGGCCAGCACCAGCTGCAGCAATGCGATGGCGCCCAGCACCCACGCGCTGAGCTGGAAAGCAATGGCCATCAGCAGCATCATCAGGGTGCGCATCCACAGGCTGCGCGGCACGGTCATGGGGTAGGTGGGTTCGGTCATGGGGGCCTCCGTTTCAGTGGCAAAACGCCATGGTGCACCTTTTGCATGTCGCCGGGTTTGACCAGGCTCAGAGGCCCCTAAGATGGCGCCATGCCAGAAGCCACCATCACCACCCGCACCTACAAGCTCTTTCCCTCGCCGCGCAACCAGCACCGCGAGATTTTTGAGCACGAGGTGTTTGTGCCGCACCCCTACGCGCTGATCGACCTGCCCAGCTTTTATCTCAAGGGCAAGTACAGCCTGTTTGCGGCGCACCGGCTGGCCGACGGCAAGAACGGCCAGCTCGTGACGTTTGAGCTGGCAGCCGATGCTGCCACGTTCAACGCGAAGTTTGTGCCGGACTGAGTGCCGTGGACCTGAACCCCGACGCCCTGCAACTGCTGGTCACGCGCGAGATGCCCTTTGGCAAGCACAAGGGCACGCTGCTGGCCGACCTGCCGGGCAACTACCTCAACTGGTTTGCGCGCGAGGGTTTCCCGCCAGGCGAGATCGGCCGCCTGCTGGCGCTGATGCACGAGATCGACCACAACGGGCTCAAGGACCTGCTGCGGCCCTTGCGGCAAGGCAGGCCCCGATAGTTTTTGCTACCAGATTGCTAGCGCAAAGTGACCGCCAGTCCTGGACTCCAGGCCTGTTTGGTTCAAATCTGTCAGCAGGGTTGGCGTTGGGGCGTCTTGGTCCACCCATGGACCACCTGCTCGCCCTAGGATCGGGCCATCTTTCATTCACGCCAGATGGCCAGCAGCCCATGAACACTTCAACCCAGCACAACGGCGCCCAGGACTTTGACTTTTTCATCGGCCAGTGGCGCGTGGCGCACCGCCGTCTGCGGCAGCGGCTGGCGGGCTGCACGGACTGGGACGAATTCGCCGGCACCACCTCGGTTCGCAAGGTGCTGGGCGGGCAGGGCAATGTGGACGACAACTTTCTGGACCTGCCCGGCGACCCGTACCACGCGGTCACGCTGCGCACCTGGGACGCCGCGGCGCAGCAGTGGAGCATCTGGTGGCTCGACGGCCGCGCGCCGGGCGGGCTGGACGTGCCCATGCGTGGCCGCTTTGAAGGCGGCGTGGGCACCTTTCTGGCCGCCGACCAGCACGCGGGCCAGCCCGTCACGGTGCGGTTCCTGTGGACGCAGCCCGCGCCCGATGCCCCGCGCTGGGAGCAGGCGTTTTCCACCGATGGCGGCGCCACCTGGGAAACCAACTGGGTGATGGATTTCAGCCGCCTGGCCCAGGGTCCAGGCGATCAGCCCGGGCCCGTCAGCACTTGCCGGCTGCCTTGAGCAGGGCGTTGCAGGCGCCCGTGGGCTTGCCTTGCTCGCCGGCCGCTGCGCCCCGGCCCATGGGCGAACAGATGGCGTCCGAGTTGGGCGTCTGCCCAAAGGTCATGGCCTTGACGAAGGTGGTGGGCGAATAGAGGTAGCAGTGGTAGACGGCGCCGCTGCGCGTCTTCACGGTGTAGTTGATGCGTCCACCCGATTCCTCGGTCCTTTCGGAAATGGTGAATGTCCCCACCGGTTGGCCGACGGCATTTGCAGTGCGCTGGTCCAGGGTGCTCTGGTCGATCGTGGTGGCGCAACCGCCCAGGCCCATGGTGGCGATGCCCGCGCAGAGCAGGGCGGCACTGGCCCGCAGGCTCGCGTTCAAGAGGTTCTTGCTGTTCATTGGCAGTATTCCTTGGTTGTCAACAAAGTAGTCTCTGCGATCGGCAAGGCCCAGTGAACCCGACCAAGGTAGGGTGCAGGGCACCCGCCACCGGGGCCAAATGGCCATACGATCCATGCATGGCCATGAATCTCCATCCGCCCGCATCGGCCGGCGCCGTCGTCCTGGATGACCACCCTCTGGTGGGGCGCGGCATTGCCCAATACCTGCAATCGGCTCACCCGGAACTGGCCGTGACCGTGGTCGCGCAGTGGCGCGAGGTGCTGGAGCTGCTTCAGACCCAGGGCTGCCCGCGCATCCTGGTGGCCGACGTCTGGCTGGCCCAGGGCCACTGCCTGCAGGACCTGCAGCGCTGGTGCGTGGAGTGTCCCGCCTCGCCCTGGCTCGCGCTCAGTGGCGATGACGACCCATCGCTTCAGGAGCGCGTGCGCGCCGCCGGCGCCAGGGGCTTCGTGCACAAGCAGGCGCCGCCCGAGTTTTTCGGCGCGGCGTTCTCCGCCGTGCTGGAGGGCGGGCAGTGGTTTGCTGAGCAAGACCCACCACTGCCGGCCTCTTCTTCGCCCAGGGAGTGGGCGGTTTCCCCGGCGGAACTGGGGCTCACGCCCCGGCAGGGCGAGATCCTCTGGCTGGTCATGCGCGGCCTTCCCAACAAGCACATTGCGTCCAGGCTGGGCATTTCCGAGAGCACGGTCAAGGAGCACGTGACCGGCATTCTGGACAGAATGGGTGTGCGCAGCCGCGTGGAAGCCATCACCCGGCTTCGCGGCCGGCGGATGCTGTTGCCCAACGGCCAGTGAGAGCCCGTGAGAAAGTCGCCTTCGCAGCATGACCGCATTCACCCTGGTTCCGTTGAACTCAAAATCACAGCGATGAAAATTGCCCGCTACTGGCTGGCCTGGTGTTGCGCCTGCTGTCTGGGCGTGCCCGGCATGGCGTTGGCACAGGAAGTCGAGCTCAAGGCCCTGGACGCGTTGCAAACCCTGTCGTACAAGGACAATGCCCGCACGCTCAAAGAGCTTGAGGCCAAGGCGCAGGCCTTTGAGTCGTCCCCGTTCCCTGAAGTGCGGCGGACCTACCTCAACACCCTGATCGGCGCCGAGTTCGACGCCGGGCATACCGATCAGATCCGGGTGGCGATCGACAAGCTGCTGGCGCTCTCAAAGGCACAGCACGATGACATCGGCATGGTGCTGGCCAACACCGCGAGCGCGCATCTTCTGGGCTCCGCGGGCAAGACCGAAGAGGCCTTTGCCCTGCTCAAGGAGGTGGAGCCCATGGCCTTGCGCACCGGCGACCCCGAGGCGCTCTGGATTTTCCATCTGGTGCAGGCCGGTCTTCAGGCCAGGGCCGGCAGGTTCGAGCCGGCGCTGGGCAATGTGCTGAAGAGCATGGAGTTTGCCAGGCGCCGGCCCACGCAGGCCCAGGCGTCCGTGCTGCGCGCCCAGGTCCATCTGGGGCTGATCTACCTGTACATGAAGAATCCCAAGGAGGCGCTGAAGGCCATTGATGAGGCGCAGTTGATCGCCCAGAACCTGGGCGCCTCGCAGATCCTGGGCACCTTGCATCTCAACCGTGGCTTCGTGGCGTCTTCAATGGGTCAGCAGGATGCAGCGCTGCAGGCCTATCAGGCCGCCCTGAAAGTGGGCAATGAATCGGCGCTGGCCGGCCTGCAGGCCGCGGCGCTGAACAACACGGGGGACATCTACCTCATCCGCAAGGACTATGTCAGCGCCGAGCCCATCGAGCGACGCGCCCTTGCCAAATACCAGGAGGCGGGTGACTTTGCCGGCGCCGCCCTGTCCCGGGCCAACATGGGCTTTGCCATGATGGGGCAAGGGCGCATTGCCGAAGGCGTGGCCGAAGTGAAAGCGGGGCTGAAGTTCCTGGAGGCGTCGGGTGCGAAGACCATGGAGGAGATCATTCTCGAAGAGCTCTCCCGCATGTATGAGCAGGCCGGCATGTTCCGAGAGGCGGTCGAGACGGTCAGGGCCCAGCAGGCGTTGTCCAGGGACCTGTTCCGGGCGGACCGTGAAAAAACGGTGGCCGCCTTGCAGGCGCAATACGACTCGGTGCAACGCGAGAGGCAGATCGAGGCCCTGGCGCACGAGAACAGCCTGAAGGATGCCGAGATCAACAACCGCCGCCTGCTCCAGACGGCCACCATCATCGGCGCCACGCTGACGGTGATGGCCGGCGGCTTCATCTTCGCGCTCTACCGACGGGCGCGCCTGGCCAACCGCGGGCTGCATCACGCCAATTTCCTGACCGGGGAGGCTCTCAGGGAGAAGAACCTCTTCCTGGCCACCGCCAGCCACGACCTGCGCCAACCGGTTCACGCCATGTCGATGATGGTCGAGGCCCTGAGCCTGCGCAACCATGACCCGGCCCTGGCGCCCCTTTTTGTGGATCTCAAAAGCAGCATGGGCACGATGAGCGAGCTGCTCAACTCATTGCTCGACCTGTCCAGGCTGGAGGCTGGCAGCGTCAAGGCGCGTTCAGTCCCGGTGGCGCTGGCGCCGCTGGTGCGAGGCGTGGCGACGATGTTCCGCGAGCAGGCCAGCATGGGGGGGCTGAAGATCCGGCTGCGCGTCCCCGAGCGCCCTGCGGTGGTCATGGCCGACCCCGTACTGCTGCGCCAGGCCCTGGTCAATCTTGTGCACAACGCCATTCGCTACACCGAGCGTGGACAGGTCATGATCAGCATCCGCCAGCGTGGCGGCCACTGGCTGGTGGAAGTGTGGGACACCGGCATCGGCATTGCGGCCGGAGAGGACCAGAAGGTGTTCAGCCCCTATTACCGCAGTGAAGGTGCCTGGCGTGCCGACAGCGCCGGCCATGGCCTGGGTCTTGCCGTGGTGGAGCGGTGCGCCAGGCTCATGGGCGCCAGCTACGGGTTCAAGTCGCGCCTGGGCAAAGGCTCCCGCTTCTGGCTGCAGATGGCCGCCACCGATGCGCTCCCTGACGTGGCCACGGCTGCCACCGAGCGTTTGCCAAGGCCGGATGCCGGCGCTTTGGAGCCGCTGGCGGGCCGCTGCCTGGTGCTGGACGATGACTTTCACGTCATCGCTGCCTGGAAGGCGATGCTGGAAAGCCAGGGTATTGACGCCCGCTTTGCCACCGATGGCGCCGAAGCGGTGCGTCATGTCGAGCAGGGCTTCATCCCCGATGCCATTTTTTGTGACCAGCGGCTGCGCTTTGGCGAAAGTGGTTTTGACGTCTTGCGCGAGCTGCTCTCGCGGTGCCCGGGTGCCAGCGGCGCGATGGTGAGCGGGGAGCTGCATTCAGATGAGCTGGAACAGGCGGAGGCTGAAGGCTACCTGGTCTTGCGCAAGCCCCTGGACCTGGTGGCGCTGCAGGCCTTGCTGCAAAGCTGGCTGGTCCGCAGGGCGCCGGCCCCGCTTGACGCCTAGAGGCGGCAGGAGCCAGCCCTGAGGGCAGGGCGCGCCGCTATTTTGGTTTCGTTCAGCCAGCGTTCACGCAGCCGCCGGCAAGATGCCTCCCATACCAACCGAAAGGGGCATCCCCATGAAACGTCTTGCCATCGCTCTTGTCTGCACCGCCGGCGCGTTTGCCGCCCAGGCCAACACCTTTTTTGACACCGCGCGCGTGCGCAGTGTCGAGCCGCAGTACGAAAACGTCACCGTGCCACACGAGCAGTGCCGTGCCGACTGGGTCACCGAGCCGCGCCGCGTGAGCAGTGGCGGCCCCAACATGGGCGGCGTCATCGTGGGCGCGCTGGCCGGCGGCGTGCTGGGCAACCAGGTGGGCAAGGGCACGGGCCGCGCCGCCGCCACGGCGGTGGGCGCGGTGGTCGGGGCCATGGCCGGCGACCGCATTGCCGGGCGCGACCGCTATGAAGACGTGCCGCCCGCCGCCCGCCAGGTCACGCGCTGCGAGACGGTGAACGAGGTGCAGTCGCGCCTCACGGGCTACCGCGTGTCCTACGACTACCGCGGCCAGACCTACAGCACGGTGATGCAGGAAAACCCCGGCCCCAACCTGCAGGTGCGCGTGTCGGTGGACCCGGTCATCCGGCGCTGAGACCGGTAGTAGGATGGCGCCTGTGCCGACCTCTTCGCCTTCCCGCCTGATCCGCAGCGCCTGCGCCGCCGTCTGCGCCACCTTGCTGCTGGCGTCGGCGCCTGCGTGGGCCGACGTGGGCCGTGACGAGGCCGCGGCCGCGGCCCGCCAGGCCAGTGGCGGTGGCCGGGTGCTGTCGGTGGACCGGGCGCGCGGCGGCGATCGCGCAGTCTGGCGCGTCAAGCTGGTCACGGCCGGCGGCGAGGTGCGGGTGGTGCTGATCGACGCCGCCACCGGCCGGCCGCTCTAGCCGGGCCGTTCATTCACGATGCGCCTGCTGCTGATCGAGGACGACGCGCCGCTGCGGCTGTCGCTGGCGCTGCGGCTGGAGGGCGACGGCTACCGGGTGGACCAGGCGGCCGATGGCGAGGACGGCCTGTTCCAGGCCCGCGAATACCCGGTGGACCTGGCCATCGTCGACCTGGGCCTGCCCAAGCTCAACGGCCTGACCGTGGTGCAGCGGCTGCGCGAGGACGGCAAGACCATTCCCATCCTCATCCTCACGGCGCGCGGCAGCTGGCAGGACAAGGTCACGGGCCTGGAGTCGGGCGCCGACGACTACCTGGTCAAGCCCTTTGAATACCCCGAGCTGGCCGCCCGGGTCAAGGCGCTGCTGCGCCGCTCCATGAAGGCCGCCAGCGATGTGCTCAGCGTGGGCCCGCTGAGCCTGGACATTCCGGCCCAGGCCGCGCGGCTGAACGGTGCGCCCATGGACCTCACGGCATTTGAATACCGCGTGCTCGAGTTCCTGGTGCGCGAGCGCGCCCGCGTGGTCAGCAAGCAGGAGCTGGCCGACTACCTTTACCCCCACGACGAAGACCGCGACAGCAACGTGCTCGAGGTGCTGGTGGGCCGCCTGCGCCGCAAGCTCGACCCGCAAGGCACGCTGGCCCCGATCGAAACGCTGCGCGGGCGCGGCTACCGCTTCACCCTCGAATGAGGTGGGACACCTCGTCCATCCGCACGCGGCTGGTCCTGGGGGCCGCGGTGGTGCTGGTGGCCTTCATGGCCGTGGCCGGCGTGGCGCTGCAAAAAGCCCATGCCGACAGCGTGCGCGCCGCCCATTACGCGCGGTTGCAAGGCACGGTGTACCTGCTGCTGGCCGGCGCCGAGCTGGACCCGGCGGGTGCCCTGGTGATGCCGGCCGAACTGGCCGAGCCGCGCCTGTCGCTGCCGGGCTCGGGCCTGTATGCCAGCATCTTCAACGTGGCGCGCGGCGAAGCCTGGGAGTCGGCCTCGGCCGTGGGGCTGACGCCCCCGTATGAACGCGACGTGCCGGTGGGCGAGTGGCGCTACGACACGGTGCCGGGCCCTGGCGGCGCCTATTTGTCGGCCAGCTATGGGGTGCGCTGGGCCGGGCAGGGCCGGGCCGCGACGCGGCTGGTGCTGTCGGTGGTGGAGGGCAGTGCGGCCTTTGACCGCGAGACGCGGGTGTTCCAGCGCACGCTGTGGGCCTGGCTGGGCGGCGCCGGCCTGCTGCTGCTGCTGTCACAGACCTTGCTGCTGCGCTGGGGCCTGCGCCCGCTGCGCCAGGTGGCGCAGGAGATCGAGCGCATCGAGCATGGCGAGCAGGCCGAAGTGCAGGGCCGCTACCCCAGCGAGATTGCCGCGCTCACAGGCAACCTCAACACCCTGATCAAGCAGGAGCGGGTGCGCCAGACCCGCTACAAGGAGGCGCTGAGCTACCTGGCCCACAGCCTCAAGACACCGCTGGCCGTGCTGCGCAGCAGCCTGGCCCAGCCCGCGCAGCTGGCCACCACGGTGGCCGAGCAGGTCAGCCGCATGGACCACATCGTGGCGCACCAGTTGGGCCGTGCCGGGGCCAGTGGGGTAGCGCGCTTTGCGCCCTACCTGGCGCTGGCGCCGGTGGTGCAGCGCATTGCCGGTTCGCTGGCCAAGGTCTATGCCGACAGGCAACTGGCCTTCACGGTGGATTGCCCCCCCGATGTGAACTGGCGCATTGACGAGGGCGACGCCTTCGAGATGCTGGGCAACCTGCTGGACAACGCCGCCAAATGGGCCCGCCAGCGCGTGGCCGTGCGGCTGTGGCGCGAGGCCGGGGCGCTGCACATCCGCGTGCAGGACGATGGCCCCGGTTTCACCGACACCCAGGCTATCCTGCAGCTGCACGTGCGCATGGATGAAAAGGTGCCGGGCCACGGCGTGGGCCTGGCCGTGGTCAACGATCTGGTGGCCAGCCACGAGGGCACGCTGGCGCTGGGGGCCTCGCCCTGGGGCGGGGCGCAGGTGGACATCGCGCTGCCCGCGGCCTGAAACACGGCGTTACGCCTGCCAGGCCCCCGTGGCCGGACTTTCTTGCATTGGTTCAGTTTGCGTTCATGCACCGGGGCGCACCATGGGAACCATACCAACCCAAGGAGCGTTTGAATGAACCGCCTGATCTCCCTCAAGTCCATTGCCGCCGCGGCCGTTGTGCTGGGCGCCTTCGGTGCCGCCACCGCCGCGCATGCGCGCAGCGACGTGCAGTTCTCGATCAGCCTGGGCACGCCCGGCGTCTATGTGCAGCCCGCGCCGGTCTACGTGCAACCCCGCCCGGTGTACGTTCAGCCCCGGCCCGTGTATGTGCAGCCGGCCCCGGTCTATGTGCAGCCGTATTACGGCCATGGCTGGCGCTACCCCCATGGCCACCACGCGCGCGCCCGTGGCCCCTGGGGTGACGCCGACCGCGACGGCACGCCCAACCGCTACGACCGCTTCCCGACCAATCCGTACCGCCATTGATCAGCGGCGGGTTCAGCCGTCAAAATAGCCTCCACACAGGAGACAAGCATGGCTGAACCGACCGCGGGCTTCGATGCCGCCGCGCACCTGCAGGCGCTGGACGCGCAGGGCTACACCATCATCGCGGACTTCTTGTCCGCGAAGCGCCTGCAGCAGGTGCGCGAGGGCCTGGCCCCGCACTTGAGCAGCCATGCCGGGCGCAACAACTTCGAGGGGTTCCAGACCGAGCGGGTCTACACCCTGGTGGGCCGCGGCAAGGTGTTCGAGGCCATCGCCGAGGACGCCCGCGTGCTGGCCCTGCTGGACGCGCACCTGCAACCGGGCTACCTGCTCACGGCCAGCCAGGCCATCTGCATCTACCCGGGCGAGACGCCACAGCCCATTCACTTTGACGACGTGTTCTACCCGCTGGCGCGCCCCCGCGCTTCGGTGAGCTTCAGCACCATCGTGGCGGTGGACGCCTTCACGGCCGACAACGGCTGCACCGAGGTGATCCCGGGCAGCCACCGCTGGAGCGACGCCGATATTGCCGGTGCCTACGACGGCCGCGACGCCAACGCGCCCATGCCGCCCGCGCTGGCGAGCCAGCTGGTGCCCGTGGTGATGCCGGCGGGCGCCTGCATCGTCTTTCACGGCACGCTGCTGCACCGCGGCGGTGCCAACCGCAGCCAGGCGCCGCGGCTGGCGTTCTCCAACCAGTACTGCCAGCCCTGGGCCCGCACGCAGGAGAACTTCTTTCTTGGCGTGCCGCCCGCGCTGGTGCGGGGCATGTCGCCGCGCCTGCAGACCCTGCTGGGCTACGAGATCCTGCCGCCCTTCATGGGCCACGTGACCGCCTCGCACCCCACCAAGGTGCTGCGCGAGGATTACCGCAACGTGGTGGCCGCGCAGCCGCGGGTGGGGTAGGGCGCTGCGCCTCCTGCAACTGGAGGATGCGCGCCGGGCGGGCCAGCCCTACCATCCGGCTTTTTCAAGGGGCTTGGCATGGCATCAGAAGTGGTCAGGGGCATCGACTTTCCGGCGGCGCTGGACGCGGGGCTGGCCCCCGAGCAGTTCCACCGCCGCTTTCTGGTCGAGGGCGATTCGTGGATGGACCGCAGCAGCCTCTGGCAGCCCTCGCTGCCCGACAGCCTGGCGGCGCACTACAACCTGCATCCGGGCCAGGGCAATGTGCTGCTGGTGAGCATTGCGCGGTTCGGCGACACCATCGACAACATGGGCCGCACCGAAAGCGGCGAGTTTGGCCTGTGGCTGCAGACCAGCTTCAACCAGTGGAAGTTTGACGGCGTGTTGCTCAGTGGCGGCGGCAACGACATCATCGACGCCGCGCGCGACCCGCAGCCGGGCGAGGGCATCCTGCGCAGCTTTGCCACGGGCCCCGCACCCGCCAGCGCGCAGGACTGCATCAACCTCGACGCGCTGGGCGACCTGGTGGCCCAGCGCATGGATCCGGGTTTTCTCAAGCTCTATGACGCGGTGCAGGACAGCCCGTGCAAGAACATCCCCATCTTTCTGAACGACTACGACTTTCCCACGCCGCGCAACGCGCCGGCCACCCAGGGCGGCAAGAGCTGGCTCTATGAAGCCTTTGTCAAGAACAGCATCCCGCCCGCCATGTGGCAGGAGCTGACCGATTTGATCTTCATCCATCTGCAGATGACGATTGCCTCCTGGACCCAGGGCCGCCCCACGGTGCGGCTGGTGCCCACCTCGGGCACGCTGGTTCCCGCGGAGCCGGGCACCACGGGCAGCAGCAACGACTGGCTCAACGAGATTCACCCCAACACCTCGGGCTGGGTCAAGCTGGCGCGGGTCTGGCACAAGGCGATCCGCGAGGTGTTGCCCTGAGGCGGTGAACGCCCCGGTCCTCTGCGCGCCCTCCGCGCATTCAGGCCAGATTGGCCTTGACCTGACGCAGCAGCACGGCCAGTTGTTCGCGCTCAGCCGGGCTCATGCCGGCCACGGCCTGGGCGCTGAGCCGACGGGCCTGCAGCGCCAGCGCGCGCTGCACGGCGCGGCCCTCGGCCGTGAGTGACAGCCGCAGGTTGCGCTTGTCGTCTTCATCGGCCTGCGCCTGCAGCAGGTTCTTCTCGCGCAGGCCCTTGATCAGGCGGGCCAGCTGGGCCTTGTCGCGCCCGCTGTGCTGGGCCAGGTCGCTCTGCGTGGCACCGGGCCAGCGGCCAAAAAACGCCAGCACCTTGCCGTCCATGTGGGTGATGTCATGCGGCCCGTCGCGCAGGAACTGGTACTGCCGCGAGCGGTAGTCGTGCATGACGGCGTGCACCAGCTCCAGCACGTCGGTTTCAGGCGTGCCGGTTTGATGGTTGACATTATCAACTGATTGGATCATGATAGATGACATTATCAATCATTCAGATCCACTGGACCCTTCAAGCCATGACCCCAGAACTGTCCCCCAGCCGCGTGCAGCGCGTGCGCCATGAACTCAAGCGGCGCGAGCTCACGGTGGCGCGCGTGAGCGCGCCGAGCCCGCATTTCCGCAGCATCACCTTCAGCGGCGACTCGCTGGCCGACTTTGTGAGCGCGTCGTTCGACGACCACGTCAAGTTCATCCTCAACCCCGGCAGCGACGCCATGGTGGCGCGCGACTACACGCCGCGCCGCTTTGACGCCGCCGCGCGCGAGCTGACGCTCGAGTTCGCGCTGCACGGCGATGGCCCCGTGGCCGACTGGGCCGCGCAGGCGGCGCCGGGCCAGCAGGTCATGGTGGGCGGCCCGCGCGGCTCGTTCATCATCCCCACGGACTACGACTGGCATTTGCTGGCCGGTGACGAAACGGCGCTGCCCGCCATCAGCCGCCGGCTCGAAGAGCTGCCCGCAGGCGTGCGGGCGCTGGTGCTGGTGCAGCTGGGCGACGCGGCTGACCGGCGGGCCCTGGCCAGCGCGGCCGATGTCCAGGTGCAGTGGCTGGATGCCAGCCAGAGCCTGGCCGCCGCCGTGCGCGCGCTGGCCCTGCCCGGGGGCGAGGGCTATGCGTGGTGCGCGGGCGAGGCCGCCACCATGGCCGAACTGCGCCGGGTGCTGGTGGAAGAAAAAGGCCACAGCCGCCACGCCATTCGCGCCGCGGCCTACTGGAAGCGCGGCGCTGTCGCGCACCATGAAAACCTGGAAGGCTGAGGCCTTGTTATCGGGGGCGCTGGGGTGACGCTGCCACTGCCTGGGTGTGCGCGAGCAGACTGCCCTGCTGGCGCCGCAGTCCGAACAGGTCCTTGATCGTGAGTTGCCCGCGCTGGCTCTTGATGAAACCGTCGGCGACCAGGCCCTGGATCAGGCGCGCCACCACTTCCCGGGTGGTGCCCAGGTGCCCCGCCAGTGTTTGCTGCGTGGTCTTGAGAACCCCTTCTGACGAGGCGTGCAGCAGGATGTGGTGCACCAGCCGCTGGCGGTGGTTGCAGGAGTGAATGGCGTCCAGCTCGGCCATGAGCCGGAACACCAGTGACGACAGCGCGTGCACGGTCAGGTCCTGGATGGCGGTCTCATGGGCAAACAGCTGGCGGTACAGCGGGCCCGGAATGATGGCCACGCGGGTGGCGCCTTCGGCCTGCACCCAGGCCGGGTAGAGCAGGTCGTTGAACAGGCAGTTCAGGGCCAGCACGCAGGTCTCGCCGGGGTTGACGGTGTACAGCGTGGCCTCGGTCCCGGTGGGCGTGACGGTGTACACGCGCAGCCGCCCCGCCAGCACCACATAGGCGCCCGATGCCGGCTGGCCCTTGTGCATGATGCTCGCGCCCGCCGGCGCATTCTGGCGCAGGGCGCCCTGGTTCAGCAGGCTGCGCGCGCCGGCGCTCAACCTGCTGAAGGGCTCAAACAACGCGAGTTCACCCAAGGCCTGCATGCTGCTCCCCACGCGGACGACTTGCCGCATCATGGCCCCGGCAGGTGGCCACGCTTGACCCACAGCAGGGCGCCGCCAGGGCTGGAGATGGCCGGATGCCAGTTGCCCGGATGGCGCAGCCAGCTCCAGCGCTGCAGCGTCTGCTCCCCGGCGCCCAGGGTGATGCTGCCATCGATCACCAGCAGCTCTTCGCCACCCGCTGCGTGCCGCGCGGGAATGGTACACCCCGCGGGCAGCCGCTCCAGGTGGACGGCTTCGCCCTCGCGCTGGTACAGCGGGGCCTTTGCAATGCTCGTGGCTGCGTGGTCGGTCGTCAGGTCCGTCCAGTGCTGCTGGTGGGGCAGCAGCACCACGCGCTGCCGGTCGGTGGCCTGCATCTGCCGCAGTTTCACGAAGATGATGCAACCGGTGTCGCTGAACGGCTCGTGGCTGGAGCCCGGCGGGTTGCGCACATAGCTGCCGCAGGGGTAGTCGCCATGTTCATCGCGGAACACGCCTTGCAGCACCAGGAACTCCTCACCGAGCGCATGCACATGCGGGGTGAACCGGCTGCCCGCCGCGTAGCGCACGATGCTGGTGGCCAGGGCCACCTCGCCACCCATTCGCTCCAGCAGGCGCCGCTGGACCTCGGGCTGGGGCGAAGCCTGCCAGGGCTGGCTGCCGGCGTGCACCAGGGCCATGGTTGCCCGGTCAGCGTTGATGAGGGAGGTGGGCATCAAAATTTCTCCGTCGCCGTGCGCAGGTCGACCTCGTGCGTCCACGTGGTGGCGGGCTGCTGCGCGAGCCAGCGGTAGTTGGCCGCCACGTCGCGCGGTGCCATGGCCTGGGCTTCGCTTGCGCCAAAGCGCTGCACGGAGGCCGCACCGCGCAACAGGCCGTCAATCACCACATGCGCCACGTGAATGCCCAGCGGCTGGAACTCGCGGGCCAGCGCCTGGGCCAGCCCGCGCAGGCCGAACTTGCCCGCCGCCATGGCAGCAAACCGCGCCGAGCCACGCAGCGATGCTGTGGCGCCGGTAAAGACCATGCGGCCCTGACCACGTTCGAGCATGCCCGGCAGCACGGCGCGTGCGCAGTTGGCGGCGCCCCCCGGGCCGGCTTGCCAGCAGGCCTCAAAGTCGCCGGGGCTGAGCTGCATGAATGGCGCCACGGTCAGGTGCCCTGCGTTGTAGAGCAACACGTCCACCGGCCCGTGCTGGCGCACGAGCGCGGCCACAGCCTGGCCAGTGGCTGCGGCGTCGGCCAGGTTGCAGTCGGTGCGGCGCAGGCCAGCGACTGCATAGCCGGCTTCGGCAAATTCCTGGACCAATGCCTCGCCAAGCACGCCGCCACTGCCCGCGATCAGTGCAAATGGCCGCGTCACAGCAGCCCCAGCACACGGCCGATGAGCGCCAGGGTGGCCAGCCAGCCCGCCGTCCAGGCCAGTGTGCGTGCGCCGGGAATGCCCAGCGTGTAGACGACGTAGTGCGCAATGCGCGCGAAGAAGTAAATGGCGCAGGCACTGGCGGTCAGCGCGTCGGCGCGCCCGGTCAATTGCACGGCCATCACGGCGGGCGCAAACACCACGAGGTTTTCAGTGGCGTTGGCATGCGCCTTTTGCGCCCGTTGGGCCCAGGCGGCCAGCGGCTTTTCGTCGGGCGACGGGTTGGCCAGGGTCCCCATGAGGCCGCGCACCGCCACGCGGTTGAGCACATAGGGCAGGCAGAACAGCGCGGTGGCTGCCAGGGTCAGGGTGAGCCAGTAGATTTCTCGGGACATGGTGGGTTTCTCCGTTGCGTGCCTCAACGTGGGCACGGACGGGACGATAGGCAGCCTGTGGCGGCGGGTCTGTAGCAATTGCTACACAGGTTCCCGGGGCGGAGCCGGGCGTGGTTGACTTCGAGTGCACTCGAGCTTTTCCAATGCGGGTCTTTTCTTCTTTCACATGCCAAGGACCCCGACGATGACAACCCCAACCCTGAACAACAAGCAGCTCATGCAGGCCGTTTTTGCCGAACTGGCCCAGGGCAATGGCCAGCCTTTCCTGGACGCCATGGCCGACGACTTCTGCTGGATCATGCCCGGCAGCAACGCCTGGTGCGGCACCTACCAGGGCAAGCAGGCGGTGCGCCAGCAGCTGTTTCGCCCGCTGTTTGCGCAGTTCGCCACGCCCTACACCAACACCGCAAGCCGCTTCATCGCCGAGGGCGACATGGTGGTGGTGGAGTGCCGCGGCAATGTGACCACGGTGAAGGGCAAGGCCTACAACAACACCTACTGCTATGTGTGCCGTTTTGCCGGCGGCCTGCTGCGCGAGCTGGTGGAGTACATGGACACGCAACTCGTTGAAGTCGCGCTGGAGCCGCCGGTGCGCTGAGCGTCCGGCCTCAAGCGGGCGCCGCGCGGGCGATCCAGCGGTCGTACATGGCGATCTTGCTGTCCACCAGGGTCAGGGCCTCGCGCAACTCGTCGCAGCGCTGCTGCACGCGCGCGCGGTGCTCCTGCAACAGCACGCGGCAGTCGGCCAGCGCGGGCTTGCCCTGGCGCACCAGCCGGGCGTAAGCCTGCATGTCGCGCACGCTCATGCCCGAGGCCCGCAGCCGGTCCAGCAGGCCCAGCCATTGCACATGCGACTGGCTGAACAACCGGCGCCCCGCGGCGTCGCGCGCGGCACCGGGCATCAGCCGCTGCGCCTCGTACCAGCGGATGGTGTGCACGCTGCGGCCCGACAGCCGCGCGAGTTCGCCAATGCGCAGGGTGGGCGTGGCATCGGATGAGAAGGGGGCGGCGGTTTCGCTCACGGGCATCTCCTGGCGTCGGCATCGGGGCGGCCGCCAATATAGCGCCGCCCGCCCGGGCTTGCCACAATGGCGGCATGAAAGGTCTTTCTTCTCTTGGCGCGCTGGTCTATTCCACCGACGCGGGCCGCATGTGTCCCGATTGCCGCCAGCCGGTGGCGCAATGCGTCTGCAAGCAGCTGGCCCGGGCCGTGCCCGCGGGCGACGGCGTGGTGCGCGTGCAGCGCGAAACCAGGGGGCGCGGCGGCAAGGCCGTCACGCTGGTGCGCGGCGTGGCGCTGGACGTCACCGCGCTTGCGGCGCTGGGCAAGCAGCTCAAGGCCGCCTGTGGCTCGGGTGGCACGGTCAAGGATGGCGTGATCGAGGTGCAGGGCGACCATGTGGATCGCGTGATGGCCCTGCTGCGCGAGCAGGGCCACACGGTCAAGCGCTCGGGCGGTTGAGGCCCATGGCGCGCGCGCCTGCAGGTTCGCGCGCCCGTCCCTAGAATGTTCCGCAGTTCATTCACCAGGAGCAGACCATGATCACGCTGTACTACCATCCGTCGCCCAACCCGCTCAAGGTGGCGCTGTACCTCGAAGAGGCCGGCCTGCCGTATGAACTGGTGGCCATCGACACGCGCAAGGGTGAGCAGCACTCGCCCGCGTTCCGCGCCATCAACCCCAATGGCAAGACGCCGGCACTGACCGATGGGGAGGTGAAGGTGTTCGACAGCAACGCCATCCTGCTGTACCTGGCCGAGAAGACGGGGAAGTTCCTGCCGCCCAACACACCGGCAGACCGCGCGGCGTTGCACTCGTGGCTGATGTTTGTGGCCACCGGCATTGGCCCTTACTGCGGCCAGGCGGTGCATTTCAAGCACTTTGCGCCCGAGCCCAAGGACTACGCGGTGAACCGCTACACCTTCGAGGCCGAGCGCCACTGGGACCTGGTCAATGACCAGCTGGCCGACAGGCCCTGGATGCTGGGTGACAGCTACACCCTGGTGGACATGGCGGTGTGGGGCTGGGCGCGCATGATCCCGCGCTATCTGGGCCCCGAGGGCTTTGCCACGCTGCCCCATGTGAAGCGTCATCTGGATGCCATCAATGCCCGGCCGGCCGCGCAGCGCGCCGAGGCACTGAAGGACAGATTCAGCTTTAAACAGGAAATCGACGACGACGCCCGCAAGCAGTTGTTTCCGCAAAATGAGCGTCTCGCAGCCGCGGGCTGAGGGCTGATTGCTACAGAATTTGTAGCTGAAAGTGGCCGCCGGCTCTGGACTCCAGGCCGGTTTGCCTGAAATTCTTCCTCGCGGGACTGTATCGCAGCGTGATGCCGGGGTGGTATCCAAATCCTTGTGCCATGTCCAGCTTTTACACATAGCCGCATACCTCCGTTAAGATGCAGCACAGGGCGAGCCCAACCACCAGCAGGACATCCGGCGCAGAAACCGGAGTCGCAGCGGTTATCCAAAGCAGAACAAGCATTCATGTCCAACATCGGAACGGTTCTTAAAAGCGAAATGTCTCGCGTGGCGCGCAAGGAATTGCGCGGCGAAACGCAGGCGCTCAAGAAATCCATCTCCCAGTACCGCACCCAGATCGCCGACCTCAAGCGCCGCATGCAGGCCCTGGAGCAGCAGATCAAGCGGGTGGGCAAGGTCGCAGGCAAGGCGGCCCCGGCCGCAGCCGCCGGCAAGGCCGACGGCGCCAGCAATCTGCGCTTCAGCGCCAAGGGCTTTGGCGCCCAGCGCAAGCGGCTGGGTTTGTCGGCTGCGGCGCTGGCCAAGATCCTTGGCGTGTCGCAACTGTCGGTCTACAAATGGGAAAGCGGCAAGGCCCGCCCGCGCGCCAAGCAGCTTGAAAGCATTGCCTCGCTGCGTGGCATGGGCAAGCGCGAGGCCGCGGCGCGGCTGAGCGCCGAAGAGCCCGCTGCCAGCGAATAAGCCTCAAGCGGCGCTGTCAGGCGCCGATCAGCCTCCCGGCAAGACGTTCAGATGGCGGTCAAAGGGCAGCCTGCGCGGCCCGCCAGAAGGCCTCGCCCGCGCTGTTCAGGCGCGCCGGGTCGCGGTACACGCAGATGTCCAGCGGCACCTGCCATGGCGTGCCACCCGCCGCTACCAGCCGCCCCGCGTCGATGTCTTCCTCCACCAGGCTGGCGGGCAGCCAGGCCACGCCCCGGCCTTGCAGGGCCATGGTCCTG
This sequence comes from Ramlibacter sp., assembly GCA_019635435.1. NCBI lineage: Bacteria > Pseudomonadati > Pseudomonadota > Betaproteobacteria > Burkholderiales > Comamonadaceae > Ramlibacter > Ramlibacter sp. Next base: position 2,957,034 of record JAHBZM010000001.1, on the reverse strand, counting down.
AGCACCGAGGCCAGGTGCGCGGTGAACACGGTCTGTGCCCCCAGTTTCTCCAGCAGCGCGCCATGGACCGCATGGACGATGCGGCCAATGCCCGACTCCGCGCTGTAGCCCAGCAGGGGCACGCGCGTGGGGCCCTGGCCGGCCGTCAGGCGGTGCAGGGCTTGCAGCTGCCTTGATGGCGGGCCCTTGCCCGTTGCGGGTGCCGAGACCGGCAGCAGGCGGTCGGCGCCAATGGTCAGGCGCGGATAGCCCGCCGCGTCCAGCGCACCGGGTGCGCCGCCATGCGCATGGCACAGCGCAAACTGCACCTGCCCCTGCAGCAGCAGGGCCTCGCAGCGTTGCAGCACATCCGACATCAGCCGCACCGGCCCGACCGGCGTGTGCGCCTCCAGACCACGCAACCAGCCAGGCAAAAACGTGAAGCTCAGCGCATGCGTGGCCGCAAGCCGCAGCGTGGCCGAGCCCAGGTCGGCCACGGCGCGGGCCTCGTCCGGGATGCGGGCCACGCGCGCCAGCAGTTCTTCGGCCGTGGCGCGAAACCACAGGCCCGCCTCGGTCAGGCGGGCCGGCTGGCTGCTGCGGTCAAACAGTTCCACGCCCAGCCAGGCCTCCAGCGCGCGGATGCGGCGGCTGAAGGCCGGCTGCGTCATGTGGCGCTCGTCGGCCGCGCGCGAGAAGTTGCCGCTGGCGGCCAGCGCCATGAAGTCGTGAAGCCAGGTGAAATTCAAGGCCGGTGCTTTCAGGGCATGGAAGGCGAAAAAAAGGGCATTGGTCAGATGCGCAGTCCCAACCGATGATATCGACACCTGCCATCCACCGAGCCCCCCATGAAGATTCTTGAAGTCCGCGAAAAAACCTGCGCCATCAGCTCCCCCATCCGCAATGCCTACATCGACTTCAGCAAGATGACGCTGAGCCTGGTGGCCGTGGTGACCGACCAGGTGCGCAACGGCCGGCCCGTGATTGGCTATGGCTTCAACTCCAATGGCCGCTACGGCCAGGGCATGCTGATGCGCGAGCGCTTCATCCCGCGCATCCTGGAAGCCCCGCCCGCATCGCTGATGGACGAGGCCGGCACCAACCTGGACCCGCACAAAATCTGGGCCACGATGTTCACCAATGAAAAGCCCGGTGGCCATGGCGAGCGCTCGGTGGCCATCGGCACGATTGACATGGCCGTGTGGGATGCCGTGGCCAAGATCGCCGACAAGCCGCTGTTCCAGCTGCTGGCCGAGCGCCATGGCAACGGCCAGGTCAACCGCAAGGTGTTTGTCTATGCGGCCGGCGGCTACTACTACCCGGGCAAGGACGACAGCCAGCTCAAGGACGAGATGCGCAGCTACCTGGACCGCGGCTACTCGGTGGTGAAGATGAAGATTGGCGGCGCCTCGCTGGACGACGACCTGCGCCGCATCGACTCGGTGCTGAGCATCCTGCAGGACGGCCAGCGCCTGGCGGTGGACGCCAACGGCCGCTTTGACCTGGACACGGCCATCGCCTATGCCAAGGCGCTGTCACGCTACAACCTGTTCTGGTACGAGGAGGCGGGCGACCCGCTGGACTTTGAGCTGCAGGCCACGCTGCGCAACTACTACGCCAACCCCATGGCCACGGGGGAGAATCTTTTCTCCATGCAGGACGCGCGCAATCTGATCCGCCACGGCGGCATGCGCCCCGACCGCGACTGGCTGCAGTTTGACTGCGCGCTGAGCTATGGCCTGGTGGAGTACCTGCGCACGCTGGACATGCTCAAGCAGCACGGCTGGTCGCCCAGCCGCTGCATCCCGCACGGCGGGCACCAGATGTCGCTGAACATCGCGGCCGGTCTGGGCCTGGGTGGCAACGAGTCCTACCCCGACCTGTTCCAGCCCTATGGCGGCTTTCCGGATGGCGTGAAAGTGGACAACAGTTACGTGGTGTTGCCCGAACTGCCCGGCATCGGCTTTGAGGGCAAGGCCGACCTGATCCGCGAGATGCGGGCGCTCGCCGAATAGTCGCCGCGCCGCCTACGGCTTGCGCAGCTCGGCCTGCCAGGCCGCGTCGGCCTGCTGCTGGAAGGTTTTCCAGTCGCCCGTGAGCCAGCGCTTGCGGCCGTTTTCGCCGTAGAACAGGTAGAGCTTGTTGCCAAAAAACTCCCAGATGCTGCCGTCGGTGCGGACCAGGCCTTCGCCCGAGGCCAGCGCGTTGGCGCAAAAGCCGTTGTACCGGGGTGCATAGGCCGCCGGGTTGGCCGCAAACCTGTCGGCACTGGCCCGGGACGCAAAGTGCCAGTCGGCGCCCAGGTATTTCACCGTGAACTGCGCGCTGCCTTCGGCCACGCGGTGGGCCTGCCGGACCTCGGGCGTGTGGTACGAGACGGCATCCTTCCCGCCAATGGCGGTGTGGCCGAAGAAGCTGGTGCTGACGGGCTCGGCGGCCTGGGCCGCCAGGCCCGCGGCCAGGGTCACACAGGCGAAGAAAGCGCGAAGAGCAGAAAGGGCACGGATTGTCATGGCCTCATTGTCCTTTGGTTGGGTTCACTCACCTGTTGCCGCGCTCAGTCCACGCCGCAGTCGCGCAGCCGAGCGGCGGTCCAGAAAGCGGGCTCGGGCAGCGTGCCCATGCCAGCCTGCGCGTTGTCCTGCATGTGGCTGGCGCTGGAGGTGCCGGGAATGGCGCAGGTCACCGCCGGGTGCGACAGCACAAATTTGAGCATCAGCTGGTTCCAGCTGGTGCAGCCGATCTCGCCGGCCCAGCCGGGCAGCGGCTGCGCGCGCAGGCGTTGCAAGGCCTTGCCGCCGCCCAGCGGCAGGTTGACCAGCACCGCCACCCCCCGGTCGGCCGCCAGCGGCAGCAGGCGCCGGGCAGCGGCGCGGTTGGTCATGGCGTAGTTGAGCTGCACAAAGTCCAGCGGTTCAGCGCGCAGCACGGCCTCAAGCTCGTCGTGGGCCGAGTCGGTGTAGTGCGTGATGCCGATGTAGCGCACGCGGCGCTGGGCCTTCCAGCCGCGCAGCGTGAGCAGCTGGGTGCGCCAGTCCACGAGGTTGTGGATTTGCATCAGGTCGATCGGGTCGGTGCCCAGCAGCGCCAGCGAGCGCTCCATCTGCGCGATGCCGGCGCGCTGCCCGGTGGTCCAGACCTTGGTGGCCACGAAAGCGCGGCCGCGATCGCCGCTGGCGGCCAGCAGTTCGCCCACCACCTGCTCGGACGAGCCGTACATGGGTGAGCTGTCCACCACGCTGCCGCCGCTGTCAAACAGCGCCGCCAGCACGCCGGCGCGGCTGGCCCGCAGCTCGGGCTGGCCCGCAATGTCAAAGCCGCGCCAGGTACCACAGCCAATGACGGGGAGCGGGGCGCCGGAGGAGGGGATGGGGCGGGTCAGCATCGGGCGACGATAAACCATGGGGCCCGGGCCGCGCAAATGCCCGTGTCCTACAGCCGGGGGCGCGGGTCTTGGCGTACATTGCGCAGGATGAAATTGTTCCTGGACCGAGCCGCCGCCTGGCTCCTCCCGCGTTTGCAGCTGCTCTGGGGGTGGCTGCGGCGCCACCCGCTGCGTGCCCTGCTGGCGCTGCCGGCCCTGCTGGGGGTCTATGTGCTGGTGCTGCTGCTGTTCACGCCCGGCATTGGCGACATCCGCAAGGCCAAGGCCGAGCAGCCCGCGGTGCTGATGTCGACCGACGGCAAGGTGCTGGCCGAGTTCCGCCGCGCCAACCGGCAATGGGTCAAGCTGGCCGATATTTCGCCGGCCGTGGTGGCGGCGCTGATCTCGACCGAGGACCACCGCTTCTACGAGCACCATGGCATTGACTTCCGGCGCACCGGCGCGGCCGTGCTGCTCACGCTGACCGGTGACCGCCAGGGCGGCTCCACCATCACCCAGCAGCTCGCGCGCAACCTGTACCCCGACGACATCGGCCGCGCGGTGAGCATCACGCGCAAGATCAAGGAAGCCATCACCGCGCTCAAGATCGAGGCCGTGTACAGCAAGGACGAGATCCTCGAGACCTACCTGAACACCGTGCCCTTTCTGTACAACGCCTACGGCATCGAGATGGCAGCCCACACCTATTTCGACAAGCCCGCCGGCAAGCTCGATGTGCTGGAGTCGGCCACGCTGGTGGGCATGCTCAAGGGCACGAGCTACTACAACCCCGTGACCAACCCCGAGCGCGCCCGGCAGCGTCGCAACGTGGTGCTGGCACAGATGGTCAAGCATGACAAGCTGGACGCGGCGCGGCTGCCCGCGCTGCAAAAGCGCCCGCTCAAGGTGGACTTCGAGCGCCAGGGCGAGCCGCTGGGCGAGGCGCCCCACCTGGCGCGCCAGCTGCGCCGCTGGCTGATCGACTGGGCCGACCGCAATGGCTACGACATCCACGCCGACGGGCTGGTGGTGCGCACCACCATCGACTCGCGCCTGCAGGCGCTGGCCAACCAGGCCGTGGCGCGCCAGATGGACGCGCTGCAAAAGCAGGCCGACGCGCGCTGGAGCCCGCGCGGCGGCTTTGCGCCCAGCCAGCCGCTGGTGCAGGACCTGGTGCGCGAGTCGGCGCCTTACCGTTCGGCGCGGGCCTCGGGGCTGACCGACACCCAGGCCCTCAAGCCGCTGCTCGCCGATGCCCAGTTCATGAAAAGCCTGCGCGAGGACAAGGCCCGCCTGGCCGCGGGCTTCATGGCGCTGGACCCGCACAGCGGCCAGGTGCGCGCCTGGGTGGGCAGCCGCGACTTCGTGCGCGACCAGTTTGACCATGTGCAGCAGGCGCGGCGCCAGCCAGGCTCCACCTTCAAGCCCTTCGTCTATGGCGCGGCGTTCGAGCAGGGCATCAGCCCGCTGGAGGTGCTGATGGACGAGCCGGTGGACATCGACATCGGCGGCGGCCAGTTCTGGCGGCCCACCGATGGCGGCGAGCCCAGCTACATGCCCATGACCCTGCGTGACGGCCTGGCGTATTCCAAGAACGTGATCACCGCGCAGCTCATGCAGCGCGTGGGCCCGCAGCGCGTGGCCGCGCTGGCCCGTGCCATGGGCGTGCGCAGCAGCAAGCTCGACGAGGTGTATTCGCTCGCGCTGGGCACCAGCCCGGTCACGCTCAAGGAGATGGTCACGGCCTACGGCACGCTGGCCAATGGCGGCAACTACCTCGAGCCGGTGCTGGTGCTGCGGGTCGAGAACCGCAGCGGCAAGGTGCTGGAGACCTTCGCGCCGCCGGTGGCCGAAACCGCGCTGCCGCAAGCCAGTGACGACACCCTGCTGGACACCCTGCGCGGCGTGATCGACCGCGGCACGGGCACGGCGATCCGCTCGCGCTTTGGCATCCAGGGCGATGTGGCCGGCAAGACCGGCACCACGCAGGACAACACCGACGGCTGGTTCATGCTGATGCACCCGCAGCTGGTGGCGGGCGCGTGGGTGGGCTTCAACGACAGCCGCCTGACCATGGCCAACAGCTGGGGGCAGGGCGCGCGCAGCGCGTTGCCCATCGTGGGGGACTTCTTCCAGGCGTCGTTCAAGGCCCGCGTGCTCGACCCCAAGGCCACGTTCGCCGCGGCCCGGCTGGTGCTGCCGGCCGAATCCACCGAGCCGCTGTCGCCGCTGGTGCCGGCCGAGGTCAAGGCGCCCGAGCCGCCCGCGGGCTGGTCCCGCGGTTTTGGCGGTTCGGTGCCGGCCGAGGCCTGGGGCGGCGGGGCGCCGCCATCGCGTTAGGGCTGGCGCGGGCTTGACAGCGGCCGGCGCTGCGAAGACAGTCTGGGCCTCGGTGCGTCAAAAACAGCAGGCCCGCCACCGGTGACATGCAGCAGGGCCTCAAGGAGGATGAGGTATGACGGCGATCTTTCAGGTCTTCGAAGCCAACGCCACGGGCGCCTGGCTGTTGCTGGCCTACCTGGCGGCGGGCGTGGCGGTGGTGCAGTGGCTGGCCTGGGTTTTCGGGCTGGGCCGCTTCAAGAGTTCGCTGCAGGCGCCGCGCCAGGCCCCCACCCAGAACCTGCGCTACCTCGTGACCGAGGCGCTCACCAAGATCATCAATGACTTCCGCCACCTGCTGGCGCTGCTGATCGTGCTGATCTTCGGCCTGGCGCTGGCCTACGCGCTGTACCAGGCCTCGGGCAGCATTGACGAGATCAAGGAAGCGCTGCAGGCCGTGGCCGCCACGCTGGGTGGCCTGGTGGGCTCGATCATCGGCTACTACTTTGGCGAGTCCAAGGCCATCAACGATGCCGCGGCCTCGGCGGCGCAGCCCCCGGTCGCACCGCCGGCGGCGGTGGTCGCGCCGCCGGTCGAGCCGGACCTGCCCGATGACGGCATCCGCGCGGTGGCCCGTCCGCCCGACGAGGCCAGCGCGCTGGTCGACGGGCCGCCAGCGCCCGCACCGGCTGGTTAACATTGGCCTTCTGTCCATGACCTGTGCCACTTGAGGTTCCCGTTTGCAAAGCTCCGCCCCGATCTCCAACTTCACGGTCCTTGACTCGGCCGTTGACCCGGCGCTGGTCTACCCGGCCGGCGCGAAGCGGCCCGTGCACTACCGCTCCGACGGCAAGCGCGACCACTACAAGGTCTGGATTTACCTGGCCGGCGGCCGCGTGCCCTTTGTTGAATCGGTGACCTACCGCCTGCACCCGAGTTTTGGCGAGCCGGTCCACCGCGTGGCACGCACGCCGGCCAACCCCAACTGCAGCCTGATGATCTGGACCTGGGGGGTGTTCGAGGTTCACGCCACCATCCGGGAAAAATCCGGCCAGGTGACCGAGCAGACCCACCTGCTCAGCTACGACCGCGAGTTCAAGCAGCCCGGCATCGTCTTCGTGCGCGACGAGTCGTCGGCCTGAGGTCCGGCCGCCTCCCCAATTTAGGGGATGCGCGGCGCCATCTTCCCCCGTACATTGCGGCCATCGCGCCCGCCGGGGCGGGGAGGGGGAGGGAAGATGCAAATCGTCAAACGATGGATGGTCTGGGCCTTGCTGGGCGCGGCCGCACTGCTCACGGGCTGCTCCAGCCTGCGCCATGGCGGCTCGCCCGACCCGGCGTACAGCGTCGAGGCCGACATGACCGCGCTGCGCGCCTCGTTGAGCACCACGGCCTCGGTCACGTCCTACTACGCGGGCACGCCCACCATGGCGCGGCGCAACGCCTTTGTCGATGCGCGCGTGGCCATGGCCAATCTGGCCTACATCCAGTTCATCAGCGACCTGACCGCCGACAAGCAGCAGATCGACACCGCCTCGGAGATGCTGGTGCTGGGCCTGAACCTGCTGGGCACCACGGCCCTGGGCGCGCGGGCCAAGACCAACCTCGCGGCCATGGCGGCGGGCGTTTCGGGCTCGCGGGCCGTGGTGGACAAGAACTATTTTTACGAAAAGACCACCTCGGCCCTGGTGGCCACCATGAACGCGCAGCGCAAGGAGGTGCTGCTGCAGATCCTGGAGGGCGTGAAGAAGCCGCTGGAAGACTACAGCTTCACGCAGGCGGTGGCCGACACCCATGCCTACTACGCCGCCGGCACGCTCAACGCGGCCGTGGCGGCCGTGCATGCGAGTGCCTCGGCGCGCGAGGCCCGCGCCGATCAGGCGCTGACATCGCTGGGCGAGGCGCCCGCGCTGACCGATGCCCAGATCGACGACCGCGCCGCGGTGACCAACGCCGTTCTTGCCGCCATCAAGAGCGGCGACCTCGCGCAGAACCAGAAGCTGCTCAAGCTGCTGGGGCTGGAGGGTCTGCCACAGGGCACGGTCGAGCAGGCCAGGGCCTCGCTGGGCGACAACTTCAGGCGCGTGCTGCGCGCCCGGCCCGATCTGGCCAAGGAAATCAGAAGCAAGCTGTGACCCAGGAGGCCTTTCATGTCCACATACCACATGACCGTCAGCGGCAGCAACACGCTGGCCAAGATCCAGAACGCCCTGCGCGGCGAGGAGGCGCTGGCCAGCGAGTTCCAGCGCAGCCAGCTCACCGCGGTCGATGGCACCATCACCAACCTGGTGACCTTTGAAGAGGCTGGCGCCATTCCGGCGGCGCTCAAGCTGCAGGCGGGTGGCACGGCGGCACCGGCGGGCGGCACCCTGGTCTGGTCGGGCGTGATGCTGGTCAGTGGCTCCAATGCCATGGTCGATGTGTACCGGATGGCGGCCCCCTGAGCACGAGGCCGGCACCATGTATTTCGACCACCAGGCCTTCGCGGCCCGCTACGAGTCCGCCATCGCGCCGCTCACGGCCTCGCAGTACCAGGGGCTGGACGCGCTGCTGGCCAGCGTCCAGCTCGACCCCGACATCACCGACCTGCGCTGGGTGGCCTACATGCTGGCCACGGTCAAGCATGAATGCGCCAACACCTTCCACCCGGTGACCGAGTACGGCGCCGACTCGTACTTCGCCAAATATGAACGGCCCACTGCGCTCAGCGTGCGGCTGGGCAACACCCAGACGGGCGACGGCCTGCGCTTCAAGGGACGCGGCTACGTGCAGATCACGGGCCGCGCCAATTACACCCGCCTGAGCGCCGCGCTGGGCCTGGGCACGGCCTTTGTGACCCAGCCCGCGCTGGTGCTGGAGCCGCTCAACGCCTACCGCATCATGTCGCTGGGCATGCGCGCGGGCATGTTCACGGGCCGCAAGCTGGCCGGCTACATCAACGCCACCACCTGCGACTACCTGGGCGCGCGGCGCATCATCAACGGGCAGGACAAGGCCCAGGAGATCGCCGCCGTGGCCGTGACGCTGCAGTCCGCGCTCGAGGCCTCCCTGCTCGACTGAGGCCGCCGCCGGCTTTGGCCGCCGGCGCCCTTGCCCCGCGCGTCATGCAGGTGCGTTACCCTTGGCGTCCGAGCCACCCGAGACTGCCCGCGCCCCATGCTTGACATTGTTGCCACCTGCCTGGTTGTCACCGCCGTCCTGGCCTACCTGAACCACCGCTTCGTGGGCCTGCCCACCACCATCGGGGTCATGGCCGCGGCGCTGCTGATGTCGCTGGCCCTGATCGGGCTGGATCTGGCGGGCATTGATTTCGGGCTGCGCCAGTACGAAGAGTCGCTGCTGCGCTCCATCGATTTTTCCGACGTGCTGATGCAGGGCATGCTGTCGCTCCTGCTGTTCGCCGGCGCGCTGCATGTGGATTTGAGCGAGCTGCGCGCCTGGCGCTGGCAGGTGGGCACGCTTGCCGTGCTGGCCACCACGGTCTCCACGCTGGTGGTGGGGCTGGGCACCTGGCTGCTGCTGCCCCTGACCGGGTTGCAGCTGCCGCTGATCTACTGCCTGCTGTTCGGCGCGCTGATTTCACCCACCGACCCGATCGCGGTGATGGGCATCCTCAAGACCGCGGGTGCGCCGCGCGACCTGGAGCTGGTGATCGCCGGCGAATCGCTGTTCAACGACGGCGTGGGCGTCGTCATCTTCTCGCTGCTGCTGGGCATGCTGGCCACGGGCGAGACACCCACCTGGGGCCACGGCGCGCAGCTGCTGGCGCACGAGGCCGGTGGCGGCCTGCTGTACGGGCTGGTGCTGGGCTACATCACCTTCCGGCTGCTGCGCAGCGTGGACAACTACCAGGTCGAGGTGCTGATCACGCTGGCCGCCGTGATGGGCGGTTACGCGCTGGCCACCCGGCTGCATGTGTCGGGTCCGCTGGCCATGGTGGTGGCCGGGCTGATGATCGGCAACCACGGCCGGGCGCTGGCCATGTCCGACACCACGCGCCGCTACATCGACATGTTCTGGGAGCTGCTGGACGAAATCCTCAACGCCGTGCTGTTCGTGCTGATCGGCATGGAGGTGCTGGTAGTGGCGTTCTCGGCCAGCGTGCTGGCCGCGGCCGGCCTGGCCCTGGTCATCACGCTGCTGGCGCGCGGGCTCACCGTGGGCCTGCCGGTCACGCTGCTGAAGAAGTTCTTTCACCTGCCCAAGGGCGCGGCGCGGGTGCTGACCTGGGGCGGCCTGCGCGGCGGCATCTCGGTGGCGCTGGCATTGTCGCTGCCGGCCGGGCCGGCGCGCGACCTGATCGTGGCACTGACCTACTGCATCGTGGTGTTCTCCATCCTGGGCCAGGGCCTGACCATTGGCGGCGTGGTGCGGCGGGCCGTGGGCGGCGGGGCCGCGGCGCGGGCCGGCCACTGATCATCAGACACCGAAGGCCCACACCATGCAGGATTCCCACCTCGAATACGTCGGCTTCTGGCCCCGGCTGGGCGCGTCGCTGATCGACATCGTCCTGCAGTTGCTGGTGACGCTGCCGCTGACCTGGCTGATCTACGGCCGGCTGTCGTCGCCCACGGGCGTGGGTTTCCAGGGCACGGCCGACCTGCTGATCAACCTGGTGCTGCCGGCGGTGCTGGTGATCGGCTTCTGGGTCTACCTGGGGGCCACGCCCGGCAAGATGGCGATTTCGGCGCGCATCGTCGACGCCGACACCGGCGCGCCGCTGACCCCCACGCAATCGTGCATCCGCTATGTGGGCTACATCGTGTCGTTCCTGGCGCTGGGCCTGGGCTATCTGTGGATCGCGTTTGACCGGCGCAAGCAGGGCTGGCACGACAAGATGGCCAATTCGGTGGTGGTGCGGCCCGTGGGCAAGGAGCCCGTGGTGTTTCAGCCGCCAGCCAGAGGCCCGGGCGCCGGTTCAGGCCCAATTCGATGACAAAAGTGCCTGAAGTCCAGACGGGGCGGCCACTGTGCGCTATTGAAAATGTAGCAAAATCCGGACTTTGATCCGCTTGACCATGGCTTTTCCGCTCGACTCCGACACCATCACCCACGGCATCCAGCTGGCCGTCGCGCCCGTGTTCCTGCTCACCGCGGTGTCGGGCATGATCGGCGCGGTCGCCGGACGGCTGGCCCGCATCATCGACCGCGCGCGCCTGGTGGAAGACCGGGCCCGCGCCGCCGCCGACCCCGGGCAGCTGGCGCGCGCCGCCGTGGAGCTGGGCGAACTGCGACTGCGCGGCCGGCTGGCCAACGGCTGCATCGCGCTGCTGACCACCTGCGCCTTCCTGATCGGGCTGACCATCATCCTGCTGTTTCTGGGCGAGACCACGGCCTTCCAGAGCAGCCGCTGGGCCATCGGCGGCTTCCTCTCGGGCGTGGCGTGTTTCCTGTTGGCGCTGCTGTGCTTCCTGACCGAAACCGTGATCGCCACGCGGCTGCTCAACTTCCCGCTGCTGGACCAGCCCGGGCCACCAGCACCGGCGTCTCGCGGTACAGCGCCGGAAACGCCTGCTTCAGGTGATTGATCTTGGGCCGGTCGAAGGTGGCGATGTAGGGCACCGAGGGGAAGTTGGTCGCGTAGTCCTGGTGGTGCGCTTCGGCCGGGTAGAAGCCCTTGAGCGCCGCCAGTTCCGTGGCAATGCCGCTGCCAAACACCCTGGCCTGGTCCAGCTGGGCGATGTAGCGCTGGGCGACTTCCAGCTGGCGCGCATCGCCGTAGAAAATGGCCGAGCGGTACTGGCTGCCGATGTCGGGGCCCTGGCGGTCGCGCTGCGTCGGGTCATGCGCGACCGAGAAATACACCTGCAGCAACTGCCCCAGTGACACCTGTCTGGGGTCGTAGGTGATCTGCACCGCCTCGGCGTGGCCGCTGCGCCCGCTGCTGACCTCCTCGTAATTGGCGCTGGCCTGCGTGCCACCGGCGTAACCCGACACCGCATTGAGCACGCCGCGCGTGTGCTGGAACACGGCCTGCACGCCCCAGAAGCAGCCACCGGCCAGCACCAGGGTCTGGGGGCTTGTGCTTTCGCTGGCGGCGATGTCCAGGGCCGGCGGGGGCAGCAGCACGGCGGGCTCGGGCCCCGAGCGCACGCCCCGCACGGCCAGCACGGCAATGGCCAGCACCACCAGCGCCATTAGCCATTTCTCCAGGCGCGGGGTGCGCGGCCGGTCGGCGGGGGAGGGGGTGGGGGTGGTGGGGTCTGCTGGGTCAGGCATCGCCAAAGTATCGGCCCGATGCGATGGCCCTGCAACGGGGTCGGTCGCCGCCGGCCCCGCGCCGGGCCTGTGCTACCGTGAGCGCTCCCGAGCCTGAGGAGCCCCCATGCCACGCCCGATTCTTGACGAAGCCCAGATCCACCCCGCCATCCGCAGCAAGATCGCGGGCCACCAGCAGGCCATCGTGCAGGAGGTGATGGACGCCGTGGGCAGCACCGACGTGGTGGTGGTGGGCATGGGCATCAACCCGTTTCCGCGCCAGGCCCGCAAGGCGCTGGACGACGCCGGCGTGCCTTACCGCTATCTGGAATATGGCAACTACCTGAACACCTGGCGCGAGCGCAACGCCCTGAAGATGTGGACTGGCTGGCCGACCTTTCCCATGGTGTTCGTCAAGGGCACCCTGGTGGGCGGCGCGACCGACCTCAAGGCGCTGATCGCCAGCGGCGAACTGCAGCGCCTGCTGGGCGGCCCGACGGGTTCCTAGAGCCCCCACGCTCCCCCGCTTCGCGTGGGTCGCTGCCCCCGGGGGGCTTTCGCGCCTTGGGGCGGCGCAGGGATCGGCGCGGTACCATCGCCCATGAGAAAAACTTTCCCGCTTCGCCCCGAGGGCAAGAACCCTGACCGCGTCCTGGACGCCGTCAAGCACGAGATCCGCAAATACCTCAAGCGCGAGCGCCGTCGCGCCTTGCCCGAAGGCATGGACTATTGGGACTTTGACTGCCGGTTTGGCGCCACGGCGGACGATGCCGTTCCCGCGCACCTGGCCACGCTCATTGGCCTGCTCGATGGCGCGGCGCGTGAAGGCGCCGCCACGGCCTACGTTGAAATCCTGGCCCGCGCGGCGAAGCGCAAGGCCCGTGCGCCCGGCGAAGCTGCTGCTGAAGGCGCGGCTGGCGATCTCACCACGCAGGACTGAGCGAACTCAGCCGCCCTGGTCCTTACCTGCCGCTGCCGCTGCGGCCGCCGCGCGCAGCTTGTCCTTCTTGCTCGGGCGCTTGCCCTTGATGCCGCCATTGCCGGGCGCGGCCGGGTGGGTCGTCTCGCCTGCCGCTTCGGTCACGGGCAGCTCAGCCGGCTCAAAACCCGGCACCTGTTCACGCGGCAGGCTCAGGCCCTGGCGTTTTTCGATCAACCGGAAGTGGGCCTCGGTGCCGGCGCTGACAAAGCTGACCGCCAGGCCGGTCTCGCCCGCGCGGCCCGTGCGGCCGATGCGGTGCACATAGTCCACGGCCGAGCGGGGCAGGTCGTAGTTGACCACCACCGGCAGTTGCGCGATGTCGATGCCGCGGGCCGCGAGGTCGGTGGTCACCACCACCTCCCAGCGCTCGGCCTTGAACTCGTCCAGCACCTGCTTTCGCGCGCCCTGGCTCAGGTCGCCATGAAAGGCGGTGGCATAAACGCCGGCCTTGTAGAGTTTTTCCGCAACGATGTTGGCCGCGTGCTTGGTGGCCACGAACACCAGCGCGCGCTGCCAGCCCTGCTGCTTGACCAGGTGCCGCAGCAGCTGGGTGCGGCGGCTCGCGTCCACCGCAATGGCTTGCTGGGCGATGGCCGGCTCATGGCCGGGCCCGGCCGCCACTTCCACGCGCACCGGTTCACGCAGCAGCGCGCTTGCCAGCGCCTGGACCGCGGGCGGAAAGGTGGCAGAAAAGAACAGGTTCTGGCGCCGCGCGGGCAGCAGGGCCAGCACCCGCCCCAGTTCGTCGGCAAAGCCGAGGTCCAGCAAGCGGTCGGCCTCGTCCAGCACCAGCAGGCCCACGCTGCCCAGCCTGAGTGCGTTGTGGTCCACCAGATCGAGCAGGCGGCCCGGCGTGGCCACCACTACCTCGGCGCCGCCGCGCAGGCCCATCATCTGCGGGTTGATGGACACGCCGCCGAACAGCACGGCCACCTTGGGCCGGTGCGCCAGATGAACGGCCAGGCTGCGCACGACTTCGCCCACCTGGGCCGCCAGCTCGCGCGTGGGCACCAGCACCAGCGCGGCCGTGCGGCGGGGCTGCTGGGGCGGCGTCTGCTGCAGCCATTGCAGCAGGGGCAGCGCAAAGGCCGCCGTCTTGCCCGAGCCGGTCTGGGCCTGGCCCTGCAGGTCGGCGCCGCGCAGGATGGCCGGGATGGCCTGGGCCTGGATGGGGGTGGGGGTGTGCAGGCCCAGGTCGGCCGCCGCGCGCGCGAGGGCGGGCTGCAGGCCCAGCGATTCAAAACTCATGTCAGGGGGACCGGTGCAGGCGCGGAGCCGACAGCAGCGCCAGGTTGTCTTCAATGGCCGCGTCCACGTCGCGCCAGCGGCCGCCCAGCTTCGCGGCGGCCATGGCCGCGTGCAGCGCCTGGAGGTCCTTGACGCTGGGGGCGACCTTGATCTGCGCGATGGCGGCCGCGGCGTTGCCGCCCTGGATGAGCGCCAGCACCTTGCCGGCCCATACGTTCGGTCGCGCCATGGCGTCGCCTGTGTGTTGTGGAGAGTGCCCGACTGTACCAAGCCTGCACCAAGCCTCTACCAAGCCTGTACCCGGCCGCGGCGCGATAAGGCTCTCTTAAGCCCGGCGGGCGAGGCTCGGGCGATGACTTTCACCCCTTCACGCACGCTGGCCCGCGGCCTGCTGGCCCTCGCGCTGGGCAGCACGGGCGGCCTGGCGCTGGCCGGCGGGCCGCTGGGCCTGGACCACCGGCTGAACCGCGACGACAGCGGCATCTGGTCGCCGGGCAAGCAGAACACGCTCAAGTACGGATCGGCACTGGTGGTGCTGGGCGGCGCCCTCTGGGAGGGCAGCGACACCCGGCTGGGGCGCACTTTTTTCAAGGCCACTGACGCCATGGTCATGGCCGATGCCGTGGCCCTGCTGGGCAAGTCCACGCTGCGCCGCCAGCGCCCCCGGGACGGGAACGACCCCAATGCCTGGGGCGGTTCCCCGGGCGGGCACAGCTTCCCCAGTGGCGAGGTGACCCACATCACGGCCATCGTCACGCCGTTCATTGCCGAGTACCACGACGACCACCCGGCCGTCTGGGCCCTGGCGGCGCTGCCGCTGTACAGCGGCGTGGCGCGGCTCAAGAACCAGGCGCACTGGCAGACCGATGTGCTGGCTGGCATGGCGCTGGGGGTGGCCACGGGCCTGTACGCCCAGGGCCGCGACGAGGCCTGGAGCGTGAAGCTGCTGCCGCATGGCTTCAGCGTGGGGCTGAGCCGGCGCTTCTGAGCGGTGGCGGGCGCCGGGTCAAGTAGCATCCGGGCTATCCCATGACCACCAACACCTCGCCACCCCTGCCGGACCGCCCCGCGGTTGCCCTGTACTGGGACTTCGAGAACCTGCACGCCAGCCTGTGCGAGGCGCGCCAGGAAGGCGCCTACAAGCAGCCCGACAACCGTTTCCGCGTGCAGGAGCCGCTGGTGGACGTGGCGGCCGTGGTGGCCCTGGCCCTGGGCTATGGCCCGCTGGCCATTCACCGCGCGTATTGCAACTGGCAGTACTTTGGCCGCTACCGCGAGGTGCTGCTGCAGCACGCGATCGACCTCGTTCAGATGTTTCCGCCGGGTGGCACCGCCAAGAATGGCGCTGATATCCGCCTGTGCCTCGATGCCATGGAAGACACTGGCCGGCAGGCCCACATCGGCACGGTGGTGGTGGTGGGCGGTGACAGCGACTTCATGCCGCTCGCGCAGAAGATGCGGGCCGCGGGCCGCCGCCTGGTGGGCGTGGGCACGCGCCAGGCCACCAACGTCCACTGGGCGGGGAGCTGCCACGCCTTTCACTATTACGACGACCTGCCCGCGTCGGCGCCGGGCGCGCCGCGCGGCCCGTGAAGCGGCCCACAGCCTGACCCTGGGGAACGCTGTCCCCCGCGTGGCTGCGCCGGCGCGGACGGCCCCCTAAACTGCACGGGTTCACAGGAGACATCGATGACCCTTACCCTCTGCGGCTCGCCCATTTCCAACTACTACAACAAGGTCAAGCTGGCCCTGCTCGAGAAGGGCCTGCCTTTCACCGAAGAGAAGGTGGAGACCTACCGCACCGACGAAGAGGTGCTGCGCGACTCGCCGCTGGCCAAGATCCCATTCCTGCGCACCCCGCACGGCGGGCTGTGCGAAAGCCAGGCCATGCTCGAATACGTGGAGGCCCTGCAGCCCGCGCCGGCCCTGCTGCCGGCCGACCCGTTCGCCGCCGCCAAGGTGCGTGAGCTCACGATCTTCATAGACCTGCACCTCGAGCTGGTCGCGCGCGAGTTGTACCCGCAGGCCTTCTTTGGCGGCTCGATCAGCGATGGCAGCAAGGCCCGCGTGCACAAGCAGCTGCAGAAGAACATCGCGGCGTTCAAGCGGCTGGCGCGCTTTGCCCCCTATGTGGCCGGCGACAGCCTGAGCCAGGCCGACTGCTCGGCCTTCGCCCATCTGCCGCTGGTGGGCATGGCCACCAAGGCCGTGTATGGCGAAGACCTGCTGCTGGCCGCGGGGGTGGACTACAAGCCCTATATCAAGCTCGTGGGCGAGCGCGCCTCGGCCCAGAAGGTGGTGGCCGACCGCAAGGCCGCGACCGTCAAGCCCGCATGAGCCAGCCCCTGCTGGCCGGCCTTCGGGTGCTGGTGACCCAGGCCGATGCCTTCATGGGCGCCACCCTGTGCGACACGCTGGCGGCCGAGGGCGCCGAGGTGATCGCCGACCTGCGGCCGCTGGCCGACCCGGCGTTGCCCGAGGAGCTGGTGCGGCAGGCCGGGCGCGTGGACGTGCTGATTGCCAACCTCGCGGTGCCGGCGCCCTCGACCCGGGCGACCGAGGTGGGCGATGACGAATGGCGGCACACCTTTGCCCATCTGGTGGACCCGTTGCCGCGGCTGGCGCGCGCGGTGCTGCCGCAGATGATCGGGCGCCGCTCGGGCAAGATCCTCGTGATGGGCAGCGCCTCGGCCCTGCGCGGCATGAAACGCACCTCGACCTACAGCGCCGCGCGCGGCGCGCAACTGGCCTGGACCCAGGCCGTGGGCGTGGAGATGGCACCGCACCAGGTGCAGGTCAATGCCATTGCGCAGAACTTTGTGGACAACCCCACCTACTTCCCGGCCGAGGTCCAGGCCAACCCGGCCTTCCAGGAGCGCCTGCGGCGCGAGGTGCCGCTGGGCCGGCTGGTGGCGCCCGAGGAAGACGCGCGCTTTGCGGCCTACCTGTGCAGCGCGGCCGCCAACTGCTTTGTGGGCCAGGTGTTCCCGGTCTGCGGCGGCTGGGTCGGGCGCTAACAGGGCGCTAACAGGGAAGGGAGCTGGGCCGGCGCGTCGCTCAGCGCGCGATCAGCACCGGCACTGGCGACTCCGCCACCACCCGGGCGGCCACGCTGCCCAGCATCAGCCGCGCGATGCCGGTGCGGCCATGGGAGCCCACCACCACAAGGTCGGCCTTTTGCTCGCTGGCGGTCTGCACGATGCCGGCCGCGGCGCCCACGTCCTGGGCCACGCGCACCTCGAGCTTGACTGGCGGGTTGCTCTTTTCACAGCGCGCGGCGATGGCTGCATGGGCCTGCGAGGCGTGTTCCATCGCGGCTGCGGTGTAAGCCTGGAACCCGACCGGGTTGGCTTCGCCAATGCCCAGGTAAGGGTAGGGGTCAATCACGTACAGGGCGGTCAGCCGCGCGCCGTGCACGCTGGCCAGTTCCACCGCCAGCCCCGCAGCGTGCTCGGATGCCGGCGAGCCATCGGTGGCCAGAAGAATGTGCTTGAACATGGTGTTACCTCCTGAGAATGTCAGGCCCCATGATGCGCCCGATCGCCGGCGCTGTGGTTGATGTGTATCAAGCCGGTCCCGCTGCGCGGCAGCGCCCCCGCTTGCAAAACCGCCTCGTGGCCTCAAGATGCAGGTCATGAGTGAATCGCTGCACATCATCTGCCCGCACTGCCACACCACCAACCGGGTCCGCGCCGACCAGCTGGGCGCCGCGCCCGACTGTGGCCAGTGCAAGAAGCCGCTGTTTGACGGCCACCCGGTGGCGCTCAACGAGGCGGCATTCGAGCGCCACCTCACGCGCAGCCAGATCCCCTTGCTGGTGGACTTCTGGGCGCCCTGGTGCGGACCCTGCCGCATGATGGCGCCGGCCTACGAGCAGGCGGCGGCCCAGCTGGAGCCGCGGGTGCGGGTGGCCAAGGTCAACACCGAAGAGGCCACGGCGCTGGGGGCCCGCTTCAGCATCCGCAGCATTCCCACGCTGGCGCTGTTCTCGGGCGGGCGCGAAGTTGCACGCCAGGCCGGTGCCATGGGGCAGACCGACATCGTGCGCTGGGTGCGGGCGCATTTGCCACAATCTGCGCCATGAGCAACCTGAACCCCGCCCTGATCGCCAGCTGGCACGCCCATGTGTACTTTGACGCCGCCTCGCGCGATGCCGCCTGGACCCTGCGCGAAGTCATCCAGGCCGAGCTCGGTGAGCGCATCCAGATGGGGCGCTTTCACGAAAAGCCCGTGGGCCCGCACCCCATGTGGAGCTATCAGCTGGCGTTTGAGGCCGCCCAGTTTGCGCCGGTGGCGGGCTGGCTCGCGCTGAACCACGGGGCGCTGGACGTGTTCCTGCACCCCAACACCGGCGACGAGCTGCGCGACCACCGCGACTGCGCGCTGTGGCTGGGCCATTCGCACACGCTCGACCTGAAGGCCGTGGGCGGCTGAGCCGCTCAGGCTGGCGCCGGCCGGCCCAGGCCCAGCGCGTCGTACACGCGCAGCGCTGCATAGGCGTCGTTGGCGGCGTAGACCAGTTGCGCCTCGGTCAGCCGGGGGTTGGCCCAGTTGGAGGTGCCGGCCTTCTTGGACTTGATGAAGCGCTGGTTGAACAGCACGGCCACCGCGCCCTTCACGCCCATGTCCTTGCGCCAGCCGTCCTGGCGAAACACGGTGTTGAGGTCCAGCACGTCCACGGCCGCCACGCCGAGCTTGCCGAGAATGCGCTTGTTGTCATCGCCCAGCCCGAAGCCGGCCTTGACGATGCCCGGGGTGGCGAGCAGCGCGGCCACCACGCGGCGGCAGGGCAGGTCATGCAGCTGGAACACCCAGGCCCGCTCGCGCGTGGCCAGTTGCACCACATGCGGGCCCTCGGACACCTCGTCCTTGCGGAAGGTGGGCTTGGACTCGGTGTCGAAACCCCAGGCGCTGGCGCGCAGCAGTTCGGCGCGGGCCTGCTCGGCCTGGGCCTCGGTGCTGGCGAGCCGGATCTGCGCCAGGCCCAGCCGGTCGAAAGCGGGTAGCAGGGCGATGTCCTCGCGGGACGGCACGGTACGTTGCATCAACGCATGGTACCGGCTGCCCCGCCGGTCACGGGATACAGCCGCGTCATGGCGCCGAACAGCAGGGCCCCGGCCACCAGCGTCGCCGCCGCGATCTCCAGCGACAGCGTGAAGCCCTGGCCCGGCGAGGCACTGCGCGCCAGCAGCGCGGCGGCCAGCGGTGGCCCGACGATCTGGCCCACGCCGTACATGGCGGTCAAAAGGCCCATGAGGCTGGAAGGCGCCTCGGGCCGCAGGCGCCGCACTTCCTGCATGGCAAAGAAGGTGATGGCCGTGAACGGCAGGCCCAGCAGCAGGCTGCCCAGCGCGAAGCCGGCCAGGCTGGGGCTCCACACGCCCACCGCGATGCCCAGCGCCTGGACCAGGTAGCAGCCCACCAGCATCCACCGCAGGTCGCCGCTGCGCCGGATGCGCGAGGCGATGACCGCGCCCGCCACCACGCCGGCGCCAAAGATCGGCCAGAACAGGTCGAGCCAGGGCGAGCCGGGCAGGGCCTGGCGCGCGATCACGGGCAGGAAGGTGGCGGTGATGATGTAGCCGAAGCCCGCCAGGCCATAGGCCAGCGTGAGCAGGGCAATTTCAGCGCCGTCACGCCGGGGCCCGGTGCTGCCGGTGCCGGCGGCGGCGGGGGGCGCGGCGGGAAGGTCCCGGTCGGGCCGGAACACCGGCCAGATCACGGCGGTGAGCGCGGCCGCCAGCGCGCCGAAGATCAGCCAGCCGGTGGCCGCCGAACCGCCCAGCGCCACCATGCCGCTGGCGGCCAGGCCGCTGAGCACGATGCCGCCGCCCGGGCCGGTGTAGATCATGGCGCCCATGGCCGGCAGGCCCAGGCGCGAAAGCTGGCCCAGGCACCAGCCCGAGGTGTAGACGAATACCAGCGCGCTGGCCACGCCGGCCGCAAAGCGCAGCAGCGGCCACGCGGGCGCCCAGGGTGAGGCCATGCCCAGCGTGAGCAGCGTGGTGGCGGCCAGGCCGGCGCGCACCATGGCTGGCCCGTTGACGGCGGGCAGCGGGCCGAGCCGGCGCCACAGCCAGGGCTGGAAGGTGCACAACAGCGCGCCCACGAGGTAGCCCAGGTAATTGGCGCTGGCCAGCCAGCTGGCCGCGGGCAGGGTGATGACGCCATCGGCCAGCATCATGGGCAGCAGCGGGGTGAAGGCAAAGCGGCCGATGCCCATGGCCACGGCCAGTGACAGCAGGCCGGCCACGGCGATGCGCCAGGGGCTCAGGGAAGAGGTGTTCATGGGAGCCCGGATTCTGTCAGCGCCCGCGTGTCCTTGCCGGGCACGGGTCATCGGGCTACCATGGCCTGAAGTCACCACAGCCGGGAAATCCCATGCCACAGCTCATTGCATCGGTGGAAGGCGTCGAGATCAAGCACGTCTACCTGACCAAGGACCGCACCACGCTCGGCCGCCGTCCGGGCAACGACATCGTGCTGGACAACCTGGCGGTCAGCGGCGAGCACTGTGCCTTTGAACTGCATGGCCTGGCCGACGTGAGCGTCCAGGACCTGCACAGCACCAACGGCACCTTCGTCAACAACCGCAAGGTGGTGGGCCCCCACAAGCTGGCCGATGGTGACGTGATTGCCATCGGCAAATTCCGCATCCTGTACCTCACGGCATCGGAGCAGCCGAGCAACTTCTCGGCGACGTCCGCGATGAAGCTCGACCCGGCGGGCGGGCCCGGCGACGGCGTCAAGCATGCCAGCCTGCAGGTGCTGTCGGGCTCGTCGGCCGGCATCGAGGTGCCGGTGGTCAAGGCCGTGACCACCTTCGGCAAGCCCGGGGTCTCGGTGGTGGCGATCT